>NZ_JBBMQN010000001.1:0-1109117 GCF_038900065.1 Roseibium sp. AS2
GTCGCCTTGATCTCGACCAGCACCTCGAACGCGCGCGGACCTTCAAGGTTCACGGTGGTGACTTCGAGAGGTTTTCCTGAGGCAACTGCAACCGCTGCACGAACTTTCATCTACGTCTCCGCTCTATCAAAATCAGGCATTTCCAACCTTGAGATTGACTATAGGCGGGGGTCTTGACCAAGCAATTGCGACCTTAGTGTGCATTTCTTTGCATGGACAAAATTGGTCGTTTCGCTAACATTGGAACAAGGGAGCCGAATAGAATGAATCCGATCAAATCTATTTCTAAAATACTGTTTATGAACGTCCTTCTCGGCCTCTGCTGCGTTGAATACGTTCAAGCTGCTTCCTTTGACGACCCGACATGGCCCTGTCAGCAACGCAAGGTCGAAACCCTGTCTCTTGCGATTTTATGGACCGCCCCTCTGCCCGACGGACCGGCCGGTCTCCCAGAGGTTGTTCTGCCACCGCAGGCAGCCGAACTTGCCGCACTTCTGGCGCAGCGGCGGATAACGCTCGAGGAAGCCGGCGCGGCCGTGCAGGCGTTCGCGTCGGGGGACGAAAACCCGGATCCCGTGCAGATGGCCGCCATCTTTGCGCGCGTGTTCGACGCCCTCGGCGGCATCCGCCTGCGGATCATCAGGGGGATCGAGGACTATTCCCTGAAACAGATCGCCCTGTCGGACAAGATCGACAGGGTCCGCTCCGAAATGCGCGCGCTGGAAAATTCCGAGACGCCTGACTTCGACAGGATCGATGCATTGGAAGAGCAGCTGGACTGGGACGAACGTATCTTCCGCGACCGGAGCAAATCACTGACCTACGTCTGTGAAACACCGGTGCTCATCGAAAAACGCCTTTACGCCCTGGCGCAAATTCTTCTCAAGCATGCCGATTAGGGCATCGGCTGATCCGCGCCCCTGAATGTCCCCGGGGGGCGCCTGCCAGTCATTTCCATCGGTCATGCCCACCGGTCAGTCTCATTGGTCAGTCCCATTCCAGTTCGGTGAAGGCGACCGTGGCATTCCTGATATTGAAGGCGTCGAAAAGCTCCCAGCGGGGTCGCTGGTCCTGCGCGATCCCGGTCACGGCATCGCTCATGCGGCTGCCGGCGTCGAGCGATTGACGTGTCTGGTCCTGGAGAACCCGCAAATACTCCCGAACCGGCGCCAGACCTTCCTCCACCCGCAGGGACGGACTGCCATGGCCCGGAACGATCCGCACCGCTTCCAGCGTTTCTAGCTCATCCAGAACGCTCAACCAGCCCTTCAGGGACCCGTCCAGAACGGGAACATGACGATGAAAGACCAGGTCCCCGGTGAACAGGGTCCCGGTCTGAACATCCAGTACCGTCAGGTCCGAAGTCGAGTGCGCCATCGGCCAGGACCTGAGTTCCAGGGAGCGGCCGCCCAGGTCAATCCCTGACGGTGGCAGAACCTCAAAATCCACGCGCGTTCCCAGAAATCCGGACGCACCGATTTCCGCGCGAAAGCTCTCAAGATAGGACTGTTCCCGGTCCCTGAGGGCGCGGGCCAGATTGGGGTGCCCAACGATTCTGGCCCCGGCTTCGGCAAAGACAGACGCGCCGAAGACGTGATCGGGGTGGACGTGTGTCAGCACAAGATGACCGACCGGCAACGCACTGATTTTCCGGATGGCCCGATACAGGTCCTCCCCAACCGCGCGGGCGCCCCCCGCATCGATGACGGCGATGGAGGTGTCGCCGACGACAACCCCCAGGTTCGCGATATCGCCCAGATTTCCGGGATCGGGTTCCGAAATCTCTCCCGTATGGACAAAAACGCCCTGCGCCACTTCCTCCAGGGCGATCCCGTCCGGCATTTCCCGGCAGGCCGGTTTTCCGATCGAATAGTCCGTTGCCGGATTGAGGCGGGAGCCCGGATCCAGGTTCTGCAGAACGGCAACGCACTCTTCTTCGGAAACCGTTTCAAGTCCGGCCAGCAACTGTGTCCGGCAGATGCCGGGGTCGCCAAGCAGACACAGACTGACGATGATCTCAAACATGCGTTTCGTGACCCCGCTCAACATCTCCGGAGTTCTCCGGCGGAACCAACCCAGCGTCACAGCACGAAGAAGGTTGAACAATACATCCCAAAGGCTTGATTTCGGCGCAGGACCATTCGTGTTACACTGACGAGATCTTGCGCTGCAACAGGCTGAACTTCGCCGAAGCACCTCCGTTTGCCTCAGCCGGGTTCCCGCATGGTTTCAACAAGCGGCATGGTGGGAGGACGTATCATGGAGTTTCGGAAAACGGTTGGCTGTCTGAGGAGGCCGCTACTGGCTGTCCCGATCGCGGTATCATGCGCCGTTCTTGCCCTGTCCTCGGCCGCAACCGGCGCGGAGCAGGACAGGCTCGAAAATCCGTTGCGGTCAGAAGGCAGCTGGAACGATCTGCGCGAGGACATTGTCGGACTGTCAGTCCCGGAACCGGACACCGGCACCATAGATCTCGACGCCCCCTATCGTGCCCATGACGCCGCCACTGTGCCCATTGGACTGAAGCAGCCTTCGCCCAATTCTCCGTCCGTGACACGGGCACTCCTGATCATCGACGAAAACCCCGCTCCCGTGGCGGCGGAAATGACCTTCGGTGAAGCCATGCATCCCCTCGACATGGAGATCAGGGTTCGGGTCAATCAGTATTCCAACGTTCGTGTGGTCGCTGAAACACAGGCCGGGCCGGTCATGGCCGGGCGCTATGTGAAGGCGTCGGGGGGCTGCTCCGCCCCGGCAACGAAATCGCCTGAACTCGCGCTCTCGCAGATGGGACTGATCCGGGCGAAACATTTCGCACCGCCGGCCGCGGACACGAGCAATCGCCGCGAGGCCCAGATCATGATCCGGCATCCGAATTATTCGGGCTTGCAGAGAGACCAGATCACGCAGCTTTTCATTTCCGCTCATTTCATCAACTTCATCGAAGTCAAACAGGGCGACGATGTCCTGTTCACGCTGGAAGGCGGCATTTCCCTGTCCGAGAACCCGGTCATTCGTTTCACTTATAACGACAATGGCACCGAAACCCTGAGCGTCCATGCGGAAGATACGGAAGGCAACGTCTGGGAAGAGGTCTTCGGCAAGAACAAGGAAAGCTAGGGCGTTTTCAAAACGCGGGGCCCGGCCCCTGTTTCAAGAACAAAGCCGCCCCTGTTTCAAAAACGAAGCCGGCCCCTGCTTCAAAAACAAAGAATGTCGGCTTCGGCCTGGGCCCGGCGGAGATCGGCGACAAGCATTTTGGCGCTGGCCGCCGTCCTGAACAGCGACATGCGTTCTCCGCCGACAAGCTGCATCGAGAGCACGGTTTCCGCCTCGACGTATTTCTCATAGGGAATGATCGACGCGATCGTGTCGATTGAACACGAACACCGGCGCAGAACATCGCTCGACTGGCCGTTGGAAGCCATGCAGGCAAACACATATTCGGCCCTGGCCGCCGTCGGGTAGTCGTTCAACTGTGCCTGTATGGTGCCCTGTGCCCGCGCGCTTTCACCGCCGGAAATCGTCCCCCCCAGAAGACCCGCGGCTGCAACAAGCATGGCAACAGTCATGCTGGCGCGCAGGTCTGACCGCATACGTCCGCCTTGCCTCACTTTGTCTCTCCCTGCTTGAGAAACACGATCGAACTGGAATAGGCGGGCAGCGTGTCGGGCAGCTCCGAGCGTTGCCCCCGGTCTGTCGTCGTCTCCGCCTTCAGCGCATAATACCAACCTGGCACGTCCTCGGAGACCGTGACCGTCAGGGCAAGCGTCTCGACGCCGCGCATCCTGTCGCTGGCGGGATCATCCTTGAACGGATAAAGGACGATCGACCGGGAGGCCACGTCGCGCCCCTCCAGGGCGATCTGACGCTCCCGAACAGGCCTGTCCTGCAGGAGCGCAGCCTTGATCCGGTTGCGGATGTAGTACGGGCTTCCACCGGCAAAGCTCGCCAGGTCCTTCACCACGGATTCAAGAAAATACATGATCAGCGGATTGCCGACGTTGGCTGGAAAGGTCCCGACCCGTCTGGCCTTGCTGTCGGTTTCGAAATTCAGATCAACCATGTCGCCGGGCGTGAATGTCAGCTTTATGGTGCCGTTGCTTCTTGTTTCGAGAGACCGGTCCTCGGGTGCCGAAACGCTTCTCCGGTAGTCGAGCGACGCGGTTCTGGGCACCGCGTCCAGGGTGCCTTCCTTGAATAGGAGCGCATAGGTATCCGCCGCCTGCCCCGCAGAGGCCCCCAGCCAGACAACCAGTCCCGCCAGGACAAATGAAATGATGCTCCTTGGCATCATGGCAGATGGCAGCATGTTGTTTCGCCTCCCGCTTTCAACGACTTTGCAACTATCACGAACCCCTAGCCTAAGCCGACCATGCTTCCTGTCAGCACAGACTTATGTCTGCATTCCCGCCGGCCCCGGGAACAGGCGTCAGCCGTCCTCGCCGTCGATCGACGTGAAGCGGCGTGTCTTCCAGTCGATCAGGGGGCGTAACCGGGACAGCTCGACGGGCTTGGTGAGGATCGTGAACTGGTGCGTGCGGCTTTCCTTCACGAGGCTCTCTTCCCGGTTCGCGGTTATCATGATCGCCGGAACATCGCTCATGGTCTCCCGCCTCACTTCCAGGATGGTTTTCACGCCGGTGTCCTCGCCATCGAGCTGATAGTCCGCAAGAATGATATCCGGCGGCATCCCGAGCTCCCGCACCAGGTCCAGAGCCTCTTCCGTCGATGCGGCGGTCAGTATGCTCCCGCCCCAGGCCTCGATCTTCTGCGCAGTCGCGAACAGAACATCCGGATTGTTTTCCACGATCAGGACGATCACATCCATGTCGCTGGACGGAACCACCAGATCCGCATTCTCCCGGCTGTCGCTTTCCTCCTGAGCTTCGACGACCGGCACGGTGATTGAGAAGACCGACCCGACACCGGGTTTCGAGCGCACCGACACCGTATGACCGAGCCGTCTGCAGGCACGCTCCACAATCGACAGGCCCAGCCCCATGCCGAAGCCGGCACCATCGGTGGACGCTCTGGTAAATTCGGTGAAAACTCGTTTCTGGTCTTTCTTGGCAATGCCGATGCCCGTGTCCCAGACCTCGATGACCAGGGTCGGTCCACGGCGCCGGCAGCCCGCCAGCACCCTGCCGTCCTCGGTATACTGGATCCCGTTCACGATCAGGTTCTGGATCGACCTGAGAAGATAGCGCTGGTCGCTCTTCACCCAGAGGCTGCACGGAACGACATCCAGCCGGAGGCCCTTTTCCTCCGCCAGTTGCCTGCAATCGCGTTCAACCGAATTCAGAAGTTCCCCCACATTGAAGGTGCTGAGCGTCAATTCCGTGCCCGTGGAGTCCAGCCGTGAAATGTCCAGCAGGGCGTGAAGCAGGGATTCGATCGACTTGAACGACTTTTCGAGGCGCGAGACCGTGTCCGCAATGGGCTGGTTCCGGGTGCTGTCGCTCATGGTCGAAATCAGCAGCTTGGCGGCATTGACTGGCTGCAGCAGGTCGTGACTGGCGGCCGCGAAGAATTTTGTTTTCGACGAAACCGCGTCTTCCGCGCGCTCCTTGGCCTGCCGCAGCTGCTCGTCGATCCGGATCTGCTCCTCGTTCTGGCACCGCAGACGCTTGTTGGCTTCCGTGAGCTCGATCGTCCGTTCCCGGACACGCCTTTCCAGAAGATCGGTCGTCTGGGCCTCGGCCGTGAAATCCATGACATTCATGATCAGGCCGTTGTCCGGCAGGCGATGAATGCTGATGTTCAGGATGTCACCCGACGCCAGCCGGACCTTTCTCTCGATGCCCTCGCAGTCCGGCTCGACAGCAGCCAGAAACTCCTTCTCGGTCTCCGGCCCGGTCTCGGCCGGAAGTTCATGGCGGGCAAAGAATTCCAGGATCTGGCTGAGCGCCGTTCCCTTGCGCACCAGCGGGACCGGAAGGCGCAACAGCTTTCGAAACCTCTCGTTTCTCAGGGTCAGGGATCCGGCCGGCGAGAAGGTGCAAACACCTTGTGAGATATGCTCGAAGGCAGCCTTGAGAAAATCCGCCTGCTCGTCGATCAGACGATCTTTTTCAATGCGGTTCTGCAGAACGATGCTGGTGATTTCCGTCGACAGCAGAACCGTCTTGCTGGCGGAGGCGGATTTCTGGGTGATCTGAAACCAGCGGTCGTTCTTCAATCCGAAAACGGACGGATACCTGGAGGAATTGCGCTTGAGCGCGCCGCTTGCCTCATTCGGCGCGGCGGCCGGCACACCGCTGGATATGACCCCGGCGCTGCTGTTCAAGGCATTGAAATACTCATCAATGCCGAGACCGGCCACGATTGCCTCCGAAATTTCCGGCACCATGTTCTTGAACTGGGTGTTGCAGATTTCCAGCCTGCCTTCGGTGAACAGCGCGAAACCGCCTTCCATCGCATCGAGCGCATCCACAAGATTGCGTTCGGTCTGCTCCCGGGCGAATTCGGAAATCCTGAGCTGGTTGCTGGCTTGGCCCAGCGTGTCGAGCACCTGTTCCAGATGCCTGGTCTTTTCCCACACTTCCCCCTGGAGGGCGATCGCCGACTGGAACAGGGAGTAGGCGGAGCCCCCGACATCGTTTTCCCTGGCTGCCCGCCGGACGAGCGCGTTGATGATCCGCGCCTGGCGTTCGAGCTGGACTTCCAGCGGCTGATCGGCATCTATCAATAAAGCACGCCGTCCTCGGGCGGATAGAAAGCCACACCGACGAATGTCTGGTTCACATGTACGCCCAGATGCTGCTCTCCATAGGTGTTGAAGCCGAAGACGCGGTTGCGAGTGAGCACCCTGGAGGCGTCTTCGACCAGTTCGTTCTGTTCGATCTCGAGCCGGCGGAGGTAACAGTCGAAACCGATGATGAAGTCCGGGTCGCCATGCTCGCCCCGGCACTGCTCCAGCCCCTGCTCGAGCGTGTTCAGAATTTCGGTTCCCTGGCCGAGTGTCAGCACAAGACCGTCGTCAATGGCGGACAGAAACCACAGCCCGTCATTGTCCGCGACCTGCTGAATGGCTCTCACATGCCAGCTTTTGCCGCTTCGCACCAGAACCGGGTTTTCGGCAAACACCCTGGGTGACAGGTCTTCGACCGCGCAATTCACATAGCGTGCATATTCGCGGGCGGCGGGAACGCCGTTGATTTCCATGACGAGCCGTTCTTCGGGAACGGCCCCGGTGACGACCATCTGCCGGTCTGTGGGCCGGAAATGGTCGAAGCCGACACCGCCGAAGGACAGGTCGGTTTCGATCAGCAGAAGAAGCGCCGCGTTCTGATGCGCCACCCCGCCATGAAGAACATAGGTTTCGTTGAAGGCGAGGCCGTTGCCGGCCGAGCCGCCGAAAACGGGAATGTCCCGCAAGCCGGCGTTCAGCGCGGCCACCAGCAGGTCCTCCTGCTTGGACATGCCGTCGGCGATGACGAAGGCCACCGTCTTCCAGTTGCCGGTGCGCGAGAACCTTTCCGCAAGGACCTGCGCCTGGTTGGCCGTGCGTTCGATGGAGCCGGGTTTGAGTGGCTTGATGAGCGTGGACGAACACCGGAAATGCCGCCTTGGAAAGGCAATCACGAGCAGGGCATCGTTCTCATAGCCCACCGACGTGATCTGACCCGCTGTCGAACAGCCGAACACGGCCGCCGAAGGCATCCGCCCAGACAGTTGCGCCGCGACCTTTTCAGGATCGAGATGGTCCGGCATGAAGAAGAGAACGAAGCAGGTTCCCCCGGGCTTGAACCCGGCGGTCGCCTCCCGAACGGCCTCTTCCTCGCCGCGTGCGTGCGACACTCCGATTTCGACCGTCGTCGGTTTGTCGCACAAGGTGTCTGCCGGGGACATCAAGAGCCTCAGCTCAACATGGCCCGGGCGTCAGCATCCGAAATCTGAGGCTCCGCTCCAAGGCTGATGCTGTTGACCATCATCGCGGCCTGCGTCCGGTTGCTTACGCCAAGGCGCCGCAGCAGGGCGGTGATGTGGGCTTTCACCGTCGCTTCGGCCAGGGACAGTTCATAGGCGATCTGCTTGTTCGGCTTGCCGGCGCAGATCAGCTTCATGATCCGGCTCTGCTGCGGCGTGAGATCGGCGATCTTGCTGGCGATCTGCCGGGTCGAAAGATCCGATTTGCGGGATTTCGGGCTCGGCGTGAACCCGGGCGGAAAGAACCGGCGCCCCTCGCGCACTTCCAGCAGCGCCTTCTGCAGCACCTGCACGGACGCGTCCTTCGGGATGAAACCGGCGGCGCCGGCCGACATCAGCGCACCGACGGAGTCATCGGATGATTCAGCCGAAATCACCAAGACCGGTACATCCGGCAACCTGTTCTTCACCTTGATGAAGCCGCTGATACCGGTGGCGTCGGGCAGTTTCAGATCGAGCATGACCAGATCGAGCCGCACGCGCGAACTCATCTGTCGCAGGCCGTCCTGAAGCGATGTCGCCTTTTTTACCGACCTTGAATCAAACAACCTTTCCAGTGTCGACGCCAGCGCGTCGCAATAAAGCGGGTGATCGTCGATCACGAGAATCGAACGGATCTGGACGCCCTCCGGCGTTCCGCATTTCTTGTTCATGAGACCGTTCCTCCCAGTCTGCTCGAGAGGATAGCCGTCCTTTTGACGGCGACGCAAGGACAGGTCGACCAATGGACCTGTTTTGGAGCTGTCGTGGGTGCCCCTTTCGGCCCGCCAGCGCCGGGCCGCAGACCGGCAAGCCGCATTTCTTGGGATCACCTCACGAGGACGCTTGCGATGGCGCCAGCCGTTCAGCATGATCCGCCCATGACAAGAAGCCGATCGCACTTCCGCTGTTTTCCGGTGACCCTGGTCGCGGCCACGCTGCTGGTGTGTCCGGTGCAGGTTGTATCCGCGCAGCAGGTCACGGCGGACGAACCGCCTTTCGAACAGCAGCTCATGCGCCTGTCGGAAATCTTCGGGGCGCTGCATTTCCTGCGGCCTCTCTGCGAAGAGAGCGACAGTCCGAGCTGGCGCGACCAGATGGAAGACTTTCTGGACGCGGAAACTCTCGACGAAAACCGGCGCCGCCGTTTTATCGAGAGGTTCAATCAGGGTTACCGTGGATTTTCAGTCGCTTATCGCACATGCACCGACGCTGCCCGTCTCGCAATGGGACAGTATATGAGTGAAGGCGAGACCATCATCGGCGACGTCACCAGCCGGTACGGCCGGTAGACGCTACGGAAATCTTCCAATCGTTACGAGTTGGTTAACCTTTTGAATCAAATTTGTGGGTGGACGTTAAGTTTGCGTTCACGGTTGCTTATCAGCACGGTTCGCCGTGTTAGGATCAAACCACAAGATTCGGGGCAGGAACACGCTGGAGTTGCTTCGCGATGTTCGGGAAGGACCGGTAAGGAAACGAATGATAAACGACGACTACGCTGATGCGGCAATGGAAGCGGAATTTGCCGAAGACGAGGACATCCGGCGCGCAGCACTCGGTTTCATCTCCGATGCCTGGGCGGAAGCGATCGCAAACGGTGTCGACGCCGACGCGGTGGCCCATGCGGCCATGTTCACGGCGCTCGCGGATCTCGTGGCCGCCTACGGCGAGGACGCGGTGGCCAAACTGGCCGAAGGCCTGCCGGACCGTATTCTTCAGGGTGACTACACCGTCAACCGCGTCCTGCAGTAACCGCTTTTCCGATGATGCCGAGAAGGCCGGGTTCCGGCCTTTTTTGTTGCGCGCCCTGGATGCGGCCGACACACGTGCCGCCCGACGCGCCGTTCTTAAAGGATCAGGTCGAGGGCGAGTTTCAGATAGATCAGCCCCCCGAAGGCAACCAGCAGGACGCCTGCGATGTGGTTGGCCCGGTCCAGCCAGTGATCGTCGATCCTGCCCCTGAAATGCGAGACCGTCGCACAGACCATCACCCACCAGCTCGTCGCGCCGCCGGTGACCCCGGCCACCATCACCAGTGCGCCCAGATGGTCGCCATGGGCCGGCATGAAGTCTCCCAGCGCTCCGAAGATGGCGATGAACGCCAGCACCGCACCGGGATTGGTGATCGCCATGAAAAAGGCCGCCGCGGCATCACCGATAAAGCCGCGATCCCTGCCATTGCCGTCATCGTCCAGATGCGGATGGGTGTTCCAGATCCTGATGCCGAAGATGATCAGCACCGCCCCGCCGACGACTTCGATGAGATCGAACTGGCCTTCGACGAAACTGGTGACCGCCGAGACACCGAAGATGGCCGCGGCCGCGAAAATCGTGTCGGCGATGACCGCGCCCAGGCCCACGTAGACACCCTGGCGGAAACCGCCATGTACCGCGTGCTGAATGGCCATGATGTTCACCGGCCCGACGGGAGCGGTGGTCAGAATGCCGACAAAATATCCGATCAGCACATATTCCATAAATGTCACGATCGGTCCTTTTTTCCGGAGCTGCTGAAACCGGCCCGGCAGCAGTCGCCAGCTTGTTGTTGTTGCCTGAAACGCGAGGGTGTCTCTCGATAACGGCCCTTCGGGGACCTGACAAGGACGTGATATTGTCCGGCAGGCTGTTTTCAGCCTCGCAGGAATTGTTTAAGGAAAGACCCGGCACGGGGCGCCGATGCCAGGGAACCCTGATTTCGGACCGCAGGCGCGGGTCCGCAGGTTGTCTGGCCCAAGCAGGAGACGGTCTTGATGAATCGGACAATGATCGCAGCGCTCGTGAGCGTGTGTCTGCTGCCTGCCGGGGCCACGGCCAAGACCATCGAGATCGAGACGATCCCGGTGATCCCCGCGCCGGAGACACAGAGCCCTGCGCCGGCGGCCGGAGACCTTGACGTGCCGGGCGCCGATGAAACAGCCGTTGCGGCCCCGCAGGACCTGCCCCAGGTGCTTTACAGCCCGGCCATGCTGCCCAAAGCGGTGGCACGCATGCACGCCCAGTTGCGGGAAGCTGCCGTCAACGGCGACCTGAACCGGCTGCGCATGGTGCTGGAAAGCAACGAGATGCCGCCGACGCTGTCCTTTGGTGAAATCGGCGATCCGATCGACTTCATCCGGCAGAGCTCGGGCGATGGCGAAGGCTATGAGATCCTTGCGATCCTCGCCGACGTGCTGGATGCGGGCTTCCTGCATGTGGACGTGGGCACGCCGCAGGAAATGTTCATCTGGCCCTATTTCGCGCGCTACCCGCTGCAGGGCCTGACCCCGGACCAGAAGGTCGAGATGTTCCGCATCATCACCGCCGGTGACTTCGCCGAAATGCAGGATTTCGGCGCCTGGACCTTCTACCGCCTCGGCATCGGCCCGGACGGCACGCTGCATTATTTTGTCGCCGGGGATTGAGGTGGAGCGGTGCTCTTCCGAGCCACCCTCCTGTATCTTTCCGGCTAGTGGAGCCGAGTCCTGTGCCCGTACGTTAGCGTCCACTGACTGGCCTGACCTGACCTCAATGAAGCCGTCTCTCCATCTCCACAGGGGGCCGGGATTTGTCCTGCCGCGACAGTACTTCCGCCGCCTGCGCAGCTTTCAGCTGATAGCCCAGTTTCTCGGCTTCGGTCCTCGCATTTCGAAGAACGTGAATTCCGACCTCCTTTTGCCCACGGGAAAGCTGGATTTCTCCGTAGATGACCAGGCTGGACAATTTGCGCAGGCGCATGCCATAGCGTGAGGACAGCGCAATCGCATGTGCGGCGCATCCGGCAGCAGGGCCCAGTTCGCCCCTTTTGATCAGCAGCATCGCTTCCATCTGCAAGGTTTGCGCGCGCAAGCCGTAGAGGCCCATGTTTTCTGAATAAGCACGGATCTGGCGGATATAGCTCCCGGCCTCCTGGAGTTTGCCCTGCGCGATCAGCAGGCGCGCATAGCTCGATTGCGCCATATTCCAGATGTCGCGTTGCTGCGCCTGGCTGGCCGCATTCATGGCCAGCTTGATATCACGTTCCGCCTCCTCCAGGTCACCGTTGGCCAGGTGAAGGTCGCCAAAGTGGCGCTTGAAAATTCCGATCGCACGCAGTTCCCGGCGTTTCTCAAACTCATCAAGCGACTTCCGATAGCCCTCCCTGGCGGCTTCGAAACTTCCGCCGAGATGCTCGCACAAGGCCTTGTAACCGGTAATATAGCCCATCAGCCGGCTGGGTGTGGACTTGGGCAGGCTTTCCGACGACCGCTCGACGTCCGCGAGAATGGATCTGGCAAGAGTGAGATTGCCGCGCTCGATCTGCGCGATCGCAAGGTTCAGGTTGATGCGGCGTTCGACCGCGTTATAGGCCTTGTCGTCCGAGGTCGGCGTCAGCCGGTGGCTCATGATGAACCGCGCCTTGCGGAACAGGGGGATCGCGTCATAGATGCGCCCCTGAATCAAACTGGTAAGTGCCCGTTCGTTGAACAGCCAGGCGATTTCGTCCCGGTAAAGCGGGTGCCTCAGGGTCTTGTGAATCGAACGCTGCCGTTGCGTAAACGAATTTTCTGTCGTAGGGCTGCCCTGCGCTGTGCTGACGATCCGCGCGATATTCGCGGCACCGTCTTTCAGATCCTTGATTTCGGTCGGATCGTTCCTTTTCAACTTTTCCGGATTGACAGCCATCCCGAGAATTTCGAGCGCCTGCTCGAATTCGCTCGGCGTATTGTCCGCGCTGCGGGTCATATCAAAGTCTTTAATTTTGGCGACAAGCTCCTTTATCAGCTCCTTGTCTGCCTTGTACTCATCGATGTTTTTCTCAAGCACGGTTTCGCTCAGCAGCCATGTCAGTTCGCTATGATTGATGCGCAAGCCGGTGGCTGCATTCATCAGACCGCGAAGCCAGCCGCGATAGACCTCGAACGGCGGTTCATGCCCATTCTCGGGCCGGACGTTCTCCATGCGCGACAGGGAACCGACGGAAAAGGCACTGCGCACGAGACTGAAGCCGGCGCGCAGTCGCTGCGGGATCGCATGGATCTGCCCCAGGGAACCGGCAAGCGCCCGGTGGTCGCCACCGTCAACCGGCTCGAACAGATGAAGAACCGCCTGGCGGGCGTCGACTTCGTCATTGTTTCTCGGCTTTTTCGGGTCCCATTCGCGGCGGCGGAAACGGATGCCAGCCTCGGAATGACGGTAGGCCACGCGCAGCGATTTCCGGTTTGCCTCCTGCAGATTGTCCAGGATATCCTTGAGCATCCTGAAATGAGCCTCGCTGGGTGTCGGCAGATCCTGAGGCTGGCTGCAAAACAGTGAAATCTGATGATGGTTCAGGTCGCCCTCATCGGAAACATCGAGTTGCATCCGGTGCCCGACCATTTCCTGGATCTGCCCGTGAATGCCAAAGCGCCGATGCAGGAAAATCTGGCCTGGGTCTGCATCGGAGACATTGTCCCCTTCCGGCTCTGGAAAGGCGCAATGCACCTCCAGAACCAGCGCACGACGGCACAACCTGGCGAGGGACTTCTTGAGTTCATTCAGCATCCAGCCGCGAAGGCGGTAGTCTTCCTCGTCATGGGCGTCGTTCGGCTCCCGTACGTCGCCGCCGGACTTAAGCTCATCCGTATTTGATTCTTCCGATTGGCTTTGCGCGTAGTGCCTCAGAAGCCTGCGATAGATCATCGGACAGGCGAGCAGCACCGGCGGCTCCACCGGCAGGCCAAACAGCACCAAGTGACGCAGGATTAGATCGTCGAGTTTGTTTTCCAGATCCGCAATCGACCGATTCAGCAGCCCGTAGATGCCGAAAACGTAGTTCATCACGCCGACGGCGCCGTCACGGTTTTCATGTCGTTCAAGGTTGCGAACAAAGTGGTCGAAGGTCAGGTCCCTGGGCATCGTCGTGTTGCCGTTCTTGATCTCGCGCCAGCAGCAATAGACCAGCACCGTCAGGCCGACACTGTGCCAGAGCGAACGGTGTATGCCGTCCGTGCGGCTGTAGTCATGTTGCCGCGGATGCATCGACGCGGCATCATGATGCTCGGCCCATGCCAGGAATTTTCGAGGGATTTTCCGTCGTTGTTCTTCACTGGCTTTACTTTCGCCATCGTATTCCGGCACGATCATGATCCTGTCCCGCCAGCGGGGTTTGCCCAAAGGCGGCCACACTTTCAGGGCCTGTCTGGTCTGGCTGTAGGTCGCGTATTGCTTGCGCCGATGCAGCGGAACTTCATCGATGTTGTCATGGGTCTCCGACAGGAAACAGATCGGTGTCTGAGGTCTTCCCGCGATCAGAACCAGATCCATCGGTGGATCAACCTCTTCATTGCCATGGGTTCCCGTCAGGATCCGGAACATCGCCCTGTGCATGGGATTGTGGGCATCCCCGTCCCGGTCGCACAGCTTGTCGAGCCCGCCCAGGCACACGAACAGACGCTTGCCGCCCTGGGCACGCGCAAGCTCCATGTATTTGACCATCATCTCGCGCATCATGTCGAGCCGGTGCTTGCGTTCGACGATCGGCTGCAACTGTTCAATCGACGCGATCTTTGCCTCTTCGACCAGTCTAGGTTCGGATTCTCGACGCGCAATGAAGAGATGGTAAGCGATTATGTCGATATCACCATCCTTGACGCTCTCCTCGACTGAATTGCCGTTTTCTTCGCGTCCTGTTACAGCCGCCTTGTACCGCTTCAGAATATGGCCCAGCTTGTATCTTTCCTTCGGAGAGAATTCCTGCAAGAGATTGGCGAATTGCAACCGCAAAGCTCCGGTAAGGGGCTTGTTGTCGTAGAATTTCTTCAGTTCTTTTCTGGTTTGTCGTAGACCTTCGTCCGCCCCGTCGACATGGTGCTTTACTTGGAGTTCCGCGGCGTGGCGCGCAAAAAATCGTGTCACGGCCTTGGCAACCGACGCGAATTCCATGGAGAACGACAAATGCGCAACGAAGGCACCTGCATAGTCCCGCTCGTGCCTGTGAAAGAGACGCGCATGATTTTCGTCGCGCATCAGCAATCTGATGAGCGTTCCCTTGCCGCTCCCCCGCGGGCCGGCGAACCTCAAGATACGCCTTTGCACCTCTGTACGGGACTTCTTGCCGTTCGATAGCTCGATTTCTCTAGAGCCTTGCGCGCTCAACTGTTCCTTTGCGTTCTTGATGGCGTCTTCGAGAGGCCTCCAGTTGTCGGGTCCCAGCGGCTCATGGCCGCTCTGGTCTTTCAGTTCCTTGCCTTTTTTGTCCAATTCCACGATCCGCCCCATCGCGACCGGACAATGACGCGCCCACAGGTAGCCCGGTCGGCCGCTGATGCGCTTGGAGGCCAGATGATAGAGTGCTCGCCGTTCGACCGGGATTTCGCCCCACGCATCCCACCAGTCGCCGGATTCCTTTTTCAGCAGCTTGAGTTCCAGGTTGGCCCCACGGGCCATGACCCGCGAGATCAGTTCGTCGAAGAACATCTTCAGGACGGGCAGTTGGGCCGCTAAAGGCTCCTCCTCCGCCAGATTGGCCAGAAGCGTCAGTTCCGCTTCCGTCAGCAGTTGCGCTGACGATCCATTCGCGTCCTGCAAAAGCGCGGCCGTGGCGAAAGCCCCCCAGTTGCCATTAGTTATCAGCTGCTTTTGACGTGTGTTTTCATTTTTATTCGAAAAAAATTTCTCGGCTAAAATCTTTTCCCAGAATTTCACAGGAAGCATCGGATTCTTTTTATGCTTTGCTTCCGGTTTATCGATGTGTGCTTTCAAAACATCACGGCAAGACACCAGCCAGCACTTGGTCGTCCGGTAGTTCTTGCCGCCGTAAAGGACCGTGTAGACGTTGAGCTTCTGATACTCGTTGAGGACGAACTCCTCGTCTTTGCGGTCACAATCCGCACATTCGCCACCGCGATAGAAACACTTTTCGCAACTGCTCGTCTCGCGGAGCAGGAACGCGCGGCGGCTGTCGTGGCGCACATAGGTCTCGTTGGCGAAGAACTGCGCCAGAGGCCGGCGGACCTCCTCCTCCTTGAAGCCGATCCCGACGAAGAGGACGTCGTTTCCTTCGAACAGCGTCTGCTGCGCCTCACGAAAGCTTTCCCGCGAAATCTCCCGCTGCGCATAGGTGCGCAGGTAGTCTTCCGGCGTCAGCACCAGGTTTTCCGGATCGTCGAACCGGCCGTGGAGGTGCAAGACCTGCTTTTCGTATCGCCTCGAATAGGACGAGAAATTCACGATCTCGCCGATGTTGTCGGAGTTGAGCGTGATCGACACCGCGCCTTTCTTGACCCCGCTTTCGATCAGAAGGCGCTTCTTGTGCGGCCGTTCCGTGCGGGTCTGTTCGCACAGATCCTCGAAATCCGTGGCTTCGGATTCCCCTGACAGCCTCAGGTCGCGCAGGATCCGCCGCTCGATTTCAACGTCGTAGTTCAGTGTCGCGATCCGGGAAACACGCAGGTCGTTCAGAAGCGTGCTGACCATGTCCCGCGCCGCCTTGGCTTGTGCAGGATTGTTTTCGTGAGGAATGTGCGGTTCGAGCCAGGGCCCAAATCCGTCAAAGTGATCGGTCTTCTCTAAAATCAGTTTTTTTAAACTACGCTTGTCATCGCCACCGCACCCGACGTCATCGACACGACTGAAGTAGAGTTCAATCAATATTTTTAAATAACTTCCAATCTTTTCAAATGGATTTTTTTCATATTTAACTTTGCCTGAATCTTCTTTGTTAGATTTAAATTTGGCAAATTCTTCGATAAATTCGTTGTATTTCTCTTGATCACGAACCAGAATTGATTGGCAATTTATAGCTTCGTTGCTTCCGCGAGCGATCTTCGATGCGATCACATTGACCTCGGATGCACTGAATTTTTTCGCGAAATCGTGCCGGGCTCGGAACAGGCGGGTTTCGCCGCTTTCCCGATGATCCGGAAGCCGCTTCAGCAAGGCATCGCACAGGCTGAGAAGCATCAGGCCGTCGATTTCGCATTCCGGCGGTATCCTCAGCAAGGGCACTTCGCATTCAGCGATCTTCTCGTGAGCCCGATGCTGCACACCGCTCTCTTCGTTGCACAGCGTCTGGATTTGCCGAAGAATCTGGTCGATCTTCACGCGCAGATCCGTGCGATAGGCGTACATCAGGCGCCGATATTCCGCGTCCGTTTCTCCATCCTTGAACTGAACCGGGTTGAGGGACGGATGCTCCTCAAAGCTCTCCTCTATCTGCGTCTGAACGCTGAGACTGTAGAGATGGGGAATTTCCCCCCAGGACGGCTGGCCGTGTGTCATGGTGCTGCCGCTGCCGGTCACCGCCACCAGCCGGCCGATGTTGAGTGCACGGTACAGTCCTATGCGACCGTCGCGGAGAACGGACTTGGCCGTGGGAACATCATCCAGTTCGGGGTGAAGATGGGTATACATGGCGTGTGCCTCACGTCGTCGCTAAGAAATTGGGGTACGTCAGGAGAATTGCTGTCTGCGCGGAATCAGCCAGCCGGCCCGGCCAACAATTCTCGCCAGGAATCGAGATCCACGAGCATGCCGATCTGGCCGTCGATCGGAAGATCCGAGCGGCCCACCGAGGCACCGGCATGACCGCGGGCCAATGCGCGCACGAGGAGCTCCATGGACCGGGACCCGTGCCGGTACGCGTCGACCCCGATCAGGGCAGTGAGCAGTTCCGGCTCGATCGAAGCGCGTTTGTCCACTTGCGAAATGATGCCGTCCAGATGCCTTTCGAGCAGACGCCGCAACAGGATCGCCCGTCTCAGGAAATAGGCATGATCATGCTCGTTGCGCGGATTGGGGCCCTTCACGTCGTAGGACCCGCGCAGCCTGGAAATGAAATCGGCCTTCTTGGTCTCTTTTGCCAGTTTTCTGGCCGCCTCGAAATCTTCGAGGCCGGACTTTTCTTCGGGACCCTTGGTGTCTTGAGGAAACGGCTGGTTGCCTAGCCCGAACTCAAATTCGTCGAGCGTGTCACAGGTCCCGCCCGCAAACACGAAAATGCCACGCCCCACGGGACGCAAGGTCTGGCCCTCGAGAAACTGGCCGTCCTGCATCGGCGCGAGGAAGTTCTTCAAAAGAGAGAGATTTCTGGAATCGAACTCGTCAAAGAAACACAGCGGCGTTTTGTTCTCCAGATTACAGTCGCGGATCATGTGAAAGAACCCGGGAAGCTGCTCTTCCCCAACCTGTGACAGGTTGAATTCCAGAACCGGTGTCTTGTCTTTGTCGACAAGCTGCTTCACACCAAAGGACTTGCCCGCACCCGGCGGACCAAAAACCGCGATCGACAGGGGTTTGGAATCGGATTGATCGTCCAGATAACTCTGGATAAGCGTGTTCACAGCCCGAAGGCCTTCGATTTCCTCCCTGTCGACCGTCCACAAGTCACCGAAGCGGCCGTGCGGCAGATTTTTCAGGGTTTTTTCAATGCCCTCGCTAACGATCTTGTGCGCCAATTGTTCGAAAGTTTTTTCGCTTTCACCGGGTGCGCGCGTCTCTTCCACCGCATCCGCGAGGAGTTGCACAGGAGGGTGTTGGGGTCTTGAAGTTTTATTTCCCGTTTCGTCGCAAGGGGCACTCAACTTGGGGGAAAGTTGAACATAGACCGGTAGAGCGTGCCCTTCGGGCGTGCCCTGCAACTGGGCCTCATAGTCTTGCCTGAGCGACCGGACGGCCGGATAGCCCGGTTGCAGCTTCCCCTCCGAATCCGTTTCGACGGTAAAACAACTCTCCGCATAAAGACGCGCATCGATGATCGCATCGGTTACTGCTGCGGCAAGAAGTGTTTCGCGCTTTTCGTCCGGCGGTCGGAGATATGTGTTGGTGAAGCTGGCCAGAAAGCAATTCATCTTGCCAACCATGTCGCCAGGGAGAAGATGCGCCATTTCGCCTTCCGCCCGCATCGGATCGAATACAAGGGTGATCTTCAGTGCGTCCGGCGACGTGCCTTCGAGAATGGCAGCCCCTTCCACATCGAACAAAACGATCAGCGCGTCCGAGCCCTCAACG
Source organism: Roseibium sp. AS2 (assembly GCF_038900065.1). NCBI lineage: Bacteria > Pseudomonadati > Pseudomonadota > Alphaproteobacteria > Hyphomicrobiales > Stappiaceae > Roseibium > Roseibium sp. AS2. Next base: position 18,859 of record NZ_JBBMQN010000001.1, read on the forward strand.
AGTGTCTTGAGCAGACCATGCCTCGCAGCCACGCCCGCACGAAGGTCCTCCACGACCCTGTCCCAACTGGGGCAGCGAGCGATCGGGGCGCCGGCTTGCGTCGTCTCGCCGCTGTAGTGGAGACGGAGATCGCTGGCCCCCACGATCACCACCCGCGTCCTCGCACTGCCCACCGCGTCCCTGAATGCCGTCCAGGCCAGTTCCTCGGCAAGGGGCAGGTGCATTTTCAGGATCACGTCGGTGCCGCTGTTCTCCGGCAAACCGTTCATGGCGGCAAGAAAGGCATTCTGGTCTTCGCAGGCGGATCGCCGTAAATCCGTACCCGCGTCGTTGATGACAATGGCGTCCGGTCGCTCACGTGGTTGTTCGAGTTCAATCGAGATTTCCGATTGGGAGACATCCCGGGCAACGCCATGATATCCCTGAAAATCCGAGACACGGAGCTTAAGGTCCTCCGGTACGTTCTTGCTGGCGACCTGGGCTGTCCGGAAACTCTCCGGTCTGCCAGTGTCTTTGCACAGCTTGCAGTCGCCCAGCCGCGCAAGCGATTTCAGTGCCGGTGTGCTGGTCCTGATTTTTGCGACGACAACCTCGTCTTTGGCAAAAAACCATCTGAGCATGTCAGCCGTCATCTGGACGCCGCCGTCGCGCGACATAGGGATCCACTGATCGTGGTTCTTCCAGTCTTCGTTGATGCCTTCGTTTTCGCCGTACCCGCCCCGGCGGGCGAGAGGAAGAATATACTCGTCCCTTACCCTGTCGCCGAAAACGAGAATACGGGTGGGTTGATCTTCAGGCATTTGAAAACTCCCAAAAAATCGTCTGAAAGAACCTCTTCACCATCGAATACAAACTTGAATTCAAAGACTTCTGAAAAGCAAAGCAGATGAACTAAAATACCGAAAATCACTAATCTCATAAACATAACGAGACTCATGATGATATAGATTATTTTTTAGTCAATTACTTTATTCGAGAAATCGCTTATGCACTCGGCCTGAAAATTCAATTCCTGAATACCTGCTTTCCATTTTTTGCAATAATTGCTTGCACTTGCAAAAAAACACCACTCGACGGCCACTCCGCTGAACCAACCGGGAGGAAAGTCCGTTTCAGCCGCAATCCGACAACAGGGCGGACTGCACCCTGTTGCCAGAGACTTCGCTGTGACGTCGGATAGCGCCTGGAGCCTCGGCATCGGTCCCGACGGCACGCTGCACTAATTCGTCGCCGGGGATTGAGGGTTTCTGTGGCAACCGTGTTCGGCCTGTCTCCCGCAAAACGAAAAAAGCGGGGCCCAGGCCCCGCTTGATCCGATTGAGTAGTGAAGGTGGTCCGGTGCCTCAGGCGGCGGCGACCTCGCCGAGGAAACGCTCGACTTCGCCCTTCAGCGTCTCGGTCTTTTCCGTCAGGGCGGACGAGGCTTCGAGCACCATGTCGGCGGAACTCGAGGTGTGCTCGACCGAGCTGGACAGCTCGCTCATGTTGGAGGAAACCGAGGTGGTTCCCTGGGCGGCACGTTGAACGTTCTGCGAGATTTCCTGGGTGGCCGCGCCCTGCTGCTCAACCGCGGCTGCGATGGTGGCCGTGTAGTTGTTGACCTGCTCCATCGTTTCGGTGATCTCGGCAATCGCCTGGACCGATTCCTCGGTTGCTCCCTGGATCGCATTGATCTGGGTGCTGATCTCTTCGGTCGCCTTGGATGTCTGGGTGGCCAGTTCCTTGACTTCCGCCGCCACGACCGCGAAGCCCTTGCCGGCTTCGCCTGCCCGGGCCGCCTCGATGGTGGCATTCAGCGCAAGCAGGTTGGTCTGTTCCGCGATCGCCTGGATGAGGGTGATGACCTCGCCGATCTTCGCCGCGGAGGATGCCAGGCTCTCCACTTTCTCGTTGGTCACGCGGGTGCCGCTGGTGGCACGCTCGACCACTTCCGTGGTCTGGGACACCTGTCTTGAAATCTCGCCGATGGACGCGGACAGCTCCTCGGCAGCGGACGCAACGGTCTGGACGTTGTTGGTCGCCTCGTCGGAAACCGTAAGTGTCTGCGTGGCATGACCCGCGCTGTCCTTGGCGATCTGGATCAGGTCCTGAGCCGTGCTGTCCAGACCCTGGGCAGTCTCCTCGACCGAACTCACAAGCCCCTGGGACGTCGACCGGAATTCACTGATGAGATCTTCCACCTTCTGCTGGCGCTCGAGCTGCTGGCGCTGGTTATGCGATTGCTCGGCTTCCATTTCACGCTGGTGGATCAGGGCTACACGGAAGGATTCAACAGAGGTCGCAATGGAGCCGATCTCGTCCCGGCGACCGGTGGCCGGCACGGTGGTGTCCAATTCGCCCTCGGCGATCGAGGTGATGGCATTCTGGAGATTGCCGATCGGCGTGGTGATCCGATTCATGAGCACGACGATGATCACCGCCATGGCGGCAAGCGCGACAAGTCCGATGATGATCATCTGAACCGCGATGCCGAATGCCGGACCGGTCAATTCAGCCGATGGCACAAAGGTCTCGACAGCCCAGGGAGCGCCCTGCACCGGCGCGATCGCCGAAACATAGGTCTTGCCGTCCCGTTCCATGTCCGAGAACGTCACCATGGCGGAGGTCACGGGGGTATCGACCTTGTCGACGCCGGTGGTGAGTTGCGCGCCGCCGGCATCACCGACCGTGACCACCCCGTAGCGGGAGGTCCGCAGGAAATCCAGATCGAAGACGGCAACGAGATATCCCGCGACAGCTTCGGCCTTCTTGTCCACCAGTTGGGCCGCAAGGTAGAAGTTCCTGCCTTCGGCGCCGGTTTCCTCGTAAAGTGTCTGTTCGCCGCCGGACAGGGTCGCGACAATGGCGTTCACCGGCACACCGGCGAGATTCTCGGATGTGCTGACTACGACCTCGCCTTCAGCATTCAGAAGCTGCATGGCGGACAGGTGGTCGTAGGTCGCGACGATCTGATCGAGTTGCTTGACCGAGAGTTTGCGGCTTGCCTTGGCGACAAAGGAGTCTGCCATGGCCTTGGCATAGGTGTCGCGTTCGCTCCAGGAGGAGACGTCAATCCTTCGGTCCTTGATCCAGTCGCCGGTCGAGCTGCTCAGCAGGACAGCCGTTTCGCGAAGTTGCGAGCGCACCATTGTTCCGATGCTGTCCGACATGCCCCAAGAGGACACTCCGACCAATGCGGCCAGTGCCACTATCAAGGACAGCAGACAAGGCACAAGAAAGCGCGTTCTAATCATGATCAAGACCCCCAAACCCCGGTATTGTTCCGTGCGAAAACGGCGCAGCCCGTCGGACTGCGCCGTTGTTTTCTACTCGACGATCGAATTCGCGATTTCGACCAGTTCCGCCTGAAGCTCGACACCGGACGCTTCCGCGATCTTGCCGTTGATGATGATCAGGCCTTCCTTGTTGTGCGTGACAGGAATGTCGCTGACCGCTTTGCCGCCCATGATTTCCATGGCTGCATTGGCCGACCAGGCACCCTGTTCCTCGGCGACCTTGCCGAAGACCAGCGTCACGAAGTTCTGCATGAACGGCTGCATGGAACCGGTCGGGATCTTGGTGTTCGCCAGGATGAATTCCTCGGCAGCGCCGTCTTCCCAGCCTTCGATACCAGCATAATTGGAGAAGATCAGAATATCGACCTGGTCCTGAAGCTCGACGAATTTCGTCTTGAAGTCTTCAAAGTTGCTGACGTAATCGGCCGCAGTGAAGTTGATCTGGTCACCAAACTTGCTGGCAATGGCCTCATAGTTCTTGTGCTCGGACGCCGTTTCGGCACCGATGAAGCCAACCCGGTCTCCAGCCGCACCCGGCGCGAGCATGCCGACAAGTTCATCGGCAGACGCAACTTCGACCATGCCGGTCACATTGGCTGTCGGGAAGCCATAGCCGGACGCATCCCAGTTCAGACCACAGAACACAACCGGAATGTCCGTGCCGTCCAGATGCTCGACGATCAGGAATTTCGCTGCGTTGTCATCACAGGCGATCACGACATCCGGCTTTGATTCCTGGATGAGATCAAACGCTTTCTGGGAAGCCTCGACCTTGAAGTCGTCGCCCTTGTTGCGCTTGGTATCCATCCGGAAAATGGTCAGGTTGTGGCCGGAACCGTCAAGTGTTTCCTGGATGCCTGCAGCGATGCCATCGCTCCAAGCGTAGCCTTCATGGTAAGAATCGACAAACAGGACTTCTCCTGCCTGCGCCGAACCGCACGCGATGATTGCTGACGCTGCAAGCAAATTCCGAGTATATCTGGTTTTCATTATGCCTCTCCGCAATTTCTTCGTGTTGATGCCCAGAATTTATGCAGACGGCTCTTAAGATATAGTCAAAATAGCGATTAAAAAAAATGCACTTCAAAATTCTCCAATTTTTATTGTAAAAAATACGTATGAGTTATCGCGTCGATCTGGCTGCCATTTTCATTGCGAGAAACAACAATATCCGCAGGATTCTGATGTTTTTACTCCGCAATCTGTCTCCAGCCAGCCTCATGGAGGCTTCATGACGGACCCATAACAAATCCGGGCGATACAACCTTTTTGTGGTCGCCAACTCGGGTGTCCCGGTCATTTTTTTTGCAATGAGCAGAACAACGGACCACCAGGTACCGGAAACGCGTCTGCCGGCATCACCCCGGGCGGATGACCCGGAGCGCAAGGTCCGGGTCATCCGCTCAAGAGACGGTCAAGTGACGGCCAGTTAATGGCCATTTGACGATCTCGCGACCGCCTGGGAGCCGGATCAGGCGGCCGCCGCGACGATGATGATCTCGACCGTATAGTCAGGTGTTGCCAGCCGGCTCTCGCCGCAGGCCCGCGCGGGTGGGTTGGCCGGATCGACCCAGGCATCCCAGACAGCATTCATCTCGGCGAAATCATTCATGGAGGCCAGCCAGATCGTGGCCTGCAGGATGCGGGACTTGTTGCTGCCGGACCGCTCAAGAAGCGCCTCGATACGCTCCAGGATGGTGCGGGTCTGGTCTGCGGTGGTGTCACCTGGATTGCCGACCTGCCCGGCCAGCCAGACAAGACCGCCATGAAGGACGGCCTGGCTCATGCGGGCACCGCTGTCGAGCCGTTTGATATCGGACATATTTCGTTTTCCTTTGGTTCGAGACCGTCGCCGTTCAGGCGAGACGGGCCGGATTGAGAGCAAGCACAACATCCGCAGCCAGTTCGGAGGGACGAGAAAAGCACAGGTCCGCGGTCAACCGCGACAGGGCCGGTGCCGTCTGTACCCCGTAACCGCCCTGTCCGGCCAGCCAGAAGAACCCTTCGGCGTCCGGAGCAAAGCCGACAACGGGCGTGCGGTCGGCAACGAAGCTCCTGAGCCCCGCCCAGTTCCGCTCCACCCGGGTGACCGGCATGGTGACGGCCTGCTCGAAGCGGTGCAGCCCTTCGGCAAGCACCATATCGTCGGCCCAGACATCGTGAGGCTCGACCGGATCCTCGTCGGCAGGGGAGACCATCAGCTTGCCCGCGTCGGGTTTGACGTACCAGCTTTCCGAAGCACTGGCGACCAGCGGCCAGCCGGTGACATCGACACCCTCCGGGGGCGGCACGATGGCCGCCGAGCGGCGCATGGGAACCAGGCCGACCTTGCCGACAGCTGCCAGGCCGGCGATCTGATCCGCCCAGGCACCGGCGGCATTGATCAGCACAGGCGCCTCGAACGTGCCCTTCGGCGTTTCCACCCGCCAGGAGCCGGAGACGCGAGAAATTCTTTCAGCCGGTGCTTCGGTGACGAATGTCGCGCCGTTTCGCCGGGCGAGACGCGCGCACCCTTGCAGAAACCGGTCGACATCGATGTCCCTGGCGTCGCGCTCGATGGCCGCCGCGGCGATGCGTTCCCTGCGCAGCAGAGGAAACAGGGCGACCGCGTCCTCCGCGCTCAGGATTTCCATGCCTTCGGCGCCTTTCAGATAGGTGTCGAAGGCCTCCAGCTCGTCTTCCGCAGCGATCAGCATTTCGCCGCGCGGCGTGAGCAAGCTGCTGTCCGAAATACCGTGGGGCGCCTCCAGTACCGGCTCGGACGCACGGTTCAGGGCCCTGAGGGTCCGGTTGCCATAGTTGCGGATATAGATGGCCGCCGAGCGTCCCGTGGAATGCCGCCCGAGCGCATCCTCCATTTCCAGAACGGTGACGGAGGCGTCAGGCGCCAGGCGCGCGGCGGCGCTCGCGCCGGCAATACCGCCGCCGATGACCAGGAAATCCGAGGTTTCGGTCATGCGTCCTGAAATCCCTTCAGGAAGCCGGTCAGGTTCTGACCGAGTTCCTCAGACAAATAGCCGCCTTCCTGGACAAACAGGGCCGGCAGGCCAAGCCCGGCGATGGCGGCGCCGATCCGGCCGAAGCCCGGCGTGGTGATGGCAAGCCCCTTGAGGGGATCCTTTTCATAGGCGTCCAGGCCGAGCGCCACAACAACAACATCGGCACCGAAGGCGCGGATGTGCTCGAACGCGGTCTGAAGCGTCTCCAGATAGGCAGCGTCGCCGGTGCCGCGCGCCAGCGGCAGGTTGAGGTTGCAGCCCCGGCCTGCGCCCTCACCGCGCTCGTGGCCATGGCCCCAGAAGAACGGATAGAAGCGCACGGGATCGGCATGGAGCGAGACGGTCAGAACGTCGCCGCGCCCGTAGAAGATGCCCTGCGTGCCGTTGCCGTGATGCACGTCGATGTCGAGAATGGCCGGCCGCTTGCCGGCGCTCAGAAGGCGCTCCGCCGCGATCGCGGAATTGTTGAGGAAGCAGAACCCCCCGGCGAGATCCGCGAAGGCATGATGCCCCGGCGGGCGCGACAGCACATAGGCGGCCTCACCGCCTGCCGCCATCAGATCGGCGCCCTCGATGGCGCTCTGCGCGGACCAGTAGGCCGCCTCCCAGGTTCCAGCCGCGATCGGACAACTGGTGTCGGCCTGATGAAACCCAGCCTGACCGACCGCCGAGCGCGGGTAGCTTGCGGTTCTGCGGTCCGGGTGAATATTCGGGATCACTTCGTCGGAAGCGCCCTCGATCCGGCTCCAGCGCTTGTGGATCGTCTGCAGGAAGACCAGGTATTCAGCCGAATGCACCGCCGCGATCGGACCCAGCCCATGATCCCGCGGAGCCTCGAAGCGCGCCCCGGCTGCTTCCGCGCCCGCTTTCAGGACCTCGATACGGCGGGGTTGTTCCGGGTTCGCCAGGCGTGTGCCGTTGGCCATGAAGTGTTTGGGATCATGCGCCCATTGACGCTCGTCCAGTATCGCTCTCATGAACGTTTCCTCAAGTTGGCCAGTGCCGGTCCCTGCAGATCGAAGACAGTTTCATCGCCCCGGGGCTCGAAACCCAGGCGCTCATACAGACGGCGGGCGCCCGGATTGTCGTGATAGACGGCAAGTTTCAGAAAGGTGACCGTCCAGTCCTCGGGCGCGAGCGCCGGCGCGGCCGCCAGCAACCGCTTGCCGAGCCCGGCCCCGCGCGCGCGTTCCGACACCCACAGGTCCGACACATAGAGGCCGGCGCCGCCGCGTGTGGTCGAAAACACGGGGGAAGCCACCAGCGCTCCCAGGGTCTCATCGTTGCGCGAGGCCAGCAGCGCGAGGAAAGCCGGTGGATCGGAAAAACCGTGACGCAGCAGATCGTCCGGCCCGGTCGCATGACAATCTCCCAGATCGCGGGAAAGGCAGCTCAGCGCCCAGTACAGCCTGGTGGCATCCTCGCGCCGCGCGGGTGTGATTTCGATCCCGTCCATTTTCAAAAAGCCGTCCCGCCCGCGCCCTTGAGGCCGAGCATCTTCCGGGCGTCGGTGGGCGAGGCGATGCTGCGGCCGAGTTCCTCCGCGATCTTGCGGATCTTGACGACCTGGTCCGCATTGGACCGGGCCAGCTCGCCCCGGGCGATATAGAGATTGTCTTCCAGGCCGACCCGCACATGCCCCCCCATACCCGCCGCAATCGCCGCGAAGGGGATCTGCTGGCGCCCGGCGGCAAGCACGGAGAACAGGTAGTCCTTGCCGAAGAGCTTGTCAGCCATGCGTTTCATGTGTTGCAGGTTCTCCGGGTCGGCGCCGATGCCGCCCAGCACCCCGAACACGAACTGGATGAAAAAGGGCGGTTCGATCAGACCCCGGTCGGCAAAGTGGCGCAGCATGTAGAGATGGCCGACATCGTAACATTCGAACTCGAAACGCGCGCCGCGCTCCTGTCCCATCCGGACCAGAACCTCGGCGATGTCCCGGGGGGTGTTCTTGAAGACAAGATCGTCGGAGTTTTCCAGGAACGGCTTTTCCCAGGTGTGCTTCCAGTCGTCATGCCGGGCCGCCAGCGGATAGAGCGCGAAGTTCATGGTGCCCATGTTGAGCGAACACATTTCCGGCTCGGCCGTCAACGGTCCTTGCAGGCGCTGCTCCAGGCTCATGACGGCGCTGCCGCCGGTGGTCAGGTTCAGGACGGCGTCGCAGCCGGCCTTGATCTGCGGCAGAAACGCCATGTAGTCCGCCGCGTCGGCGGAGGGCTGACCGGTCTGCGGATTGCGGGCGTGCAGATGCAGGATCGCCGCACCCGCTTGCGCCGCACCTATGGACTGGCTTGTGATCTTGGCCGCCGTCACCGGCAGATGCGGCGACATGGTGGGCGTGTGGATGGAACCGGTAACGGCGCATGTAATTATAATCTTGTCTGTCATTTCAATCGCTCAGCCAACACGGGCCCGTTGTTGCGAAAACCTGTCCACGAGCTGGCGCAGGGACTTGTCGAGCCCGTCGACGATCTCGGCCACATGGTCCGGCGTGGAAATCATCGGCGGGGCAATCAGGAAATGATCGCCGCTGTAACCGCCGCGCGTTCTGCGGGAATAGATGATCAGACCGTTTTCATAGGCGATATCGACCAGCAGGCTGAAGGCATTCAGCTCCCTTGGAAGCGGGGTCATGCCTGCCCTGTCCTCGACCAGTTCGAAGGCTAGCAACAGTCCTTCGCCGCGCACATCGCCGATTATCCCGTAACGGTTCATCAATCCGGTCAGTTCGCCTTTCAGCAGTGCGCCGGTGGAAGCGGCGTTCGTGCAGAGATGCTCCCGCTCGATTTCGTCCAGAACCGCCAGTCCGGCGGCGCAGGCAAGCGGATTTCCCGCGTAGGTGAAGCCATGCAGGAATCCTCCGGCATCGAGCACCCTGGCGACAATGTCGCGATGCGCGACCATTGCGCCGAGCGGGGAATATCCGGCGGCAAAACCCTTGGATATCACCAGGATGTCCGGCGCGACGTCCCAGTGGTCCGCGGCGAAGAACTTGCCGGTTCGCCCGCCGCCGGTCATGACCTCGTCGTGGATCAGGAGAACGCCGTGGCGGCTGCAGATCTCGCGAATGCGTTTCATGTACCCCTTCGGGGGCACCAGCGCACCGGTGGAGGCGCCGCCGACCGGCTCGACGATGAAGGCCAGAACCGTGTCCGGGCCTTCGTTGAGGATCTTTTCCTCCAGCATGTCGGCGTAGTGGTGGCCGGTCGCCTCGTCCTCAGGATCGAGACCGTCGAGATAGGCCCGCGGCGCGGGGATCTTCGGCATCGGCCGCATCATCGGATCGAACGGCTCCGTCAGGGGAGCATAGCCGGTCAGGGCAAGCGCCCCGAGGGTGCAGCCGTGATAGGACGGATCCCGGGAAATGACCTTGTACCTGCCGACCTCGCCGATCGCGAGCGCGTGCTGGCGCGCCAGCTTGATGGCGCTTTCCACCGCCTCCGAACCACCGGACACGAAGAACACCTTGTCGAGCCCGTCCGGCGCCAGGCCCGCCGTTCTGGCGGCGAGCTGTTCGGCCGGTTCCGTCTCGAAATGCAGCCGGTAGCCGAAGGTCGACTTGTCCATCTGCTTGCGCATGGCGTCCAGGACGCGCGGATTGGAATGGCCGATATTGCAGACCATGGCGCCGGACGATCCGTCCAGGTAGCGCTTGCCGTCGACGTCCCACATGTAGACGCCGCGGGCCTGATCCAGAACCGGCCGCCGCTGGCCAGTCTGGTAGAAGAGGTGCGAGGTTTCCGGACGGGTCATGCGGACGCTCCCGGCAGCGCCGCGCAGTCCCGCGGGCGGAAACGAACGGACACAGGGGTTCCTTCGGCAAACGGACGCCGGTCGATCATGTTGACCGCCTGAAGCTTCTGATCGCCGACGCGCACGAAATAGCGCGCCGCCTGGCCCTGATAATCGACCGCTTCGACGACGCCGTCGAGGGCGATCCGGTCGTCCGCCGGGGCATCCGCCTCCGTGAGCTGTAGTTTTTCCGCCCGGATCACGAGCTGAGCCGGGCCGGCTCTGGCGACATTGGGCGCCCGGTCCCGCGGCACGGTCACTTGCCCGATATCGTCATGCTCGAGCGTCAGGCCGTGGCCGGTCACTTCCCTGCAGGTGGCCGGCAGGATGTTGGAGATCCCCAGGAAGCGCGACACGAATTCGCTGGCCGGGGTGTTGTAGACCTCTTCCGGCGTGCCGACCTGCTCCACCCGGCCGTCGGACATCACGACGATCCGGTCCGACATGGCAAGGGCCTCGGACTGGTCGTGGGTGACGAAAACGGTGGTGATGCCGATCCGGTGCTGGATCCGTTTCAATTCCACGCGCATGTCCTCGCGCAGGTTGGCGTCCAGCGCGGACAGCGGCTCGTCGAGCAGCAGGACATCCGGCTCGATGACGATCGCGCGGGCCAGGGCGATGCGCTGCTGCTGGCCGCCGGAAAGCTGTTTCGGATAGCGGTCGCCGACCTGGGGAAGTTGCACGAGGTCCAGCGCGTCCCTCACCTTCTTCTCCGCGTCCGCTTTCGAAATGTCGCGGTACTTCAGCCCGAAGGCAACGTTTTCGGCAATCGTCTTGTGGGGGAAGAGCGCGTAGTTCTGGAACACGAGCCCGAGATTGCGCCGGTGGATCGGCACATCGTTGATGCGCTGACCCTTGATGGTGATGTCGCCTTCGGTCGGGTCGATCAGACCGGCGATCATCCGCAAGGTGGTGGTCTTGCCGCATCCTGACGGGCCGAGCAGCGTGACGAAACTGCCGTCCGGTATGTCCATGCTCATCCGGTGAACGGCGGTGAAGCCGCCGAACTTCTTGACGATATTGGTGAGGGAAACTGCGCTCACGCCATTTCTCCGGCTGTCGGGTGCGGGGGTGCCCGCAGCCGGAACCGGCTGCGGGCAAGTCGTTGTCAGGCTCAGTAGCCCTTCTGGATCCGGCCGAAGGTCTTCGACCAGTCCGCCTCGTGGGCGTTCCAGTATTCAGGGTTGGCGAAGGTCAGTCCGTCCAGGGTGCCGGTCGGGTCGAACGCCGGCAGTGTCGGGATCTTCTTGCCGAGATCGACCTTGTTGGGATCAAGCGCCGGTGGATAGTTCTGGCCCTCGGCAACCGCAATCGAGGTTTCCGGCGCCAGCATGAAGTTGAGCAGTTCCTCGCATTCGGCCATGGGCGAGCCCTTGATGACGAACAGACATTCCTGCCAGCCGAACCCGTTGGGCGGATCGATGTAACCGATGTCGTGACCCTGTTCCTGAAGCGCGTAGATGCGGCCGGACCAGCCCTCGGTGACATAGATCTCCTCTTCGGCGAGCAGGCTCATCAGTTCGGCGCCGGACTGCCAATATTTCAAAAGCAGATCCCGGTTGGTGCGCACGGCCGCCCAGACCGCGTCCATGTCGGTGGCGTTGTTCGGGTCCTGGCCGGTCTGCAGCGAGGCGTACCAGACACGGGTGCGCCAGTCGGACCAGCCGCCGATCTTACCCTTGTAGGCCTCGTCGATCAGCAGCTTCGCGCCCTTTTCCCTGGCCTCTTCGTCGGAGATGTACTTGCGGTTATAGGCAATGCCCGTGGTGCCATAGTCATAAGGTACGCAGGAAAGCTTGCCGTCGGTGACCGAGCGGAAAACATCGGTCAGCTTCGGAATGACGTATTTGAGGTTCGGGATGTTGTCCTCGTTGAGGGTCGCGTTCAGCCCGAGATTGACGTAGCGCGCATAGTCGAACACGCCGGACAGATGCGCGATGTTGTATTCGCCTTCCTGACTGGCTTTCACACGGGAGAGATATTCGTCACCGCCACCGAAGGTGCCGTCGACAACCTTGACGCCGGTCTTTTCCGTGTAGGGGTCGAAGGCGTATTTTCGGAACGCTTCGGAGACCACACCGCCCCAACCGTCGAACCGGACCTGGTCCGTGGCGGCGAAGGCCTGACGGGCGAAGGGCGTCTGGACGCCGAAGGCAAGACCGGCGGCGCCGATCAGTCCGAGAAACTTGCGCCGGTCGAGATCGCCATTGAGGTAGCGTTCGCGCAGGCGTTCATAACGTTTGGTACTGTCCATTTTTCTGTCCACTCTGGTTCGTTTTTTTCAGGTTTTCTTGTTTGGGTCGCGCGGTTCTAGCCGCCGCGCTGCATGGCCATCCGCCGGGCGATCGCCAGGCCGAGAAGCGGTAATCCGACGGTGAGGAAGATCATCACGGTGCCGAGCGCATTGATCTCCGGCGAGATCGAATTGCGCAGCATGGCGAAGATCTGGGTCGGCACGGTTTCCACCCCGCCGGGCTTCCAGAACAGCGTGCCCGTGATGTCGTCGAAACTGATGGTGAAGGCGAACAGCATGCCTGCGAAGACGGCCGGGGCCAGCAGCGGCAGGGTGATCCGGAAGAAGGCCTGCACAGGGCTGGCGCCCAGGCTGAGCGCGGCCTCTTCGTAATCCCTGCGGATGCCGACGAGGCGGGCCTGCACCACCAGGATGACAAAGGGCAGTGTGAAGATCACGTGTCCCATCAGCAGCAGAAAGAAGCTCTTGTTGATGGACAGGAAATTCAGGAACAGCAGCAGGGCGACCGCCAGAACGACTTCCGGCACCAGGATCGGCGCGATCAGAAGTGTCGAGATCAGGTTGCGGCCGGGCACGTTGTAGCGCACCAGTGCCAGGCTCGCCAGAACGCCCAGTGTCGTGGACACCAGCGCGGTCAGCCCGCCCAGGATCAGCGATGTGCGGAAGGCCCTGAGGATGGCGTCGTTCTGGGCCAGTTCGACGAACCAGCGGAACGAGAACCCGGTCATCGGGAAGCTGCCGAACTGGCTGGCGTTGAAGCTCAGGAGCACGATCACGGCCACCGGCAGGAACATGAACAGATACACCAGAAGCGTATAGATGCGGATCAGGTTCCAGCCCATCAGCCGAGCCCCTTCATCAGTTGTGCCATGCCCAGGTAGTGATTGTAGATCAGCACCAGGGCACCGAGGACGGCGAGCAGCATCAGCGACAGGGCGGAGCCGAGCGGCCAGTTGAGCTGGGTGATGATCGCCTCGAAAACGAGATTGGCGAACATGGCGTCCGTCGGACCGCCGAGGACCAGCGGCGTGATGTAGGTGCCGGCGCTGAGGACGAAACACAGCAGTCCGCCGGCGGCCAGCCCCGGCAGGGACAGCGGCAGGGTCACTTCCCGGAAGGCCTGCCAGCGGGTCGAGCCGAGCGAACAGGCGGCGTCTTCCAGCGAGACATCGACACCTTCCAAAGCGACATAGACATTCAGCACCATGAACGGCAGCAGGAAATGCACCAGCCCGAGGATCACGGTCGGCTCGTTGTAGAGCATCTGAACCGGCTCGGAGACGATGCCCAGATTGAGCAGCAGCCAGTTGACCGCGCCGGAGACGCCCAGAATGTTGATCCAGGACATGGTGCGGATGATGTAGCTGATCCAGAACGGCAGCATCAGCAGAAGCAGCAGCAACGCCTTGTTGCCTTTCGAGCGGGCGATGAAATAGGCGGCCGGGTAGCCCAGCACCGCGCAGGCGACGGTGGTGATCGCCGCGATGCGCAACGTTCCGAGCAGAATGTCCCGGTAGAACGGATCGGTGAGCGCCTCGACCCAGTTGTCGAGATAAAAGCCGGCCTGATCGGCGCCCGTGGCGGTGCGCAGCCAGAAGGAATAGACGACGATGAACGCGAGCGGCACGAACAGCAGCAGGCCCACCGCGCTCAGGGCCGGCGTGAGCAGTATCCACGGTTGCCGTCTTTCGCGCGCCTCGACGCTCATGGATTTGCCCCGCTGGATCAGCAAAGACCGATCGAAATCGACGGACCTTCAGGAGCTGACCGGTTTTTGGATTGTCAAAACTACTTGACTCCAGCGTTGCAGGCGGCCCCTCATAGATCAAATAGATAATAGAAATTACAAGTATTGATGAGATCTATATGCCCGAGGAGCTTCGCCCTATCCAGGCCGAGAGGCTGGCCCGCGACCTGGACTGGAACCTGCTCAGGACCTTTGTCGTCCTGGCGCAGGCGGGCAGCGTGACCCGTGCGGCAGAACGGCTCCGCCTGAAACAGCCGACCGTCTCCAGTGCCCTGAAACGGCTGGAAGACCGGCTCGGGCGCAGGCTGATCAACCGCAAGCCCGGCCAGTTCGAGCTGACGGAGGCCGGCACGCTCCTGTTCAAGGAGGCGGTCGAGATCCAGGGATCCATCCTGCGGCTCGGCACCTTGATGCGCGACGTCACCGACGAGGTCCGCGGCCATGTCGAGATCGCCATGGCCAGTCACGTGGTCAGCCCGCTCTTCGACGATACCTTGCGCGAATTTCACGAACATCACCCCGCGGCGACCCTCACCATCAATGTGTCGGCCAGCAAGGACGCCCTGGAGGCCGTGACCGCGCGCCGTGCCTCCGTGGCCGTCTGCCTGGTACGGGATCGAAATCCCAGGCTGGAATACCTGCGCCTGTTCCGCGAATTCTTCGGCCTGTTCTGCGGGCCGCCCCATGCCCTGTTCGGCAAGACCGACCTGACCAAATCCGATCTTGCCGGCCAGTCGGCGGTCAGTTTCGTCACCGACCGGCTGGAAGACGCGCTGAGGCCGGTCACGCTGATGCGCGCGGAGGCCGATCTGGAAGACCGGGTCGTCGGCACTTCGGCCAATCTGGAAGAAGTCCGGCGCATGATCATCGCCGGCCTCGGCGTCGGCCCGCTGCCGGTTCACGTCGCCGGGCGGGATGTGCGCGACGGTCTCTTGTGGCAGTTGCCGCCCTATGACGCCTTGCCGGAGATTGATGTCCACGTGGTCTGGAACCCGAAGGCCAAGCTCAACCGCGCCGAAAAGGCCCTCCTGGGCATGCTGCTGGCCAGGATCCGGGAGACCCCGATCGAGGAGAGAACCTACCGGTAACACGATGAAGGAGGACCGGATTTCCCGTCTTTTGCCCCCCGGAGCGATGCCCTTTTCTGCCCATTAAGGATGCATTGAGCCCGATCGCAAGGTCACGGTAGAGTGGCCAGAAGGAACCGATCCACCCTGCAGATCCGCGCAATCGGACCTCGGGCGTACATCCGCGGATCTTCCGGTCGATCACCGCGCATGGGAGGCAAGCGTATGGATGATATTTGCCATCCGATCACACGTCTGGAGGCGGATGTCTCGGCGGGTCTGATCGGGCACACGGACATGGTCGAGCGTCTGCTGATCGCCCTGCTGACCGGCGGTCACGTGCTGATCGAAGGTCCGCCCGGCGTTGCCAAGACCCGTACGGTCAAGCTGCTTGCGGCCCATCTGCCCGGCAGCCACGGCCGCATCCAGTGCACGCCGGATCTTCTTCCCGCCGACCTGACCGGCACCCAGGTGTTCCGGCCGGAAACCGGCAGCTTCGACTTTCTTCCCGGACCCGTCTTTCACGCGCTGGTGCTGGTCGACGAGATCAACCGCGCGCCTCCCAAGGTGCAATCGGCACTGCTGGAGGCCATGGCCGAGCGCCAGGTGACCACGTCCGGTGTCACCCGGCCCCTGCCCGACCCGTTCATGGTCGTCGCCACGCAGAACCCGATCGAGCACGAGGGCACCTTTCCCCTGCCGGAGGCGCAGATGGACCGGTTTTTGCTGCATCTTGCGCTCGGCATGCCGGAAGCCGCGCAGGAGCGCGCCATACTCGATCTGGTGGAAGCCGAGGACATCGCCGCGGCGGCTTCCCCGATCCAGCAGATGTCCGCCGAGGAGCTGCGCACCGCGCAGGCGGAAGTCGCGAGGGTGCATCTGGCGCCCGCGCTCAAGGATTTCATCGTGCGGCTGGTCATGGCGTCGCGGCTCGGTGGCGCCGTTGCCGAATGGGTCGAGCATCCCGTCTCGCCGCGCGGCACGCTGGCGCTGGCCGCGTCCGTGCGGGCCCGCGCCTGGCTGAAGGGCCGCGACCACGGCCTGCCGGAGGACGCCCAGGCGCTGGCGCCCGACGTGCTTGCCCATCGGCTGATCCCGAGCTGGGCCGCCATCAGCGAGGGACGCACCGGACGCGGCCTGGTCGCCGATATCCTGGGGCTGGTCGAGCCATGGTGAGGGCAGCGCTGAACCATCCGGGCATCCGGTTGAGCGCGCGGGACCTGCTGGCGCTGCGCGAGGACGCGCGGCTACCGGGCAGGCACCGCCCGGCGACCCGCAGGCCCGGTGCGGTTCCGGCCAGACTGCCGGGCGCCGGCATGGACCTCAGGGAAATCCGGGCGTATTCGGAAGGCGACGACACCCGCCGGATCGACCCGGCCGCCACCGCGCGGACCGGCACGCCCCATGTGCGCAGCTTTCACGAGGACCGGGACGACACGACGCTGCTGATCGCCGATTTCAGGCCGGCGATGCTTTGGGGCACGGGCGATACGCTGCGCTCGGTCCGGGCGGCCCGGTTGCTGGCCCGGCACGGCTGGCAGGCCGCCGCGCGCGGAGCCTCCGTTGCCGCGCTGACGATCACCGCCACCGGCGTCTCGGCGCTGCCCGCGCGCACCGGCGCAAGGCAGCTCGGTGCCATCGCCCAGATGTTCGCACAGGCGCATGATAGCGCGCTGGAACTGCACGGAGACGTTTCGGAGCACAGCCAGCCTTTCGCGGCGGCGCTGGTACGCGCGGCGCGGCTTGCCCCGCCCGGCGCGCAGGTCTGGCTTGCCACCGATGGGGAGGGCATTGCCCGGCAGGACGAAGCCGCCCTGCGCCGTCTGTCCCGCCGCAGGCGGGTGACCTTGCTGTGCCCGCTCGATCCGGCCGAGATTTCCCCACCGCCCGCGGCCCTGCCGGTCTCGTCCGGCGCCGCCTGCCGGTTCGCGCGGCTGCGGGCATTCGATCCAACGGCGCTGGCTGCCCGGATGCGGGCGCTGAACGTCATTTTCATGGCCGCCGCAGATGACACAGGCTGAGCTGATTGCCACCTTGCCGGCAGGCCGCCTGCCTCCGGACCTGACAGCACCCGGCCCCGCCGAGCTGTTGGCCCTGTTCGGCGCCGGCCTCATGGTTGCGGCGCTGGTGGCGCTGCTGATCGCACCTTTCCTGGCGCGCCGGCCTTCCCGAAAGGCCCGCATCCGCGCGACCCGCGCACTTGCACCGCAAGAACGTCTGCTGGCGATCGCGCGCATTCTCGGCCATCTGCCCAAGGCGCTGCGCCCGGCGGCCTATGGCGGCCAAGCCCCTCCGTCCAGTGAGGTCATCGAGCGTATCGCCCTGCGCTCGACACGGGTTTTCTCCAGACGCGATGCGGGGCGGAAATGAACCTCGCCTTTCCGCTCGCGCTGCTGCTGCTGCCGCTGCCCTTTCTGGTCCATCGTTTTCTGACGCGCCCCGGCACCGTCCGTGCCGCCTTGCAGGTTCCGGCCGGTCTCTACGCCTCGGCCCTGCCGGCGGCAGGCCGAGGCGATCGTCCCGGCAGGATCTTGCTGATCCTGGCCTGGGGGGCGCTGGTGCTGGCGCTTGCGGGGCCGCGCCTGTCGCAGACGACGGGCCTCCTGCCGTTTTCCGGACGCGAGATCATCCTGGCGCTCGACCTTTCCGGCAGCATGGTCAAGGAAGACTTCGTTCTGGACGGCGCGCTGCTGTCGCGGCTCGATGCGGTCAAACGGGCAGCATCGGCTTTTGTTGCCGCGCGCAAGGGCGACCGCATCGGCCTCGTGGTCTTCGGCGAGCGCCCCTATGTGGCGCAACCGCCGACCTTCGACGTCGCCTCGGTCGCCCGCTCCATCGAAACGGCGCAGATCGGCATCTCGGGCCGGGCAACCGCAATCGCCGACGGGCTCGGACTGGCGGTCAAGCGGCTGGAGACCAGCCAGGCCGCCACAAGGATCGTCGTGCTGCTGTCGGACGGTGTCGACACCTCAGGCAAGGTGCGCGCGAGCGATGTCGCCCGGCTGGCGGCAGACAAGGGTATCCGGGTGCACACCATCGCGCTCGGTCCCGAGGATCTTGAGAGCCAGCCCCGCGCCCGGGACGCGGTCGATGCGGCGGCTCTCAAGGCGATGGCCGAGATCGGCGGCGGCACCAGTTTCCGGGTGCGTACCATGGAGGATCTCCAAGCCATGGCCGCGACCCTGGACCGGCTGGAGCCGAGCCCTATGCGCCGCCCGCCCCTGCACTACTGGCGTCCGCTGTGGATCTGGCCCGCCGGTGCCGCGTTGGTGCTGCTTCTGCTGCTTGCTGCCCGAAGAAGAGGATGAGAAGAAGCGCATGAGGAGGAGGAGCACATGAGCGATCTGACCCTGCTGCGCCCGTGGTGGCTGGCGGTGCTGCCGCTGCTGATCGTCCTTGCGCTGTGGACCTGGCGGCGCGGGTCTGAAGCAGGCGGCTGGCGGCAGGTCCTGCCCGCACCGATGCTGGGGGCCATGCGCACGCTCGGCCATCTGCGCGCGGACACCGGCCGGGCGGGATTTGCCTGCCTCGCAGCGGCCGGTCTGCTGGCGCTCGGCCTCGCGGGACCGGCCGTGCCCCGGACGGACGCGCCCGTGCTGGCCGGAAGCGGCGCGATCCTGATTGCCATCGACATGTCGCCTTCCGTCGCCACAAGTCCGGCGCTGGCCGATGCGCAGGCGGCCGCCGCGCAGATCCTGCGGGCCGCCAACGGGCGCGCTGTCGGCCTGATCCTCTATGCCGGCGAGGCCTTCGACGTTGCTGCTCCGACCGCCGACCCGGCGACGCTGGAAACCCAGATCGCGGTGCTCGGCCCGGACACCGTGCCCGGAAAAGGCAGCCGCCCCGCCGCCGCCCTGGCGCTTGCAAGGCAGATGCTGTCGGGCGTGGACGACGCCGATCTGGTGCTGATCTCTGATGGCGGCGGTTTCGGCGCGGACGCGGCCGCAGAGGCCGACCGCCTGGCCGGTGACGGCGCCCGCCTCTCCCTGCTGACGCTTTCAGGCACTGCGGGCCCCGCGCTCCGCCCGGATCGTTTCCAGAAGCTGAGCGCTGTGGGTGTCACCGCACCGGCCCGGGCGCCAGAGCCCGTGCTCAGCCGGATTTCGTCGGCGGCGTCTCTTAGCAGGGACGGTGTCCTGCGTGCGCTCCGCTTCCACGATCTCGGGCCGCTGTTCGCGCTGCTGACGATGGTCCCCGTGCTCGCCCTGTTCAGGAGGCCTGCATGAAACGCACCGCCGCCGCCTTCCTGATCGGGCTTGCCTGCCTTGCCCTTGCCGGGCCCTCCGCATGGGGCCGCATCGCGCTGTGGACCGGGTTGCCGGGCGCGGCCGCGCTGCTGACCGCGCCTGCCGAAAAAGGCCTCGCGCTCTATCGGGAAGGCGCCTATGAGGCCGCCGACGCGGCTCTCGCAGATGCGGGACGCGGTCAGACCTTCAACCGCGCCCTGACGCTGGCGGCGACCGGACAGCATGCGCTGTCGGTCGCCTATTTCGACGCGGTCCTGTTCGCCGCTCCGGCCGACGACGAGGCCCGACGGCTGCGCGATCTTGTCGGTACGATGGTTGCCGCAACACGCGGCGACAGCGACGCCCCGGGTCGGCTGACCGGCCATGGCGGCCGCCCCGGTCCGGGCGACAGCAGCCCGTGGGGCTGGCCCGGCACGCCGGATCCCGAATGGCAGCGCAAGGTCGGCGAACGGGGGGTCGGTGCCTCCCAGGCCTGGCTGGAAACGATCTCGGACGACCCGGGCGAATTCCTGCGACTGCGCCTTGAAAAGGAATACCAGCGCCGGACCGCGCTCGGCCTGATCCGGGCGGAGGAGGCCGAACCATGGTGATCCGGTATGCCCTGCTGCTAATCCTGCTGTTCACTCCGGCTGCCGGGGCAGAAACGCTGCGCCTGCTGGTGCCGGAGATGCGGCCCGTTGTCGGGGAAATGATTCCGGTGACCGTGAGGGGTGAATACACCAGCCGGATCGCCCTGGAGACGCTGATTTTCCCCGACTCGGACGCCTATGACTGGATGCAACTTGCCCGTGACGACTGGCGCCAGGCGCGGGTCAACGGCCGGGCCGTTCGGGTCCTGGAACGGCGCATCGCGCTGTTTCCGCGCAAGGCCGGACCGGTGACGATCGGACCGCTCACCCATCATCTCACCATTGCCACCGACACCGGCGGCCGCGCGCCGCTGGACGTGAATGCCGAGCCGCTGACGGTCCAGGTCGCGCCGTATCCGGCGGACAGCCGGCCGCTCGCGGCCAGCGCGCTCAAGGTGGAGGACACGCTGTCGGCGCAACCGGGCAAGCTTCGCGACGGCGAGACCCTGATCCGCCGGGTGACACTCACCGCCGACGACACGCTGCCCCATCTGCTGCCGCCCCGGCCCATTGTGCGCCAGCCCTGGCTGATCAGCTTCAGCGCGCCGGAGGTGCGCGAGATGAAGCCGACGCCGCAGGGACCGGAAACCACCGTCATCTGGGAATGGCACCTGCGCCCCAAGACCGGCGAACCCGGCGTGCTGCCGCCGGTCGAGATCTCCTGGTTCGACACGGTGACCCGGCAGATGCAGGTCGCACAGATCCCGGCCATCCCTTTCGGCTATGCCAGTTTTGAGGCCAATCGCACCAGCAACAGGTCCGGCACCGGCCGGTTGTCCCTTTCCCAGCTCGCCATCGCCTGCGCCCTGTTCACAGCCGGCCTCCTCGCCGGCCTCGGCCTTGCCCTCTCCGGCGCATCGCCGCGCAGGAAGACCCAGGTCCTCAAGCTGCTGAAGCGCTGGTCCCCGCACGACCCGACCCGCCGCGCCCTGAAGGCAGCCGCAAGAACAAACGACCTCATCGTGCTGCGCTCGGCGACAGAGCGGTATCTCGCGCGGCGGCGGGCTCTCGGCCTGCCGGTACCGGGCAGCGCCACGGCGGAACTGGACCGGTCGATTTACGCGGCGAAGGCCGGGACGGAGGGGTTTGATCCGGAGCGATTCCGGCGGAGGCTGGTCAGGGGGAGGACCTAAGAGCGGGGAAAATTCGGGCAGAAGGGTTCAGAGGGAGCGACTGCCGTATGACAAGGAAAACTTCCCGCCTTGGGTGTCAAAGTTCGCCACCCGTGATAGTGTGTTTTCGTTCGATGAAAGAGAAAAACATGCCGGCAAGCCATACAAGAAACGTCGCCCTGACGCCTGAACTCAGCGCCTATGTGGATGACATGGTGACATCAGGCGACTACGCCAATGCGAGCGAGGTCCTGCGTGCGGGCCTTCGCGCCTTGAAGGAACGCCAGTCGCTGGAAAGTATCAGCGACCGGATAACTCAGGCCCTGGATCAGCTTGACAAGGGTGAAGGCATTTCCGGAACCCCGGAGACTGTGCTGACGGATGTCCTCGGCGCGGCGCGGGCGCGTCACACAACGTGAAGCAACTCGTCTTTTCGCCTGCGGCGCTTTCCAGTCTGGAAGACATATTGTTCGAGACCATAGCAGCATTCGGAGACGCCCAGGCAGAGCGCTACAGCAGACAGTTGGCGGCGCGACTGGATGCGCTCGCATCCGGCAGTCCCCCGCATGCAATTTCCTGCTCGCGTTTGCTCCAGGGAAACCGGGACGCCAAAGGACTGAAGTATTATCGGGAGGGACGGCACTATCTGATCTTGCGGGAAAGCAGTGATACACTCGAACTGGTTGAGGTTTTTCATGAACGCATGCAAATTGAGGCCAGGCTGCAGGAGTTGGAAATCTAGCTGTTCGGTCCCGGCATTCGCCGCCCGGAGCCGACGTCCACAGTCGGTGCAGCGAAGTACCGCTTCGAACCCAAAATGCTGATCATCTATCTACCAGGGTCAATTCCAGGTTCAATGCACCGCCAAGCTCAGACATGAATTGCCGCGCTTCCGCGCAAAGCTTTGCACGTCGGTTTCCAGCTCCGCACGCGGGAAGACGTGGAAGGGCCTTAGCCAGACCAAAGAGCAGCGTTCGGGATCAGCCGCGCCGCACCACGGAGGACAGGTCAGGGTTCGGGAAACGCCAAGGGAGGGCAGAAAACTCAATTCGTGTTTGTTCATCGAAGCACCCTTCGCCGTTTCGCGGTGCATGAACCTTCCGATCCCTCTTTACCATCCGCTGCACACAGCATAGCGTCCGAACACCGACGCACGACGACACTCAGAAAGGCTGCTCATGGACTGGAACCTGGTGATGATCATGGTGGGGATCCATGCGCTGATGTTTCTGACCCCCGGTCCGGACAGCATCATTGTCGTCTCGCGGGCGACTTCCCAGGGAATGCGGCATGCGTTCGCGGCGATTTTCGGCGTTATTTCCGCAGGGCTCATTCTCGTGCCTGCGATCGCGTTCGGGATGGACTTCATCAACTCCCTGTCTCCCGCAGTCTGGATGGGCGTTCGTGCCGCGGGCGCGCTTTACCTGATCTATGTCGGCTCCAGAATGCTTGCCGCGGAGTTCACCAGGCGCAGAACCGGAACACCGCAGGCGAACCGGTCCGCCGCAGCGCAGGACGAGCCGCTGTGGGCCGCCTGTCTTCAGGGGTTCCTGACCAATCTGGGCAATCCGAAAATGGTTGTCCTGCTGACGTCCTTCCTGCCGCAGTTCGTTGCGGTGGACCTGGGGCATATCAGCTATCAGATCCTGATGCTCGGCCTCGTCATGTATCTCAACGGCTTTGTCTGCTTCACGGTCATCGCCCTGGCGGCGGTCACCGTGAAAGGGCAGATCGTGAAGCGGCTCGGACCGGGAAAACTGTCTTTCTGGGGCGGCAGTTTCGCCGGCTCGACGATGCTGGGGGTCGGGGTGTGGATGCTCGCCGCGCCCGTCAGATACATTTCCTCGACACGGTGACCCCCGCCCGATCCGTGCGACGGGCGGGGTTTCCGGTGTCAGGCGCGTATGCAGCCGGCGATGACTACGCGGCCACGGGGTCCGGTGCCCCTGAAACCAGCGCAGCGACGCCGACGAAATCGACCTTGCCCGTGCCGAGGACCGGAACGGCCGGGACAACCCGGACCTCGGACGGCACCATCAGGTCCTGAACGCCGCCGGCCTTGGCGAATTTCAGGAACTCCATGCGGGTGGCCTCGGCCTTTTCGGTGATCAGGATCAGCTTTTCGCCCTTGCGCTCGTCCCTGATCGCCGCGACAGCGGACAAGGCATCGGGCCAGAGCCGGCCTGCGATCTCCTCGACCGCCGCCAGGGACACCATTTCCCCGCCGATCTTCGCGAACCGCTTGGCCCGTCCCCTGATGATCACGAAGCCCTCGGCATCGATCTCGACGATATCGCCGGTATCGTGCCAGCCATCGGCGAGCGGCTGCAGTATTCCCGGCTTCTCCGCGCGCAGATACCCCAGCATCACGTTCGGGCCCGAGACGAACAGCCGACCGCCCTCCTCGACACCCGGCACCTGTTCGAGGTGCGCGCGCATGCCCGGCAGGATCTTGCCGACCGTGCCCGGCTTGTTGAACATCGGCGTGTTGATTGCGATGACCGGTGCGGTTTCCGTAACGCCGTAGCCTTCCAGAATACGCACTCCGAACCGTTCCATATAGGTTTGCCGCGTGGAGGCCTTCACCGGTTCGGCGCCCGCGAAGCAATACCGCAGGGACCGGAAGTCGTAGGCATGGGCAACCCTCGCGTAGCCGTTCAGGAAAGTGTCGGTGCCGAACAGGATCGTCGCGTTGGATGAGTAGATCAGCTCCGGCACGATCCGGTAGTGCAACGGCGACGGGTACATGTAGATCGGCACGCCGGAGATCAGCGGCAGGATCGTGCCCGCCGTCAGCCCGAAGGAGTGGAACATGGGCAGGACATTGAAGACCTTGTCCTCGGGCGAGAAGTCGATCCGGGCGGCCGCCTGGGTGGCATTGGCCAGGATGTTCTCGTGGCTCAGGACAACGCCCTTCGGAGTGCCTTCGGACCCGGACGTGAACAGGATCGCAGCCGGGTCGGTGCGGTCACGGCGGACCAGCGGGCGCGCGCGTGTCAGAAGCCCGCGCAGCTTGTCGGCAAGGCCGATGGTCTTGCGGACATCCTCCAGCCAGACGATCTCCACATGACGGCCGAGTTCGCTCACCAGAGCGGACAGTTTGGCCTGCTCGACAAAGGCACGCGAGGTCAGGACCCTGGACAGTTTCGCCGTGCGGCAGGCCGACACCACGTTGGTCGCACCGGCGGTGAAGTTGATCATCGCGGGCACCTTGCCGGCGGATATGACGGCGAGCGTCGTGACGACCGCGCCATTGGCGTTCGGCAGCATCACGCCGATGGCTTCGTCTTCCCGGGCGATTTCGGCGAGCTTGCGCCCCAGGACGGCGACGCCCGTGAGCAGCTTGCCGTAAGTGAGCGCACCGGTCACCGGATCCTCGATGGCGACGCTGGACATGCCGCGATCCTTCGCGGTCTCCACGACCCGCTCGACAATCGTCTGCCGGTTGGCCAGATCGGTCTCGAACATCAGGCCGGACAGGATGTCGTAGAGCCTGGCACCGGCAGCCGCGCGGCGACGGCGGCCCTTCAGGGCTTCGTCCACGGCGAGTTTCTCCGGCTCCAGAATGGTCACCCTGACCTTCGGAAACAGCCTCTTGCGGATCTGGGCCGGGCGCAGATAGGAAAATGGTGTCCGCTCCAGTCCCTCGATCCGCACCGGCACGACCATCGAGCCGGTCTTGTCTGCGACCATGGCAGCGCCGTCATAGACCTTCATCAGGCTGCCTGTCACGGTCAGGCGCCCCTCCGGGAAGATCACCATCGGCTGACCGGCGTTGACCGCCTGGATCAACGCCCGCGTGGCCAGGGGCTTGGCCGGGTTGACCGGCAAGGCATTCGCGAGCTTCAGGAACGGGCGCACCCACCAACGCTTCGCGACATTGTAGTCGATGGCGAAGGTCGGGGCTTTCTCGGTCAGGGTCAGCGCCAGGCCTGCATCCAGGTAACTGACATGATTCAGGGCGAGGATCGGGGCAGTTCCCGCCTTTTCCAGGTTTTCAAGACCCCGGATTTCCATCCTGAAAAACGCGCGATAGATGATCGAAACGAGATCCCGGAACGGATCCGTCGGCAGGAACCGGAACATGACAACCGCTGCGACTGCGTTCAGAACCGCCAGAACCAGCATCACGTGGACCGGCTCGGTGCCTGCCCCCAGAGCGAGCGCAAGAGCACCGCTGGACACCGCCATCAGGCCCGCCCCCAGAGCGTTCGCCCCGGCGATGGTCCGTGCCCTGCGTTCGGGCGCGGCCCAGGCCTGAAGGGCGGCAAAGGTGGGAACGACA
Source organism: Roseibium sp. AS2 (assembly GCF_038900065.1). Taxonomy (NCBI): domain Bacteria; kingdom Pseudomonadati; phylum Pseudomonadota; class Alphaproteobacteria; order Hyphomicrobiales; family Stappiaceae; genus Roseibium; species Roseibium sp. AS2. Next base: position 44,266 of record NZ_JBBMQN010000001.1, read on the forward strand.
AGAAGGGCTCCGGCAATGGCGAGGCCGGCCATGTCGACGCTCAGCCGCATGACATCGGGACGGGCAAGGAAGGCGGCGAAGCCCGTGTCCGGCGCGCCCGGGGTAACGTGTGACAGGGTCAGGGCCGTGTCGAGCGCGAAGACGGCGATGAGGGCGGTTCCGGCAACAGCGGGCAACAGCACGACGCGGCCGGCGGACAACCAGGCGGCCAGCGCCGAGCCGATGCCGATCGACACGGCGAAGACGGTCAGGAACCAGGTCACGGCCAGTTCACCACCGCCCAGGACATCCTTCACGACGATCGGCAGAAGCGCCATGACCAATGCGCCCGTCATCCAGAACCAGGAGGTCATCAAGGCGGTGCGGCCAAGGCGGCGGTCGGCGAACAGGTCGCGCAGGATGCCGTGACTGGAGCGCAGGATGTTCCAGTCGACCTTCAGGTCCGGAGCGGCACTGCCCGCCGACGGTATCTTGCGGGCGCAGGCATAGCAGGCAAGGGCAAGGCCGATCATGAGCGGTGCGAACAGGAGCGATGCATTGCCGGAGGAAAACATCAGGCCCGCAGCAATGGTCCCGCCGAGGATCGCCAGAAACGTTCCGGCTTCGACCCAGGCGTTGGCCCTGGTCAGTTCGGACCGGTCGAGATGGTCGGGCAACAGCCCGTATTTGACCGGGCTGAACAGGGCCGAGCCGATGCCGAAGACCAGCAGCGCGGCGAAAAGCACCGGAACACTCGAGATCGCCATGCCGCCGACGGCCAGAACGGCACCGCCTATTTCAAGGAGCTTGAGACGCCGGGCAACAAGCGCCTTGTCGCATCTGTCCGCGATCTGCCCGCCCAGCGCGGACAAGAGCAGGAACGGCGCGATGAAAACGGCGCTTGCCACCGAAATCAGAACCGCCCCGCCGTCGGCGACATTGAACAGGACCAGAAAGACGAGAGCGTTCTTCAGGAAGTTGTCGTTGAACGCGGACAGGAACTGGGTCCAGAAAAGGGGCGCGAAACGCACGGATTTCATCAGGGACTGGGATTGGAATTGGGACATGGCCGTTCTCCGGTTTGGTGCAGGCAGGGGCCGGATGGTCCGGCCCCTCGTCTCTGGCGTCAGGACACGCCGGGTTTGCCGACTTCCATCAACAGCTTTTCGGTCCTGGCTTCCTCGATCCGGTTGTGGAGCTTGGTCACCTCGTCGCGGTCACGCAGCGTTTTCGTCAGTGTCACCGACGTGTGCACAAGCATGATCGCGGCCATGGTGTAGAACCCCTTGGCCGAGAAACTGGCTTCGAGATTGTAGATCCCGATGGCCATCATGCCGGCAGCAACGGCGAAGCTCACGATCGTGAACAGGGTCCAGTTGTTCGAATGTTTGATCTGCTCTTCCTGCATGGTATCTGACCTTTCCTTGTGTGAGTTATTTTTTCATTTCAACAGCTTGAGTGGAGGTTGCCCGCAGGCGCTCAAGAACGGCATCGGCGGAACTGGAAGCCGGAGAACCGCATCCGGCGTCGGCCAGGCGTTCGATCAGATCCCCGGGCCGGTCGATGACCGAGAGGGCCGCGAGCGCCTGATCGGCAAGGACGCCGCGTTCCTGTCTGGTGTTGATGCGCTCCAGCGTTTCTTCCGCCTGGTACAGGGGCGCCGGGTCAGCCGTCGCGGATCCGGCCGCGCTGATGCGGGCCCGCACATGGGCGACATTGCGGCCACGTTCGAGATCCCGCAGACGCGCTTCTGTCCGGTGCAGGTTTTGCCTCAAGGCCGCGAGATCGGGTTCGGAACTGCGGACCGAGCGGTCGAGCGCCTCCCGCTCGTCTTCAAGAACCGCGATCGCCTCCGCCCCTTCCCGGGCAAACCCGTCCCGGCCCTGAACGAGCGCAGTTCGGGTCCGGTCCTCGAGGTCCAGCAGAGTCCGGTCGATCCGGTTCCTGCGGTTCCGGTCCTGTTGGTGCTGGGCGGAAGCAAGCGCCAGTGCGAGCCGGGCCTGACGCACCGCGCCTCCTGCTTCCCGCAACTGGCCCGACAGGAGTGCGAGATCGGTACGCGCCTCCAGCCCGCCGTCGCCTTCCGCGAAGAGGCCCTTGAATGTGGATACAAATCTGTTGATCATGCGTCCTCCAGAAAAATGAACAGCGTTCACTATTTGACAAAGCCACATTTGACCGGCATGGTCAAGAAAAAAGTGAACACTGTTCAATTTCAAAAAAGGAACAGGTTAATGCCGGGCCTGCAGAAGACGAAAAGCGAGGAAACCCGGCGGCGCGTGCTTGAGGCCGCGGCGACCGTCATGACGGAGAACGGGATAGATGCGGTCCAGATCCGGGAAGTCGCCTCCAGGGCCGGCTGTTCCGTAGGCTCTGTCTACAAGCATTTTTCGGACCGGGACGAGCTGATCATCGCCGTGAATTCGCGGACACTCTCGAAGATCCGGACGGCATTGACCGAAGCGAGCGCGGGGATCTGCGATCCCCTGACCCGTCTCAAGGTTCTTGCGCGGACATATCTGGACTATGCGGCGGCGGATACGAATGCCTGGCGCGGCCTGTTCGCGCACCAGTTGCCGGACCGGCGTGAAATGCCGGAAGAACACCAGCTGGAAAACATTCGTCTGTTGTCCCTGATTGCCGATGCGCTCGCAGAACTTGCGCCGGGCCTGGACGAGGCTGGCCTCGCCGTGCGGACACGCACCTGCTTCGGGGCCATGCACGGCCTCGTTTCCATCGCTCTGGAAGGGCGTTTCGTTGCCCTGGAGGACGAACAGCTTCACTCGGAGATGGATTTCGTCGTCGAACGGCTGTGTTCATGACCCGGCATCATCGGCGCCCCGCGCCGTCCTGTCCCGCGGCCTCCGCCTTGCGCAGCTCCGCATACTCCGCGTAGCCCCGGTAGAGAGGACGGACCGTCAGGTCGGTCCCCGTCTTTTGCGCCAGATTCTGCAGTTCGGCTTCCAGCTCCGCCCGCGGGGTCACGTGGAAGGACTTCAGCCAGGCGAAGAGCAGATTGCGAAACCAGCCGGGAAGGCCCTCCTGCTGGCCGAAATCGACCACGTGGATGCAACCGCCGTCCTTGAGGCGGGCCGCGCCTGCGGCCAGCGCCTCGCGCCAGATCGGGATCATGGAGAGCGTGTAGGAATAAAACACCCGGTCGAAGGCAGGGACACCCAGACGCTCGGTTGCCGCCGGATTGGCGGCGTCGCCCTCGATCAAAGTGATCCGGTCGCTCAAGCGGGCCTTGTCGATGTTGGTTCGCGCCGTCTCGAGCATTTGCCGGGATATGTCGAGGCCGTAGAAACGGGCGTCCGGATACCGTCTGGCGGCAGCGATCAGGTTGCGGCCGGTACCACAGCCCAGTTCCAGGACCGCGCCGCCGTCGGGCGGCTGCAACTCGTCGATCAGGAGATCCCGGCCGAGCAGATAGTATTTGCGGGTCAGGTCGTAAAAGTGGCGCTGGCGGCGATAGACCCCGTCCATCAGCCGGGCGGTTTCGGCAGCTTCTCTCATCCTGGTATCCGCTTGTCGCCTGCTGTCAGCCGTTGAAGACATAAAGGTGGAAACCGCCATAGATGGAGGAGCGGTCCTGCCGGCCGAGTTCCAGGCTTTCTGCTTCCTCGTAGGTCCAGAGATCGAGAATTTCGTCGGCGACGCGGCCCGGCAGCAGGGTCGGTTCGGCGGCCGTGCGGAAGACGACACGGGCGCCGGGGCGCGCGGTCCGGGTGATCTCGCTCCACAGCGCGTTGAGCTGGTGATCGGTCATCCAGTCCTGGGCATCGAGCAGCACATAGGCGTCGAGCGTGTCGTCGGCCACCGACTGCAAGTGCTCGGTGAAGTTCCGGTTGAGCACGCGGACGCGCCCGGCGCGTTCGCGGATGTCCTCGAAATGCGCCCGCTTCAGGTACGGCGGCAACGGGCCGGATTCTCCGGTGGACCCACCTGTCCCATCCCCGCCGGGCGCATAGCCGCGCCCGAAGGCCTGCCAGGCGAAATAATTGTCCTTCATGGAGAAGTCGCAGGCCAGTTTTTCCAGCCGCTGGCGCAGCACCGCCGACATGTCGCCCTCCGCATTGGCGGAGACCAGCGCGTCATATTGCGCGGGCGGAATGCCGAGGCCATAGAGCGACATCTTCTTGGAGGTTGCCCAGCGCACGAGCCGCTTGTCGAACAGGGGGGCCAGCGCCGTATCGAAGAAGGTGCGCTGCTCCTCGAGCGAGCCGGCCTTGACCATGTGCTTCGGGTCGATGCCGTAGAGCCGGGCAATCAGATGGCCGGCGCCGATGCAATACCCCAACAAGCCGTGGTGATAGAGGTCGCGGGAAAACAGCGTGATGCGTTTGCGGCCCCAGTTGGCGACATCGCGGCCTTCCCAGTAGGCCACCGTTTCCGCATCGAGATCGTCCTTCAGGAAGCGCTCATAGGCGGCCACATTGGCCTTTTCGTCGGCTTCGCCGAAAAACCGGTAGAAGGTCTCGTAGTTCGGGAAGTTCCTGGCCGCCGCCAGTTTCAGCCGGCCCAGCGCCACATGGGCCCGGTTCAGGTCCACGGCAGTGATTTCGGCCGGGTTGGCGGTCAGATAGGACATCACGTTGCAGCCGCCGGATGCGATGGCAATCATCCGGGATTGCGGTGTCAGGCGCAGCGCCTTCATGTCGACGTCCGGATCTTCCCAGATCTGCGGATAGACGAGACCCTTGAAGGCGAATGTGAAGAGCCGCTCCAGAATACCTTCACGAGAGGCTGCCTCGGAGCGGTGAACCGCATTTTTCAAGCGTTTTTTCGAAGCCGTCAGCGTGCTCTGAGCCATCATGTTCTCCCGTGTCACCTGCGCGAATAAACTGCCTTCCGATACGTGAGTGACACGACAGTTTGGTGACGTTCCGGGGGAAATGCGTCTTTATCCGGATAATAAATCGGTCGATGAACCGGAGCTCAAGACCGCCGGAAAACCTGCGGTTCGTCCTCCCGGTCTGCAGTTCGTCTTCCCGGAGGGGCGCGGTGAAGATCCGGAACCGCTGAGCCGGACTCTGTCGAACTGATATAGGCATCCCGGCAAGGGCTTGCGGCTGCCCGATCCCGGCGCGCGTTCCGCTTGGCCGGCATTGTTTGTCTCATCATGCGTCATGATGGGGTTGGTCTGCCGGAGCGCGGTTGGGACAAGAGGAACCCTGCCGCTTACGCCTCTCTCCCCCCTTGCGGGGGAGAGGGTCAACAAGCGGCCCTGCCGAAATTCCGACGAAGGTCCCGCTGACCCTTGTCGGCCCCATCAGGAAAACAGAGTTGGTGACACCCCAAGGGGAAGGACGTATCCGGCCTGACGCCCCCGCCGGAGCGGGGGCGTCAGGCCGGTCCATGGCCGTAGGCGCCCCGCCTTAGCGGGTGATCACCACGAAGTCGGTGCCGAGGCCGGTGTTGCGCTTGAAGCTGCGGTCGGTGACCGTCAGGGACGTGCCCGGGGTCAGCATCCTGGAGACTTCCAGGGCAACCGCCTCCGGCATCTCGATCCGGTCGAGGACATCAGCCGGTGCGCCGCCGCGTTCGCCTTCGGCGGAAACGGCGATCCAGTCGACGGCATTGTCGCCCTGCTGGAAATCAAGTGCGGTGAAGACATGGGTGCCGATGTCCCGGTGCATGTCGTTGATGGTGACCGGCGCGGAATAGATGTCGCGGAACTTGCGGCGGATGCGCAGCACCGCGTTCTGCGGCTCCTCGTAGCCGGCATCCGCGTGGATGCGGGCCTCCAGAGCGTCGGTCATCCTGCCGGTTACCGGCAGATCGGCGCCTTCCTGATAGAGGCTGATCGCGGCGCGGGTCTTGCGGCCGGCGACACCGTCGACCGGGCCCGCGTTGAAGCCCATCTGGTTGAGCAGGCGCTGCTGCACCTTCACCCGGTTCGGTGCCTGCTGCGGCGTGATGATCATGCGCAGCGGCTGGTCGAAATGAGGATTTTCCAGAAGCACGTTCGGCACATTGGATTGCAGCGCGGCCTCATGGATCGCACCGCGCAGCGCCGCGTCGGCGGCTATGGTCTCGCGGGACAGGCTGGCGACTTCGGTCTCGGGCGCATAGGGCTGCGGCAACACCGCGTGGCGCACACCGACCGGGGCGGTTCCGTCCCTGGTGATGACCACATGCATGCCGCGGTCCGTCATGCCGTAGAGCGACTTGGCGAAGTCGCGCGGCAGGCGGATGCAGCCGTGGGAGGCCGGCCTGCCAGGCAGCTTGCCGACATGCAGGGCGATGCCCGACCAGGTCAACCGCTGCATGAACGGCATCGGCGCATTGTTGTAGAGATTGGAAAAGTGCTTGCGGCGCTTTTCCAGAATGGAGAAGACCCCTGTCGGGGTGCTGTGGCCACGCATGCCGGAGGAGATCGGTGAGGTCTCGATCAGATCGGTACCACGAAAAACCTTGATCTGCTGTTCGTTCAGCGAGATCAGCATATGAAGTGGCGATTCAGTCGCCGGAATTTCCGCAGCCTCCGCCCCGCTGTCGCGGGCAACGGCCCCAGACAGAGTGGTGAACGACAAAACGGCAGCTCCGGCGAGACCCAGCAGCGAGCGCCTGCTATTAAAACTTACTGACAACATCCTTGAGCTCCCCTACGCAAAAACCCATAAAGCTCTCTTCAAACTCTAGACAATACCTATGTAAATCCGGTTAGGAAACACGGTTACCCATTGGTTTCCTTCATCGTTTCACCGAGAAATCGCACATTACCCAGCTTTCGGCTGTTATTCACATCACATTTTGTCCAGTTGGGCACCTGCCGATGCGTTGACCTGAGCGCGGCACGTTCCCGTTTCACGGATATCTCAGCCTCTCAGGCTGTCCTGAAACAGAACCGCCTCGCCGCGCGACGGCGTCGCCAGCTCCCCTTCCCACATGACCTGCTGTCCCCTGACGAGGGTCCCGACCGGCCAGCCCGTGACCTCCTTGCCGTCATAGGGGCTCCAGCCGCATTTGGAGGCGATCCACTCGTTGCGGATGGTCTGCTTGCGCTTCAGGTCGACCACGGTGAAATCGGCATCGTAGCCGACCGCGATCCGGCCCTTTCTGGCGGTCTGGAACAGGCGCGCCGGCCCGGCGCTGGTCATGTCGACGAAGCGCGCCAGGGAGAGCCGGCCGGCATTGACGTGGTCGAGCATGACCGGCACCAGCGTCTGCACACCGGTCATGCCGGAGGGCGAGGCCGGATACGGTTTCCGCTTTTCCTCCAGAAGATGCGGCGCATGATCGGAACCGAAGATATCGAGGATGCCCTGCTGAAGCCCCCACCAGAGCCGCTCGGAATGGCGCGGAGCGCGCACCGGCGGGTTCATCTGAACCAGGGTGCCGAGCCGTTGATAGGCCTCGTCGGTCAGGGTCAGGTGATGCGGGGTCACCTCGATGGAGGCGACATCCTTGTGATCGATCAGGAAGTCGACTTCCTCGGCGGTCGACAGATGCAGGATGTGGATCTTGGCGCCGGTTTCCCGGGCAATTCCAACCAGCCGCTGCGTGCACTGAAGCGCCGCGATCTCGTCGCGCCAGACCGGATGGGACCGCGGGTCGCCCTCGATCCGTTCGCCCATACGCTCACGCAACCTGAATTCATCCTCGGAATGAAACGCCGCCCGGCGGCGGGTGGCGGACAGGATCTCGCGCACGCCCTGGTCGTCCTCAACCAGAAGATCACCGGTGGACGAGCCCATGAACACCTTGATCCCGGCGGCGGCCGGCAGCCGTTCCAGCTCCGGAATGTCCTTGACGTTATCGCGCGTGCCGCCGACCCAGAAGGCGAAGTCGCAATGCATGCGGTGATGGCCGCGCCTGACCTTGTCGGCGAGCGCTGCCTCGGAGGTGGTCAGCGGATTGGTGTTCGGCATTTCGAAGACGGCGGTCACCCCGCCCATCGCAGCTGCGCGCGAACCCGATTCCAGATCTTCCTTGTGGTCGAGCCCCGGCTCGCGGAAATGCACCTGCGTGTCCATGACGCCGGGCAGCACATGAAGCCCGGTACAATCGATCACTTCGCCTGCCTGCGAGGCATCGAAAGCGCCGATTTCGGCGATCCTTCCGTCCCGGACGGCAACGTCCCGCAGTCCCTCGCCGTCCTGGTTGACAACGGTTCCGCCTTTCAGGATCAGGTCATAGGTCGCGCTCATGGGGCACCTCCGGCTCAATTTGCAATCAGGTCGTGTCGGTTTCGATGGGCTTATACGCGGCCCCGCCGCAAAGAACCAGATGCCACAGCGGTTTCGAAGCCTTGTCCGCGCTCCCCGGAAAGCCTATGTCGCTGTCAGGAAACCCGTCCGTGCGATCACCGAGCAAGGAGCTCCCCGTGCCGTCACCGTCCTTCGCCCACCTGACCGACCGTGCGCTGATCCGCGCCGGCGGACCCGAGGCTCAACACTTTCTGCAGAACCTGGTGACGGCTGATATCGACGGGCTTGAACCCGGTGGTGCGACGGCGGCGGCCCTGCTGACACCACAGGGCAAGATCCTGTTCGATTTCCTGGTCTACAAGGTGGACGGCGGCTATCTGCTGGACGCGCCGGCCGTTGCTGCGCCGGACCTGCTGAAGCGGCTGACATTCTACCGGCTCAGGGCCAAGGTCGAACTGGAGATGTGTGAAGATGGCATCGGTGTTGTTGCCGTCTGGGGCGGCCCCATGGCGGCGGCGAGCGGGCCCCTGACATCCGTCACCGATCCGCGCCTTGATGCCATGGGTCAGCGTCTGACGGGTGCGGTGGCCGACCTGGCGGCCATCCTTGGAGGCGAAGACGCCGGACTTGCCGCCTATCACGCCCACAGGATCCGCCTCGGCGTTCCGGAAGGTCTTTGCGACTACGACTATTCGGACATCTTCCCCCATGACGCCGATCTCGACCAGCTTGGCGGTGTCTCTTTTGCCAAGGGCTGCTATGTCGGCCAGGAAGTGGTCTCGCGCGTCCACCACCGCGGCACCGCGCGCAAGCGCTTCGTGCAGGTCGAAGGCGCGGCGGCCCTCCCAGCCAAAGGCACGGACATCACGGCCGGCGGCAAGTCGGTCGGTGTCCTCGGGTCGTCGGCGCCCGGCGGCGACACTTTCGCCGGACTTGCGCTCGTCCGCCTTGACAAGGTCGCGCTGGCCAAGGAAAACGGCACCCTTCTTGACTGCGGTGGCGTGGAGATCCAGGTCAGGCTGCCCGACTGGGCCGGCTTCAGCTGGCCGGAGACCGGCACCGCGGACTAAAACCGAAAGCCGTTCGAGGTCCGATGCCCGCCGCCCGTTCCGACCAGCCGCCCCGTGCCTGGCAGCGCATGTTGTCCGGAAGACGCCTCAACCTGCTGGACCCCTCGCCGCTTGATGTCGAGCTCACCGACATCGCCCACGGGCTTGCACGGGTGGCGCGCTGGAACGGCCAGACCTTCGGCGATCATGCCTTCTCGGTCGCCGAACACTCCATGATCGTGGAAGACATCGCCTTGATGCTGAAGCCTGACCTGCCGCCGCACTGGCGCCTGGCGGTGCTGCTGCACGACGCGCCCGAATATGTCATCGGCGACATGATCTCGCCATTCAAGGCGGTGATCGGCGAAGCCTACAAGGCGGTGGAGTCCCGCCTCCAGGGCGCGATCCATCTGCGCTTCGGCCTGCCCGCGGAAATCCCCCTGAGCGTCAAGAAACTGGCCAAGCGCGCGGACATCATCTGCGCCTATTTCGAGGCGGTCGAGCTGGCCGGTTTCGAGGACGGGGAAGCGGCGCGGATCTTCGGACGGCCCCGCGGCTTTCCCCTCAACAGCGACGGCAAGCTGCGCTACGGACTGGAGCCCTTGCCGGTCAAGATCGCCCAGAAAAAGTTCATGGAGCGCTTCGAGCTGATCGACACGCTGCGCGAAACGGGGAACAAACGGAAAAGCCCGCATGGAAACGGGTGACCTCAGCCGCAAACAGTCCTAGTTTACCTTCAGAGATATAACCCGGTCCTGTCATGCTGCACGTCTGTTCCCTGTCCAAACTGCCCGAGACGGTCGCCGCCACCGGCGCAAGATCCCTGGTCACGCTGATCAATGCGGAAATGAGCGTGCCGACACCGCAGGGCATCCCGCCGGACCGGCATCTGTTCCTGGCCTTCAACGACATTGTCGACCCGGTTGCCGGACTCGTTCCGGCCAGTGAACAGCATGTGGTGGCGTTTCTGGACTTCATCGCCTCCTGGGACCGGCAGGCGCCCCTGGTGATCCACTGCTGGGCGGGCATCAGCCGCTCCACGGCCGGCGCCTATGTTGCCGCCTGCGCGCTGAACCCGGCTGCGGACGAGTACCGGCTCGCGGCGCTGTTGCGGGAACGCGCGCCGTCCGCGACGCCGAATGGCCGCATCGTCGCCATGGGAGACAAGCTGCTTGGCCGCGAGGGACGCATGATTGATGCGGTGCGCGGCATCGGCCGCGGCGCCAATGCCTTTGAAGGCACCCCCTTCGTCATGCCCATCGACTGACCGGAGCCGCCATGCCCCACCGGCAAGCCAGTATCGAAATCGGATTGAACGCCGTCGTCGTGTCGGTTGCCGAAGGCCTGCCGCAGATCGTTCATGTGAATGACGCCGGAGAGACGGCGCTGGACAGCCTGCCCTTCGGTCCGTTCGATCCGATCCGGCACCGCACGTTTGAAATCGGCCTGCGCACATGGGTGGAGAACCAGACTGCCCTGCGGCTCGGCTACGTGGAACAGCTCTATACGTTCGGAGACCGCGGACGGCACAGGGTCACGGGAGACGAAGGCCCGCATGTGGTCTCTGTCGGCTATCTGGCGCTCACCCGGCAGACTGCGGGCTCGGAAAGCATGCTTGCCCGGCACAACTCGGCCTGGCGCTCCTGGTACGACTATTTCCCCTGGGAAGACTGGCGGGCCGGCCGGCCCGGCGTTCTGGACCGGGACATCCTGCCCGCGCTCGACGCCTGGGCCAAGGAACCGCCCCCGGACGGAGAACCGCCCCGGGCGCTCAGCCGGCGGGAGCGCATCCACCTGGCGTTCGGAACCGGCGCCACCGGCTGGGACGAGGAACGGGCCCTTGAGCGATACGAGCTGCTCTACGAGGCGGGCCTGGGGGCGGAAGCGCGCACAGACGGAAGGCGCGCGGCGCTGGAGCGCGGTGCGCTGCCGGCGCTCGGTGCGCCGATGCGGTTCGATCACCGCCGCGTTCTGGCGACCGCGATTTCCCGCCTCAGGGGCAAACTGAAATACCGGCCGGTGATCTTCGAACTGATGCCGGAAGCCTTCACCCTGACGGAGTTGCAGACCTCGGTCGAGGCGATCTCCGGGCGCCATCTGCACAAGCAGAATTTCCGCCGTCTGGTGGAAAACGCCGATCTCGTCGAACCGACCGGTGCAACCTCCACCGCCACCGGCGGCCGCCCGGCGGCGCTGTTCCGCTTCCGCCATCAGCTGATGAGCGAACGGCCCGCTCCCGGACTGCGGGTCGGCGGCCGCTGAGCCGCCCGGCTATCCGCATGGCCCTGAAATTGCACCCGACACCTTCGCACTATTAACCATTACGGGGCGTATTTCGGCGAAACCGGCCGCGAAATTCCGCGATTTTGTCCCGCATTAACGCTCTTTCAAGGTTAAGCGCACATCTTGAATTCCTGCGTCGCTGTTCACACGACGTTAGCACTGATCACCCGGCGTATTCGGGATGATGTGTACCGAGTTGGAGTTGGCTGCGTATGTCTGGCCCTATGTCCCGCAATAAAAAGCGGTTTTCTTCTAGCATGTCTCCGAAATACGGCCCGGTCCGCGCGCGCAGGCGCCGGATGCGCAATCTTCTGATTGCCTGTCCGCTCGCCTGGTTCGGTCTCGGCGGAACCGCAGGCAACCAGGATATCTTCGCTCTCGTCAATGCGCGCGACCATGAGACGCCGCGCTGGATGATGGCGCTCGAGCCGGCGAACTACACCTCGAAACTGGCCCCCAACCTGGCTCTCGGGTCGACACCGGTTCCGGATCATACCAGTGCTCCGGTGCTCACGCTGACGTCCGCGGACAAGGACTTCGAGACCAGGGCTGTCGTCGGACTGGCGGATGTCGCGACGAGCTCGCGCCCGACCGTCATTCCGGACGAGATTGCCACCAACAAGGGCGCCAAGGGCGACCGCCGGATCACGATGGCTCCGGACCGGCACATGGTCGACCGCGCCTCCGGCAACCTTTACCTGATGACGAGCCTGATCTCCACGGAGAAGAAGCACGAAGACCTGCCCCGTGTCGCCTTCGTCAAGGCGCAGCCGCTCGATGCCAAGGAAACAAGGCGCCTTGCCAGGGCCGGCAGGGACGGCCTGCTGGAAGGCGGTCCGATCGACCTTCAGAAAGTGATGATGGCGCGCAATGCCGCTGCCGCCAGCTTCTCGCTCGTGTCGGCCTATGCGCCGGACAGCGTCAGGGAAACCAAGGAGCCCTTCGACGCACTCTTCGGCGCGGCCAAATACGAACAGGAACTGCCGCCGCCGGAGGATCCAGACAACCCGCACTGGTGGGCCCAGAAGCCTCTGCCCCTGTCGGTCGGCGAGAAGAAGGAACAGCGCTGCCTGGCGGAAGCGATCTATTTCGAGGCCCGCGGCGAAACCGAGGACGGCCAGGAGGCCGTGGCCCAGGTGGTCCTGAACCGGGTCAAGAACCCGGCCTATCCGGACACCATCTGCGGTGTCGTCTACCAGAACCGCCACAAGCGCAACCGCTGCCAGTTCTCCTTTGCCTGCGACGGCATCAAGGATCGGATCGCCAGCCCGGTGGCCTGGAAGACCGCCCAGAAGCTGGCCAGGGAAGTCCTTGACGGCAAGCGCTATTCCAAGATGGTCGACGCCTCGACCCATTACCACGCGACCTATGTCAATCCGCGGTGGGCCAAATCCATGGCCAAACGCGGCCAGGTCGGCCTGCACATCTTCTACAAGACCTACGCGGGCGGCTGGAACTAGGTGACGTTTGCGGCCCTCACCCGGCCGCAAACGTGTCCTTGAACGCGTCGCGCAGAAGGTTCTTCTGCACCTTGCCCATGGTGTTGCGCGGCAGGCTGTCGACGATGACGAGCTTTCTGGGATGCTTGAAGCGGGCCAGCGAGGCGCCCGCCACCTGAAGGATCTGCTCCGGATCGGGTGTTTCTCCCGGCCTTGGAACGATGACGCCCAGCACGGTTTCACCAAAATCGGCATGGGGCACGCCAATCACGGCGCTTTCCAGGACGCCGGGCTGTTCATCCAGCAGGAGTTCGATCTCCTTGGGATAGATGTTGTAGCCGCCGGATATGATCAGGTCCTTGTTGCGGCCGACGATCTGGACATAGCCGTCCTCGTCGATCCTGCCGAGATCCCCGGTGATGAAGAAGCCATTGTCGCGTAATTCGGCTGCCGTTTTCTCCGGCATCTGCCAGTAACCCTTGAACACGTTCGGACCGCGGACCTCGATCTGGCCGATGTCGCCATGCGGCAGCTCCAGAGCCGTATCGGGATCGGTGATGATCAGCTCGACACCGGGAAGCGGCGGGCCCACGGTCCCGGCCTTGCGTTCGCCGTCATAGGGGTTGGACGTGTTCATGTTGGTTTCGGTCATGCCGTAGCGCTCCAGGATGCGGTGACCGGTGCGGTCTTCGAAATCCTTGTGGGTTTCGGCCAGAAGGGGCGCACTGCCCGACACGAACAGGCGCATGTGCCCGGTCAGCTCGCGGTTGAAACGCTCGTCCCCCAAGAGCCTGGTGTAGAAGGTCGGCACGCCCATCATCGCCGTGGCCTTCGGCAACAGGTCGATGACCGCGTCCTGGTCGAATTTCGGCAGGAAGATCATCGACCCGCCGGCGATCAGGGTCACGTTGGTGGCCACGAACAGCCCGTGGGTGTGGAAGATCGGCAGGGCATGCAGCAGGACGTCTTCGGCGGTGAACCGCCAGAGATCTGCCAGCGTCGCCGCGTTCGACAGCAGGTTGTCCTGGGTCAGCATCGCGCCTTTGGACCGTCCCGTCGTACCGGAAGTATAAAGAAAGGCTGCGAGATCATCCGCTGACCGTTCCACGGTCGGATAGTGCGCCGGCATGGCGGCGGACCGGTCGCTCAAGGAGCCGGAGCCGTCGGCATTCAACGTTTCGACACCCGCACCGAGACGATCGGCGACCGGCTGCAGAAGTGTCTTGCTGCCGTCATCGCAAATGACGATCCGGGCGCCGCTGTTGTCGATGAAATAATCCAGTTCATCAACGGTATAGGCCGTGTTGAGCGGCAGAAACACGATGCCTGCCTGAACGCATGCCGCGTAGAGCGCAAGGGCTTCCGCGGATTTGTGCACCTGAACGGCGACACGGTCGCCCGGCTTCAGACCACCTTCGGTCAGGACATGCGCGAACCTGGCCGCCTGTTCCAGAAAGGCGGCGTGGGTCAGAACGGTGCCATCCCTGAAAAGCAGGAAGGGCGTCTGTTTGCCCGCGTGCTTTCCGAACAGCTGGTCGTAGAGTGGATTGGTCATCGTTCAGGCTCCTGGGGCGACTGCTTCGTTCGCGGCCGCGCACAGCGACCGTATGTCCGCGGAGGCGGCGACGGTTCGCGAGGCGGCAAAACGTTCATGGTTCTGCGTCACGCTGTTCAGATCGTAGAGATAGTTCACCATCACGCCGGCGGACTGGCGCACGCCCTTGCCGGACAGATCGGCACCGGCATGGACCTGATGCACCAGTGCGCCATTGCCGAGATGGAACCTGGCAACGGCATCCAGCGGCAGGCCGTCCTTGCGCTTGGCCGTCACCAGATAGCGTGCCGCCTGCTGGCGCAGGCCTTCTTCGTTGTCGGCATCGACCGCGAGGCCCTCGGCTTCAAACCAGCGAACGAGGCCCGGGATCGGAGACAGGGTGACGAAGGTCTTCAAGCCGGGCAATTCGAGGGCCAGATCCGCGGCAACCTGCTTGATGAGCGAATTTCCGAAAGAAATTCCCGCCAGGCCCTCCTGGCAATTGGAGATGGAATAAAAGACGGCCGTGTCGGCCGTATCGGCATCGAGCACCGTGCGGTTCTCCGCCAGCAGGTCCTGAACCGACCCGGGAACGCCCCGCGTCAACGCGACTTCGACGAAAATCAGCGGCTCATCCGGCATCGCGGGATGGAGAAACGCGAAGCAGCGCCGGTCCGCCGGCGCAAGACGCCTTCTGAGATCGTCCCAGCCGTCGATTTCGTGTACGGCCTCGTAAGCAGCGATCTTTTCAAGAAGCTGCGCCGGGCTGTCCCAGTTGATGTGCCGTAGGACCAGAAAGCCCCGGTTGAACCAGCTTGAAAACAGGTGCCGGAAATCGAGGTCGAGCGCCTGCAACGCGTCGTCTCCCGGGCTCAGGCGCAGCAGGTCCTCGCGCATTCTCACCAGGAACCGGGTCGCATCCGGCACCTGGTTGAGTCTGCGGATCAGTTCCTGGCGCGGTGGTTCGACGGCCTCCAGGAATGCACGGTAGCTCGCTTTCGACTGGCCGTTTTCGTAAAGCTCCAGCGCGGCCCGGACATTCGGTGCGGAAACGGACAGTTCTTTCGCGAGATGATGAAAAAACCCGCGCTTGTCGTCGTCCGTCATCGCGGCGTAACGGCCGAGTATCTGCCTTGCCATCGAGACCCCGGAGACCTCTCCGGTCGCCCCGATCAGGTCGTCGACCAGGGCTTCGATCCGCCTGTCGTCCGGTTTGTCCGCACTCCTCGAACGGTACCTGCGTTCGAAGACGGTGGTAAGCAGGTCGGCCAGGAACATTATCGGCGTTCTCCCATCACGGCGTCCGGCAGCCATGTGGCCAGTTCCGGAAACAGGCAGAGCAGAATGATGGCGACCACCATGCATGCCACGAAGGGCAACGAGCCGGTCAGGATGGTCTTCAGCGAGATGTCCGGAGCGATGCCGTTGATCACGTAGAGATTAAGCCCCACCGGCGGTGAAATGAGCCCGATTTCCATGTTGATGGTCAGCACGACCGCGAACCAGATAGGATCGAAACCGGCCGTCATGATGATCGGCAGCAGGATCGGTGCGGCCATCAGGATAACGGCGACCGGCGGCAGGAAAAAGCCGGCGATCAGCAGGAACACGTTGACGACCCCCATCAGCAGCCACCGGTTGACATCCAGCGTGCCGATCCATTCCGCGATTGCCTGGGTGATGAACAGGGACGACAGCATGTAGGAGAAGACGCCCGCCGCCGCGATGATGAACAGGATCATCACGCTTTCCTTGGTGCTGTCCCTCAGGACCACCCAGAGCGCCTTCGGATGCCAGAGCTTGTAGATGATGACCGCAATCAGCAGGCAGAGCAGCGCGCCGACGGCGGCTGTTTCCGACGGGGTCGCAACACCGCCATACATGGCGTAGAGGACACCGAGAATGATGGCCATGAAGGGCAGCACCCTCGGCAGGATCTCGAATTTCTCCCGCCAGGAGTAACTTCCTGCGCTCAGAACGCTGGCGTTGCCGCTGCGCCAGGTCGAATAAAGCGACCAGGCCATGAACAGGGACAGCAGCATCAGGCCCGGAAAGACACCGGCCAGGAACAGGCGTCCGATCGATGTCTCGGTGGAGATGCCGTAGACGATCATGGTGACCGACGGCGGGATCAGGATGCCGAGCGTTCCGCCGGCCGCGATCGAACCGGCCGCGACGCCGTCCGGATAACCGCGCTTGCGCATCTCCGGGATCCCCATCTTGCCGATGGCGGCGCAGGTCGCGGGCGACGAGCCGGACATCGCGGCAAACAGGGCGCAGGCACCGAGATTGGAGACGACCAGTCCGCCCGGGATGCGCGTCAGCCAGCGCTCGAGGGCCTCGTAGAGATCCGCGCCGGCGCGGGTCGAGGCGATCGAGGCGCCCATGATAATGAACATGGGAATCGACAGGAGGGCGAAATTGTCGAGTTTCCCGAACAGGATCTCCGGCATCAGTTCCAGCGAGCGCGCGCCGTCGAACAGGATCAGGAACCCGGCGGAAACGA
Organism: Roseibium sp. AS2; assembly: GCF_038900065.1. Classification (NCBI taxonomy): domain Bacteria; kingdom Pseudomonadati; phylum Pseudomonadota; class Alphaproteobacteria; order Hyphomicrobiales; family Stappiaceae; genus Roseibium; species Roseibium sp. AS2. The sequence goes on from NZ_JBBMQN010000001.1 coordinate 61,209, forward strand.
TCAGCAGGCCGATCGCGACCGATACGCCGGAGAAAAGAATCAGAATGGTCGCAACGGCGACAAGTATACCGAGCAGCAGCGGATCCATCAGGCGTCCTCCAGACCAAAGGGTTTGTCGACGCCGAGAATCACGGCAGCGAGATCGGCAACCAGTTGCAGCAGAAGCAGGCCGAAGCCGACAGGGATCGACAGATACGGAATCCAGAGCCGGACGCCCCAGACCGTGTCCGACGTCCAGCCGCGGGCCCAGGCGAAGTGCCAGTATTCAAAACCGTAAAAGAGCATGATCGCGACGATGACGATCGACGTGGACAGCGTGATACAGGCCAGCACCCACCTCGGGCGGGGCGACAGCCACAACGGAAACAGGTCGACATTCACATGTCCGCGCAGACGCTGGACATAGGGCAGTCCGACAAGGGTAGCGGCGATAACGAGATAGATCACGGCCTCCGTCTGCCAGATCGTCGAGCCGTTCAGCACGAATCGCACGAAGATCATCTGACAGGTGATGGCAACCGCGATCACGATCATCAGTGCGGAACACCAGCCTGCCAGCGTCGACACGGCGGCAACGGCGCGCAAAAAGGGATTGTTACCGGCATGCGCGACGGCTGCCGAACTGTGGCCCGCCATGGGTCACTCCTTCAAAAAGGCTTTGAAACGTATCCGGGGCGGCAGGTGGCCGCCCCGATCTTCACACGTCAGTCGACCGACAGGGCGAGGTCGAGCAGTTGCTGGCCGTTGGGCGTGTCCTCGACGAAGGCCTTGTAGGAGGTCTCCTTGGCAAGGGCGCGCCAGGCTTCGAACTGTTCCTCGGTCATCGCCGCGATCTCGACGCCGTTTTCACGGAAGACCTCGGCCGAGGCCGCATCCTGCTTCTTGGCTTCCTCGAGATAATAGGCTTCCGCGTTGGCGGCAGCGTCCAGCAACGCTTTCTGCTGTGCTTCGTTCAGCCCTTCGAACGTGCTCTTGTTCATCAGCAGCGGCTGATACATGAACCAGAGCGCATATTCCCCTGCCGGCGTGTAGCAAGACACCTGCTCGTAGATGCGGTAGCTGACGAAGGACGAGGACGAGGTGTTGGCGGCATCAAGCACGCCGGACTGCATGGCATTGTAGATCTCGGAAGACGCCATCGAGGCGATGGACGCACCCGCACCCGCGAGCATCTGCTCGAAGGCCTTGCCGGCAGCACGCGTCTGCAGGCCCTGCATGTCTCCTGGCTCGGAAATGCACTTGTTCTTGCCGGCGAAGCCACCTGCCAGGTAGCCGTGCACCAGCACCATGACATCATCGCCCGCCATGATCTCTTCGATCGCGTCCATGAAGGGGCTTTCGTTGAGGCGCGCGGCATGATCGTGGTTCTTCACCAGACCCGGCATCAGGGTGAGGTTGTAGGCCGGCTGCTGACCACCGGCGTAGCTGAGCGGCAGCACCGTCATGTCCAGCAGGCCGCGCGTCAGCGGCTTGTACTGGTCGCGCGGCTTGAGCAGCGACTTGGACGGGAAAATCTTGATGTCGAGATCGACATCGGCCGCGGCGACCTCGTCGGCGACAATCTGCGCCACCTTGTGGCGCACGTCGCCGGTGGACCATTGATGCGACAGGCGCAGTTCGGTGGCCCCTGCGGAGAGCGAGCCTGCGAAAACCAGCGCTGCGGCGGCGACTGAAAGTTTGAAGTTCATGTTTTCCTCCCATGGAAAGCCCGGATTGAAACCGGAAACGGAACTTAGCCCCAGACGATGTTTTTGAGTCAAGGCCTTTTGTATACAAGAATGACAATATTGCGCACTAAATCTCATTATGATAAATGCGGAGCATGGAACGAAAACGGTCAGACTGCATCGCAGATGCGCTCGAGGGGCTGATATTCGACGGCACTTTCGCGGACGGCGACAGGCTGGACGAAGTTCAGCTGGCCGCCCGTTTTTCGGTTTCCAGAACTCCCATCCGGGAAGCCCTCCTCAGGCTCGCGCAATCCGGTCTGGTCACACAGATCCCGCGGCGCGGCGTGTTCGTGCGCCAGCCCGGTCCGGTGGAACTGATCGAAATGTTCGAGGTCATGGCCGAACTGGAAGCGGTCAGCGCCCGGCTGGCGGCCACACGCATATCCGACAAGGCACTGACCGATCTTCACACCGCGAACGACCGATGCAGGCTTGCGGTGGAAGCCCAGGACACGGATGGCTACTACCGCGAAAACGAACAGTTTCATGCCATCTTGTATAGACAGTCCGGCAACGGGTTTCTCGAGCAGGAATGCCTGCGCCTGCAGCGCCGCCTGCAGCCGTTCCGGCGTCTGCAATTGCGGGTGCGCGGTCGCATGAAACAGTCCATGCTCGAGCACGAGGCCGTCGTTGCCGCCATAGAGGCGGGCGACGGGGAACGCGCCGCCGATTCCGTTCGCCGGCATGTGTCCGTTCAGGGCGAAAAATTCCACCACCTTCTGACGAGTCTCAGGCCCGCCGCCGAGTGACGTTCGCAGCTTTCGCGTCCACAGGGAGCGCCTGCATGATTGCGGCAGCTGACGTTAATCTGCACGTCCCCTGGTCAGCACAATTTACAATAGGAAGGAATCGCGTTTAGCTTTACCGGCAATGCGAACCCGCATGAACGGTGCGACCCATCCCGGGGCACCGGACCGACCAAATGAAGGATCCTTTCATGAAATTCCGCTTCGGCCTTGCCGCCACCGTCTTCTTTCTTGCCGCCTCGCCTGCCTTCGCGCATCTGGATTCCGCTGCCCATGGCTCCTTTGCCGCGGGCCTGACCCATCCGGTTTTCGGGGCCGATCATGTATTGGCCATGATCGCTGTCGGCCTGTGGGCGGCCCTGATCGGCGGCCGCGCCGTCTGGGTCCTGCCGACGGCGTTTGTCGGTGCCATGATCGCCGGATTCGCCCTGTCGCTCGCCGGCGTGGCACTGCCCTTCGTGGAACCGGTCATCCTGGGTTCCGTCATTGTGCTCGGCGCCGTCGTTGCCCTGGCTCTGCGCCTGCCACTCACGGTTTCCGGGGCGCTTGTGTTTGCCTTTGGCCTGTGCCACGGCCACGCCCATGGAGGTGAAATCGGGGCTGCGGACGCGATCGGCTATGCGGGTGGATTCGTGCTGGCAACCGCGCTGCTGCATGCGGCCGGTCTGCTGATCGGTCACGGCGCCAGGACCGCCGCGCGCAACGAACCGGATCGTGCGCCGGGCATCCTGCGCGCGCTTGGCGTTGTCACCGCTCTCGGGGGCGTGTTCCTGGCGGCCGGCTGACAGGTCAGAATTGACGGATCCCCGGATCAGACAACAAGGGATGCCGGGACCCTGCCGCCAGGATTGATTTTCGCCCGCCCATGGGGTTGAGTGGCACGGAACGAGTGCCAGGGGGTAGAAACCGAATGATCGATACAGCCACGCTCGTGACCTATGTCGCCATCGTCCTCGGTTTCGTGTTCCTTCCGGGCCCGGCAACGCTGCTCACAGTGGCCAGGGCAACCACGTCCGGTACGCGTGTCGGGATCGCGACCGGCGCCGGTATCGCAGCAGGAGACTTGCTGCACACCTTTATGGCAGTGGTTGGTCTTTCAGCCATCATTGCCACGTCGGCGCTGCTTTTCAGCATCGTCAAATATGCCGGAGCAGCTTATCTGGTCTATCTCGGCATTCGCGCGATTCTGGAACGGGGATCAACGGATCTGAGCCGTGGTGCTCTGCCGATCACTGCCGGCAAGGCATTCCGCCAGGCAATCCTGACAGAAGTGCTCAACCCGAAAACGGCACTGTTCTTTCTGGCCTTCCTACCTCAATTCGTGCAGCCCGGGAACGGCGCGGTTGCCCTGCAGCTTACGACGCTCGGGCTGGTGTTCGTTCTGCTCGGGCTGTTGAGCACTGTCGTCTTCGCAGCCGGGGCGGGAGGGCTCGGCGCTTTTCTCCGCCGCAACCCGACAGTGTTGAAATGGCAGGGCAAAGTGGTGGGCTGCATTTTTTGCACGCTCGGCGTCCGGCTTGCTCTACAGGAACGATAGCAAAATCAAGCCTGACTCAAGCCAGTTCGATATCAAGACCAAGATCGAGCACCGGAGCCGAATGGGTGATCCAGCCTGACGAGATCAGGTCCACTCCGGCTTCCGCCACGGCCTTGACCGTGTCGAGCTCGATGCCGCCGGAGGCTTCCAGCAGGACCTTGCCGCCCGCGATTGCGACAGCTTGCTTCAGCGTTTCCGGCGGCATGTTGTCCAGCATGACCACGTCGGGCCTTGCCGCCAGCGCCTCTTTCAACTGGTCAAGCGTATCCACTTCAACTTCGATCTTGACCAGGTGCCCGGCAAAGGCCTTCGCGGCCTCGATCGCCCGGGTGACGCCACCGGCAACCGCGATGTGGTTGTCCTTGATGAGGATGGCGTCGTCGAGGCCGAAGCGGTGATTGGAACCACCACCGCATCTGACCGCATATTTCTCGAAGGCCCGCAGGCCGGGGGTCGTCTTGCGGGTGCAGACGATGTCCGCCCTGGTGTGGGCGATCAGGTCCGCGAAGGACGCGGTCACTGTAGCGATGCCGGAAAGATGACCGAGAAAGTTCAGCGCGACCCGCTCGGCGGCGAGCAGGGCCCGTGCGGGGCCCTCGATCCTGGCCACCACATCCCTGGGCGCCAGCCGGGCCCCGTCGTTGAGCAGCGGTTCGAAGGCCAGCGCCGCGTCGGTCTGGCGAAAGGCGCTTTCCGCCAGCGCCAGCCCGGCCAGAACACCGGGCTTGCGCGCCGCGATGACTGCGGTGGCGCGGGCCTCTCCGGGCAGGGTCGCCTGACTGGTGATGTCACCGGCCCGGCCCCAGTCCTCAAGCAGTGCAGCCTTGACGGCATCATCGACCATGAGACACGGCAACTCCGGCAGGACGGTGCGGGTCATGGGTTTTCCTTCAGGCGGTTTCCAGAGCCTCGGCGGTGATCGCCTCGACCTCTTTCAATGTGGTGTAGGAGCGTGACGCCATGTCCGGGTTTTCCTCCGGAAAGTCCTTGCGGAAATGACCGCCCCGGCTTTCCTGGCGTTTCAGCGCCGAGGCTGCAATCACCTTGCCCGTGATCATCATGTTCCGAATGGACTGGCGCACGCAGATCTTCTCGACCCGCGCGATGTCGGCGAGCGCCGCCTTCAGACCGGCGGCATCGCGCAGAACGCCGACGTTGCGGCGCAGGGTCTCGCGCAGAACGGTGATGCCGTCGCGCTCTTCCGTGTTGCGCTGGCTCGGCAGGCCGGGCTCGTCGTCCATCTCGTTCCAATAGGCGCTGCGCGGCGTCGGCATCAGCCCCTGTATGTCCTCGGCGATGCGGGCGGCGAAGACGACCGCTTCCAGAAGCGAGTTCGAGGCAAGCCGGTTGGCGCCGTGGGCACCGGTGGAGGCCACTTCCCCGGCGGCCCACAGCCCGTCCAGGGACGTGCGCCCGTTGGCATCGGTCAGCACGCCGCCCATGTGGTAATGCTCGGCGGGCGCCATCGGCAGAAGGTCCTTCTCCGGATCAAGTCCGGCCGCCTGCGCCGCCGCGAACACGGTCGGAAAATCATCCTTGAAACGTGCGCCGATCGCTTCCCGGCAATCCAGAAACGCACCTCGGCCTTCCGAGACCTCGTGGTGGATCGCTCTGGCGACGATGTCGCGCGGTGCCAGTTCCAGATCCGGATGCACGCTTTCCATGAAGCGCTCGCCGGCCGAGTTGACCAGGGTCGCCCCCTCCCCCCTGAGAGCTTCGGTCGCCAATGGCGCCGGATCCCTGCCGACGTCGAGCGCGGTCGGGTGGAATTGCACGAATTCGGCATCGGCGATCACCGCCCCGGCCCGGGCGGCCATGGCCAGACCGTGGCCATTGGCTTCGTGGGGGTTGGTGGTCAGGCCGTAAAGGTGGCCGATGCCGCCGGAGGCCAGCACGACAGCCTTTGCCGGAAAGGCCAGGCGTTCGATCCCGCCGCGGCGGCGCGCAAGCACGCCGGTCACGTAGCGGCCGGCGCCCAGAAAGCTTTCGCCCAGGTACCCTTCCAGGATCCGGATCGACGGCGTCTTGCGCACGGCGGCAATCAGGGCATCCATGATGGCGCGGCCGGCCATGTCTCCCCGCACGCGCACGACCCGGCTTTGGGAATGCGCGGCTTCCCGGGAGAATTTCAGGCGGCCCTCCAGATCCTGATCGAAAGGAACGCCGTAGGACAGGAGGTCATGCACCCGGTCGCTGCCCTCGCGGGTCATCAGCTCGACGATCTTTTCCTCGCAGATGCCGCAACCGGCCGCCAGCGTGTCGTCGCGGTGCTTTTCAACCGAGTCCTGTTCGGAAATCGCCGCGGCGATGCCGCCCTGGGCCCAGGCGGACGAGGCCCCCTGCCCGATCGGCGCATTGGTGATTACGGTCACCGGCCTCGGACTGAGTTTGAGCGCACAGAAGAGACCGGCCAGGCCGCCTCCCAAAATCACGACGTCATCGACATCCTTGCCAATATAGGCAGGCGCGAAATCCTCAACCGAAACGGCCATGGGGAACTTCCTGGTAGAGACGGGGCATCGCCCAAAGGATGTTCCGGGCCGAAGTCCGGCCCGGAAGAAGATACTGGGGAGCGGTGTAGACCGAAGCCGGTCACATTTTCAAGTTGATCATCCGCTCGACGGCCGTGCGGGCCCTGTCCGCGATCGCCGGATCGACGACGACCTCCTCCTTCATCTCAAGAAGAGACTCCAGGATCTTGTTCAGCGTGATCCGCTTCATGTGCGGACACAGGTTGCACGGACGGATGAAGTCGACGTCCGGGGTTTCGCTGGCAACGTTGTCCGCCATCGAACACTCGGTGATCATCATCACCTTTTCCGGCCGTTTTGTCTTGACCCAGTCGATCATATGCGCGGTCGAGCCGGCAAAATCCGCCTCGGCAACGACCTCCGGCGGACATTCCGGGTGAGCGATGATCTTCACACCCGGATCGATCTTGCGGTAGTCCCGCAATTCCTCGGCGGTGAACCGCTCGTGGACCTCGCAGGCACCGTCCCAGGTCAGAACCTCGACATCGGTCTTGTTGCCGACATTGGCCGCCAGATACTTGTCCGGGATCAGAAAGACCCGGTCGACGCCGAAGCTTTCAACCACCTGCAACGCATTCGACGAGGTGCAGCAGATATCGCATTCGGCCTTCACCTCGGCAGAGGTGTTGACATAGGTGATGATCGGCACGCCGGGATTGCGCTCGCGCAGACCGCGGACATCCGCGCCGGTGATCGACTCGGCCAGCGAGCAGCCCGCGCGCATGTCCGGAATGAGCACCGTCTTTTCCGGGCTCAGGATCTTGGAGGTCTCGGCCATGAAGTGCACACCGCACTGGACGATAACCTCGGAATCCGTCCGGGTCGCCTCGATCGCCAGTTGCAGGCTGTCGCCGACGATGTCCGCGACGCCGTGAAAGATATCCGGCGTCATGTAGTTATGCGCCAGGATGACGGCATTGCGCTGTTTCTTCAGCACATTGATGGCATGGATGGTGGGCGCCAGCGCCGGCCATTCGATGGCCGGGATGATATGCCTGACCTTCTCGAAGATCGGAGCCGTGGCTTCGGCGATCTCGGGCGTGTAACGCAGATCGGGGCGCTCCAGCTTGCCGAAGCGTTCCAATGCGGTCAGTCCGGTGGCAACAGGATGTCCAACCGGGGTCCTGGTCTGGGCAATAGTCATGGCGACCTCCCTTGATTGTGCGCTCCGGACTGCGTGCCCGGTGGCGCAAATGCTTTATACTCAAATTGAGCATATTAAAGCGAAAAGAAAACGGGCCCGAAGCCCATACTTTTGCTCTTTCAGAGTTTATATAACAATCCCCGCGTCCGAAATCCACCAAAATCGCAAAAAACCGATGATTTAAATGTTTCTCATATGATAATCAGAGACTTAACCCGACGAGAGTTGACTATCACGCATCCGACCGCGTTTGGTAACCCTTCGGCCTCACGGCAGGGAACGGCACGCATCAGGTGCTGCGACAAGACCGTTGTGACGTGCAAACAACCGGCTCGCGCAGTCTCATTCCAATTCGTGATCAATGGATCAATATTACGCGTTTTGCCGGCTCCCGCTTTCCGCCTATTCTGATCGTAGTTTAACGATCAGAACAGGCCGAAGATGACCAATGCCTCCACCACCGGCCGGCCCGGCCCGAATATCCCGCTGGTGATTGCCTGCGGCTGCCTGATCGCCCTGATTTCCTTCGGACCTCGGTCGGCGATGGGGCTGTTCTTCCAGCCGATGACGGAAGCGCGGGACTGGAGCCGGGAGATCTTTGCCCTGGCACTGGCGATCCAGAACCTGATGTGGGGGATCGGCCAGCCGATCGCCGGCATGGTCTCCGACAGATACGGCACCTGGAAGGCGATGGCCTTCGGCACGGTGCTCTACTGCGCCGGACTGCTCCTGATGATCGACGCGCAAAGCGCCGTCGCCCTGCATGTCTCCGCGGGCATCCTGATCGGTCTCGGCATCGCCTTTTCCTCGTTCTCGCTGGTCCTTGCGGCCTTCGGGCGCGCCGTGACACCCGAACAGAGGTCGCTTGCCTTCGGCATCGGCACCGCCTCCGGCTCCCTGGGGCAATTCCTGTTCGCACCGCTCGGCGGCGCTCTCATTGCCAATATCGGCTGGCAGGACACGCTGATCGTCTTTACCGGCCTCATTGCGCTCATTCCCGTGCTGGCTGTCGCGCTGCGGGGCAGGTCCGAACGCTCCGGCGACGGCAGCCCGGCGCATGACCAGAACCTGAAATCCGCCCTGTCGGAGGCCTTCGGAACGCGCGGGTTCATTCTGCTGTCGATCGGGTTCTTCGTCTGCGGCTTCCACGTCGCCTTCATCACCGTGCATCTGCCGCCGTTCATTGCCGATGTCGGCCTCGATCCCAGTTGGGGGGCCTGGGCGATCGCGCTGATCGGCCTGTGCAACGTGGTCGGTTCACTGGCGTCCGGCTATATCGGAGGACGCTATTCCAAACCGATCTTCCTGTCGCTGATCTATCTCGGCCGGTCGGCCGCGATCCTTGCCTTCATCATGCTGCCGATCACGCCGGCTTCCGTTCTGGTGTTCTCCGGCGTCATGGGACTTCTTTGGCTGTCGACGGTGCCGCCGACCTCCGGCCTCGTCGCGGTCATGTTCGGACCGCGCTACATGGCAACCCTGTTCGGCTTCGTGTTCCTGTCGCACCAGATCGGCGCGTTCCTGGGGGTCTGGCTCGGCGGAAAGCTCTACGATCAGACCGGCTCCTACGACGCCATCTGGTGGCTCGGCATCGCCCTGGGCATTTTCGCCGCGGCCATTCACTGGCCGATCGAGGAAAAACCGGTGGCAAGGCTGGCGGGCCAGGCGGCCGAATAAGGCATCGCAGACGAAACTGGGTCTCCGGAAGCTCAAGAATTTTCGAGAAACCGCATACGCCCACCCTCCCCCATGAGGGGTGGGCGTATGCAATGCCGTGAAGGGAACCCGATCCGGTTCTACCCGATCACCCGGACACTTTCGAGAAATCGGCGACCACGTGGGTCGCGTCGCGGATTTCGGCGAGGAGTTGCAGGCGGTTCATACGCAGCTCGGCCACGTCGGCATTGACCAGGATATCCTCGAAGAAACGGTCGACCGGAGCGCGCAGCATCGAAAGCGCCTCCATGGCGGCTTCGAAGTTCTCTTCCGCGACCGCATCGGCGGCTGTGGCCCGGGCGGTGTCGATGGCCGCTGCCAGGTCGATCTCGGCCTGTTCCCTGAAGTGATCCGCATGCGGCTTGCCTGTGACCGGTGCGCCGTCCTTCTTTTCTTCCGCCTTCAGAATGTTGATCGCGCGTTTGTAGCCGGCCAGCAGATTGGCGCCGTCGTCGGATGACACGAACTTGCCAAGCGCCTCGACGCGGCTGACCACCCTGAGGAGGTCGTCCTGGCCTTCGAGCGCGAACACGGCGTCGATCAGATCGTGCCGGGCGCCCTCATCCCTGAGATGGACCTTCAGACGGTCGCCCAGGAACGCCAGGAGATCCGGAACGACAGCCGCCGGATCGGCAACATCGGCCGACTGAAGATCAAGCGCGGAACGCATCGCCGCGCCCAAATTGAGCCTGAGATTGTTTTCCAGCACGATCCGGATCACCCCCAGCGCGGCACGGCGCAGGGCATACGGATCCTTCGAGCCGGTCGGCTTTTCGCCGATGGCCCAGAAGCCGGCCAGCAGATCCAGCTTTTCGGCAAGGGCGACGGCGATCGCCACCGGGTCGGCCGGCACGCTGTCGCTCGGCCCCTGCGGCTTGTAATGTTCCTCGATCGCGGTCGCGACAGAGGCATCCTCTCCCTGCGCTTGCGCGTAGTAGCGGCCCATCAGGCCCTGCAGTTCGGGAAATTCGAACACCATCTGGGAGACGAGGTCGGCCTTGGCCAGTTCCGCGGCGCGTTTCGCCTTTGCCTGATCGGCGCCGACGTGCGGAGCCAATTCGGCGGAGAGCGCAATCAGGCGCTTCACCCGTTCGCCGACGCTGCCGAGCTTTTCGTGAAACTTGACCTCGTCCAGCTTGGGCAGATTGTCGGACAGCCGGGTCTTCAGGTCGGTGTCCCAGAAGAAGCGCGCGTCGGACAGCCGCGCCCGGATCACCTTCTCGTTGCCGGCAACGATCAGCTTGCCGCCGTCGTCGGCGACGATGTTGGAGATCAGCACGAACCTGTTGGCGAGCCGGCCGGTGTCGGGATCCTTCAGCACGAAGCACTTCTGGTTGACCCTGATGGTCAGCTGGATGCACTCGTCCGGAATGGCCAGGAAAGCCTCGTCGAAACTTCCGGTCAGCACCACAGGCCATTCGACCAGACCGGCAACCTCTTCCAGAAGGCCGGGATCCTCGACAAGGTCCAGTCCCAGCGCCAGCGCCTGGTCCTTGGCATCGTGCAGGATGATCTCCTTGCGGCGGTCGGCGTCGAGCACGACCTTGTGCTTCTCGAGCCCCGTGGCATAGTCATCGAACCGGCGCACGCCGAAGGCCTCATCGGCCAGAAACCGGTGCCCGCGCGTGGTCTTGCCCGACCGGATACCGTCGAACTCGAACGGCACGACATCCGGTTCCTCGGTTTCCGGACCGAAGCTCGCGACGATCGAATGCAGGGGCCGGACCCACCTTGTGCTGGTTGTCCCCCAGCGCATGGATTTGGGCCAGGGGAAAGCGCGCAGGATCCCCGGCATGAACTCCGCGATGATGTCGATGGCGGTCCTGCCGGGCTTTTCGATCACGGCGACATAGAAATCGCCTTTTTTCGGATCGGTGCTGATCGTCGCCTCGTCGATGGACGCCAGACCCGCTCCGCGAAGAAACCCCTCGACAGCCTTTTCCGGCGCGCCCACTCGAGGACCCTTGCGTTCTTCACGGGTTGCTGCAGAACCAGCCGGCACACCGGCGACATGAAGCGCGAGGCGCCGGGGCGTTGCGAAGGCCTTTGCACCCTCATAGGGCAGCCCGGCATCCACCAGCGCATTGGTCACCAGAGATTTCAGGTCTTCGGCCGCCTTGCGCTGCATGCGGGCCGGAATTTCCTCACTGAAAAGCTCAAGCAGAAGATCAGGCATGGGATGAGTTGACCTTTGGCCTTGGTAGATGGGACATCACCGAAGTCGGAATGCGCGTCCGTTACCAAGTCGGCGGCAACTTGTCACCCCCTTTCGCATTGGCGACCAGAGCCCGCTTTCACAAGGCGTGATTATTGACCCAGCGGAAATATTTCACTCTTCATCAACAAATTCATGTGAAACTCCCCATATCGCGCATATTACTATTCGATGGAAACGACTTCGTGACTGATGGGAAAGTTGCAAACACCCAATACTTGACGCGACCTATATTTTTCGTCCTTTCCATAATGCTTGTCAGTTTCGCGACCCTGAGATTGTTCCCGGTCTTTTTCCCTGCCGACCGCTCGGAACACGCTCACGAGGTCTATGACATTGTCACGAGCATCCTTTTCATCATTGCCTTGTTCAGCCTCGTCTACGGAGTATGGTCGACACGGCATCTGCGCAAGCAACTGATCGAGAGATCCTCGGCCCATTCCGAGGCGCTGTCGCTCGCCCAGCACGATCCCCTGACAGGACTTCCAAACAGGCGGCGTCTGCTCGAAGCCTTTTCGGTGCTCACAGGCGATGTGAAGGCGGGTTCCTTCCGGTCCGTAATGATGCTCGACCTCGACGGCTTCAAACCCATCAACGATGTCTACGGCCACGCGTTCGGAGACACTCTCCTGCACAGCTTCGCCGACCGCATCAGCGAATTTATCGGCAACGACGGCATTGTCGCGCGGCTCGGCGGCGATGAATTCGCGATCGTCTCTCCGGTTTTCAATGACAAGGCGGACGCAGCGGGGTTCGCACGGCGGCTGCTGACGCGGATCAGCGAACCCTTCAAGCTCAACGACCGGCAGATCTCGATCGGCTCCGGCATCGGCATCGCTCTTTATCCGAACGATGGCCACGCCATGACGGAACTGCTCCGCCGCGCGGACATTGCCCTTTACCGGGCCAAATCATCCGGCCGTTCGACCTACCGGTTCTTCGAGCTGGACATGGACGCGTCGATCCTGCACCGGACCCTCCTGGAACAACGGCTGCGCCAGGCGATCGCGGCAAATGAGGTCGCGGCCAACTATCAGCCGATTCTCGACATGAAGACCGGACGCATTGCCGGCTTCGAGGCCCTCGCGAGATGGACAGACAGCGATTTCGGCAAGGTTCCGCCGCTGCAGTTCATTCCGATCGCCGAGGAGTGCGGCATCATCACCGACCTGACGAAACATCTTCTCGCGGAAGCCTGCAGGACGGCGAAGACCTGGCCGGAGGAGCTTTACCTGTCCTTCAATCTTTCACCGGTCCAACTCCAGGACAATTCCCTGCCTGCGCAGGTGGCTGCCATTCTGGAAGAACACGGCTTCCCGGCGAACCGGCTTGTCCTGGAGATCACCGAAACCTCTCTGGTCAAGAACCCGGAAATGGCGAAGCGCATCATTTCGGAGCTGACCGAAAGCGGCATTTCGATCGCGCTGGATGATTTCGGCGCCGGGCATTCCAGCCTGAGCTATCTCCGCGACTTTCCGATCAGCAAGGTGAAGATCGACAAATCATTTACCGAGCGCATGCTGACCGACCGGCAATGCGCCGCAATCGTGGAAGCCATACTGGTTCTGTCCAAAGGCCTCGACATTGATGCAGTCGCCGAAGGCGTCGAGGAAACCGAGACGCATCAGGCCCTCAACTCGAACGGCTGTCACTACGGCCAGGGCTTCCTTTATGCCGCTGCCTTGTCGGCGGAAGACGCCATCGCCCTGCTGGCTTCCCAGGAGGACGGACGGCTGTCCTTTGCCGGATCTGCCGACCACTCCGTGTGACGGGCGTTTTCCGGCGCAGGGCCCCGGTCAGCCTCCCAGGAAAAGCAGAATAATCGCCGCATTCGCCAGATCGACAAAGAACGCGGATATCAGCGGCAGGATCAGAAACGCCTGCGTTGCAGGACCGTAGCTCTTGGTCACCGCGGTCATGTTGGCGATCGCGGTCGGGGTGGCGCCGAGAGCAAACCCGGCAAAGCCAGCGCCGAGAACGGCTGCGGTGTAATCGCGCCCCATCATCGGAAACACCGCAAAAATGATGAACAGCCCCGCGGCGACGATCTGGACCGCCAGGATCAGCAGCATCGGCCCGGCAAGGCCCGCAAGTGTCCAGAGCTGCAGGCTCATGAGGGACATCGTCAGAAAGATCCCGAGTGCGAGATCGGACAGGACCGCCAGCGACCGGGACCGGGCAGGCCAGGTCATTTTCTTGAACACGACCGGCACCGTATTGGACAGCACGATACCGCAGAAAAGGCAGCAAACGAAGACCGGCAGATCGACGGCGAACCCGGTGACCAGGACCTCCTGCAGTCCGACACCCAGAGCAATGGCGATGTTGAGCACCAGCAAGGCCCGCATCAACCCGGTATGGGTCACGGCGATGTCGTCTTCCCGGTCGCTCTCGATGCCGATCATCGGGGCTTCGGGCGGTCGGTCGGGATCCGGCCGGGCCCCTTTCCGCTCGATCAGGTAGTTGCCGACGGGCCCTCCCAGCAAGCTCGCCGCGATCAGGCCGAGCGTTGCCGTTGCCGCGCCTATTTCCACGGCGCCCACCACCCCATAGTCGGCCACCAGCTTCGGCCCCCAGGCGATCGCGGTGCCATGCCCCCCGACCAGGGAGACCGTTCCGCCGAGCAGGCCGAAACCCGCCGGCAGCCCGAGCGCGAGCGCGATGCCGGTGCCGATCGTGTTTTGCAGCAGCATGTAGACGACGGTCAGGCACAGCAGGATCAGCAGTGGCTTGCCGCCTTTCGCCAGGTCGGAGAACCGGGCATTGAGACCGATTGCCGTGAAGAAGCAATAGAGCAGGTAGTCTCGGGACTGCAGGGAAAATCCGACTTCCCTGCCAAATCCGAGATAGACGACAAGGGCCAGCAGGGCGACCAGCAGTCCGCCCGACACAGGTTCGGGAATGTTGTAGCGCTGCAGAAAAACGATCTTCTTGTTCAGCCGGACGCCGAGAAAATAGACCAGGATCGCCAGATTGAAACTGGCGAATTCGCTGAAGGAGATTGTGTCACCGGTCATGTGAGAAGCCGAACCGATCCGGATGAAAAAGGCATGATTCTATGCTCCATAAAAGCTCCTGACCGGTTTCGGCGCAAGCAAAACTACCAGCCGCCGCCGCCGCCGCCACCGCCCCCGCCCCCGGACGAACCACCGCCCGACGAGCCGGAACTCGACGACTTGGGAACCGGAATGGAGGACTGGAACGACCCGGCCATGGCGCTCGCCGTCTCGCCCAGACTGTCAGAAACATGACGGGCATCGAAATCGCGGCCCGCATACCAGTTCGGATGATAGCTGGCCGCCACCGCGGCCCCGGCCGCCGTTGCCAGCCAGCCTTCGAAGGTTTTCGCCCAGGGCTTTTCAACGTCCAGGGCGACCGCATAGGGAAGCAGTTCCTCGAAATGCTCCGTGCTCATGTCCGGCGCCACCTGCATGTTGAGCCGATCCTTTTCGGCAACCGACAAATAGAGCTTCAGGCCCTCGATCTCGTCGAGTGCCTCACGGCCCAATGCAGTCGGAGCACCAATGAACATGAAGGCCAGCAGGTTCGCGGCAACCAGCGCCGCCACGACCACCGGAACCGCCGGAAGCGTTTCCACTGCGCCTGTGATCAGCCCGGCCAGGGCGGCCGCGCCGAACATGGCCAGCCCGGCAATCAGTAAAGTGACCCCAAGCCGAAGTTTCATGTTGGCGATGGGCAGAAGCGCCTGTCCGAAGGCAATCGGAAACACAGTCGCGAACACCGACAGAAACAGGAACACGATCATGAATTCCTGTTCGCCCTGGGACTTGGGCACGAACAGGATCAGGGCCACGATCGTGGCCAGGCTCATCAGGACGCCGGCCGGGAGGTAGGTCCAGTTGCTCTTGAAGAAAACATTGCGGTTTTCCTGCTCGATCGCGCCGCGGAACTTGTTGCCCAGGGACTTGATCGACAGACCGTTCGCCTTGTTCAACGTGAGCGGACTTCCCCGCGCCATCAGCCAGCTCTCGAGCGCCGCCTCCCCCTTGGGCAGGCCGAAACCCGGCACGTGCTCCTTGCGCCCTGCGTGGTCCGGCGTCAGCGTCATGTCGCCGTCCGTGTCTTCGAGGCGAAGCCGTTTCTTGACCGCCAGATTGAGACACGCCGCGGACAGGGCCACCCAGCCGCCATCTCCGAACCCGCGGTTGACGATATATCTGGAAAGGGCCGGTGAAATGCGCGCAGGCGCCTTGAACCGCGGAAAGACGACCCCTGCCGCTGGATCCCTGCCCACCCTGAACCAGGCGAACAGATAATAGGCAATGACCAGCAAGAACCCGCCACCGCCGATCAGCTCGGACCGGTAGTCGCCAAGGAAGTAACGCATCTTTTCCGTGCTGGAGGGCCGGGCGATGGAGCCCGACGGCATTGTGACAACGACTGTCAGGCCTTCCTGGTAGGACAAGGGCTGCGTGGTCGTGAAAACCACCTCTGAACCGTCGTCTTGGGTGCGGGCGGTATAGTTCTGGTAAGTCGCTCCGAAGGGCCCCGTGAACGCGGTCCAGTCCGTGGCGGTCACCCCATTGGGCAGTCTCACCCGTGCAATGGCCTCGTCGATCGGGAAGTTCCACTCGTTGCCGGTGACATTCCAGTAGACCTCGTCATGGTCGTCAAAGAAGCGGATCTGCCGGTCGGTCCGGTACCTGATTGTGTAGGTATACACGCCCGACTGCAGGAAGACGCTTTCCTCGCCCACGTAGATCCTCACGCCCGCCCCGCTTTTCCGGGTGAAATTCGCTACGGGCTGCCCGTCCTGGAGAACGGATACAAGTTCGAAACCAACCTGATAGATGCGGCCGTTCGCACCTTCCGCCGTCAGGGGAATATCGCGGAAGATACCTCGCTTGATCTGGTTGCCCTCCGCGCGGACCCGGATGGTCTCCGTCACGGTCAAGGTCCCGTCCGCGCCGACATCGATGTCGGATGCAAAATGCAGGATCCGTTCATCGGCCTGCGCGGTCAGTCCGGCCAGCACCAGAAGAAAAGTGGCAAGGCAGGCGGTTGCAAGCTGTTTCAGCATCCCGTCGGTCTCCCTCAGAATGTCACGCGGGGCACTGCCCGGTCGGCTTCGTCCTCGATCTCGAAGTATTCGGCCTTTTCGAACCTGAACTGGCGGGCGATCAGGTTGGAGGGAAAACTCTCGACCGCCACATTCAGGTTTCGCACCGCCCCGTTGTAATAGCGGCGGGCCATCTGGATGGCATCCTCGATCTCGTCGAGGGACTGGTGCAGGTTGGAAAAGTTCTGGCTGGCCTTCAGGTCCGGATAGTCTTCCGCCAGGGCAAACAGCCGGCCCAGCGCCTGCGACAGGGCACCCTCCACCCTTGCCCGTCCGGCGACATCGCCCTGCGGCAGGGCGCTGCCCTGGGCTCTCAGTTCGGTGACCGACTGCAGCGTCTCGTTTTCGTGGGAGGTATAGCCCTTGACGGTTTCGACAAGGTTGGGGATCAGATTGGCCCTGCGCTTCAGCTGCACATCTATGCCGCTCCAGCCCTCCTCGACCATCTGACGCTTTTTCACGAGCGCGTTGTAAAGAATGATCGCAAAAACACTGGCCGCGATCAGAAGCGCGAGAACAAACCAGGCCATCGGGGGAACCTCCAAAAATACAGGTCCCGGAACCTAGCCACCAGGACGGGAATTGTCACCCCGCTGAAACTGTCTCAAACGTCTCAGGTCAAAATCAAGCGCCGTTCTGTGTTGTGGAACACATTTTTCACGCCTGCAGACCCGGTGACACGTGGAAACTATTCCGCCGCCTGGTTGTGATAGCCGACGCCGCCGGCTTCGGTCTCCAGGAAGGCGGCTCCGCATGCCTTGGCCAGTTCACGCACCCGCAGGATGTAGCTCTGGCGCTCGGTCACCGAAATCACGCCGCGCGCGTCAAGCAGGTTGAAGGCGTGGCTGGCCTTGATGCACTGGTCATAGGCCGGCAGCACCACCTGATGCACGCTGGCGCCCTTTTCGTCACGCGCCCTGGCGCCCGCTTCGAGCAGCGCCCGGCACTCGGCCTCGGCGTCCTTGAAGTGGCGGAACAGGATTTCGGTATCGGCATGTTCGAAATTGTGGCGCGAATATTCCTGCTCGGCCTGCAGGAAGACATCGCCATAGGTGACCTTGTCGGCCCCTTCCATGCCATTGTAATTCAGGTCGTAGACGTTATCGACGCCCTGGATATACATGGCCAGACGCTCCAGGCCGTAGGTCAGCTCGCCGGAGACCGGCGAACACTCGAAACCGGCCACCTGCTGGAAATAAGTGAACTGGGACACTTCCATACCGTCGCACCAGCACTCCCAGCCCAGTCCCCAGGCGCCCAGCGTCGGGCTTTCCCAGTCGTCCTCGACAAAACGGATGTCGTGCACCTTCGGGTCCAGCCCGATGGCATAGAGCGAATTCAGGTAGAGGTCCTGCAGGTTGGCCGGGGATGGCTTCAGGATCACCTGGAACTGGTAATAATGCTGCAGCCGGTTGGGGTTCTCGCCGTAGCGGCCGTCTGTCGGGCGGCGCGACGGCTGAACGTATGCGGCCTTCCAGGGGCGTGGCCCGAGCGAACGCAATGTTGTCGCCGGATGGAAGGTCCCGGCACCGACTTCCATGTCGTAGGGCTGCAGCACCACGCAGCCCTGGTCTGCCCAGTAGCGCTGCAAGGTCAGGATCAGGCCCTGGAATGAATTTTCCGGCCGCATATGCGCCGGCAGCGTTTCAGTCGACATGGAGTTGTTCCGCGAATGTGGCTGGTTCCGGCGGCGACAGGTGCCACGATGCGGGCGCGAGGTCAAGGTGGCGGGCGCGTTGGCGCAAGGATGATGCAAGGATGGCGTCTGGGCCTTCAGCGTCAAAGCGAGGTCCGACAGGGCCCTGTCGGGATTGACGGACCTACCCATGGTAAGATAGCAAGCTGACAGGCTCCGGAATGCCCGCCGCTCGCAGGCCCTAACCCCTGGTGAAATTCCGGCTGAAGACTTCCTGTTCCCCGACGCATTTCGCGCTGGTGGCAATGCGAGCCCCTCCTACATCTCGAAATGCCCAGATCTCGGAGAATGGTATGTCGCACGACACCTCCAGAGCAAATGCGTTCACGCATGGGCCGATCGGCCCGACGCTGCTGAAAACCGCCCTGCCGATCATACTCGTCATGAGCATGAACGGGCTTCTGACCGTCGCGGACGCGGTCTTCCTGGGGCTTTATGTCGGTCCTGACGCGCTCAGCGCGGTCACCCTGATGTTTCCCGCCTATATGCTCCTGGCCGCGCTGGCGACACTCGTCTCCAGCGGCATGTCGAGCCTGCTCGCCCGACATCTGGGTGGCGGCCGGTTCAAGGAGGCGCGTGCCGTCTACGCCGGCGCACACGGTCTGGCACTCTCCGCCGGCACCGTACTCATCCTCCTGCTGCTCGTCTTCGGCCGGACGGCAACGCTTGCAGCGGCCGATGGCGCAGGCGGGATCGCGGCGATGAGCTTCACGTATCTCGCGATCACCATCGGATTCTCGCCGCTGATGTTCGTGCTGGCGGTCAATTCCGACGCTCTGCGGAACGAGGGCCATGTCCTGCTGATGGCCGGACTCAGCCTCTCCGTCTCGCTGGCCAATCTGGCCTTGAACTACCTGCTGATTGCCGTGTTCGACTTCGGCGTTGCGGGCAGTGCCTACGGCACCGTGCTGGCTCAGGTGTCCGCATTTGCCTTCGTGACCTGGTATCGCCTGAGCGGTCGCACCGCTCTTGGCCCGGAGGACCTTGTCCGAAACCCGCTGACCTCGCACTGGCGCGCCATTGTGGTACTCGGCGCGCCGCAGAGCCTCAGCTTTATCGGCATCGCCTTCGGAGCGGCGGCTACGCTCGCGGTTCTTCAGGCATTCGGGGCCGAAGGCTATGAAACCACCGTGGCCGCTTTCGGCGTGACCACCCGGATCATGACCTTTGCCTATCTGCCGCTGCTCGGCCTTTCCATGGCACTGCAATCCATGATCGGCAACAACGCCGGCGCGCGCCTGTGGAGGCGCTCGGACGACACTTTGCGCCTGGGGCTCGGCATAGCCCTCGCGTACAGCCTTTGTGTTCAAGTCGTCCTGTGGTTCGGAGAAAGACACATTGGTTTTGCGTTTGTCGAGGACCCCGAGGTGATCGGCGAAATCGGACGCATTCTGCCGGTGATGGTGGCGATGTATTTTGCCGCCGGGCCCCTGTTCGTGGTCGCGACCTACTTCCAGGCGCTCGGGGATGCGCGCCGGGCAGCCGTGCTCAGCCTGACCAAGCCCTACGTCTTTTTCCTGCCGCTGCTGTTCGTGCTGCCGCGCGGTCTCGGCGAACCCGGCATCTGGCTGTCCGGTCCGATCGCGGAAGGTCTTCTTGTTGTGCTGACGGCCATCGTCCTGGCCGGGGCCGCGCGTGGCGGCACAGCGCGCTGGGGGCTTTTCCGGGCAGAAACGGTCACATGATCAAATCCGGCGGGCTGGACTTCCTGCCCGCCGTTCCTTCAGGCCTGCGGCCGGTATTTGCCGCTGACCGGGTCCTGCACCAGCTTCGGGCCGCGGCCGTTCGGGTCTGCCTTGGCCGCCGCGCGGGAGATCCGGTTCTCGACGTCGGCCATCTTGCGCTTGACGCGCTGCATGATCCAGTATCCGCCAACGGCCAGTGCGGCCACACCAATCAGTTCGGTCATGTCGTTCCCCTTTTATGCCCGCACCTGACACGGGCAATGTGCCAATTCAAAGGCCGTAACGCATCCACATTGCCCGTTCCTCCACCGACGACATCAGGTCTTCGCCGAGCCCTTCGATCAGCCGGCTGCCGGATCGGCCGATGCCCACGCCGGCCTTGCGGCCAAACAGTCCGCGCGGGGCGGAAATCAGTTTCGGCTCGGCCTTGTCGCCGTAGCGCTCCCTGACGACGCCGCGCAGATCTCCGATGGCATCGGCCAGACCGAGTTCGATCGCCGTGCGCCCTGTCCAGAACTTGCCGCTGAACAGATCGGCGTCGTCGGCCAGCACGTCGCTCCGGCGTGATTTCACCAGGTCGATGAAGGTCTCGTGGATTTCAAGCTGCAGGCTTTTCAGATACTCGATGTCCTCGGGCACTTCCGGCTGGAACGGATCGAGGATCACCTTCTTCTCGCCCGCCGTATAGACGCGCCGGTCGACGCCGATCTTCTTGATCATTTCCGTGAAGCCGAAGCCGGCGGCAACGACACCGATGGACCCAACGACCGAAGACGGATCGACAAAGATTTCATCGCCGGCGACCGCGATCATATAGCCGCCGCTGGCCGCGACGTCCTCGACGAAAACGAGCACGTCCTTCTGGTTTTCCTTTGCAAGATCGCGGATCCGCTTGAAAATGAGACGCGACTGAACAGGCGAGCCCCCAGGCGAATTGACGATCAACGCGACAGCAGGCGCTTTCTTGACCGAAAACGCCCTTTCCAGCGGCATCGCGGCAGTCGCGAGGGAAAGGGCCGTTCTCAGAGGGCCGCCGCCGCCGATCGCTCCCTGGAGCCGAACGACCGGAATGACGGTTTTTTCATCGCGGAAAGGTCTGGGAAGATAGCTGCGGATTTTTGAAAGCACGCGGAATAGCCCTGAAGGAGTTCACAATCTTCTCCGATATATGTATCCGGCGGGCAGTTTCAAAGGCCATGAGGCCTTGCAGCGGATAAAAGCTGTCTGTGAAGGCCGGCCGACGCGCCCTGCCGGCAGACGGAAACGGACCATCAGAGGGGGCAAGACCAACACGCTTCGGTGTTAGCCGCCGAATGCGCTGATCTTCTTTTTCACCTTTGGTCCGGAAACAGGCTGTTTGTCTTCTCCCGGACGTTTGGCGAGCGACTCTTTTGTCGGCTTGGGCCCCGCCTTGAACGGCCAGCTCAGCCGGACACCCGCCTGATTGTCTTTCCACCAGACAATCGATCCGCTGATCGGCTGGTCCATGCCGGGGATGGCGATTTCGATCGCTTCGGGCAGGCGCCCAACGGTGTCGCCTTCCAGACGGCACCCGGACTTGCTGGCGTCCACGATCCGGCATTTCATCGTCGTCGGCTGCTTCCTGCCGCTGACAACAGCGGTTATCCAGACCGGCCGGCGGGTTTCCCGCCGCTTTTCGCCAGGCTCCACCTGCTTGAGGTGAAACGAGATCTGCGCATCGCGATCGCCGCAGGCAACCACCCTGCCACGAACAAGCTCGTCGAAACCCGCGAGGCGCAGTCCCACTTCTTCCTTGAGAAGATCGATCCTGTCGGTCGCGATCCGGCAGCCCGTTTCACAAACGTCATAGGCGGTCGCGTCGAAAAAGGACATGTCGGCCAGATCGAAGACCTGAGCCGCAATTCTGTTATCCGCATTCATCGCAGCGGCAGTAGTGCTCATGTCGTCCCCCCGATTTGCACGATTTACCTTACGATCGGAAGACTGAAAACCTGGTTAACACACGGGAGACGGCCAGGAGGACATTCTGGCGGGCCCTCCGGGTCCCGGCATCTGCAAACAACTCTCGAAGGAAGGGTTCGGCCGGGATGGTGTGCCCGATACGGTGACCCGGGACGGAACGGCAGGAAAGGTTCGCAAGCGTGTTGCCGGAGCGCGCGGTGTCAGCCCGGAGACCAGACAGGTCCTTGTCCGGGTCAGTCCTTGGTGCGCCTGACACCAAAACCGGAATTGTCCGAAGTGCGTTTTGGCTTGGGCTTGGCGCTGGGCTTGGGCTTCGCGCCGGTCTCTCCCGCACCGGACGGTGCTTGGAGGCGTTTTTCATCAAATTCCCTGCCGCTGGTGAACTTCCAGATAAGCTTCACGCCGGCATATTCCGGCGACCGCCAGACGATCTTGCCGACGACCGGCAGATCGAGGCCGGCAATCTGAAGCTGGATATCAGCGGGCAGGTTTTCCATCTGATAGCTTGCGAGCCGGCAACCGGACGGACTGGCATCGACTATTTCGCACCGGAGCCCTTCACGAGAGTTCTGGCCGCTGACCCAGGCCGGAATGGACACCCTGCGGCGGCGCTCGCTGCGTTTTTCCGTGTTCTCGGCTTCATCGAATTCGAAACGAACGACGACGTCGGCGCCGCTGACTTCGGAGACCCTGGCCTTCACCATCTGATCAAAACCGGCGATCCGGAGCCCCAGGGCCTTGCCGACCCGCCGATGCTTTGTCGACAGGACCCGGCATCCGTTCCTGCTGAAGCCGGAAGCAGACGTTTCCTCACAGCCCAGGGTGTCGAAGTCCAGGACCAGGATGTGCAGTACGGCATTTTCAGGGATGTTCAACTCTGGTCCTGTCAATTTATCCCCTTGGTTCAGATCGATTGCCGACTTCCATATGATGACGGAACACCCGTAATCTTGCTTATGTGAAAAACCACGCCCGAATTAAAAATCAATAAATCCGATGATGAAATTTGTATTATTCAAGTTTACTCTTACCCACCTCCCCTTATTTACTCTATACTATACTTTAGTTATATAAAATTCATCCCACTCCTCATAGTAACGCAAGGGAATACTGGTTTCAATCTGCAATCAGACAAACGATCACCGGTTAACCCGATAGTTTTTGTCCGATTGCAAGAAAATCGCGCCAGGAAAGCCTTTTTTCCAGAGGGCTGCGCAGCAGGTAGGCCGGGTGGTAGGTCGCGATCGCGGCAATTTCCCGTCCGCCTGCCGGATAAGTCATCCAGCGCCCGCGCAATTTGCGGATGCCGTCCTTCTCATTGAGCAGTGTTTTTGCAGAAGCCGCTCCCAGAAACACCAGCACATCCGGTTTGACCAGTTCGATCTGGCGCACGATGAACGGTTTGCAGATTTCCGTTTCCTGGGGTGTCGGCGTGCGGTTTCCCGGCGGACGCCATGGCACCACGTTGGCGATATAGGCTGACGACCTGTCGAGGCCGATTGCGGCCAACATTCTGTCGAGTAACTGGCCGGACCGGCCGACAAACGGTTTGCCCTGCAGGTCCTCGTCGCGGCCCGGCGCCTCGCCCACGAACATCAGCCGGGCTTGCGGATTGCCGTCAGCGAAGACCAGTTTCTTCGCGGTAAGCTTGAGATTGCAACCATCGAAGGTCTCCAGACATGCCTGCAGTTCGGCAAGAGACGACGCGCGGGCCGCAAGGTCCCTGGCAGCGGCAATCACCTCGCCGTCCGGCAGCACAGCGGCAGGACCGGTGCCCGGCGCGCGCGCCTGCGGCGCGGATTGGGCCCGGGGATCAAACTGGGTCTGAGGGTCCAATCGGGCCTGAGGGTCAAGACGAGCCTGGGATCGGTTTCCATCCCGGCCGGCAGAGCTCCCGGGCAGTATCTGCGACACCTGTTGCGGTCCGGGCCTCCCCTGATCCGGCTGCACCCGCGCCGCTTCACGCGTCCGGGCGAACCAGTCGACCTGCTCGTCGCCCAGAAAACAGTCGACACCCGCGCTGGTGAAAAAATCCAGCAGGGCTTCGATCTGGCGTTGGTCGGTCGGTGTGTTCTGCACGCAAAAAGCCTCCGGTGTTGAGTGTACCCCCCAGCCGCAATAGTACAAGCGCGCCACCGCAAAAGCGGGCCGCAGGAGGCCTTTTTTCAGAAACCGCTCGCCACGGCAAGCCACCAGTTACTGCGACAATTTACGTTTACGTAAACGTTAGTATTACTCTTGACGCCCATTGCCTGCTTTGATCTATCTGGGCCGGACGAGAGAACACGCTGCCCGAATTCGTTTTGGACCACGATAAATGTCGTGTTTCGCACTGCGAAATAGGGCACATAGGCGGTAACAACCGGTTGCCGTGACAACGGACGCGGAACACCTGCCCTGGACCGCGGGGTATCGAGGGGCTTTTGGTCATCCAATGGCTTCCGGCTGACCGTCCGTGAAACAAGGCATGCCCCTTTGGGCGGAGGGAGAAAGACATGAGCGAACAGGAAACGCTTGGCGAACGCGAAAGCATGGACGTGGATGTCGTGATCGTCGGCGCAGGCCCTGCCGGGCTTGCCGCGGCTATCCGGCTGAAGCAGATCGCCAGTGAAAAGGGCGAAGAGCTGAGCGTCGTGGTGTTGGAGAAGGGATCGGAAGTCGGCGCTCATATTCTGTCCGGCGCCGTCATCGACCCGATCGCACTCGACAAGCTGCTCCCCGAATGGCGTGAGGAAGACACGCCGATCAAGACGCCGGTGACCGCCGATCATTTCCTCGTGCTCGGCCCCGCGGGTTCCATGCGCCTGCCGAATCTGTTCCTCCCGAAACTGATGAACAATCACGGCAACTTCATTGTTTCGCTCGGCAACGTCTGCCGCTGGCTCGCCGAAAAGGCCGAGGCCCTTGGTGTCGAGATCTATCCCGGTTTCGCGGCCTCCGAGCTGCTGTATGATGACGACGGCAAGGTCGTCGGCGTGGCCACCGGAGACATGGGCATCGGCCGCGACGGCAAGCCAAACGCGATGTTCACGCGGGGAATGGAGCTTCGCGGCAAGTACACGCTGATCGGCGAAGGCGTCCGCGGCTCTCTGGCCAAGCAGCTTATCGAGACGTTCGGGCTGGACAAAGACTGCGATGTTCCCAAATTCGGCATCGGCATCAAGGAGCTGTGGCAGGTCGATCCGGACAAGCACAGGCTCGGTCTGGTGCAGCACTCCTTCGGCTGGCCCCTGGACGGCAAAACCGGCGGCGGGTCCTTCCTCTACCACCTGGAGGACAATCAGGTGGCCGTGGGCTTCGTCCTTCATCTCAACTACGAGAACCCCTGGCTGTCGCCCTTCGACGAGTTCCAGCGCTTCAAGACCCATCCGGCGATCCGCGACACGTTCGAGGGCGGCAAGCGCATTTCCTACGGGGCACGCGCAATCACCGAGGGCGGCTATCAGTCCGTGCCGAAACTCTCCTTCCCGGGCGGCCTGCTCATGGGCTGTTCCGCGGGCTTCGTCAACGTGCCGCGCATCAAGGGCTCCCACAATGCCATGCTTTCCGGCATGCTGGCCGCCGAAGAAGTCATGGAGGCCATCGGCCGCGGCGAGGCGCATACCGAGCTCAGCCGGTACGATCAGGCCTGGCGCGACAGCCCTATCGGCGCGGACCTGAAAAAAGTGCGCAACACCAAGCCGCTCTGGTCGAGATTCGGAACCTGGCTGGGCATCGGCCTTGGTGGACTGGACATGTGGACGAACGAATTGTTCGGCTTCTCCTTCTTCGGCACCATGAAGCACGGCAAGCTGGATCGCGACACCCTGAAACCGGCCAAGGACTGCGACAGGATCGACTATCCGAAGCCGGATGGGGTCGTCTCCTTCGACAAGCTGTCGTCCGTCTTCCTGTCCAACACAAACCATGAGGAAGACCAGCCGAGCCACCTGAAGGTGAAGGATCCGGTTCTTCAAAAGACATCCGAACACGATGTCTATGCCGGTCCGTCGAGCCGCTATTGCCCGGCAGGCGTCTACGAATGGGTGGAAGAGGGCGCGGACGCCCCGAAGTTCCAGATCAATTCGCAGAATTGCGTGCACTGCAAGACCTGCGACATCAAGGATCCGAACGGCAACATCACCTGGACCGTGCCGGAAGGCGCCGGTGGCCCCAACTATCCGAACATGTGAGGCGGACACTGACCGCCGATCCGGCCACACCCGAGCAATTTCCCTGATGTCAGCGACCCGGCCCCGAGCCGGGTCATTCTTTTCGGCCGTGCGCCGGACTGTTCACAACCGGGCGATCTGCACCGCTCTCAAGTCGGTCAGTTTGCTCAAAAAAAACGGCACCGGAAAGAAATCTTTCCGATGCCGCTGACTTGCGGCCGATGGGTCTTATCGAACCGGTGATGGGAGGCCGGTTCGTTGCGGTTGTCACTTGGGCAGCGGCCAGGTGCGGTCTGTCCGCACTTCTTGAGCCGCGCGCCATGTCCCGCGCCACAAATTCAAGGTCCGTCTATCGACGGACAATTTCTTCAGAAGTGTCGTTCCCACCCTGAACATCCGCATTGTCTTGTCCAATCCGCCCCTGTTCGGGTCCGATTAGTTTTATTTGATTTATTAAACTGCGGTGAGAGGTGAATTAGCTTCACGTTAGGGTAAGGTCAACCCTCCTTAACGCCAAAAAAAGAAATTGGATGGGCCCAAAAGAAAATTTTATACTTATTGTTCAAAATTTGTCGGAAAACGGATGCCGCTTGGTCAGACGCCCTCATTCCGACACCGGCTTTTTGGAACCGGTTGCAGATCCCGGTGCTCAAAGCCAGCGCATAAATTTTATCTATCCATCAATAAGTTACCGCAATGCATCCGCTATCTGGTTGAAATTCAAGCACTTCTTGATCCGCCCGCCATCTCTGCCCCGCCAACCCTGGCTTGCCAAAGCCCCCCTCATCACCAAAAACGACATCAACCACATGATTTTAAAGAGTATTTTTATTATCCACACGCAACAAACCTGACGTTGGGTCACGTGATTGCGCATTCAACTTGGTTAATTTAGGTTTACCTCCAACGGGGGCAAAACTGCGGTTAACGGTCGGTATCCGGCGGCGAACTGCACGGTCTTCGCGGAAATCCCGCGAGTTTCCCGACGAGATAATGGGATCGAACCGTGCAAGCGGTTGGATACCTTGTGGACAGGAAGAAAGCTGGCTCCTTCCAGATCGCGGCGGTTATGGACCGGGGTCAGGTAAACTTCCAAAATCACGTTCAGAACGGCTCCGGCAGTTTTGAAACCCATCGACCACAAGGTTCTGCACCGGGAAGGCCACTTCCCGGTGCTTTTTTTTGAGGCGCACCGGACCCGGTGCGCGGCCAGCACCGCGGTGCGCCTCCGCACGTTGCTGTCTTTCCTCCCTGTCAGGCACAAAAAAACGCCCGGCCAGATGGCCGGGCGTCTTGCATTGTGCCGTCACGAGATCGCTTATGCAGCGCTCTTGCGGCCGGTCGTCCGTCTGCGGTTCGGGCGCCGGTTCTGGGCATTGTCGTTGCTGCCGGTGGTCTTTTTCACGTTCGGCCTGCCGCCGCCGCGATTCTGTCCACCCCGGTTACCGCCGCCGCCGCCACGCTTGGGCTTGCTGGCAGCCGACATTGGCGGGATCTCGCCGCCGGCGACCGTGATGTCGATGCCGATCAGCTTCTCGATCTGACGGAACAGACCGATTTCCTCGGGCGCGCACAAGGCAATTGCCTCGCCTTCAGCACCCGCACGCGCCGTCCGTCCGATACGGTGGACATAGGCTTCAGCCACTTCCGGCAGTTCGAAATTGTACACATGGCTGACGCCGGGAATGTCGATGCCGCGGGCCGCGACATCCGTCGCCACCAGAACATTGATCTTGCCCTCGCGCAGATCGCGAATCGCCCGGTCGCGCTGATTCTGGCTCTTGTTGCCGTGGATGGAGCCTGCTGCGATGCCACATTGCGCCAGCTTGCGCATGAGCCGTTCGGCGCCGTGCTTGGTCCGGCCGAAGACGAGCGACATGCCGTCAGGCTTTGCCTGCAACTGCTCGACCAGGAAGTCGCCCTTGGCCTTCTGGTCCATGAAATACACCGACTGCGTCACCTTGTCGGCGGTCCGTCCCGTCGGCGAGACTTCCACCCGCTCCGGGTTGCGCAGGTAGGATTGGGCCAATTCGTTGATCTGCTTGGGCATGGTCGCAGAGAACAGCAGCGTCTGACGCTCCTTGGCGACCAGTCCGGCAATGCGGCGCAGGGCGTGGATGAAGCCGAGATCCAGCATCTGGTCCGCCTCGTCGAGGACGAGATAGGAGGCCGATGCCAGATCGACGGCGTTGCGGTCGACGAGGTCCAGCAGCCGGCCCGGGGTCGCGACCAGAATGTCCGTGCCCTTGGACAGGCGCTTGATCTGGCCGTTGATCGACACGCCGCCGACGACTGAGGTGACACGCAACGGGGTGTTTTTCAGGAAGGAAATCAGGTTCTTGGCGATCTGGTTCACCAGTTCGCGCGTCGGTGCCAGGATCAGGGCGCGGGTGCCCTTGGGCCGGGCTCTTGCGTTGTCCGCAAGCAGGCTGTCGATCAGCGGCAGCCCGAAAGCTGCGGTTTTGCCTGTTCCTGTCTGGGCCAGACCCATGAGGTCACGGCCTTCCAGGATCAACGGGATCGCTTTTTGCTGGATCGGTGTCGGTTGGTCATAGCCGTTGTCAGCAACAGCGCTCAGTAGGCCGTCGGAAAGTCCCAGGCTTTGAAAGTCGGTCAATATAAATTCCTTTTCGGGCGTAAGGAAACACGCCCGGATGACCGCAGGAACGCATCCTTGCGGTTCGATGATGGATTGCGGCAGCCGCTTCGTTTCGAAAAACGGGCTCTGTGCCGCCAGACCCTCGCGTGACATGGGAACTGGTTGGACCCCTCATTGGGCCCTTGACTGCAACCGGCAAGCGGCTGCCCTTGAAAACACGATGGTTTTGGAAAAAAGGGCGCGCTGTCTGCTCACGCGGCAGCGGTTGCACGCCGCTATATCGGCTTAGCGGCCTGAAAAGTCAAGCAGTCATGTAAAAAGGCCCGCCGGGCGCACGGTGCTTCTTCAACCCGATCCCGGTACCAGACGGATCAGACGGCCGTCGTCGCTGTCGGTCAGAACATAGATATATCCGTCCGGCCCCTGGCGCACATCCCGGATGCGCTCGTCCAGATCACCGAGCTGCTTTTCCTGCGCCACAACCCGCGCGCCGTCCAGCTCAAGCCGGGCAAGATGCTGGCCCCGCAGCGCGCCCACCAGAAGGTTTCCCCGCCAGTCCGGGTAGGTGTCGCCGGTGACAAAAGCCATGCCGGACGGAGCAATGGACGGATCCCAGAAATGGATCGGCTGCTCCATGCCCTGTTTTTCGGTGCCTTCGCCGATCTTGCCGCCTGAATAGTGCCGTCCGTAGGAGATCACCGGCCAGCCGTAGTTCTTGCCGGCTTCCGGGATGTTGACCTCGTCGCCGCCACGCGCGCCATGTTCGACCGTCCAGAGCTTGCCGGTTTCGGGGTGGATCGCAGCGGATTGCGGATTGCGGTGACCGATCGACCAGATCTCAGGCCGGTAGCCATCGCGCTCCAGGAACGGATTGCCGGGCGCCGGGGCACCGTCCCGTGTCAGGCGCAGGACCGAGCCTGCATGGTCGGACGGATCCTGCGCCCGCTCGTCCTCCCCCCGTTCGCCGATCGTCATGAAAAGGTGCCCGTCCGGCGCGAAGGCCAGCCTCGAACCGAAATGGCGGCCGCCATAGGACCGGTTATTGCCGGCAAAAATTGTTTCCCCGCCGGTCAGCGCGTATCCGCGCGCCGGTGACGTTGCCACAACGGCCTTGTAGAGCGACGTCCCCGCCCCTTCCACCGAGCCTTGCGAGAACGTCAGGTAAATCGTGCCATTGGTCCCGAACTCCGGATCCAGCGCGATATCCAGAAGACCGCCCTGGCCCTGCGCGAAAACCTCCGGCACCCCCTCCACGGCAGTCTGGCCGCCGGCCGCATCCACGTGTTTGAGAACACCGTCCCGTTCGGTGATCAGGTAGCCGCCCTCCGGGAGAAACGCGACGCTCCATGGATAGGACAGGCCGTCCGCGACCGTCTCAAGTTCAATGGAGGACTGGGCGGCCGCGGGCGCCACCGTGAGAAAGGCGGCAACGCCCATGGATACAAGCGGGGAAAGTGCAGAAAACGTCCAGGTCATGGCAGCTCCATTAGGCCGTCGGGTCTCCTGGATAAGTTAGGCAATGGATCTGCGCTGAAAAGCGGTCCGGGTTAAAAAACCTTCTGGCAGCTCTTTGAGAGCCGGCCATGCGTGTCAGGCATTTCCTCACACGCATGGCCAGGCGCATGGCCGGTTTCATGGCTGGACGCACCGCGCGACCGAACGGGTCAGTCCACCGAACGAGTCTGCGCCTCGACACTCGCCAGTGCAGACATGTTGACCACACCGCGCGATGTGACCGACGGGGTCAGGATATGAGCGGGTTTCGCGGCGCCGAGCAGGATCGGCCCCACATGCAGGGCCTGGGTCGCCACCTTCAGCAGATTGTGGGCAATGTTGGCCGCATCCAGGTTGGGGAACAACAGGAGGTTGGCCTCGCCGGTCAGTTTGCTTCCCGGCATGACCCGTTCGCGCAGGTCGACGCTGAGTGCCGAATCGCCGTGCATTTCGCCGTCGGCTTCCAGACCGGGATACCGCTTCCAGATCAGGTTCAGCGCTTCGCGCATCTTGCGCGAGGAAGCCGTGTCGCGGGAGCCGAAATTCGACAGCGACAGCAACGCGATCTTCGGCTCGATGCCAAACCGGCGGATTTCTTCGGCGGCGAGGATCGCCATTTCCGAGATTTCCTCGGCGGTCGGATCCTCGGTGACGAAGGTGTCCGACAGGAACATCGCCCCCTGGGAATTGATCAGAAGCGACATGGCGGACAGGTCCCGCGCCGATTCGCAAATCCCGATCACCTGCTTGATGTCGCGCAGATGGCGGATAAAACGGCCTTCCAGGCCGCAGATGACCGCATCCGCATCGCCCCGGCGCACGGCGAGCGCCGAAATCACGGTGGTGTTGGTGCGCACGACCGTCCGGGCCGCGTTCGGCGGCATGCCCTGGCGGCCGACGCACTCGAAATATTCATCGGCATAGTCGCGGTAGCGCGGATCGTCCTGCGGGTTGATGAACTCGAAGTCAACATCCGGACGGATCTTCAGTCCGAACCGTTCGCAGCGCTGCTGCAGCACGTCGGGCCGGCCGACCAGGATCGGCTTGGCAATCTTGTCCTCGATCAGCACCTGGGCGGCGCGCAGCACCCGTTCGTCCTCGCCTTCGGCATAGATGATCCGCTGCGGATCCTTGCTGGCATTCTGGATGATCGGCTTCATGATCAGGCCGGACCGGAAGACAAAGCGGTTCAGGCGGTCCAGATAGGCGTCGAAATCCGCGATCGGGCGGGTCGCGACGCCGGTCTCCATCGCGGCCCGGGCAACGGCGGGCGCGATGCGCAGGATCAGGCGCTGGTCGAAAGGCGACGGAATCAGGTAGTTCGGGCCGAAGGTCTCCACCTTGCCGCCATAGGCGCGGGCGGCGACATCGCTTGGTTCCTCACGCGCCAGGCCGGCGATCGCCTCGACCGCCGCGCGTTTCATTTCCTCGTTGATGCTGGTCGCACCGACATCCAGCGCGCCCCGGAATATGTAGGGGAAACACAGGACGTTGTTGACCTGGTTCGGATAGTCCGACCGGCCGGTGCACATGACCACGTCGTCGCGCACCGCCTGGGCCTCTTCCGGCATGATTTCCGGATTGGGATTGGCCAGGGCCAGGATCAGCGGCCCCTGGTCCATTTTCGCCACCATGTGGGGTTTCAGGACACCGGCGGCGGACAGGCCCAGGAACACGTTGGCGCCTTCGATGACCTCGTCGAGCGTGCGCTTGTCGGTCTTCTGGGCAAAGGCGGCCTTCCACTCGTCCATCAGCGCCTCGCGGCCTTCATAGACAACGCCCTCGATATCCGTCACCCAGATGTTTTCCCGCTTCGCGCCGAGCGAGACCAGCATGTTGAGGCAGGCAAGCGCGGCCGCGCCGGCTCCGGAAGCGACGATCCTGGCGTCTTCGATCTTCTTGCCGGCCAGGTCCAGAGCGTTGCGGACGGCGGCACCGACAATGATCGCGGTGCCGTGCTGGTCGTCGTGGAACACCGGGATGTTCATTTTCTCCCGGAGCTGCGCCTCGATCATGAAACACTCCGGCGCCTTGATGTCTTCAAGGTTGATGCCGCCGAAAGTCGGTTCCAGCACAGACACCGCATGGACGAACTTGTCGACATCGGTCTCGTCGACCTCGATGTCGAAGACATCGATGCCGGCGAACTTCTTGAACAGAACCGCCTTGCCTTCCATCACCGGTTTGGAGGCCAGCGGCCCGATGTTGCCGAGCCCCAGCACCGCGGTGCCGTTGGAGATGACCGCGACCAGATTGCCGCGCGAGGTGTAGTTGGCGGCTTTTGCCGGATCGTCAGCGATTTCCAGACACGGAGCGGCAACGCCGGGAGAGTAGGCCAGCGCGAGATCGCGCTGGTTGCCCAGCGGCTTGATCGCCTGGATCTCCAGTTTCCCCGGGCGCGGATGCTCATGGTAGAACAGGGCCGCTTCTGTCAGATCGCTATCAGTGGTCTTTCTGTCGCTCATTGCGGTCCCTGTCTCCCAAGGTCACTTGCTATGTCTGCGATGATCCCGTCCTTGCCGGCGGGACACCGTACTTTTTTCCGACGTTTCCCCGAGGTCTACCCGGCACGCTGCCAAATGAGAACCCGTAATAGCAGAAACAGCACGACACCGTTCAGGATATGCCACAGGAAATGGGTGCCGAATGCGATCTGATCGCACAACGGACCGTCCAGGGTTCGCAGCGCCAGCGACAGGGCGAAGATCGCTCCCGTCAGCAGGACCTGCGTTCCCAGTTCACGGTCCCGGCGGACAAACAGCGCTCCGGTGATGAAGATCGCCATGAGGGCCGGAACATAGCCCGCTGACGAACCGACGAGCGGCGCAACAGCCCGCCCCGCAAGGGGTGTCGCCGCGAAGAAGACGGCGACGATCCCCAGCGCCGCCCACCACGGCAGACCCAGAAAGCGGGTCAGCGCGACAAAAAGATAGACATGGATGAACAGGGCGATCGGAATGACATCCGCCAGGCCGGCCCACCTGGTCGCGAAGGTGTGAAACAGGAACGAGCCGATCCCGGTGGCGCACACGATCGCGATCAGCACAAGTGCCGGCAGATCTCCGGGTGTCTTTCGGCGCCAGAACACAAAGGCGGCAACCGCCGCCATCAGAAAGGCCGCGTTGGTCACCGCGTTCAGCGGCTCGGACCAGAATTCCGGGCCGACGCGCTCGCAATAATTGTCCACCTGATCGGTCAGTGCCATCGGCCGGTTCCCCGTCAGCCCCGTTTACCAGCATTGCCTACACCGTGGACATGACAGTTTCCGAAATCAAGCGTCCCAGCCTTGAAATACCTTCTTCGATTTTCGCAAAGTCCGCACAGGAAAAACTGAGGCGCAGGGAGTTGGCGCCGGTGCGGTCCGGATGAAAGGCCTTGCCCGGAACAAACGCCACCCGCACCGTCGCGAGGGATTTCTCCAGAAGATCGGCCGCGTCGATGCCGGCGGGCAGATCCAACCAGATGAACATGCCGCCATCCGGTCTGGTCCAGTGAACACCTTCGGGCATATGGATCTGAAGGGCGGACAGCATCGCATCACGGCGGGCCTTGTAGACTGCATTGGTGCGCGCCGTGTGCGTGTCGAAGACCCGCTCCGCGACCCGGGCCATGGCTTCCTGATTGAGGACCGGCGTGTTCAGGTCGCTGGCCTGCTTGATCAGCACCAGCCGCGAGATGACTTCTTTCGCGGCGCAGACCCAGCCGAGCCGCAGGCCCGGTGACAAGGATTTCGAGAAGCTGCCCAGGTAAAGTGTGCGGGACGCCTCGATGCCGCCATGCTTGCGGCTGTCGAGGGCCAGCAGCGGCAGGACCGTATCGCCGTCATACCGCAATGCCTCGTAAGGTGCGTCCTCGATGATCGCGCAGGACAGCTCTTCTGCCAGTGCCAGAACGCGCTCGCGTTCTGCAAGACCGACCGACAGCCCCGTCGGGTTCGCAAAATCCGGCGACAGATAAGCGAATTTGACCCGGCCGCCCTGCTCCTGCGCGCGCGCCGCATAGTCGGTGACGTCCCGGTTCGCGCATGGATCGAGGCGGTCGAACCGGGGTTCGTAGGCGTTGAATGCCTGCAGCGCACCAAGATAGGTGGGCCATTGCACCAGGGCCGTGTCGCCCTCCGACAGGAACAGCTTGCCAATATAGTCCAGTCCCTGCTGGGAGCCGGAAGTGATCAGGATATTGCCGGGATCGCAGTCAACGCCGAGGGTGCGCATGTGGCTCACGATCCAGTCGCGCAACCGGGGACTGCCTTCGCTGACACCGTATTGAAGGGCCCGGCCGGCATCGGGTCCGCCGAGGATGTCCTGGTAGGCCTGCCTGAATTCCTCCGCCGGAAACAGATTCGGATCAGGGATGCCGCCGGCAAAGGAGATCACGTCCGGCCGGTCCAGGAGTTTCAGAAGTTCTCGGATTTCCGAGGCGCTCATCCGGCTGGCGCGCCGGGCATAGAGGCTGTCCCAGGTGGTCATGTTCGGCTCTTTGGCTGTTTTTGGTCTTGCTATTTAAGTCAATAATACTGACCTATCTATTTAGCAAGTGTCTCATTCTTGTTATTTTTTGTAATTTTATTGCGCTACAGGTTTCCGGTCGCAATTGCCGATGCCTCTGGAACCTGCGCCAGCAATCGCCTATCTGTTGACGACAAAGGAGAACGCCATGCCCCGTCTGGACGATACGCGCCCGTTCATCCCGCTCGACATTGCGGTTCTGACCGTGTCCGACACGCGCAAGCTGGAAGAGGACCGGTCCGGCAGCATTTTGGCGGAAAGGCTTGCAAAGGCGGGCCACCGCCTCGCGGACCGGAAGATCGTGACAGACGACGTGCCGGCCATCCGGAAGATCGCGAAGGACTGGATTGCGGATCCGGGTGTCGACGTGATCATTTCCACCGGCGGCACCGGTTTCACCGGCCGCGACGTGACGCCTGAAGCGATGGAACCCCTGTTCGAAAAGCGCATGGACGGTTTCTCGGAGGTCTTTCACCGGATTTCCTACGACAAGATCGGCACCTCGACGATCCAGTCCAGAGCCACCGGCGGCGTCGCCGGCGCCACCTATATCTTCGTGCTGCCGGGATCTCCGGGCGCCTGCAAGGACGCCTGGGACGGCATCCTGATGTGGCAGCTCGACTACCGCCACATGCCCTGCAATTTCGTGGAAATCATGCCGCGGCTCGACGAGCACCTGAAACGCGGCAAGCTGCGGGAGGCCTAGGCCCGGACAGGGCAAGCCAAGAGCCTGAGATTCCCTCAGGCGCCATTCGTTCGAAAGACGGGCAGTCCCCTCGCCGGGGCCGAGTGCCGGTTTCAGCCGTGCAGCTTGACCGCGACGCTCGCGGGGATGCGCAGCATGCCGACGCAAAAGCGTGCCAGGGACTGGCGGAACCGGGAGAGCACGCTGTCGTCTTCCGCATCACCGGACGAAACGGCAGCCGCTCGCAGAAACACCAGCCGCCCGCGCCCGATGCGCTTGGCGATGTCCAGGTCTTCCAGTTCCGGCAAAGGCCTGTGTCCGCCGAGCTTCTGATAGAAGCTGCGCGAGATCAGCAGGCCCTGATTGCCGTAGGGCATGCCAAGTAGCTGGGAGCGCAGGGCCGCAATGGTTTCGCTGATGCGGGCGCCAAAGCCGAAGGCTTCGTAGCGGAGGCGGAAACTTGCGGCGGTGCCGGGACCCTTGCGCGCACGCGCGGCTCTTTCGACAAAAGCCTGCGCCTCGTGATGCCAGCCGCTTTCCAGCAGCGTTTCGGGACGCAGGAACAACAGCCAGTCGCCACGCCTTGAAAGAGACACGCCATAGGCAAGGCGCTCGCTGCGCGGCGCGCCCTGGCGGCAGGCCCAGGTGCAGCCTGCGGCATCGGCGACCATGTCGGTGTTGTCGGTCGACCCGCCATCCACAATGATGACTTCGCGCACGACACCTTCCGCCGCCGCCGGTACCAAAGCCGAGAGGGCGTGCACCAGCTCGGTTTCTGAATTCTTTGTCGCGATGATGACACTTATCATGAGCCCGAGTTTTACATGAAAAATTTCAAAGTGCGAGAGAGTCCGCTTGTGAAAGCTCTGATTTAGGCTAATGTTCCCGCTATGTTCTTTTCTGATTACGGAACGCCTTGATGAATGCCTTCAGACACTCCCTGCCCGCGTCGCCAGCGGCAGAGCCTTCCGCATCGGAAGCCGCAAGGCTGGGTGAGGAGCGCCGCCGCGGCCGGGGGGCGGCTCTCAACAAGAGCGGGCGTTTCGAACCGGTTGCCAGAGAGGACTTCGACGACGGCTGGGACAGCCTTGACGACCTGCCGCCACTCAAGACGGAGATCCAGGAGGAGCGCGCGCGCACCATCATCACCCGCAACGAGTCTCCGGACATCTCCTTCGACCGGTCGATCAATCCCTACAGGGGATGCGAGCACGGCTGCATCTACTGCTTCGCCAGACCCAGCCACGCCTATATGGGCCTGTCTCCCGGGCTCGATTTCGAAACCAGACTGTTTGCCAAGCCCAATGCCGCGCAGCTTCTGGAACGCGAACTTTCCCGTCCCGGCTACATCCCGCGCGTCATCGCCATCGGCACCAACACCGACCCCTATCAGCCGATGGAGCGCAGTTACAAGCTGATGCCCGAAATACTGGAGGTTCTGGAGGCCTGTTCCCACCCGGTCGCGATCGTCACCAAGTCGGCCCTGGTCACCCGTGACATCGACATTCTCACCCGCATGGCGAAACGAAATCTGGTCAAGGTCGCGCTATCGGTGACGACGCTGGACAGGAAACTCTGCCGGGCAATGGAGCCGCGGGCTTCCGCACCGCACAAGCGGCTTGGTGCCATCAAAGCCCTTTCGGAAGCAGGCATTCCAACGTCCGTCATGATGGCACCGATCATCCCGGCGTTGACGGACAGCGAAATCGAGGCCCTGCTTGAGGCCGCGGCCGAACACGGTGCGGCGGAGGCCGGCTATGTCCTGCTGCGCCTGCCGCGGGAAGTCTCCGAACTCTTCCGCGACTGGCTGCTGCGCGAGCGGCCGAACCGCTACCAGCATGTGATGAACCTGATCCGGTCCATGCGTGGCGGCAAGGATTACGACGCCAAATGGGGCGAGCGCATGCGCGGACGCGGTCCCTATGCGGACCAGATAGGCAAACGCTTCTCGCTCGCCGCCAAACGTCTCGGACTCAACCTGCGCCGCAAGAAACTGAATTCGGACGACTTCGTCCAGCCGCAAAAAGGCGGTGTGCAACTGGACCTGTTTTGATCCGGCGACTTGCGGAAAGGCTCGGGTGTCTGCAGGTTTGACGGCATGCCACACACTCCGACCCTTTTCGATCTGCCGTTCCCCGATCAGCCGGACCTTGACATTGAACGCCGGCATGCCGCAGCGTTCGACGGATTTCTCTGCGGTGTGGACGAAGCCGGACGCGGTCCCTGGGCGGGACCTGTGGTCACCGCGGCCGTCATGCTGGACTATAACCGGGTTCCGAAGGGGCTGAACGATTCCAAGAAACTGACCGAGGCCCGGCGCGAGGCGCTGTTCGAGGAAATCGTTGCCAGTGCGCATGTGTCGGTTGCCAGTGCGTCACCTGCGACGATCGACCGGCTGAACATTCGCGCGGCAACCCTTTCGGCGATGGTTCGGGCGGTCACACTCCTGGCCGCCGTTCCAGCTTATGTGCTGATCGACGGGCGGGATGTTCCGGCAGGATTGAAATCACCGGGGCAAGCTCTGGTAAAAGGCGACGGCCGCTGCCTGTGTGTCGCTGCCGCCTCAATTGTCGCCAAGGTCACCCGGGACCGGATGATGGTGCGGCTGGAAGAGCATTGTCCGGGCTACGGCTTTGCCCGTCACAAAGGCTACGGGGTTCCGCTGCATCAGGCAGCCCTGGCCAGACTTGGGCCTTCCCCGCACCACCGGATGAGCTTCAGGCCGGTCCGGGTTGCGGCAGACGCACGCCGGTGAAAGGAACAGGCCGCCCCGAATATCACAAGGGCAAAAGCCGATGACACCGGTGACTTGCTGAGTTTCAGAGGGCCGCCATCCGGGGCGAAGCGGCGATCTGACGGGACTGGACGATCAAGCCCCGTGAAGAGCACGGCCCCGTTTCTGCGGCGTAGCTCAAAAGCAAAAGATCCTGCCGGCCGGCAGAAAGGCCGCTCGCCCGGTCAACCAGACCGCGCACCTCGGCGCGCCATGCCGGCAGACGGAACGGGTCATAAGACGGGTCGTCACCAGCACTCTTTGGTTTGACCCGAAACGGCTGCCCGAAACGACCGATACCGGCACAAACAAAAAGCGGCCCCGTGAGGCCGCTTTTCAGTTTGTTCATCGCCAGGAAAGCTGAACGTCAGTTCAACCGTTCCTTCACCTGCGAAATGCTCTTGGCCAGAATGTCGTCGGCGACCTTGTCCTTGACCTTGGCGGTCAGGATCACTTCGGCCGCTGCGACAGCAATGTCGGCCGCCTTGGCGCGAACCTCGGCAATCGCCTGGCTTTCGGCCTGGGCGATCTTGTCCTCGGCAGCCTTCGTCCGGCGGGCGATCATCTCTTCAAGGGCCTGATTGGTTTCCACCGTCAGGCGCTCGGCTTCCGAGTTGGCTTCGGCGATGATGGCTTCCGCCTCACCTTCGGCTTCGTGGCGCTTGCGCTGATACTCCGACAGCAGTGACTGGGCTTCTTCACGCATCTTGCGTGCTTCCTCCAGCTCCTTGCGGATGGTATCGGCGCGGTCGTCCAGAGAAGCTCCGATCTTGCCCGGAACCTTGACGTAAATGATCAGCACGAAGAAGAGAACGAGACCGACCGTGGCCCAGAATGTTGCGTCCATGATGGTCTCCTCAGTTCATCGCCGACTTCAGCGCCTTGGTCAGATCGGTCTTTGTCGGAGCCTTCCCGATCAGCTGCTCGACGAGAGCTGACGTGGTGTCTCCGGCAATTTCCTCGATCTGGGAAAGGGCCTCGGTCTTGATACCGGCGATATGAGCTTCCGCCGCCTTGAGCTTCTCGCCCAGCTTGGCTTCGGCCTTTTCGCGGCGGGTCTCGTGATCCGCCTTGAGCTTGGACCGCGTGTCATGGGCAATGCCATGCGCCTTGTTGCGGGCCTCGGCCAGCGCCTGCTCGTAAGCGGCAATCGCCGCGTCGGTTTCTTCCTTGAGGCGGCTGGCCTCGGAAAGATCCCCGGCGATGCGATCCTTGCGGTCTTCCAGGATCCCTGCGATCCGCGGCATGGCCACGTTCTTCATGATCCAGTAAAACACGGCAAAGGTGATGGCCAGCCACAAGAGCTGGGACGCAAAGGTAGTCGCATCGAACGGCGGGAAGCCAGCGCCATGCTCAGCAGCCGGCACTTCGATGACTTCGTGCATGCCTTCGGTGGTCGAATGCGTTGGGCTTGCCATTTCCTGTCTCCTAAATCCGGCTGGGCGGCACTTCTAACAGCCGGCGCTCACATGGAACGCTGGCTGTTTCGGGGCGCCGCCACCGGAGTCGCATCGAAAGTCGCTGCGAATGAGCGATCAAGCGAACAGGAGGATCAGGGCGACCAGCAGGGAGAAGATGCCCAGAGCTTCTGTAACGGCGAAGCCGAAGATCAGGCGGCCGAACTGGCCATCAGCAGCGGACGGGTTGCGCAGGGCGCCGGCGAGATAGCTACCGAAGATGTTGCCGAGGCCAATACCGGCGCCGCCCATGCCCAGGCATGCGATACCGGCACCGATGTATTTTGCTGCTTCTGCTTCCATGACACGTGCTCCTAGATGGTGTTTGCAGATTTCTCACGCGCGGCGCGAAGGCCGTGTGATTGGGTAACCCTTAGTGTGTGGGATGAATGGCGTCGTTCAGATACATGCAGGTCAGGACCGTGAAGACATAGGCCTGCAGGAACGCAACCAGGAATTCCAGCGCCGTCAGGGCAACTGTCATCCCAAGGGGAATAATGGCTCCGAACACGCCAACCGCGCCCATGGCGCTGAGGCTGACGATGAACCCGGAGAAAACCTTCAGCGTAATGTGACCGGCCAGCATGTTCGCAAACAGACGAACGGACAGGCTGATCGGACGCGACAGGAACGAGATCACCTCGATCAGGGTCACCAGCGGGATCAGGAAGGCAGGGACGCCGCTGGGAACGAACAGCTTGAGAAAACTCATGCCGTTGCGCATGAAGCCGTAGACGATCACGGTGAGGATCACCAGCATCGCGAGCGCGAAGGTCACGATGATGTGGCTGGTGATGGTGAAGAAATACGGGAACATCCCGAAGAGGTTGGCCACAAGCACGAACATGAAGAGCGAGAACACCAGCGGGAAGAAACGCATCCCGTCCGTTCCCGCTGCGCTTCGCAATGTGCCTGCGACGAATTCATACGCCATTTCCGACACCGACTGCAGACGGGACGGGACAAGCCCGCGACCGCTGGTCGAGAAGATCAGAAACGCGGACGTCGCTGCCACGGTCAAAACCATGAACAGCGAAGAATTGGTGAAAGAGAAATCCACTCCCCCGACTTCAATCGGAAAGATATTCTGGATTTGGAACTGATGGATCGGATCGTTCGCCACCGGCCAGCCTTCTTCGCTCGTTCATGATCACAACGCCCGAGGGCGCGACAAATTCTAGTCCGGCCTGTCGTTCTGAACGTCAGTATCGGGCTGGTTTCTCGGGTCAGGATGCTCGACGACACCCGCCGAACGCAAGACATTCAAGATACCGGCCACGAAGCCCAGCAACAGGAAGACAATCAGCCCGAAGGGTGATGTTCCCAACCACTGGTCGGCAACCCAACCGATCCCGGCCCCCACCAGAACGCCCGCAATAAACTCCGAAGAGAGCTTCATTGCCTGCGCATATCCGGATGAGCTGCTTGTCGACTTCCGTGCGGCTTTTTCTTCCACCACCCGCCGGTCGTCAAGCTTCCGGTTCAATTGAGCCCGCCGTTCCGACAGACCTGCTTCC
Organism: Roseibium sp. AS2; assembly: GCF_038900065.1. Classification (NCBI taxonomy): domain Bacteria; kingdom Pseudomonadati; phylum Pseudomonadota; class Alphaproteobacteria; order Hyphomicrobiales; family Stappiaceae; genus Roseibium; species Roseibium sp. AS2. The sequence goes on from NZ_JBBMQN010000001.1 coordinate 102,417, forward strand.
AGGGTTCCGACTGTCCGATCTTCCTTATCGCCGTTTTGCGAAGACATATTCACTAGTCCTCTTGCCGCGCCGACATGTCAGATCCAACAACAGGGGAGCCCCTTGAGCCGCGCGCACCATAGTCGGCGCCTCATGTCGTGTCAAGGAGCCTAAAACAAGTTATATCTGATTGAAAATAAACATCTTTTTCAGTTCGAACTGATTCTGCGAGACCTAAGTTGCATAAGGTTTTTGCAGCCGTGCCGCACCGGATGTGTTCCCGGACTGCCGGGCTAAGCGGTTTCCCGGAATCGCTCCGCCGTTTCCAGATCCACCGAAACAAGCTGGGAAACGCCGCGTTCCGCCATCGTCACCCCGAACAGGCGGTTCATGCGCGCCATGGTGATCGGATTGTGCGTGATGACCACGAAGCGGGTTTCCGTGCTCGAGGTCATTTCATCCAGCAGATCGCAGTAGCGTTCCACATTGGCGTCGTCGAGCGGTGCATCGACTTCGTCGAGAACGCATATCGGCGCCGGATTCGTCAGGAATACCGCAAAAATCAGCGACATTGCGGTAAGTGCCTGTTCGCCGCCGGAAAGCAGCGTCATGGTCTGCGGCTTCTTGCCCGGCGGGCGGGCGATGATTTCCAGACCGGCGTCGAGCGGATCATCGGAATCGACCAATTGCAGTTCCGCCGTGCCGCCGCCGAACAAATGTGTGAACAGCCGCTGGAAATGGCCGTTGACGACCTCGAATGAAGCCAGCAGGCGTTCCCGCGCTTCCCGGTTGAGGTTGGAGATGCCGGTGCGCAGACGCCGAATCGCCTCGATCAGATCGTCACGCTCGGAGGTGAGCGTCGATTTCTGCTCGTCGATTTCGCGCAATTCTTCCTCCGCTCTCAGGTTGACGCCGCCGAGGCGCTCGCGCTCGGCCTTGAGCCGCTCCAGCTTGCGTTCCATCGCCTCCGGATCGGGCAGCGGCGCGCCTTCCCTGAGGCCGGCGATCTCCGGCAGGGCCGTGACAGCGACTTCCAGATCCTCGTCGATGCGCCGTTCCAGATTGCCCTTGCGGTCGCGTGCCGCCTCCAGGCGCTCTTCCGCCCGAATTTTTTCCTCGCGCGCGCCGGACATGGCCTCCAGTGCCGCCTTGGCCGCCCGGTCGACATCGGCAAGGTCGAATTCGGCCTGCTGCAGGCGGTCGTCCTTTGCCTTTTTCTCCTCCTCCGCCCTGGCGATGGCGGAGAACAGGTCGCGGCGCTTGATCTCGATGTCTTCGGGTGCCTCGATCAGTTCCGCGCGTTCTTCCTCGGCCTCCTCGCGGCGCTCCCTGAGCACCTCGATCTGCTGCGAGGCATTGGCGGCCCGGGTCTTCCAGCCGTCATATTCGCGGGCAATCGCCTCGAGGCGCCGGTCGCGCATCTGCTGTTCGCGCGTCAGTCCCTCCGACACGGCGCGTGCTTCGGCAAGGACACCACGGGCCGTGTCCACCCGGATCTGAAGGTCCTCGATCCGGGCGCGATAGCTTGAGGCGTCCGGCGCGTCTTCCAGGCTGGCTTCGGCTTCGGCAAGCTGCTCGCGGGCCAGTTCCGTTTCCTCGCCGAGGCGCTGCGCACGCTCCTGCGCCGCTTCCTTGCGGGTGGCCAATTGGGAGACCGCCCGTTCGGCGGCGGCAAGCGCCTCGCGCGCTGCGGCTGCCCGGCGCTGGCCGTCACGCACCTTGCCCCGGGCAGTCTGCTCCTGTTCTTCCGCCTGGCGAACCTCGCCGGCTGCCGTTTCCAGCGCCTCCTGAAGCTCCTTCAGCAAGCGCCGGGCAACATCGATTTCGCCGCCGAGTTCGGCCAGCCGGTTTTTCTGGGACAGTCTCTGGGCCGCCGGCGTCGGCGCATTGGCCGCGACCACGAAGCCGTCCCAGCGCCAGAGGTCTCCCTCGCGCGACACCAGACGCTGGCCGGGCTTCAGCGCCGCGCGCAGAGCCGGACCGGCCGCCTGATCGACGATGCCGATCTGCCGCAGCCGCCGGCCAAGCTCGGCGGGGGCCTCGACCACATCGGCAAGGCTGCGCACACCGTCCGGCAGCGCCGGGTCGGCGTCATGCGCCAGCGCGGCTCCCCATTTCACGGCGGCGGCATCTTCCAGCGACGCATCCAAGTCCTCGCCCAGCGCGGCACCGAGCGCGGTCTCGAAGCCCTGATCGACCCGCATCTTTTCGACCACGGGCGTGTGATCCCGGTCCGCGTTGGCATTCAGGACCTGGTCCAGGGTGCGTGCCTCGGTCTCATATCCCTGCAGGGTCTGCTGCGCCGCGCTCACCGGACCGCGCGCGGCCTGCTCGCGTTCGCGCGCTTCGCGCGTTGCCGTTTCCGCGTCTTCAACGGCCGCCTCGGCTTCAGCAAGCGTTTCCCCGGCAAGCTCCAGTGCCTCGCGGTTGTCGGCGACACCGTCGTGTTCCGCCATCCGCTCTTCGAGATCGGCCAGGACCTGCCGGGCTTCCTGCGCCTGGGCAACAAGCCGGTCGGCCCGCTGGCGGCTGTCCTGAACCGCTTTTTCCCACTGACGCCGCTCCGCGGCGGCGCGCGCTTCGGCCGCGGTCAGTTCGGACAGTCCGGTTTCGAGGTCACGCACCGTTTCTTCCGCCTCGGCGACCTTTTCCCGCGCGCTGCCCGTGCGTTCCTGCACCATCTCGTTTTCTTCCAGAAGCTCGGCGCGCTCTTCCGAAAGGCGCTCCAGCACCTCGTCGTTTTCGGAGACCATTGTCTGTTCGCGGCGAATGTCCTCGGCCAGTTGCGCCAGCCGCCGCTCCAGGTCCTGCAACCGCTCCTTCACACGCCGCTCCTCGGCGTCCAGTTCGTTGCGCGCGATCACCAGACGCTGGAGAGCGGCTCCGGCCCGGGCCGCCTCGTCCCTGAGTTCGGGCAGCTTGTGCGCGGCGATCGCCTGGATCCGGGCGCTCTCGGCCTGCAAGGCGGTCGCCTCGTTGACCTGCTTCTGGGCATCCGCGAAATGCGTCTCCGCCGCCCCGAGCGCGTCGCGGGCTTCCGTCCAGCGGATATAGAGAATAGATGCTTCCGCCGCGCGTATTTCGGAGGACAGGTTCCGGTATCTGGTCGCCTGCCGCGTCTGGCGTTTCAGATTGTCGAGCTGGCTGTCGATCTGCACCAGCACGTCCTCGAGCCGTTCCAGGTTCTGCTCGGCCGCACGCAGGCGGATCTCCGCCTCGTGGCGGCGCGAGTGCAGGCCGGAGATCCCCGCCGCTTCTTCCAGAATCTGGCGTCGGGAGGTCGGTTTGGCCGCAATCAGCTCGCCGATCTGGCCCTGACGCACCATGGCGGGCGAGCGGGCGCCGGTCGAGGCATCGGCAAACAGAAGCTGGACGTCGCGCGCGCGCGCATCCCGGGCATTGATCTTGTAGTTGGAGCCCTGCTCGCGCTCGATCCGCCGGCTGACTTCCAGAAGATCTGCGTCATTGAAGGCGGACGGGGCGGTGCGGTCCTGGTTTTCCAGAAAGAGCGTGACTTCCGCGGTGTTGCGCGAGGGGCGGTTGAGACTGCCCGAGAAAATCACGTCGTCCATGCCGGAGGCGCGCATGTTCTTGTAGGAATTCTCGCCCATGACCCAGCGCAGGGCCTCCACGAGATTGGACTTGCCGCACCCGTTCGGCCCGACCACCCCGGTCAGGCCGTCACCGATGATGAATTCCATCGGTTCGACGAAGGACTTGAAGCCGACGATACGGAGTTTGGAGAACTTCATCGGTGCCCGGCCCTCCAGGGCTGCCGGGGTTCGGACACCGAGTTTTTCAGGGAAAGATCAGGGCAGCCCTTCAGGAGCAGCGGATAGTCCGCGGCTTCACAGGTTCTCCTCGATGATCTTGCCCATCTCTTCAATCGAAAGCGCCCCCGAGTGCTTTTCGCCATTGATGAAGAATGTCGGTGTCGAGCTCACCCCGAACTCGTTCGCACCACGGTCCTTGACAGCATTTACTGCGTCCAGCATCCCCTGGTTTGTCAAGCATTCCTCAAAGGTCTCTTGTGTAAATCCGATCTGCTTGGAAAAGTCGAGCAGGGATTGGTACGGATTGTCGCCGAATGCCCAGGTCCGCTGGTTTTCGAACATGGTATCCACAATCTCGAAATACTTGTCGGCCGGTGCGCAGCGCGCCAGCATGAAGGCCGCGGCAGCGACCGGATCCAGCGGAAACTCGCGGAAGATAAATCGGACCTTGCCGGTGTCGATAAACTGCTCTTTCAATTCCGGCCAGGTGCGCTTGTGAAAATTGGCGCAATGCCCGCACGTCATGGAAGCGTATTCGACAATGGCCACCGGGGCGTTTTCATCACCAAGGATCTTGTCGCCAAGAGGACCCGGCTTCAGAAGCTCGTCCAGATCAACGGACTGGGCAAATGCCGCATGGGGCATTGTGAGGCTGAGTGCGGCGGTCGCCAGGGCGGTGGTCTTGAGAAACTGTCTACGGGTCTGGGTCACAAATTCGTCCTGTCACATATTAAGCGCTGTACCTTGCCCAGTTTGCACTGTCAGGCGCGAATACCGGGATCTCATGTGCCCTTTCCGACACATCGCGTCAACAGAGCTTATCAAATGTGGCGGGAGCGAGGACGATGCAATTCGGCGTATCACAGTGTTGTTATTAATCGGGGTAGTTAGCGCCCGGCAGTGTAATCGCCCGGTGGTGTTGTTGATCGGGACTTCAGGCGGCCGCCGATCTCGGGCAAACTGCTCAGGCGGCCTTGTCGCCGTTACGGGCGATCACCTGAGTTCCCAGCTTTTTCAGGGCATCGCGCAGGCGCTCGTTCTGAACACCCTCGAGATTCTGGTCAAGCCGGTCCTGTTCGCTCCTGGTCAGTTGCCGCAGCTGCCGTTTCGGGGCGGAGGGTTTCACTTTTACCGGTTTTTGCAGGATCTTGATGCGGCCGACGGCCTGCCAGCCGTAGAAGGTGTTGATGCGCTCGATCACCTGCGCAGTTTCGTGGGACAGCAGCAGCGCAGTCGCGCCATCGGTATGGACGACAAGGATCGCCGGTTCCGGAGGCGTCTCGGGATCGGTGCGGTCAGGCCGGCGTGGCCAGATCAGGCGATCGGGCTGAACCCGGGCGCCATAGCGCTCCCCGACAATGTCGGCCCAGGCGGCGATGATGTCGACCGAGGCAAATCCACGCTTCCTGCAGGCAGGCGTCATCGCCTTGCCGACGAGATCGGAAAGTCGTTTCGCCCCCATCGGCGGGCGCACGGAATTTGCCTTTGCAGCGCTTATGTCCTACCTCCCCCTCAATCCGCACGGCCCGAACGGCCGGCCAGATTCCGGAATGGCCTGATGTGTCCCAATAGAATACGACAGAATGACGACGAATACTTTCATGAAGCTCTGCGGAACGCGGCGCTTCCCAAGTTGTCCCCAGCCTATCCAACGCTTCGCTGCTTGAATTCACAAGACCTGCATCGCTGATCTCATGACGACTGTTTCGCACTCCCGATCGCTGCTCGACTGGTACGACAGGCATGCCCGGCGCCTGCCATGGCGCGTCAGCCCGCAAGACCGGAACCTCGGCGAAGTTCCCGATCCCTACCGGATCTGGCTGTCCGAGGTCATGCTGCAGCAGACGACCGTTGCGGCAGTGAAGGACTATTTCGAAAAGTTCATCCGCCTGTGGCCCGCCGTGGAAGATCTTGCCATGGCCGACGAACAAGACGTGATGAAGGCCTGGGCCGGTCTCGGCTACTACTCGCGGGCGCGCAATTTGAAAAAATGTGCCGAAACGGTCGCCAGGGAGCATGACGGACGCTTTCCCGAGACGGAAGACGCGCTGATGGGTCTGCCCGGCATCGGCCCCTACACCGCAGCGGCGATCGCGACCATCGCGTTCGACCGGCATGCAGCCGTGGTCGACGGCAATGTCGAGCGGGTTCTTTCGCGCATGTTCCTGATCGAAACACCCCTTCCCGAGGCCAAGCCCGAAATCAGGGCCCGGATGGGCGAACTCACACCGCATGCGCGGCCCGGAGATTTTGCCCAGGCCGTCATGGATCTCGGCGCCACCATCTGCACGCCCAGGCGGCCTGCCTGCGGGCTATGCCCCTGGCGGGAGAACTGCGCGGCCCAGCCGGCAAACGTCGCCGAGACCCTGCCCCGCAAGGCGCCGAAAAAGAAAAAGCCGACCCGCTTCGGGGCTGCCTTCGTCGCCATCGATGAAAAGTCGGGCGCGGTCTTGCTGCGCCGGCGCCCGCCCGAGGGCCTGCTCGGCGGCATGACGGAAGTTCCCGGAACGGAATGGGCCGCGGACTTTGCAGGCGAAGCGGCGCTCGATCTGGCCCCCTTCCCCGCCGACTGGACCCGCCGGCCGGGTGAGGTGAAACACACGTTCACCCATTTTCATCTTCGCCTGGCCGTCTACCGGGCCGACCTGACACTTGCCAGGCCGCCCGAGGGCGGCTGGTGGTCCGCGCGGACAGAGCTTCACGACGAAGCTCTCCCGACTGTGATGCGCAAGGTTCTCGCGATGGCACTGGCCGCCGATCAAGGTTCGTGAGCCTGATGCACGGTCCCCTTCCGCCATGGAACACTTTGCAATCGCCGCCATCGGTGGCTTGTTCCGGCGCGCCGAACAGCGTTGGGCTGCTTGAACGACCGGCCAGGCGCGTTCTGCAGCGGGTATCGACACCCATTTTCATTTTACGTCCGGTCGCGGCAAACGATCCGGCGCCAAACCCGATTACTGTTAAAAATCGGAAAAGAGTTTTTCCTCATCCACACCGTGCGGTCCGCCGTACCTCAATTACGACAGACATTTGAACTGAAGCCCTGAGATACCCCGGAGAATGCGTTTCCGGGAGCGGCATCTTTGTGTCTGCGTGAACCGAGTGGGAGTATGAAATGAAACTGATTCAGAACATCGTCATGGCGTTGCTTGTCATTCTACCTCTGTCCGCCGCAAGGGCCGCCGACAGGGACATTGTTGACACGGCAGTCGAAGCCGGCTCGTTCAACACGCTGGTTGCCGCCGTTCAGGCCGCCGGACTCGTCGAGCCCCTGAAAGGCGACGGCCCCTTCACCGTGTTCGCGCCGACGGACGAGGCCTTCGCCAATCTTCCGGAAGGCACGGTCGAGAACCTGCTGAAACCGGAAAACAAGGACCAACTGGTGGCCGTGCTCACCTATCACGTGATCCCGGGCAAGGTGATGGCCGCCGATATCGCCGGCAAGAAGGCCTCCGTCGCCACCGTTCAGGGCAGTGAGGTCTCCATCGACGCGACCAATGGCGTCAAGGTCGACGGCGCCACGGTGATATCAGCGGATGTGGGCGCATCCAACGGTGTGATCCATGTGATTGACGCGGTCATCCTTCCGAAGTCCTGAGGTTCTCTTCGAACCCCTTTCACCCGTAACAGGTGACGGCAAGCGGCGCGGCCTTTCGAGGCCGCGCCGCCTATTGCGACTTGCTCGCAAAAACTCTTTTTTCTGAAGGCGTTGCGGCATTGCCTGTTCCGCTGGAAAACGCGCCGGGCAGGCTATTTTTTTGAATATTTTTTGCACGCCATGACTGGACAAGAGCATCGGAATGATCCTAATGTGTCTTTTAGAATAATTCTAAATTAGAGGCTTTCAGGAGAACTGCCATGAAGGGAAATCAAAAGGTTATCGATTGTCTGAACGAGGCCCTTTTTCTGGAGCTCGGCGCAATCAACCAGTACTGGCTGCATTACCGTCTCCTGAACGACTGGGGCTACGCGCGCCTGGCCAAGAAGGAGCGTGAAGAGTCGATCGAGGAAATGCAGCACGCGGACAAGATTACCGACCGCATCATCTTCCTCGAAGGTCATCCGAACATGCAGAAGCTGGCACCGCTTCGGATCGGCCAGAACATCAAGGAAGTGCTGGAATGCGATCTTGCCGGCGAATATGACGCCCGCACGGCTTATGCCAAGTCCCGCGAAGTCTGTCGCGAGGAAGGCGACTATGTCTCCATGCACCTGTTCGAGGAGCTGCTGACGGACGAGGAAGGCCATATCGACTTCCTGGAAACACAGCTCGAGCTCTTGGAAAAGATCGGCGTCGAGCGCTACGGCCTTTTGAACGCCGTCCCGGCCGACGAAGCGGAATAAGGTTACTTCAGGCCCCATCACCCTGTTCAGCCGCCGGTGCAAGAAACAGCACCGGCGGCCTTTTTTTCACTCAGCTGCACAGCTTCCGCTGACTTCAGGATGCACTTCGCACCGGGGTCACTGAAACGCGGTTTCCGCAAAGCTCCTGAGCTTGCGTGAATGCAGCCGTTCCGCTGTCATCGCGCGCATCTTTTCCATCGCCCTGATGCCGATTTCCAGATGCTGGGCGACCTGGCGCGTGTAGAAATCCGTGGCCATGCCCGGAAGCTTCAGTTCGCCGTGCAGCGGCTTGTCCGACACGCACAGGAGCGTTCCGTAAGGCACGCGGAAGCGGAACCCGTTGGCGGCGATGGTGGCCGATTCCATGTCCAGCGCGATCGCCCGTGACTGGGAAAAGCGCTTGACCAGCTCCGGCTGGTTCCAGAGTTCCCAGTTGCGGTTGTCGAGAGATACCACGGTGCCCGTGCGCATGACCCGCTTCAGTTCATACCCGTCAATGCCGGTGATCTCGGCAACGGCATCTTCCAGCGCGACCTGAACTTCGGCCAGCGGCGGAATCGGCACCCAGATCGGCAAATCCTTGTCGAGCACGCTGTCCTCGCGCACATAGCCGTGGGCGAGGACATAGTCGCCGAGCGTCTGGCTGTTCCTGAGGCCGGCGCAGTGACCGAGCATCAGCCAGACATGCGGGCGCAGGACAGCAATGTGGTCGGTGATGGTCTTGGCGTTGGACGGACCGACGCCGATATTGACCATGGTGATGCCGCTGCCGTCCGCCCGTTTCAGGTGGTAGGCCGGCATCTGCGGCAGTTTGGCCGGTTCCTCGCCACTGCTGGGTTCGCTCTGCCCGGCCTCAATGACGAGATTGCCCGGTGACACGAACGCCTCGTAGCCGCTTTCCGGATCGGCAAGCAACTGATGGGACATGCGGCAGAATTCATCGATGTAAAACTGGTAGTTCGTGAAAAGCACGTAATTCTGGAAATGCTCGGCCCGGGTCGCGGTGTAGTGCTGCAGCCTGTGCAGGGAATAGTCGATCCGCGGCGCGGTGAAGGAGGCCAGCGGCATGACGCCGTCAAGCGGCTCATGGGTGCCGTTGGCGATGGAATCGTCCATCACGGTCAGATCGGGCAGATCGAACATGTCCGCCAGCGGCCGGTCCAGTTTGGCGGCGGCCGCACCGCCTTCCACGTGGGTGCCGTCATAAAACGCGAAATGCAGCGGGATCGGCATGTCGCTGTCGCCGATCAGCAGTGGCACGTCATGGTTTTTCATCAGGAGAGACAGCTGTGCGAGCAGATAGTGGCGAAACAGGTCCGGGCGCGTTACCGTGGTGGCATGGGTGCCCGGCCTTGAGACAAAGCCGTAGGACAACCGGCTGTCGAGGCGTATGTGACTGTCGGTGATGATCCGGACCTGCGGATAAAATGCGCGGACCCGTCCCTCGATCGGCTTGCCATCGAGCAGATCCTGAAAACGGGCACGCAGGAACGTGGTATTGGCTTCGAAAATCTCGACCAGCCGATCGACCGCCTGCCCGGCATCGCTGAACACTTCAAGCGGATGCGACGGGGCAAGCCGGACGCGGCGCGCGGGCTGCTGAAAAACATTGGGGGTTCCGGACATCCAGCCTCTCCTTATTGTTGTGGGCCCACAGTCCCGCCAAGTCTCCCCGGGGTCAATAGATGTCAGCCAGGTTTGTGAAAATTTTTTCGTCGTCAGAAAAAATCTTCAACTGCAATTCATCTGTTGCCTCGGCGACCTTTCGCAATGTCCAGTGAACCGGTAAGCTCCGGCCACGAACCTAGCGGAAATTCGACCGGGAGTTATTTCATGAAAAATCCGATCCTGACCCTTGCGATCGCCGTCGCCGCCCTGACAGGCGCGGGCGCCGGTGTCCTTGCCGGCGACCTTCCGGATCTCGGCGGCCGCGAGATTGTCGTGGCCTCCGAAAATACCTATCCGCCGCTGCAGTTCGTCGATCCGAACACAGGCAAGGCGATCGGCTGGGAATATGACGCGATCGCCGAAATCGCCGGGCGCCTGAACGCAAAGGTGACCTATCAGAACACCAGCTGGGACGCCATGATCCCGGCGGTGTCCGCCGGTGAATACGACCTGGCCATGAACGGCATTACCATCCGTGAAGACCGCGCCGAAAAGGTCGCATTCTCCGCCCCTTACATGCGCTCTGAAATGTTCATGCTGGTGCGCGCCGAGGAAGACCGCTTCACCGACGCCAAGGGTTTTGCCGCCGACCCGGATTTCCTTGCAGCGGCGCAGCCGGGCACGACACCGTTCTATGTTACCGTCTATGAAGTGCTGGATGGCGACGAGGCCAATCCACGGATCAAGCTGTTCGAAACCTTCGGGGCGGCCGTGCAGGCTCTGAAGGTCGGGGACGTCGATCTGGTTCTGACCGACAGCACCGGCGGCAAGGGCTATGTCGCCACCAATCCGGACACTTTCAAGCTGATCGGCGAGCCGATGGGCTCCGAGGATTTCGGCTTCATCTTCCCGAAAGGCTCCGACCTCATTGACCCGTTCAATGCCGCAATCGCATCAATGCGGGCAGACGGCACGCTCGACGCGCTCAACCAGACATGGTTCTTCGACTACAAGATCGGCAAATAGATCCCTGCCGCCGCCTTCGGGTGGCGGGTATCCATAGTCATGGCCGGTTTCCGGGCCCTCGTCCGGAGACCGGCCATTTTCATTGCCGCCGCCGAAGTCCCTTCCCCGCGAACCTCAAGTCAGCTCATGATCTCACGCAAAAATCCGTCAGGCACACCGCGACCGGACTTTCCGTACTGGCTGCTGCTTGCGGTTGGAATTGCGGTGTTTCTGCTTTTCCGGATCGCGACCGACGACATCTACAGCCAGGTCATGGCGACCGTGTCCCGCGGTGTCGGGCTGACGGTCCTGGTGACACTCGTGGCGTTTTTGCTGGCTTCGCTGCTGGGGCTTGCCCTTGCGCTTGCGTCGCTTTCCGGATCCCTCGTCCTGCGTCAGACCGCCCGGTTCTATGTCGAGATCGTGCGCGGCCTGCCGATCATCGTGCTGCTGCTCTACATTGCCTTCGTCGCAACCCCGTTGCTGGTGGCAGGTGTCAACGCCGTCCTGGAACCCATGGGGCTGGACCCGGTGCGCAGCCGGGACTTCCCCCTGCTCTGGCGGGCGGTGCTCGCATTGACAATCGGCTATTCGGCCTTCATCGCCGAAGTGTTCCGGGCCGGCATCCAGGCTGTCGACAGGGGCCAGATCGAGGCCGCCGAGGCGCTCGGCATGAACCGTTGGCTGCGGTTCCGCCTGATCGTTTTCCCGCAGGCTCTGAAAACCATCCTGCCCCCGCTCGGCAATGACTTTATCGCACTGATCAAGGACAGCTCCCTGGTTTCCGTTCTCGGTGTGGCCGACATCACCCAGCTCGGAAAGATCTATGCAGCCGGCTCGTTCCGCTATTTCGAGACCTATAATGTCGTCGCACTGATCTATCTGATGATGACCGTCACGCTGTCGCTGGCCCTGAGGCGGTTCGAGAGGTCCGGCCCGCCCGGGTCCCGTTAGAGGCCGCTCAAGGGACGCAACTGGCCGGTCGCCCCCTCGCCGGCCCTGCTTGCCGAACCGTGTATTTGCCCCTAGGCTGCAATTCCAAGTAAGTATCAGGAGACGCAAGCGTGCGCCGGATCATCGCAGGATGGGTCATGGCATGTCTGTTCGCCGGAAACGCTCTTGCCAGCGACGTGGTGACCGCCTGCGGCCATGACGATTATCCTCCCTGGAACTGGCGCAGCGGCGACAAGATTGTCGGGGTCTGCGCGGAAATCACCAGCACCGTGTTCGCCCGGTTGGGGCTGGAGGTGTCTCTCGACTATGCCGGCCCCTGGAGCCGTTGCCAGAAATATGTCGAAAGCGGCAGGATCGACGTCAATATCTGCGCCTTCGTGAACGACACCCGCAAAGGCTATTCGACGTTCGCCGGGCGGCCCATGGGCATCAACGAGATCTCGATCTTCGTGCGCAAGGGCGAGGAATTCGCGTTTACCACCCTTCGGGACCTGTCCGGCAAGCGGGCCATCATGCTCGACGGCGTCAGCATCGGACAGGGCAATGATGTCTTTCTGGAGGCCAACACCATGCTGTACAGGATGGAAAACCGTCTCCAGGCCTTCCGTTTCCTGGAGGCCGGCCGCGCGGACTTCTTCGTGACCGGCAAGCAGATCGGCCTGCTGCAGCGCGACCTGCATCATTTTGAGGACAGGATCACGGTGTTGCCCAGGCCGGTCGTGCAGGGTCCGCTGTACATTTCCGTTTCGAAGAAATCGCCTTTTTCCGGGTATCTGGACCAGATCGACGACATTCTGGCGGAGCCGGGTTACATGCAGATGGTCGAGAACCTGCTGGGGAAATACAAGCAGGTTTATCTTGATGAAAACAGGACGCCTTGAGATACGGTCCCTTGCAACAGGGTTCACAGGCCGTGCCGGAAAAGACCCTTAGTCATGCGACCTTTTGAAGAGATCGAGGCCGTTTCCGCGGCGCGCAAGGGAGGAGCGGATCGGCTCAGCGCGCTGCTGGCCGAACACGATCCGCCCAGGTCCGCGGCCGAACTGGAACGGATCGGCGACGACCGATGGCTGTCGATGTTCACAAGATGCGTGTTCCGGGCCGGTTTCAGCTGGAAGGTGATCGACCGGAAATGGCCCGGATTCGAGGAAGCCTTCGAAGGGTTTGACGTCGCCCGCCTTGCCTTCCTTCCCGACGAAGCCTTCGAGGCACTCCTGAAAGACACCCGCATCGTCCGCAACGGCGCCAAGATCAGGTCGGTCCAGCAGAACGCCAATTTCCTGAAGGACCTGGCAGCCGAACATGGCAGCGCCGCGCGGTTTTTCGCCCGCTATCCGGTCACGGACCAGATCGGTCTGATGGACCTCCTGAAGAAGCGCGGCAGCCGCCTCGGCGGACTTGCCGGACAAATCTCCCTGCGTTTCATGGGAAAGGAGAGTTTCGTGCTCTCGAGCGACGTGGTTAATGCGCTGATCGTTGAAAATGTCATTGAGAATGCCGCTATGTCGAAAAAAAACCTCAGGGCGATTCAGGCAGCCTTTAACGAATGGAACGCAACTTCCGGTCGTTCCCTGAATGAAATCAGCAGAATTCTGGCCTTTTCGGTCGGGACACCTCATTAACTTCTCATTCAGCTTTTACCAATGTAAACAAAGCATTGATTCAACGGCAATTTTTGTTTTCAGCGCTTAACGCCTGATTTACCAAACCCGGTAACCATGACACTCTAAATTGCGTGAGGTATTGCGTCGCAATGAGTGTACTGCGTACCGGGGTGTCCTTCGCGGCACCCCGTAAAACCCAAAATCCGGAAGCTTCCGCTTCCTGGCTGAACACGATCCTGAAGGGCGACTGCGTGGCCGCCCTTGAGAAACTGCCGTCCCGGTCTGTCGACCTAGTGTTCGCGGACCCGCCCTACAACCTTCAGTTGGGCGGCGACCTGCACCGGCCGGACCAGTCGAAGGTTGACGCCTGCGACGACCACTGGGACCAGTTCGAGAGCTTTCAGGCCTATGACGCCTTCACCAAGGCGTGGTTGCTGGCAATCCGCCGGGTGATGAAACCCGACGGCTCGCTGTATGTGATCGGCTCCTATCACAACATCTTCCGCGTCGGCGCGATCCTGCAGGATCTCGGCTTCTGGATCATGAACGACATCGTCTGGCTGAAGTCCAATCCGATGCCGAACTTTCGTGGCAAGCGCTTCACCAATGCGCATGAAACCATGATCTGGGCGACGAAGTCGAAGGATGCCAAGCCGACCTTCAACTACGATGCGCTGAAGACCTTCAACGAAGACCTTCAGATGCGCTCCGACTGGCACCTGCCGCTGTGCACGGGGACGGAACGCCTGAAGGACAAGCAGGGCCAGAAGGTACATCCGACCCAGAAGCCGGAGTCTCTGCTCTACCGGGTGCTGACGGCCTCCTCCAAGCCAGGCGACGTGGTCCTTGACCCGTTCTTCGGCACCGGCACCACCGGCGCTGTCGCCAAGAGACTGGGCCGCAACTTTGTCGGCGTGGAGCGCGAGCAGGACTATATCGATGCCGCAACCGCGCGCATCGAAGCGATCGAGCCCGGCGATGCGCAGGCCCTGGAGATGCATCAGGGCAAACGCGCCCTGAAACGCATCCCGTTCGGCACCCTTCTGGAAAGCGGGCTGTTGAAAGCGGGCACCGAGCTGTCCTGTTCCAAGGGCAAGCATCTGGCCATCGTGCGCGCGGACGGATCGCTCAAGTCAGGCGACCACACCGGCTCGATCCACAAGGTCGGTGCGCTGGTCCAGGGGCAGGAAGCCTGCAACGGCTGGACCTTCTGGCACATAAGGGACGGGGCCAAGGCCGCGCCCATCGACGAACTCCGCAAGGAGATCAGATCCCGTCTGCAGGCATAAGCAGGCGTCTCCAAGAAGCGACATTCGCATTCCCCGCGAAACAAACTTCAGCCCCGTCTCCCAGAAAAGGAGGCGGGGTTTTTTCTTGACCTGCTACTCAAACCCGACCAGCGCCTTGCGCCTCTTGCCGACGGCAACCGACAGCCTGTCGTTGGCTGCAAGATCGCCGATGGCGATGCGGCGGCGGGGGTCGTCGGCGATCCGGCTGTTGAGACGCACGCCGCCGCCTTCGACCAGGCGGCGGGCCTCACCATTGGAGGCGGCGAAGCCGACGGCAACGACGAGCTCCAGGAGGCCCAGCCCCTCGGCAAGCTGCGCCAGCGGCAGGGTGTGGGTCGGCTCGAGAATCTCGCCCTCACCGGCAAACAGCGCGTCGCCCTGCTGCAGCGCGGCGCGGGCTTCTTCCGGACCGTGGACGATGGCGGTCACCTGGGTTGCCAGGATCTTCTTGGCCTCATTCAACTCCGCGCCTTCCAGCGCGCCCAACCGGTCGATCTCGCTCATTGGCAGTTCGGTGAACAGGCGCAGGAACTTCGCGACATCGGCGTCGGCGGTGTTGCGCCAGAACTGCCAGAAGCCGAAGGGGGACAGGTGTTCGGGATGCAGCCACACGGCTCCGGCTGCGGTCTTGCCCATCTTGGCCCCGCTGGCCGTGGTCAGCAGCGGCACGGTGAGGCCGTGCAGCTTTCGCCCGTCCCGGCGGCCGAGTTCGACGCCGTTGACGATGTTGCCCCACTGATCGGAGCCGCCCACCTGCAGCGCGCAGCCGTGGCGCTTGGAGAGTTCCAGGAAATCGACGGCCTGGAGCATCATGTAGCAGAATTCCAGCACCGTCAGAGGCATCTGCGCATCCAGGCGCGACTTGACGCTGTCGAAGGTCATCATGCGGTTGACCGTGAACTGGGAGCCGTAGTCGCGCAGGAATTCCAGGAAGCGGAATTCATCGAGCCACTCGGCGTTGTCGACCAGAAGCGCGCCGTCAGCGCCTTCCATGTCGACAAGACGTTCGACGGACCGCCGGATGGTGGCGATATTGGCCGCGATCTGACGCTCCTCCAGCATCGGCCGCGCGTCCTTGCGGAAACTCGGATCGCCGATCCGGCTGGTGCCGCCGCCAAGCACGACAATCGGCCGGTGCCCGAGTTTCTGCAGCCAGCGCATGGTCATCAGCGGCATCAGGTGCCCGACATGAAGGCTTGCCGCCGTCGCGTCGAACCCGGCGTAAGCCGTGATCGGGCCATTGGAGAGGGTGTTGTCGAGGGCCTCGATATCGGTGCACTGGTGCACGAGCCCGCGTTCCAGAAGCACGGCGAGTGCTTCGGACTTGAGGCTGGATGCCGGTTTCCCGGCCTCGATCATGTGTCTGGTCATCGTCTGCTTCCTGGTATCCCCGCCAGGAAGCTTGGGGTTGGAAACCAAAAAGCCGCCTGACGCGGCGGCTTTTGAGGTTTCTATGGGGTGAACAAGATCCTACGCAGCCGCCGGTATGTCGGTGACGTAATAAAAATACACAAAGGTGGCGCTCATCCTGTTCATGTCAGTTTAAATGCGTGGCCGGACGAAAAGAGTCAAGTGCCTTCCGGCCGCTTCACGGCCGCAACCGCCCGGTGTGGCGTAAAAGTCTCACGACAGCCCCAGATCATGTTCGCCCCGATCCAGGATAAGGGGAACAATAAGATCTTCCTCGTCGTCCAGATGGCGCATCAGGCCACTGAGCAGGGTGTCGCTGACGGCGGCGTAGTCGTCAGCCGCGCGGCGAAGCCCGTCACGCCCGCCCTGGCGCAACCGGCCCAGAAAGGTGTTGGCGCTGCCGATCACCGTTTCGATCCGGTGATGGATCAGGTCATGATCGCCTTCCAGCAGTTCGAACCCGGCGACCAGCCGCTTTTCCGCTGCCATGAAGACGGGAAAATAGTGCTCGTCCTCGATCATGTGGTGGTGATGCAGCTCTGACAGATACTGTTGCAGGCGCGGCGCGAACAGACCGCCGAAACGTTCGGCCCGCACGCGGTCCTCCCGAAAATCCGCAAGTAAATCGTCCAGTGCCCGGCCGAGCTGACGAAACCCGTTGTGGCGCTCGAGCCAGAATTGGGTCAGCGGCCCGAGATTTCCATGCGCCGGCCAGCCATCGCGCGGATGGTCCTTCAACAGATACAGCCATTCCGGAGGGAGACCCTGCCGTTCGTCCAGATGCCGGGAAGTGGTCATTGCGGTGCCTTCGAGCTTGCCAAGACTGTCCTTATACGCGGATTTGCCGATATCCGGTGTCGACACAGTGTTCATCACAGGCAAACAATCGGGAACACCCCCTCGGGATTGCATTGCCTCTGTCCGGCGGCCTGGCGTGTGAACGGCATGGACCGGAGTCAGGCCACCTGAGCCCCTGCCGCGCCGATGTCCCGCTTCAATGCCGGCCATTTGTCCGGTGTCACGGTCAGCAGGCAGGCTTCCCTGACCTCCACCTCGTAACCGCGCGCAAGGGCACCCCTGGCCGTCAGTTGCACACAATGGCAGGCATCGAGGCCGACAAGCGTGAGCGCGCCGATCGCACGGTCCGCCAGAAAGGCTTCGAAACCGGGATCGGAAAAGCTGTCGCCGATGGACTTTTCGAAAACAGGGTCCTCGCCGACATCAAGCGCCCGGTCGATCCGCAAGCCTTCCCGTCCCGGCGTGCCGATACCGCCTGCCACGAGTTTCATTGCGAGCACCACCCCCCACCCGCGAAACACATTCCTGACGAAGATCACGTCGTTTCCGGCCGAACGGGCAATCGCGATTTCCCTGCCGATGGCGGCCAGCGCCTTGTCCCGGATCGCCGGATCATAGGCGTGCCTGCCCGTGTTGCGGGTGAAATCCTCCTGTACGTCGATCACGACCAGCGCCCGGTTCGGACGGGTCGACCTGTCGATGGCAACGCCCCTTGTCGGCGTTCCCAACCTGCGCAGGCAGTATCCGGCGTAAACCAGCAGGCCGGCCAAAGCTGTCCCGGCGATGAAAAGTGCGATCCAGAAGGCGGACATGGGGTCACTCCAGGGCTCTCGGCAGATCAGGGTCGTCCTCGAATTCCGCGAATTGATCAAGCATCGCGCAGAGCACGCTTTGCGCCGAACGAAGATCCTCTTGCTCGAACAAACCGCTGATCTTGTCTATGTCGTCGTTTTCGCGCGCGCGGATCTCGCCAAACCCGGCCTCTCCGGCCCGGGTCATGGCGAACAACGGCGAACGTTTGTGCGCGGGGTTGGGCCTGCGGTCGACCAGTCCCCGTTTTTCCAGCTCGTTGACCAGCAACTGGATCTGCTGGCGGGCCAGAAAGAGCATGCGCCCCAGATCAGGTACCGACATCGGACCGGCCTCTTGCAGCACCTCCAGCACAGCACGCATGCCGACCGTGATGCCGGTTCCCTCCAGTTTCGCCTCGACCGCCCGGGCAAGACGCCTGTGAACCGGCCTGATCAGGCGGATAATTTCATAGAGTTCAACTGATTTGTTCATGGCACACATTCAGCAATATTATTGTCAATATGACAAATTATTTGTCATAAATCAAGTACTTTTCATCGGGACAGATTTCATGCGGCATACCAGGGTGTGGAGAAGCCGGGGATCGGCGCGGGTAGACCTTCTCCACCGGAAAGCGCCGCCCGCTTCGACTCCATTAATTTAACTTAATGATTTAAAGAATCATTCTTCACGATAACCAAAATCGTTATCGCTATTTATAACAATATTCTCCCGAATACTTTAATTCGTTAGACACAATTTCTTACGTTGCGATTCATTTATTGTTCAGACTATACGGACAAATCTTGTCGAGGATCGAAATTCCAAACCCGAGTTCGAACGAAACAGCGATGCCCAAGATAAAGACTTTCCTGAGTCCCGTTGCAATGGCCGGCCTGCTGTTCCTGTTGGTGGCCGCCCCCACCGCCACGAGAGGTGCGGAAAAGAACTCGAACTTTATTCTGGAACTGACCCATCAGATTTTCAAACGCACGGAAGCTCCGGGTGCCGCGAAGCGCCGCGTCGCGGGAGAACTGCCTTACTCCCGCAACCGGAAATTCCTGGAACTTCTCTCCGGCGAGAATATCGAGTTCACCGCCTTGCCGACAAAACCGGAATGGGAGGAAAAACTCATTCCGATCCGCATACCGATCCGTAAAGGGCTGCAAGGGTACCGCCTGTTCTTCATAAACAGGCAAGATCAGAACATGCTGTCGAAGGTCTCGACACTCGAAGACCTGAAAAAGCTCCCGACCGGATCCGGTGCCCAATGGTCCACAACGACGTCCCTTGAGGCTGCAGGCTTCACCGTCATGACGGCGCCAGGCAACGACGAACTGTTCAAGATGCTGGGCCTGAGGCGTTTCATTACCTTCAGCCGCGGGATTGACGAGATATATTTCGAACATGCCCAATGGGTGACGGAATACCCATTTCTGGCCGTCGAGCAGGAAATCGCGCTGTTTTTTCCGCACCCGATCTACTACTTCGTGACGCCAAAACGCCCCGATCTCGCAGAGCGCATCGAACGCGGGCTGCGAGGGATGATTTCAGACGGCTCCTTCGACAGGCTGTTTCTGAAATACTACAGCGACGCCATTGCGCGCGCGCGGCTCGACAAACGCACGGTCATCAGCATTCCCAATCCGCTCCTCGGTCCGCAAACGCCTCTGGATGACCCGTCTCTGTGGCTCAATTCCTCGCATATCTTCGGCGCGAAAGCCGATGAGGGCACCGTCCTGATCCGGTGAGCCCGGCAAGATTCCTGTGGCAGTTTCCGGCTGCAATTTCCGGCAGCAGGCCCCGGTCGGTCACCGGGGCCTGAACTGACAAGATGTCTGGCCCGAAGCCGCGTCTATTCCGCCGCCGCCGGCGTGACCTCCGCCGGTGCCGGCGCGCTCCACTTCAGCACCGGCTTGCGGGCTGCTCCGGTTTCGTCGAGACGCCGGCGTGGGGCGAGATAGGGAGCACCGGAAAAGCGGCCGGTTTCTCCGCGCTGCGCACTCATGACCAGATCGCGCATTGTGGCGACAAACAGATCCAGCGACGCCCGGCTCTCCGATTCCGTCGGCTCGATCAGCATGGCGCCATGAACGACCAGCGGGAAATACATGGTCATCGGGTGATAGCCCTCATCGATCATCGCCTTGGCGAAATCGAGTGTGGTGACACCGGTGTCCTTCAGGAAGCTGTCGTCGAACAGCACCTCGTGCATGCACGGGCGTTCGCCGAACGGCAGGCTCATCAGGTCCTGCAGGCCGACGCGAATATAGTTGGCATTCAGGACGGCGTCCTCGGATGCCTGTTTCATGCCATCCGAGCCGTGGCTCATCATGTAGGAGAGCGCGCGCACATACATGCCCATCTGGCCGTGAAAGGCGGTCATGCGGCCGAAAGGCTGCTCGCCCTCCCCGGTCGCCTCGTCCGTTTCGACCAGTTCCAGACCCGCATCCGTCTTACGGATGAAGGGCAAGGGCGCGAAGGGGGCCAGGCGTTCCGACAGAACCACCGGACCGGAGCCGGGACCGCCGCCACCGTGGGGCGTCGAAAATGTCTTGTGCAGGTTGATATGCATCGCATCGACGCCCAGATCCCCGGGCCGGGCCTTGCCGACGATGGCGTTGAAATTGGCTCCGTCGCAGTAGAAATACGCGTCTGCTGCGTGGATCAGGTCTGCGATCTGCTTGATGTCGCGCTCGAACAGCCCGCATGTGTTCGGGTTGGTCAGCATGATGCCGGCAATGTTGCCGCTGTGCTCTTCGGCGGTCGCCTTCAGGGCGTCGAGATCCACCGTGCCGTCGTCCTTGGCGCCGATGGAAACGACCTTGTAACCGAGCAGCGCGGCGGTGGCCGGATTGGTGCCATGGGCGCTTTCCGGCACAAGCACGATTTTCGGGTCGCGACCGGCCGCCGTATGGGCAGCCTTGATCGCCATCATGCCGCACAATTCTCCGTGGGCACCGGCTTTGGGGCTCATGGCGACGGCAGACATGTGGGTGGAGACCATCAACCAGTGGGCCAGGTCGTCGATGAGTTCCAGCGCACCCGGCACGGACGAGACCGGCTGCAGGGGATGAATATCGCCGAAGCCCGGCAGGCGGGCCATCTTCTCGTTGAGGCGCGGATTGTGCTTCATGGTGCACGAGCCGAGCGGATAGAGACCGCTGTCGATGGCGTAGTTGTTGCGCGACAGGCGCACATAATGGCGCATCGCTTCCGGTTCGGCGAGACCCGGCAGGCCGATCTCGGCCTGACGGCGGTGGCCGCCGAGTTCGAAGTCGACGCTCCCGTCCGTGTCCTCGTCCAGATCGACACCGGTGGTTTCCAGCGAACCGAATTCGAAGATCAGCGGCTCTTCCATGTCGAGCCCGCGGTTGCCGGTGAAGGTCTTCGGGCGGAAACCATTGTCCGCTTCGCCCGGATTTGTCGGGCGTCCTTGCGTGTTCATGCTCATGCCAGCACCTCCTTCAGCGCGCTTGCGAAAGCGGCCCGGTCTTCATCCGTGTTGATTTCCGTCGAAGCCACAACAAGCAGATTGGCGAGATTTTCCTTGCCCGGTTCCAGCCGTGAGACCGGCAGGCCGGCGAGGATGCCGCGTTTGGCAAGCCGTTCGACGACGTCCCCGGCCGGTTTCGGCAGAGCGATGGTGAATTCGTTGAAATAGGCCGCGTTCAGAACCTCGACACCGGAAATGCCGGCAAGAAGCGTCTTCAGCTTGACCGCGTTGGCGTGGTTGATGCGGGCCAGTTTCGTCAGGCCGGCCTGCCCCAGCAGCGACATGTGAATGGTGAAGGCCAGGCAGCAGAGGCCTGAATTGGTGCAGATGTTGGAAGTCGCCTTGTCGCGGCGGATATGCTGCTCACGGGTCGACAGCGTCAGCACAAAACCGCGTTTGCCTTCCGCATCGACCGTCTCTCCGCACAGGCGTCCCGGCATCTGCCGGACATATTTCTGACGGGTTGCAAAGAGGCCCACATAGGGACCGCCGAAATTGAGGCCGTTGCCGATGGATTGGCCCTCGCCGACAACGATATCGGCGCCCTGGGTCCCCGGCGGCTCGATCAGGCCGAGCGACACAACTTCGGTGAAGACCGCGATCAGCAGCGCCTTGTGGGCATGGGCCTTTTCGGCAATCGGCTTCAGGTCGATCAACTGACCGTAGAAGGACGGCGACTGAACCACGACACAGGAGGTCTCGTCGTCGATCTGCGCGAGAATGTCCTCGGTACCGCTCGGGTCCGCGGGCAGGCTGACCACCTGGTCGCCGGCCATCGCCGACAGGCCTTCGACAACGGCGCGGTATTGCGGATGCAGTCCGCCGGACAGAACCGCCTTGTTGCGCCGAGTGATCCGGTGGGCCATCAGCACCGCCTCGCCAGTGCCGGTGGAACCATCGTACATGGACGCGTTGGCGACATCCATCGCTGTCAGTTGCGCCACCTGGGTCTGGAATTCGAACAGGTACTGCAAAGTGCCCTGCGTGATCTCC
This sequence comes from Roseibium sp. AS2, assembly GCF_038900065.1. Lineage (NCBI taxonomy): Bacteria > Pseudomonadati > Pseudomonadota > Alphaproteobacteria > Hyphomicrobiales > Stappiaceae > Roseibium > Roseibium sp. AS2. Next base: position 124,462 of record NZ_JBBMQN010000001.1, read on the forward strand.
GGCTGATAAGGCGTATAGGAGGTCAGGAATTCGGACCGCTGGATCAGATGATCGACCGTGGCCGGAACGTGGTGCTTGTAGGCGCCCGCGCCGACGAAAAACGGCACCGATCCGGCCGCCGTGTTTTTCGCGGCCATCGCCGAGAGCTTTCGTTCCACTTCCAGCTCGCTGGCGCGTTTCGGCAGATCCAGCAGGCCGCTGAAACGGACCTCCTGCGGAATGTCGGCGAACAGATCGTCAATCGAGTTGACCCCGATCCGCGCAAGCATGTCGGTGCGATCGGTGTCGTTCAAAGGCAGGTAGCGCATCAGGCAGCTCCCAAGGGGTTGGTCTGTGAGTGGAGCGGCATGCCGCCATACTCTCTAATCGTATTTCCGGGCGAACACAGCGACATCCGGGACCGGGAAGCCGCAATGTTCACGGGTCCGGGCTCACGGGTTCGGGCTCTCGGGTTCGAACTCCCCGGTCCCGGCCCGGCGCCAGCGCGTCGCCCGGAATGACGGTGGGGAGAGACGGACACCGTCCAAGGCAAGGACCTGGCCGCGAGGCTTGCGCGGCCCGATTCCCAAATTACTTCGCCGCGAGCTTCAGTGGTCCGGCTTCGATCAGGATGTCGCACTTGACCGAATTGGCGATGAAGCAGACTTCATGCGCCTTTTCGTGCAGGTCCGTCAGCCATGTCGGGTCCGGAGCCTGGTCGGCCACAAGGGTGACTTCCGGACGCAGGATCACCTTGGTGATCGCCATCTTGCCCCGGCCCACGCGGTTCATCTCTCCCTGCGCGTTGTCCCTGTAGCTTGCGACGTTGAAGTTCGCCATCCGCGCCAGGTCAAGAAACGACAGCATGTGGCACGACGAGATGGCGGCGACGAAGGCCTCCTCGGGATCGACGGCGGATTCGACGGAATGCGGCAGGGGCACGACCGTTGGCGATGCGCTCGCCGGGATTTTCAGTCCACCGTCAAACTGCCAGATATGTCCGCGGGAATAGGCATTGGCGGCATAGTCGCCGTCACAGGCCCATTCCACCAGTGCTGTGTAATGATGACCTGCCATGAGCTAGAGCGTCTCCACATAGGCCTTGTAGGCTGCCTGATCCATCAGATCCGAGAATTGACCGGCGTTGCCGATCTTCAGTTTCAGGAACCAGGCCGCACCTTCAGGGTCGTCGTTGACCTTGGCCGGTTCATCCGCAAGCACGTCGTTTGTGCCCACCACTTCGCCGTCGATCGGCGCGTAGACTTCGCTGGCGGCCTTCACCGATTCGACCACGGCGGCTTCATCCCCCTGCGACAGGGCTTTGCCGGTTTCCGGCAGTTCCACATAGACAACATCCCCAAGCTGTTCCTGGGCATAGGAGGTGATGCCGATCGTGGCGGTGTCGCCCTCGACGGAAATCCATTCATGATCTTTGGAATAATAGGTCGTCATGTTCGTACGTCCATTCTCTGGAAAGACTTAAGGCTTGGGTTTTCTGTAATAGCGGTTCGGCACGAAGGGCATGTCCGCGACAGTCGCGGCCAGGCGCCTGCCCCGGACGATCAGTTCCAGGGCGGTTCCGACTGCGGCGTGCTCCGTGGGCACATAGCCCATGGCGATGGGAGCGCCGACGGTGGGCGCGAAGCCCCCCGAGGTCAGCGTGCCGATCACCGGTCCGTCGGCAAGCGCGATTTCCGCGCCTTCACGCGCCGGCGCCTTGCCATCAAGCTTCATGCCGACCCGGACACGGCCGGGACCGCCGGTAAGTTCCTGCTGGATCCGGTCCGCTCCGGGAAAGCCGCCTTCTTCGCGGCGGCGTTTCTGCATGCAGAACGTGATGGCGCCTTCAACCGGAGACGTGGTTTCGTCGATATCGTGACCGTACAGGCACAGACCCGCTTCCAGGCGCAGGCTGTCGCGCGCGCCCAGCCCGACGGGGGCCACCCGGTCATCGGCCAGAAGGGCGCGGGCAATCGCCTCGGCGGCACCCGCGGGAACCGACATTTCAACACCGTCCTCGCCGGTATAACCGGCGCGGGCGACGTGGCAGTCGATGCCGTCGAATTCCATGGAAGATGCCGACATGAAGGCAAGGTCGGCCGCCGCGGGCGCATGCGCGGCGACAGCGGCAACGGCCTCCGGCCCCTGCACCGCGATCAGGGCGCGGTCCTCGACCACATGCAGGCTGACGTTTTCCGGCAGTCTTGCGCGAAAATGGGCGTAGTCGACATCCTTGCGGGCCGCATTGACCACCAGCATCAGTTTGCCGTCATCGTCTTCGGAGACGGAACGTGTCACCATCAGATCGTCGATGATGCCGCCGTCGTCGTTGAGCAGCACCGTGTAGCGCTGCCGGCCAAGACCGAGTTCGACGAAATTGGAGGGGGTCAGAGCTTCCAGGGCACGCGCGGTCGTTTCATGATCCGGACCGAGGAGAAACGCCTGCCCCATGTGGGACACGTCGAACAGGCCGGCCTTGCTGCGCGCATGCAGGTGCTCGGCCATGATACCGGCCTTGTACTGCACCGGCATGGCGTAGCCGGCGAAGGGCACCATGCGGGCACCAAGTTCCACGTGAAGATCATGAAGAGGCGTTTGTTTCAGATCTGTTTCTGCAACGTGTTCCGCCATGTACGGTCCTCGTGTTCAGGGTTGCGCAGTCCCAAACAGGCCCTGCCGGGCTCTGGTCTGTCTGCACCCCCTCTGTCCGAGTACCTGAGAGATTTCCCGCCCGACAAGGTGTCAGGACGGTTACTCCTTCGGTGAGCAGTCCGCACGACAAAGGCGCGGAGCACTGCTTTCCAGAGCGTTTGAACCCGTGCGGTCCTTTTGCCTGAGAGTTTCCGGGGCGGTTGCTCCTTCGGCGCCGGGTTACTCTACCCGGCCTCTCCCGCACAGACTTTGCCGTGCCGCTGTGTTGAACTGTGCGACACGCCAACCGGGGGACGATCCCGATTGCGCGCGATTGTGAAAGGCCGACAGAGGCTTGTCAATATACGACTTGCGTGGTGGGCGGATTTGCCCGGGCGGATCCGACGCGTCAGCGGCGGCGGTTGTCGTCAAATCCGAACACCACCTTCGCGCCCTGGTTTCCCGGCACCGTGAACTTGTTTTCGATCAACGTCCAGGTTTCGCTCGGCGCGTTGGCTCCCAGCGTAACGGGAATGCGTATGACCTCGGAGCTCAGCGGTTTCGCGTCGCTTCCGGCGGGCACGATCGCGATGCGCAGGGGCAGCACGACTTCGCCCCCCTTCCAGAGCGGTCCGGAGGTCACATTGCCGGAAAAGCCAAGCTTCATGCGGCGGGAGCCGTCCGGCTCCAGGGTGCAGGTGTTGGCCCAATCCTCCAGGGACGCCTGATAAAGCAGCCCGGCCGGGTCGTTTTCCTTGCCGCGCGCATACTTCATGATCAGGAAGGTGTCCGTCTGCAATTGCATCGGCGGGCAGGCGACGGGCGGTGCAAAGGTGTCCGGCGAAATCTCGATCGGCTCCTGGCCGCCCGAGATGACTTTTCCGGCGACACCGTCCGCAACACCCCCGCAGCCGCCCAGGGCCGCGGCCAAAAGGCCCGCGGTCACAATTGCCTTCAGGTTTCTACCGGTCACGGCGGGTTTCGCACTGCTCATCTTCTATCCATATTCCTGCAACACTCATCGGCGGAGCTTCATAGCAGCTGACGATTTACTTGGCGAGGCTTGTTGAAAGCAAACCTTCAACCAGCAAAATGTGGCTGAATTGACGCGCGGTTCAGTACCCCTCCCTTGACAGAACAGGGTCTGCTGCCCTTATTGCGGTCAGACAGGAGCGCCGAAAGCAACTGATGACCGAAATCGCACGAGACAAACCTTCCCTTGTCATTCGCCTTTGCGCGCCGCGCGGCTTTTGCGCCGGCGTCGACCGGGCGATCCAGATCGTGGAACTCGCCCTCGCGAAATACGGCCCTCCCGTTTATGTGCGTCACGAGATTGTGCACAACAAATACGTGGTCGACGGGCTGAAGGCCAAGGGGGCTGTGTTTGTCGAGGAGCTCGAGGAAATTCCGGCCGAAGACGCCGGCCGGCCGGTGATCTTCTCGGCCCATGGCGTGCCCAAGGCCGTCCCGGAAGACGCCCGTTCGCGCAACATGTTCTATCTGGACGCGACCTGCCCGCTGGTGTCGAAGGTTCACAAGGAAGCGGAAATCCACTTCCGGCGCGATCGGGAAATCGTCCTGATCGGTCATGCGGGCCACCCGGAAGTCATCGGCACCATGGGCCAGTTGCCCGAGGGCACCGTGACCTTGATCGAGACAGAAGCGGACGCCCGCGCCTTCGCACCCAAGACCGACCGTCCACTGGCCTATATCACCCAGACGACGCTCTCCGTCGACGACACCGCCGGGATCGTCGCCGTGCTCCAGGAGCGGTTTCCGAAGATCGTGGCCCCGCACAAGGAAGACATCTGCTACGCCACCACGAACCGGCAGGAAGCGGTCAAGCAGGTCGCCCCGGTTGTTGATGCGATGATCGTTGTCGGCGCGCCGAATTCATCCAATTCACAGCGGCTGCGCGAAGTGGCTGAACGTGCCGGCTGCAAGACCTCGGTTCTGATCCAGCGTGCGAGCGACATTCAATGGCCCGGTTTTGACGGCATCACCTCGCTTGGCCTGACGGCAGGCGCGTCGGCGCCCGAAACCCTGGTGGAGGAAATCATCAGCGCTTTCGCGGACCGATTCGACGTCTCGGTCGAAACGGTCCGCACCGCCGAGGAAACGATTGCCTTCAACCTGCCGCGCGAACTCAGGGAGCCGACCGGCCCCTCCAGAGCGGCCACCGGATAAAATCATGGCAGTTTATACCGAAGTGACCGACGAGGAGCTCAACGACTTCATCGGCAAATACGACGTGGGGCGCCTGTTGTCCTTCAAGGGCATCGCGGAAGGGGTCGAGAACAGCAACTTTCTCGTCCACACGGACAAGGCGTCATTCATCCTCACGCTCTACGAAAAACGGGTCAGCCCGGACGATCTGCCCTATTTTCTCAACCTGATGCAGCATCTGGCGGCAAAAGGCCTGTCGTGCCCGACACCCGTCGCCTCCCGCTCCGGCGCGTTGCTCGGGACCCTGTCGGGGCGTCCGGCCGCGCTGGTGACCTTTCTGGAGGGCATGTGGGTCAAGCGCCCCCGGGTCGACCACTGCGCGGAACTCGGCAAGGCCATGGCCGAGCTTCATATCGACGGCCAGGACTATGACGGTTTCCGCCGCAATGCCCTCGACGTCTCCGGCTGGCGGCCGCTGTTCGACCAGTGCGGGACGCGGTGCGACACGGTCCATCCGGGCCTTGGCGCGGAGATTTCCCGTGAACTCGACCATCTGGAAAACGGATGGCCCGCGGATCTGCCCGGCGGCGTGATCCATGCGGACCTCTTCCCGGACAACGTGTTCTTCCTGGGCGACGAGTTGTCCGGCCTGATCGATTTCTACTTCGCCTGCAACGACGCTTTCGCCTATGACATCGCGATCTGCCTGAATGCCTGGTGCTTCGAACAGGACCTGTCCTTCAATGTGACCAAGGCCAGGGCCCTGCTGAAAGGCTATGCCGAAGTGCGCCCGCTGAGCCATGCGGAATACGATGCCCTGCCGACGCTGTGCCGGGGAGCGTCGCTGCGGTTCCTGCTGACGCGGCTGTACGACTGGCTGAGCGTTCCCGAAGGCGCGCTGGTCACGCCGAAGGACCCGATGGAATATCTGAAGAAACTGCGTTTTCACCAGAGTGTCGAGACGGCGCAGGCCTACGGACTGAAACGATGAGCGACGACAACCGTGTGACGATCTATACCGATGGCGCCTGCTCGGGAAATCCGGGTCCCGGTGGCTGGGGGGCTATCCTGCGGTTCGGCGCGCATGAGAAGGAACTCAAGGGCGGCGCGCCGGAAACCACCAACAACCGCATGGAACTGCAGGCCGCCATCGAGGCGCTCAACGCCCTCAAGCGGCCCTGTGTGATCGATCTCTACACGGACAGCACCTATGTGCGCAGCGGCATCAGGGAATGGCTTGCGGGCTGGAAGCGGAAGAACTGGCGCACCGCCCAGAACAAGCCGGTCAAGAACGCGGAACTGTGGCAGGCTCTCGATGCGGCCAGGGAGCGACATGACGTGACCTGGCACTGGGTCAAAGGGCATGCGGGCCATCCGGACAACGAACGCGCTGACGAACTGGCGCGCGGCGGCATGGCGCCCTATAAGGGCGGCGGGTAAGCCATCGGCTGTGTCCTCACGCGATGAGGACAGGACCTGAGACCGGCTTCGGTTAGTAAAGGATTGTGTGTGGGAATATTCTGGTGGTCCGGCCCGGCGTCAGCGCGCACCATGGTGCGCGACACCGCAGGCACGGTGCTGATCATGGCCAATCCGACCTCGGGCGGCTACAAGGCCGATCTCCTGGACAATGTCCGCAAGCATCTGGAGGATCTTGGCCACAAGACTGTGATCCGGCTGACCCGGCACGCGGGCGAGATCGGCGAGATCTGCGCCGACCCGAACCTGCGCGTGAAGACACTCGTTATTGCCGGCGGCGACGGATCGATCAACGAGGCACTCAACGGCTTCATGGACCATCCCGCGCCGCCGCCGCTTGCAGTGATTCCGTTCGGAACGGCCAATGTGCTCGCGCTCGAGCTGTCCCTGCCGCGCAACGCCAGGGCGATCGCGCAGATGATCTGCGCAGGCAAGACCGCACCGCTGCACTACGGCCTCGCGAATGGCCGGCCCTTCGTGCTCATGGCATCCGCCGGTTTCGATGCAGAGGTCGTTCATGCCGTGCCGTTGTCGCTGAAGCGCCGGCTGGGCAAACTCGCCTATGTTCTCACCGCGCTCCGGATCGGCCTGAGCCGCAAGGCCACTTCCCTGGACATCGTGCTGGACGGTGAAAAATGCTCGGGCAAATTCGCCGTTGCCAGCAATGCCCGGCACTATGGCGGCCCCTTCGTGATCTGCCCGGGCGGGGCGACCGATTCCGGCCTGCACATGCTGGTTCTGGAACGCGATGACCCCTGGTCGACCCTGCGCTACGGAATTGCGCTGGTCTGCGGGCGGATCCACAAGGCGCACGGCGCGCTGGTGCGCCCCTTCACCACCGCCACGATCGCCGCGCGCGAACATGTCGCCGCCCAGGTCGATGGCGATCCTTTCGGCGCGACGCCCCTGGAAATCCGGCAGACCGAAAGAACGGTGCCGGTCCTGGTGCCGTGAGTCTTCAGGTCTGACTGAGGACGTCTGGATCAGGCCGGGCCTGCCGTTCCGGCCCTGATCCTGACCACCCTTTCCCGTGAGAGTTTCCAGACCAGGGCCAGGACCGCAAGCCGGTGCTGGCTTCTACGCGGTTTCCGCCTGTGCCGGCATCTTGCGCAGGATCCTGGTGGCTTCGTTCGCCGAGACGGCTTCGCCGAAGAAGAACCCTTGCGCATATTCGCAGCCGAGCTGGTAGAGCTCCAGGGCATCGTTTTCGCTTTCCGCGCCCTCGGCGACCACCGACATGCCCAGGTCGTGCCCCATGGCCACGATGGTCCTCAGCAGCACCGGGCGGGCGGAGGAGCCGTTCGGCTTGACGAAGGACTGGTCGATCTTGATCGTGTCGAAGGGAAAGCGCTGCAGGTAGGACAGCGATGAATGGCCGGTGCCGAAATCGTCCAGCGACAGGCCCGCGCCCAGTCCGCGCAGCCGCTCCAGAACCTTGGCGGAATATTCCGGATTGGACATCACCAGGGATTCCGTCAGTTCCAGCTTGAGCGTTCCAGGTTCCAGCGAGGTCCGCGACAGCACGGCCTTGACGTCGTTGATCAGGTCCTGCTTGAGCAATTGGCGGGACGACAGGTTGACCGACGTGAACAGAGGCTGCGGCGTCGGGAACTCGCGCTGCCAGAAGGCAAGCTGTTGCGCGCCCTTGTCCAGCATGTACATGCCCAGCTCGTTGATGAGGCCGGATTGCTCGGCCACCGGAATGAATTCCGACGGCGAGATCTTGCCCCGCTTGGCATGGTTCCAGCGGGCGAGCACTTCGAAGCCGGCGACGGACTGATCCTCGAGGCGAATGATCGGCTGGAAGAAGACCCCGAGCGTTTCCTTCTTGATGGCCTCGCGCAGATCCGCTTCCAGATCGACGATATTCTTGTCGAGCGGCCTGAGGATCGGCCGGAACACTTCCTGGCGGTCGCCGCCCAGCCGCTTGGCGTGGTTGAGGGCGATCTCGGCGTTGGTGAGCATGTCCTCGACACCCTGCTTGCCGCCCTCGAAAAAGGCGATGCCGACGGAGCAGGTCAGAAAGATCTCCCGGTCGCCGAAGGTGATCGGCGCACGCACGGCCTTGCGCAGGGAATCGGCCAGCGCGACGATGCGGTCCGGCTCCTGCTCGGACAACAGCACAAGACCGTACTGGTCGCCCGACAGACGCCCGAGCGTGTCCTGCTGTCCGATCAGCCGGCCGAGACGACGGGCCACGGTGAGCAGGATGCTGTCGCCGGCGCTGAGGCCGATGCTGTCATTGACCTGCTTGAACCGGTCAAGATTGAGAACGAGAATGGTCGGCTTGGCGGTCTCTTCGGCCTTGGACCTGACCACGCTGGTGCGCAGGCGGTCGACGAACAGCTCCCGGTTCGGCAGGCCGGTCAGGTTGTCATGCACCGCATCATGCAGCAGCCGCTCCTCGGCGGTCCGTTCCTCGGTGACATCCAGCAAAGTGCCGACGCAGCGGATCACTTCACCATCCGAGCCGATGATCGGGCGCGCCCTCAGGCGGAACCAGCGGAAATGACCGTCCTCGGAGCGCAGGCGGAACGTCTGCATCACCTTGCCGCGGCGCTGGTCGATCACCGCGTCGAGTGTCGCGCGGAACCTGTCCCGGTCCTGGGGATGCAGCACATCGAGCCAGTCACGTGCCGGACCTTCCAGCGATCCGCGCTTGAGGTTGAGCAGATCCTCGACCTCGTTGCCGGTGTAGATGCGGTCGCGGTCGATATCCCAGTCCCAGATGATGTCGCCGGCACCGGTCAGGGCAAGCGCCTTGCGCTCGATGTCGGAAATCAGCCCCTGCGCGATCGCGCCGCCGGCAAAGGCATGCTGCATCACCGTGAAGCCGATCAGAAGGACGATCAGGACCAGTCCGCCGCCGAGGGCCGGCTGGACGATGTCATTGGCAATATAGCCGGTGACGGTCATGCCCGCGCCGATCAGCCAGGCGATCAGGAGACACCAGGTCGGGATCAGCAGGATAGCGCGGTCGTAATGCTGGAACGCCAGTACGGCGATGGTCACGAACCCGAGAATGCCGATCACGGCCAGCGCCAGACGCGCGATGCCGGCGGCAATGGACGGATCCCAGACGGCGACACCCAGAAGGCCCAGGATGAGGATCAGGGTGGTCAGCGCCAGATGGGAATAATGGATGTTCCAGCGGTTCAGGTTGAGATAGGCGTAGAGGAAGATGATCAGGCTGGCGGCGAGCATGACTTCGGCGCAGGCCCGGGCCAGCTGACTGCCGCCGCCCTCCAGCTTGAAGACCATGCCCCAGAACCCGAAGTCGATGCACAGATACGCGAGCACCGACCAGGCCAGCGCCGCGGTCGCGGGAAACATCACGGTGCCCTTGACCACGAACAAAATGGTCAGGAACAGGGCCAGAAGCCCGGAAATGCCGAGAATGATGCCCCTGTACAGCGTGTAGGCGTTGATTGTTTCCTCATAGACATCCGGTTCCCAGATCCGGATTTCCGGCAGGTTCGGCGTGGTCAGTTCGGCGACAAAGGTGACGATGGACCCCGGGTCGAGCGTGACGAGGAAGACATCCGCCTCCAGGCTTTTCTGGCGCTCGGGGGCAATCCCCTGGCTCGGCGTGATCGCGGCGATGCGCGACGAGCCCAGGTCCGGCCAGAACAGCGCGGAGCCGACAAGCTTGTAGTTCGGCGCGACAATCAGCCGGTCGATCTGCTCGTCACTGGTGTTGGCCAGCGAAAAGACCGCCCAGTTTGTGTTGGTGCCGTCGCGCGACGGCACCTCGATCCGGCGCACGATGCCGTCGGCGCCCGGTGCGGTGGAGACCTGCAGCCGATTGCCCGCCTCGCGGTGGAGGTCGATGGAACTGGTGATATCGAGCGCCTCGATATCGATCGGCACAGGGATCGGCTCCAGCGCCTGCGCTGGCGGCGCCGCAACCAACGTGACCAGAAGCGACACCGCAATGGCGAGGCTTTTAAACACGTTGCTGATTGGATCCGGTATCAAATTCGACATGGAGCGAAGACCTACCGGGTTGTGGCACATGTCACAAGAATTCTTTCAAGATTCCCTCGACGTTCGGAGCCACTCTGGAAGGCCGCGACGCATGATCCTCCGCCAAACAGGCAAACAGCAGGTGGTCCTGCCAGGAGCCGTTGATCAACAGATAGTTGCGTGCGTAGCCTTCCCTCTGGAATCCGGCTTTTTCGAGTAGGCGGATGGACGGCATGTTCGTTGGCAAACAGGCCGCTTCAATTCGGTGAAGGTTCAGCACGTCGAAACAAAACGGCAAGATCATGGCCACGGCGGCAGACATGTGCCCTTTTCCCGCGTGCCGATGCCCCATCCAGTAGCCAAGTGTCGCAGTCTGGCTAACACCTCTGCGGATGTTGCTCAGCGTCATGCCACCCAGAATTTCGTCGGTCCTGGCGTTGAACAGCAGAAAGGAGAGGCTGCGGCCTTCCTTGCGGTCCCTGGCGTAACGGCGCAGGCGGCGGCGAAAGCCGGTCTTGGTCAGATCGTCGGACGGCCAGAGCGGTTCCCAGGGTTTCAGGAATGCGCGGCTTTCGTCCCGCAGACCCGCCCAGGACTTGAAGTCATACATGATCGGCGGACGAAGATAGTATCCGCCGGCCTCGATCAGGAGCTCGGCGTCAGGTGAAGCTCCCGGACGTAGAAGCGCCATGCCCCGCACTCCAGCCTTATATTGCGTTCCGTCGCATGTTCATCAGACCCTACATCGACGCGGCCTGCAAGACCGGCCCCTGCTGCAGCCTTTCTGCAAGCTCGCTCGCGTTCATGATGCCCTCGAGCGGCCCGATCGCCGTAAGGGTCGGCGTCGTGCCGACAAAGGTTTCATGGGCCACCCGCCGGATGTCCGCTGCCGTGACCGCGTCGATCTTTGCGGATATCTCGTCGGGAACGAGCACACGGCCGTGAACGAGAATCTGGCGGGCGATCTGGCCGGCACGCGCCGCCGGGCTTTCCAGGGCCATCATCAGGCCGGCCCGGATCTGGGCACGCGAGCGTGCCACTTCGTCATCGGTGATCGTGTGCGACGCGGAGACAAGCTCGTCCGCGATCATCGGCATCAATGCGCCGAGATCTTCCTGACTGGTGGCCGCGTGCAGGCCGAACAGGCCCGTGTCGGAAAAGGCCCAGTGGAAACTGTAGATCGCGTAGCAAAGCCCGTGTTTTTCCCGGATTTCCTGGAACAGGCGCGAGGACATGCCTCCGCCGAGAACCGAGGCCAGGATCTGGATCGCGTAATAGTCCTTGGACTTGTAGGGACGTCCCTCGAAGCCGATCAGGATCTGCGCTTCCATCAATTCCTTGGGGCGCAGGGTTTCACCGCCGCCGTAGCGGGCTGCAGGTTCCGGAGCCGCGGGTTCGCTGCTGAAGCCGCCGAATTTTTCGCGCGCCAGGGCGACCAGTGCATCGTGATCGACGGCGCCTGCTGCTGCCAGCACCATGTCGGGGCCGCGGTAGCGTTCGCCCAGATAGGCATTCAGCGCATCCCGGTTGAAGCCCTGCACGGTCTCGGGTGTGCCGAGGATCGGCCGTCCGATGGACTGATCCGGCCATGCCGCTTCCTGGAAGAGATCGAAAGCCTGATCATCGGGTGAATCGTTGGAAGCGCCGATTTCCTGCAGGATGACATGCTGTTCGCGCGTCAGTTCCTGGGCATCGAAGGTCGAATTCTGCAGAATGTCGGCGAGCAGATCGACCGCCAGCGGCATGTCCTCGGCCAGGATGCGGGCATAATAATTGGTGTGTTCGATACTGGTGGAGGCATTGAGTTCACCGCCGACCGCCTCGATCTGCTCGGCGATGCAACGCGCCGACCGTGTTTTCGTGCCCTTGAAGGCCATGTGTTCCAGAAGATGGGTGATGCCGTTCTGATGCACGGTCTCCGCCCGCGATCCGGTGCGCACCCACACCCCGAGCGCAGCCGTCTTCAGGTAGGGCATCTGGTCGGTGACGACCGTCATCCCGTTGTCCAGGACCGTTGTTTGTACTTTCATAACCTCACACCCCAGCAGTGACGGCCCGGGCGTGCTCTTCGATAAATCGCTCCACCACACCCTGATCGGCCGCCAGCACCTGCTGACGCTCCTCCGCTGCCATCATGTTTTTTAAGTTCTCCGGCAGTTCCGGCCGAACGCCGGACGCCTTTTCAACCGCATCCGGGAACTTTGCCGGATGTGCTGTTCCCAGTACCACCATGGGCACCGAGCCGTCCTCGTGGGACTTTGCGACATGCACGCCGATCGCGGTGTGCGGATCCAGCAGATAGCCTGCGTCTTTCCACGTTTGCGCGATGGTCGCAGCCGTTTCCTCCTCGTTGCAGCGGCCCGCCCCGAACACCGCACGCATGGCCTCCAGCGGGCCGGCCTCGATGGCGAAGCTGCCGGACTGGGCGAGCTGGTCCATCATCCGGCGCACGGCGGCGCCGTCCTTGCCGCAGACTTCAGACAGAAGCCGTTCGAAATTGGAGGAGATCTGGATGTCCATCGACGGCGAAATCGTGGGCGTGACACCCCGTTTCTCATAGCGACCGCTTTCCAGCGTGCGTGCAAGGATGTCGTTGACGTTGGTCGCGACAACCAGCTTTTCGATGGGCAGGCCCATCATCTTCGCGGCATAGCCGGCGAAGATGTCGCCGAAATTACCGGTCGGCACCGTGAAGGAGATCTTGCGCTGCGGCGCGCCGAGCGCGGCCCCGGCTACGAAATAATAGACGATCTGCGCAAGAATACGTGCCCAGTTGATCGAGTTGACCCCGGACAGCGCCACCCGGTCCCGGAAGGCGAAGTGGTTGAACATGCCTTTGACGATGGCCTGGCAATCGTCAAAATCTCCGGTCAGCGCCAGTGCGTGAACATTGTTTTCCGTCGGCGTCGTCATCTGCCTGCGCTGCACGTTGGACACGCGGCCGTCCGGAAACAGAATGAAGATGTCGGTCCGCTCACGGCCTCGGAATGCCTCGATCGCGGCGCCGCCGGTGTCGCCCGACGTTGCGCCGACAATGGTCGCCCGCAGTCCCCGTTCGCCCAGGATATGGTCCATCATGCGGCCAAGCAGCTGCATGGCGACATCCTTGAACGCCAGCGTGGGACCGTGAAAGAGTTCCAGAATGAAGGTGTTCGAGCCGGTCTGGACGAGCGGCGTCACCGCAGGATGCCGGAACCCGGCGTAGGAGTCCGAAATCATCGATTTCAGCACATCCTCGTCAAACGCGTCCCCGACAAACGGGCGGATGACCTGAAAGGCAACATCTTCATAGGGCTTGCCGGCGAAAGAGGCGATGGTCTCGGCATCGAATTGCGGCCAGGTTTCGGGAAGATAAAGACCGCCGTCGCGTGCCAGTCCCTGAAGCAGAACGTCCGAAAAATCCAGGACCGGAGCTTCCCCACGCGTACTGATGTATTTCACCGCGCAACTTCCCTTGCTGCTGTTCGCCGAAGGACGCTCGACGCCCCTGCCCGTTAAGCCAGTCTTTCAGAGTACTTGAATCCCGGCAGATTTGAAACAAACCATGCCACTCATGCGACTTACGCGCCATAACAATCAAGCGCAAGTCGCTTTTGGTTAAAATGGTGACCGTGGAGACACCAGTCACCCGGCACAACACACCCCGGCCCGGTAGAGCAAACAGCGCGTTTCTGCCGGAAAAAACGCACAAGGAGGGCCGCGATCCCGATTGATTGCTTTGCAATACAGGGATGGAAACCGGTTTCGCTTTCCGAAGACATTGGCCCCGTCGCCCGGCAGTTCAGGCGTGACCGGCTTCCGATAAAAGCATGGCCGGATCGATCCCGAGCGTGCCAAGGGCCCGCTGCCACTTGCCGTCCGAATTGCGGTCGAACAGAATGTCGGGATCGGCCGGCGCAGTCAGCCATCCGTTGGCCTGGATCTCCGTTTCCAGCTGTCCCGGTCCCCAGCCCGCATAGCCAAGCGCCAGCATCGCCTGCGCCGGTCCGCCGCCCTGCGCAAGAGCCCGGAGAATTTCGAGCGTTGCCGTCAGGCAGATGCCGTTGTCGATCGTCAGTGTCGACTGGTTCAGCATGAAATCATCGCTGTGCAGCACGAAGCCGCGTTCCATCTCGACCGGACCGCCCTTGTGCACGTTCATGTCCTGGACCTGAGGCGGCAGCCGGATGGGGTTCTCGTCGGTGACGATGTCCAGCTGGATCAGCAATTCCTCGAGCGAGAGATGCCGGGCCACCCGGTTCACGACCAGCCCCATCGCCCCCTGGTCGGTGTGAGAGCACAGGTAGATCACGGAATGTTCGAACCGGCTGTCCGCCATGCTCGGCATCGCAATCAGAAACTGTCCTTCGAGGGATTCTGCCGCTTCGGTCTCGACCATGCGTACCTCGTTGCCTGTTGATACCCCTCACCACGGGAAAGCATAGCCCCTTTGCAGGTCTTTGTTAATGCCGGTGTTTGTGAATGGCCGTCCGGGCGTCTCCGGGCCGGGCGCCTCACGCGGCCGTCACAAGGTTATGACCCGGCGCGCGCCTCGCGGCGATGACGCCCGGGCGAAACTCGTGTAGCACAGTTGCCATGAAACACCTGTACGTCGCCTTCGCCCTGCTGCTTGCCCTGGTGCCCGGCCGCGTTCATGCGGCCATGACCGGGTGGACGGAAGTCCATGGCGGCGCCGTTCGGCTGATTGCCTCCGGGCCGATGCAGGACGGCCAGTACCTGACGGGCCTCGAGTTCCTGCTCGAACCCGGCTGGCACACCTACTGGCGCTATCCGGGCGAAGCGGGCATTCCGCCGCAGATCACGACAGAGGCCAGCTCAAACGTGAAGGAACTGGATGTGCTCTATCCGGTTCCGGAACGCTACAGCGACGGGTTCTCGCAATCGATCGTCTATCACGACGGGATCGTGCTGCCGGTCCGGGTCGTGCCGGAGGATCCGGAACGCCCGGTGTCCTTGCATGTCGAGGTCTTCTTCGGCATCTGCAAGGACATCTGTGTGCCGGGCGATGCCGCGTTGTCTCTCGACCTGTCACCGCAAGCCGCGACGGACGCGCTTGCAGGCAGGCTCATTCAGAGAGACCTGGAGCGGGTTCCATCGGGTGCGGCGCCGGACGACCTCAGGATCAGCTCGGTCTCGCTGGACGAAGCCGGCGACATGCTCGTGATCGAAGCGCGGACCGGGGACGCATCCGATCCGGATCTCTTCGCCGAGGCTCCGGCAGGATCCTTCATCGCGCTGCCGCAACCCGTGAGCCGGTCCGCCGACAAGACCGTCTGGACACTTTCCACCAAGGGGCTCGCCACGAACGGTGCGGACGACAACACGCTCAGGCTGGTGCTGACCGCCGGTGGCAAGGCAATCGAGCATCTGGAGCCGATTCAGTCAGGTTGGGTGGACTGACCGGACGGGTTCTGACCTGATCCCTCTCGACGTACCTGCCAGGACGCTCTATCTGTGCTGCGGGCTGCATGTTTTCCGCAGCAAGAGAGACAAGGGAGAGTTGCAATGACACTCAAGGTTGGGGACCGCCTTCCGGAGGCCACGTTCAACATCATGACCGCGGACGGTCCGGGCGAGATGACCACCAGCGACCTGACAGCCGGCAAGACCGTCGTGCTCTTCGGCGTTCCGGGGGCCTTCACGCCGACCTGTCACATGAACCACCTGCCGGGTTTCGTGGAACATGCAGAAACGCTGAAGAACAAGGGTATCGACACGATCGCGGTGGTCTCCGTGAACGACGTGTTCGTGATGGATGCCTGGAAGAAGGCCACCAACGCCGGCAACGGCATCACCTTTCTCTCCGACACGGCGGCCGGTTTCGTTGACGCGGCCGGTCTCGGCCTCGGACCGGCACCCATTTTCGGCCATCTCCGCTCCCAGCGCTTCGCCCTGATTGCCAAGGACGGCGAAGTGACCTTCCTGGCCGTGGAAGAAACCCCGAGCGAAGCCACCAAGACCGGCGCCGCCGCGATCCTGGAATCGCTCGGCTGATGTCCCGGATCTGATCCCTCGGGGCTGATCGCCTGATCAGAGCAGCTCAATTTCGCGAAAGGGCCCCGAGGCTTCGGGTTTTTGACAGGTTCTCAGTTGGTCATCCCGGACAAGTGCAGCGAAGCTGCGCGCTGATCCGGGACCCAGCATGTCAGCGCAGACGCAGGCGAGCACAGAAGCAAGCCAACTATCTGAAATTAAAAGTAAAGACGCGCCTGTGGCGCGACTTACGCGCTGGGTTCCGGCTCTGGCCATGCAGCTGCGCTGCCCGGCCGGAATGACGACGTCAGTTTGTCAGCAGTCCAAGGGCCCCGAGGGGCCCTTTCCACAGACAGAACACCCTGCGCGTCTTTTCCAGACGGTCAGGTCCGGCACCTTCATGTGGCGGCACCCTGACCGTCTTCCTCATCCATCCAGAACACCGCGTCCGCGAGGCCTTCGCGGGGCGACTGATGATCGGCGTGCGGCAGCAGGACGACGACGGGCCCGACATTCAGATCGGCAAGCTGAGCAGGCGTTCCGTGCCCGAACTCCAGATGTCCCCGGCCGATGATCCCCGCGACAAGCGGCGGTTCCGGGGCGTTTCTCAAGGCGGCTATCCGGCAGGCAAACGCCCTGTCCCAGACCTGCTGGGCCCGCACGAAACGGTCCATACCCGGGTCCTCCGGCCCTTGCGCCTTGCGGTTGGGCGGGCCGCCGCCGGTCAGCTCGAACAGATATCTGCGATAGGCCGATGTTGCGGCCAGAGCGGGCGTGACACCGTCGCGGTCTTCCTCGTCAATCGCCTCCCATCCGAATTTTCCCACTTCAGTGACAAGAGCACGCCGGCAATTGAGGCCATGCATCGGGATACGGAACTGCCGGCAGAAGCGGAACAGAGGCAAATAGAGTTCGGGCGCGAATCCCCAGACCGTCCCCCATTCCGCCTCGCTCAGGAAACTGTCCTCCTGCCCGAAGTCCCCGGCCACCCAGCGCGCGAGCACCGGGTCGAGCCGTGCGGGGAACATCTCGTAGCCCACGACAAGATCGGGCCGCAGGGCCAGCAGGCCGGCCAGAACATGGAGTTGCCAGCGGTGTTGAGCGGCCTTGTCATGCTGCTCTCCCAAAAGGACAACAGAGGCTGCGGCCGCCTTCCTCAAAACGGCCTGATGGGCAAGGGGTTCACCCGTTGCCGGATCGATCCACTGTCCCGTCCGTTGCCCCGGCGTCATCGGTCAAGTCCGATCGACAGGGCGCTCCGGCCTCCGTCCTTCAGGATGCCGTGGTGCCAGCCTTCTTCCTCCGACCAGCCGGACAGGCAGCCCGCCGGCAGATGCAGGTGAAAGTCCTTCAGCAGAATATTGAAGCAGCCGCCCATCGGCTTCATGTCCTCGACCTTGCCGGTCCATTTCTGCGTGACCGCCCCGGTTCGGACCTGCACGGTGACCTCCGGACCACCGACGAGGCCTTCCAGAAACGGACGGGCCGGATCCGTGTCCAGATCAGGGTCGGCGTCGCCAGGATCGGGGCGCGGCCGCATGTCGACCGGCACGCGATCAAGGCCGGTCAATGGCTTTTCGAATGGCTCCAGTCCCTCCAGGCCCACGACGGAGAAAAGGATGCCGCCGTCGTTTCCAAGAAAATCCAGGCGCGGATAGTGTTTGCCCCGCATCTGCGAGGAGGTGTCGTATTCCGCCGATGCCAGCATGGACCGGTCAATATCCATATCCTGACACGGTCCGGAGAGGCGAATGGTTTCGGCCTGCACATCCACCTTGTCGACCTTTCCAAGCCGTTCGTGCAGCAGTCCGTCCGCACGGACGATCACCATCACCCGATCCATCTCGGGCAGGCTCTTCAGGATGTCGGAGGGGGCAGCTTTCAGGAGATGGCGTTTGTCGGTGTCGTTCATGCAGGCGTTCCTGTGTCTGGCAATGGGTTGGTGCGGATGGTGCGCCTTTCTTCCCGCGGATCGGGTGCCCGGGAGCCGTGCCCCAGGGACAGCACCTTGAAGGTGCCAAGGGCATCGGGTGGACGATGGGCGGCGCATATGATGATCGCCTCGGGACATTCCCTGCGCAGCAAGGTCAGGACCTCGGCCTCGCTGTTGCCGTCGAGGGCGCTGGTCGCCTCGTCAAGGATGAGAACATCCGGACGCGCGAACAGGACCCTGGCAAGGGCCAACCGCTGCCGCTCGCCGATGGACAGACCCGCGAAACTCTCTTCCCCCGGCTTATCGAGCGCATCCAGCCGGTGCGAGAGACCGACCTTCACGAGGGCTCCCTCAATCAGGGACCGGTGGAAGGCATTCGGGTCATCCGGGTAGGTCAGCGACTGGGCGAGGCCATCCGGGAACACGCGCGGGACCTGCGGCAGAGCGAGAAGCCTGCCTCCCGGGATCCGGATTTCACCCTGGCCGTAAGGCCAGACCCCCGACAGGGCGGTGAGCAACGTGCTCTTGCCGATACCCGATCGCCCCTTCACCCAAACGGTCTCGCCAGGCCTTGCTTCCAGATCCGGAACAGGGGCCAGGCCCGCGCCTTTCGGCGTGGCGAGCGTCAGGTTCGAGATGCGCAGGCGGCCATCGTCCGACCTGCTCCGCTTGATCGCCCGGGGGGCTTGCGGATCCGGAGACGGATCACGGGTTGCCTGCAGCAGCAAGTCCAGCCGCTCGGCAACCGCGGCGAATTCCGCCAGATCGCGGTAGGAGAAAATGAACCAGCTCAGGGTCGTGGCGACCCGGGAGAAGGCCCCGGCGAGCTGCATGAGCCCCCCCAGCGTCAGATTGCCCATGAAGAAGGCCGGCAGCGCCAGGAACGTCGGTATGCGCAAGACGGTCTGCATGTAGGGGCGGACGAACAGGCCGAGCAGCAGTTCCGCGTTGATCAGGCGGTACCAGTTGCCACGGATCGCATCGAAGCGTTTCTCAAGCCGGCGTCGCTCGGCATTCTCGCCGGACGCCTGCGCGATCTCGTCGGCCCCTTCGCGCACCTGGATCAGCGCATGTCTGAAATCCGCTTCACAGCGTTCCTTGGCGAACACCAGCCCCTTGATCGGCCTGCCCAGCCTGTCGGTTATGATGCTCGACAGGGCGACATACAAAAACGCTGCCCAGACCATGTAGCGGGGGATGACAATGTCCTGGCCCAGAAGACTGAATTCCAGCGGGAAGGAGGACAGGGACCACAACACGGCCACATAGGAGACCAGCGCGACGATGTTCGAGATGAGATCGAGCGTTTCGATGAGCAGACGGTCGATGAACTGGCGGCAATCGTCGGCAATTCTCTGATCCGGGTTGTCTATCGGCTGAAGTGCGAAGCCCGGCCGCAAGTGCCAGTAACTCTTGTTCGCAAGCCAGGCATTTTGCACATGCCCGGTCAGCCTTTGACGCAGAAACAGGAACAGGCGCTTGCGCAGCCAGCTTCCCGCGAGATGAAAGCCTGCGGACGCGGCTGTGAGAACAGCAAAGCTGCCTATTTCGATCAAGGCCAGCGACGCATCCCGGTTTTCCAGGGCATCGAAGAAGCTCTTGTTCCAGGCAATGAACTTCACCGAAACCCAGACCCCGGCGAACTGAAACCCGAGAACGACGGCGTACAGACAATATGCGTACCAGGACCCGGGCCCCGACACGGCAATCCGTGTCAGGGCGAAGATCCGTTTCAGGATCGCGCGCATCCGCTCAGAACTTGACGTTCAGCGAAGCGGTGAAGGTGCGCCCCGGCCCCGTCTGAAGTTCCAGCGGGTTCTGCCTTGCGACCGACGACGAGGGAGAGAGCGTCTTGCCCGCCGCCCCTGCCTCGAAGTAGCGGCTGTCGAAGACGTTCCTGACACCGACATCCAGACTGGCGAGCCTGGTGAACTGCCAGCTTCCGAACAGATCGAGCAGGGCATAGCCTCCCGGCTTGAATCCGTCGTCCCTGCTGGAGACTTCCGTGACCGGTGCCGCAAGCGTGGTAACGGCGGACAGGCTGAGATTGTAGTCCGGGATCAGGTAGTCCAGCCCGAGTACGGCCGTCAAAGGCGGCAATGTGTGAGGCACGGTGTCGGCCTCCTGGTTCGCTTTCTGAACGCCGCGCTGCCAGGCCAGGCTGCCGTTCAGTCTCAGGTTGTCGTTGAACTCGTAGGACCCTTCGAGTTCAATTCCCCAGACTTGGACGGAGGACAGGTTGCGATAGGTGTAGTCGCTGGTTCCGGGCACATTGTAGAAGCTTTGAATGAAGTCGGTGTAGTCGGCGTAGAAACCGGTCACCGCGACATGCCCCTTGTCAATCCGTGCACGGATCCCGGCCTCGTAGTTCTTGACCTGTTCCGGTTCCAGGCCCGGTGCGGGGATCAGATTGAAGAACGTGCTGGGAAGCGAGGTGTAGAGCTGCTGCGCGGTCGGCATCTTGAAGCCTTCGCCATATTTTCCCCAGACCGACCAGGTGTCGTTCACGCGGTAGAGCGCGGACAGGCTCTTGACGAGCGCGATGTCCTCCCGGGTCTGCGGCTCGGAGCCGTCGACGAGCTTGTAGTCCTCGTTCGGACGCGGCTTGATGCGGTAGCTTGCCAGGCGAACGCCGGGCGTGATTTCCAGGCTGTCGCCGAACAGGCCGATCGTGTCCTGAAGATAGACATCGGCGCGGGTGGTGTCGGAGTTCGCGAAGTTGAACCCTCCGGCCCGGGTCTCGGTGGTCGTGCCGGTCGACAGGTCGGTCGTGCGGTCGATGCGCGTATAGTCGATCGTCGTGTAGTCGCCGTCAAAACCGAAGATCACGTCATGGTTGACGGGGCCGGTGACGAAGGATTTGGACGCCTGGATGTCCAGTTCGAAAAAATCCTCCTCGTAGGTCAACTCGTCTTCCGTAAGATAAGCGGTTCCCGAAGACGTCACGCCCCATTCGCTGCCGGTGCGGTCGTAATTGTTCGGGGCATAGGCGACCACGGTTTTCAGTTCGTCCAGGAGACCCGCTTCCGGGGTCCAGATGTGTTCGATCGCGAACCGGCCGCGGTTGAGATCGAGGTCCCGGTCATACCTGTGAATGTCGGCGCTCAGGTTCTGGGTGTAGTTGACGCCCGTGATGCGCTTGAGGATATCGGCGGAGGCTTCCAGCCGGTGTTCTGTGGTCGGCTCCCAGACGACCTTTGCCAGACCGCGATAGGCCTGTGTCGTCGTGTCGTCCAGTTTGTCACACGCCAACTGACCCACGGTAAAATCCCGTGGACAGCCGTAGATCCCGCCATCGGCGCGCGCATTGCTCAGTTCAGGCTCTTCGTCGTACCGGCGCGACAGCGCGATCATCGCCGACAGTTGGTCGGAAAACCGGTAGGCAACGGCACCGGAGGCCGCCGCCGAGTTGGTGAAACTGTCGTAGCCGACACTCCCCTGCCCGCCATAAGTCCGTCCCAGCAGGAGATCTTCCGGATCCAGTGTCTCCAGAGCGACCACGCCCCCCAGGGCGTCCGCGCCCCACAGAACGGAAGACGGTCCGCGTATCACCTCGACCTGCTTGACAAAATTGAAGTCCAGATAGTCGCGCGTCCCGTCGGTGATCCGCTCCGGTATCCGAGACCCGTCCGAGAGGATCATGACCCTGTTGCCGCCGACACCGCGAATGTTGAACCCGCCGAAAGTGTTGAACGGATCAGTGGCCGTGGTCTGGCGGCCGACGGTCACACCCGGGATATACCGGGTGAGTTCCTGCATGTCGGAAATACCGAATTTCTCGATCTCCGCACCGTCGACGACGGTGACATTCGCAGGTATGTCGAGGGTCGAAACGGACTTGCGGCCTGCAACAATTGTAATCGTGTCCAGCAATGTCCCCTTCGCGCCATCAACGGCAAGCGGGTCGTTTTCGGGGTCAACCTGACTGGTCGTCACTTCCGGTTCGGTTGCCGGAGTAGCATTGACTTGCTGAGCTTGCGTATCAGGTGCAAGGCATAACAGGGCGGAGCCGGCGATGGTCGCCAGCTTGAGGCTTTTCAGCCCCGATTTGTAAGGCATGGATGAGCTCCGTCGTTAGCTCGAAAGGACTTTCGAACTCGGATCGTCGTGGGGAAGCTTGCTGGAGGCTGGCAGTGAAGAAAGCGCCGCATTGCGCGCGCCGTTAGGGCCCATTTTCGACCCTTTGTAGCCACAATATTTAATATATGAGTTATATAGTCAAGTATTAAAATTCATTTTTCATCAATGTTATCAGCGCCAAGAAGACGGGGCTGCCTATCGATCTGACCCAACCGAGTCATTCTCGGCGCCCGTCGGAAAACCTCCGCTATCGCCGAACGTTTGTCAGTCCGTCTGCCGCGCGCGCGGCCACACAACACCCGCGGCGTATGTCAGAAAGACGCCCACAAGCGTCGCGGCGAGGCCGAACCAGGTCAGGGCATAGCCGAGGTGATCGTTCTTGAAGCTGACGATCGTTTCGCCCGCCTGCGGCAGGCCGCCCGGCGGCGTGAACGCGGCGTCGAGGTCAATACTGTAGGGCGGGAGTGCGTCCGGATCGAGGCCCAGAACAGCGCCCATGGCCCGCGTATCGCGGGCAAACCAGATATTGTCGTCGAGGCCGGGGGCCGGCGTTGTCCAGTTCGGGACTTCGCTGAGACGCAACAGGCCAGTCAGGCGCATCTGTCCTTCCGGGACCTGAAGCGCCTGCACGCGGAGATCGTCTGGCAGACCCTGGGGCAGAAAGCCCCGGTTGACCAGAACGATCCAGCCTTCAGCGGTTTTGAAAGGTGCATAGACCATCACGCCAGGGCCCTCGAAAGGACCGGCAGGGTCGCTGAGTGCCGTGTAGTAAAACGCCGTTCCGGGTAGAAATGTCCCTGAAACGGCAACATGACGGTAATCGTCGGCCTCGTCGAGCCGCTGCCATCCGGCCGGAGCCGGCGCAGCGACCGGTGTTTTGGCGATGCCTTCCTCCACCTGAACGATCAGGGTTTCCTTCCAGGCCAGACGGTCCAATTGCCAGAAACCCAGCTTGAGCAGCACAATCAGCGCCACGACCGCAACCGCGAATGGCAGGAGAAGTTTCCGGATCGGCCCCATGGCGGGTTCTGCTTTCGTCGACACTTTGCTGTTATCCGTCCCGGTCTGTGTCCAGCCGGCCTTCCTCGGCCTTGTGCCGGAACTGCATGGCGATCATCAGGCCCTTGAGGGGGCGCAGAACCAGGCCGGCGAGAAGGACGGTCAGCGGCAGCCAGATAACGAGGTGGACCCAGACCGGCGGCTGGAACGACAATTCAACGAACAGGACCAGCCCGACGATGACGAAGCCGACCAGCATGATCACGAAGACCGCGGGACCGTCGCCGCTGTCGGCGAAGGAAAAATCCTGTCCGCAGGCCTGACAGGATTTCCTGACGCTCAGGAATCCGTCGAACAGGTTTCCCTGGCCACAGCGCGGGCACCTGCCCTTCAAACCCGCAGAAACGGGATTGACCGGAGGAAAATGAGCCTTGTCTTCCATGTCTTTCCTTTTGCTCCCGAAACTGGAAACGCCCGACCCGGAAGCCGGATCGGGCGTTCTGATTGGCGGTGCTCAGTTTCTGGAACCGATCATTTTCCAGCCAGCCGGACGTATCCGGCCGGAGGCGTATCGACCTAGTGAGCGGCCGGTGTACCAGCGCCCCAGATATAGATGGCGACGAACAGGAACAGCCAGACGACGTCAACGAAGTGCCAGTACCAGGCGGCCGCTTCGAACCCGAAGTGACGCTCAGACGTGAACTGTCCCATCAGGGCCCGGATCAGGCAGACAAGCAGGAACACGGTACCGACGAAGACATGGAAGCCGTGGAACCCGGTCGCCATGAAGAAGGTCGCGCCGTAGATGTTGCCACCAAAGGAAAACGCCGCATGGGTGTATTCGTAGATCTGGCAGATGGTGAACAGCACACCCAGCAGAACCGTCAGGGTCAGACCCCACTTGAGACCTTCCCGGTCGTCATGCAGCATCGCATGGTGCGCCCAGGTGACGGTGGTGCCGGAGCACAGCAGGATCAGCGTGTTGAGCAGAGGCAGGTGCCAGGGATCGAAGGTCTCGATGCCAGCCGGCGGCCAGTGGCCTCCGGTTGCCTCGACGCGGGCAAACTGGATCGCTTCGCCCGCGAACAGGGACGCGTCGAAATAGGCCCAGAACCAGGCAACGAAGAACATCACTTCGGAAGCGATGAACAACAGCATGCCGTAGCGCAGGTGCAGGGACACGACCCGGGTGTGATGACCGGCATGAGCTTCGCGGACAGTATCGCGCCACCAGCCGAACATGACGTACAGAATGATCAGCAGGCCGACCGCGAACAGGCCCCAGCCGGTGAGATCGATGCCGCCGATCAGGAATTCCTTGCCCTGGGCGGATTTCATGAACCCGATCGCGCCGAGTGCCATGATGAACGCGCCGACCGATGCGATGAACGGCCACGGGCTCGGGTCCACAAGGTGGTAATCGTGGTTGTTGGTATGTGCCTCAGCCATCGGCAAGCTCCCCAAAGTGATTCCGGCGCGTTGCCGCGCCAAGCGCTTACAAGTTCGTTTCAGTTCCGGCCGTTCCGGCCGTTGCTGCAACAGGACGTTCCGGTTGTTCTACCGGGAAGAAAGTGTAGGACAAAGTGATTTCCTTGACCGATTTCAGCTCGGGATCCTTGTCCATTTCCGGGTCGACGAAGAAGACGACCGGCATTTCGACCGTTTCACCGCTTTCAAGCACCTGCTCGGTAAAGCAGAAGCAATCCAGCTTGTTGAAATAGATACCCGCGGTCGGCGGCGACACGTTGAAAGTCGACGTCCCGACCGTCGCGTTGCCGCCGGTGTTGGTCGCCAGATAGGCCAGTTGAGCGGTTTCCCCCATCTTCAGGGTCACCGACCGGTGTTCCGGCCTGAATTTCCAGGGCAGCGCATGATTGACGTTGCCGTCGAACCGCACGGTGATCTTCCGGTCGATGACCAATTCGCTGGCCTCTTCCGCGACCTGCGTGGTGCCACCGAAGCCGGTCACGCTGCAAAACAGGTTGTACAAGGGAACAGCCGCATAGGATGCGCCCACCATCGTGACGAACAGGCCGACGCACGCGCCCGCGAACTTGCGGTTGCGGCGGGCAAGAGCCTTGCCCGCATCCGGGCCGGTGTCCGGTTCTGTCACCATGTCATTCCTCACAGGGCCCGATCCATGATTCCCGGTCCCAGCTTGATGATGGTGACCACATAGAACAGGACGACGAGTGCTGCCAGCGCAATGCCGATCGCGATGGACCGGGACCGGCGCTTCTTCTTCTGCTCGTCGGTCAGGGCGATGCCCTTGTCCTCTTCAGCCATTCCCGTCACGCTCCCAATACCAGGCTTTCGCCGAGCAGCAGGGCGAACAGCGTGAACAGATAGAAGATGGAAAACTTGAACAGGCGCCAGCAGGCAGCCTTGGCCGGGTCGCCCTCGCGCTTGCGCCAGATGTCGGCTGCGAGGGCGACGAAGGCCAGCCCCAGCAGAGCGGAGGCGGCACCGTAGACGGGGCTGGCGAAGCCGAGCAAGTAAGGCGCTGCGCCGACCGGCGCGAGCAGCACGGAATAGGCCAGAATATGATGCCGCGTGCTGGTTTCGCCGGCCACCACCGGCAGCATCGGCACTTTCGCGGCGGTGTAGTCGCTGTTCTTGACCAGCGCCAGGGCCCAGAAATGCGGCGGTGTCCACATGAAGATGATCAGGAACAGCACGAAGCTTTCCAGGCTGACACTGCCGGTCACCGAGGCCCAGCCGATCATGGGCGGGAACGCGCCGGCTGCGCCGCCGATGACGATGTTCTGCGGCGTCGAGCGCTTCAGCCACATTGTGTAGACGAACACGTAGAAGAAGATCGTGAAGGCCAGGAAGGCGCCGGCGAACCAGTTGACCAGCAGACCCAGGGTGACCACGGAACCGATGGACAGCGTGACGCCGAACGCCAGCGCCTCGTCAGGGGTGATCTTGCCGGCCGGAATCGGCCGCTTGCGGGTGCGCGACATGATTTCGTCGATGTCGGCATCGTACCACATGTTGAGCGCGCCGGACGCACCCGCCCCGATGGCGATGCACAGGATCGCGACCGCGCCGAGCACCGGATGCACCGAGCCGGGCGCCAGCATCAGACCGACAAAGGCGGTAAAGATCACCAGCGACATGACACGGGGCTTGAGGAGCGCAACATAGTCGCCCACAGACCCCATTCCGCCGTCCCAGACGGCGCTGTCCTGACTTATCGTATCCTGGCGCTCTGCGAGCGACATGGGCGCGTCCTTCGAATTCCGTTTCCGCCGGTCCGGATGGTCACGCGCAAGGGGCGCAATCCGGCGGATCTTTTAAAGACGGCACCGCGCCGGAACCGGCGCGGTGCTGAGTGTCATGCGGAGGCAGGGCCTCCCGCCGCCATCACTTGATGCGCGGCAGCGTCTCGAACTGGTGGAACGGCGGCGGAGAGGACAGGGTCCACTCCAGGGTCGTCGCTCCTTCGCCCCAGGGGTTGTTGCCGACGGCACGCTTCTTGGAGAAGGCCTCGACGATACCGAACAGGAACACCAGAACCGCGAAGGCGGAAATGTAGGACCCGATCGACGACACGAAGTTCCAGCCGGCCAGCGCATCCGGGTAGTCGGCATAGCGGCGCGGCATGCCGTTCAGACCCAGGAAGTGCTGCGGGAAGAACACGAGGTTCACGCCGACAAAGGTGATCCAGAAATGGGCCTTGCCGATCGTCTCGTTGTACATGTAGCCGAACATCTTCGGGAACCAGTAGTACCAGGCCGCGAAGATCGCGAACACGGCGCCCAGCGACAGCACGTAGTGGAAGTGCGCCACCACGTAGTAGGTGTCGTGGTAGGACCGGTCGAGACCCGCGTTGGCCAGCTGCACGCCCGTGACACCGCCGACGGTGAACAGGAAGATGAAGCCGACGGCCCAGACCATGGGTGTCTTGAACTCGATGGAGCCGCCCCACATGGTGGCGATCCAGGAGAAGATCTTCACGCCCGTCGGAACCGCGATCACCATTGTGGCCGCCACGAAGTAGGCCTGGGTCTCGGAGGACATGCCGACGGTATACATGTGGTGGGCCCACACGATGAAACCGACGACGCCGATGGCCACCATCGCGTAGGCCATGCCGAGGTAACCGAAGATCGGCTTGCGCGAGAAGGTCGAGATGATGTGGCTGATGATGCCGAAGCCCGGGAGAATCAGGATGTACACTTCCGGGTGACCGAAGAACCAGAACAGGTGCTGGAACAGGATCGGATCGCCACCGCCGGCCGGATTGAAGAATGTCGTGCCGAAGTTGCGGTCCGTCAGCAGCATGGTGATGGCGCCTGCCAGAACCGGCAGGGACAGCAGCAGCAGGAACGCGGTAATCAGCACGGACCATGCAAACAGCGGCATCTTGTGCAGGGTCATGCCCGGCGCGCGCATGTTGAAGATGGTCGTGATGAAGTTGATGGCACCGAGGATTGAGGAGGCACCCGCAATGTGCAGGGACAGGATCGCCAGATCCATCGCCGGACCCGGCTGACCGGACGTGGACAGCGGCGGATAGATCGTCCAGCCGCCACCGACGCCGTTACCGCCCGGAGGACCTTCAACGAAGAGCGACAGCAGCAGCAGCAGGAAGGCCGGCGGCAGCAGCCAGAAGGAGATGTTGTTCATGCGCGGGAACGCCATGTCCGGCGCACCGATCATGATCGGCACGAAGAAGTTGGCGTAACCACCGATCATCGCCGGCATGACCATGAAGAAGATCATGATCAGACCATGTGCGGTCGTGAACACGTTGAACAGGTGCGGATCACCGAAGATCTGCATCCCCGGCTCCTGAAGTTCCATCCGCATGCCGACGCTGAGTGCGCCGCCGATGATCCCTGCGATAATCGCGAAGATCAGATACATGATTCCGATGTCTTTATGGTTGGTCGAATAGACCCACCTGCGCCACCCGTAGGGGTGGGCATGTGCCGCATGTGCTTCGGTCGCAGCCATTTTGGGCTCCCTCTTTCATACAATCCCAGCGGCGCTGCGTGTTGTCGCGCGCATCGCCAATTAGGCTCCCCGCCGCGTTACTTCGCGGCGACGGAGATTTGTTCGAGCCTGCCGGTCGCGGCGACTTTCTTGTCGGTCGCGAGCGATGCATAGAGCTGCTCGTTCGCGGTATCCAGATCGTCCTGCGCGGCGGTCACCCAGCTCTGGAACTGCTCTTTCGAGACAACCCGGACGGCGATCGGCATGAAGGCATGGTCCTTGCCGCAAAGCTCGGAACACTGACCGTAGTAGACGCCTTCCGCGCGGGCATGGAACCAGGTCTGGTTCAGACGGCCGGGGATCGCGTCGATCTTGACGCCGAAAGACGGCATCGCGAAGGCGTGGATCACGTCCTCGGAGGTCACCTGCAGGCGCACCGTGGTATCGACGGGAATGACGAGATCGTAGTCGACGGCGAGCAGGCGCGGAACTTCATTCAGGGTCACGCCACGCGCTTCGGCGACTTCCTGCCGCTCGTCCTCGGCAACCATCAGGCTGTCGAAATACAGTTCGCCCATGCCCTCGTCCATGTACTCATACCCCCAGTACCACTGGTATCCGGTGGCCTTGATGGTCATGTCGTATTCCGGAATATCGAGCTGCTTGAACAGAAGCCGGAAGGAAGGAATGCAGATCACGAGGAGGATCAGGATCGGCGCGACGGTCCAGACGACCTCGATCATGGTGTTGTGAGAGGTTCTGGAAGGAACCGGGTTCGCCTTGGCGTTGAAGCGGAAAATGCAATAGATGAGCAGCGCCAGCACGAACAGTGTGATGACTGTGATGATCACCAAGGTAAAACCGTTGAACCACGTGATGTCGTCCATCACGTCCGTCACGGAGACCTGATAACCGAGCTGCCATTCCGACATTCCGGATTCGGCGGCCTGAGCGGCCGTGGACGCTCCCGCGACGGTCGCGGCCACACCAGCAGCAGCCATACCAGCCATTGTCATGAGACGCTTGAAGAATGCCTTCACGTCCGCGCTCCCTTCCCTCAGCCGCGTCATTCGCGGCACATATGTCAATTCCGGACTCAGATCCTGTCCAATCCGGTGCGGCAGTACCGGGCTTGGCGTTGCCGTGCAAGCCTTATCTGCCGCATCCTGGCCGTGGACTGGATCATGAGATTGCCGAACTATAACCACAAACTCATATAAAGGGCGATGGCTACCATTGGGCAGAGCGGCGATGTGCCGCATCAATCCACCGACACCTTCGTGCCGCACAAAAACCACAAGAAACGTCAGGCTGCAACGGAATTTGCAACTTTTCCCGGTGCCCCTGAGATCATCGCCATATGACATTGGTCAAGACATACGGATTTTCGACAAGAATTGCAGCTAATCGTCGCGATCTTGCCCGGGCCGGACTGGAATCACGCGCCGTGATGCGGCACTGTCTGCCCGGAATACCATCTTGATTCGCTGAGCCGGCCCGCTTTCGACCCGCACCGGCCGCCGGCGGACCGGACAACGCTTGACTGGAGGATTTCTTGTCAACCCAATTGCTGCAGTCCATTTGTGCCCGCCTGAGCGAACGGCCCGGTGCGTCCCTGGGTAAAGTCGCCGCACTTGCCGGTATCGTTCTCGGAGCGCTTGCCCAGGGGACCCTGCCCGCGTCGTCGCAGGGCGAGGTGCGTTCGGCCCATGGTGACTGGCAGATGCGCTGCGACACACCTCCGGGAGCGACCAGCGAACAATGCGCGCTCATTCAGAACGTCACTGCCGCCGACCGCGAGAATGTCGGCCTGTCGGTGATCGTCCTCAAGACCGCCGACAGGCAGGCACGGATCCTGCGCGTCCTGGCGCCCCTCGGCGTGCTGCTGCCGTCCGGACTGGGCCTGAGGGTCGACAATGCCGATATCGGCCGCGCGGGTTTCGTGCGCTGCCTGCCGAACGGCTGTATCGCCGAGGTCATTCTGGAAGACGAACTCCTGTCCAAGCTGAGATCCGGCGGCCAGGCGACCTTCATCATTTTCCAGACACCGGAAGAGGGCATCGGCATTCCGATTTCCCTGAACGGATTTTCGGCGGGATTTGATTCCCTGCCCTGACGCGGGAAATACCCCTCACAAGTAAAAGGCGCCCGTTGCGGCGCCTTTTTTGTGTCCCGACGACCCGTCATTCCGCCGGTGCGTCGTGCTCTTCCTTGGGCTGCGGTCTGCGCGGCGTCACCTTGTGCAGCCTGTCCGCTCCGGCATACATGCCCTCGGTCAGTTGCACGGCAAGGCGTTCCTCGTCACGATAGCGAACGTCTTCCTCGATCTGGTCGATCCGATCGAGCGGCGTTCCGAGCGCCTCCAGGGCCGCCCGTCCGAAGACGACGCTCGACTCGAAGGTTTCCCTGATCTGAAAATCGACGCCGCGCTTGGTCAGGTCGAGTGCATGGGCGCGGTCGGTGGCACGGCAGAAGATGAGCGTGTCGGGAAACCCCTCCCGGACCAGATCGATGGCCTTGGCCATGACCTTGTCGTTTTCGATGCACATGGCCACCAGTGCCGCCTTGTCCGCGCCGGCCGCAGCAAGCACATCCGCGCGCGTGGCGTCGCCATAAAAGACCTTGTAGCCCTGTTTGCGCGCGTACTGGATGCGGTCTGGACGGTTGTCGATGGCCGTGATCTCCAGCCCCTCGGAGGTCAGAATCTGGGCGACCACCATGCCGAAGCGCCCGAAACCGACGACCAGCACGGTCGGTGTCGCTTCCTCGAATGTCTCGATCGACGGATTTTCGACGCCCCTGGCCTTCACCCTGGCCGCGAGCTTGTCGAGCCCCAGGCAGGCCACGGGCGTGAGCAGCATCGAAAGGATGACGATGGCGTTGAGCAGGTTCGCTGTCTGATAGTCCAGCAGGCTGTTGCCGATGGCCGCGGTGAACAGCACAAAGGCGAATTCGCCGCCCTGGGGCAGGGTCACGGCGATACGCAGGGCGTCGGAGTTCGGCGACCCGGTGCTGCGTGACAACACCCAGAGATAAGACCCCTTGACCACCATCACGATGGAGACGCCGGCCGCCACGCCCATCCAGTGCTCCATCACGAGGGCGATGTTGAGCGACATGCCCACGGCGACGAAGAAAAGCCCCATCAGCAGGGACCTGAAGGGTTCGATATCGGCTTCGAGCGTGTGCCGGAAACTGGATTCGGCCAGCAGGACCCCGGCAAGGAAAGCGCCCAGCGCCATCGACAGGCCGACCGCATGCATGATCCCGGCGCTGCCCAGGGCGACCAGAAGCGCCGCCGTCAGCATGACCTCGCGCGCCCGGCTTGCCGCCAGCAGCAAGAACACCGGGGAAATCAGATACCGGCCCGTCAGGATAACCGCCGCGACCGCGCCCAGGACGATCAGGATCTCGCTTGCGATCTGGGCGAAGGTTGATGGCCCCTCCCCCGGGGCGAGGATCGCCACCATCGCCAGCAGCGGCACAATGGCAATGTCCTGCAACAGCAGGATGCCGAACGCACGCTGGCCGTAAGCGGAGGACAGTTGCCCGCGTTCCTGGAGGATCTGCAAGGCGAAGGCCGTGGAGGACAGGGCAAGCCCGAAGCCGGCAACGAGCGATGTCGAAAAGGAATACCCGGCGAGCCGGCCGATACCGAAAAAAGTCAGGCCGGTCAGAACCACCTGGGCGGTCCCGAGCCCGAAAATGTCGCGTTTCATGCGCCAGAGCTTTTTCGGATCAAGCTCCAGTCCGATCACGAACAGAAGCAGGACCACGCCGAGTTCGGCCACGTGAAGCACATCTTCACCGGACCCGAGCAACTGCATGCCGTAGGGACCTATGGCAGCTCCCGCCGCGAGATAGCCGACCACGGAGCCAAGACCAAGACGCTTGGCGATCGGCACGGCCACGACTGTCGCGGCCAGAAACACGATAGACTCGGCAAAGAACGGGGGCGCCCCTTCTACGGCCATTCTCTCTCCCTGTCCGGCTCCCTCATTGGCGTATCGACCGGAATTCCCTCAAAGGGCCGTCGGAACACTGATTCCGGTCCTTTCGAGACTACGCCCGAACCCCGCCCGAATGCCAGCACGCCACGAGCGAAAGACGCCGTTTTCAATCGATGGGCTCGCCTGTTCCCCAACAGGGACGGTTTTGCCCAAAAAAGCGCCGGTCAAGGCCGGCAGGGACTAAGCCGCCCGCGAGACCGCGCGTCTCAGACCGCCGTGCCGCCGACCGTGAGTTCATTGATACGCATCGACGGCTGGCCGACCCCGACCGGAACACCCTGGCCCTGCTTGCCGCAGGTGCCCATGCCCGGATCCAGCTTCATGTCGTTGCCGATCATGGAGACCCGGGTGAGCGCGTCCGGCCCGTTGCCGATCAGCATGGCGCCCTTCAGCGGCGCGCCGACCTTGCCGTTCTCGACCCGATACGCTTCCGTACAGGAAAACACGAACTTGCCCGAGGTGATGTCGACCTGCCCGCCCCCGAAGGAAACCGCGTAGATGCCGTCCTTGACGGAGCGCAGGATTTCT
This sequence comes from Roseibium sp. AS2, assembly GCF_038900065.1. NCBI lineage: Bacteria > Pseudomonadati > Pseudomonadota > Alphaproteobacteria > Hyphomicrobiales > Stappiaceae > Roseibium > Roseibium sp. AS2. The sequence continues at coordinate 157,150 of NZ_JBBMQN010000001.1, forward strand.
TCCGGCTCCTTGTCACCGGACATCATCACCGTGTTGGTCATGCGCGGCATGGGGATATGGGCATAGGACTGGCGCCGTCCGTTGCCGGTCGGCTCCATGCCCATCAGACGGGCGTTCTGGCGGTCCTGCATGTAGCCCTTCAGGATACCGTCCTCGATCAGCACCGTGCGGCTGGCGGGCGTGCCCTCGTCGTCGACGCTCAGGGACCCGCGCCGGTCCGGGATGGTGCCGTCATCGACGATCGTGACCCCCGGTGCTGCCACGCGCTGGCCCATCAGGCCGGCAAACGCAGAGGTCTTCTTGCGGTTGAAGTCGCCTTCAAGACCATGGCCGACCGCTTCATGCAGAAGAATGCCCGGCCAGCCCGGTCCGAGCACCACGTCGAAGGTTCCCGCGGGCGCCGGCACCGAATCCAGATTGACCAGAGCCTGGCGCAATGCCTCGTCGACACCGCCCTGCCAGTTCTCGGGGGTGATGAAGCGGTCAAAGCCTTCCCGTCCACCACAGCCGAACGAGCCGCTTTCCTGCCGGTCCCCGGATCCCGCAACGACCGAAATGCTCAGGCGTACCATCGGGCGGACATCACGGACCAGATGACCGTCCGCACGCAGTATTTCCACGACCTGCCACGATCCCGCCAGAGACGCGGACACCTGACGCACCCGCGGATCGCGGCCGCGCGCAAAGGCATCGATCTCCTGAAGCAGCTTCACCTTGTCCTCGAAACTCGGTCCACCCAGCGGATTGGCGTCGGAATAGAGCGACTGATTGGTGCGGGCCGGCGCGGCGGCATAGCTGCCGGAATAGCCTTTCTTGACGGAGCTGACCGCATCGGCAGCGCGTTGCAATGCGCCTTCCGAGATGTCACCGGCATGCGCATAACCGGCGGCTTCGCCGGCGACCGCCCTCAGACCGAAGCCCTGGGCGGTATCGTAATTGGCTCCCTTCAGCCGGCCGTTGTCGAAGACCAGCCCCTCCGTCTGACGGTACTCGACAAAGAGTTCGCCATCGTCCGATCCGGAAAGAGCCTCCTCGGTGATCCGCTTGGCGGTCTCCAACCCGAGGCCGGAGGTTTCGATGAGATCGGTGGTGGAAAGGGTCATGTGACTGTCCTGAGTTTTCCCGGCAACGCGGTCCGCCCCGGTCTGAAGAGCTTTTTCGCCGATTTATCACCAACATAGGAGTTTTGGCAGACATTTCATCCCAAAACCTCAGAAATCCACTTGCCGTATTTTAAACCTGAGTTTAATACTCATATTTAAGGACAGTCATCCTGACTGGCCTTTGAAAGCCAGACCGCTTGTGCCCTTTTTGCGTTCACCCGACTGCACCGCACCCGCATTTCCAACCCGGTCAACTCCGGAAAGTCCGATCGAAACCATCGGGCATCCATTGATCCGGGCAGGTCGCCGCCGCCCCTCATTTCCATGACACAACGCGCCGCGGCATTGCCCCGGCCAGAAAGACCTTTTGCTGATGTCAAAGCCACCAGAGTCTCGCGTGGGACAGGATGTTTCTGCCTTTCATGAAATCGCGGCGCTTCGCGGCGACGGCCTGCATCCGTTGTTGCTGCAGGCCCTGGGCAGGACCGGTCAGGTGTCCGGCCCGCCGAAACCGTCCGAACAGACCGGCGAAAACGTGATCCGGCCGGACTTTGCCGCCCGGCAGCCAAGGCGTGCGGCTCCCAAGGCGCAGCCCCGGTGAACGCGGTCCTGGTCGCAATGCATCTGGTCGCGTGCCAGCCGGACCTGCTCATCTGCGAGGATATTTCCGGCGTGTCGCAAACATGGGACACTATGGAAGCCTGCCGACAGGACCGCGATGGCGAAACGATCCGCGCCCGCAGATTGCTTGCACCGCAGACAGTCGTCATGTCGCGGTGCCGCTACCAGATCAGGCGTGATGGCAGATCCTTGCCGATGTTCTGATTGTCCCGGCTGTGGCCTTGCAGGGGCTTGCCCGACCGTGGTGAACTGCCGTAAAAGGGCGGCATAGAAAAACAGACAAGGGCGCCAGGTACGGCGATGATGAACCGATACGAAAACCCGCAGGTGCCAAGCGAAGCGCGCGTCCGCTATCTGGATGGCGACTACCAGGTGGAAACGCCGGGTACCTTCGTGCGCTGCGCGGTGACCGGCGTGGCGATCCCGCTCGACGAACTGAAATATTGGTCGGTCGACCGCCAGGAGGCCTATGTTGACGCCAATGCGTCCATGAAACGCTATCTGGAAAGCAAATAGCGTCAGCCGATGTGCCGCCGGTGTGCCTCAGTCGACGTGCGCTCCGGACAGAATGTGCTGGCGCAGTTTCTCCCTGATCAGGGCGACAAGACGGTCCTCGTCGTCAATGTCCATGCGCACGTCCAGAACCGCCGTGCTGGAGGCGATCCAGTGAAACAGTTCACCGTGTGAGGTTTCCAGGCGCACCATGTCCTTGGCCGTGGTCACGAGCCCCAGCCCCGCCTCTTCCGCTTCCGTCAGAAGGGCCTTGATATCGGCCTGCGAATAGACGTGATGGTCCGGGAAGGCACGGGTCTTGCGGACCTCGTATCCGAGCGCCTTCAGTGACGCGAAAAACTTCTGCGGCCGGCCAATCCCAGCGAAGGCGAACAGGCGGCAGCCCGCCAGGTCGTCATTGGGCTGCGGCCGCAGATGGGCATGCACGATCGGCAGTCCCTTGCGTCCGGCAAGATGCACAGCTTCTTCCGCCGCCGAACCGTCTCCGACCAGCACAAGGCAGTCCGCCCTGACGATCTGTCTGTCTGCCGGGGCGCGCAACGGCCCCGCCGGAAAACATCTGCCGTTGCCGAAACCCGTGTTGCAGTCCACCAGGACAAGGCTGAGATCCTTGGCCAGCGCCGGGTTCTGAAACCCGTCGTCCATCAGGAGCAGGTCGACCGGCTGCTGTTCGGCGAGCCGGGCCCCTGAAGGCCGGTCCGCGGCAACGACCGTCGGCCCGTAGCGGGCAAGCAACAGGGCTTCGTCGCCGACCTCGGCCGCATCGTGAAGGCCGGCATCCACCAGCAAGGGACCGTTTGCCGAACCGCCATAGCCGCGCAGCAGAAATCCAGGCCGGTAGCCCTCTTCCTGAAGCCGGCAGGCGAGTTCGATCGCAAAGGGGGTCTTGCCCGTGCCGCCCACGACAAAATTACCGATGCAGATCACGGGAAGACGGCTGTGGTACTTCGGCCGTTTCAACATGCGCCGGGCCGCGACCAGCCCGTAGAGCCGTGCCACCGGCGCCAGCAACGTCGCGGCGAGCGAAAAGCCGGGCTTCCACCAGAAATCAGGTGCCGTCTTCATGCGCCGCCTCCCGGGCCGGGTCTCCGGCCGGTTCGGCAAGAAAGGGCTTGAGCAGCATCAGGGTCTTGTCCAGCGCTCCGCGACCGGCCGCGACCAGCGCCCTGGCACGCTCCGCCTGACGGGCGGCAAGATCCGGATCGCGCAGCAGGGCGGCAACCGTGTCCGCCAGCTCCGCCCCCGTTTCCGCCCGCGCGCCGGCATCGGCGTTCCAGAACTCCTTGTAGACCGCGCGCGCGTTGGCAACACGCGGCCCCGTCACGAGCGCGGAGCCGGCAAGAGCCGCTTCTACCGGATTGTGTCCCCCGGCATCCGTGAAGGATCCGCCCAGAAAGGTGACCGGGGCCAGTCTGTAATAAAGTCCCATCTCGCCGAGCGTATCCCCAAGGAAGACATCGGTCGAGCGGACAATGGTTCCCGACAGGCTGCGCCGCGACACTTCGAGCCCGTGCCCGCGCAGCAGATCGGCAATGGCGTCCGCCCGCGACGGATGGCGCGGCACAAGGATCATAAGAAGATCGGGGAACTCACGTCGCAACAACACATGCGCAGCCACAGCGATTTCGTCTTCGCCCGGATGGGTCAGCGCCGCGAGCCAGACCGGCCGCCCGCCGGCCGATGTGCTCAACCGGGCGATCTCCGCCGGGTCCGCCGAGGGGTCGTCCGCATCGAACTTGAGATTTCCGGGCGTTTCGACCCGGTCGCAGCCGAGGCGGCGGAAGCGCCCGGCGTCGGCGTCGCTTTGCGCCAGCACCAGATCGAGAGACCGGAACACATGACGCGCAACATCCGGCAGTCTCGCCCAGGCGCGTTGCGACCTGTCCGAGAGACGCCCGTTCAGCAGCACGAACGGCGTTTTGAAGCGGCGCAGCTCGTCGAACATGCAAGGCCAGACCTCCGATTCCACGACCATGGCCAAATCGGGTGACCAGTGGGACAGAAACCGGTTCACGGGCCCTGGTGCGTCATAGGGAACGAACTGATGCCGCACCCCGTCCGGCAGGCGCTGCCCGGCCAGGTCGGCCGCCGTCACGGTGACCGTGGTCAGGAGCACATTCAGGTCCGCGGCCGCCAGGCGCTCGATCAGAGGCAGGACGGACGTGGTTTCACCGACGCTGGCGGCATGAATCCAGACGAGCCGGCCCTCGGGGCGCGGCGTGGCCGAATAACCGAACCGTTCGCCCTTTCTGGCCGGGTTCTCCTTGCCGGAGCGGCTGCGCAGCAGGAACAGCAGATTGAACAGAGGCGTCAGGACCCTGGCGAGGCCCCTGTAGGCGCTTATGAGAATGGGCCGCCGGTCAGCCATCCGCCCTTCCGACCAGTTCATAGGCGTGCCTGGTGGCAGCGTTCAGCCCCTCCTCCACCTGGAGACGGTAGGCCTCAAGAGCGTCCTCTTCCGTTTCGGCCGGCACCCAAATCAACTCCCCCACGGCGATCCCGCCGCGACCGAACGGCAGATTGACGCTTGCCCTGTCCCAGCTGTTCAACTCGATCGACCGGCTGGTCGCCACCGCGACAGGAAGGATGGGCCGCCCGGAATGCTTGGCAAGCTGGACAATACCGACACCGGACTTCCTCGAGGGACCTTTGGGCACGTCCGCGGTCATCGCGATGCTGTAACCGTCCTTGAGGGCGCGAAGCGCCTCGATGAAACCCCGCATGCCGCCGCGTTTCTTGATCTGCCGCGCATTCTTGCCTCCGGACGCGCGGATCAGTCCGAGGCCGAACTTGCTCGCCGCGATGGCATTGATCTCACCATCGGCGGAACGCGAGATCATGACCTTGGCCAGCCAGTGGGAGGGCTTGGCGAAAGGCACCATGAAATGCTGGCCGTGCCACATGGCCACGATCACCGGAAGGTCCGCTTCCATACGCGCGTGCACGCCTTCCGGCGCCACCACGAAGCGGTTGGTGCGATAGACAAGCTTCAGGTACCCCGCAAGCAGGGACCCCACTCCCGAGAGGACCCAGGGCTGGCGGCCGAGGCGTTTGATCATTTTTGTTTTCGCCCGAAATCTATGGCAGTGGCCTGCTCAGGAAGCCGTTTCCGGATCCAGCAGACGATGCATGTGCACGATGAAATAACGCATATGCGCGTTGTCGACGGTTGACTGGGCCTTGGCTCTCCAGGCCTTTTCAGCTTCGGCGTAGTTCGGATAGATGCCGACGATGTCGAGTTCGTCCAGATCGCGGAAGGTCAGTCCTTCGGGCGATTCCAGCTCGCCGCCGAACACCAGGTGCAGAAGCTGTTTCTGGCTGTCGGTTTCACTCATGATATCCTCGCTTTACATCTGTGCCGGTCAGGCTCGGCAGACGATCGAACCCGCACCGTTGAAGCAACGTGCCGCTATTTTCCGGGGTGCGGAGTACCGGCGGCATCAGCCGATCAGGGGCCGAAGCGCATCGCACATCGGCCCGGCCAGAACCTCCGGAACCGCGATCAGGGCCGGATGTCCGGTCCTGGCACGATTGTAGATCAGGTTCCGGCCCGTCAGATCGATCAGTTTTCCGCCTGCTTCCTGCACCAAAAGATCGGCCGCCGCAAGATCCCAGTCGCTCGGCCCGCCGCGCGCGGCGCCCACGTCCACACGGCCCGCCGCCACGATGGCCAGCCGGTAAGCCAGCGACCTCAGGATCTGCGTGGCCACCAGACCGGCGGATAAAACGTCTTCATTGGCGACGATCGAATGCGGCCCGGTCAAGGTGGCACCCTCGATGCCGCTCTGGTCCGACACGCTGATCCGGCTGCCGTTCAGCCAGGCGCCGCCGCCCTTTCGCGCCAGAAACATTTCCTCCCGGACCGGACAGAACACGGCCCCGACGACCGGGCGTCCGTGTTCGACGACCGCGATGGAAATCGTCCATTCGTCACCGCCTGCCAGAAACGCCCGGGTCCCGTCGATCGGATCGACAATGAAAACGCGCTCATGATCAAGCCGCGACCGGTCGTCGGCGGTTTCCTCCGAGAGCCAGCCATAGCCGGGCCGCGCGGTACGCAATTGCTCCGTCAGAAGCTTGTCGACCGCAAGATCGGCTTCGGACACGGGAGCGACATTGCCCTTGCCCTTGAACCAGGCTTCCGGGTCCTTGCCGAAGAAAGTCAGCGCAAGCGCGCCGGCCTGCCGTGCCGCCGTTTCAACAAGCCGAAGATCCGCTTCGAAGCCGGTTTCATCCATGCCCGTGTCAGCTGCCCGCAAGCGCCATTCCCTCGATCATCACGGAAGGGGTCGCCGCCGAATAGCGGTTGTCCAGATCGCTGCCCGGCACCAGCCGCGCGAACATGTCCGTCAGATTGCCGGCAATGGTGATCTCGCTGACAGGCTCGACGATCTGTCCGTTCTCGAACCAGAAACCGGATGCGCCCCTGGAATAATCGCCGGTAAGACCGTTGACGCCGTGGCCGATAAGATCTGTCACGAGCAAACCGTCGCCCGCTTCGGCCATGAGTTCCTCGAGCGACTTGTCGCCCGGCATCAGCGTGATGTTGGTTGCACCCGGCGAGGTGCCGCTGCCGGCGCGATGGGCGCGGCCATTGGGTGTCAGGCCCAGTTCGCGCGCGCAGGCGCCGTCCAGAAACCAGTGCCGCAGAACGCCGTCCTCGATCACGTCGAGCACCTCCGCCCGCGTGCCCTCGCCGTCGAACGGACGGGTCGCCGCGCCACGGTTCTTGAAGGGGTCGTCGACAACCCTGATCCCGGGTGCGAACACGGCCTCGTTCATGCGGTCCCGCAGAAAGCTGGTCTTGCGGGCGATGGAGGCACCGTTGATGGCCCCGGCGAGGTGTCCGAGAATGCTGCGGGCTGCCCGGGATTCGTAAATCACGTTGGCGGTTCGGGTCGACAGTTTCTGCGGATTGAGGCGGCGGACCGCCCGTTCCCCGGCCCGGCGGCCGATTTCCGCAGGCGCTTCCAGATCCTCAAAGAAGGTCCGGCTGTCGAAATCGTAGTCCCGCTCCATCGCCGTGCCCTCGCCGGAAACGGCGGTCATCGACATGCCGTAGCGGGAGGACAGGTAGGATCCCTCGAAACCGTGGCTTGTTGCCAGCACGACGCCTGCCAGACGCCAGGACGCTCCCGCCCCGCCCGACTTGCTGACGCCCTCGACGGCCAGCCCGGCGGCTTCCGCCTCCAGCGCGATCTCCGCCAGCTTGTCTGCGGTCATTTCCGTGCTGTCCAGAAGCTCCAGCACAGGCTGGTCCCTGACCAGCAAGTCCGGATCGGCAAGTCCCGCATAGGGATCCTCGGGCGCGACCTTCGCCATGGCAACGGCGCGTTCGGCGAGGCTCGCGGGATCGTCGAGACGGTTGGCCGACACGGCCGCCGTGCGCTTGCCGACAAAAACCCGCAACGTCACGTCATCGCCCTCGGCGCGTTCGGTCTCCTCGACCTTGCCTTCGCGGACATCGACCGAGAGCGAGACGCCGGTGACGGCGATCGCGTCGCAGGCATCGGCCCCGGCCGTGCGGGCCGCCGCCACAAGGCGCGCCGCGCGGGATTGCAATTCGCTCTGATCTATCAGTTCCGACATGTTCAACGCTCATCCGTCCAATGGTCCGGCTGTTGTTTACGCCGCTCACCTCGCGGCTGCAACATCTGCTGTCGGAAAGGCCGAAGCGGAATGTGTCTCGCATCGACCGTTTCTAAGCTTCCGGTTGTATTCCCCTCCGGTCGTCACAGGACTGAACAAGCGGTTACCGCTCTGCTCATACTCCGGTAACCGTCTTTGAAATCACAGTTTTTTAACCCTGTCTCTTAAGCTGATCACGACTTTTCTCCCGTAGCTTCAATCACATCAAGAGGCCATAAGGCCCTGTGGAGAGTCATTTGAGACGTCAAACAGAAATACAGGAAACGACGGCAACCGGGACGGGCATTACAACATTGCCCGATCCCGGCGGCCTACCGGTCCGCTTCGAGCAGCGGCTCGAATCCCGGCCCGGAACGCCCTCACTTCCAGCAGAGATCTTCCTTGACCGCGACAGGGCAGTCATCAATCGCCGGGTTGCCGGCGTGCCCGTCAAGGTCGTCGTCCCGGTTCAGGGTTTCGACGGGGTCATGGTCCGGATCGTTCCCGGTGCGGCCCCGGGCGACATCCTTGCGACGCTGATCCTGAAACACCCCGACAGCGCCCTGTCGATCACACTGGCCGAAACGGAGCATTCCGACGATCTGGCCGTGCTGTGGAGCCGCTGGGCGCAGGTTTTCAACCTGCCGATGCTGGTGTGCGATCTCGGCGGCAAGATCAAGCCGATCGAGGCCTACAGCGCCCTTCCGGCCGCCCGCCCCGCACCGCGCCGGCAACTGCGCCTGCTCACGGGCCGCCGTCCGCGCTTTCTCAACCGGCGCGTCCCCGGCCGCCCGGCGGTGGCTGCGGCTGTCCACAGCAACGAACGCGAGATCATCGCGCGGTCGTGACGGTGCGCTGACCACATTCCAGGACTGCAAAAATGGCGCCGCTCCGCGGCGCGCTGCAGGGAAGACCGGCGTTTACCAGCGCTTGCCGGCGTCACCTGCTGTCTGCCGGCTTGTCAATCGCCTCAGCTTCCGGTGGAACATTCAAAGATGATGCCGGTAAAGATCCTGCGATCTGTTCAGGTGTGAACGCATGGCGCTTTCGGCATTTTCAGCAACACCGCTTTCGATACACTCGACGATCTTGGAATGCTCGGCAAGCGTGACGTTCTCACGTCCCGACCAGATCAGCAGGTCCGTGTGATAATTGAACAGCCAGGTGAGCATGGCGTCACTGACCGCCGCAAAAATCGGGTTGCCCGATATCGACGCGATCTTGCTGTGAAAGGCGATATCGGCCTTGATGAAATCGGACGGATTGCCGAGCAGGTCCTTTTGATCGACGACAAGCTGCTTGAGTTCTGAAATGTCTTGCGGCGAGGCCTTCTCGGTCGCGATCCTGACCATGCCGCCTTCGAACAGTCTGCGCGCCTCCTTGAGGTGTTCAAGATTGTCAGAAGAGGCAGACAGCAGCATGCGCGCCACCATGTCCATCTGCCGAAACGCCAGATCCGCCGACAGCTCGCTCACCCGGGACCGCTCGCCCTGGGAAATCGAAATGAGCCCCTGAGTGTGCATCGTCTGCATGGCTTCGCGAACGGCGGGCCTGCCGACGCCGAAGCGCAGCATCAATTCACGCTCGGACGGCATGGGATCGCCGGGGGCAAGCTCGCCCCGCACAATCATTTCACGCAATCGATCGAAAACCTGATCGGAGAGTTTTCGCCGGACAATCTTGTCATCACCGGCTCCCGAGCCGTTCCAGTTTTCCATGACCCGCCAATCTGATCCTTTCACCGCAGGGCTGTCTGCGGATCGCGGCACGCACGATTTCACAGCCGACCGCAGATTCATCCGCCTTCAGTGGACTTATAGCCGGAGAACTTCGAATGGACCAAGCATCCGCCGATCGCCACAGACAATTTCCAGGTTCCGGTCTGTCAGATTAGCGGCAATCTGGAAGACCTCACCGTCCTTCTCCACACACAGCGAAGCTATCTTATCCGCTCCGACACAGTCACAATTGATAACGTTCGCTTCGCCCAGTGCCGCGAGGGTCGCGACGACCTCTCCAACGGGCCAGAGAGATCCGCTGGCTTCGTCAACAATCCCTCTGGGGCCGGTGAAACTTGCTGGAACCCATTGACGAATGTCAGCCCGGGCAATCGCGGACGCATAGCCCATGGTCCAGGCAGCGGCGAAAAGGCCGCGTTGGCGCGGATCGTCATGGGTCATGCAAAGACGCTTGTTGCCCGGATTTGCAAATGTCCGGGATCCGTAGGGATTTTGGCGCATGCCGATGGTTGACGGTCCGAGCCTGTATTCCTTGTCCTTGCCAATGAGCGCCCGGGCCGAGCGCGTGATATGCGGCACGGCTTCAAGTGTTTCGATGACACTGTCGTCATCGGCCGCGTGAACAATCGGATTGGTTGAATGGGTCACGAAATCCAGCCATGACATTGGCGGCCGTTTGCGGTTCAACTCGGTGAAATAGCTGAACATGCCGCCGCCGAGCCTGGTCTCGGGAAAAGCTTGTCTCGCAGCAGCATAGATTATCGACAATGGAGGACACGCGGGCCATTCACTGCCCGGCGGTGTCGACTGACGGTCGACCGAAGGACACACCGCGATTGAGTTCAAGGCAAGCCCGCTTCGTTTTACCATGCTGGCCAGGTTGTCAAATTCCGCCTCGAGGTCGCCATCACAGGCGACCACATATTCCAGATCGTAAGACGCCGGGAAAAGGTCCTGCAAGGACCGGAAATCTTCAAGTGCCTTCAGTCCGTGCGCTTGTGTCGGATCGAAATGACACAGGAGCGCAGCAGGGTTGACCTCTTTCAGCAGACCGGCGTGTTCGATGGCGGACCTGGTGTCTTCAGGGCTGATCAGCAGTCCTATTCGCGGCAGACGGCTGTTTGTGGCTTCGCCTCGAACAAACTCGACAACTCTGGCTGCTGTGTCATCACGCGCCGGGAAGATCGATGCCCCTTCGGTTTCACTCCTCATCATTTCGAGTGTCACCGACTGATCGACCTCTTGTCCCGCATCCATGAGATACGGCCAGGGAAGCGCCAACGGCCTCACATAGGTCTTGTAGGAGGCGTCGGACCAGTTGCGCTGGTCCTCCATCTCGAAGGCGTCGCCCTCCATCCGGCAACGGGCCTTCAGGTGCGGCGCTGCTGCGTGGGTCAGGGACCGGATGGACTTGAAGGGTTGCCAGGGGTCTATGAGATCGGGAAACCTGGTGTTGGCAATGGTCCCGTCGCAATGCTCGACCTCGACGGGTTCGCCGGCCACCCCGTTGATCGGATGCAACACGGTGAAACCGCACCGGTTCGTCTCGAAGGCCTTGTCGACGACTGCCGAGGAAGCAAACCTCAATGATCCGGCCTCAGTGCCGGTTATCTGCGCCCTGACGCTGAGACCCGCCCCCTGGTTCTGGTAATGCGCGACGTAGGAAACTTCGAATTTGCCGGGGTCTTCCACCACTGCGAGATCGGAAATGGCCGCAGGAAGCGTGCCCCAGTCACTGTCGCGTACAACGTAGGAAATGGCGCGCAGAACTTCATGGCCTTCGAACCGAATGTACCGCAGATTTCCGTTTTCCAGCCGCACTTCCAGCGGCCCTGCGCGCAAAGTCCGGAATGGCTCCGGGGCCGATTCCGTTCCATACAGGCGAATGCGGCTCACGTCGCTCATGTCAGGCGGTGTCCAGCTTGATTGTCCGGCTGTTCCCGGCAGCGGAAAGATACGCAGCCTCGACCAGTTCCAGCGTTTTCAGGTTGTCCAGTCCCGATGTCTCCGGTGCCCCGGACGCATTCAGGCAATCGATGAAATGCCGCTGGATGTTGTAGACGCTTTCCTGAATGTTGTGCCAGGGACGCTCCGCCCAGGACAGCAGCGGGGGCGATACGTCCAGTTCCCGGGTGCCGGACGCATTGTGCACAACCAGCCTGTATCCGGGCATCAGCCTCAGCGTTCCCTCGCTGCCATCCACCTCGAGAAGGCTTTCGGGAAAGCTCTCCCGGGAGAGCCGTGATGCATAGCTGCAGTCGACAACACTGGTGACGCCGCTTTTGTGAACCAGCATCATGGTCGCGACGTCTTCCGCCCAAATGGCCGGATTGACACGTTTCGTGCTTGCCGAGATCGTGCGCGCGTCGCCGAACAGGAAGCGGGCGATGTCCAGAATATGGATCCCCAGGTCCTGGATGATGAAGCGCTCGTCCGTCGCCAGATACGGCTGGCCCGAATAGACGTCATAGGCCGACCGGAAACTGACCCGTCCCCAGAAGGGCGTTCCGATGGCGCCCTTGTCGAGTTCGGCCTTGGCAGCGTGGATTGCCGACTGCCAACGAAAGTTCTCGTGCACCATCAGGGTCACGCCGGCGTCGGCGGCCGCGTCTGTCATTGCCCTGGCATCTGCCATCGTGTCCGCAAAGGGCTTCTGGCAGATGATGTGCACATTCGATCCGGCCGCGCGTTCGACCAGCCGCCTGTGGGTCAGAACCGTCGTGGCAATGTCGACGAAATCGAGCTCTTCCGATTTCAGAAGCTCGTCGGCATCGGTATAGGTCCGCTCGACGCCAAAGCGTCCCGCCGTCTCCTTCAGGCGGTTCTCGTCGCGGTCGCACAGCGCGGTGATGGCTGCTCCCTCGACGTCGGCCCAGGCGTGCATGTGGTTCTGAGCGAAAAAACCGCAGCCGATCAGTGCGCCTTTCTTCATGATGTTCTCCTCATGCTGCGGCGGCCTGCTGCTGCAGTGCCACCCGGGCCTGCAGCCTTTGCTGCGCCTGGTCGACAACAACGGCGGCGATGATCACCAGGCCCTTGATGACGGTCTGCCAGAAGGAACTGACACCCATCATCACCAGTCCGTCGGACAACACGCCAATTACGAATGCGCCGACGATGGTTCCGCCGATCCGGCCGCGTCCACCCGACATGGACGTGCCGCCGAGGACGGCTGCGGCAATCGCGTTGAGTTCGAAGGTCTCGCCCGTCGCGGGATGCGAGGCCATCAGCTGTGACGAGATGACAAGGCCGACAATGGCCGCGCAGAAACCCGAGAACATGTAGACGAACATCTTGACGCGATTGACCTTCACGCCGGAGAGGGCGGCCGCCTTCTCGTTGCCGCCGACCGCATAGATGTGCCGTCCCAGCGGCGTTCGTCCGGCGATATAGGCAGCGGTCAGACCGACGGCAATCAGCAGCCATATGGAAACCGGAATGCCAAGAAGACTTCCCGTTCCGAGCACGTGAAGACCCGTCGATCCGTAGGCCTCGTTCCCGACGAGGTTGGGAAAGGTCGCCCCATCGGAAGAAAGCAGTGCCAGGCCGCGCGCCACGTAAAGCGTTCCGAGCGTCGCGATGAAGGGGGCCACGTTGAGGCGCGTTATCAGCACGCCGTTGATTGCCCCGACAAAAACACCGACCGCAAGCGTGATGAGAATGATCTCGAATATGTTGAAATAGAGCGAATACCCGATCCCCAGATCGACACCGTTGAGGATGAGGTAGCCGGCCACCATTCCGCACAGGCCGACAATCGAGCCAACCGAGAGATCGATCCCTCCCGTGATGATGACGAAGGTCATGCCGATCGCCAGAAACGCGTTCAGGGCCACATGTTTGGACATGATGACGAAATTCGCGGTGCTGAGGAAATTCGGGGCTGCAAACGAGAAGAAGGCAAACACCGCGATCAGGGCGATGAAGGTCCTGAGTTTCAGCAGCAGCAGGATCATCGGCTGTCCGCCGGAGGTGCCCGAAGGCTGCATTGTGGTGACTGATGTCATCCGTTCCTACTCCCAATGACATGACCTGCCTCGGAGGCAGGCGTATGGCCGATCGCGGAGGCCGCGATTATCTGTTCTTCCTTGACGCCGGCGCCCTCGAACTCGCCCGTGATGCTGCCGTTCGACATCACGATGATCCGGTCGGACAGGGACATGACTTCTTCAAGATCCGAGGTGACGAACAGGATCCCCAGTCCCTCCGCCGCCAGCCGCCGCATGGTGCGGAAGACCTCGGCCTTGGCACCGATGTCGATGCCGCGGCTCGGCTCGTCCATGAGCAGAACCTTGGGCGAGGTCATCAGCGCCTTGCCGATCACGACCTTCTGCTGGTTGCCGCCGGACAGCGAGCTGACCGGGTTCTCCATGCTGGCGATCTTGATTGCGAGATCCTTGACGAAGCGCGTCACCGTCTCCCGCTCCGCGGCGAGGCTGAGATGAATGCCCTTCACGAAACTGGCCAGGCTCGACAGCGACATGTTCTCCCGGATCGGCAGGATCTGGATCAGGCCCTCCGACTTCCGGTCTTCTGGGATGAGCGCCAGCCCGCGCCCGATGCGGCCCGCGACATCGGGTTCATTCAGGTGGCGGCCCTCGACGTAGAAATGCCCCGTGCAATGCGGATGCTGGGCCATGATGCATTCGAACAGTTCGGAACGCCCCGCACCCATGAGACCGTAGATCCCGACAATTTCGCCAGCGCGCAAGGACAGCGAGACGTCATCGACAACGCGGTTTCCTGTCCGGCCCATCAGGCTGATGTTCTCGCAGCGGAACACCTCGTCGCCGAAGTCGTGCTTGACCGTCTTGGCGAAATCCTTTGACGCCGCGCCGATCATGTTCCGCACGATCCAGGAAACGTCGACGCCGTCCATGCTTCTGGCGCCTGTCCGCGCACCGTCCCTCAGCACCGTGATGTAGTCGCCGATCCGGATCAGCTCCTCCAGGCGGTGGGAAATGTAGACGATGCCGACACCACGCTTCTTCAGGTCCGCGATGACCCGGAAGAGGATTTCGACTTCCGCCGCGCTCAGGGCGGAGGTCGGTTCGTCCATGATCAGGATCCGCGCATCCTGGGCAAGCGCCTTGGCGATCTCGACGATCTGCTGCTCGCCGATGCGCAGGTCGCTCACCATCGCGTCCGGCGAAATGTCGTGCTCGAGGCGCCGCATGAGCGCCGCGGCTTCCGCTCTCTGGTCTCCGGCAGCGATATCGACCCCGGCGCGGGTCTTTTCCCGTGCGATGAAGATGTTGTCGGCAACCGTCATGTTGGGGAAGAGGTTGAGCTCCTGGAAGACGATGCCGATCCCGTTTGCCGCTGCCGTGCGCGTGTCGGGGAAGGTGACCTTTTCCCCCTGCAGCAGGATTTCACCCGAAGTCAGCTGCTCGACGCCGGCGATCACTTTCATCAGGGTGGATTTGCCGGCGCCGTTTTCACCGACGAGCACATTCACCGCGCCAAGCCGGACATCGAAGTCCACATCCTTCAGCGCGTGCGTGCCCGGATAGACCTTGTTTGCCGCACGCACCGACAAGCCGATCTGGTGCATTTCGTCTGTCATGAACCACCCATCTTTGTCGACACGGGTGTGATCAGGTACGGCGGACCGCCGCCGCGCACGGTAAAGGCACCGATCACGTCAATGGTCTTGCCCACGAGAGCGTCGCGGGGCAGATCCTTCAGGGCACTTTCGTAGGCGCGCGTGTTCAGGGAACGGGAGAGCTGGGCAAACTCGATCTGATCCGTGAATGAAGAGAAATCGACGAACGGAAGGATATCCCGGAGCGCCGTTCCGCGGATCACGGGACCGAGCTGCAGGATGACATCTGCCTTGCCATCGGCGGTCACGTCCACATCCGCTGTCGCGGCACGTGAATCCGTCTTGGCTGCCAGGATTGTGCCCTGTACCCGCACGGCGAAGTTCCAGGGACTTCCCTCGCTGGACGGACGATAGCCATGTGCTTCGCCGGCCGTGTCGAGATCCGCTGCAATCGCGTCGCCAAGAACGGCCATGTCGGTCGCCGTTTGCTGAAGGTGAGGTAGAACCTGTTTGGCCCAGATGTCAGCTACAAGCACATCCATGTCGCCGCCGGGGCTGCTTGAAACGACTTGTTGCCCCTGACCGCCACCGTCATTCGTGGCCAGATGCTTTTCGAGTTTGCATCCGCCCAGGCCGGCGACAGCCACAAGGACCAAAAACAGGGAAGGAACTGCGCCGCGATCCACTGTGCAACCTCCTTGAACAGAATCCTCCCGGCATTCTCTCCGGCAGGATTTCCAGGTTTTTCGTGGGAAAGATCACACCGCGGCGGAACGTACACCACGGTGTGATGTCGGGCCTAGTTCAGCGCGAAGGTCTCGAGGTCACCGGCATTCGAGCTGTTGATCAGGACGCAATCCATCAATTGCTTTTCGTCCTGACCGGTTGAACCCGTCCGCAGGTATTGATCGGCCTGCTCCACCGCGATCTGGGCCTGGCGGTAGGCGGGCTGCAGCACGGTGGCCTTGATGCCGCCTTCCAGGATCGAGTCGCGGACATCGTTGCTGCCATCAAAACCGACAACGATCACGTCCGTCCGTCCGGCAGCCTTGAGTGCCGCCCAGGCCCCCATGGCCATGGTGTCATTGCCCGAAATGACGCCTTTGATTTCGGGGGTCGCCTGAAGGATGGTTTCCATCTTTTCGTAGGCTTCGGTCTGGCTCCAGTTCGCCGACTGCTGAGCGACCATCTCCAGATCCGGATACTGGTCGATCACATCATGATAGCCTGCGGAACGAATGCCGGCGTTGGTGTCTGCCTCGCGGCCGAGCAGCTCGGCATATTTGCCTTCCTCGCCCATCAGCCTGACAAACTCTTCCGCGCCAAGCTGCGCTCCCTGGTAGTTGTTGGAGACGATCTGCGACACCGCGATGCCTGTTTCCTTGATCTCGCGATCGATGAGGAAAGAGGGGATGCCTGCTTCCTTGGCCCGGCGCACGGGAGCAACGGTCGCATCGGCCCCCGCATTGTCGAGGATAATGGCATTCGCACCACGGGCAATTGCCGTATCGAACAGCTGGTTCTGCTTGTTCGGGTCATCGTCGTGAACAAGCACCAGGGTTTCGTAGCCAAGTTCTTCGGCTCTTTTCTGAGCGCCCTCGGCTTCCGCCTTGAAGAACGGGTTGTCGTGGGACGGCGTGATGATCGCGATCAGATCAGCCGCCGAGGCATAGGCAGGCGCAAGCAGCGTCGCCATGACGGCGGCTCCGGCCAAAAGGGTTCTTTTTGTAAGATTCATGGTTTCCTCCCGAAAATGTTTCATTCCCAGTCTGGCAACACGGGACCTCTCCCAGGTTCCCTGTTGCCACTTCGAACGGCCTGCGGTCCACAATGCAGGCAGCTCAATCAGGTGATCTGCCGGATGCTTTCCTTGATTTCGTCCGGCTTGAACACGCCGATCCAGTCGTCCCGCATGAGACGTTTTTTACCGTTGGTGATGGCCTTGTTGCAGGCGTCGGAGAAGACGCCGTCGACCTCTCCCATGACAACCGCACCAAGAATATTCATGTGACCAAGCAGGAAGTCCCGGGCGGTTTCCCGGTCGACACCTTGCCGGACGACCTCATCCATGGCCTCTTTCATGACCACAAGCAGAGTTGCGCAGACGGTCTCCGACAATCCCGGCTCAAGAAGCGCCATCTGCTCAACCGTGACCCGATGGGAGCGCAGGATTGGCTGGAAGATCGTCCGGGCGATCTCTTCGCCCACCGCATAATCCTCTTGCGGCCCTTGCATGAGGGCGCTCACGATTGCCTGCTTGGCAGCGATGCCGCCGAAATAGTCGTGCTTGGCAGGCATCTGCGTTTCGTCGTTGAAGATCGGCGGATGGCAGGGATGGGTGACGAAATAGGTCACATCCTTGCGATCCGGGAAGTGCCCGGCAAAGGGAGCTGCCGCATCCAATGCGATCAGCATCGTTCCTGGCGCCAATTTGTCGATGATACTTTCCGCAACCGCCCTGATCGCCGTGTCCGGCACGGCAAGAATAACGGCGCGCGCGCCCTCAAGAGCGGCGTCCGTGTCAACACAATCGACACCGACTTCAGCCTTGAGCCGCTCTTTGCCGGCATCGCTGACTTCGACATGGGCAACGTTAAATCGGGAGCCTTTCAGGTTCTGGGAGAGACGCACTCCCATTTTTCCTCCCGCACCGATGAGCGCGATTTTCATGTTTCCTCCAAATTTGTTGAACGAATAAATTCACACACAAATCACATTGTCAACTGGTATGATAAGTTGCTAATCATATATCTGAAGTTCAACCAGAAACGGGGATGAGGACAGGAATGGGGAGGCTCTTTGCAACGTATGATCTTGAAACGCCGACAAGCCTGGAGCGGGCAGCCGAGGTAATCGCGGGTGAGCAATCCTCGGGAACATTTCTGAGACTGCCGGGAGAAACAGACCGGTTGAGGGAGCGTTCCGGGGCAAGGGTCGAGCAGATCACCGTGTCATCGACGAGCAGCACACCGTCGCTTCCGTGCCGGATCGGCGCGGACATCCATACGCGCGGCGAGATCGTTCTCTCCTGGCCGCTCGACAACATGGGCACGTCCCTTCCCAACGTCATGGCAACGGTTGCGGGCAACCTGTTCGAACTTGCGGAAGTGTCCGCACTTCGTCTGACGGACATTTCCCTGCCAGAAGAATTCGCCAGTGCATATCCGGGCCCGGCGTTCGGCCGGCAGGGCACTCGGGCACTCGCCGGCGTCAGTGACCGGCCGATGATCGGAACGATCGTCAAGCCGAGTGTCGGCCTCTCTCCTCAGGGGACCGCATCACTTGTCGAAAGGCTCGTCGAAGGCGGGATTGATTTCATCAAGGACGACGAGCTCCAGGCAAACGGCCCCCATTGTCCGTTCGAGGATCGCTTGCGCGAGGTGATGAAGGTGATCGATACGCATGCGAACCGCACCGGCAGGAAGGTCATGTACGCATTCAACATCACCGACGAGCTGGACGTGATGCGCCACAATGCCGACCTCGTGCAGCAGGCCGGCGGCACCTGCGCGATGGTAAGCCTGTTTCCACTCGGTCTCACGGGACTGAGTGCCATCAGGCGGCACATCGATCTGCCACTTCATTGTCACCGGAACGGCTGGGGAATTTATTCGAGATCACCGGATATCGGCATCTCGTTCCGGGTCTGGCAGAAATTCTGGAGGCTCGCCGGGGCGGACCATCTGCATGTCAACGGGATTGCAAACAAGTTTACCGAACCCGACGCGACCGTCATCGAGAATGCCCGCTCACTCGACGATCCGTTGTCGAGCGAACACGGATATCAGGCGATGCCGGTCTTCTCGTCGGGACAGACCGCCGTTCAGATGGAAGCGACCTGCAAGGCGATCGGGCATACGGACTTTATCTATTGCGCAGGGGGCGGGATCATGGGTCATCCCGGCGGTGTCGCCGGAGGCGTCGCCAGCCTGAAGCAGGCGGCGGAGGCCGCCATTGGCGGGGTTCCGGCGCATGTTTTTGCAAAAGACCACAAGGAGCTTTCCCAGGCCCTGGACCTGTTCGGGGACAAGGACGGCGCCGGAGAGAGGACATGACAGGCGCGCTCTTCATTTCCTACTATGGTGACGACTTCACCGGATCAACGGACGTGATGGAAGCCCTGACGACGGGAGGCATCGAAACCGTCCTCTTCACCTCCATTCCGGACAAGAAACAGCTCGCAAGGTTCAAACACTGCCGTGCGGTCGGCCTGGCAGGCATCAGCCGAAGTCAGGCCCCCGGCTGGATGTCCGAGACCCTTCCGGCAATCTTCTCCTGGCTGAAGTCACTCGATGCACGGTTTTGCCACTACAAGACCTGCTCGACTTTCGACAGTTCTCCGGAAAAGGGATCTATCGGCCGCGCCCTTGAAATCGGACTGGAAACATTCAGCCAGCGACGAACCGCGGTTGTCGTTGGCGCGCCTCAGCTTCGTCGCTACACCTTTTTCGGCACTCTTTTCGCGGCCTACGGCGAACAGGTCTACAGGATCGACAGGCACCCGGTGATGAGCAGGCACCCGGCAACGCCGATGCACGAGGCAGACCTGATCGAACACCTGTCCCTGCAGACGGATCTGCCCTTTGAATGCCTGACCCCACTGGACGGTTCCATCGCCGCCCCTCGCACCCACCAGGCCCGAGAAACCGGTCAGGCGCGCACCGCCAGTCGCCTGATCGATGTCTACGACAGCTTGTCCCAGGCGGCGGCGGGAGGCCATATCGAGGACAACAGGCAGGATCTCGGACCTTTCATTGCCGGGTCGTCCGGCGTCGAATATGCCCTTCTGAGAAGATGGCGGGAACTCGACCTGCTGCCGCCTCCAGCGGTGTCGCGGCCGCTGGCCGCCCGGTCTCGCATTGCGGTTGTCTCGGGAAGCTGTTCGCCGACAACCGCGCGCCAGATCGAAACCGCTGAAAAGAGAGGGTTCGAAGGCGTGCCGGTCGATTTCAATGCACTGGCAACCGGAAACGGACTGCAGCAGGAAGCCGATCGCATCTTGCAGATTGCGTCCACGGCGCTGGAGGCCGGACAAAGCCCGGTCCTCTACACGGCAAAGGGCAAGGCGGCGGACCCTGTGTCAGGCCCCTTGAACCTTGACGGCGTCGGAAAGACGCTTGGACGCCTGCTGGCCACCCTCAAGGACAGGCATCACCTGGAGCGAGTGGCCGTCGCGGGCGGTGATACATCAAGCCATGCTCTCGCGGAATTGGATGTTTTTGCCCTGACCCTCCGGCAGGCTATCCCCACCACACCCGGCTCACCGGTTTGCACCGCTCATACACGGGGCGGGTCAGAATTCGAAATAGCGCTGAAAGGAGGGCAGATCGGAACTGACACCTATTTTGCGGATCTTCGCGACGGCACATTCGAGACCTGATCGGCAACAGGCGCATGATCCTCCGGCGGGTGGCTGCCAGTGGTGCCAATGCTATCGGTATTGTCAGTGTTGTCAGTGTTTTAAGGGACGTGGCGTGTCCTCGTTGCGACCGCATTGCCGGGTCCTCGTTCAGGCAAGGCGCGACTGGCATCGAACGTCCGACGAGGCGTTGCCAAGCCCTGCCTGGAACGCGCTCACTTCCGGCGGAGATCCTTCTTGACCGTGACAGGGCGGTCATCAATCGCCGGGTTGCCGGCGTGCCCGTCAAGGTCGTCGTCCCGGTTCAGGGTTTCGACGGGGTCATGGTCCGGATCGTTCCCGGTGCGGCCCCGGGCGACATCCTTGCGACGCTGATCCTGAAACACCCCGACAGCGCCCTGTC
This sequence comes from Roseibium sp. AS2, assembly GCF_038900065.1. NCBI lineage: Bacteria > Pseudomonadati > Pseudomonadota > Alphaproteobacteria > Hyphomicrobiales > Stappiaceae > Roseibium > Roseibium sp. AS2. Next base: position 178,061 of record NZ_JBBMQN010000001.1, read on the forward strand.
GATCACACTGGCCGAAACGGAGCATTCCGACGATCTGGCGGAGGTTGCGGCTGTCCACAGCAACGAACGCCAGATCATCGCGCGGTCGTGACGGTGTGCCGACCACATTCCAAGGCACCAAAAACAGCGCGCGTCTCGGCACTGCTCCTTCCTCGAAGGTGGATGCAAGCAGGTAGGTTCCCGCTCGTCTTCAAGGAAGCAAGGAGCTGTGTTCCGGGTGTTCATATTTCTGCCTTGCGAAGAAATCCTGCCGGTCACCGTAACCTGTATAAATCCCTGGAATGGGGCAATCTTTTGCCTTCTGGACCCTGGAATTTCGCCCCCCAAAACCGACATTCGTTCGGACAAAATTCTGCTGTAGCTCCCGGCCCTTTTCTGGCATTCGTTTTGACCGAATGGAAACTCCATTCCCCGCCCGAACCAACGCAGCATCACATGGAATGTCAGCTTTGTTCGGAGCGCACCTCGTGTGAATTGTCGGCCTCCAGCAGGCGTATTTTCAAGAAGTCGATGACCTCTCGCGCGGTCGCGATATCGTCTGCTGACAGGCCCTTTGAGAGATCATTTATCCAGGGAATTTGTAACGCGATCGCAGATTCGAACAGTTCTTTACCTTTTGCAGTCAATAGCACAAGGTGTGCCCTCTTATGATGCGGGTTTGGTCCGAATTCGACGATCCGTTCTTTTTCCAACTCATTCACGATGCGTTGAACACCTTGTCGGTGAACGCCCATCGTGCGCGCGTGCCACGCAACCGATTCTGGTCTTTCAGCGTAGGCAACCGCTCCAAGAACCTGCCAGCGCGCGCTGGTCAATCCAAGTTCCGCGACCAATCTGTCCCCGGCGAGTTGTAGTCGACCGTTCAGCCGAAAAACATCGAGTATCAACGCAGTCAATGCTTCGCCCTCATTGGTCCAACGTTCTTCCGCCATACCGCCTCCTCGTTTTTATTTGACAACATGTTGTCATTGTGGTTTCTAGCTCCAATATATGACAACATGACACCAAATTGAACCAAGGTTCAAGGAGTAACGATATGGTCAACTTCAAACCCCTCGATCCCGAGTTTCCAATCGAACAGCAACTGGACGTCGATGCCGGGCCAATTGTTCTCATCAACCTTTTCACAGTAGATCCGGTCGACCAGGACGCGTTGGTGGAAGCTTGGAGGTGCGATGCTCTCTGGATGAAAAAACAGGCAGGTTACATAAGCACTCAACTGCATAAGGCCATTGGCGATGGCAGCATGTACCTCAACTATGCAGTTTGGGAATCCGTTGCCGACTTCCGCGCGGCCTTCTCCAACCCCGAATTTCAGCAACAGCTTAGCCACTATCCTTCAAGCGCAGTGACGGCTCCTCACCTGTTCGAGAAAGTCGCCGTACCAAACTGCTGCGCGGCTTGATGAATTCAGCGTGACTTCAAAATTGGAAGAACAACAATGAAAACAAAGGCTCACGCTTTTGCAGGTAGCATTGGCTTCCTGATGATACTGCTGTTTTGGACATCCACGGTGATCAGCGAGTTGTTTACGAACCACGAGACAATCGCAGCCGTCAAAGCGTTGATCCTATACGGCACGTTTATCCTCATACCTGCCATGGCCATTGCTGGCGGATCAGGAATGGTCATGGGACGACGACGCAAAGATGTGCTGACGAAGGTCAAGAAAAAACGTATGCCCATCATCGCGTTGAACGGTTTGATTATCCTTGTGCCAGCGGCGTGGTTTTTGGCTGGCAAAGCTGCCGCTGGCGAACTCGATAGCACCTTTTACATCGTTCAAGTCGTTGAACTGATCGCTGGTGCGGCAAACCTCACCATGATGGGGTTGAACATTCGTGACGGTCTAAGGATGACCGGGAAAATTCGGTGGGCACGCTAACGGCGCGGATCGAACTGTCTTTTTCCAATCTAAAATTAGACATCGAGGGGACGGAGCGAAAGCTCATCTAGTTTCGCTGTATTGCCGTTGCTTCTGGCTGCGGCAAATGCCCGCTGCCCGCCCCTATTGACCTTCGCACGTCACGAAATGAACGGCAGCTTTGCAATACGGGCCGAAATCCCGTGAACGCCCGACTTGAAGGCGTGAAGCGGGCGGATTGCGTTCGAGCCGGCACGGGAGAACAACCGTCTCAGTTTTTACCACATTCAGATATTCGAAACATATCCTGGCCCGGAAGGTCATAGAGGACCGGGAATTCCGGGCGATTTTCTGCGATGCGCCCGTGCTCAGGGCGTTGGAACGAGACCGTAGGCAGCGTTTGCATTGCACGTGGGTTCGGGCCTTTTTCGCGATCCGCTCACCGCGTCTCCTCACAGCCACCCGATCAGCGCATCGGCACAGAAGCCGGCGAACAGGATCCAGCCGTAGGTGGTGTTGGAGCGGAACAGTTTCAGGCACTGGTCGCCGTCGTCGATGTCCAGGACGATGACCTGCCAGCCCAGATGCGCAACCCCGGCCACAATGCCGACAAAGGCAGCCGGGCCCGCGTCTGCGACGGTGGCGGCCAGCATGAACAGTCCGGTGGCGGCGGTATAGAGCAGGATCAGGGCCGGTTTGGTGCGCGCGCCGAACAGCCGCGCCGTCGATCTGACACCGACCAGCGCGTCGTCTTCCTTGTCCTGATGGGCGTAGATCGTGTCGTAGCCGATGGTCCAGCAGATGCCGCCGAGATACAGCAGCACCGGCGCCCAGCCCAGCGATCCGAACACCGCCGCCCAGCCCATCAGCGCGCCCCAGGAAAAGGCAAAGCCCAGGAAAAGCTGCGGCCAGTTGGTGATCCGCTTCATGAACGGATAGATGGCCACCGGTATCAGCGAGGCGATACCGAGCCCGATCGCGAAGGTGTTGAACTGCAGAAGCACCACAAGGCCGAGCAGCGCCTGCAGCAGCAGAAAGATCTTCACCTGCAATTTCGTGATCTGTCCGGCAGGGATCGGCCGCGACCGGGTCCGCTCCACCTTTGCATCGATGTCGACATCGACCAGGTCGTTATAGGTGCAGCCCGCGCCGCGCATGGCCACGGCGCCGATGAGGAACAGCGCCAGGTGCCACGGGTTCGGCCAGCCGTTTCCGGCGGCAATCGCAGCCAGCGCGGCGGACCACCAGCAAGGCCACAACAATAGCCACCAGCCGATCGGACGTTCCCAGCGTGCAAGCCTTGCATAGGGACGCAAGGCCGGTGGCAGCCTTGTGTCCACCCAGTGCTGATTGACCGCGTCGGCGACAGGGCCGGTGTCCTTGGTGGAGAAGATCATGTCTGGTGCCTATCCGCATTGGCGCTGAATCGCCCGCGCGATCCGTTCCGGGTCCGGGTCCCGGCATTCCTACCTATATTTGAGATGAACTTCATCCCGCAACAGGCCATAGTGCCGCTGTCGTGTGCGACCCTTCTCGAAATACGGAGTATGTTGTGATGTTATCCTCAAGAGACACACTCGCGATCCTGCTCTCCCTCGCCGTCACGCTGGCCGCCTCGCCTGCGATTTCCTTCGCGCAGACGCCGCCTCCGCCGCGTCCCGGCGCGGACGGGCCGCCGCCGAAGCCCGGTGGTGGTGGCCGCGGTGGCGAGCTCAACGAGAGCCATGCCGATTCGACCGGTGCGCAGGAGATCATCGGCGAGATCTGGGTCGACAACTGGTTCAGGCTTTTTGTCAATGGAGCGCCCCTTCTGGAAGACAGCGTCGCCTACAGGACCGAACGGTCCTTCAACGCGGAACGGGTCACCTTCAGCGCCGACCTGCCGATGACCCTTGCGTTCGAGTTCCGCGACTTCATGGAGAATGAAACCGGGCTTGAATATATCGGCACACGGCGCCAGCAAATGGGCGACGGCGGTGCCATCGCACAATTCCGGGACCGTGCCAGCGGCAAGCTGCTGACGGTGACCGGTGCGGACTGGCGCTGCCTGACGGTTCAGGCGGCCCCTGCCGATGCATCCTGCGCGCGCGCGCAAAACCCGGATGTGTCCCTGCCTGCTTGCGCGCCCACACGCACGTCCGTTCCGGACACCTGGACGGCGCCCGGGTTCGACGACAGCGGCTGGCCCCATGCCACGGTGCACAGCGCCCGCGATGTCGGCCCGAAACACGGTTATGACCGGGTGGACTGGGACCGGTCCGCGAAACTCATCTGGGGACCTGACCTGAAAAAGGACAACATCCTTTATTGCCGCGTCACGGTGGGCGGCTGATCGGGCGGATGCCAGAAAGGTATCTGGACACGCAACCGGCATGACGCATTCGTGTGCGTTTGCGGCGTGCTGGCGCCCGTGCTAGACCCCGCCCAGCGCCGGGTGCCGCTTCAGGCAGTCCCGGCCCGACCCGCATCAACCTGGTTCTAAAGAGACTGTCCGCTGATGAAACTCCTCCTGATCGGTTCCGGTGGCCGCGAACATGCGCTGGCCTGGGCATTGGCAAAGTCCCCCGGACTGACGAAGCTGTACGCGGCGCCGGGCAATGCCGGCATTGCCGAGATCGCGGAACTGACGAGCCTGAACGTCGAGGACCATGGTGCGATCATCGACTTCTGCCATGCCATGGACGTCGACCTTGTCGTGATCGGCCCCGAAGCGCCTCTGGTGGCCGGACTGGTCGACGATCTGGAGGAGGCCGGCATCAAGGCGTTCGGTCCGTCCAGGGCGGCCGCGCAGCTTGAAGGGTCGAAAGCCTTCACCAAGGGGGTGTGCGACGAAGCCGGCATTCCGACCGCCGGGTACGGCCGCTTCAGCGACGTGGAAGCCGCCCTCGCCCATGTCCGCGAGACAGGCGCACCGATCGTCGTCAAGGCGGACGGGCTGGCCGCGGGCAAGGGGGTCGTTGTGGCGATGACACTCGAGGAAGCCGAACAGGCCGTCACCGCCTGCTTCGAAGGCTCCTTCGGCGCGGCCGGCGCCGAAGTCGTGATCGAGGAATTCCTGGAAGGCGAGGAAGCGAGCTTCTTCGTGCTTTCCGACGGGACCAACGCGCTGGCGCTTGCCACCGCCCAGGACCACAAACGCGCGCATGATGGCGACCAGGGGCCCAACACCGGTGGAATGGGCGCCTATTCACCGGCGCCGGTCATGACCGACGCGGTGATTTCCGAGGTCATGCGCAGGATCATCGAGCCAACGATCAAGACACTGGCTGAGCGGGGCACGCCCTTCAAGGGGGTGCTTTTCGCCGGTCTCATGATCACCGGCGACGGTCCGAAACTGATTGAATACAACACACGATTCGGCGACCCGGAGTGCCAGGTGCTGATGATGCGCCTGGAGAGCGACCTGCTGGATCTCCTTCTGGCCAGCGTCGAGGGACGGCTCGACCAGGCCACCGCCGACTGGCGCGACGAAGCCGCCCTGACCGTGGTCATGGCCGCCGGAGGATACCCGGGCAGCTATGAAAAAGGCACGGAAATCCGCGGACTGACTGCAGCCGGCAAGGATGACGTTGCGGTCTTTCACGCCGGCACGAAGCGCGACGGGGACCGGATCCTCGCCAATGGCGGCCGCGTTCTCGGCGTGACCGCCCTCGGCGCAACCGTGCGCGAGGCCCGGGAACGTGCCTATGCCTCCGTGAAAACCATCGACTGGCCGGACGGGTTCTGCCGGAGCGATATCGGCTGGCGCGCAATCGAACGCGAAACCGAAGGCTGATCCGGCACCGAACCGGGCGGGAGAGACGGACTTGAACAGCAGTTTGCCCGACTTGTTTCCCGGATTCGACACTCGAACGGTCGATGTCAACGGCACGCGCCTGTTTTGCCGGATCGGCGGGTCCGGCCCGCCGCTCCTGCTGCTGCACGGCTATCCGCAGTCCCACGTCTGCTGGCACAAGATCGCGCCCGCGCTTGCCGAACATTTCACCGTGGTTGCGGCGGATCTGCCCGGATACGGCCAGTCCTCGGTGCCGGACCTGTCCGGGGATCACGCCGCCTATTCCAAACGGGCCATGGCGACGGGTCTCGCCGGCTTGATGCAGGCCCTGGGACATGATCGCTTTTCTCTGGCCGGCCATGACCGAGGCGGCCGCGTCGCCTACCGGATGGCACTCGACCATCCCGCACGGATCGACCGTCTCGCGGTGCTCGATATCCTGCCGACCAGCGACTACTGGGTCAGGATGGACAGGCTCTTCGGGCTGAAAGTCTATCACTGGACGTTCCTGGCGCAGCCGGCTCCGTTTCCCGAGAACATGATTGCCGCCGCGGCCGTGCCCTTTCTGGAACACACCCTTGCGAGCTGGACCGCGGCGAAGAGCCTGCGGTGTTTTTCGCCGGAGGCCTTGGCCCACACCCGAGCCTGGTTTCGCGATCCCGCCCGGATCGCCGCGACCTGCGAGGACTACCGCGCCGGCGCGACGCTTGATTACGACCACGACAGACAGACCCTCGACGCCGGACTGAAGATCGCGATGCCGCTTTTGGCACTGTGGGGCGACCAGGGCATTGCAAGCAGTGTCGACGCGCCTCTGGCTGTGTGGCGCGCCTGGTCCGACACTGTGGAGGGAACCGGGCTGCCCGGAGGGCATTTTCTGCCGGAGGAAGCGCCCGACGAGACTTTGGAAGCACTCCTGATGTTTTTTCGCAGATAAATTCGGAAGAAACTATCACGAATATTCAGATAAGCGCCTACTTTTCACCCCCGACGCGCCTTCTTATTGCGTAATCTTGAGCAAAAGGCAGCATTCTTTTCTTAACGATAACTTAAAAATTTATTCAAAACAATTTAACCATTCACGATTATTGCTAAAAATGGCAGTGATCGTTCGCGCAAGGTAAGCCCCGTCCGGGGGCTATAAAAACCGCGGCCCGTTCCTGCCGGAAAAGGTACAGCCCGGGGCTGACCGGGGGACGGGTGCGACGCGTGGGAAAACAAGGTTCAGGTTTCCAGGAATGCGATCTCGCGCGAAAGCCAAAGCCACGGCTTCGCGGGCTCAATGCATGCCTCGACATGATGCTCGACAAATGCTGCAGGGACGAAACCCGGTTCAGCAAACCGCTTCGCGCCGTCTTTCTGTCCTTTCTCGGCCTCACCGTGGCCGTCCTGACCTTTCAGAATATTGTCTCGGAGTACCGCAGCCTGCGTGAGCCGCAGGACCTGACCGTCCGGACCACCGAAAGGCTGCTGGCCCACCAGCGCGCGCTCGGAGGCGAGGCCCTCGACCTGGCGGTCGAGGCGGTGAGTGCGGACAATGCCCTTTTGAGCGCGGTTCGAAACAACGATCGGGACGAGATCAAACGGGTCGCCGACGGCGTGTTCGCGCGCAAGGCGGCCGATCTCAACATCGCTGAACTGACACTTTTTTCAGCGGATCGGCAATTCATCTACCGGGCACGTGACGACGACAGAGCGCCGCGTGAAGACACCAGTTTTCAATCTGAACTGAATTCCAGTCTCATCCGCCAGACCAACGGCATCGGCTTCGGACCGAACGATGAATTCGTGGTCTCCGTGTTGCGCCCATGGATCTCCGATGGAAACCTGGTCGGCTACCTGAAGCTGGCGATCAACATCGAAAAGTCGCTTGCGCTGGCCAGTTCCGCGGTCGACGGGCAGATTATCAAGCTTTGCAAGGTCAGCGAGGCAGGCGGCCCTGAGGCCAATACAATCCGCTACAGGGCGCTCGGAGACCTCACGCCGGCCTCGCTGGATTTCGACGCCGTGATTGCCGGCATCACCGACGTGAACGGCCTCAACCGGTTTTTCCTGCAAGACAACAAGATCTTCACCTTGCGTGATCTGCCGATCCCGGTGATCAGCAAGGATCGCGAAGTCCGCCTGGTGCTGGTGAAAGACATCACCGGCAATGTCTGGTCATTCGTCAAGGGGACGCTGCTGTCCCTGTTTGCGGGCATCGGCCTGGTCCTTCTGGCCTGGACCGTCGTTTTCTGTCTGCTCACAAGGCTGCAGTCTTCCGTCCAGAAGACACAGGCCCGCCTGGAGGACGAAGTTCTTCAAAACACCCGCAAGCTCGAGCATAGAACGCTTCAATTGACCGAGGCCCAACACATTGCCAATGTCGGCAGTTGGGAACTGGACTTCGCGACCAAGGAAATCTGGGCATCGGACGAGTTTTACCGGATCATGCGTCTCCCCCCGGGCCTGAGCGCTTCCGAAATTCAGCAGCATGTTGTCGCCCGCATTCCCGAAGACGAACGCAGCAAGGTCCTGGCCGCCGTGCGCACGGCGGTCACCACCCGCGGCGAATTCGATTTCGAGCACACGCTCTATCAGGAAGACGGCAGCCAGAATTATCTGCATATGCGCGGCTATGTGCTCGCCGGTTCTGACGGGAAAACGGCCAAGCTGGTCGGCATCGCCCATGACATCACCGAGCGCCGTATGGCAGAACGCAGAAATCACCTGCTTGCCAGTATTCTGGAGTCGTCCCTCAACGAAATCTACATCCTGAATTCCAGCACCTTTCGTATCGAATACGCCAACGAATGCGCCCTCAGGAATCTCGGTTACGGACATGATGAACTGAAGTCCCAATGCATCTGGGACATCAATCCGGTCTACGATCTGCGCACGGTTCGCCGCTATGTGACGCCCCTTCTGTCGGGCGAGAAGGAAAGCCTCACGGTGGAAAGCGTTCACAGGCGCAAGGACAGCAGCGAGTATCCCGTCGACCTTCAGGTTCAGCTTGTCCGCGGCCAGGACCGCAACCTGTTCGTCGCCATTGCAAACGACATCTCGGAACGTGTGCAACGCGAGAACGAAACCCGTGAAGCCAAGGTCCGTGCCGAGCGCCTTGCCTATTTCGACCCCCTAACCAAGCTTTCGAACCGCGCCGGATGCCAGCGCGACGCCAAGCAGCGTTTCGCCACCGACAAGAAGCCGGCCTTTCTGGTGCATGTCGACATGGACGGTTTCAAGCGGGTCAACGATACGCTCGGCCACCTCGCCGGTGACCAGTGCCTTGAGGAAACCGGGCGCAGGCTCCGGGAAGTCTGCCGCGGCCTCGGCACGGCTTACCGCTGGGGGGGCGACGAATTCGTCATACTCGCGGAGAACAGCGCCTCCGACCCGAACGAATTGTGCGAACGGGCACGCCGCATCATGCGGCAGCCGATGGATTACCACGGCAACCGCTTCTGGCCGACGGTCAGCATGGGTCTGGCCCTTTGCCCGGAGGACGGCGACGTCTTCGACACGTTGCTGGTCAACGCCGATCTTGCCCTCTACCAGTCCAAGGAGAACGGCAAGGACCGCTACACCTATTTCAGGCCCGACATGAGGAAGGACAGCGAAGCGGAGGCGAAGATCGAACTGGAACTCAAGGATGCGGTCAAGAACGACCTGTTTTTCCTGGAGTTTCAACCGCAGGTCAATCTCCGCTCCCAGACCGTGACAGGCGTCGAAGCCCTCGTCCGCTGGCAGCATCCGGACCGCGGCGTGGTGTCCCCGGGAGAATTCCTGCCGGTTGTCGAAAAGTCGGGGCTGGCCCCGATCCTGGGAGAGATCGTCATCGACAAGGCCTTGTCCGCCGCACGGCAGTGGCTGGATGACGGTCTGGACTTCGGACGTGTCTCGGTGAACATTTCCCCCTCTCACCTGGCCTCCGGCAAGCTGCTGGATCACTTCAGTGTGGCCATGGCAAGACATGGCGTCGGCCCGGAGCGGATCACCGCCGAAGTGCTTGAATCGGTCTTTCTGAATGACACGAAATCAGGACACCTGACGCCCCTGAGGCAATTGTTCGATCTGGGCGTTCATATCGAACTGGACGACTTCGGCACCGGCTACGCGTCGCTGTCGCACGTGACGGACCTGCCCATCAACGGCCTGAAGGTCGACAAGTCGTTCACGCAACAGATGCTGCAGGATCCCAAGAAGGAGATCGTGGTCAACCAGCTCATCCATCTGGCGCGCTCACTGGACATCGACGTGATTTGCGAGGGCGTCGAAACGGAAGCGCAATACGACCGATTGCGGATGATGGGAGATTTCTCCATCCAGGGTTTCCTGATCGCCAGGCCGATGCCGTTCGACCAGGTCAGCGGCTGGATGTCCGAGTCGTCCAACGATCTCTACTTCATGGTCTGATCACCGAGGGAATTTCACCACCCATTCCGGCGACCGTTCCCTCCGACCCGTTGTTTTTCCCAATGCGCTGTCCTTGGAAAGTGCCCCTCGAGGCCCCACCTGCCCCTGCATGAACAGCAGAGCCCGGACCCTGACCATGCTCCCTCCCCCGGTATCTCCCCGCATCGGCCTTGCCCTTGGCGGCGGCGGCGCGCGCGGCCTTGCCCATATTCCCGTCCTTGAAGCGCTCGACGATCTCGGGCTGAAACCCGTTCAGATATCCGGGACATCGATCGGAGCGATCATGGGGGCAGCTTACGCGGGCGGGCGCAGCGGCCAGGAAATCCGGGAACTCGCGCTGGAAATATTCGCGGACCGCAATTCCGTCCTGTCGCGCCTGTGGCAGCTCAGGCCGAAGCGGTTCGTGGACATGTTCCGGTCCGCCCCTATTCAATTCGATCCGGAACGGGTGCTCGAGGTGTTCATCGGCAAATTTCTGCCGGACAGCTTCGAGGACCTCGAGATTCCGCTGCGCATTCTCGCCACCGATTTCTACGGCTGCGAGGAAGTGGACTTCGAAAGCGGACCGCTGCTGCCGGCGCTTGCCGCCTCCATCGCGATTCCCGCGATCTTCCGTCCCGTGCGCTATGCCGGCCACCATCTGATCGACGGCGGCGTCGTCAATCCGCTCCCTTTCGACGGGTTGCGCTCAAACTGCGACATCGTGATTGCCGTCGATGTCGTCGGCGCGCCGGTGCCCCGGGACGAAAGGGACGATATCAGCATGCTGGATTCCCTGTTCGGCTCGTCGCAAATCCTGATGCAGACCATCACCAGGCAAAAACTCAAGCTCGAGCAACCGGATATCCTGGTCAGGCCACCGAATGATACGATCCGCGTGCTGGACTTCATGAAGGCAGAACGAATTCTCGACAAGGCCGAAACCCTGCGAGCAGTTACACGGGAACAACTGACAAATCTGATAAAAGAACCTATGAACGTTACTTGACAGCAACATTCGTATAATTGACCAGAAAAATCATATTTATTAAAAATAACTTTCCCTTTAATAATCCGTTAACATTATTGCTGAATAGTTTGCTTTAGGTATCGGGAGCAAACCAATGACGCCATCAGGATCCTCAGATTTGGAAAGCTGTCCGGTTTCGGACGATCTTCTGAAACGGCTGCTGGACACAACTTTCAATGCAGTGACCGACGTCGCAGGCCAGTTGTCGGAAGACCAGCGGGCCGCTCTCGCCGTCTATTGCTATCGCCGGGCCCATTTCCGCCGTCTGGGCCTGACCCTGGCCGCGCTGTGCAGTCAGCATGCGCTTGTGACCGAGGCAGGCCACGCCGGCGAACTGATCTTCCGTCAGGCAAAATCCGCCACACCGACGGACGCCGACATGGACATCCGTCCAAGGGGGGCCAAAGCCCCGGTCAGTCTTCACGTGGTTTGAATGTGCCATTCCGGGGCTGGTCCTTCCTCCCGCCCGCCCCCACCTCAGGCAACCTTCTTGGCAGCCCACCTGCAAGTTGGTTGCCTTTTCTTTTGGCATCCGGACACCGCCGCCCCCGGATTTCAGGCAATCCGGCACCGGAATGGCCTGAATACCCCAGGAATACTGCCGAATTCCAAGGAACACCAAAGAGTGTTGATTACGGCTTGCCACCGCCGTGCCGGCCGCTACTCTTAATGAGGTAGACCCGAACCCGGATGGCTTCCCATGGCTTTGCTTCTTTCCGCCCTTTTCAGGTTTCTGCCCACCCGACGAGGCCTGCGCCGATCATGCGCGCTGCTGAGCCTTGCCCCGCTCCTCATTGCCGCCTCGCCTGCCCATGCGGTTTGCCAGCTTGTTGCAAAGGCGCCCCTCAACGCACCGTCCGCAGATGACGTCCGGATCTGGCGGGCAGACCTGCAGGCCGGTGAGGTCCAGATCCGCTATATCGGTCATTCCACCTTCGAACTCGAGACCCCCGCGGGCATCCGGATCGCGACCGACTACAATGACAGCGTCCGTCCGTTCCTGCCGCCCACGATTGCGACCATGAACGGCGCCCACAGCACCCATCATTCCATCAATCCCGACCCGAACATCGAACAACTGCTTTTCGGCTGGAACCCGAAGGGCGGCCCCATCGACCACGACCTGACGGTCGGGGATGTGCGGGTCCGTAACATCCAGACCAACATCCGCGGCTGGGACGGAGAAGACCGGCGCCTCGGCAATTCCATCTTCATCTTCGAGGTCGCGGACCTGTGCATTGCCCATCTCGGCCACCTGCACCACAGGCTGACACGGGAAGACCTGACCCGGCTCGGCCAGATCGACGTCGTATTTGCCGCGATCGACAATTCCTCGACCCTGCGGCTCGACAGCCTGATGGACGTTCTGGAAAACATCGGCCCGTCGATGGTCATCCCGATGCATTTTCATTTCGCCGGAGCGCTGCAAGCCTTCACGGGCCGCGCCCGGGAGGCCGGCTACGAGATCGTGCCGGCGCAGAGCCCTTCGCTGATTGTCAGCCGCTCAAGCCTGCCGATCAGGCAGACCGTCTATGTCATGATGCCCGGAGGCGCCTGAAAACCTAAGGAAGACGATCTGGCTGTCGCCCGCCTTGCGGCTGTCCAGAACTTCAAATCCGTCAGGGACGTCGATCTCCACGGAGGCGCGCTCTTCAAGAACGCAAATGGCGTCCTGTTTCAGCCATCCGCCCAGGGCGGCCGATGCCAGCGCCTTTTCACCCAGTTGACGGTCATAGGGGGGATCGGCGAACACCAGTTCGAATGGCTCGACGGTGCCGGCCGCGCCGAGCTTCGTGGCGTCACGGCGGAATATCTTGGCCGCGCCGTTGAGCCCAAGCGTTTCCATGTTGCTGCGGATCAGGCCCCTGGCCTCCGCACCTTCCTCGATGAACGTGCCGTGACGTGCGCCCCGGCTGATCGCCTCGAAACCGAGAGCGCCGGTGCCGGCAAACAGATCCAGAACCCGGAAACCGGTCAGGTCGACATCAAGGCCATGGGCGAGAATGTTGAAGATCGTCTCGCGCAGCCGGTCGCTTGTCGGCCGTGTCGCCTGGGACTTCGGCGCGGCAAGCGCTGCGCCCTTGAAGCGGCCTGCGACAATTCTCACGAACGGCCTCCACCCCGAGGTCCTTTACCGCCTTTCGGCGGACCGTTCCGGTCGCGCTTATCAATGTCGCTTCTGGTTTGCTGGCGCTTGTCTTCCACCAGCCCCTCGTCACCCCAGATCCGGCGCGTCGGGGGACTGGGCCGGTCCTGGGAGGTGTCCTTGCGCGGCCTCGGCGCTGATGTCATGCGGAACTGCGAGCGCGGCGAGACCTTTTCGAGTTTCGGGCCGGACGGCTTGCGTTTGCCCGGTTTGCCGCCTTTGTCCCGCTCGGCGCGGGCACTGTCCGCGCGTTTGGACTTCGACGCCTTGTGCCGGTCCGTCTCCGACTTTCCTTCGCGGGCGGTCATCCATTTTCCCTGCCCCCCCTCACGGCGTTCGCCGGAAGGTTTCTGGCCGGTGGATCTGTCTCCCGGCGTTCTGGCACCGGCGGATCTTGTGCCAGCGGATCTTGTGCCGGCGGATCGCGTTCCGGCTTCTCCGGCTTCGGATCTCCTGCCACCAGTTGCCCTGCCTCCGGGCGCTCTTTCGCCGGAGGGTCTGTCACCGCTGCGGCCGCTTTTCTGGCGCACTCCGGAGGACTTCTTCTCCGGCTCCGGCGTGAACAAGTTGAACAGGGGCGCCTCGAAGTCCGCGCCAGCTTCTTCGGCCAATGTCTCGCCGAGCTGATCGCGCAGGACACGTCCGCGGATCTCGCGGACCTCGCCTTCGGGCATGTCCATCAACTGGAACGGGCCGTAGGACAGACGGATCAGGCGGTTCACGGTCAGTCCGAGATGTTCCAGAACGCGTTTGACTTCCCGGTTCTTGCCTTCGCGCAGACCGACGGTCATCCAGCTGTTGCCGCCCTGCTCCTTGTCGAGCGTTGCCTCGATCGCGCCGTAGAGCACGCCCTCGATCGCGATCCCGTCCTTCAGGCTGTCCAGATCGGCCTGGGTGATCCTGCCGAAGGCGCGCACGCGGTAGCGGCGCAGCCAGCCGGTGGACGGCAGCTCCAGGACCCGGGCAAGTCCGCCGTCATTTGTCAGCAGCAGCAGGCCCTCGGTATTGATGTCCAGGCGGCCGACGGTCAGGACCCGCGGCAGGTCCTTCGGCAGCCGGGCGAACACGGTCGGGCGGCCTTCGGGATCCTTGTTGGTGGTCACCAGGCCACGGGGCTTGTGATAAAGCCAGAGGCGCGTGCGCTCGCGGGTCGGCAACGGGTTGCCGTCGACGACAACCTTGTCCTTGCCGGTGACCGTGATCGCGGGTGTCGTCAGCACCTGGCCGTTGAGTTCGACCCGGCCGCTTTCGATCCAGCTTTCCGCGTCCCGGCGCGAACACAGACCGGCGCGCGCCATCACCTTGGCAATCCGCTCGCCACGCTCGGCAGTATCGTCGGCACCACGGGCCGCGACAACCGGCATCGACATCGGCGCCTCTTTCGACGCAGAGCGGCGTTTGTCGCGCCCCTGATCCTTCGGGGAGGCCGGACGCTTCGGTGACATTTTTCTTTTGGCGCTCCGCTCTCCGCCGTCTCGGGCAGTGTCGGAGCCATGCGCAACGGCTTTCGGTGCCGCCTTCGCCGCATCCTTCGGCGCCGGGCGGCGTTTTTCCGCCGTGCGTTTGTCGCGCCCCTGGTCTTTTGATGCGGCCGGGCGCCGGGGAGGTGATTTTCTTGTCGTCATGCGCGCGTCATAGCAGAGCTTGGGCCTTTCGGGAATCGGTTGTTTTCAGCAATCGTCAAATGGCCGGCCTTTTCCGGATACAAATTCCACCCTGTTTTTCCCGGCGGAAATTGGTGGCCGGGGCTGACGGCATCCGCAATTCCGACTAAACAAATCCATATGAACCCGATTGACCCCACCAGCACCGAGATCCAATGAGCGGCCCGGCACCCGGTGCGCACCAGGGCTCCTTCATGGACCTGGCCCTGGAAGAGGCGAAAAAGGCCGCCTCCAGGGGAGAAGTGCCCGTCGGCGCGGTCGTCGTGCTGGGGGACCGGGTTGTTGCCCGCGACGGCAACCGCACACTGGAACGGAACGACCCGACCGCCCATGCGGAAATCCTGGTGATCCGCGCAGCCTGCGAAGAAATGAATTCGCAGCGCCTGCCCGACTGCGACCTCTATGTCACGCTGGAGCCCTGCCCGATGTGCGCGGGCGCGATCTCCTTTGCCCGTATCCGCAGGCTGTATTACGGTGCGGGCGACGAAAAAGGCGGGGCGGTCGATCACGGTACCCGGTTCTTCAGTCAGCCGACCTGCCACCACGCCCCGGATGTCTATTCGGGAATTGGCGAGGTGCCCTCTGCAAATCTGCTGAGGACCTTTTTTAGCTCCAGGCGCTGAGCGCACACCCAGCGTTGCCCGGAGGCAACAACTGCTCAGAAATACACTCACAAGTGTAAATGTGATCCACCTGATGATTGTGCTGTCATTTACCGCTGCCACAATCGCATGCGGGGGCATTCCGCTATGAGTTCGGAGTTTGAAATGACACGTCACGCACTTCTTGGATCGATCGCCGGCATCCTGGCCATGGCCAGTCCTGCACAATCCGCCGACCTGCCGATCGCGCCGGAGCCGGTTGACTACGTTCGCGTCTGCGATGCCTACGGCTCGCGCTTTTACTACATTCCGGGCACCGAAACCTGCCTGCGCGTCGGCGGCCGCGTCCGTGTCGATACCAGGTTCCGCAATTTCGGCGAGAAAGAAAACGCATGGAGCACGCGCAGCGCCGACGGCCTGCAACTGCGCACACGCGGCTATCTGTATCTCGATGCCAGAACGGCAACCGAGTTCGGAACCCTGCGCTCCTATATCAGCTACTACGGGCAAGTGCAGAACGGCACCGAGAGCTTCTCGGTCGACAACGTCTATATCCAGTGGGGCGGCCTGACAGCCGGTTTCACATCGTCCTATTTCGATTTCTTCACCGGCTATTCCTTTGGCGCCCAGATCGAATCCTACTCCGATCAGGACACCAACCTGATCGGCTACACCTACGCCCTTGGCAACGGGTTCAATGCGTCCGTGGCCGTCGAGGACGGGGCCAACAGGCAGGCCGGCGTCGGCTTCAACAACGGCGTACAGGGCTACGGCGGCACGCGCATGCCGGACTTCACCGGCGCACTTGCCCTCAAGCAGGGCTGGGGCGAAGTCCAGATCATGGGCGCATTGCACCAGATCTACGCCAACGCACTGGTCAACAGCACCGGCGGCGGCTCCGAGGACGAACTCGGCTGGGCCCTCGGCGCGGCTGGCGAAGTCAAGTTCGGCGGTATCGGGCAAGGTGGCCGTGCCGCCCTTCAGGTCGTCTACACCGACGGCGCCAGCGCCTACGGTTCCACGGGCTGGAACAGCCGGATCACCGATGCGGTCGTGGTCGGCAACGGCATCGACACCACCAAGACGATCAACGTTTTCGGCGGCGTCAGCCTGGGCCTGACCAATACGATCGAAGTCAACCTGCAAGGCGGCTACCACAACGTGGACGGCGGCACCAACGCGTATGATTTCACCCAGTGGGACGCGACCGTCAACGCGGTCTGGGAACCGGTTTCCGGCTTCATCATGGGCCCGGAACTGCAGTACCGCGATCTGGATTTCAACACCGCGTCCGGTCTCGACGACACCTACGAACTGTATGGCACGTTCCGCGTTCAGCGGACCTTCTGAGGACACTGTTCGCGTTCCCCACTGCGCAGCCCGGGCCGACCGGCCCGGGTCACAAGTCCGGCAATCTGCCGAAATCTTGTCAGCAGTCCGCCACATCCAGGGAATTGCCGCCCTCGCGCCGCTCTTCCGGCGAAGCGCATAGCCGCGTATCGCGCCACGTCTCCAGAACAGCGTTCCAGAGACCCTTGTCCCAAAGATCCCCGTGTCCGGCACCGTCGACGATGACACTGCGTTTCGGATCCCCGGCCCGTTCAAACAGGTCTCTGCCATGGGCGACGGGGATGAGCCGGTCCTTCGACCCGTGAACGATCAGCACCGGGGCCGCGACATCGCCGATGCGGTCGCGGGTCGGCATCGGATCCTTCATCAGCAGAGTGACCGGCAGCCACGGATATTGCGCGGACGCAAGATCGACAAGTGCGGTGTAGGGCGCTTCCAGAACAAGCAGACCGGCCTGGGGACGCGCGGCGGCCACCGCCGTTGCGACGCCGGTCCCGAGGCTTTCGCCGTGAAGGACAACGGGCGCACCGGACTGGGCGGCCCTGTCGAAGTGTTCCAGGGCATCGGAGATCAGCGCGGCCTCGGACGGGCTGCCTTCGCTGCCGGCATAACCACGATAACTTGGTGCGTAAAGGCCGAAACCACTGTCCAGGATTCGCCTGAAGCGGTTCGATCTGCTGGAGACATTACCGGAGTTTCCGTGGAAATAGACGACGGTTGGCGCTCCGGGCCGCGTGGGGCCGGCCCGCCAGACGGCGACCTGCGTCCCGTCCGCCATCGCGACGGTTTCAACATCGACACCGGGAAGGCCCTTCTCCGCCGGGGCGGCGAGCGTTCCCGTCGGCACGAAAACAAAGCCGCGCTGGTTCAGATACATGTAGCCTGCCGCCATGCAATAGGCGATGACGACGACGATCGCCGGACCGGATAGAAGCCCGGCTGCCCGCCGCAGCAAGCCGCCTGCCCGCCGCGCGCGCCCGCCAGTCCCGTTCGCATCGGATTCGCTCATGCAGCCTTCTCCATCCCGCGTGGCCCCGAGAGATACGCACAGCCGGCGCCTGCCGATCAGCCTGGTCTACTTCCGCCCGAACAGCTTCTCGATGTCGGTCAGCTTCAGTTCCACCCAGGTGGGCCGTCCGTGATTGCATTGGCCGGACAACGGCGTCGCCTCCATGTCCCGCAGCAGCGCGTCCATTTCCTCCGGGCGCATGCGCCTGCCGGCACGCACGGACCCGTGGCAGGCCATGGTGGCCGCAACATGGTCCAGCTTCTCCTTCAAGCCATCCGCAGTGTCCCATTCGGCGAGTTCGTCGGCAAGGTTCCGGACCATGCCCTGGATATCCATGTCGCCCAGCATCGCCGGCGTCTCCCGGACCGCGATCGCACCGGGGCCGAAGGCTTCCAGACACAGACCGACCTTTTCAAGGTCCTCCGCCCGTTCCGTCAGCCGGGCGGCATCTTCTTCCGGCAATTCCACGATTTCCGGGATCAGCAGCATCTGCCGGGCGACGTCTTTCCTGGCCAACGCCTCTTTCAGGCGCTCATAGACAAGACGCTCGTGCGCCGCATGCTGATCGACAATGACGACACCGTCGCCAGTCTGGGCGATGATATAGGTCTCGTGCACCTGGGCCCGGGCGGCGCCCAGCGGCAAGCGGGTCTTCTCGATCTCGACCGGCGCATCATGGGCCCGGGCATCGGCGGACGGCACCGCGAAATCCTCAAAACCGCCCGGGCTGGTGAAAGGCGCTTGTGCCGGTTCGGCGAACCCTGCCGCGGCTCCCCCGCCGTCCAGCGGCCGAAAGGCGCCTGGATCCCAGTGGGGCGCTGCATGGGACCGGACAAAGTCTGCTCCTGCTCCTGCACCTGCTCCTGTTCCGGCGCCATAGGCGGCACCATTGCCCGCAGGCGCGGATGCGTAGCCCGGCGCCTGCGGGCGCAACGCATCGAGTGCCACGGCGGCATTGGACGTCGACGAGCGATGACCGGCCTGAACCAGCGCATGCCGGATCGCACCGACCAGAAGCCCGCGCACAAGCTGGCCGTCCCGGAAGCGCACATCGGCCTTGGCCGGATGCACGTTCACATCGACCTGCACCGGGTCAAGATCGAGGAACAACACCACCACCGGATGGCGGTCGCGGGCGAGCACGTCCGCATAGGCCCCGCGCAGACCGGACAGCAGCAGCTTGTCCTTGACGGGCCGGCCGTTGACAAAAAAGAACTGGTGCTGGGCGTTGCCACGGTGATGGGTCGGCAAACCGGCGAACCCGCTCAGACGCACGCCCTCGCGCACGGCGTCGATCTCCATGGCGTTGTCGACGAAGGCCTTGCCGAGGATCTGGGCGATCCGGGTGAGGTGCGGGTCGGTGCCGCGCGCACCGGGCCAGCTCTGCGCCTGCCTGTCCGCACCGGCCAGCGAAAACCCGATGCCGGGATAGGCCAGTGCGATCCGCTTGACGATTTCGGTGATCGCGGCGGCCTCGGCGCGGTCCGACTTGAGAAATTTCAGCCGTGCGGGCGTCGCAAAGAAGAGATCGCGGACCTCGACCTGTGTGCCTCTGGTGCGCGCCGCCGGAACAGCGGCCTGCTCTTTGCCGCCCTCGATCGCAATGGCCCAGGCGTGGTCCTCGTCCGCGTGGCGGGACTGGATCGCCAGCCGGGCGACCGAACCGATGGACGGCAGGGCTTCGCCCCGGAACCCGAGCGTGCGGATATCGAACAGGTCGTCGTCCGAAATCTTGGACGTGCAATGACGGCGGATGGCCAGTTGCAGGTCGTCGCGGTGCATGCCGTCACCGTCATCGGACACCCGCATCAGCGTCTTGCCACCGGCGGCCGTCACAATCTCGATCTGTGTGGCTCCGGCATCGACGGCATTTTCCACCAGTTCCTTGATGACGCTGGCGGGCCGTTCGATCACTTCTCCGGCCGCGATCTGGTTGATCACCTGTTCGCCAAGCTGCCTGACTTTCATGAAACTCTCTCTACGCAGTTTCGCACCGCGGCATGTTCCTATATGGTCCGCGCCGTGTTTGTCCCGCTTCCTTGGTAAAGCTTACCAGACCCACCGCAATCGAGTGACCCGCCATGACCGTTTCTGCACCGCTTCTTGTTGACGGGCTCAATGCCCTCGCGCCATCCTACAAGGGTATTTTGTGTGATGTCTGGGGTGTTCTTCACAACGGTGTAGCCGCTTTCGAAGGCGCGCACAAAGCCCTCAGGACCTATCGCGAGGAAACCGGCGGCAAGGTGGTGCTGATCACCAATGCCCCGCGCCCGGCCAAACAGGTCGGCGAGATGCTGGCCAGCCTCGGCGTACCGGGGGAAGCCTATGACGACATCGTCACCTCCGGAGACGTCACCCGGGAAGTGCTTGTTGCCCAGGGCAGCAAGACGCTGCTGCATATCGGCCCGAATCGCGACCAGCCGCTCTACTGGGACCTTGAGGCCACCTTCACGAGCAATGACGACGAGGCGGAAGCGATCAGTTGCACCGGCCTCGTAGACGACGAGAGCGAAACACCGGACGACTATCGCGAACGCCTGCAGAAACTGGCCGATCGCGGCCTGCAGATGATCTGTGCCAATCCGGACATCGTTGTTGAACGCGGCGACCGGCTGATCTGGTGCGCTGGCGCGCTGGCACGTCTCTACGAAGACCTGGGCGGCAAGGTGTCCATCCTCGGCAAGCCGCACGCGCCCATCTATACCGCGGCCATGCAGCGGCTGGCGAAACTATCGGGCGAGGACGTGGCCAGAGAAGACGTTCTTGCGATCGGCGACGGCCTGCCCACGGACATCCGCGGTGCGGTTTCTCAGGATATCGACGTGCTGTTCATCACCGCCGGCATTCATGCGTCCGATTTCGGCCCCAGCGACACGCCGGACGAAAACCTCATCCGGCGCCGCCTGGCGGAAGAAGGCCTGCGCGCCCGGGCCGCGTTGCCGCGCCTTTGGTGGTGACCCAAAGCCAGCGCCCCGACACCTGAAACCCTGCCGGTTCAAGCGGATGCCGAAGCTCCGTGCCCGGACAGGAAGGTGCGGACGTAATCCGGGACATCAAAATCCTTGTGTCCCGGCCCGGCGCCCATCTCCTTCATCATCCCGATCACCGCGAGCGGTGCGATCAGTTCCACGGCGAACCTGCCCGGGTCCCCCGCCCGGATCCGGCCGCCCTGCTGATGCGCGGCCATGATCGCCGCAACGTTCTGCATGTTCCTGAACAGGGTCGGCGCAATCCCGGACAGCTCCGGGTGATGCGGCAATTGGGCAAACAGGGTCAGAACTAGCCCCCCGTATTTTTCGTAAGTGGCCAGATACGCCCGCACGACCTCGCACAGGTCCGCTTGCGGGTCGTCGCCCGGCAGAACCTGTCCGAAAGGCGCATCGGCAATCGCATCGCCGATCGCCGCCTGCATGAGGGCCGCCTTCGAACCGAACCGCCGGAACAGGGTGACCTCGTTGACACCCGCCCGCACCGCGATCTCCCTGGTGGTCGTGCCTGTGAAACCGCGTTCGCGGAACAGCGCCAGCGTTGCCGAATAGACTTCGGAAACATCGATACTTTTCGCCAAAATCCCTCGCATC
This sequence comes from Roseibium sp. AS2, assembly GCF_038900065.1. Lineage (NCBI taxonomy): Bacteria > Pseudomonadati > Pseudomonadota > Alphaproteobacteria > Hyphomicrobiales > Stappiaceae > Roseibium > Roseibium sp. AS2. Next base: position 199,456 of record NZ_JBBMQN010000001.1, read on the forward strand.
CGGCCAATCCGGACCAATTCGATGCCCTGTCATCTTCATCTGTGCGTTCGCACGCTAAGCTTGCCTGACGGCTTAGGCAAGCATGCGCTTGCAATCGAGACGGAAACAGCTTATTGCAAGTAAACGCTTGCATACGTCCGCCAGCGAAAAATGCAGGATTACAGTCGGAAGACTTGGTGCGATCATATCCGTCTGTTGGCCAGCCGCCGGTCTTGCGGTCGAGACAAACGCATTCACATTCAGGAGACATGCCGTGTCACTGCTGCGCAAAGCCCTGATCCTTCCGCCGGTCCTCGTTGGCGCGGCTGTGCTGTTCTACGCCGTCAGCGGTCGTGACACCCCTCCGCGGACCGAAATCGAGGAAACGGCCTCCGTCGTGCGTGTGGTCACGGTTGAGCCGCGGCCTTTCGTGCCGCGGGTCATCGGATACGGAACGGTCGAACCGGCCCGCACGCTCGATGCGATTGCGCAGGTGTCCGGCAGGGTCACCTATATCAATCCCGGCTTCAAACGCGGCGACTTCGTTGCCGAGGGCGACGTTCTGATCCGGTTGTCGCCTGAAGACTACCAGCTGGAAATCGCCGAGGCCGAAACCGACATCGCCAGTGCCGACGTCGATCTGGAAGAGCTCTCGATCACGCTTGAAACGCAGAAAAAATCCCTGGAGATCGCGAAAGCCGTTCTGGACCTGGAGCAACGGGAACTGGCCCGGCTCAAGACATTGGCCGAGCGCAAGGTCATCTCCGATCAGCAGGTCGAGAACCAGGAAGCCGCCGTCCTGCAGCAGCGGTCCGTGGTCCAGGACCTGGAAAACGACATCACGCTCAATCCCGTGCAGCAGAAGGCTCTGGAACAGGCCAGGCGCAAGAACGAGGTGCGGCTGGAAACGGCGAAGCTGAACCTTGCCCGCACCAGCCTGCGTGCACCGTTCGAAGCCCGCGTGTCGGAGGTCAGCGTGGAGATCGACCAGTTCGTCGCGGCCGGCACGTCCATCGGCGGCCTGGACGGTATCGAGGCAGCCGACATCGACGTCCAGATCAGCCCGGCCAACATGGCCGGCTTCGCCAATCTCGCCTTTCCCGGTCAACTGGATACGGCAGAGGGCGTGATGCGCGCCCGCCGTTCGCTGGACAGGTTGTCGGCGACTGTCATGGTCGGCTCGGTCGGAGAGGACGCCAACTGGAAGGCACGGGTCAAGCGGGTCAGCGACACGGTCGATCCGGACACCCGTTCCATCGGCCTGATCGTCACCGTTGAAAAGCCCTATGACACCATTCGGCCCGGTATCAAGCCGCCGCTCGTCAAGGGCATGTTCGCGGAGGTTGAATTGTCGGCGCCGGCGGTGGACGGCAAGATCCTTGTGCCGCGCAATGCCGTCCGGAACGGCAAGCTCATGACGGTTTCGCCAGACAGCCGCCTCGCCTTTCTGAATGTTCAGGTTGCCTATCACATTGACGACATTGTCGTTCTTGAAACCGCATTGCCCGCAGGCACCCGGGTCATCGTGAGCGACCCGTCGCCCGTCATCGAGGGCATGCTGCTTGCCCCGGTTGAAGACGACACGGTCGGCACCCGGCTGGTGGAAGCCTCCGGACTGCCGTTGGAAGCCGGAGAGGCGAAGCGATGATCCGGTATTTCGCCCGGCATCCGACCGCCGCCAATCTCCTGATGGCAGGCCTGGTCGTTCTCGGCCTTTTGAATGTGCCCGCGCTGCTGCTGGAAACCTTTCCGCAGATCCCGATCAAGGAGATCACCGTTACCGTCGCCTATCCGGGCGCGACCTCCGCGGATGTGGAGCGCACGGTCTGCCGCCGGATCGAGGATGCGCTCGACGGGATTGAAAACATCGACGAGCTCAGGTGCGATTCCAGGGAGAATCTCGCCCTTGCGACCGTCCGCATCGTCGAAGGCAAGGACATCGACCAGTTGATGCTCGACGTCGACCGCGAGATCAACGCGATCTCCGAATTTCCCGACGCTGTCGAGGATCCGGTCATCGAAGAGTCCGGTCGTCTGAGCGCGGCGGTGTCGGTGGTCATCACAGGCATCGGCGACAAGCCGCAGCTCAAGAACTACGCTCAGGCGGTCAAGGAGCGCATGCTCCGGTTCGGCGGCATTCCCCAGGTGGAGATTTCGGGGTTTTCCGACCGCCAGTTCCGGATCGAGGTCCGCGACGCGGCTGCGCGCGAAATCGGCCTGACCCTCACCGAGATCGCCGAGACCCTCACCCGGCAGAACATCAACACCCCGTCGGGCGAGATCACGACGGCGGGTGGCTCGATCCTGCTGCGCTTTGCGGACGAACGGCTGGCGGCGGACGCGTATTCGTCCGTGATCGTCGCTTCCTCCCCACAAGGCGGCCAGATCAAGCTTGGCGACATCGCGACGATCACGGACCTGTTCGAGGACGTAGAGGTGGAAACCCGGCTCAACGGGCGGCTGGCCGCGGTTCTCGATGTCTCCAAGACCCGAAGCGACGATCTGATCAAGGTGGTCGATCGGGTCAAGACCTTTGTCGAGGAGGAACAGGCCCGCACCGCTCCAGGCGTGACGCTGACCCTCCTCAACGACGGTTCGATCGTGCTCAAGGACCGGCTCCAGATGCTGGTCAAGAACTCCGGCCAGGGTCTGGCGCTCGTCGTCGCCGCGATGTGGATCTTCTTCGGCGGACGGCAGGCCTTCTGGATCGGCATGGGGCTGCCGGTCTCCTTCCTCGGCGCTCTTGCCGTGATGGCGCTGACCGGCCTGACCATCAACATGCTGTCGATGGTCGCGCTTCTGATCGTGGTCGGGATCATGATGGACGACGCCATCGTGATTTCGGAAAACATCGCCACCAAACGCCAGCAAGGCCTCGGCGCGCTCGACGCGGCGATCGAAGGCACGGCGCAGGTGGCTCCGGGAGTCGTGTCCTCGTTTCTGACGACGGTGGCGATCTTCGGTGCGCTCGCCTTCCTCAGCGGCGATCTCGGCGACATTCTGCGGGTGATCCCGATCGTCATGCTGTTGGTGCTCGTGATCTCTCTGATCGAGGCATTCCTCATCCTGCCGAACCATCTGTCCCATGGCGCGGCGGACAGGCCCAACCGGGTGACGCAATCGGCGGAAATCGGAATGTCCTGGCTGCGCGAGCATGTGGTCGGGCCCTGCGCGTCCTGGTCCGTGCGCAACCGCTATTTCACGGTCGGCATCTGCATCATGCTCTTCCTGAGCACGCTGGCGCTTCTTGCGGGCGGGTTGGTCAAGTTCCAGGCCTTCCCCAATGTGGAGGGCGACCAGATCGAAGCCCGGATCGAACTGTCCGCCAGCGCGGCGCTTGACGACACCAGAACGATCGTGGCGGAAACGATCGCCGCGCTGGAACGCACGGACGCGCAGCTTTCGCCGCGCAATCCGGACGGAGCCCCGCTCCTGAAGAATGTGCTGGTGCGCTTCAACGAAAACAGTGATGCGGGCACCAATGGCGGACATCTGGCGACCGTCAACGTGGACCTGCTGGAGGGCAACCTGCGCGATGCGGGCAATCAGGAAATCCTGGCCAGATGGCAGCAGGAGCTGCCCGCAACGCTGGATGTGCGACGCAACATTCTCACCGAATCCAGTATCGGGCCGGCGGGAAGGGCCATCGAACTGCGGCTTGCCCATGAGGACCTGGATGTTCTCGACCTGGCCTCGCAGGAGCTGCAGCACTGGCTGAACGGCTATGACGGCGTCTACAACGTCTCCGACGACCTCAGTCTCGGCAAGCCGGAACTGGCGTTGTCGCTCAGGGACGGCGCCGGTGCGGTCGGACTTGATGCCAAGGCGATCTCCGACCAGCTCAAGGGCGCCTTCAACGGGATCACGGCGGATGAGGTTCAGGTCGGCGCGGAGAGTTTCGAAGTCGATGTGCGCCTGTCCGGCATGGACCGCAACAGCCTCGGGGACCTGGAACGTTTCACCATCGAGACCCCGTCCGGCCACAGGGTTCCGCTCGGCAGCGTTGCTGAAATCCTGTCCGACAGGACCTACACGCGGATCAATCGCATCGATCGCCTTCCGACCGTGACGGTGACGGGCGATGTGCATCTGGAAACCGCCAACGCGAATGAAGTCGTCAACGACACGGAAAACGTGTTTGTCCCGCAGTTGCTGGAGAGCTATCCCGGCCTGACGGCATCGACGGAAGGCCAGAACGCGGAAGGTGCCAAGACCCAGGCGTCAATGGCGGCCGCCCTCGGCACGGGCCTGATCTTCGTTTTCATCCTGCTGAGTTTCCAGTTCCGCAGCTACATCGAGCCTGTCGTGGTGATGGTGCTGATCCCGTTCGCGCTGATCGGGGCGGTGTGGGGCCACCTGCTCATGGGCATCGATTTCGCGTTGCCGAGCATGCTCGGCTTCATTTCCCTGGCCGGGATCGTGGTCAATGATTCCATCCTGCTGGTGCATTTCATCAAGAACGAACATACCCCGGAGATGGAAAATGTCGCCGACATCGCCCCGTTGGGCGCCAAGGCGCGGTTCCGCGCGATCCTGCTGACTTCGGTCACCACGATCGTCGGCATGCTGCCGCTGCTGTTCGAAACCAGCCCCCAGGCCCAGATCCTGGTCCCACTGGTCACCTCGATTTCCTTCGGCCTGATCGGCACGACGCTGATGATCGTGTTCGTGGTGCCCGCCTTCTACACGATCCTGGACGATTTCGGCCTGACTTCGCTGGCTGCCGAGCGCAAGGCGCATCGGGAGGCAGGGGCTGCCACCCGGTAGAACGGGCATTTTCCTGTCCGGGCGCCCAATAAAAAAGGCCCTCCAGAGGAGAGCCTTTTCGAATTCTTGGTGTGTTCCCGGATCAGTCGAACAGCTTGTCGATGTCCGATTGCGCGTCGCCCAGCATGGCGTCGATGTCGTCCTGGGAGACACCTTCTCCGGAATGCTGCGGTCCGTGCAGGATCAGCTCGCGCTTGCGGCGTTCCTCGTCGGTTTCCTCGATGGCCGCCTCGATATCCTCGGGGATGCGCAGATGCGAAATGAACACGCTCACACGTTCGTCGATATAGTTGAGCGTTTCAACGACCTTGGAAATTCGCTGGCCGGTGATGTCCTGGAAGGTGCAGGCCTCGAAAATGCCGATCATCTTGTTGCTGACCAGCTCCTGATAGGCTGCCGGGTCGCTGGCGTCGGCGCCCATGATCTCTTCGGCCGCTTCCATGATGGAATTCGTGGCTTCCTCCGTGGCTGCCACGATCGCGTCCAGTTCAAGGCCGGCACCCGGTATCTTGTTGCCGGTCATGTCGTTGGCGCGCAAGGCGGAGATTTCCTCCTTCATGCGCGTGATTTCCTTGGCGATCGCCGTCAGCTCTTCGGTTACAGCCGGCTGGACGGTCGACAGAAAGTCGAACATGGATCCCGACATGACCTCGGCGAGATGCATCACGTCGGTAAACGAAACCTCTCCCTCTCGATTCTTGTTTTCTTCAAGAAAATCGATGACGCGGGCGATGTTTTCCTGTTTCATGTTAGCCACCTGGTCGTGCCTCTCCATGTCGTTTTTTCTTCCGAGGACGGACCCAGGGTCAGGTGCCGCTATTTCGTTGCGGATGCGTCAAAACGAACCCGGCCTGCCTGATCGGCAAGTCCGAGCCAGTCGTGATCACCCTTCAGGCACTGGCGGAGATGCGTGTTCGCGCAGACCTCCGCCAGCAGCAAGAATTCACTCGGAGAAGACCGCCTCGATCTTGCCTTTCAACGTCTGTGCGTTGAATGGCTTCACGATGTAGTTGTTCACGCCGGCTTTTTTCGCGGCGATGACGTTCTCAGTCTTGGACTCAGCCGTGACCATGATGAATGGTGTCTTGCTGAGGCTGCCGTCGGCACGAACCTGCTTCAGCAGCTCGTAACCGGTCATCGGCTCCATATTCCAGTCGGAAATGACCAGGCCATAACGGCGCTGCTTCATTTTTTCCAACGCTTCGGTGCCGTCCGCGGCATCATCGATGTCTTCGAATCCAAGCTGCTTGAGCAAGTTCCGAATGATGCGAATCATCGTCTTGTAGTCATCGACCACGAGGACCGGCATCTGAAGATCAAGGGCCATTGTCTACTCCATACTGTCAACTGGCGCGGCCCCTGGCCGTGGGCCGGTGGAAACGCGTTATGACTTCGAAGGAGAGTGACACAATCTTTGTGTCCTCGCCTCCCCACACTCAACGCAATTTAACCGGCGCCCCTGAAAAGACCGTTAATAACGAAGCTTTTTTTCTTCGCCCAAAGCACAATTGCGAAAAAACCTTGCGGAGCCTAGCGTTCGCGTTGCTTGAAAAAAGACAATTAATGGCGGTACTTGCAATGCTTGAGCTCCAAACACTCTGTTTCGAAGACCTGTCCGTCGGACTGAGTGAAGAACTTGTCAAACATGTCAGTTCTTCGGATGTCGTGGGCTTCGCGGAAGTGTCCGGGGACCGCAATCCCATCCATCTGTCGGAGCATTTCGCCGCCAGAACGCCCTTCAAGACACGCATCGCGCACGGGCTCTACACCGCCAGCCTGATTTCCGCGGTCCTGGGCACCCGTCTGCCCGGTCCGGGTGCGATCTATCTTTCCCAGACCCTCAATTTCAAGGCGCCGGTGCGAATCGGTGACGACGTCAAGGTGACCGTGACCGTCGAGGAACTGATGGAGCGCGGCAACCGTGCGCGCCTGTCCTGCATATGCAGCGTCGAGGAGACCGTCGTTCTGGAAGGCGAGGCTCTCGTCAAGGTGCCCGGTCGCGACGACGATCGCTCCGGCTCCTGACACGCCCCTGCCTGCGCCGCATTCAGAAGCACGCCATTCTCCCGATCCGCCGAACTTGACCTTTTCAGTTGTTGACGGCAGGTTCCACGCCAGCAACGGTGATCTGTGTTCTGCCGCAGACCGCTGTGACTGCTCATCCTCCCGGACATGTCGGCCTCACCGACGTGTCCCGGCCGTTACGTTGCGCGAAGGTTTGCCGCATGAGCCGAACTGTTTCCTCCGGGTTCCACGTTGCCGAAAGCCTTGACGGCTTTCCGGCGGACCTGAAAGGCGGCATCGTCGCCATCGGAAATTTCGACGGAGTACACCGGGGACATCGCGCGGTGCTCGACGCCGCCATGGGTCTCGGCCATGGCACGCACCATCCGGTCTATGCCATGAGTTTCGAACCGCACCCGCGCACGGTGTTCAATCCGGAAAAGCCGGTGTTCCGGCTGACGCCGCCGGCGCAGAAACTCGACCTGCTGCGTGTCTGCGGCCTCGACGGCGCGCTGATCCTGCCCTTCACCAGAGCATTCGCCGGGATCGAGGCAAATGCCTTCGTCCAGGATATCCTGATCGACACGCTCGGCATTTCGCACGCGGTCACGGGATATGACTTTCATTTCGGCCGGGCCCGCCAGGGCACACCGGACTACCTGCGCAGCGCCGGTGCGAACCACGGCTTCGGCGTGACAATCGTCCAGCGTGAAGAGGACGAAGGCGCGGAAGTCATTTCCTCCACCCGGATCCGCGACAGTCTCGAACACGGTGACATTGCCCAGGCGAACGGCCTGCTCGGCTATCGCTGGTTCTTCGAGGCCGAGGTGCGCCAGGGCGACAAGCGCGGCCGGGACCTGGGGTATCCGACGGCAAACCTTGCGCTTGCCGCTGACTGCCCGCTGCGGCACGGCATTTACGCGGTCAAGGTCAAGGCAGGCGGGCGCTGGCATGACGGGGTCGCAAGTCACGGGCGCCGCCCGACCTTCGACAATGGCGCTCCCCTGTTCGAGGTCCACCTGTTCGATTTCTCCGGCGATCTCTACGGACAGACACTCCGGGTGCACCTGGTGTCCTATCTGCGCGGCGAGGAAAAATTCGACAGTGCCGAGGCGCTGATCACCCAGATGGACCAGGACAGCGCCGAAGCCAGAGCGGCCCTGGGCTCGATGCAGCCCCTGTCCGAAATCGACACCCTGCTGCTGGATGTCTCCGGGTGACAGCGAGCACCCCACCTTCACTCGTGGACCAGAACCCGCTTGCGGCTATCGCCCTGATGAGTTCGGCAATGCTGATCGTTCCGGTGATGGACATCATCGCCAAGTACCTGTCAACGGACCTGCCGCCGCTGGAAGTGACCTTCGGCCGGTTTTTCTTCCAGTTCCTGATCTGTCTGGTCCTGGCCCTCGCGACAGGCCGGTTCGCGCGTCTGCGTGGACAACAGCCGGTGATCAACTATCTGCGCGGCATCTTTCTGGCCGCCGCGTCGCTGTGTTTTTTCACCGCCGTGAAATTCATGTCGGTTGCCACCGCAATCTCGATCTTCTTCGTGGAGCCGATGGTGCTGACCATTCTCGCGGCGCTGATCCTGAAGGAGCAGGTCGGCATCCGCCGGATTGGTGCCATTCTGGTCGGCCTGATTGGCGCCATCATCATCCTGCGGCCCAATCTCGCCGAGATCGGGCTCGTCAGCCTGCTGCCCGTGGCGACGGCTTTTCTGTTTTCCTTCTATCTTCTGCTCAACCGGCTCTATCCCGTGACCGACGGCCTCCTGACCATACAGTTCAGCGCCGGCCTGTCCGGTTCGCTGATGCTCGGTACCGCGCTTGTGATCGCGAACCTCGCCGGGTTTGAAGACATGACGTTCCTGATGCCATCCGGCAGCCAGGTCGGATTTCTGGCCCTGATCGGGCTGATTTCATTCGCGGCTCACGGTCTGGTCGTCGCCGCTTTCCAACGCGGCAGCGCGAGCCTGCTGGCACCGCTGCAATATATCGAGATCGTCAGCGCGACCTTGTTCGGCTATCTCGTGTTTTCGGATTTTCCGGATGGGCCGACCTGGATCGGCATCGCCCTGATCATCGGCAGCGGGCTTTATATCGCCCACAGGGAACGCAAACGGAAATCGAAGGGTCAGCCCGCGATCGCCGAGGTCTGAGCAGGGTCGTCTATTCCGGCCAGCGGCCGAGGCGCCTGATCCATCCGGCGCAGCCCGAGCCAGATCACCAGCAGCGGCAGCAGCGGTGCCACGGGCAGACCCAGCCAGACGGCCAGCGGGCTGGTCGAGGCGGACAACACGATGACCAGGGCAAGCACCGCCTTTTCATACGGCAGGAAACCGGATTTCAGCCCGTCGCGGATCAGGTAGGCGCAGGGCACGACCAGCAGCGTCAGATCGTAGGACAGCGCGAACGGTGTCACCAGAAGCGCGCCGCCGACCAGAACGGCCGAGCGCACCGCCATCGCCTCGGACCGGCGCCAGGCGCGCCAGACGCAAACCGCGGCGGCAAGGCCGACCACGACCTGAACCACCATGGCGGATCCATGGGCAAGGCCGAGCAGGCGCAGGCCGCCATAGACGGAAACCATCTTGCCCCATTCCACGCCGCCGAGTTCCATCATCGCGGCGGCCACCGGCGCCTGCTGCCAGAACACCAGCCAGACACCGGCACCCAGGACAGCCACGCTGGCGCCCGCGACCACAAACGTCGTTACCGACGCGCTCAGGAACGTGCGCCAGTTTCCGCTTGCGATCAGGGCAACCGGCACCAGGATGCCGAGTTGCGGCTTGATGGTCAAAAGACCGAGCGCGACACCGGCCAGGATCATCTTCTGACGCTCGATGCCCACCAGGAAAAAGCCGTAAAGCGCCGCGGTCAGGGCGGCGTTCTGCCCGTGAAAGGCGTTGTTGGCGCAAGCGGGAACGAGAATGAGACACACGGCCAGAAGCCAGGCCCCGGTGATCATCCGGCAAGCCAGGCACAACATCCCGGTGGTCAGGACGATGAACGTGGCGAAGGCGGCCTTGTAGGGCAACAGGGCGAAACCGCCCTGCAGGAGTTGAAATGTCGGTGGATAGAAGAAGCCGAACACCGTGTCGGCGCCGGTAAAGTCTTTCTGGATGGCCGCGAATTCCACCGGAACATAGGCCAGCTCCGGCGTTCCGTTGAGCGCCTGACCACCCGCCAGCCAGAAACTCAGATAGTCCATCAGCAACGTGCCGTTGGGGGCGCCATAGGTGTTGGGAATGGCCAGCATCCAGATCAGGCCCGCGGCAAAACCGATCGCGGAACACAGGCATGCGAAGCCGATCCGGTCCCAGGTGAACCAGTCGCCGGACCGCACCGCGCGGTGCCAGAAACCGGAGCGCGAATCCGCAGCCGCGATGTCCGCAGTGTTTTTGGGAATAGATGCCATGGCCCGTGCGTTTTCGTCCGTCATACCGTTCGCCTGCCGCGATCCTGCCCGACAGACATTCACATTCGGTTACCCCGCAGCGAAATTGCGCAGCCGTGTCCGCCGCGGGCAAGACAATCGGCGCCCGGATTTCCGGAACATCTTTATTCAGGAACCAAGTGCTGCTATGTCCCATGCCATGCACCAGCAGCTTCTCATAATCAGCGCCCTGCCGATGATCGCGATTTCGCGAATTACTTGCCCGGCCTTCGGCTGACGCGGCAACGCGGCGCCAGGGACCGGGCTCCTCCAGCAGTCAAATTGCAGCCTGGCGACAGGCGGGCAGAAACCTCTTTATCAGCTGCGGGCCTTGCGCCCGAACGAGCGGATCGACCATACGATGACCGAGACAGACAAACGCGACTATTCAGAAACCCTCAACCTGCCGCAGACCGAATTTCCCATGCGCGCGGGCCTTCCCAAGAAGGAGCCGGAAATCCTGGCCCGCTGGGAAAACCTTCAGGTTTACGAAAAACTGCGCGAACAGGGCAAGGGCCGGGACAAGTTCATCCTTCATGACGGCCCCCCCTATGCCAACGGCAACATCCACATCGGCCACGCGCTCAACAAGACGCTGAAAGACATCGTCACCCGGTCGATGCAGATGATGGGCTTTGAAAGCAACTACGTTCCGGGCTGGGACTGTCACGGCCTGCCGATCGAATGGAAGATCGAGGAACAGTACCGCGCCAAGGGCAAGAACAAGGACGAAGTGCCGATCAACGAATTCCGGAAGGAATGCCGGGACTTCGCCGAGCACTGGATCGATGTCCAGCGCAAGGAATTCCAGCGGCTCGGCATCGAGGGCGACTGGGCCAATCCCTATCTGACCATGCGCTTCGAAAGCGAGGCGGTGATCGCGCAGGAACTGATGAAGTTCGCCATGTCCGGGCAGCTCTACCGCGGCTCCAAACCGGTGATGTGGTCGGTTGTCGAAAAGACAGCTCTGGCCGAGGCCGAAATCGAGTATCACGACCACAAGTCCGACATGATCTGGGTGAAGTTCCCGGTGGTCAGCGCGGGCGGCAGCGATCACGTCGCCGTCGAGCAGCTTCTGGACGCCGCCGTCGTCATCTGGACGACCACGCCCTGGACCATTCCGGGCAACCGGGCGATCAGCTATTCCTCACGAATCGCCTATTCCATCTTTGAAGTCACACAGGACGGTCTGCCGGACGACAACTGGGTGCAGCAGGGCGACAAGCTGATGCTGGCCGATGCGCTTGCCGACGATGTTTTCAAGAATGCCCGCATCACCGACTTCAAGCGTCTGCGTGCGGTCACGTCCGAAGAGCTTGCAACCGTGACCTGCGCGCATCCGCTCGAGAGCCTCGATCTGGGAGGCTACGACTTCGACGTGCCGCTGCTCGACGGCGATCACGTCACCGACGACGCCGGCACGGGTTTCGTGCACACGGCGCCGGGCCACGGTACGGACGACTTTGAAATTTGGATGGCAAATCGTGCCGACCTGGAGGCGCGCGGCATCAGTTCGGCGATCCCGTTCACGGTTGCCGACGACGGCTTCTATACGAAGGACGCGCCCGGTTTCGAAGGCTTTGAAGTGATCACCCACAAGGGTGAAAAGGGCAAGGCCAACAAGGCCGTGATCGAAAAGCTGAAGGAAGCGGGCAACCTGATCGGCCTGGGCCGTCTGACCCATTCCTATCCGCATTCCTGGCGCTCCAAGAAACCGGTGATCTTCCGCAATACGCCGCAATGGTTTGTCTATATGGACAAGGACCTGTCCGGAAAAGGCGACACCCTGCGCGCACGCGCGCTCACGGCCATCGACGAAACACGCTTCGTGCCGGGCAGCGGCCAGAAACGCCTGCGTTCGATGATCGAGAACCGTCCGGACTGGGTGCTGTCGCGCCAGCGCGCCTGGGGCGTGCCGATCACCGTGTTCATCCACAAGGAGAGCGCCGAGGTCCTGAAGGACGAGACGGTCAATCAGCGCATCCGGGACGCCTTCGCGGCGGAAGGCGCGGACGCCTGGTTCGAGGATGGCGCCAAGGAGCGTTTCCTGGGCAACGACCACCAGGCGGGCGACTGGGACATGGTCACCGACATTCTGGATGTCTGGTTCGATTCAGGCTCCACCCACGCCTTCGTGCTGGAACAGCGCGCCGATCTCGCTCCGAAGCGCAAGCCGGACGGCGGCAACGATTACGTGCTCTACCTGGAAGGCTCCGACCAGCATCGCGGCTGGTTCCACTCCTCGCTCCTGGAAAGCTGCGGCACCCGCGGCAAGGCGCCCTATGACGCGGTTCTGACCCACGGCTTCACCATGGCAGAGGATGGACGCAAGATGTCCAAGTCTCTGGGCAACCAGGTTTTCCCGCAGGACATCATCAAGCAGTACGGTGCCGATATCCTGCGTCTGTGGGTCGCGTCGACCGACTATTGGGAAGATCAGCGCCTCGGCCAGGAAATCATCAAGACGAATGTCGACAGTTACCGCAAGCTGCGCAACACGCTGCGCTGGATGCTCGGGTCGCTGGCCCATGCCACCGGTGAGGAAGTCGCCCATGGCGACATGCCCGAACTGGAACGGCTGATGCTGCACCGGCTGACGGAGCTGGACGCGCTGGTCCGTGAAGGCTACCGGGAATTCGACTACAAGAAGATCTTCCACCAGCTGTTCACCTTCATGACGGTTGAGCTGTCGGCCTTCTATTTCGACATCCGCAAGGACGCGCTTTATTGCGATGCCGCGTCTTCCACCCGCCGCAAGGCGTCGCTTCAGGTGATCGACAAGCTGTTCGACTGTCTGGTGACCTGGCTGGCACCGATGCTGCCCTTCACCATGGACGAGTGCTGGACTTCGCGCCATGGCGAGGACGCCTGCGTGCATCTGGAGCAGTTCCCGGCAGTGCCTTCCGACTGGCGCGACGATGCGCTGGCAGAAAAGTGGGCAAAGATCCGGACAGTGCGCCGGGTCATCACGGGGGCGCTGGAAATCGAGCGCCGGGAAAAGCGGATCGGTTCCTCCCTGGAGGCCCATCCGGTGGTGCATGTCACCGATCCGGAGTTGATGGGCGCGCTGAAAGGCCGGGATCTGGCGGATATCGCCATCACCAGCCAGGTGACCCTGTCCGGCGATCCGGCACCGGAAAGCGCGTTCACGCTTGACGACACCGCAGGTGTTGCCGTGGTTCCGGGGCTGGCGGAAGGCCGCAAGTGTGCCCGTTCGTGGAAGATCCTGCCGGATGTGGGCACGGATCCGGAGTATCCGGATGTCACCCCGCGCGACGCCGCTGCCCTGCGTGAATGGGACGCCGCCCATACGACGGCCTGACCGGAAAGCCTAGCGTCCTCATGAGCGATACGGAAAAAACCGGCTCTGCACATCTGAAGCAGCCCCTGCTGTGGGGCCGCTTCAGCGCGCTGGTCCTCATCGTTGCCCTGATCGGACTGGTTCTGGACCAGGCAACCAAACTCTGGCTCGTGCACGGGTTCGATCTGGCAGCGAACGGTCCGGTCGGCCTGCTGCCGGTCGTGGACATCGTTCTGGTCTGGAACCGTGGCATTTCCTACGGCCTGTTCCAGCAGCACAGCGATCTGGGCCGCTGGCTGCTGGCGGGGCTCACGGTCGTGGTGACCGCCGGGCTCTGGATCTGGTCGGCAAGATGCGCGTCCAGGCTGCTGGCACTGGCGCTTGCGCTGGTCATCGGCGGGGCGGTCGGAAACGGCATCGACCGGCTGGCCTATGGCGCCGTTGTCGACTTCGTGCATTTTCACGTCGGCACCTTCTCCTGGTATGTCTTCAACCTGGCGGACGTGTGGATCGTTGCGGGCGTGGTCGGTCTCCTGTATGACAGTTTTCAAAATGGTCCTAATTCAGCCGCAAAATAGCGGTTTAACGCCGGGCTGAGGCATTGCGCGCGACCATGTGCGCAACAGTGAATGTAATTCGGGGAGTCTGCCGTGTCGCGGACAGTGGTCGATTTGGTAAAAAGGTCTTCGGTTCTGGTGCTGCTGGCCGGGCTGGCAGCCTGTCAGGCAGCAGACGGCACAAGCCAGGCGCCGGACACGGCTCTGGTGACCAGCATGATGCGCGGCCTGGGCGCCGTCGACCCGAACGAAAAGCCGATCGACTACAAGCCGCGCGCGCCGCTGGCCATGCCGTCCGAGCCGACCAGCCTTCCGGAACCGGAAACCAATGTCGCCGGCACCCAGTCGGCGGACTGGCCGCAGCAGCAGGAAAACGCGCAGCTGACCGAACTCAAGCAGCTTTACGCCAAATCCGGCAGTCAGCAGGATCCTCTGACACCCGAGCAGATGCGCGGGTTCAGGATCACCGGCGTCACCGGAACGGAGCAGCGCAATCGCACCGCCGAGGAGCGTGAGAGAGAGCTTCTGGAAGGCGATGTCCAGACGAGCGCCGAACAGAAGGCGGAATGGGAACGGCTGCAGAAAATCACGGCTCAGAAGGCCGGCATCGACCAGAGCGGCCTGGCCTCACGGCGCTATCTGATCGATCCGCCGACAACCTACAGCACTCCGTCTCCGGACGCGCCGATGCCGGTGGTCGTCAAGGCCAAGAGGAAGGCGACCAACATCGATCCCTACGACGACAAGCCGCTTGATCCGCGGTGCCTGGAAGGCAAATCCGAATTTTGCCGGTAACGCCCCTGCGGCATTGCAGTCGATGACAAAAATGTAACGAGACCTTCGTTCCCGGGTTCCTATATGGAAAGGGAGCGGAGGTTTTTTTGTGCCTGCCAGCGAAGGCCGACCGGTCTCGGCGGGACATCCGGACATTCGATCGGACAATACGGCCAGATCACCAGACAGGTCACCGGGAGAGCCCGCAGGCGCGGTGACAGGTGCGGTGACAGGGTCTTCGGAAAACAGAATTCGGGAGTTGCACGTGAACCCACTATCCAATCGGCGTCCCTGGCTGCGGTCATCCCGCATGCGCACGGCTCTCGGGCTGGCGTTTGTCCCGGTCCTGCTTCTCGGCGGCCCGGCCGTCGGCGACACCGGCGCAGCTGGCCAAAGCGGCAATGCCGCCCAGATCATCGTTGCCCCCAATCTGGAAAGCTTCACCCTGGAGAACGGGCTGCAGGTTGTCGTGATCCCGGACCGGCGCGCACCTGTCGTCACCCACATGATCTGGTACAAGGTCGGTTCGGCGGACGAACCGGAAGGACAATCCGGTGTCGCGCATTTCCTGGAGCATCTGATGTTCAAGGGAACGACGACCAACCCCGACGGAGCCTTTTCCAGGATGGTTGCCGAGCGCGGCGGTCAGGAAAACGCGTTCACCAGCGCGGACTACACGGCCTATTTTCAGCGGGTTGCAAAGGAGCACCTGCCGCTGATGATGGAGCTGGAAGCCGACCGGATGGAACACCTCGTCCTGACGGACGACGTCGTTGATCCCGAACGCGATGTGGTGCTGGAGGAGCGGCGCATGCGCGTGGACAGCGAACCCGGTTCCCGCCTGCGCGAGGCCGTCAACGCGATCACCTTCGTCAATCATCCGTACGGATCGCCGGTCATCGGCTGGCAAAGCGAAATCGAGGCCCTGAACAAGGAATCCGCGATCGCGTTCTACGACAGGTTCTATACGCCCAACAACGCCGTGGTCGTGATCGCGGGCGATGTCGAAGTGGACCGGATCCGCGCGTTGGCGTCCGCCACATACGGCAAGGTCCAGCGGCGCGCCGAACCGGGCGCCCGCGTCCGGCCCGCGGAGCCGCCCCTTTCCGGTGAACGCCGCATCGCCGTCAGTGACCCGCGCGTCCGGCAGGAGTCCTTGTCGCGGACATGGATCGTGCCCAGTCAGTCGACCGGTACCGGACGGACCCCGGAGACGCTGGACGTGCTGGCCTATATTCTGGGGCAAGGCCCCTCGAGCCGGTTGCACAAGTCGCTTGTGCTCGACAAGGAAGCGGCTCTGAGCGCCGGCGCCTACTACCAGGGCAGCGCGCTCGATGACGGCCGCTTCGGGGTGTATGCCTCCCCGCAGTCCGGCCATACGCTTGAAGAGATGGAACAGCTGATTGCCGCCGAGCTCGAAACTCTTCTGGAAACCGGCGTCAGCGAGGCGGAGGTCGAGCGGGCCAAGAACAGCATGATCGCGGGGGCCATCTATGCCCAGGACAGCCAGTCGCAACTCGCGCGCCTGTTCGGCGGCGCGCTCTCGATCGGGCTGACCGTGGAAGACGTGCAGACCTGGCCCGCCCAGGTAAGCGCAGTCACGCCAGACGACGTGCTGGCCGCCGCACGCGCCTATCTCACCTCGCTTCCCGTTACCGGCGAATTGCGCATGGAGGCCCCCCAGGTGCCGGATGCCGCCCGGACCGATACCCCCAAATTGAAGGACAAGTCCTGACATGGCCGCAAAGATCACGTTTCGCGGCTGCCTGGCCGTCCTCTTTCTGACCCCGATCGCCCTGTTCGGGGCCGTCCGGCTGGCGCAGGCCGTGGAGATCCAGCAGGTCACGAGCCCCGGTGGCATCGAGGCCTGGCTGGTCGAGGACCACACCGTTCCCCTGGTCGCCCTGAATTTCTCGTTCAATGGCGGCTCCGCGCAAGATCCGGAGGGCAAACAAGGCCTGACCCGCCTGCTTGCAGCGACGCTCGATGAAGGCGCGGGAGACCTGGAAGCCGAAGCCTTCCAGGCCCGTCAGGAAGAGCTTGCGGTCAGCATCAGCTTCAGCACCGGCAAGGACCGGTTCTACGGCAGCATGCGGACCCTGACCCCCACGCTTCAGGACGCCGCGGAGCTGCTTGCGCTTGCGGTCAACGCCCCCCGCTTCGACGAAGAACCGGTCGAGCGCATGAAGGCCCAGTTGACAACACGGGCGCGGCGCAATGAAAGCGATCCGGACGCGATTGCCGGACGCTCCCTCGCAAATGCCATGTTCGGGGACCACCCTTATGCGCAGCCAACACTTGGAACCGCGGCAACCCTTGAGCAACTGACCCCCGCTGACCTGACCGCCCAGCATCGCAGGCTTCTGGCCACGGAAGGGCTCACCATCGGGGTCGTCGGTGCAATCGACGCCGAAACGCTGGCGAAGATCCTGGACAATGTCTTCGCGCAGTTGCCGGAAAAGGCGGATCTCGTGCCCGTGCCGGATCTGGAGCCGGCCTTCGGCGAAAGGATCTCTCAAACCCTCGCGGTTCCCCAGACGACGATCCTGCTCGGACTGCCCGGACTGACCCGGAACGATCCCGACTACCAGGCCGCCTATGTCATGAACCACATTCTGGGGGGCGGCACATTCACCTCCTGGATGTACCAGGAGGTCCGGGAAAAGCGCGGCCTGTCCTACAGCACCGGCACCTCCCTGTCGCCCTATCTCCACACAGGTCTTCTGATCGGTTCCGCCGCGACCAAGGCGGATCGGGCCGGGGAAGCCGTTGATGTCATGCGCGCCCAGATCGAACGCATGGCGACACAGGGGCCCACGGATGACGAGCTGCGGTCTGCCAAACAATATCTGACCGGATCCTACGCGCTGCGCTTCGACAGTTCCGGCAAGATCGCCAGCCAGCTGGTGGCTCTGCAAAATGCCGATCTCGGCGTCGACTATTTCGACCGCCGCAACAGCGAGATCGACGCAGTCACCCTCGAGGATGTGCGCAGCGTTGCCAAACGGCTTCTGGCAGGCAAGACCCCGACCATCGTGACGGTCGGGCCGAAACAGGGCTGATGGTGCGCGACAGGGCGCGGCCGGCCTTGGACGGGCGCGTCCATGGACCCGTGCAATCCGGTTTCAGGGCAGTAACGTGAAAACGGCTTCCGAGACCGGGCTGGTCAGCCCATTGCGGATCTCTTGGGACCGGGAGCCGGCGCGCCCTGCAGGACCTCCGCCCTGACGGGGCGGGGCGGCGAGAACAACGTGCCCTGCGCCAGCGTCACATCGTAGTCGAGAAGTTCCAGAACCTGCGATTCCGTCTCGACGTGATCGGTGATCAGCTGCATGCCGTAGCGATGCAGCAGATCGCCGAAATCCGACGGGTGAATGTGACCGTGCTTGGCCTCCCGCCGGCCGATGAGATAGTCGGCATGAAGCTTGCCGTATTTGAAGCCGCGGCCCGCCAGTGAATTGAAATCCATCTTCATGTCCGAGATCCGGTCGACCGAGAACCGGAAGCCGAGTTCGAACAGCGCGCTCAGGCTTTCCAGCTCCATCGCCCCCATTTCAGCGACATCGGACTGCGAGAACTCGAACACCAGCACATCCGCGAAGTTCTGGTTGGCCTTGACGAATTCCAGGAAGCCCGGGAAGAACGTTTCGTCGACAAGCGTCAGCGCCGAGATGTTGCAGAACAGGATCGCGTTGCGATTGCGCGACGTCAGCCGGCGTACCACCTGGATCGAGCGGAACAGCAGCAGATTGTCGATGCGGGCGATCTGTCCGGACAAAATGGCTTCGGGCAGGAAGGATCCCGCTTCGACAAGGGTGCCTTCCGCATCGCGCAAGCGGGTGAAGGCCTCGTAGAACTTCACCTGGCGCTGCGGCAGCGTGACGATGGGCTGTAGATGCAGTTCCACCCGGTTGGCGTTCAGCGCGGAGGTGATCAGTTCCCGCATCGCCAGATTGGGCTTCGGTGGCTGCGGTTCCATGACCGGGTCGGTGGACGGGGGGACGCTGCCCTGCCCCCGATTGTCCGCGTGGAGATAGTCGCCGGTTTGCGAGAGGTCCTCGCGCCTCGGCGCGTGGGCGGGATAGCGGTTGTCGATGTTCCCCACGTCCCGCCGCTGGTGCGCCGGATCGACGGCATAGGGATCCTGCGGCGCCCGCGCCGGCGGCGAAACAAATTGTGCGGGTGGCTGTTGCGGCGCCGCGTAAGCCGGTTCGCGTTCGCCCGGATGGGGCTGCTGGTAGTGCGGCAGACCCGGTCTTTGCGGCGGCGGCGCGATCGCCTGCTGGTCCTCGACCCTGGTTTCCAGGTCCGACATGGCTTCGGCCATCTGCTTGACCAGGGTGCCCAGCACCTCGACTTCCGCGAACAATGGATCGATCTCGGCGCGGGTCCGGCGCGGCGCGGAATGTTCCATGCCGGTGAGGCGGCCCTCGAGATTGCCGACATCGTCGTCGAGATCCGCCATGCGCTCCTCGAGACGGTCAACCGCCTCGCTGACGGCACCCCGGTCCCGTGCCCGGCCGATGAGGAGATGGAAAAGGATCATCGTGCACATCAGCGCAAGCGACAGGGAGACGGCTTCACCGAACGGACGGCCGAACTGGAAGACCAGGACCGTCGCGGACGACAAAGCGATCACGGCCATACATACTGCTACAAAAATGGTC
Source organism: Roseibium sp. AS2 (assembly GCF_038900065.1). Classification (NCBI taxonomy): domain Bacteria; kingdom Pseudomonadati; phylum Pseudomonadota; class Alphaproteobacteria; order Hyphomicrobiales; family Stappiaceae; genus Roseibium; species Roseibium sp. AS2. Next base: position 218,940 of record NZ_JBBMQN010000001.1, read on the forward strand.
CCTGTCCGGCCCATGGCGGTGGAATGTTCCGATCCGAATCAAAAATTACTGGTTAATCATGCCTTAAGAACCAGTCGCCACCGAATCCGCAAGCCGCTTTAAGACGTGAAATCCGGGACTTGTCCCCGATTTTGGTTTGTCTGTTCAGTAAAATCTGTGTTTTGTCACCCGGTTCGCGGGCACATGGTGGCCCCTGCCTTCGAACCGCGCCATAATCGTTTCCGGTGCCGGGCGCCGGCTTTTGGACTATGCAACCTGACGGGCTTCCGGTAAACTTACTCAGGGGAAGTTTTGTCGTGGTAACCGTAATTTTGATCGAATTCTCGCTGGAGCTGGTCTGCAAGCCACCGGACCGACACAGTAACGAGCGTTCCAAACACCCTTGCGAAACCAAAAGTCAGATGAACGCAGCCGAGGTCGGAATTCTCCGAACCCCATGGATCACTTGAAATCAGCACAGCATGAGGGCGGCCTGCCCTCCCGGAGCGCCCAGGAGGTGAACCCGCCGCTCGATCAGGACGTGGTGCAGGCGGCGCTTGTCTCGACATTGCAGAGCCCCGAGTTCCAGTCAGCTCCCCAACTGCGTTCGTTTCTCGGCTTCATCGTTCGTGCGACCCTCGCCAATCAGCAGGACAAGCTGAAAGGCTACACGATCGCCGTCGAGGCGCTCGGCCGGCCGGAGGAATTCAATCCCGTCACCGATCCGATCGTGCGGGTTGAAGCGGCGCGCCTGCGCAGACGGCTTGAAAAATACTATTCGGGCTCCGGTGCCGGCGCTGCCATACGCATTGTCATTCCCAAGGGCAGCTATGCTCCGGAGTTCATCTCCCCGGCTGCCGGTCGCAGCCCGTTGCCGGGCACTGCCAGTGTGGTCTCCCTCAATCCGGATGGACACCCCGGCAAGTCCCCCGTGCGGACCGGCAGGCCTTCGGATCGCGGCAGCCAGTCCGGCCCGCATCCGATCGCCGAGGCCGAGCCGCTGCCCGACGATACCAAGACCGGATTCGGGACCGAATTCGAGACCGGCCGGTCAGACACGCCCGTGCTCCAGGACCGGGCAGGTCCGGACACGCCGTCACTCAGCCGCCTGGCGCACCTGCCTGTTCCCCTGCCCCTTGCCGTCCTCCTTGCGGTGATTTGTTTCTTCGCCGGCTACCTCTTTGCCGCCGGCTGAGCGGCCGCGAAGCGCCCCGTTGTCAGCTAATTGTGCAAATTGCGTCTTCTGACAACGCTTTGTTTACCCTGTTCGAAGAAGAATCAGTGCGAAGAATGCTTCGGTATTCGCATGTCGCAGATCGCACGATGGGAGTTGCCCAGCAATGGGGAGTATCGAGGGCAAGGACCTGCCTGAAATTGTACGCGTGCTGGACGCATCGGCTTCGGAAGCGGCCCGCACGTCCGCGGTTTGCGCCAAATTGTCAACGGCCTGCTCGGACCCCATTCTTTATACGGATTCGGCCTCCTGCCTGCAGGACCTGGCGGACAAGACGACGGACATTCTTGTCATCGACCTGGAAACCATCGGCGGCGACGACGCGCTCGAGGCATATGCGGTGCGCTGTCCGAGAGCGGTCATCATCGCGGTGTCCGCGAAAGGCTCGGTGTCCCGCGCCGTCAGTGCCATGCGCGCCGGTGCCCACGACTTTCTCACGAAGCCGTTTTCCCTGGACGCGCTTGCAACGAAGATCGTCTTCCAGCTCGACCAGCGCCGGCCGATGCCGGCCGCGGCAGCCAGGACCGTGCCGGAACCTCGCGAGCCCGTGATCCTGCGCAACAACAGCGCAGCATCCCCGGCCCAGCTTTCGGTGCCCTCCTCCCGGCAGTCCCAGGCCGGGCCGGCCCCGCTGATCGGCGTGTCTTCGCAGATGCGCGACATTCACGACCAGATCGCCCGGATGGCCCCCTCGCAGGCGCCCGTGTTCATCACCGGAGAATCCGGCACAGGCAAGGAACTCTGCGCCAATGCCGTTCACGACCAGTCGGAACGGCAGGCCAGCCGTTTCGTCACCCTGAACTGCGCCGCCATTCCTCGCGACCTCATCGAGAGCGAGATTTTCGGTTATGTGCGCGGCGCGTTCACCGGGGCGGCCGACAATCGCGCCGGCGCCGCGGAACAGGCCGATGGCGGCACCCTGTTTCTGGATGAAATCGGCGAAATGGACCTTCTTCTGCAGAGCAAGCTGCTGCGCTTCCTGCAGACGGGAACCTTTCAGAGGCTCGGTGACACGCAGACCCGCAAGGTCGATGCGCGCATCATCTGCGCCACCAACCGCAATCCGGTGGCGGAAATCACGGCCGGCCGGTTCCGGGAAGACCTCTATTACCGCCTTCACGTGTTGCCGATCCATCTTCCGCCCCTGCGCGAACGCCGGGATGACATCCTGCCGCTCGCGGAAACGTTCCTTGACCGGTACTCCTCGGAGGAACGCAGATCCTTCAAGGGCTTCGACGCGGACGCCGAAGCGCGGATCGTTGCCTATGCCTGGCCCGGAAACGTTCGTCAGCTTGAGAACACCATACGGCAGATGGTGGTCATGAACGACGGCGCAGCAGTCACCTACGACATGCTGCCGCTGGTGATCCGGGACCAGAGCGCCCGGCCGAACGCCCTGATCGACCTGTCCCGGGAACGCTCCCGCGCCGCTCCCCCGAGCCGCCCGTTCGGCACGATCGAACCGCTCTGGGCACAGGAACGGCGGATCATAGAAGATGCGCTGGATGCCTTTGACGGCAACATCTCGATGGCCGCGGCAGCGCTGGAAATCAGTCCTTCGACAATCTATCGCAAACGGCAGTCGTGGTCGTCCCGGTGTATGTGAGCTTAGAGCCGTAACCGGAATGCACAGACACGGACTGGACGGCCTTAAGACCACTCCGGTTCTCTTCAATCTCGGAGAATTATTTCGGCTTTGCTTGAACGGGTGTTTACCGCATCGCACGCATTGTCTTGTGTAATCGGTCAAGTCGGTCTATATCGGCAAAATCGCTAAGAACGACAAGATTTAACGGCGTGCGGGGAATATGAGAATGGTGGCTGGAAGTCGTGCTCCTGGGCGGATCGTATCCGCCGGTCTGATCGCCGTCGGTTTGCTTGCGGGATTGACCGGCGCGCAAGCCCAGTCCGAAGCCGCCAGCCCGCCCGCCGCTTTCCAGAATGCGCTCGACGCCTTCGATCAGGCCTGGACCGCATCGGGCCTTGCCTTCACCCGCGTCACCTTCACCAACGGTCCTTCGACAGGCTACGGGCAATACACCCCGCGCGGCGAAGCGGTGTTCACGGGCGAGGACCCCCTGTCCGTCTATGCCGAACCCGTCGGATACGGGTTCCGGGAGACCGGTACCGGATATGCCTATGAACTGACGGCAAGTTTCCGTCTGCTGACCCCTGCCGACCAGGTTCTGGCCGAACAGGACAATTTCGCGACCTTTTCCGGCAGCGGCCGCACCAGGCAGCGGGAGCTGTCCGCGGCGCTCTCCTTCGAATTCAGCGGACTGCCGGCGGGCGCCTACCGGATCGAAACCCGGTTCAAGGACGAGATCGGCGGCACCCAGTCCGCCTTCACCCTGCCCTTTACAGTGACCGGCGCTGCAACCGACGCCAACTGAAGACCGGTTGCGGGCCCCGGCAAGGCTGCGGGGCCGCGGTTTCGGCTGGCTCAATCGCCGACACAGGCGGTTCGGGCGAACGATTTATCTTCACAAAGCATTGACAAGAGCGACGCGGCTTCATAAATCCATGGCGCCGTTAGCACTCGCTGTTAAGGAGTGCTAACGCGCGACGGGAGGCTCGATCCTTCCGTGCATGTCAACCCAATGATCATGTCTCGCGCGCTGCCTTATGCGTGGGGGCGCGCTCATGAGAGGAAACAGTGTTATGGCATTCCGTCCACTGCACGACCGTGTTGTCGTTCGCCGCGTAGACTCTGAAGAAAAGACCGCTGGCGGCATCATCATTCCGGACTCCGCCAAGGAGAAGCCGCAGGAAGGCGAAATCATCGCTGTCGGCAACGGCGCCCGCAAGGACAATGGCGAGATCGTTACGCTCGACGTCAAGGCCGGCGACCGCGTTCTGTTCGGCAAATGGTCCGGCACCGAAGTCAAGATCGATGGTGAAGACCTCCTGATCATGAAGGAATCCGACATCATGGGCGTGATCGCTTAAGTTCCAGCGAACCGCTCCTGATCTCAATCAAATTCCACAAACAAGTGAGACGATCCCATGTCTGCTAAAGAAGTAAAATTCGGTTCCGACGCCCGCGAGCGCATGCTCCGCGGCGTGGACACGCTCGCCAACGCCGTCAAGGTGACCCTCGGCCCGAAAGGCCGTAACGTCGTTCTCGACAAGTCCTTCGGCGCACCGCGCATCACCAAGGACGGTGTTTCCGTTGCCAAGGAAATCGAACTTGAAGACAAGTTCGAGAACATGGGCGCCCAGATGGTGCGCGAAGTGGCCTCCAAGACCAACGACATCGCTGGCGACGGAACCACCACCGCGACCGTTCTGGCTCAGTCCATCGTCAAGGAAGGCGCCAAGGCTGTTGCCGCCGGCATGAACCCGATGGACCTGAAGCGCGGCGTCGACATGGCCGCAGCCGAAGCCGTCAAGGCCCTGGAAGCCGCTTCCAAGCCGATCACCACCTCCGCTGAAGTTGCCCAGGTCGGCACCATTTCCGCGAACGGTGACGAGCAGGTCGGCCAGGACATTGCCGAAGCCATGCAGAAAGTCGGCAACGAAGGCGTGATCACGGTCGAGGAAGCCAAGTCTCTCGAGACCGAGCTTGAAGTCGTTGAAGGCATGCAGTTCGACCGCGGCTACCTGTCTCCTTACTTCGTCACCAATGCCGACAAGATGCTGGCCGACCTGGAAAAGCCTTACATCCTGCTGCACGAGAAGAAACTCTCCAACCTGCAGGCCATGCTGCCGATCCTGGAAGCTGTCGTTCAGTCTTCCCGTCCGCTGCTGATCATTGCAGAAGACGTCGAAGGCGAAGCTCTTGCGACCCTCGTCGTCAACAAGCTGCGCGGTGGCCTGAAAATCGCTGCTGTCAAGGCTCCGGGCTTCGGCGACCGCCGCAAGGCCATGCTGGAAGACCTCGCCATCCTGACGGGCGGCACGGTGATTTCCGAAGACCTCGGCATCAAGCTCGAGAATGTCACCCTCGACATGCTCGGCACCGCCGAGAAGGTCGCCATCACCAAGGAAACCACCACCATCGTCGATGGTGCCGGTTCCAAGGATGATATCAACGGCCGCGTCGGTCAGATCAAGGCCCAGATCGAGGAAACCACTTCCGATTACGACCGTGAGAAGCTGCAGGAACGCCTTGCCAAGCTCGCTGGCGGCGTTGCGGTCATCCGCGTCGGCGGTGCGACCGAAATCGAAGTGAAGGAAAAGAAAGACCGCGTCGACGACGCTCTCAACGCAACCCGCGCTGCCGTCGAAGAAGGCATCGTCCCGGGTGGCGGCGTGGCTCTGCTGCGTGCGAAGATCGCGGTTGAGAAACTGACCTCGGCCAATTCCGACATCGCAGCCGGCATCAAGATCGTTCTGCGCGCTCTGGAGTCCCCGATCCGTCAGATCGTTGAAAACGCTGGCGTCGAAGGCTCCATCGTTGTCGGCAAGATCCAGGAAAACAACGACCCGACCTTCGGCTTCAACGCCCAGACGGAAGAGTTCGTCAACATGATCGAAGCCGGTATCATCGACCCGACCAAGGTTGTCCGGACTGCTCTGCAGGACGCGGCTTCCGTTGCCGGTCTCCTGATCACCACCGAAGCCATGGTTGCCGAACTTCCGAAGAAGGACGCAGCTCCGGCAATGCCGGGCGGCGACATGGGCGGCATGGGCGGCATGGGCTTCTAAGAAGCCCATAAAGCCGACCATCACCTTACATGCTGAACCCGCTACGGCGGGTTCAGTGGCGGCATGGGCTTCTAAGAAGCCTTACGCTCAGCGAGAATACGAAAGGGCGGCCGATAGGCTGCCCTTTTTGCATGCGGCGCCGACCATCATTTTCGAGGTGCGCCGCTTTGCGGCACGGGGAAGCGGCATGGGCTTCTAAGAAGCCTAACGCTCAGCGAGAATACGAGAGGGCGGTCCATCGGGCCGCCCTTTCTTGTCTTGGGGTGTTGAGAGGAAGGACGCGGTCGGCCCAGGGCCGGCATGGGGCACCTTCCAAATGAATGACAGCTTCGCGCTCCCCCATCGGACGTTCGCCGGTTCTCGATTGGGTCCTGAAAGCTGGCGTTCATTTAGGGCGCAGCGAATTCACACTTTCCGCCCATCCGGTGAATTCGCTGCGGCCAAAACGAATGGCAGCAGTGCGGATGGGGTGAATGGCTCCTGATCGGCCCCACCAGGTTGGTCCATTTTGATTGTTAGTGCATGCTTGGCGTTTGGTCCATCGGAACGATGGCGCACGCTCAAATACGAGTGCGTTTATCTGCATGCCTGGGAAACCGGCTCGCAAACCAGGGCTGGCGTTCGGAAATGGATGGACTTTTACAACCGGAAACGCACGCACTCAGCCCTTGGCGGCAAACCGCCTGCCTTGGTCTATGGCAACGTATTGAACTACACCAACCCGATCAGCAGGTGCAGAGAGTAGCTTAACTTACATCGGAAGCTGTCCAACAGATGGGGAGTAGCTCAGAGCACTGATTCCAAAAACATATTCGTACAATTGTCGATGGTAAGTGTGGAGCATTCGCGACTTCAAACAGTTTTTCATACCAAAACCCAACAACAATACGAACCTTCAGCCTTGGTTAAGTTGTTTCTCGCAAAAGATAGATAAAGTTTGGTTTTGGAGGCGGGTATGAATTTAAACAACTATAGCATTGGTGCAAAAATTTGGATTCCGATGGTTTTGGCCGGGGTGCTTGCGATCGTGCTGGCTGGCTACCAGGTACTTTCGCTTCGCTCAACGCTATTTGCGGAGCGGGCCGCCAAAGCCGAAACCGTTGTCGAATTCTCGGCATCAATTGCAAATTACTTTCACGAGCTGGAAAAGAGTGGCGAGCTCACAAAAGAACAAGCCATGACGCAAGCCGGGAACGTCATCCGAGCAGCTACCTATGACGGTAAAAACTACGCGTTCGTTATTGATTTCAAAGGCAAGCGAGTTGTCAGCAATAATGCCAAGCTTGAAGGTACGAACGGCTGGGATGCCAAAGACAAGAACGGCAAGCATCATATTCGCGAAATGGTTCAGGTCGCCAAGGATGGCGGCGGTTTACTCTACTATAGTTGGGCGCGAAAAGGTGAGGAAACTCCTATCCCGAAAGCGACATGGGCGGCTCCGTTCAAACCATGGGGCTGGATTTTTGCCACAGGGAACTATATCGACGATATTGAAGCCACCTTCATGTCAAAAGCGGTCACTCTGGCCATCGTTGTTCTTGCCGGGGCGCTACTTGCCGGAACAATTGCGTTCGCTGTAATCCGCAATATGACCAGGCCGTTGTCAGCGTTGACCAGCAATATGATAAAACTAGCATCCGGTGATGCAGACATTTCTATTGTAGGAACAGGGCGTCGCGACGAAATCGGAGCCATGGCAGAAGCTATGGAGACTTTTGTCGAAAATGAAAATGCGAGGCGTACGCTTGAGTCAGAACAAGCCAACCGTCAGACGGAAGATCTGGAACGGTCCGAAAACATCCAAAACCTATCTTCCGATTTTGAAGGGAAGGTTCGTGGGCTGCTTGATACGATCACCGGATCTGTCGATGGATTGAAAAACGCATCTGAAAACCTGAATGCCGGAGCTCAACAGACGACCCTCCGAAGTGAGGCTGTTGCTGGCGCAGCTTCCAGCGCCTCCAATAATACCGAAACTGTTGCTGCTGCTGCTGAAGAGCTGGCTGCATCGGTTTCTGAAATTGGTCGGCAAGTCGGATCTTCCAGCGAGATCGCTTCGAATGCTTCGGCCCAGGCGTCTCAGACGAATGAGCGAATTCAAGGTTTGTCAGAAGCTGCCGGACGCATTGGTGAGGTCGTATCCCTCATTCAGGCAATTGCAGAACAAACCAATCTTCTGGCACTCAACGCAACCATCGAGGCTGCGCGGGCAGGAGAGGCAGGTAGAGGGTTTGCTGTTGTTGCTTCGGAAGTGAAGGAGTTGGCTACTCAGACCTCCAAGGCGACCGAGGAAATTTCCGCTCAGATTTCCTCTATCCAAGGTGAAACCAGCCTCGCTGTTGAAGCTATTGCGGAAATTACAGAAACGGTAGCACAAATCAACGATATCACTGTCAGCATCTCTTCAGCCGTCGATCAGCAAGGAGATGCAACGACAGAGATTGCAAGCAACATTCAACGGGCGGCGTCTGGAACACAGGAAGTGTCGGAGAACATTTCTGGCGTTTCCGAAGCTGCAACCGTCACCCAGGAAGCCGCTGATACGGTATTTGCAGCGTCGCAAAGTCTCGAACAGGAAGCGCAACAGCTTCGCGACCAAGTTGGATCCTTCCTTGATGACATTAAATCAAATGCCCAAATAAAGGCGGCTTGAATTGAAAAATCGCCAGTCGCCTGATCTGGCATTCACATGTATGTCTCTAACATGGACGTCAGGGCGGTTGAGATTAGGAATGATGCCATAACCCATTGCAAATCGCCGGTGGAAATTGGAGCGCCTGCTTGAACCAAGCAGGCGCTTGGTTTTTGATAGAGACGTGGACAAATAGCAGGACAGTCCGGGGTTGTGCTTTTCAGCATTTGTTGATCTCCGGGTAAGCTCAGCGCAACTGCACGCCAACTCAACGAGCGACCGAGAAAGACTTTGCAATACCAAACACCAGCAGAAAAATTTGACGCCTGTGTTGCGTCGATCCGTTGAAACCACAGCCCATCCAAGACCTTCAGTGCAGTGCGATGAACTCTGATTTCGGGCTCGAAGCAGACTTTTGCTGCAAAGTGCCCTATGTCCGCTTCGGGCCGGAAAAGACTATTCGCACGCGGCACACAAATGTCCGCTTTACGAGCAGTTGTGTTCAAATCCGCTATTCCCCTTCCAGCCCCCTTTTGGTCAGTCGTTCCGAATGCACCGCAAGTTTCCTTCCCGCCCAAGCCACTCGCCCCCTCCCCCCTCTCTCCCTGAACAAGAAAAAATCCGGGCGATCCTTTCGGAGCGTCCGGATTTCAAGGTGGCGTTCAGATGGGAGGAGGCCGGTCAGCCGGCTTGTCTGAACTGGTCGGGTGCCTTGCAGTAGACTTTCACAATGTCGCCGTCCTTCACGATGCCGGAAGTGGCGGCGAATTGCTGTCCGTGGATCATGCAATAGGACAGGTGGTGCATACCCGGCGCAACCATCCAGTTGAGCGCGCTGTCCCTGTTGCAGTCCTGGACCGGTGTGGATGCAAGGCACACGGCCACATAGGCGGTGTACAGCATATGTAGTGGTCCTGTTCAACGTGGCCCCGCATGGGAGGTGTGCGGTGCAACACAAAATCGATTGTAAGAAAAAAATCCGCCAGGTCGATACTCACGAGAATAAAACTTCTTGAAATCGTCGAAATTCCAGATCATTCGTGAATCATTTGCTTTTTCGACACAGTTTCTTTGTCAATTCTGTCAAATGAACTCTTTTGTTTTTCCATCTTCGGTTGTGCACTCTGTCCATGAGTCCGGGCCCATCCCGGCCGCAGCCGGTGTCTCGGAGCGGGAAAAACCCGCATTCACGGCTGGGCTTTTGGCCTGACCGCGAGACATGAGAACCGCGATGCCGAGCCCGACCCGGATCCCGGCCCAAAACTGACGGAGCCGGACATTGAATGCCTGCCATGGGTTGAGAGTTGAATTGCGGTGTATTTTTGTTAGTGTGCAACCTTAGGGTTTCTCGTTCAGGGGGGTGAACGTGATCGCAGCGACCGGACGCGCCTGCTCTCACAACCTCTCCCCGGAAATGTGATCCGACACACTGTCGTGAAATCACCAGCAGGAGCGACATGGTTGACCAGACGTTCAAACACTCTGAAAAACGGTGGGCCTCACCGTCATCAACCATTGCCCCGAAGGCCTGCCGTGGCGCTGCCGCGCCTCCAGACAGCCGCGCCGCGATGACCGCCGTGCCGAACACCCAGGCCGACTTCTTCCGGATCGACTGTCCGGACCCGCACAAGCAGAGACGCACACAGATCCTGACCGCGCATCCGGAAATCCGGCACCTGTTCGGTCCCGAGCCCAGATCCGCGTTGCTGGTGGCCGGCCTTGTGCTGCTGCATTTTTCAATGGCCTTCCTGCTGCGGGACGCGCCGGTCTGGCTGCTTGCGGGCGCCGCCTACTGTGTCGGCGCCTATGTTTCAGCGTCACTTTACGCGCTCATTCACGATGCCGCCCACGGCCTGATCTTCCGGAGGCGGAACGCCAACAGGATCGTCGCCATCCTGGCCAACACGCCGCTCGTGATCGTCAGCGCGGAATCGTTCCGGCGCTATCATTACTGGCACCACGCCAATATGGGCGATTACCGGCAGGATGTCGGCATACCGACCCGATGGGAGGCCAGTTGGGTGGGCAACAGCACCTGGCGCAAGGCCGTCTGGCTGACATTCTTTGTCGTCTTCCAGGCGTTCCGGACCGCGAAGTTTTCCGGCAGCAGCCCCTTTTTCACCAAATGGATGACGATCAACGTCGTTGTCCAGCTTGCCGTCGACGTTGTGATCGTCTGGTTGCTCGGCCCCGGTCCGCTGCTCTACCTGTTCCTGTCTTTTTTCTTCGCCTTCAGCCTGCACCCGCTTGGTGCGCGCGTGCTGCAGGAGCACCTGATGGTCGAGGACGGCCAGGAGACAAACAACTTCACCGGACCGTCCAACATCCTCGAATGCAATTTCGGCTGTCACAACGAGCATCACGACTTTCCGGGGATCCCCTGGAGCCGGCTGCCCAGCGTCAGCCGGATTGCGCCGGAGTTTTATGAACCGCTGCATGCCTTCACCTCGCGCTGGAAGCTGATCCGGGCGTTCATTTTCGACCCCCAATGGGATCTGTTCCACCATGCTGTCCGCAACGCGCCGGAACAGTGAGGCCCTCTTTTCCCGATCAAGGAGCCCCACCGCGGTGATCGAGCAGGTTCGCGCAACATTCTTGCCCTTTTCCCAGCCCGTCCTCGGGGACGAGGAAATCGAGGAACTGGTCGCATGTGTGCGCTCCGGCTGGATCACGACCGGGCCCCGCACGGCACAATTCGAAGCGCTGTTCCGGGAGCGTCTGGGGGTGGCGCATGCTATCGCGGTGACTTCGGCGTCTGCGGGGTGGCATATTGCGGCCCATGCGCTCGGCATCGGTCCGGGCGACGAGGTGATCGTTCCCGCCATCACCTGGGCGTCCTCCGCCAACATGGTCGAACTGCTGGGGGCCCGCGCCGTCTTCGCGGACGTTCTTCCCGAGACGCTGCAGGTCAACCCCGAAGACGTGGCCCGCCGGATCACGTCCCGCACCCGCGCGGTCATCCCGGTGCATTTTGCCGGTGCGCCCTGCGACCTGACGGCCTTGCGCCAGCTTGTCGAGGGCACCGGCGTGACACTGGTGGAAGACGCGGCGCACGCCCTCGGCACCTGGTATCAGGACCGGGAGATCGGCTCCGACGGGCACATGGCCATTTTCAGCTTTCACCCGATCAAGAACATCACCACCGGCGAAGGCGGCATGGTGGTCCTGAACGACGACACCCTGGCCGAGCGGCTGCGCCTGCTGCGCTTTCACGGCGTCACCAAGGACGCCTGGTCGCGCTACAACCGCAAGGGCGCGCCCGAATATGAAATCATCGAACCGGGCTACAAGTACAACATGCCCGACATGCAGGCCGCCCTCGGTCTCCGGCAATTGCCCAAGCTCGACGGCTTCAACAGCCGGCGCGCACAGCTTGCCGCGCGCTACACGGCCTTGCTGGAGGCCCTGCCGGAAATAGCCCCGCTCGCCCCCGTCCCCTATGCCCATCACCATGCCTGGCATTTGTACATCGTGCGCATCGAACAGGGCGCGTTGCGCATCGGCCGCAATGAAGTGCTCGACGAGCTGGCGCGCGCCAATATCGGCGCCGGCCTGCATTTTCCGCCACTCCATACCCAGCCCTATTACCGCAACAAATATCATCTGCGCCCGGAAGACTGTCCGTGTGCCGCCGATGCCGGATCCCGGATCCTGTCGCTGCCGCTGTATCCCTCGATGACGGATGCGGATCAGGACGATGTCATCACCGCGCTCGAACGTGTCGTTCAGCGTTACCGAGCGTAGGCTATTCATTCGTTACAGGTCACAAGAATGCATATTCATATTTTAGGCGTAAACGGGTTTATCGGGCATGCACTGGCCCGCCGCATTCTGGAAGAGACGGAATGGACGTTGTCCGGCATCGACCTGACGAGCGACCGGCTGACGCCGCTTCTGGGCCATCCGCGCTTCGAATTCCGTCAGGGCGACATTCACCGGGAGCGTCCCTGGATCGATCAGCAGATCGCCCGGTCCGACATCGTCTTCCCGCTGGTCGCCATCGCGCAGCCGCGCCGCTACGTTCTCGAGCCGATACGGGTGTTCGAACTGGTGTTCGAGGAGAACCTGCGCATTGTCCGCATGTGCCTGCATCACGACACGCGGGTGATCTTCCCGTCGACCTCGGAGGTCTACGGCATGTGTGCCGACGAGACCTTCAACGAGGAGACCAGCCCGATGGTCTTCGGTCCGACCTCCAAGGAGCGCTGGATCTATGCCAGTGCCAAGCAGATGCTCGACCGCATCATCTGGGCCTACCGGACTGAAGGTCTGCGCTTCACCATTTTCCGCCCGTTCAACTGGATCGGCCCCAACCAGGACGACACCCGGAACGATGAACCCGGCAGCTCGCGTGTCGTCACCCAGTTCCTCGGTCACCTGCTTCGGCGCGAGCCGGTCCCGCTGGTGGAAGGCGGGCAGCAAAGCCGGTCGTTCACCTATATCAGCGACGGCATCGATGCCCTGATGCGGATCGCGGAAAATCCCGACGGTGCCGCCGACAACCGGATCTTCAACATCGGCAACCCGGACAATGTCTGCACGATCGCAGAACTGGCCGATCATATGGGCCGGATCGTCTCGGGCTACCCGGGCTATGAGGACCTCATGACCGGTCTTGCGCTGCAGCCGGTCAGCGCCGGGGTCTTTTACGGCCCGGGCTATCAGGATGTGTCCCGCAGGAGACCGGACATCGCCGCCCTCACGGCGGCACTGGGATGGCGGCCCAGGGTGGGGATCCAGGAGGCGCTGGAGTGTACCATCGGCCATTACATGAAGGACCGCGCCCTTGCCCGCACCGAATACACCGCCGGCCCCTGACCCGATGGTCACCGTCATCAGCTGGTGCACCGGAGATTACAAGTATCTGGCTGACGGCCTCAGCCAGGACTGCCGCCGGTTGGGATACCCGTTTCGCCTCTACGAGATCGACCGGACCTATCCCGACCTTGTCCAGGCCTGGTGCAATCATCCGCGCATCATCAGACAGGGTGTCCTGGACCACGGGACGGTCCTGTTTCTGGATGTCGAGTGCCGGATCGTCCGTCCCCTGCCCGCATCCTGGCAGCCGCCGCTGGTCTCCGTGCGCCAGCCGGCCCAACCGTTCTGGATCACCTACAACACCGGCACCGTCATGGCCGATACTTCGTGCCTTGCCTGGCTGGATGCCTGGATCCGCGTCATCGACCAGTGGCAGATGGAGACGCTTCCCGGCACGGCCTATATCCGCTGGCCCAACGATATCTGTGACGAACTGGCGTTCCATGCGGCGGTCGCCGCGCTCGACGTGAAGCTCAACAAGGTGGCGCTGGAATATGAAGACCGCACCCGCCCGGCCGGGATCGTGCGCGGACTTTGGAAGAACGACCACACCATCGTCCAGCACCCGACCCTGCACCACTGGGTCAAGGAAGCCGATCCGGAGGAATGCAAGAAGCTGTTCGTCCAGAATTACGCAGGCTGTCCGGAAGACGCGGAAGCCCTCTTTTCAACGGACCAGGGCATCGTCCGAACCGACGGGTGGCAGTTCGACACCTCGGCGCGCACTTACGCGCCGGACCTGTTCGAACAGCATCCACGGCCCTGGCTCGACAAGGCCGTCGCCCTGACCTCCGCGCAACGATAGAGCCGACCGACCATGGAAACCCGCGTCCCGTCACATCCCGCCCCTGCCGCCGCCGCCGCTCCGATGCAGCGCGTGCTTGCCTGGTCGGTTCACGCGTTCACGGCCTCGGGAGCCGTCCTGGGTCTGCTGGCCGTGCAGGCGATCCACGCGGGCCGGTTCCGCGAGGCGCTGGTGTGGCTGTTCGCGGCCTATCTGATCGACGCCGTCGACGGCTCTCTGGCACGGGCGGCCCGCGTCAAGGAGGTGCTTCCCTCGATCGACGGGCGCATGCTGGATTACGTGATCGACTTTCTCAACATCGTTTTCATTCCGGCGTATTTCCTGCTTGCCTCCAGCCTGCTGCCCGAGCCCCTGCGCCTGCCGGCCGCCGGTGCCGTTTTGCTGGTATCATGCTACCATTATGCCAATCTCGAGGCGATGACGGACGACTTCTACTTTCGCGGTTTCCCGGCCATGTGGAGCATCGTGGTGTTCTACCTGTTTTTCCTGAACCTGCCGCACTGGGGCAATGGCCTTGTCGTCGCGGGGTTCTGCATTCTCCATTTCGTGCCGGTCAAGTTCATCTATCCGACACGCACTGTCCGGCTTCGCCGGCTGAACCTGGCGCTGGTGGCGCTGTGGGCCGGGTGCAATCTGTTCCTGCTGTATGCGTTTCCCGAACCGGTCTACCCTGTGCTGGCGCTTTCGTCGGGCGTGATGGTCTATATGGCCGGCTTCAGCTTGCTCGCCACCGTCCAGGCATCGAAAACCGAGGGACGGACGGCGTCCCTTCAACCTTGAAAGGCGCGCGGCCATGAAACGGCTCGCCGTAGTCGGCGCCGGCCGGATGGCGCATATCCGGACCCAGGCCTTTCTGGAGACGCGGCGGGTGATGCTGTGCGGTGTCGCGGCCCGGCGTCTGTCGAGCGCGCGAGCCTTCGCGCACCAGTATGGCTGCGATACCTGTTTTGACGAATTTCGCCGGTTGAGTTCCTGCGCGCCGGATGTGGTGCTCGTGGAAACCCCCCATCTGGTTCAGGAGGATGTGGTCTGCTGGGCGCTGGAAACGGGCGCGCATGTGCTGATCGGCGGAAGTCCCGCGAATTCGGCCGGGGAAGCGCGCAGGATCGCGGAACGGGCCGCCGCGCAAGGCTCGATCGTGGAGGCAGGCTATGAAGCCCGCTACAAGGCCGTCTGGGAAAGCGCCCGCCACCGATTGCATTCAGGCGAGATCGGCACACTCATCGCAGTGCGGGCCGTGGCCCTGTTCGCGGCCGATCCCGCCAGCTGGTATTACGATCAGACCGACAGTGGCGGCATGCCCCTGACGCACATGACCTACGCCTTCCTCAACCCGCTGCGCGGACTGCTGGGCCATCCGCTCCATGTGTCGGCTTTCGCCAACCGCAAGAAACACACCGGGCCCGGACTGGTTCGCGAAGAGACCTGCGTTGCCGGGCTGCTGTTCCCGGACGAGGTCTTGTGCACCCTCACGGCCGGTTACGTGCGCTCCGGTCCCGCGGACGAGGATGCCGCATGGCAGGTCATCTTTCTGGGAACCGAGGGGGAGTTGCATGTGTTTCCGTCCGACGAAGGGCCGGGGTCGCTGCAGGTCCATTCGGGTGGCAAGGTCACGCAGGAGGTTTTCACCGGGGACAAGCCTTTTCTGGCCCAGGCGCAGTGCTTTCTCGACGCGATCGATGGCACCAGGTCATGCCGCAACGCTCCCGCCGAGTTTGTGGCCGATGTCATGATCGCGGAAGCCATCGCCGCCTCGGCGGCAAGCCACCGGACCATCGCGATCGGGCTCCCCTGAACGGATGCCCGTCTCCGGGACGCCGGTGCCCCCGCCGTGAGCTTCCGGAACAGGCCGGTGCGCAGGGTTTGCCTTCTCCAACCTTGTGCTGGAACAACGTCGCCATACCGGCATTTGCTAAATTCTTCGGGACAGTTCGACAACCCGAAGGAGAGACAGATGTTGACGCGCAGAGCCGCATTGATGGGGGCAGCCGGCGTTGCTGCCAGCCCTTTCATCGTGAAGACGGCACAGAGTGAGGAAATCATGGATACATCCATGGCTCCGCCCACCGACCTGTCCGGTCTCGAACGCATCAAGCACAAGCTGGTGGCGCCGCCTTTCGTGCATGACCATGACCAGATCGCGCCCGCCGAACCGCGGATCGTCGAATTCGAGATGAAGATCGTCGAGAAGGAAGTCCAGGTGGCCGACGATGCCTATCTCCAGGCAATGACCTTCAACGGGTCGGTGCCGGGGCCGCTGATGGTGGTCCACGAGGGCGATTATGTCGAGCTGACGCTGTTCAACGGTCCCGACAACACCATGCAGCACAATATCGACTTTCATGCGGCCACGGGCGCGCTTGGCGGCGGGTCCCTGACGCTGGTCAATCCGGGCGAAAAGACCAAGCTGCGGTTCAAGGCGACACGGGCCGGAACCTTCGTCTATCACTGCGCACCGGGCGGCCCGATGATCCCCTGGCACGTCGTATCCGGCATGTCCGGCGCCATCATGGTGCTGCCGCGCAAGGGGCTGAGCGATCACAACGGCGCGCCGGTCGCTTACGACCGCGTCTACTATATCGGCGAGAACGACTTCTACATTCCGAAGGACGATAACGGCGACTACATGCGTTTCGAGGATGCCGGTGACAGTTATGCCGATACGCTCGAAGTGATGAACGGACTGATCCCCAGTCATGTGGTGTTCAACGGCAAGGTCGGCGCGCTGACCGGCGAAGGCGCGCTGACGGCCAATCAGGGCGAACGGGTGTTGTTCGTCCACAGTCAGGCAAACCGCGATTCACGCCCGCACCTGATCGGCGGCCACGGCGATCTGGTCTGGGAACTCGGCAAATTCAACAATCCGCCTTCCCGTGACCTGGAAACCTGGTTCATCCGCGGCGGCTCCGCGGGGGCAGCGCTCTACGAGTTTCTGCAGCCGGGCGTCTACGCCTACGTGAACCACAATCTCATCGAGGCGGTCAATCTCGGCGCCACGGCGCATGTGCTGGTCGAGGGGGAATGGAACAACGACCTGATGGAACAACTCGTCGCTCCGACCGAATACGACGTCGCCTTCGAGGGCAAGACTGCGCTGCCTTAAGCACGGCAAGAAGTGCGAACTCGGCAATCGGGGGCGGCCGTTCAGCGGCTGCCCCCTTTTGCGATGTGAAAGGAGCCCGAGATGACATCCCGACTGCTTGCCGGCGCCGCGCTGGCGGTCACTGCCACAGCCGCCGCCGTGACCGCCTGGACCCTGACACGGCCCGCACTCACCGACCTGCCGGAAACCGTCGTGATCGCGCCGGGGGTCTTCACCTATCGTCCCGCCGGGACCTATCGCTTCTATGGCAAGCTGGTCGACGCGCCCCTGGAAACTCCGGTTGCGGAGCATCCTCTGGAGATCATGAAGTACCAGGTCAGCCGCGCCGAATATGCCGCTTGCGTCACCGAGGGTGCATGTCAGGCCTCAACCCCGCCGCAAGGTGGCGGCGCGGGGGCCGCGTTGCCGCAAACCGAAGTCAACTGGTATGACGCCACCGCCTACGCAGCCTGGTTTTCACGCAAGACCCGGCAGAACTGGCGCCTTCCCGACGACCGGGAGTGGCAGCGCGCGGCAGCCGAGCGTTTTTTCGAGGAAGAAATCGTCGCCGAGGACGAGGACGATCCGGCGCAGCGCTGGCTCGCGGCCTATGCGCGCAATGTCGCGTCACGCGGCGACATCGCCGCCGAGCCGCAGCCGCTCGGCACCTTCGGAGAGAATTCTCACGGCGTGGCCGACATTGCCGGCAACGTCTGGGAATGGACCACCACCTGCGTGGCGAACTCGGATCTGACGGAAGAGGGACTGGCGCCTGTCCGGCAGCAGGAATATTGCGGTGCCCATATCGCGGAAGGCAAGCACCGTGCGATCATCGTCGACCTGGTGCGCAACCCGAAGGTCGGCGGCTGTGCCGCCGGCCTTCCGGCGGATTATGTCGGCTTCCGGCTGGTGCGGGCCAGATAGGGGCCGATGCGCAGGGCGAACACCGAGAAGCCCGCGGCCCACAGCAGGGCCGCGATCCAGAGTCCGCTGACACCGGAAAAGGACATGTCCGGGGCAAGGACCCGGATCAGGGCCGCCAGGAAGACCATCGCGGCGGCGGCCGTCAGGACGGGTCCGGCGACAAGCGCGTGGCCGGTGTGTCCCAGGGACGCGCGCATCATCACCGAGATGGTCATGCCGCCGATGGCGCCGATGCCGAGCAGGTGGACGCCTGTTGCGGCGGGCAGAAGATCGACGGAAGCGGCTGCGGTCGCCGCGAGGCCAAGCGGCACGAAGCCATAGGCGATATGCAGTATCAGCAGCAGCGGCGACGCGCCCGTGCGGGCGCCTTGCCAGCGGCTCAGGCGGATGAAATGCAGCGCGGCGGCCGCAATCAGCAAACCGCCCGTCGGTCCACCCTCGGGCAAGAATGACCATGTCAGCAAGGCCGCGCCACCGACAACGAGGCACATCGCGTCGAAGCGGCTGGCGGAGGCGGGCAGATGTGCCGGATTGCGTTTGACCAGCCAGTTGCGGGTGAAACTTGGAATGATGCGCCCGCCGATCAGCGTGACCAGAAAGATCACCACCGCCAGGCCGAGCCGGCGGCCGATATCTGCACCGCCGAAGGCCAGTGCTTCGAGATGAAACCCCAGATTTGCGACGAACAGGAGCAGGACCGGCACCACCACCATCAGGTTGCGCCAGTTGCGGCCGGCGATGATTTCCACGATCACCATGGCCACGATTGCCGCCAGAAACCCGCTATCGAGCAGCATCACCGGCACGGCGCCAAGCCCGAAGAGCCCCGCGCAGGCCAGCCGGCCGGCGATCCACAGAACCAGCAGCAGGACCAGGGGCCGGCCCTGTTTCGGCATCCGGCCCGTCCAGTTCGGGATCGCGGTGAACAGAAAGCCCGCGATGACCGCCGACGCATAGCCGAACAGCATCTCGTGGCTGTGCCAGTCCGATGGCGAGAACGGACCGCCCAGCGCCAGTTCCCCCTCCAGGGCCAGCATCCAGATCAGGATGGCCGCGATCGCGAACAGGGATGCAGCAAGAAAAAAGGGCCGGAAGCCGTAGCTGAAAAGGGCCGGTCCGTCATAGGAGTTCCGATTGGGTCGTGTCATGGCATTGCCCTGGTCCTGACAGACAGGGGCGGTGACCGTTGCCGGCACCGCCCCTGCTGGAGTTCAACATGTAAGCCGGTTACTTGACCTGGGCGAAGATCTCGACGAAGCGCTTCTTGGCCTTGCCCCGCTGCTTGACTGCGCTGGCCGCATCGAGGTTGACGGCTTCTCCGACCTGGATCAGCGCGACCATGCCCATGCCGTAGTGGGGGGTGCACTTGATGCCGTAGAGACCTTCGGCCTCGACGACGAGCGAGAAGTCCTTGCTCATCTTGCTCTTGAAAGGCGTAACCCCGTCCGGGAGCATGCCCTTAATGCCCTCGGCATTGTGTCCCTTGTCGACGGAAACGAAGGTGACCGTGTCTCCAGGCTCCGCCGCAACATAGGCCGGTTCGAACACCATGGACCCGGTTTCGCCCTTGTTGAGCATCTTGACTTCATGGGTTTCCGCAAATGCGGCCGCCGTCATCAGGGCGAGAGCTGAAGCCACTGCGAGAGTTCTACGTAGCATCGGAAATCCCTTTCTTCGTTTCCGGTGTGTTTTCTGTGGCGCCGTTATGCTTTAGTCACCGCAGATAGACTTTGTGCTGCAACAAACTCCGGTACGACGCGTGACGAAAATCGACGAAAGTCTTCTGGTGGGTGTCCCGCCGTTCCGGCGTCTTGAGAAAAGACAAATCCGTGAAATCCTCGATCTCGCCGTCTCGAAGCGGTTCGACGAGGGCGTGACGGTGTTCTCCCAGGGCATGGTCGCCGAGCGCTTCTATCTTCTGCTCGACGGCTATATCCGTGTGCAGAAGACCACGTCCGGCGGAGAAACCATCATTGCCATGCATATCGCACCGGGGCAGTTGTTCGGCATCGCGCCGGCCCTGGGACGCGAGACCTATCCGGCGACCGCGCTGACCGCCGCCGAGACGCTGGCATTGTCCTGGCCGGTGCGTCTGTGGGATGAGTTCGTTGCGAACTACGACGGCTTCGCTTCGGAGACCTACAAGGTCGTCGGTGACCGGCTGGCCGAAGTCCAGGCGCAGCTCGCCGAACTGGCGACCCAGGCGGTGGAACAGCGGCTTGCCTCGGCGCTTCTGAGAATGGTCAACCAGTCCGGCAGGAAAGTCGACAACGGCATCGAAATCGGCTTTCCGGTGACCCGCCAGAACATTTCGGAAATGACCGGGACCACCTTGCACACGGTCAGCCGGGTTCTGAGCGCCTGGCAGAAACAGGGCATCGTGGAGAGCACCCGGCGCCACATAGTCGTGACCCGGCCCCATCAACTGGTCCTGCTGAGCGGCGCCGCGGGCTGAGCGTTCGCGCGTGAACCAGCCCTTTGGTCCGGGACCGGTCCTGGACCATAGGGCCAATCCTTGGCCGCGCGATCATTGCCCCGGCTGCCTCACTGCCGCGCGAAGCTCCGCGCGAAAGGCCTGTTCGTCCAGACCGTATTCCCTGCAGGCATCGATGACCGTGTGAAACGGTGCGATCGGACATCCGAAACAGAGCATCCTGTGCCGAAGGAACACGGCGGGTGTTTCCGGCCAGAGCTCGAACAGACTGGTCAGCGTCAGATCCGGATCGTCGATGTTCGATCGGTGCATGGCACGATACCCCGTGCGATTCGAAGCGCCCCGGAGCTTGCTGTTCAAAGAGGACCGGGAGCCCCAGGTCCCGGCGGCGAATGCCTCCTTCATGACACGCGAATTCTCCGCCTTCTTTGTGCTGCGACAACATCGCCCGTTTCGGATCGCGGTAATCCGATTGCTTCCGCAACAAAGATCAGGTTCGGCACCATGTCAGAGATCCTAACCAAGTCGCGGGCCAGAAACGTTTTTTATGGGGGATCCCTGTTCTTCATAGTCGTTTTCGTGGCCATGACAATTCACAGCCACCGCTATGTGGTGGCCGTATCGACCGCAGGCATGCCGCTGAGCGAAGAGGTCAAGCTCGGCAAGGAAGTCTGGGAGCGTCACAGTTGCATCAACTGTCATACGCTGCATGGCGAAGGCGCCTATTTCGCACCCGAGCTGGGCAATGTGATGACGCGCTGGGATGTCCTGGACGATCCCGAGGCGGCCTACGAAATTCTCGATGGCTGGATGCAGGCGCAACCGTCCGGCGTGGAGGGCCGCCGCCAGATGCCGCATTTCGACATCAATGAGGAAGAAATGCGCGGCCTGGCCGAATTCCTGCGCTGGGCCGACCAGACCGACACCCAGAACTGGCCGCCGAACGACGCGGGTTAGATCAGCCGACGACACGACGGGTACGGCTTGTCGCTCTCAAGCTGATCGATTTCCAAGTGTTGGCGCATCGGCGTTTCTTGAACGGCCAATGCTCCAAGGGAGAAAACTCATGAAATATCAATCGCAAAAAGTCGCATATGCCTACTTCCTGGCGGCCATGGGGCTGTTCGGAATTCAGGTGGCGGGCGGCCTGCTGGCCGGCTGGGTCTACATATCCCCCAACACGTTGTCCGAGCTTCTGCCGTTCAACGTCATTCGCATGATCCACACCAACGCGCTGATTGTCTGGCTTCTTCTGGGGTTCTTCGGGGCGGCTTACTACCTCGTGCCGGAAGAAAGCGAACGGGAGATCTATTCGGTCAAGCTGGCCTATCTGCAGCTGATCATCCTTGTCGTCGGCACGCTGGGCGCGGTCGCAAGCTATCTTGTCGGCATTCACGGCGGGCGCGAATTCCTGGAACAGCCCCTGTGGGTCAAGTTCGGCATCCTGGTGGCGGCGGTAATCTTCCTGATCAACATCTCGCTGACGGTGCTTGCCGGACGCAAGACCGCGATCACCAACGTGTTGCTGACCGGCCTGTGGATGCTGTCGCTGCTGTGGATCTTCGCCTTCATCAATCCGGCGAACCTCAGCCTCGACAAGATGTACTGGTGGTTCATCGTTCATCTGTGGGTCGAAGGCACCTGGGAACTGGTGATGGCCTCGATCCTGGCGTTCCTGATGCTGAAGCTGACCGGCGTCGACCGCGAGGTGATCGAGAAGTGGCTCTATGTGATCGTCGCCACGGCCCTGTTTTCCGGCATTCTGGGCACCGGCCACCACTTCTACTGGATCGGCCTGCCCCAGTACTGGCAATGGGTCGGTTCGATCTTCTCGACCTTCGAGGTCGTTCCGTTCTTCGCCATGATGAGCTTCGCCTTCCTGATGGTCTGGAAAGGCCGGCGCAACCATCCCAACAAGGCGGCGCTGCTGTGGTCGCTGGGATCCGCGACGGTCGCCTTCTTCGGTGCCGGCGTCTGGGGTTTCCTGCACACGCTGCACGGGGTGAACTATTACACCCATGGCACCCAGGTGACGGCGGCGCACGGGCATCTGTCCTTCTATGGCGCCTATGTCGCCCTGAACCTGGCGATGTTCACCTACGCGATGCCGATGCTGCGCGGCCGCGAGCCCTACAACCAGGTGCTCAACATGGCCAGTTTCTGGCTGATGACCGGCGGCATGGCCTTCATGACCTTCGTGCTGACCTTCGCCGGCACCATCCAGACCCATATGCAGCGGGTCGTCGGCGACTACTACATGGACGTGCAGGACCAGCTCGAAATCTTCTACATCATGCGCTTCGGTGCAGGTGTGGCGGTGGTGATCGGCGCCCTGCTGTTCATCTACAGCCAGTTGGTTGTCCGGCGCGAGATTGTCGAACCGGGCAGAGTGGATGTGCTGCCGGAAGGAGAGCGGGCATGAACGCGCATATGAGCGGCATCGCGGCCGAGCAGGATATCCCGTTCTATCGTCCGGTCGGCAACGAATGCGCCCTCTTCGAGACGGCCCACGCCAATGGTTTGCCCCTTCTTCTGAAGGGGCCGACCGGCTGCGGCAAGACACGGTTCGTGGAGCATATGGCGGCCAGACTCGGCCGTCCGCTCTACACCGTCGCCTGTCATGACGACCTTTCGGCGGCCGACCTGATTGGCCGCTACCTTCTGCGCGGCGGCGAGACGGACTGGGTCGACGGGCCCCTGACCCGGGCGGTGCGCGAAGGCGCGATCTGCTATCTCGACGAGGTGGTCGAGGCGCGCAAGGATGTGACCGTGGTGCTGCATCCGCTGACCGACAACCGCCGCCGGTTGCTGATCGACCGGACCGGCGAGGAACTGGCGGCCCCGGCCGGCTTCATGCTGGTGGCGAGCTACAACCCCGGCTACCAGAATATCCTCAAGCGTCTGAAACCCTCGACCCGGCAACGGTTCCTGTCGATCGGCTTCGGTTTCCCCGATCCGGCGACCGAAACCGCGGTCGTGTCACGCGAAAGCGGACTGGAGGAAAACCGGACCGCCCTGCTGGTGCGGCTTGCCGGCCATGTGCGGGCCCTGTCGGGAATGGATCTGGAGGAAGGCGTCTCCACGCGCCTGCTGATTTATGCCGCGACGCTGATTGCCGGCGGCATGCCGCTTGAACAGGCGCTGGAATCGGCGGTGATCGAACCGCTGACGGATGAGCCGGATGTGCAACAGGCCCTGCGCGATCTGATCGCCGCGGTCTACGGGTAGAAAGAGGCCGCCATGATCCGCCCGCTGGACCTGATGGAACCCGAGGAAACCGTCGGCAATCTCTGGCACGACTGGGCAAGCCATATGGCCGCGCCAGAAGGCTACGAGGCGTGTGCGGTTTCGCTGGACTCGGTCCGCGTCAGCCTTGCGGTCCTGTTCCGGGCGCTTGGCGGTGCCGGCGGCGCCGAGATCGGGGCGGCGGCGGCCACGCCGTCGCGCCACCGGCGTGGCGTGGCGCGCACGATCGGCGACACGCGGCAACTGGAACATATTGCCGGTTTCGATGGCGAACGCCTGCGGCTGCCACCGGTGATGGATGTTTTTCCCGCCCCGGACCTGAACCGCGCCGCCTATCTCTGGCTGGCCGCGATGGCGGGCTGCAGCGCCGGACTGAGCGACCAGGAAGCGCCTGCGGACCCCCTGGCCGCGGATCTGCACCATCTGGCGGCGATGGAGGCGGTGACGGCCCGTGTCCTGAGGGCCTGTCCGGGACTGGAGCGGCCACATGCGGCGTTGCGCACCTCTCTTCTGGAGACGCGCGTATCCCACACCAGTGGCGGCATCGAGGCCCTGGTCGAGGAACTGACGCGCTGGCATCTGGGCGAACCGGTTCTGCTCACGGAAGCTGCCGGCGATCTGATGCACCGGTATCGGGCCGGAACGCTGCGGGCGCCGCGCGGCTATGCGCCGGTCGCACCGGTGCCGATCTGGTTGCGGCTGGAGCGCGGCGAACCCGGCAAGGCGGCCGCCGAACAGGACCCCGGAACGGCCCCTCCCGGAGTGGCCACGACGACGCGGAAAGTCGGTATTCGGGAGGAACGTGAGCAGGCCAACCGCAAGGACAGCTTCATCATCCACCGTTTCGAGGCGATCCTGAGCTGGGTCGAAAGCATGAACCTCAACCGCTCGGTCGACGACGACGATCAGGACAATGCCCAAAAGGCGGCCGAAGACCAGGATCACATCACCCTGTCGCAGAACAACAAGCGCGCAGCGACCCGGCTGCGCCTGCATCTGGATCTCGCTCCCCAGGACGCCGACCACGAACGCCTGTCGGACCAGAGCACCTACCCGGAATGGAACCACCGCTCCCGCAGCTACATGCCCGACCATTGCCGCGTGCTGGAAGTCGACGCCACGGCCGATTCGGCGCATGGCATAGTTGCCGATCCGCGCCTGGTTGCCCGTGTCCGCCGTCAATTCGAGACATTGCATCCGCGCCGTATCCTGCGCCCGCGCCAGATCGAGGGCGCGGAACTGGATCTCGATGCGCTGATTGCCGCCCAGGTTTGCCTGCGCGCCACGGGCGCCGGCAGCGACCGGATCTATCAAAGCCTGCGTGTCACCGAACGGGATCTTTGCGTTGCCGTGCTGATGGACTGCTCACGATCGACGGAGGCCGTCATCGGAGCGCGTTCGGTGATTGACACGGCACGGGAGGCGTTGATGGCGCTGGCCGGAGGCATCGATGCGGCGGGGGATCGCTTCGGCATCTGGGGGTTCTCGTCCCTGCGCCGCGACCGGGTGTTCCTGACGCGCTGCAAGCCGTTCGACGCTCCCATGTCGGAGCTCGTGACCTCCCGCATCGCCGGCCTGCGGCCCGGACATTACACCCGGCTGGGCACGGCCATTCGCCATGTCTCGGCGCAACTGGCCAGGGAGAGCGCGGCGCGCAAGCTGCTGCTGGTGCTGACCGACGGCAAGCCGAACGATCTCGATCATTATGAAGGCATACACGGAATAGAGGACAGCCGCATGGCCGTCCGCGAGGCACGCATGCAGGCGCAGGCGGTGCACGCGGTCATCATCGATGCCGACGGCCAGGACTGGTTCGCCCGGATCTTCAACCGGGCCGGCTTCACGCTTCTGCCGGACCCGGCGCGTCTGACCCGGGCGCTTCCCGACATCTATCGTTCACTGGTACAGGAGACCTGACATGCGCATCTTTTCCGTTCTTGCCGCCCTGGGGACATCGCTGACGGTTCCGGCCCAGGCCCTTGCCGCCGGGGTCCAGCGGCCGATCCCCAATCCGCAAACGGCAACCGCCGAGATGTGGTTTTTCGCGGCCTCGATCGGACTTCTGCTGGCGCTGGCCGCAGTGTACTGGCTGGTCGCGCGAAGATGAGAACGCTTTTCGAGCCGGCTTTCCGGCCGGGCTGGAAACTGCTTGCCGCGCTCTATCCGTTCGGTGCGGGAGCCGCCGCGGTCAACCTGTTCTTCGCGTCGCTGATCCTCAGCTGGGTCGGCTGGCGGGTGTTGACCCCTTGGGAGGCCGTCGCCGGCGGGCTGATCCTGGGCCTGCCCGCCACCTGGGCGTTCGCCCGGCACATCAGGTCGCTGATGGAAAAAGCCGATGCCTCCGGCTGAGCGGGCCGGCGACCGCTCTTCAACAAGCCTTGCCTCCTGCGAGGCCAGCCCGGGCGTCGCCTTGACCTAACGCGGCTGAAAATAATTCAGCGGTATCTTGAGGTAGGAGCGGCCGTTGGTTTCAGCTTCGGGCAGCCGCCCGCCACGGATGTTTACCTGCAGCGCGGCGAGCATCAGCCTGGGCAGGGGCAACGTGCTGTCGCGGGCATCCCGCACGGCGCAATAGTCCGTCTCGCCCGGATGATCACGGAAATGGATGTTCGACGCCTTGTGCTCGGCGACCGTCGCCTCGCACGCGGCATCGCGACCGGCCAGCGCGTAATCGTGGCCCACGAACACGCGGGTTTCATCGGGCAAGGCGAGAATTTCCTGAATGCTGGCATACAGCGCCTTCGAACTGCCGCCCGGGAAATCGGCCCGGCTCGAGCCGTTGTCCGGCATCATCAGCGTGTCATGCACGAAGGCGGCATCGCCCGCCAGATAGGTGATCGACGCCAGTGTGTGACCCGGCGAGAAAATCACCGTGACCGGAACGGTCCCGACCATGAATTGCTCGCCGCTGTCGAATAGCCGGTCCCATTGATGCCCGTCCGTGCGAAAGTCATCGGGCAGGTGATAGACCTTCTGCCACAACTTCTGCACATCCGTCACCCTGGCTCCGATCGCCGTCGCCGCGCCGGTTTTGGACTTCAGAAACGGCCCGGCCGAGAAGTGGTCGGCATGCGGGTGCGTGTCGAGGATCCAGACAAGCTCGATCCCCGCCTGTTCGATATAGGCCAGAAGCCGTTCGGCATTGGCCGTGCCCGTCGCGCCGGACAGGGGATCGTAGTCAAGGACAGGATCGACAACCGCACCTTGCATCGTCTCCGGGTCATGGAAGACATATTGCCAGCTGCCCGTGATCTCATCCCAGAAGGATTTTACAATTGGATTTGACACGGGCTGCTCCCTGTCTGGGCACCATGACGATCGGCACCCTGGCTATCGACTTCTACGGCAGACCGGATCAACGCGATCCGGCCTTCATCATCCACAGTTCCTTCTCGTGCCACGCCAGCCTGTCGGTCAACAGACCGGTGGAGACCTCGTCACCGGCTTCGCCGGCTGTCGCGATGGCATCCCGCAGGACAGCAGCGATCTTGTCATGCGCCGCGATCAATTTGGCCACCATGTCGTCCGCCGACTGCGGAGCGGCCGCTTCTTCACCGGCGAGCGCCATCAGATCGGACACGGAACCGGGAGCATAGGCCCCCAGGGCACGGATGCGTTCGGCGATCTCGTCGAGTGCGTCCCACAGATTGCGGTATTGCTCCTCGAAGACGGCATGCAACTGGCGGAAGCCCGGCCCCTCGACATTCCAATGGTACCCGTGCGTCTGCACGTAGAGCCGGAAAGTCTGACCCAGAACATTTTTCAAAGCATCGATATTGGCTTGCTGTATGGCGGTCATCCGACTGATCCTTTCGGTAACTCGTTTCGACAAGCTGAACATAAGAGCTTGCCTCGGCCACTTGAAATTGATAATAACACTTATTGTTATAGAGATTTTCAATAATGATCACACTGCGTCAGCTGCGGTTCCTCGTCACGCTCTCCGACACGCTCAATTTCTCGCGCGCGGCCGAGCGGTGTTCGGTGACGCAACCGACCTTGAGCGCAGGCATCAAGGAACTCGAGGACCGGCTCGGCGCACAGCTTTTCGAACGCACCCGTCAGAGCGTCATGATGACGGCTCTCGGCGAAGACGTTGCCAGGCGCGCGCGGTCTGTTCTTGTGGAAGCTGCAGCGATCGAAACGCTCGCCAAGGCACACCGCAATCCGGGTGAAGGCGAGCTGCGCTTCGGGTCGATACCGACGGTCGGCCCCTATCTCATTCCCGCCGCGCTGCCGCTCGTCCGGACCCGTTTCCCCAAACTGAAGCTGTTCCTGCGCGAGGAGCTCACCGAAAGCCTGATCGAGGGACTGGGCCAGGGCAGGCTGGACCTGATCCTGATCGCCCTGCCGTTCGAGACCGGGTCGTTGGAGATCGCTCCCCTGTTCGAGGACGGCTATATGCTGGCAAAACCAGGCAATGCCCCGGCTCCCGTTCCCGGCGAGGACGTGCTGGAGACCAGCAGCCGGCTGATGCTGCTGGAAAAGGGCCATTGCTTGCAGCGCCATGCCCTGAAGGCGTTGCCGAACCGACATCTGGAGCAGGACGAGAGTTTTTCGGCAACCAGCCTGACGACCCTGATTTCCATGGTATCGGAGGGGCTGGGCATCACCCTTCTTCCCGAATTGGCGATCGATGCGGGCATCGTCCCGGAAGGCACGATCAAGCTGACCCCCCTGCCCCGCGCCTGCCCGCGCCGGATCGCACTGGCCTGGCGCCCCGGATCGGCCCGAAAGACCGTTTTTCTCCAGCTTGGCGAGGCCCTGAAGGCGGCGCGGAGAAACCAGATCCGCGCTGCTTCACTCCGGTCCTGAAGCCCTCCCGCCGCCGGGACACAGGCAGGTTTGTTCAGAGCGCCTGTTGCAGTCTGGCGGAGGGCTCATCGGCCTCCCCGACTTCGTCAATCCACACTTCGAACCCTTTCAGTTCGTGGCGGCCGAAACTGTGGGTCAGGGGCACGTCGGCGGCGTCCCGGCCCTGGGCAATAAGGACGCGGCCAAACCGGGTGTCGTTGTTGCGCGGATCGAAAACCCACCATCTGCCACCGAGATAGACCTCCATCCAGGCGGCGAAATCCATGGCCGAATGCGGCATGGGCTGACCGATATCGCTGACATATCCCGTACAGTAGCGTGCAGGGATGTTGAGGCACCGGCACAGGGTAATTGCCAGATGGGTGTAGTCCCTGCAGACACCCACGCCTTCATTCAGCGCCTCCACGGCCGTCCGGGTCGGGCGCGAATGTTCGTACCCAAAGCGGATTTTTTCGTGCACGAAATCGCAGACCGCCTGAACACGCGGCCAACCCTGGGGCTCATGGTTGAATTGCGCCCAGGCGAAGTCCGAAAGGACATCGGTCTCGCAGTACCGGCTTGGGAGCAGATAGGCCAGGGCTTCTGCCGGCAGCAGCTCCACCGGGATTTGCTCGGCAGATTGATCGGCCGGGTCGGGACGCCCGTCATCCCTGATCACCCCGTCGGTCGAGATCGTCATCAGGCCGGCGGGCGCGACCACCCTGCTGCACCAGTTGCCGAAACTGTCACGATAGGCCTCGATTGCGACCGGCGGGTCGGTTACCAGAAGGTCCGGCCGTTCCAGATCGCTCGCGCGCGAATAATGGACGTTGAGCAACAAGATCATTGGTGTCGGTGCGGGAAGATCGAAAGTCAGCCGGCACCCAAGTCGCATACGCATGATAGTGCTCCAAAGAAGTTACAAGTGCTTGCCGGCCAACGTCGTGCCCATCAAAACAGGCAGGGCCATCCGGATCTTGCCGTATCCAAAATTCAAATGCACCACATTCGTGAGGCTGCCTTCTGGGGACTGAATTCAGGAGACTGAAAGCGTTGTCCGTCTGGCCACCGCTGGTTCAAGCCTCAGTGAACGCCCAGGTCCCGCCCAAGGTTCCCTCACGGTCTCACAAATCGAACCACCGGCCTCCGTTGGTCAGGGCAGCAAGGCCCGCAGCCGGTTGCCTCTCCGGGCCCGGCTCCCGCTCAATCCCTGAGTGGAATATTGACCGCCCTTTCGCTGGCCGCGCGGCTCAGGCACGTGTCCAGCCAGCGCGTCACGTTCCTGAAATCCGGCAGGCCAAGGACTTCGCCCGCCTCGTAGAAGCCGCCGAGATTGCGGAGCCACGGCCAGCAGGCAATGTCGGCGATGGTATAGTCGGGGCCGATGATGAAATCCCGGTCGTCCAGGTGCCGGTCCAGAACCCCGATCAGCCGTTTGACCTCGTCGCGGTAGCGCTCGAACGGGCGGCGGTCCTCATAGTCGCGGCCCGCGAACTTGTGAAAGAAGCCGAGCTGGCCGGCCATCGGCCCGAGACCGCCCATCTGCCACATCAACCATTGCATCGTTTCGGCCTTGCGGGCCGGGTCAGCCGGCAGCAGCCGTCCGGATTTCTCACCCAGATAGATCAGCATGGCGCCGGATTCCCACAAGGGCAGCGGCTTGCCGCCCGGCCCGTCTGGATCGATCATCGCCGGGATCTTGTTGTTGGGATTGAGCGACAGGAATTCCGGGCTCTTCTGGTCGCCCGTGGCGAAATCCACCTTGTGGGCTTCATAGGGCAGGCCGGTTTCCTCCAGCATCGCGGAGACCTTGACACCGTTCGGTGTCGGCAGGGAATAGAGCTGGATCCGGTCGGGATACTGCGCCGGCCACTTGCGGGCGATTTCAAAGGCGTTCAAGGCGGACATGTCGCGATCTCCAAGTCATCTGGTTCCGGGAGCTTATCCGGGCAAGGCCGGCAGTCATACCAAAGAGCGTTGCTTTCAGGTCCTTTCCACCGGAGCGATGAGCGGAATTGTGCTTTCGCGGCAACGCGCCTATACCTGCCGGCACCTCCGATCAACCCATCCGCAGCAGTTTCAGGAAGTTCCATGGCAGACGATCACGAAGCCCGGCACGAAGCCCGGCTGGAAAAGCTCGAAGTCGACCTCGCCCATGCCGTCAACACCATCGAGGAACTCAACACGGTGGTGTTCGAACAGGCCCGGCAGATCGACAGGATGACCCGGGCCATGGCAAACATGACCGATCAGGTCGAAGAGCTGATGGAAAATTCCCAGCCCGGCCACCAGATCGAAAAACCCCCGCATTACTGAACGCGCCGGCACGACCCGCCCGCCAAAAGGCTTACCATGCACAATGAACGGTTCACTCTGACCGCACGTCCGGAAGGCCGGCTCGGGCCGGACCACTTCACCAAGGTCGACGAAGATCTCGGTCCGCTGCAAGATGGCAAGGCCCGGGTCCGGGTCGTCTATGTTTCGCTCGACCCGGCCATGCGCGGCTGGGTCTCGCCGAGCACCGACAGCTATATTCCGCCGGTTCAGCTCGGCGAGACCATGCGCTCGCTCGGCGTCGGCGTGGTCGAGGAAAGCAGGACGGACGCCTGCAAGCCCGGCGACTGGGTGACCGGCATGACCGGCTGGACGCGGTATCTTGACGTGATGCCGGGCCAGTTGACGGTCGTGCCGAAGCTGGCAAAGATCGAGGATTATATCGGTGTGCTCGGCCTGCCCGGGGCAACCGCCTATCACGGTCTGGTCACCGAAGGCCGGGCCGCTGCCGGCGAAACCCTGTGCATCACCGGCGCCGCCGGGTCCGTCGGTTCCCTTGTCGGCCAGATCGGCAAGAGCCTCGGTCTGCGGGTCATCGGAATTGCCGGCACCCAGGAAAAATGCGACTGGCTGACGAAGGAACTCGGTTTCGACGCCGCGCTCAACTACCGCACGGACGACCTCGACAAGGGCCTGAAGGCCTTCGCGCCGGACGGCATCAACCTGCATTTCGAGAATGTCGGCGGCAAGCCGTTCAAGGCCGCACTGCGCAATATGGCTCCCTTCGGCCGCATGGTCTTCTGCGGGTTCATCTCCGCCTATAACGGCGGCCCGGTCGAGGACGTGCCCGACATGACCGCCATCGTCCGCAAGCGACTGACCATCAAGGGGTTCGCGATGCCGGACCACTATGCAAGCTTTCCCGCGATCTTTCAGGAACTCGGCAAGTTGATGATGCAGGGCAAACTGAAATACCGTCTCGACATCGAGGACGGTCTGGAAAACGCTCCTGCCGTGCTCGACAAGCTGTTTGAGGGAACCAACAGCGGCAAACTGTTGGTCCGGGTTTCCGATCTCTGACACGCCTGGAATTTGATCCAGGTCCTGACGCGTCGCCTTCAAGAGGGTATGCTCCGGCAGCTCTCTTGAAGGTATGCCATGCGTTTTATGAAACCCCTATCCCTGATCGTGCTGGTGGCCGCCGCCGTTGCCGGCTGGCTCTGGTGGAGCGAGCGCCCCTCCCAGGTCGAGGTCGCTACGCCGGTCACGGGCCGGGCCGCGGAAATCGTCTATGCGACCGCGGTGGTCGAACCGGTCCGCTGGGCCAAGGTGACCAGCGTCATCCGCAAGCGGATCGTCACCCTGTGTGGCTGCGAAGGCATGGAGGTCAGCCAGGGGGACGAACTGGCCGAACTTGACAGCGGCGATGCCAGGGCCACCCTGGCCGAACTGGAAGCCCGCCAGGTGCTTGCCCGGTCAGACAGGGAACGCGCCCTGCAGTTGCTTGAACGGCGGGTGGTCAGCCAACAGGTCTATGACAAGGCGCAGAGCGAGCTGATCCGCGTCAACGCCCTGATCGCCGCCCAGACCGAACGACTGCGCGACTATCGCATCGTCGCCCCGATGGACGGAGTGGTCCTGCGCCAGGACGGCTCTGTCGGAGAGGTCGCGGAACCTGGAGAGATCCTGTTCTGGATCGGTCAGCCCGCGCCGCTTCAACTGGTGGCGGAAGTCAACGAGGAGGACATTCCGAAAGTCGCCAGCGGTCAGACGGCGCTCATCAGGGCGGATGCGTTTCCGGACCGGGACCTGACGGCGGTCGTCGCCCGGATCACGCCCAAGGGAGATCCGGTGCTGAAGAACTATCGTGTCTATCTCGACCTGCCCGAAGACACGCCGCTGCGCATCGGCATGACCGCGGAAATCAATATCGTCACTGAAGAAAAGAACAGCGCCGTGCTGCTGCCCCTGGCGGCGTTCGACGGATCCAGTGTCCAGATCGTCGGCGAGGGCAACCGGATCTCGGTTGTCACGCTGAAGACCGGCATTCGCGGCACCCGGTCCGTCGAAGTTCTGGAGGGCGTGGGTGACAACAGCCGTGTGGTCGTACCGTTCGATCCGGCCCTCGGCGACGGCGACATCGTCAGGCCTCTGGACGGCAACAGGTCATGATGCTGCTGCTCCGGATCGCGGCCACGCATGTGCGCACCCGCTTGCGGCAGACGGTGGTTTCCACGCTCGGCGTTGCGCTCGGGGTCGGCTTTTCCGTTGCCATGGCCAGCCTGATGGAAGGATCGCAGCGGGATTTCATGTCAACGCTCATCGAAGCCATCCCGAATGTCGAGATCCTGGACGAACGGCGCTTTCCCGAGGCGCAGCCGGCCAGCCGGATCTATGACGCGGTGGTGTTTCATGGACTGAGGCCGAAGGAAGATCTGCGCGGCATCCGAAATCCGACCGAGGCACTGGCCTCGCTGCGCGACTGGGTCAACGGCACCATGGCACAGCGGTTGAGCGGCCAGGCCGTGCTGCGTTACAGCGGACAGGACATCGGCCTGACCCTGATCGGTGTGGTGCCGAAGCGCGAACTTGACGTCTCGAAGATCAGGGAGGACATGCGTTCGGGATCTTTCGAGGACCTGGAGGCGACCGCAAACGGCCTTGTGATCGGGGACAAGGCCGCACAGCGGCTGGGCGCGGATATCGGAGACACGGTCACGCTGACCTCCGCGAACGGTGTCGCCAGGCGCTTCAAGATCGTCGGCCTGTTTCATACCGGGATCACGGCAAGCGACGAGGGCATCGCCTATGCGCCGCTGAAGGCGGTCCAGATCCTTCTTGAAAAGCCCGACATCATCAATTCCATCTCCATCCGCCTGAAAAACATCCAGGACGCCAGGGTCGTCGCCGCACGGGCCGAACGCCAGCTTGGCTACAAGGCCGTGTCCTGGGAAGAGGCCAACGAAGGGTTGATGGAGGCCTTCGTCGTACGCAACGTGATCATGTATACGGTGGTCGGCGCCATCCTCGTGGTCGCCGGGTTCGGCATCTTCAACATCGTCTCCACGATCGTTCACGAAAAGGCCCGGGACATCGCCATCCTGAAGTCGCTCGGGTTTCCGGAAGGCGACATCCAGCGGATCTTCGTGCTGGAAGGCCTTGTCATCGGGGTGCTGGGGGCCATCGCCGGATCCGGTCTCGGGTTCGCGCTGTCGAGCTACCTTGCCACCGTCAGGTTCGAATTCACCACCGACGTGGAAATGACCCATCTGCCAATCCACTTTTCCGCTCTGCACTACGTCATCGCCTGCCTGCTGGCTCTGTTTTCCTCCGCCGTTGCAGGCTTCATTCCGGCACGCAAGGCCGCCCGGCTCAATCCCGTCGACATCATCCGGGGGGCAACATGAGCGGCCCGCCCGCCCCCGGACGCGTGAAAGCACCGCTTCTGGAAGCGCGGAAGCTCACCCGTATCCTGCCCGCCGTGGTGCCGGTCACCCTGGTGGAAGATGTCGATTTCGAAATCGGCGAGGCGGAATTCGTGGCGATCACCGGTCCATCGGGGTCCGGAAAATCATCGCTGCTCTATCTGCTCGGCCTGCTTGACCGGCCGACCGGGGGCGAGGTTCTCATCGAAGGTCAGAGGACCGATGACCTGTCTTCCGCCGAGCTTGCCCACCTGCGCCTTGAAAAACTCGGGTTCGTCTTCCAGTTCCACTTCCTGCTGCCGGAGTTTTCCGCCCTCGACAACGTGATGATCCCCATGCAGCGGCTCGGGAAGCTGTCGCCAAAGGCGCAGCTCGACCATGCCACGAACCTGCTGGCCGAGCTTGGCCTGAAGGACTTCCTGCACCGCCGGCCGGAGCAGCTCTCGGGCGGTCAGCGCCAGCGCGTCGCCGTAGCCCGCTCCCTGGCCAACGCGCCGGACCTGATTCTCGCCGACGAACCGACCGGCAGCCTGGATTCGGCGTCCACGGAACAGGTGTTCCAGAGCCTGCAAAAGATCGTCGAGACCGAAAAGACCACGGTGGTCGCCGTCACCCACGACCTGGATCTGGCCGCGCGGATGGAGCGGCGCATTCATCTGGTGGACGGACGCATCGACTATGACCGGCGGCTGTAGGAACATCTCGCACCCCGGAACCCCTGTGCGAACTTTCAAGCGATCGACTGGAACTCAATACGGCAAAAGGAACCCGCCGAAACTAGGACAGGACCGCATACAAAAAATAGACAACCAGCAACGATAGCAAACCCATCGTGATCCTTGGCAGCAGGAAGCCAAAGACCGCGAACACACCAAAGCTGGCGAGTTCGGGAGCGTCGGGAAAGAAGCCGCTGAAAAATTCAACCGAGCTGTCTGTTATCAGGAAGGGGGTGGCAAAGAGCGCTGCAAGAAATCCCGTGCTCATGCGTGATTTGAATGACCGAAGAGAGTTTTCCTCCGACGTCCCTGTGGATCTTGTCGCCTTTTTTCCAGTTGAATTTCCGGTTTTTCCAGCCTTTCTGGCGGCTTTTTCCTGTTTCCTTTCTTCAGCGTCCTGCTGCCGTTCGGCACGCCGATCACGGATCTCACCGGTTCCGTTGCATTTCGGGCAATCCATTTCAGATGGTATCGGACTTGTGCCGAAGCCACTGCAATAGGGGCAGGTTTCCGTCTGCCCGCCGACAAGCCGCAGTCCATTGGTACAATGGGTGCATGCGTTCACGATATCCGGAACGCGACCACGACCGGCACAGTTGTTACATCTTTGAAAGATAACGGCCATTTTCCGACCAATCCAATTTTTGAAATAGAATACTTGGAAAAAAATTCTTCAAAGAAGCAACTCTAGCCGTGTTCGCGCAAAAATTGCAATACAGCGTTCCGGTCAATTCTTGAGGCTGTCGCGATGCACGGTGGCCAGAAACAGCAGCACGGCAACCGGAACCGACAGGGCCCAGAACCCGGCGATCTTCATCAACAGGCTTGCCAGCAGGCCGCCCGCCGCGAAGGCGGCCAGGACCAGGGCCTGCTGGACGATCCTGGACCGGCTGTCAGACCTCGTATCGGCATGCTGGAAATAGTCCGCGATGCCGAGCACCAGCTTCAGCGAATTTCCGGTCATCATGGTGGTCGGGACATGGTGATTGAGGATGGTCAGCATGGTGACGTTCTGCAAGGCCATGGCCACCGTCGACAGGCCGACGGCGACAAGCGTTACCGCAGAGAGCGGCCCGGAGGCCCCGGGGTCCCCCAGAGCGGCCACCAGCATGAACGCGGCGACAAGCGCGGCCTCTACTGCGAAGAGGTGCCTTACCGTGACCCTTCCAGTCCTGACCAGCCGCGACACGGCCGTGAACCAGAAGAGCGTGGCGGCGAAGAACATCGCCAGCACAAACAGCTTCAATGACGCGTTCTCTGCCTTGTGAAAGACTTCGGTGCACAGGACCACGAGTGTCCCCGTGATGAAGGCCGTGAAGGTGTGGAACAGGCCGAGGATGCAGATCACATCGACGAAACAGGCGCAAAAGGCGAGCAGGACCGGAACCATCGGCAGGCTCTGATGCGAGGCGGATCTGTCCAAGTTTGCGGGCTCCCGAGGTGTTCGTTTCAGGAAGATGTGCCATGCACCGGCGATCTTGCCAAGGCGGTTCGGACATGGCATAAGCGCGCCCTCATCAAGAGAAGGGCTGGCGCCCTCGCCAACCTGCCGAACCGGGCAAGGTGGTTTCCGCAACAGGGATGCGGCCGGTCAGATCCTCAACAGAGGCTTTCCGGTAACAAATCGGTTGATTTTCATGCGCCAGTCCTCCTCGGGCAACCGATGGAGGATTTTTTGTCTCAGGACCCAATTGCCGGACGCGCGGCAGAGCTGATCGGGCACAGAACAGCGGCAGGCGCGCAGCTTGCGGCGGACACGATCTGGCAGACCGCGGCCGAGGACTGTGTGCTCGCACGGTTCAAGTCCCTGCGTATCCTGGGCGGCCTGCCACGCCACAAGGCACCGCTCGGGCCCCAGGCCCGCCATGAACGCCTGAAGACCCTGTTGACGCTGTGGGCGAACGGCTGCACCTGCGCCGTCGACGAGGAACTCTTCGCCGACATCCTGCGCCGGCACTCGAAAACCCGTTTTCCCCGACCTGCCATCAGACCGGCATCGGCTTCAATGCCGGCGTCATCGTGAGGTCCGCACTCCCGGTTTCAGGCCGCGCGATCCGTCTCACCCCCGGCGCGGCACCGGGCGCGGTTTGCCGCTGTCGTCGACCGCGACCATGGTGAAGATGGCTTCCGTCACCTTCTCGCGGTGGCCGTAGCGGTGGCGCAGGGACCATGCCTCGACGGTGATTTCCATGGACGAATTGCCGACACGGCCGACATGCGTGTAGATGCACAGGACATCGCCGACATGCACCGGGCGGATGAACTTCATCTTGTCGACCGCGATCGTCACCACGCGGCCCTCGGCCCTCTGACCGGAGGCAATGCCGCCCGCAAGATCCATCTGCGACAGGACCCAGCCGCCGAAAATATCTCCGGACGCATTGGTGTCGGCCGGCATGGCCATCGTGCGCAAGGTCAGATCGCCTTGTGGTTGTTCGTCGGTCAAGCCCGCCCCCTGTTCTGATTCTCTTCGAAAGACTACAAGCAGGCGGCAGGATCACAAGTCTTCTTTATCAAAAGGCCAGCATCAGCGCGGCCATGATCCAGAGCGGGAGGGGCGCGGCGACCCAGATCAGCAGGATCGGCAAGCCCCGGGTCAGCAGCGTGGATTTGGACATTGATCTTCTCCGCGAGGGTCGTGATCAGGCGATTGCCTGAATTTCCAGGACAGTCA
The DNA here is from genome assembly GCF_038900065.1 of Roseibium sp. AS2. Lineage (NCBI taxonomy): Bacteria > Pseudomonadati > Pseudomonadota > Alphaproteobacteria > Hyphomicrobiales > Stappiaceae > Roseibium > Roseibium sp. AS2. The sequence goes on from NZ_JBBMQN010000001.1 coordinate 256,627, forward strand.
GGATCGTGAGCGCGGTCATCCCCGTGAGGAAGGCGACCTTGGCGTTGCCGACAAGTGTTTGCCCGGCAAGGTCGCATTTCGGCTCCGGCATGCCGCGGCTGTCGAGATACATCGACACCAGCATGATCGAGAACACAATGAACCCCACCACGGCAAGCCCTTCCGCGGCGAGAACGATTGCAATCAGCATGCCCCCCTCCCGTCGGATTGATGCGAACACAGCTCCTCAGGTGGATTGGCCCCGGGCGTGCCGAAGGTGGCCAGCCACAGGCTCTGGGCAATCCGTTCGGCCACGGCAATGATCTCGTCGCCAAGATCGGGAACGAACAGCTCGCGGACAACCGGACGGAAAACGCCCAGCCACTCGCCATAATCGGCGCTGACCAGTTCTTTCTGTTTCAGGTGGGCCGGGACCGGCCTTCCCTTGTAGGCGCCGTTTTTCAGCAGGACCGATTGCCAGAAGGCTTCCATTTTCGGCAGGTGTTCTTCCCAGCGTCCCTCCAGCCTGCGCTCGAAGATCCCGCCCAGGCGCGGGTGCTTGCGGATGCAGCCGTAAAACGTGTGCACCATCACGCGGATCGCCTGTTCGTCCACCTGTTCGTAGCGCTGCAGGCGATCGCCGGTCCCGGCAGGCCGGTGCGCCTGCAACTTGTATCGATGGCCTTGTGTATCGCGGGCTTCCATCGCCGTCTCCAAACATTCATTTAAAATGCATCTTTTAAATGACACAGCCTGACGCTAAAATCAACATTCCAGATGAATGTTATATGAGACACGTCCATGCGCCTCAGTCAGGCCAGCGATTTCGCCTTGAGAATCCTGATGGCGGCCGGCCAGTCGGATGCGCCGCAGACCGTCGACAAGCTGACGACGCAGCTCGGCCTCGCCAAGTCCCATGTCATGAAGATCGTCGCGCTGCTGGCCAGGGCCGGTTATCTGGAGACCACGCGCGGACGTGGCGGCGGTATCCGGCTCGCCAGGCAGCCGGCGGAGATCCGGCTGGGAGACGTGGTTCGTCTGATCGAACCGGATCTCGGCGTCGTCGCCTGCCTGAAGCCGGCACCCGCCGATTGTGTCTTCCTGCCGCGTTGCGCGCTGAAGGGGGCCATGGCGCGGGCGGCGGAAGCGTTTCTGGACAGTCTGAATTCCGAGACACTGGCCTCGATCCTGACGGGCACGCAGCAGGTGCCCCTGCCGACAGCTGCGCGCTAAAGCGTCGAGGCCTGCTCCAGAAACTCGAGCTCTTCCAGACAGTAATAACCGGAGATCCGGCTGATGGTGCCGGCGCGCTTCCAATTGTTGAGGACACGGCTGACGTTCTCGCGGGCAGCACCGGCCATGTTGGCGATGTCCGCCTGGCTGAGCTTGTAATGGATCAGCAGGCGGCCGTCGTCGAGCGGTTTGCCGAAGGTCTCGGCCAGTTGCAGCAACGTCTGGGCGACACGTCCGGGCAAAGGCAGGAAGGAGCGCGCCGCAAGGACATCATTGGCATGACGCAGGCGTTTGCCGACGATGGACAGCATGTGACGGTAGACGGCCGGATGCTCGTCGGAAAATCTCTGGAAGGCGGCCTTGTCGATGAAGGCGAGCTGGGCCTCCTTCAGGGCGCTGACCGTCGCCGAACGCGGCCGCCCGTCGAGCAACGCCAGTTCGCCGACCAGATCGCCCGGGCCGAGAACGGCCAGCAATTGTTCGTCGCCGTCCACAGACAGCAGCGCCACCTTCAGCGAGCCTTCCAGCACCGCGTAACAGCCGTTGCCCGGGTCGCCGTTTTCAAAGAGGATCGTTCCCGCGGCAATCTTCATGGGCCTCGCCAGACGGGACAGCCCCACCGCGAGTTCCGGATCAAGCCCTTCCAGTGAAAAGCTGTTTTTCAAAAAGTCCTTAATTTCCGCCACATTTTCCCCCTGCAACGAAGTTCCGACGCCCGCGAATTTTCATGGTCAAACGAATTCCTGTGATGCCCGTCACGTGCATTCGAACAAAATAGCCCTATATCGATGGACATGGAAGCGGGGTCGCCCCTCCCCCTTCCAGACCTCCGCGAAAAACGGTCCTGTTCCCCGCAGGACCGTTTTTTCGTTTGTCCAACGGGCATTGCCGCCCTGGCAGCGATGACAAGGTGTCAGTGTCACGCCTGTTACTCAAGCGCCATTTTCCGAATTCAGGCTGCACGCCCCGTCAATTCAGGAACACGTCCTTCTTTTCCAGCGTGTGGAAGAACCGGTCGCTGGCAAGAACCTCATACTGGCACTCGCGGATCGCCACCTTCCTGCGCGGCTCGTCGCGGCGCAGCCGGTCGTCCGCATGCCCGGGAATGGCGGCGACAAAACTCAGCTCTTTCATGCCGTCGAAATGATTGTGCAGAAGCCGGTGCAACTCTTCCGGATCGTCGGTTTCGGGCAAGGGATCGGCCTTGCCCAGCATCTTCAGCCCGTGCGCCGCCGCAAGGCGGGCCAGACGCAGGGTTTTCAGGCCGGACCGGACCGGCGAGATCACGAGAGGCGGCACGGCGTAATCGGCACGCTCGATCGCCTTGAAGACAAGACGCGCCAGCGAGGTGCGGGCCAGCATGCCCTCGCGCACGGCCACGAAATCGGGTTGCCGTTTCATCAGCACGCTGTAACGGGCCAGCTGCGCCTGGGCTTCCTCAAACAGGAGCTCGTCCGGCAACAGCCGCAACCACGCGCGCCGCTGCAACTGCTCGCGGGTGAACATGCTGTCGCCATAGGTTTCCTGCATGCGGGCACTGACAGGCACCACCCGGTCGCCGCTGAAAGCAATTGTCACACCGAAAAGCGCGCGCTTGCCGACCTTTTGCGCCGTTTCCTGAAGCGGACGGAATTCACGCGGCCACAAGTCCGTTGCCACCATCGCTCCCAGGGCGCTCAGCCGCCCCTGCTCGACCAGCTCGCGCAGGGCGCGGTCGACCCCGAAGGCAAGGCCGTAGTCCAATGCTCCAAGTGTAATGCGCTTCATGAAAGACCAGGCAACTGAATAATCAGTCACATCCCTGCGGCATTCGCAGAAGCTTTGCAAGCCGGTTGTTGGCAGCGAACGGTGTCTTTTTCCGGTTTATCTTCCCGGAAGCGCTTCGAAAACCGGTCCGATCCGGTCCCGGACCTTGTAGACCACAAGGGTTTCCAGCGGCATATCATCGACCTTGCGTGTCAGGTCTGCGAGTTTCTCGACAAAGGCGAAGGCCTGCTCCAGCCGACCGGCATTGTCGCGGCGTTTTTCGGCAACATAGAGCCCCGGCCCGTCGAACGGAGCCGGGTCCGGGTCACCCTGCATGATGTAGCGGATGCGCTCGGTAACCTGGGCCACCGGCACTGTGTCTTTCAGCAGAAAATCGAGCTGGCCGTTGAGGCCGTAGCTAGTGGTTGCGACGAAGGTGGCGCCCTCGCGCTCCGCGATTGCCGCCACCTGCCGGCCGATTTCAGGCCAGCCGCGCAACTGGAAGGTCGGGTCCTTGCGGGCCAGGCTGCCCGTGAGCGGCGCGACCGCATGGGTTTGCACCAGAACGGCAATCACAAGCCCGAGGACGACGCCGGCCCGGGCCAGCCCCTGCCAGAGCCTTTGTCCGGGCTGCAGACCGGCAACGAACACCGCCGCCATCATCGCGAAAGCCGGAAACAGGGGGGCCGGCCAGTTGGCCTGAACCCGGGCGTGGAGCGAATGATAAAGCAGGTACACAAGAAACGGCAGCACCGTCAGGACAAGAAGCGAGGCCGCCGTGTCGCGCGCCTTCAGCCCTTTTGCCAGCAGCACGGCACCAGCGACGGCCAGCACCGCGATCAGCGGGTTCAGCAGGCCGATCAGACCGCCCAGAAACTCGAAGATGTATCTGGCGGTGAAACCGCCGCCGCCCGCACGGCCGAACTGCTTGTAGAAGCTGACCCAGTCGTGGAGGTGGTTCCAGTACAGCACCGGAGAAAAGCACAGCACTGCGATCAGACCGCCGGCCCAAAGCTGCCAGGATTGAAGCCAGCGGCGCGCCGGCGGCACCCACAGCAGCCACAGGACGATGCCGGCTCCCAGAAACAGGACGGAGTATTTGGCAAGCAGGCCAAACCCCGCCATCAGTCCGACGACGAGCCACCAGTTGGCGTTCTTCGAGGCTGACAGCTCGGCGAGCGCCCACAGGCTCAGCCCCCAGAACAGCACGGAAGGCGCATCGGGCGTGGCCAGAATGCCGCCAATGCCGACCAGAAGACTTGCATTGAGGAACAGCACCGCCCAGCCGGCCGCCTGTCGGTCGAACAGCAGGCTTGTCGTGCGCCAGAGCGCCAGAGACCCGATCACACCGGAGGCCACCACAAGCGCGCGCACGGCAAACACCGTATCGCCGAACAGGGCCTGGCCGGCGCCGATCCACCAGCCGATCATCGGCGGATGATCATAGTAGCTCAGGGCCGGAGACAGACCCCAGAGCCGGTAATAGGCCTCGTCCTCGACGAAATGGCTGTTCGCGGCGACAAAAACCTTCAGCGCTGTCAGCAGTCCGACCAGCAGGGTCAGTCCGGCCGGGCGCAGGAAGAACGGCAGTTCGTCTCGCTGGGCGGTCGTCACATCGCCCACCGGCCTAGGACTTCCGCCAGGTGAGGGCCGAGCTTGCCGCGTAGTTCCAGACGGCGCCCATGATCGCGCCCGCCGTGCCGGCAATCCACCAGTAGGCCGGATCGGCATAGATCAGGTTGGCGACACCGACATTGGCCAGCACGCCGACCGAACAGACCGCGTAGAATGTCAGCATGCCAACGACCGCTCCCATGCCGGTCAGGCGCCGGTCACGATAGGTGAGCTGGTTGTTCAGGAAGAAATTCGAGGTCATGGCGACGAACGAGGCCGCCGTCTGGGCCATGTTGAACTCCAGGCCACCGAGCAGGAACATACGCAGCGCGATCAGGTGCACCACCAGACCGCTTGCTCCGACCAGCCCGAACATGAGGAAGCGCACGGAGACGATGTCGCCGAAGTATTTCGCCAGAAGCAGGCCGAAATAGTCGAGTGTCACCAGCGTATCGAGCTTGCTCTCGCCATGCTGGCGTTCGCGGAAGGTGAAAGGCAGTTCCTTGATTTTCAAGGCGCCGTCGGCACTCGACACGAGGTCGAGGAGGATCTTGAAGCCCTGCGGCGACAGTTTCGGCGCCAGCGCCTCGGCCTTGTCGCGCCGGACCATGAAAAAGCCGCTCATGGGATCCTGAAGAGTGACGTTCAGAAGCTTCTGCGCAAGGCCGTTGGCGATATTCGATCCGAAGGCGCGCACCCGGGACAGCCCCTCGCCGACCGTGCCGCCGTCGACCTTGCGGCTGGCAACCACCAGATCCGCGTCGCCGGCCCTCAGTTCCGCCAGCATCTTCGGCAGCAGGGTCTCGTCATGCTGCAGATCGGCGTCCATCACCGCCACGAACGGCGCGGAGGAGGCCAGAATGCCCTCGACGCAGGCGCCGGAAAGACCACGGCGGCCGATACGGCGGATGACGCGGACACGTCCGTCGGATCGGGCAATGGTGCGGGCGACTTCGGTGCTGCCGTCCGGGGAATTGTCGTCGACGACGATCGCCTCCCAGGCAATCCCGGCCAGGGCCTCGTCCAGGAGACCGATCAGGATCGGGATGTTGGCCGCCTCGTTGAAACTGGGCAGGATAACGCTCAGCTCCGCGGTGGTGGCCGCCCGGGCCGCCCGTGCCGCCCGTGCCGATTGGCTGCCATCGCCGGAGTTCTCGTCCGCCACGCGCACCGCACTGTCCATTATTCACCCTTTTTCGCCGGCTCTGCCCGCATTTGGCGCGGACCATAGCCTGCCGGAGATTAAATTCAAGAAAAGACCGGGCCCTTTTAAGCCGAACCGTGGCGCAAGCAAGGCGGTGCAGATGTTTTGTTGTTTCTTACGCTTCCAAGCGATGTCACCCCGGACGCAGCGTAGCGCAGATCCGGGGCCCACTCGCGGTGCAGCTTGCCGCAGCCGGTCTGATTGTGTCGTGACTACGCTGCCCATACCCACCGCTCTGGAAACGAGCAGGCCCCGGCTCTCCCTGCGGTCGGCCGGGGTGAGATCATGGGGAGACGAAAATCAACTCAACCATGTTTTGCCTCCCCCTGCTTTACATCCACGCATTCAGCTATAAGTTGTGCTTGAGCGCACACGCATTGCAAGCTGCCAGATGCCTTACTTCGTCTATATCCTTGCCAGCCGGATGAACGGTACGCTCTATGTCGGGGTCACCAATGATCTCGGCCGGCGGATGGAAGAGCACCGCAACGGAACCGCCACAGGCTTCACAAGAGAGCATTCCGTTCACAGACTTGTCCATGCCGAGAGTTTCGATCAGGTCGACGAGGCGATCGCGATGGAAAAGAGGCTGAAAAAGTGGCGCAGGGCTTGGAAGGTGCAGCTCATTGAACGGGAGAATCCGGACTGGAAAGACCTCCTGGCGCCATGACTCCCGATGTCACCCCGGACGCAGCGAAGCGGAGATCCGGGGCCTACTCGCGGTGCGACTTGCCAAAGCCTGTTTGATTGTGCTGCGACCGCCTTGCCCGTTCCGAAACCTCTGGAAACGAGTGGGCCCCGGCTCTCCCTGTGGTCGGCCGGGGTGACATCGACATAGTGGCGTCCCCTCCCCACCCCCTGCTCCACCTTGCCCTTGCGGTCCGTTTCGTCTAGGACAGCGGCACTATCGGACTGCCGGACGCCAAGGGTTTTCAAGCTTGTCACCGGCGGCGCACTCGCCAGGACAAAAAAGACCTCATGGCCAAGAAACCGAACAAACTGAAGGCACGCCTGCCGCGCGGCTTCGTCGACCGCTCGGCCGCGGATATCCGCGCCACCGACGAGATGCTGGGCAGGATCCGCGGCGTCTACGAGCGCTACGGTTTCGACCCGGTCGAAACGCCGGCGTTCGAATATACCGATTGCCTCGGCAAGTTCCTTCCGGACACCGACCGGCCAAATGCCGGTGTGTTCTCGGTGCAGGACGACGACGAACAGTGGATGAGCCTGCGCTACGACCTCACCGCGCCGCTCGCACGTCATGTGTCGGAGAACATCAACGAGATCCAGCTCCCCTACCGCACCTACCGGGCCGGCTGGGTGTTCCGCAATGAAAAGCCAGGCCCTGGCCGGTTCCGTCAGTTCATGCAGTTCGACGCCGACACGGTCGGCGCGCCGGGCGTCCAGGCGGACGCCGAAATGTGCATGATGATGGCCGACACCATGGAAGCCCTCGGCATTGCGCGCGGGCAATATGTGATCCGGGTCAACAACCGCAAGGTTCTGGACGGCGTGCTGGACGCGATCGGCCTTGGCGGCGAGGACCAGGCCGAACAGCGGCTGACTGTTCTCAGAGCCATCGACAAGCTGGACAAGTTCGGCATCGAGGGTGTGCGCCTGCTTCTGGGCGAAGGCCGCAAGGACGACAGCGGCGATTTCACCAAGGGAGCGGGACTGGAAGCAACTGCGATCGAAAATATTGTGGCCTTCGTTTCGGGGACCGGCACTTCGGAAAATGAAGGCGTCTCCGAGTTGAACACCATGGCTTCGATCTTCGCATCCTGCGGCTACGGTGACGACCGCATCAAGATCGATCCTTCCGTCGTCCGCGGCCTGGAATATTACACCGGTCCCGTCTACGAAGCCGAACTCCTGTTCGACGTCACCAACGAGAAGGGCGAAGTGGTCCAGTTCGGTTCCGTCGGTGGCGGCGGGCGCTATGACGGGCTGGTCAAGCGCTTCACCGGCCGCGATGTTCCGGCCACCGGCTTTTCCATCGGTGTCTCGCGGCTGATGTCCGCGTTGAAGAACCTCGGCAAGCTGGACACATCCGATGTGACTGCACCGGTTCTGGTCACGGTCATGGACGGCGATGTGGCCGCCCTCGGACGCTACCAGAAGATGGCGCAGGACCTGCGCGAAGCCGGCATCCGCGCGGAGATGTACCAGGGCAACTGGAAGAAATTCGGCAACCAGCTCAAATACGCCGACCGGCGCGGCTGTCCGATTGCGATCATCCAGGGATCGGACGAGCGCGACGCGGGCGAGATCCAGGTCAAGGACCTGATCGAGGGCAAGCGGTTGTCGGAAGAGATCACCGACAACGTCACCTGGCGCGAAAGCCGGCCGGCGCAGGTCACCGTCAAGGAAACCGACCTTTTGAAAACCGTCACCGACATCCTGAACGGCCATGCCGAGGATCGCAAACGGGCGAATGAGGGCTGAGCGATGACGGCAGCACGGAAACAAGCGCTGGACCCGGCGAAGATCGACGCGGTTCTGGAGTTGTTCAAGGCCGAAGGCCATACACCTGTCAGCCCGCCGATCCTGCAGCCGGCGGATGTCTTTCTGGACCTGACCGGCGAGGATATCCGCCGCCGTCTCTACCTGACCAGCGGCACGGACGGCGTCGACCTGTGCCTCAGGCCCGACTTCACCATTCCGGTCTGCCGGCATCATCTGGCACAGCACGGCGCGACACTTCCGGCGGCCTATTGCTACAATGGGCCGGTGTTCCGCCAGCGCCCGGACGGGCTGGGCGAAATTCCACAGCTCGGTGCCGAAAGCCTCGGGCGTGCGGACACCGCAGAGGCCGATGCAGATCTCCTGGCGTTGTCGGTCAGGGCGCTGGACACTTTCGGGCTTGGTGACAACCGGATCCGCATCGGCGACGAGACGCTGTTCGCCGCGGTCCTGGAAGGCCTCGACCTGCCGACCGTCTGGCGCAGGCGGCTGCGCGATCTGTTCGGCGAGACCGACCGGCTGAATGCCGCCATCGGCCGCATGGCCGGAAGCGCTGCCGCAGACGACGAGCGCCGCGACGTCCGTCTCGGATTCCTGTCCGCTCTGGAAGGCACCGATCCGGAAGCTGCCCATGCGGTGGTCGAGGATCTTCTGTCGATCGCCGGCATCTCCGCTGTCGGAGGCCGCACACCGAGCGAGATCGCCGACCGCTTCCTGGAGCAGGCGGCGCTGGCCAGCGGCGCGCGCGGACACGACAGGGCCGCCGAGACCCTGACAGCCTATCTGTCGCTTCAGGCCGACGGTGCCAACGCCGCCGATGCGCTGCGCGATTTTGCCGGCACCTTCAACCTGGGCCTGGACACGCCTCTGGCCGCCTTCGAACAGCGGCTCGCTGCCGTCGAGGCCAGGGGCATCGCCCCGTCCCGGCTGTCCTTTTCCGCCGATTTCGGACGCCGTCTCGATTATTATTCCGGTTTCGTGTTCGAGATTCACGCCGCCAATGGCACCCAGGAAGGACCGCTGGTCGGCGGCGGACGTTACGACAAGCTGGTCACCCTGCTGGGCGCCGGGGAAGACGTGCCGGCCATCGGCTTTTCCATGTGGCTCGACCGCATTGCCGCGAGTGTTGCATCATGAGCAAACTGATCATCGCCATTCCCTCTAAGGGCCGCCTGCAGGAAAACACCCAGGGTTTTTTCGGACGCGCCGGCCTGAAGGTGCTGCAGCCTGGCGGCGCGCGCAATTACCGGGGCTCCATCAAGGGCCTGAACGACGTCGAGATCGCGTTTCTGTCGGCCTCGGAAATCGCCCGGTCGCTTGCCGAGGGCGCAGTTCATTTCGGCGTTACCGGGCTCGATCTGGTGCACGAGAACATCACCGCTCCCGAGACCAGCGTGCACATCGTGACGCCGCTGGGGTTCGGCTCGGCGGATGTGGTCGTTGCCGTGCCCAAGGCGTGGATCGACGTTGAAACGATGGCGGATCTGTCCGATGTCGCCTCCGATTTCCGCAACCGCCACGGCCGCCGTCTGCGTGTCGCGACCAAATATGTGACCCTCACCCGCGCGTTCTTCGCCGCGAACGGCATCGCCGACTACCGGATCGTTGAAAGCGCGGGCGCCACGGAAGGCGCGCCGGCCGCCGGCTCCGCCGAACTGATTGTCGACATCACCACCACCGGCTCGACGCTTGCCGCCAACAACCTGAAGATTCTCACCGACGGCGTCATGCTGAAAAGCCAGGCCAACTTGGTGGCGTCCCTGAGTGCCGACTGGTCCGACACTGCTCTAGCCGCTGCCAGAGCGATCCTCGACAGGGTCGCGGCCGAAGAAGCCGCGCGCAATGTGAAGCTGGTCAAGGCCGTTGTCGACGACCGCACGCAGGCGCTCAGATCCGTCAGCCAGATCGGCGCCGTTCAGCGCTTCTCCGACAGCGACGACAGCCATCATGTCAGCATTCTGTGCCCCCGCGACACCGTTGCCGACTGCGCCCAGCTGCTGATCGAGGCCGGCGCGGAAACAGTCACCGTCGAAACGCTGGACTACGTCTTTTCCCGTGAAAACAGATTGTTCGCACCGTTGAAGGACAAGGTTGGCGGATAATCCGGGCCACAGGGCTGACCGACGGTGAGAAGTCCGCACAGGACCTGATTTCTGACGTCTTGAAACCCTTTAAAATTGTAATTCGCCTCACTACCCCCTAAAAACACCAAGGCTCGCGCGCGCGCTTCAGCTCGTTTTCGACAGGGGGACATTTCCATGAACATTCGATTTTTTCTGATTATTCTGCTCGCTGGTCTGGCACTCTCCGGCTGCCGGTTCCTGACGGCGAATGAAAAGAATTTCACTTCAAAGATTTATTCCGGCCAACTCAACGCGAACAAGGTTCAAGTCTATTCACTCGCCCACTCGCGCCAGAATACGAACGACAAACTCATGGGCACGCTTGAAGCGGAGTATCGAACCGACAAAGCGGTCAAGAGCTACGGCCTCGACAAATCCCAGCTCCTTACAAGAGCGGCGGCGTCCCTTCGCGACAAGCCGGAAGCACTGGTAATAAAAAACAATATCTATTACAAATCAGACGCTTACAAAGCCGATCTTGCCGCGGGCTTTCCGACCAACGTCTTCGTGGACGACCTGGAGTTGCTGGGGCACGAGATCATGCATGTGTGGCAGTACCAGAACAGGGACCGCACCGGATACACGTTGCTCGCTGTTGCACTGGAACATATTCGCTACAGTAAACCCTACGACTACCACATTGTTCCGGGAAAGAAATTTCTGGACTACCGCTTTGAACAACAGGGTAAAATCGTGCAGGATTATGTGCGTTACTCCTTTATAAATCCTGGTTCTGCCGAACTGCAGGCCCTGCGCAAATTGCTGTCTCAGGAATTCGATCTCAAATCGTTCAACGAAACCCTGCTGGCCTCTGCAGGATAGATCCGGCGGGTTCCGCCGGACAGGCGCGGGATGCCCACATCAGGGCCAGCCGATCAGGTCCTGACCGGCCTCGTGAAGTCCGCCCGCGCCTGCTCGATCGCGTCCCGGCAACAGCAGCCTTCCAGATGGTCGTTGACCATGCCCATGGACTGCATGAAGGCATAAACCGTGGTCGGGCCGACGAAGCTCCAGCCGCGTTTCTTGAGGTCCTTCGACAGCGCGGTGCTTTCGTCCGTCTTGCCGAGGGTTCTCGCGGTGGCGAAGTCGATTCTGGCCGGCCGGTTTTCCGGTTTTGGCTCGAACGACCAGACGTAGGCCGCGAACGATCCGAATTCCGCCCGCAACTCGATTGCCCGCCGGGCGTTGTTGATGGTCGATTTTATCTTCCCGCGGTGGCGGACAATGCCCGCGTCACCCAGGCAACGCTCCACGTCCGCTTCGGTGAAGGCGGCGAGCTTTTCGACCTCGAAATTTGCGAAAGCCGCACGGAAAGCGTCCCGTTTGCGCAGGATCGTCAGCCAGGAGAGACCCGACTGAAATCCCTCCAGGCAGATTTTCTCGAACAGGCGGCGGTCCTCGTCGACCGGCCAGCCCCATTCGGTGTCGTGATAAAGCAGGTAGTCTCCAAGGTTCGCATGCCACCAGCATCGTTCCTTGCCGTCGGGGCCCGTCAGCAAGCCGGTTTCCGGGTCGCGCTCCGCCTTCACGGTGCTGCCGGTGATCTTTTCCGTCATGGCCTGCCCCTTTATTCACTCTTTGTTCTCCCACTGGTAAAGGCGAACGGGGGCCGGTGCAAGGCCGCTGACGGCGCGGTGCCCCGATATGATACAAAAAACCCGGCACATGGCCGGGTTTTTCGTGACTGACGGGAAAAAGGGTCAGGCGAACAGGGCGTCGATGTCGTCCTGGCTCGCAACGTCGACATCGCTTTCCAGCGACGGGCCGTTGAGCAGGGCCGCATCGCCTTCCTTGGCCTTGCGCATCTCGGTCTCGATTTCCTTGAAGGTTTCGATGCCGCCCCAGATATCCATCATCTGCTCGATGCGGTCCTCGATGAAGCGCAGCGTTCCAACCACCTTGGTGATGCGCTGCCCGGTCAGATCCTGGAAGTTACAGGCTTCGAAAATCTGGACGACCTGGTCACGGATGTCGCCGGCGAGCTCGGATTCCTCCTTGCCAACCCGCGCGGACAGCGTATTGGCGGTCTCGTCGATGAACTCGGCGGCGGACAGGATGGTTTCCGTCGCCCCTTCCGTCCCCGACACCACTGCGTCCAGCTCGTTGGTCACGCGGGTCATATCCTCGCCCTCGGAGCCCGTGGTCTGGTGCAAGGTCGCGATTTCTTTCTTGGTCTGGGCAATCGCCTCGTAGATCGCGTCGAGTTCGACCTTCAATTTGGCGGCTTCCGACAACTCCTTTCGGAATTCGGACATGAACTGTTCGCTCATCGCCTGCGGATCGAGCGCCGCCTGCTGTTCCGCGCCACTGCCCACCAGGGATTTCAGACTGGCGATTTCAGCCAGAACTTCCTGATGCCGACGCTCTTCAGCAAGGACGGGGTCACGACTCGCCCCGGAATTCATTTTAATCAAGCTTTCCGCTCGGAAGGATCTTTTCACCGCGGCCATGCCTACTCCCGTCCATTGCCCCTGCAGGCTACCTTTAATCGTAATATTTCCCAGCTATAACAGTGGAAGTTTAAGGAATTGTTTTTCCGCCGGCGTGTCCTGCCGGGAGACAGATTTGGGCTTTGGTAACGGTTTCTTGGCTTTCCTCTCTGCGAACCATTGGTTATTCTTGCAATATAAAAGATCAACGCAACCGCCAGATGCATGCACAGGCCATATTCTCGGTGCTAATGTGGTCGCAATCGATGCTTTGGGCTATATGAAATTCATGCGTGGTTTTCTCGTTTTTCTACTTCTTCTATGCGGGGCGTCCGGGTCTCCCGCCGCAGCTTCGAGCGATTCGTTCACCACCGATGAGCTGCTGAGCGGCTTTGAGAAAACCGTTTTCGGCCTGGAATACCGCAGTTGGAGCTGGCGGCCCTATCTGGTCAAAAAATTCACCCGGCCCGTGCTGTTCCATGTGTACAGCCTGTCGTCACGTGACCGGACCCAAACCGTTCATCGTTTCATTCAGGAGATCGGCAACCGTGTTGGCGGCCTGAGCACGGCGGTCACCAACGATCCCGCAGCGGCCAATTTCGACGTCTATGTGGTCGACCGTGCGCAATACGAACAGGTGGTGAAGAAAAACATCTACAAGAACGACCGTGCCCGTGTTCCCGGCCGCTGCCTCGTGCGCGTCGTTTCCGGCCGCAAGGGCATCAAGCGTTCGGCCGCCGTGATCGTCTCGGACGAAGGCGAGTTCCTGTTCAAGCGCTGCCTGGTCGAGGAATTGCTGCAGGGTCTCGGCCCGATGAACGACGATGCAGACCTCATTCATTCCGTGTTCAACGATTCTTCGCGCCACAGCCGCTTCACCGTCTTCGACCAGATCATCATGAACATGCTTTATGATCCGCGGATCAAACCCGGCATGTCCCGCAAGCAGACACGGCAGATCCTGCCGCTCGTGGTCAGGGATGCCCGCTGGCGCGTGCGTTAACCAAGGAATCGCGGAAAACGCCGCAGAGTCAATCTCAATAGAAAAAATTAACCATAGACCTTGGCCAGCGACCGTATTTTATTAATCCTGTTCATAAACCAAACAATAACCATAAGAAAAGATTACCTGAATTCTCTAAGCAGAATTCACGTTTGACTGATTTCAGCACCTTATCATCCTTTCCATTCCGTAAACCGGCAGATTTGAGATGGCCTCAAGTCCGCTGAACGTTGTCGATGACAAGTTTAAAGGTGCTGCAATGCTGTTCTTGCGCCAGATTTCCGGCCAAATTTCCGGCCAATTTTCCGGCATGGCTCTCGGCCTCGCCGGTGCCCTGATCCTTTCCGCCGGTCTGAGTACCGCGCCGGCGAGTGCCGGTCAGGTGTCGCCGCCGCCGCTCGTTCTCAGCCCCAACCTGACCGAACCATGGTTGCTGCAATTGCAGCCGCGCGTCGAGCGCAGGTCGACGGCCCGGCGGTACCAGTTCAAGCAGCAACGGCAGCCAAAGGTCCGGCGTACCAACTGGTGGTCTCCCCGCCAGCAGCCGGTGCGCCAGCAACCTGTGCGCCGGCAGCCGCAACAGGCTCAGAAGCCGAGAACACGTCAGATCGCGCAGCAGTATCTGCCGACGGTCGTCGATTATGACGGTGGACAGAAGGCCGGCACGATCGTGATCGATACCAATGCCCGCTATCTCTATCTGGTCCAGAAGGACGGCACCGCCCGGCGCTACGGCGTCGGTGTCGGCAAGCCCGGCTTCGAATGGGCCGGAACCCACAAGGTCACCCGCAAGGCGGAATGGCCGGACTGGCGGCCGCCCGCAGAAATGCGTAAACGCCGCCCCGACCTGCCGGTCTTCATGGCCGGCGGCCCCGAGAACCCGCTCGGCGCGCGTGCGCTCTATCTCGGATCGACGCTCTACCGCATCCATGGTTCCAATCAGCCCTGGACCATCGGCCATGCGGTCTCCTCCGGCTGCATCCGCATGCGCAACGAGGACGTGACGGATCTGTACGAGCGGGTCGGTGTCGGAACCAGGGTCATCGTCCTCTGACACGGCCGGCCCGGCACTTCGGTGTCTGCCGGGAAAACGCGCGCTCTGCCAGCGCGTTTTCCCGCCCCCACGCGACGACCGGCCGGAGCGGGCACACAGGGTTCCTTCACCGGTTCCGTGTCACCCGGCCTCACATGCAAGCGCTTCGGCCTCACGGTGGAGGCCGTTTCGCGTGTGCCCTGCTGCGTCCCGGCGAATTGTTCCGACCAATCCGCCACCTACCTTGAAAAAAAGCCGGTTCATGGCATGACAGACCCCTTGAAATCACTCTCCTCCGGATCCGACGCCGCCTATTTTCTGAAGGCCGCGCTGGTCGGTCTGCTGGTCGGAGGCCTTGCAACGGGCTTCCACACCGGGCTGGAGTTTCTGTTCGGCCAGTATGCGGCGCTGCGGGCGTCGCTCGGCACCGGCCTTTTGCCCTATGTCGTGTCGATGGCGATATCGGCTGCCTGCGTCACCGGAGCGTTCCTGCTGGTTCAGCGGGTTGCCCCGGAAGCCGCGGGCAGCGGCATTCAGGAAATTGAAGGCGCAATGGAAGACAAGCGGCCGCTCAACTGGGTGCGGGTGCTGATCGCGAAGTTCTTCGGGGGTCTGCTTGCGCTCGGATCCGGTCTGGTGCTCGGCCGGGAGGGACCGACCATCCACATGGGAGCGATGACCGCAGAAGCGATTTCCAGATCGAACGGCGTGTCGCCCTCCGACCACAAGGGACTTCTGGCCGCAGGCGCAGCGGCCGGTCTGGCTGCCGCCTTCAACGCGCCGCTGGCCGCAATCCTGTTTATCGTCGAGGAAACCCGGCGCCAGTTTCCCTTCGGCTACCGGACCTATATGGCGGTCATCATCGCCTCCATCCTGAGCGCGGCGGTCACCGAGCAATTGACCCATATCGGCCCGCCGCTGCTTGTCGAGGTGTCTTATGTGCCGGTATGGAGCCTTGTTCTGCTGGGTCTTCTGGGCATCGTTCTCGGCGGTCTGGGCGTGTTCTTCAACTGGGCCCTGATAAAGGCCATGGATCTCTTCCAGAAGATCCCCGCAAGGCTGCGCCTGTTGCCCGCGCTCGCGATCGGCGGCGTCACCGGGGCGCTCCTGATCGCGTTTCCGGACGCGACCGGCGGCGGTGAAGACCTGGTCCATGGTCTGGTCACGTCCCAATACGGCGTGATGGTGCTGATCGCGCTGACGGTGCTGCGCTTCGGCGGCGTGCTGTTTTCCTATGCTTCAGGCGTCCCGGGCGGCATTTTCGCGCCGATGCTGTCCATCGCAACCTGCGCCGGGCTTGCATTCGGGGTGGCCACGACCAGCATCCTGCCCATGGATGACGATTTCCGGGCCGCCTGCGCGGTCGCCGCGATGGGGGGATTCTTCGCGGCATCCGTGAGGGCGCCGCTTGTCGGCGTCGTTCTGGTGATGGAACTGACAGGCGCCTATACGCTGATCATGCCGGTTCTCGTCACCTGCACGGCCGCCTCGCTGACCGCGCATCATCTTGGCGGCCGCCCGATCTACGAACAACTCCTGGAACGCACCTTGCGGCTTGCCGGGACCGCGCCCGACAAGGAGACCGACGTGACGCCGGTGCAACTCGGCACGCGGGACGGCTGACCCCGGAAGACAGCCGGCGCGGCTATTGCGCGGCTTCCATCGGCGCAGTCACCGGGTGCAGGCCTTCCGGACACGGGCCGCCATAGACCCAGTCCAGAAGTTCCACCGTGTGCAGGATCGGTATGTCGGTGCCAAGGCCGATCTGGGTCATGCAGCCGATGTTGCCGGTCGCGATGACGTCAGGCGCGGTCCTTTCGATGTTGGCGACTTTCCTGTCGCGCAGGCGGCGGGCAATCTCCGGCTGAAGAATGTTGTAGGTGCCTGCCGAACCGCAGCACAGATGCCCCTCGGGCACGTCCTTCACCCGGAAACCGGCCGCTGACAGGAGATCCTTCGGTTGCCGGGTGATCTTCTGGCCGTGCTGCATGGAACAGGCGGAATGATAGGCAACGGTGAGGTCGGGAGTGACGGCGGGAGCCCCCAGCTCGATACCGGTCAGGAACTCGGTGACGTCCTTTGCCAAGGCGGAAACGCGGCTGGCCTTTTCGGCATAGGCCGCATCCTCTTTCAGCATATAGCCGTAGTCCTTGATCGTGGTGCCGCAGCCGGATGCGGTGATCAGGATCGCGTCGAGGCCCTCCCCCTCCGCTTCCGCGGTCCAGGCATCGACATTGCGGCGGGCGTTTTCCAGGGCAGAGTCCTCGCGGCCCATATGATGGACCAGGGCCCCGCAGCAGACTTCGCCTTCCGGCAGTACTATCTCGTAGCCGGCACGGCGGAGAAGCCGGATGGTGGCGTCGTTGATGCCCGGGTTGAGGACCGGTTGGGCACAGCCGCCGAGCAGGGCGACACGGCCCTTGCGCACCGGCGCAGCGGCCTCGAACACGCCCGGCCCCTCGTGCATGCCGCGCCCGGGCGCCCTTGCGGGCGCGAGTTCAAGCATTGCCCCAAGCCTCGCCAGAGGCCCGCCCAGCGCCTTGAAGGCCCCGGCGAGCGGGCGGGCGAAAAACGCCCCGGTCAAGGCGAGCCGGAACCGGTTGGGATAGGGCAGCACGAAGGCCAGCAGCGCGCGCGTCACCCGGTCGGCAAGCGGTCTCTTGTAGGTCTTTTCAATGTGGGTGCGGGCGTGATCGACCAGATGCATGTAATGCACACCGGACGGACAGGTGGTCATGCAGGCCAGACAGGACAGACAGCGGTCGACATGCTTGACGACCTTCTCGTCGGCGGGACGATCGTTCTCCAGCATGTCCTTGATCAGGTAGATCCGCCCGCGCGGGCTGTCGAGTTCATCGCCGAGCAGGGTGAAGGTCGGGCAGGTCGCCGTGCAGAAGCCGCAATGCACGCATTTGCGCAGGATCTTTTCGGACTCCGCGACATGGCGGTCCTTGAGCTGCTCTGCGGTGAAGTTGGTCTGCATTCTGTCCGGCGCCCCTCAATTGCCCGCATTTCCTGCGGGCGTCTCCTTCCGAGTAACCCGGATCGTAGGGGCTGGCATTTCACCACACAAGGCGTCATTCCGGCACAAGAGCACCCTCACGGCGGAATGAATTCAGCTTTCGACACACAAGACCCGGCCGCGATCCCGCGGCCGGGTCTTGTGTCCGATCGTCAAGATCTATCAGAACAGCCAGGTCTGCGGATCCGGCACAGGCTCGCCGCGCGAGGCAAGCTGCAGCCCCTTGATGCAGCGGATGATCATCCAGATCAAAAGTGCGATCAGCAGGAAGATGCCGACGACCACGAAGGTCAGCAGAATGCCGACCAGGCTGCCCAGCAGCCCGATCCAGAATGTGCGGATCTGGAAGGTGTAATGTGTATCGACCCAGCCGCCGGCCTTGCCCCTGTTCAGATAGGCGAAGATGATGCCGATCAGCGACGTGAACCCTATCAGAATACTCAGGAGATAAAGAATGTAGACGAGGGTGACATTCTTGCCGCCGGGCTCAATATAGCCTGCCGCATCGGATTGTTGATCCATTTTGGTCTCCGCAAAAAATATCCACGTAAAATAGACTGATCAGACTACACGCCTGTGACCATTCGTCCAGGGTTTAGAATGCCCTTGGGGTCGAACTGTCCTTTCAGGCGCCGGGAAAGCGCTGCCAGAGCATCGGGCTGGGGCTGGAATATGGCGACGTTCGCGCGCACGGACGAGTCGGCGCGCACGAGGGTCGCATGGCCGCCCCCGGCCGCAGCAATCGCCATGCGGATTTCGCCGTCGTGCACCGCCCCGTCATTGCAGGACAACCAGACAAGACCGCCGCTCCAGTCATAAAACGCGCTCACATCGAACGCCGCCTTCAGGCGCGCCACCAGGCGCGGGCCGTCCGAAGGCGCCACGGACACGCGCCACACGGGGGTCCCGGAGCCGGCAAAGACCTTCACGTCCCGGATGTTGCGCCACAGTTCTTCGGATTGGGGCGCCTCCAGCCGGTCGGGCGTGCCGAAATCCCCGAGAAGCTTCTCCAGCGTCCTGAACCTGTAATCGACCGAGGTTTCGAACCCTTCCAGGCGCAGCAGGGTCCTGGCGGACGTGCCGCCAAGGCCACCAGGCAGATCACCGTTCGGGCCGAAGGGCAGGTCCGCGGGCAAGTGGGCGGCCCCGGACACTTCCGCCGATGATCCCATGGCCCGGCACAAGGCCTTGACGGCGTCCGCCTCGTTCAGTCCGCCAAGCAGGAAGGTCGCGGAGGTTTCCGGCTTCGGATTGACCTTGAGCGTGACCGTGGTCGCGACGGCCAGTGTGCCGAACGCCCCGCACAGCGCTCTCGGCAGATCGTATCCGGTGACGTTCTTGACCACCTTGCCGCCGGAATTGAAGATTTCGCCTCGGCCGGAAACGGCTTCCATCCCCAGAACGTGATCCCTCGCGGCGCCCGACTTGATGCGGCGCGGACCGGACAGATTGGCCGCCAGCACGCCGCCGATGGTTCCCCGGCCGGGTTCGCCGCCGAGCAGAGGGCCATAATCCATAGGCTCGAAGGACAGCTCCTGGCCGTTGTCGTCGACCAGCTTTTCGATCTCGGCGATCGGGGTCCCGGCCTTCACGGTCAGCACCAGTTCCGCCGGCTCGTAACTGTCGATGCCGGTGAGATCGGACAGGTCCAGGACATGGGCTGCCTGAACCGGACGGCCGAGCTTTCTCTTGGATCCGTGCCCGACGATTTCCAGAGGTTGTTCTTCGGCTGCCGCCCATTTGACCGCGTCTTCAACCTGCCGCGTTGCACGCGGCTTGAACGATGCATCCATTCGGAAATTTCCTCAAAAACGCGGGATGTCGGGAAAGGGCAACTGTCCCTTGTGGACATGCATCCTGCCGAGTTCGGCGCAGCGATGAAGCAGCGGGAAGACCTTGCCCGGATTGAGCAGATGCTTTTCATCGAAGGCGCATTTGACCCTTTGCTGCTGCTTCAGGTCGTCCTCGGTGAACATGTCCGTCATGAGGTCGCGTTTTTCGATGCCGACGCCATGCTCGCCTGTCAGCACGCCGCCGACCTCCACGCACAGCCGCAGGATATCCGCGCCGAAGGCCTCGGCCGCCTCCAGTTCCCCGGGCTTGTTGGCGTCGTAGAGGATCAGCGGATGCAGGTTGCCGTCACCGGCATGAAAGACATTGGCGACGCGGAGCCCGTGCTTTTCGCCCAGTTCGCGCATGCGGGCGAGCACCTTCGGCAATTCGCGGCGCGGAATCGTGCCGTCCATGCACAGGTAGTCGGGCGAGATCCGTCCGACCGCCGGAAAGGCCGCCTTGCGCCCGGCCCAGAAGGTCATGCGTTCCTCTTCGCTTTCCGAAACATGCACCTGACTGGCCTGGTTGGTCCTGGCGATTTCCTCCACATGGCCGATGAGATAATCGACCTCGCCTTCCGGACCGTCCAGCTCCACGATCAGGAGCGCCTCGACGTCCCGCGGATAGCCCGCATTGACGAAATCCTCGGCTGCGTGAATGGCAAGCCTGTCCATCATCTCCATGCCGCCGGGAATGATGCCGGCGGCAATGATGTCGGCCACGCAGCGGCCGCCGTCCTCGCTCGTCGGGAACCCTATCAGCAGGGCCCGCGCGGTTTCCGGTTTCTGCAGGATGCGCACGGTCACTTCCGTTACGACACCAAGCAGTCCTTCCGACCCCGTCATCAGCGCCAGCAGGTCGTACCCCTCGCTGTCGAGATGCTTGCCGCCTAGGCGGATGACCTCGCCGGTGATCAGCACCATCTCCAGGCCGAGCACATTGTTGGTGGTCAGCCCGTATTTGAGACTGTGCACACCGCCGGAATTTTCCGCGATGTTGCCGCCGATGGAACAGGCGATCTGGGAGGACGGGTCCGGGGCGTAGTAGAAGCCTTCGTGCTCGACTGCCCGCGTGATGCCCAGATTGGTGACACCCGGCTGGACGACCACGGCCCTGTTGTCGAAATCGATGTCCATGACCCGGTTGAATTTCATCATGGACAGGAGGATACCGTCTCCGAGCGGCAGCGCGCCGCCCGACAGCGAGGTGCCGGCGCCGCGCGGCACCACCTTGACATCGTTGTCGTGGCAATACCTGAGCACCTTCGACACCTGGTCGACGGTTTCCGGCAGGACAACGATCAACGGCAGCTGGCGATAGGCCGTCAGCGCGTCGGTTTCATAGACCCGCATTTCGCGTTCGTCGTGGATCACGCCCTCTCCCGGCACGATGGCCTGCAGCGCACTCAGGATTTCCTTGCGGCGCGCGATCACGGCCTGATCGGGCGCTGGCATCGCAATTGCGGTCACCGGGTCGACTCCTTCTGGTGTACAACATTGATCCGTCGGGGTAGGCCTGTCGTAACATGTGACGGCCAAAAAACGGTCCGGGTACAAGGTTCGCCAAAAGCCGGCGGTCCGCAAGCCCGGGCAAGGCAATCGGACAAGAATAATTGTCTTTCTGAGAGATTGAAAATGAGCAACCTGACCGACATGGAGATTTTCGCGCGCGTCGTGAGCGCCGGCAGCATGTCGGCGGCCGGACGTGAAATGAGCCTGTCGCCCGCGGTGGTTTCCAAACGCATCCGGCGGCTGGAGGAAAAACTCGGAACGCGCCTGTTGCAACGGACCACCCGCCAGATTGCCATGACCGAGGCCGGCCAGGGCTTCTATGGACGCGTCGTCGCCATCCTGGCGTCGGTGGAAGAGGCTGAAACCTTTGTCTCCCGTGGGTCCGCGAAGGCGCGCGGCAATCTGAAGGTGGCCGTACCCACCTCCTTCGGCCGTCTGCACATCGCCCCGCATCTGGGCAAGTTTCTGACCGAAAACCCCGACCTGTCGGTCAATCTCGATCTGTCGGATGATTTTGTCGACATCGTCGGTGACGGCTATGACCTGGCTATCCGGATCGCCGAACTCTCCGATTCAAGCATGGTTGCCCGTCGACTGGCGCCCGTTCACAGGGTGCTGTGCGCCAGCCGGGAATATATCGAAAGATGCGGCAAACCGGAGTCCATCGAGGATCTCGTCGCGCACCACGTAACCATCGCCGCCACGAATCAGGACCCCTGGCGCCTTGCGGGACCGAACGGCATCGAGACCGTGCGCACACAGTCGCCGGTCAAGACCAACTCCAACGAGGTGGTGCGCGAATGCGTGCTGGCGGGTATCGGCATCGCGCTCAGGTCCACCTGGGACGTCGGCCCGGACCTGCGCGACGGCAAGCTGCAGATCCTGCTGCCCCAGTACAGGGCTTCCAAGGATGTCGGCCTTTACGCTGTTTATCCGAGCCGCCAGTTCCTGCCGGCAAAGGTGCGCGTGTTCATCGACTTTCTCGCAAACCTTTACGGCTCATCGCCTTATTGGGATACCGGGCTGGAGGAATGGCTGCATCTTCCGAACACGGCCCGGGCGGGTTGACCTCGGCCGCGCGCGAGCCAGATAGGCTTTCAATGGGGCGCCGGACTTGCGAAACCGGCGATGCCTTGCCGGAAATGCGGGATCGTGCGGTGACGGTCTGCGACGCTGCGTCGCTTGCATCCGCGAGCCGGTTCCTGTTCAGTTCCAACGGGTTTGAACACACCCAATTCGAGGGAGAAACACATGCAGCGACTGCTGATGATCGCCGGAACCGCGCTTCTGGCCCTGACAGTTCAGGCAAGCGCCGAAGGCGACCCTGCAAAGGGCAAGAAGGTATTCAAGAAATGCGCCGCCTGCCACGCTGTCGGAGAGAAGGCCAAGAACAAGGTCGGCCCGCAGCTCAACGGCGTCGTCGGTCGGCCCTGGGGCCAGGTCGAGGATTACAAATATTCCAAGGCTCTGATTGAACTGGGCGACGGCAAGGTCTGGGACGTGGAAACGCTCGACGCCTATCTGCTGAAGCCGAAGGACGTCATCCCGAAGGGCAAGATGGCCTTTGCCGGCCTGCGCAAGGAAGCGGATCGTGAAAACGTGATCGCCTATCTGGCCCAGTTCAAGGAAGACGGCACGAGCGAATAGGCTCCTGCAGGAACCGCATCTGGAAAAGGCCGGGAGTTCCCGGCCTTTTCTATTTTGAAGCCCTTCGAACTGGCCATCCCGGATCCAGCCGCGCGGCGACCCGAACCTGATTGTCCGCAGACCCCAGCCGGTCAGTCCTCATCATGACGGTGACGGATCTTGCGCACTGTCCACCAGATCCCGAGGACGACGACAGGCACGGCCACACCGGTCATGATATTGGCATCGGGCACGTTCAGGCCCGCGCCCTTGGCCGCCTTGGCGAGGTAGGAAATCAGACCGACCACATAGTAGCTCACGGCCGCGACCGACAGCCCCTCGACGGTCTGCTGCAGCCTGAGCTGCAGGCGCGCGCGCCGGTTCATCGACTGCAGCAGGCTGCGGTTCTGCTCTTCCAGTTCGACATCCACACGGGTGCGCAGGAGCGTCGTCGCCCTGGCGAGCTTGCGCGACAGCATCGCCTGACGGTCCTCTATCGCCTGGCAGGTGCGCATCGCCGGCGCCAGCCGGCGTACCAGGAACGACGCCAGGGACAGTTCTCCGGGGGCTGCCTGTTCGCGCAAGGTCTGGAACCGGGCCGTGACGATCTCGGCATAGGCCCGGCTGGCACCGAAGCGGAACGTGCTGGCGGTCGCACCCGCCTCCAGCGCGGCGGCGAGCGCCATGAACTTGTCCAGAAGGCCCTGGTTGGCGCCCAGCGCGGAACTGTCCCGCATCTGGCCGGTCAGTTCGGCGAGCTCGATTTCGAAGCGGCGGATATCCGGCTGGAGCCTGGTTGCCTCGAACAGGCCCAGCATGGCCAGCGTGCGATAGGTCTCCACTTCCAGAAGACGCTGTACCACAGCGCCCATCTGGACATCCCCCAGGGACCGGTTGAAGACCAGAAACCGGGTGAGCCCGTCGCCATCCTGGTGAAAGTCGGTGGCCACCCGGGCGGCGCTGTCTTCCACATTGGAGACCGTCAGGCTGCCGCCGTCGAAGTGCCGCCGCCAGTCTTCCGACTCGCTCTCGTCCCGCACCTCCACCCGGACGGCGACCAGCAGGTCACCCGGCGCGCGAAATGCGGCCCCGAACGGATGCGAGCGCGGCAACTGTTCGAAGATGCCGCCCTGAACTGCCGGGCCGTCCCAGGAATAGGTGGTGAATTCGGCATGCTGTTCCCAGCTCAGCGTTCCGCCGCCGAAGGGGATCGTGTGATGGCGGGTGCCCGCGGCCGGTCCATGTCCCCCGCGCGAGATACAGAATTCCGTCAGCCAGGCTTCGTCGCTTGCCGCTTCGTCCGCATTGGTGAGAAAGGCGTAGAGCAGAACCGAGCGCGCACCGCTCATCGGCCGGAATGGTCGGGCATGAACTTCGCCCAGAACCCTCTCGCGCAACGGCGATGTTCTGAACTTGGGCAAGGACGACCCGTTTTCAGACCCCTGATCCAAAATGCCCCCCTCGGCATGAACACGCGTTCGTAGTGTGTCACCTTCCCCCAAAGGCATGGTGGAAGCCAACCCTCAATATTGTCACACCGCGCCTTTCACTCGGCTCCCGCCGTCAAAACTGGTTAAAAAATTTGACCAATTGCGCCTGTGACGCTAGCGTCCGCGCCAACACGAGGATACCAGAGCGCTTGTTCCAGCCTGTCGACCACCGGAAGACCGCCCTAGGGGCGGTCGAGCAGATCGAGGACCTGATCCTCAAGGGCGTGCTGCGTTCAGGCGACCGTCTGCCGGCGGAACGGGACCTTGCGGAGCAGATGGCCGTGTCCCGCCCGGTGCTGCGTGATGCCCTGAATATCCTGGAAAAGCGCCAACTGATAGAGACCCGGCGGGGCGGTGGAACCTTCGTCGCGGACCTGATCGGACCGATCTTTTCGGAAGCGATCATCCAGTTGATCGCGCGCCACCCGTCCGCGAGAAACGACTATTTCGAATTCCGGCGCGGCATCGAGGGGCAGGCAGCCGCTCTTGCCGCCGTGCGCGCTGCGCCTTCCGACCTTGGCCGGCTCGACGAAATAGTCGGCCAGATGCGCAAAGCCCACGATATCGGCGACCTTGCCATGGAAAGCCGTCTGGATGTGGCGTTCCACCATGCGGTCGGAGACGCCACCCATAACGTGGTGATGCTGCACACGCTGAGATCCTGTTACCGGCTGCTGGAGAACGGCGTCTTTTACGACAGGGGCCGGCTCTATTATCATCCGAGCGCCCGCATCGAGCTGTTGCGCCAGCATTGCACCATCGCCGATGCCATCCGGTCCGGTGACGCCGATCGCGCCAGACGCGCCTCGCAGGATCATATCGACTATGTACGCGGCACTCTTGCCGAAGCTGAAAATCTGGACCGGCGGGAACAGCTCGCCGGCCTCAGGCGCCCTGAAACGGAAAAATCCATCCATCGTTCCTGAGTCCCGGGAGGACATTCAATGACCCTTGTCACCGATGTTGCCGATATGCAGGCCCTGGCCCGTCGCCGGGTGCCCAAGATGTTCTACGATTATGCCGATACCGGATCGTGGACGCAGAGCACCTACCGGGAAAACGAGGCCGCCCTGCAACGCCAGAAGCTGCGCCAGCGCGTCGCCCGCAACATCGACAACCGCTCCATCAAGACGACCATGATCGGTCAGGACGTGGCCATGCCCGTCGCCCTTGCCCCGGTCGGACTGACCGGCATGCAACATGCCGATGGCGAGATTCTTGCCGCGCAGGCTGCGGAAGAATTCGGTGTTCCCTTCACGCTGTCCACCATGAGCATCTGCTCCATCGAGGACGTTGCCGAACACACCAAGTCGCCCTTCTGGTTCCAGCTCTACGTGATGCGCGACAGGGGCTTTTCCGAACGCCTGATGCAGCGCGCGGACGCCGCCGGCTGCTCGGCCCTCGTACTGACGCTCGATCTCCAGGTTCTCGGCCAGCGGCACCGGGACCTCAAGAACGGCCTGAGCGCGCCGCCCAAGCCAAAGCCGCTGGTGCTGGCCGACCTGGCCCTGAAACCCCGCTGGTGCTGGAACATGCTGAAGACCGGCCGCCGCCAGTTCGGCAACATTCACGGTCACGTTTCGGGCGTCGACGACATGAGTTCGCTGGCGGAATGGACCAACAGCCAGTTCGATCCCTCCCTGGACTGGTCTTCGGTCGAGTGGGTCAAGAAACACTGGGACCGCAAGCTGATCCTCAAGGGCATCAACGATGTCGAGGATGCAAAGATCGCCGCCGATATCGGAGCCGACGCCATCGTCGTCTCCAACCACGGCGGCCGCCAGCTCGACGGCGCCCTGGCCTCCTATGATGTTCTTGGAGACATCGTCGACGCGGTCGGCGACCGGATCGAGGTTCATTTCGACGGCGGCATCCGCTCCGGCCAGGACGTCTTCAGGGCCGTCGCCATGGGCGCCCGCAGCACCTATATCGGCCGCGCCTTCATCTATGGCCTCGGCGCCAGGGGAAAGGCCGGCGTGACCCAGGTGCTGGAGATCATGCGCAAGGAGCTGGACGTCACCATGGGCCTGTGTGGCGAGACCGACATCGGCAACGCGGGCCGGCACAACCTGGTGCTTTGACCCCTGCGGCCCGACCTCCTAGCGTTCCTTCGAACGCAGGAGGCCGGGCGCGGAAATATTCGCCTTCTTGATGAAAATATCACAAACAATCATTTGCGCTGAAGTGTCGGGCAGCTCACATTGTGGCCGGTTTCCCAACAATTCGGCCCGTCATGAGCACTGCCTCTCCTGCCCTTCGTCCCGTGTCCAACGGACTCAGCACCACGGATTACGGCCTTTATGCCGTCACCGTGATGGCCTGGGGATTCAGCTGGGTTGCCATGAAGGGCCAGGTCGCGACCGTCCCTGCCGAGGTGTCCGTGTTCTGGCGCTTTGTGCTGGCAGCGGCGATCATGATGGCCTGGGCGCGCTATCGCGGTCACGGTCTGTCCTTCGGATTTCGGGATCACCTGCGTTTCGCCGGACTGGGCGCCCTGATCTTCTCGACCAACTTCACGCTGTTCTATTACGGGGCGGCCTCCCTGCCCTCCGGCCTGCTGGCCGTGATCTTCTCCACCGCGTCGATCTTCAACCTGTTTCTGGGACTGGTGCTGTTCGGGCAAAGACCGAGCCTGATGGCGCTTGGCGCCGGCAGTCTCGGGTTCGCCGGCATCGGCCTGATGTTCCTGCCCAAGCTGACGGGTACGGAATTCAATTCCGGTGCCGCGCTCGGGCTGGCCTTCTGCGTCGGCGGAACACTGTCCTTCTGTCTGGGAAACATGCTGTCGGCCGACACCCAGCGGCGGGGCATCGGCGTGACCCCGGCAACGGCCTGGGGCATGGTCTACGGGATGATCTTTCTGGGGCTCTTTTCGGCCGTGCGCGGCCACAGCTTCGCGCCGGAATGGTCTCTCGGGTATCTGGGCGGCCTGACCTATCTGGCCGTCGTGGCCTCGGTCATCGCCTTCGCGTCCTACCTGACGCTGCTCGGACGCATCGGCTCGGCCCGGGCCGGCTACGCAACGGTGCTGTTTCCGGTGGTGGCGCTGACGGTATCGACCGTCTTCGAGGACTATCAGTGGACCCCGCTCGCCGCCGCGGGTCTGGTCTGCGTGCTGGGCGGCAACCTGATGATGCTGCGCGCCCGCTGAAACCCGGCAATCCGAAACGCAGTGAAAAAGCGCCGACGGGCGCGGTTATTCGGCCGCCAACTGGCCCGTCCCATTGCCGACATTGCCGATCGCCGCAACCAGATGATTGCACAGCGTGTCGTGCATCGCTTCACGCGCCCCGCCGGAACGCAACAGGGCAATGTCGCAGAACGGCAGCGATGGAAATCCGTCCTTTTCCTCGAGGATCCGCATGCCGTCGCGAATTGCGCTTTCCGGGAACACCGTTACCGCAAGACCGGACTGAACCGCCCCGACCAGAGCCGCTGCGCTGGAACTGGTATAGGACACCCGGTAGCTCCGTCCTGCCCGGTCCAGGGCATCCATCGACAGCCGCCGCCAGCAGCAGCTCGCCGGGCCAAGCGCAAGCCGGACCACGTCCTGGGTATGGGCCGAATGCTGGGTCGAAGTAACCCAGTAGAGTGGCTCCCGCCGGATGATCTCGCCCCTGATGTCCATCGTGTCGCCCGATGTCGTGATGGCGACATCAAGAGCGCTGTCGCGGATCGCGTCGGTCAGCTTGGCGCTTGACGCACACTCCACCTGCACCTCGATCGACGGATTGAGACGGTTGAAGGCAGCCAGAACCTGCGGCAGCAACCGGTCCGCGTAGTCGTCCGGCACGCCCAGTTTGACGTGTCCGACTTCCTTGTGGCCGTTGAACGCGGACAGGGTCTCGTCGTTCAGCAGGATCATGCGCCGGGCGAATTCGATAAGCCGCAAGCCGTCCTCGGTCAGCCGCGATTGACGGCCGTCCTTGATGAAGATCGGCTGCCCGACACGGTCCTCAAGACGGCGCATCTGCATGGACACGGCCGACTGGGTCTTGTGAACCGCCTCACCGGCCTTGGTGAAGCTGCCAAGTTCCGCGATCGCCAGAAACGTGCGCAACTGATCGATATCTAGTGCGTGATTCATGCAGGACCCTGAACATGAGCCCCGTATCAGTGGGCTATTTGATTTGCGAATTGATCAGGCAAGATTACATCACAATCTGTGAAAAATCAATTGCATCTTGTCGTCCGGAAAATCGATAATTGTTATAACATCCTGAACCAAAACAGCTAATTCAATAAGCTCGTTTATTCAGCAGCTTGTGGAACGGAGAGATTGTCCAGCGACGAGACAATATGTTCCACCAGGGCATCGGTGACGCGCGAACTGTTGTGCCATGACCGCATGATGCCGATCTCGCACTCCGGCAATTTCGGAAAGCCGTCAGTTTCCGTCAGCACCCGCATGCCGGAGCGAAGCGCCGATTCCGGCAACACCGAAATGGCGAGCCCGGCCAGCACCGCGGCCCCGACAGCGGTCGAGTTCCAGCTCGAATAGAGCAGGCGGTGTTCGCGCATCTGATCGGCGAGCGCGCTGATCGCCGCCTTGCGCCAGTCGCAGGTCGCCCGACCGAGCGCGAGCGGCAGCGGCGATTCGTTTTCTACCGCGTGGCGGGCGGAGACGACCCACAGCAGCGGCTCGCGGCGCACGACGTCGACATTCTTGCGGCCCTTCTTCTGGACATGGGTGATGATGGCGACATCCAGTTCGCCCTCGGCGATCATGTCCGCCAGATTGGGCGTCGGTGCGCAGACCACGCTCACTTCCGCCTTGGGATTGGATCTGGAAAACCGGGCCAGAATTTCCGGCAGAAACCGGTCGGCGTAGTCGTCCGGCGTGCCGAGCCGGACCAGTCCCGCCAACTCCGTGTCGTCGAAGGCCGCCAGCGTCTCGTCATTGAGCTGAACCAGCCTGCGCGCGTAATGCAGCAGGCGTTCCCCGTGCTCGGTCAGCCGGGACTGACGTCCCACGCGCACAAACAGCGGTTTGCCGATGCGTTCCTCCAGCCGGCGCATCTGCATCGACACGGCGGACTGGGTCTTGTGTACGTTCTCCGCAGCGCGCGTGAAGCTGCCGCATTCGGCAATGGCCACGAATGTCCGGAGCTGGTCGAGGTCGAGCATGGGCATCTCACTTATAAGATATTCTCATGCCTATCACGCCATCCATTCGATCGGGAAATGTTTTCTACCCGCCTGCCCTCACCCGTGTGGAGAGGCGGCTTCACGCCAAACATCACAAAAAACGATTGTTTCAATCACAAACATTCGTTGGATTAATGTCTGGAAACCATCCATCTAGAGGGTGTTCCAACACAAGGATTGCCAGGCACTGGCGCGGAACGGGCTGCCGGAACTTCCTCCGGTCGCCAACAGGAGATTTTTGCCATGACACATATCGCAAGCACCCCGTTTTTCGCTCTCACCGGGCAGATGGCTGCCCGTGTCTGGCGCGTATTCAACAACCGGCGCAAGTTCGCTGAGCTGAAGACCTGGTCCGACGAGCAGTTGAACGACATCGGCCTGACCCGGAGCGATGTTCGACGCGCAATGGCACAGCCGTTCTATCGCGACCCGACATCTCTTCTGAGCGGCGCCGCGGCACACCCGCGCCAGAGGTTGGCCGCCAACGCTCCGCTGACCGGGCCGGCTCTGACCCTCGCCCGCCCGCAGCGCGCAGGCAAGGATGGCCAACTGGCCGCCTGACCCCATGACTGCCGGGGACCCGTTCCCGGAGATAGTTTTATGCAGCCCCTGTCGGCAGCCTTGCTGACACAACTGGCCCGCCATCCCTGGCGGGCCTTTTTTTTGAGAAACAAATCAGAATCCGGAACCGTCTCGGTCCGAAACACCGGCCAG
Source organism: Roseibium sp. AS2 (assembly GCF_038900065.1). Classification (NCBI taxonomy): domain Bacteria; kingdom Pseudomonadati; phylum Pseudomonadota; class Alphaproteobacteria; order Hyphomicrobiales; family Stappiaceae; genus Roseibium; species Roseibium sp. AS2. Next base: position 286,798 of record NZ_JBBMQN010000001.1, read on the forward strand.
CAGACCTAGTCCGTGCGGTAGTCCTTCGACGCCTTTTCAAAGAAGCTGTCGAACGCCTTGAACTGGCTGGACTGGAAATCCCGCCCGGCCGACATCCAGTCGGACACCATGCCTTCCAGTTCGGATGCTTCGGCTTCCGGGCCGCCGTCTTCGTTCCCGGACTCGTTGTCGTTTTCTGGCGAAAGCGCGTCTTCTTCCAGCGGCTCCGGGTCGTGCCCGGCCGGTTTTTCAACGATGCTGGCCGGCTGCAGGAAAGCGCCCCAGAAGGACTGCATGGCATTGGCGTAGCCCTGAAGATAGTCGACCGGGCTCGGCTGCGGTTTGGGCCGGCCTCTCGCGAATCCCCGCAAGTAGGCATCGAGAAGATTGCGCGCCTCGCCCTGGACGAAGGGACGCGCGATCTGGCCCATGGCGAGGGTGGCCGCCACCGGCATCATCTCCTGTATGGCACCGCTTTGCAGCCCGGTCAGGACCGAAACCTGGCCAGCCAGAGCCTGTTGCACCGCTTCAGGACCAAAAAACGGTGTCAACGCGGCTTCGGACGGGGTCTGGAAGAGGTTGGAATATCCGGCGAACGGCAATTGCGGACTGCCGGACAGGGGCGCCGACTGCCCCAGAAACTCGGTGAAACCCGGAACCGTGCTGCCGAAATAGCGGAATCCGTTCAGCGCCGCCGGCATGAGCTGTTCCATCACCCGGTTGAGGTCCTCGTTCGACCAGCCAAACCGGTTCCGGACATCCTCGCTCACAGAGAAAATGTCGAATGGGGGAGCTGCCGTCTCGCCGCCTGTCATTGCCCTGCTCCGGGTTCGCAATTGCAAGGCCTTGAGAAAACAGGCCATCGGCAAGCAGAGTGGCCCTTTGCAGGCTTTAGGTCAATTCGCGTGTTTGTCCGGCACCTGGCTGTCCCCTCACAATCACGCCGGTGACCTTGCCAATTGTCTCAATAGGCGTATTCGCGGAAGACCTGGGTGATGTCACCGTCCCAGGAGCCGTTGTAGCGCTGCAGGAGAATGTCGGCCGGGCACATGCCGGAGGCAAGCCCCTCCTCGATCGGCGCCAGGTGCACCCGCTCGTCCAGATCGCCGTCGCTGAGACGGTTGCGGCGCTTGAGCCCCTCCTGCGCCAGCGCAAGCACGTCCTTGGCGACATCCAGGACCGTGCCGTTCCGGAACGGCGTCTCCAGCGCGGTTTTCGGAACGTCGCGGCGCATCGCCGCGCGTTCTTCGTGGGTCCAGTCCGCCACCAGTTCCCAGGCCTGGTCCATCACGCCCTTGTCGTAGAGCAGGCCGACCCAAAGCGCCGGCAGTGCGCAGATCCGCCGCCACGGGCCGCCGTCGGCACCGCGCATCTCGATGTATTTCTTCAGGCGGACATCCGGGAACAGGGTCGACAGGTGGTTGTTCCAGTCGCCGATCGATGGCGTCGCATCCGGCACCTTGCCCTCCAGCGCGCCGTTCATGAACTGCCGGAAGGTGGTGCCGGTGACGTCGTGATAGGTCTGCCCCCGCTTGACGAAATACATCGGCACGTCGACCGCCCAGTCGACATATTGCTCGAAGCCGAAGCCGTCCTCGAAGGCGAAGGCCAGATCGCCGGTGCGGTCGGCGTCCGTGTCCATCCAGATCTCTCCCCGGAAGGACTTGAAGCCGTTCGGCTTGCCTTCGGTAAAGGGAGAGTTCGCAAAAATGGCGGTCGCGACCGGCTGCAGCGCCAGGCCGATGCGCATCTTTTTGACCATGTCGGCTTCGGAGGAGAAATCCAGGTTCACCTGGATGGTCGAGGTCCGGTACATCATGTCGAGGCCGAGCGATCCGACCTTGGGCATGTAGTTGGTCATGATGTCATAGCGGGACTTGGGCATGCGCGGCATCTGGGACCGCGCCCAGGTCGGCGTCATGCCGATGCCCAGAAACCCGATACCGAGCGGCTCGGCCACCTGGCGCACCTGGGCCAGGTGCTGGTTGGCCTCCCGGCACGTCTGGTGAAGGGTTTCCAGCGGCGCGCCGGACAATTCGAACTGGCCGCCCGGTTCGATGGAAATGGCGCCACCGCCCCGATCGTCCGCCAGACCGATGATCTTGCCGGCGTCCTCGATCCGTTCCCAGCCGGTCAGGTTTTCCATCCCGGTGAGCACGGCTTCCACACCCTTTGCGCCCTCATAGGGGATGGGGGTCAGATCCTTCAGGCAAAATCCGAATTTTTCGTGCTCGGTGCCAATGCGGAACCGCTCTTCCGGCTTGCTCCCCTCCTCGAGCGTGGCTGCCAGATCGGCAACCGTTTCAATCGGGGTGGAGTCGACCGTATCGCGGGCCATGTAACCGTCCTAAATTCTGCGCGGCGCCTCAGCAAAGACGTCGCAACGCCCGCAAACCGCTATGATCCGGCACGTTCGCAAGACGAACGCTTTTAAGCTTCGGTGATTTAGGAGTGCTGAAACAAGATTGCAAGCAAGGAAACTGCGGCGGGCGGATCTCACGCTATTCTGAAGACGGATAACGGTTCCTCGCGGCCGCGCAACTGCACGGTTCCGAGGCTGGTCGCATGCGCGCCCTCCGGCAGGTGCCGCATGGTCTCGGCGCTGGCGAGCGCGATGACCTTCGCCTTCGGATCGACCGTCTTGCCGTGCTCCTGGAGACGCGCGGCCACGTTGACCGCGTCGCCGATGACGGTGTAGTTCATGCGCGCCGCCGAGCCGATGTCGCCAACCACCACCTTGCCCGTATGAACGCCGATCCGGACCCGCATGGTCTCTGCGGGTATTTGCTCGATCCGCTCGGCCAGCGCCCTGACCGCCGCGATTGCCAGGGCTGCGTGATCCGGCTGGTCGGAGGGCGCACCCCAGAACGCCATTACGCCGTCGCCGAGAAACTTGTCGATCGTGCCGTGCTGCTCGGAGATGGCCTCCGACACGGTTTCGAAATAGCCATTGAGATAGGAAGCCGTCTCTTCCGCGCTCATGTGCGAGGCCAGATCGGTAAAGCCGGCGAGATCGGTGAAGACGATCGTCATTTCCTTGATCTCGATATTGCGGGTGCTGGTCATGCCCTCTTCGACCAGGCGGGAGACAAGCTGCCGGGGCACGTATTTCGCAAAGGCGTTGAGCGCGCCGATCGACCCGTTGAAGGCCTGGTTGACATCGTCCAGTTCCACGAGCAGGGACCGCGGCAGCCGCTCTGACGCCGCGAACTCCAGGGTCCGCATCTGCGCGGCGGCATGGGCCAGTCTGCTCAGCGGGCGGCCGAGCAGGCGGCCGACAATGAAGGACAGGACAGCCCCGACGACCAGCGCCACCAGTGCCGCGTAGAGCACGATCTGGGTCTGGTCCAGGGCCGCGCCGAAGTCGGCCGCCTGATAGAGCGTTCCCAGGGTCCATCCCGCCGCCGGGCCCGACTGCACTTCGGTGAAGATCGCCGTGAACATCCTTTGCGACCCCGGAAAGACCCTGCCCGAGACCCCACCGCTCATGTCGAAAGCCCTGTCCTGGTCCTTCCAGATGAAATGCAGCGGCGATCCGGTCAGGCTGCCCAGGGCAGGCAACGGTGCATCGGCGCTTGCGGCAAACGCGCTTTCCGGAAGTCCGCCGACCACGATCGCCCGGTCCCGCCCGGCCAGCAGAAACACCTGCTGGCGGCCTTCCCACTCCATGGTTTTTGCAAGTGCCGCGAAGACCGGCTGGGGATAGTGAGCCGACAGCACCTGGCCGTTGCCGAGGTCAAGGTCCGCTGACATGACACCGGTCCGGAACCCGTCCAGGTGGCGAAACTCCAACCAGCGCAGCGGGGACACTTGACCCACCGGGCCGTCCGCCGTCATCGCGCGGCCGAGATCCAGCCTCGCGCCCTCGGGCAACAGCTTGCCGTAGACTTCCAGATCCGTGTCGTCGAGCCGGTTTCCGGTCACCGCCACATGGGCCGCGAACGAGCGCAACAGCAGTTCCTGTTGCGCGAAGAACCCTTGCAGAACCGCCTCGTTGCCGTTCAGGACGGCGAGGCCCTGCTCGTCCAGCAGGCGTCCGGCAATGCGCCGGTCCGCCGCGGCCATGTAGGTAATGATGATGCCGCAGATCAGCACGAGCAGCAAAGAGAAGACCAGGCCGAGCGCCACGCCGACAGGCAACCGGACCCGCAGGTGGCCCTTGCGGGCGGTCGGGCCGTCCCCAAGCTTGTCCCGTTCCTCGACCCCGGCGTTGCGGCCACTGCCGGTGACCGGCTCCTGCTTCGGCGGGATCCCCGGGGTCATAGGTCTATCTCCAATCGCCCAGGGTGGCCTGAATGATGGCGAGCGCGGCAACCGCCGCCGTGTCTGCCCGCAGGATACGGGGGCCGAGAGGAATGGGAGTGACAAACTCCAGGCCGCGCAGCCTGTCCCGCTCCTCTTCGGAAAAGCCGCCTTCGGGTCCGATCAGGACCGCGAGGGGCGGCGCACCTGCGTCCTTCATCTGGGCCAGTGCCAGCAGCGGGTTGTCGGTGCCCTCGCCCTCGTCGCAAAACAGCAGCCGCCGACCGGGTTGCGCTTCCGGCCAGCCGTCAAGGACATCCTGCAGGGGCTGGGGCGCCAGAACCTCCGGGACGCAGAGCACGCCGCATTGCTCGGAGGCCTCGATCACATTGGCCTCCATGCGTTCAAGATTGACCCGGCTTGCCTGTGTGTGCTGGGTCATCACCGGTTTCAGGCTGCCGGCGCCCATCTCCACGGCCTTCTGCACCATGTAGTCCAGCCGGGCGTGCTTGAGCGGCGCGAACATGTAGATCAGGTCGTTCCGCGCGGTCTGCTCGCGCAGGCGTTCGACCAATTGCAACGTGCAATCGCGCCGGCTGTTGCTGGAAATCTTCGCCAGCCATTCGCCGTCACTGCCGTTGAAGACAAGCACGAAATCGCCGTCCCTGAGCCGCAGCACATTCAAAAGGTAGTTCGCCTGACCGCGATCCGCCTCGATGCGTGCACCGTCGGCAAGGATGTGTCGCAGGAATAGTCTTTGCATGTTGAACTCGTATTTGGCCATGAGCAGACCGTAGCCGCGATTGTGTGGGATTCAAGGCGGATCGGCCAGTTCCGAGAGATACGAACCGTCTTCTTTCCGCCGGCGATCCGTCAACAGTCCGCATGCCTGTGGCCGGCTCTTGACCCTTCGCCCGCAAGCAGCCAGTTTTCTCCGGTCAGAAGGAATCACCTGCTTGAGCGAATCCCAGTCCAATGTCGCGGAGTTCTCGGTCTCCGAAATCTCCTTCTCCATCAAGCGCACGATGGAGGACACATTCGGCTATGTGCGGGTGCGCGGCGAACTGGGACGGATTTCCAGGCCCGGATCCGGCCACATCTATCTGGACCTGAAGGACGATCGCTCGGTTCTGTCCGGCGTGATCTGGCGAGGCGTCGCCTCCAAGTTGAAGATCCAGCCCGAGCAGGGCCTCGAGGTGATCGCCACCGGCAAGATCACGACTTTTCCCGGCCAGTCGAAATACCAGATGGTGATCGACGCGCTCGAGCCCGCGGGCGCCGGAGCCCTGATGGCGCTTCTGGAAGAACGCAAGAAAAAGCTCGCCGCGGAAGGGCTGTTCGCCGAGGAAGCCAAGAAAAAACTGCCGCCGCTGCCGAAGGTGATCGGCGTGGTCACCTCGCCGACCGGCGCCGTCATCCGCGATATCCTGCACCGGATTTCCGACCGTTTCCCCATTCACGTTCTGGTCTGGCCGGTGCGGGTGCAGGGAGAAACGTCCGGCGCGGAAGTGGCCAACGGCATTCGCGGGTTCAATGCGCTGGCCCCCGGCGGATCAATTCCGCGCCCGGACCTTGTGATCGTCGCCCGTGGCGGCGGCAGCATCGAGGACCTGTGGGGCTTCAATGAGGAAGCCGTCGTGCGCGCTGCCGCCGACAGCGCCATTCCGCTGATCTCGGCGGTCGGTCACGAGACCGACTGGACGCTGATCGACCTTGCCGCCGACCTGCGCGCGCCGACCCCGACCGGCGCGGCCGAAATCGCCGTTCCGGTGAAAGCGGAGCTGATGGCGATGGTCGACGACCGGTCGCGGCGGCTCAATTCCGGGCTGGTGCGGTTTGTCACCGGGCGCCGGACCGAGTTGCGGGCAGCCAGTGCGGCGCTGCCCCAGCCGCAGGACCTGCTCGCCCTGCCGCGTCAGAAATTCGACAATCTCGCAAACAGCCTGGAACGCTCGCTGATCGTCAGCACGCGGACCCACCGGACCCACTTCCAGACCCTCCACGGGCGCCTGTCGCCAATGCTGCTGACGCGCCTGACCAGCAAGGCGCGCCAGGACCTTGTCCAGAACAGCGAGCGCCAGCAACGCGCGCTCAAGGTCGCGGTTGCCCAGAAACGGCAGGCCTATGCCGCGCTCGCCGCGCGGTTGACGCCGGGCCGCCTTGCCCAGCAGACGGTGCTCGGCCAGGAGCGCCTCGCCGGTCTCGGCGAGCGCCTGGAGCGGGCCTATGTCGCACGGGTTTCCCAGGAAAAAGCCCGGCTCGACGGTCTGCAGAAGCTGCTCAAATCGCTGTCCTACAAGGATGTGCTCGCGCGTGGCTATGCGGTTGTCCGCAATGACGAAGGCCATCCGGTCCGCTCCGCGGATGCCGTGGCTCCGGGCGCTGCCCTCTCCATAGAACTGGCCGACGGATCGATCGACGCGGTTGCCGCCGGCGCGGGCGAAACGCCCGCTCCCGCAAAAGCCAGACCGAAGAGGGCCGCCTCGGGAAAACCCAAGCCTGCCGGTCAGGGCGACCTGTTCTGACACCTGCCGACCGGACGCACCCGACAGCGGCAGTCGACCTGAGCGAGACAAACCGGGACAACAAACTGTAGCAACAAACCGGGGCGACCGACGATGTCGCGCGCGCGGCACCGCGCCCGGATCGCAGCCCGGCATCCAATCGCACAACCTGGCGGCACAGCCTGGCGGCACAGCCTGGTTCGGTCGGTTTTAACCTATTCCCTTACACCAATCTTAAACCACCTCGCGTAACGTCATGTCATTCTGTCAATTGACTTTCGGACGGGGGGCATCGATGCCGACACCACGCAAGCACTTTGGAAGACGCGGCCTGGCACAGCAATCAGCGACGGGCTGGGGCAATTCGCAAACCCGGTACGGAACGGCAGCGCCGGCCTATGCCGCGCCCGGCTATGGCTCAGATGCGGACGAAGGCACCGGCATGTCCCTGGCGGGCATCGGGTCCGTGTTCGCAATGCTGTTCAGCTTTCAGGGGCGCATCGGCCGAATGGAATACTGGGGCATCGGCATTGTCCGCTTCATCCTGATGATCGCCGTGGCCATCGCCTATGCCAGCAGCCTTCCGGCAAACAGCGCCCAGCTCGATTCTGCGGCGGTGCTTGGCGGCTTTATGGACACCGGCACCGGCATGATTTACCTGCTCGCGTTCGTCGCCCTGACGGTCTGCCTGTTTTCCCTCGAAGTCCGCCGCTGCCACGACCGGGATGCCTCCGGTCTGTGGATCCTGATCATGTTCATCCCGATCATCGGCGCGTTCTTCGCCCTCTATCTGTTTGTTGTCAATGGCTTTTTTCCGGGAACCCAGGGACCGAACCGCTTCGATTCCGGCCGCAGTCAGGCCGCTGTCTTCGACTGACGCCCTTCTTTGTTCAACGCAAGACGCCGCCGGAGACAGGCTCCGGCGGCGTCTTTTTTCGGTTTCGGCAGACCTGTTATCCCATCAGTTCCGGCAGGATTGTGATGATCGCCGGGAAGGCCAGAAGGCCACCAATCGTCAGGACGTCCGCGATGAAGAACGGCACGCAGCCGCGGAAGACTTCCTGCACCGGAATATCCGGCCGGACCCCGGAAACCACGAAGCAGTTCAAGCCTATGGGGGGCGTAATCAGACAGAGCTCCGCCATTTTCACCACCAGGATGCCGAACCAGATCGCGCAGGCCTCTCCCGACATGCCGAAGGCACTGTCCGCTGCCGTCACGCCTTCGCCGCCATTGAGCGCAATCACCGCCGGATAGACCACCGGCAGGGTCAGGATCAGCATGCCGATCGCATCCATGAACATGCCGAGAACGGCATAGGCCAGCAGGATGCAGATCATCACGATCCAGGGCGAGAATTCGAGCGCGACGATGAAGTCCTTGAAGGCGTCCGGCAGGCCCGCAAAGCCCAGGAAGCGCACATAGACCAGCACACCCCAGATCAGTGTGAAGATCATCACGGTGAGCTTTGCCGTCTCGTGCAAGGCCTGGCCGAGCTGGCGGCCGCGCATGCCTTTGGCAAAGGCGACCACAAGCACCACAAAGGCGCCGAGCGACCCCGCCTCGGTCGGCGTTGCCAGTCCGAAGAAGAACGAGCAGAAGATGATCGCCACCACGGCGATGATCGGCAGAGTGCCCGGAACACTTTCGAAACGCTCTTTCCAGGTGTAGCCCTTGATCGCCGGAGCGTCGCCACGCCAGGCGGAGACGGCCACGATGATGCCGACGTAGACCAGCGCGGAGAACACGCCGGGCAGGAAACCGGCGATCAGAAGCTTGCCGACGGACTGCTCCACCAGGATCGCGTAGATCACCAGAATGGCAGAGGGCGGGATCAGCGACGCGAGTGTTCCGCCGGCGGCAACCACGGCGGCCGACAGCCGCTTGGAATAGCCGGCGGCCAGCATTTCGGGAATGGCCACGCGGGCGAACACCGCTGCGGTCGCGACGGAGGCCCCGGAGACGGCCGCGAAGCCGGCCGTGGAGAACACCGTTCCAACGGCCATGCCGCCCGGCAACCAGCCGAGCCAGCGTTTGGCAGCCTCGAACAATTGCTTGGTGAAACCGGCGTAGAACGCCAGGAAGCCGATCAGGATGAATGTCGGCAAGACCGACAGGGCGTAGGTGACGGATTTGGAATGCGGGATCGTTCCGGCCATCTTGAGCGCCACGAAAAACCCGCGCTCGAAGCCCATCTTCATGGAGAACAGCACGATCAGGCCGACCAGGCCGGTAAAGGCAGCGGCGAACGCGACCCGCACGCCGATCACGACAAGAACCAGCAGGACGCCGGTCATCATGATGCCAACATCAAACGGCGTCATCTGGCTTCTCCTTCGCCGGTGTCCTCGCCAAAGGCTTCCTCGATCTCGTGTTTGGCATGTTCCTCGACACCCTCGATCACCGGCACGGCGACCGCGTCACGCGTCGGATCCGCGACCAGGCGGCTGTAGCCGTAGATCTGCATGAGCAGACGCAGGAACAGCAGCCCGAGCGCAGCCGGTATCATCAGCTTCGAGGGCCAGGTCGGCAGACGTATGTCCATGGTGCTGTCGCCGATCCCCCAGGAGCGGCCGAAGTGGTACCAGGATCCCCAGATGAGCAGCGCGACCGTGACGGCGATCAGGATGACACCAAGCATCTCGCAGATGTAAAGCGTACGGCCACTCAACTTGCCGAGCACGATTTCCATACGGATATGCCCGCCGACGCGCTGGCAATAGGCCACGCCGGCGAAAGCGAAAATCGCCATCGCCTGTTCGGTGATATCGATGAAGCCCGGAACCGGCATGTTGAACAACAGGCGGCCCACGACCTGGGCGACGGCCAGCAGCATCAGGGCGAGGATCGAGAATGCCGCGAACAGGTTGAAGGCGTTTTCGACGTGGCTGAGCCAGCCGTCGAAACGAATAAAGGTAACCGGGCGTTCCGAAGCGGAACGGCTACCGGGATCAATTGTCATCATGAGTGTCAGCCCCGAGCAGGGCTTTCTGGCGCCGCACCCTTGGATGTGCGCCAGAAAGCATGAGGTCAATCAGGAAGTGCCGGTTTATTCGGCGATGGTCTTCTTGACCATGTCGAGCAGTTCCTGAGCGGGCAGACCGTTGGCGGACTGCTCTTCGACCCAGGCGTTCTGGATCGGCCCGGCCTTTTCGGCGAAAGCGGCCAGTTCCTCGTCGGAAAACTCGATCTGCGTGACGCCGCGGCTTTCCAGCTCGGGCCACCACTTGTCGTAGACCTTCGCGTATGTGTCGAGGTAATGCGCGATCGCCGGATCCACGGAGGCGTCCAGCGCGGCCTTCAGGTCGTCCGGCAGGGCCTCGTAAGCCTCGATATTGACCACGATCGGGCAATGCACGGTGCCCGGATTGAGGTTCTTGGTCCACCAGTCGGCGACTTCAACCACCTTGAAGGACAGGTGCGCATGCGGTGCGAAGCCGGCGGCCTGCACGGTGCCGGAGTCGATCGCCTGATAGGTTTCAGACGCGGTGACGGAAGTGGGCACGGCACCGACGGCTTCCATCAGCTTGCCGAGACCGCCCAGCGCGCGCACACGCATGCCGTCGAAGTCCGCGATGCTCTCCGGCACATCGCCCTTGCCCGCAAAGTTGTACTGCGGCATCGGCGAAGGCATCAGCAGCTTGGCGTTCCAGCGTCCGAGGTCGGCCTGCACGGCGGGGTGCGCGTAGAGTGCCTTGGAGACCTTCACTTCGGTTTCCAGATCCGAAACACCGAGGAACGGCAGTTCCAGAACTGTCAGGCTCGGGTTCTTGTCGGCATGATAGGAGGCACAGAACTGCGCCATCTCGAATGCACCGAAGGAGATCCCGTCAAGGTTCTCACGGGACTTGGACAACGCACCGCCGTAGTGGAGCTTGATTTCGAATTTCCCGTCGGTCCGCGCAGCCACTTCTTCAGCCAGCTTCTCGACATGTTCGGTGAAGGCGCGGCGCTTGCCCCACAGCGACACATTCCAGGTCACGTCAGCGGCGAAGGTTTCGGTGGCAAAAACAACGGACAGCGCAGCCGCGGACACAGCGGTCGCGGACTTGAGTGAAAAGAGCATGCAATCCTCCCGAGATCATCGGCCATGCTTCAGACGTGAAACATGGCCCTGCTCATTTCCCTGGTCGCTCAGCCTGGACACTTCTCATGCCGCAGGCCCGGATCAGGTCGATGGTCCCATAGCATGACCCGTGCCAGTTCGAATTGACAACACCTCAATTGCGGAATCCCGGGCATCTTCCCTGATGGTTTTGACAATGTTGCAGCGCAGCTCGGCAAAATCTTGCCGACAGTCACGCCATGTCGGCGAAATTTCGCCGAAAGTCAGCCCTCGCCCGTATCCGACAGACCGGATCGGTCGCGGCTCAGGCCCAGGCGCGCCATTTTCTCGTTGAGCGTCCGGCGCGGCAGATTGAGTTCGCGCATGACGTCCAGAACGCGCCCGCCGTGGCGGCGCAACGCACCTTCGATCAGGTTGCGCTCATAGGCATCCATGAGGTCCTTCAGTCCACCGTCCACGGGCGATGGACCGGGATCCTGCCGGCCTGTCACCAACGCCTCAAGCGGCTGGGGGCTGACCGGTGCGTTGAGCACGAACCGTTCGGCCGCATTGCGCAGTTCGCGCACGTTGCCGGGCCAGGCATAGGTCTGCAGGAAAGCCTCGTCGCGCGCGCTGGCCGCCGGCGCATCCAGGCTGTAGCGGACGGCGAACCGGTTGACGAACGTATCGAACAGGAGCAGCGCATCACTGCCGCGTTCGCGCAGCGGCGGCACACGCAGTTCGATCGTGTTGAGGCGGAAAAGAAGATCCTCGCGCAGCCGGCCGGACCGGACGGCTTCCCCCGGCTCGATGTTGGCGGCGCTGATCAGGCGGATATCGACATCCACGGGCCGCGAGCCCCCGATCCGGTCGACCTTCTTTTCCTGCAGCACCCGCAGCAGCTTGGGCTGCAGGGAGGTGGGCATGGAAACGATCTCGTCGAGCAGGAGCACGCCGCCGCCGGCCGCCTCGATCCGGCCGGTCCGTCTGCGGTCCGCGCCCGTGAAGGCGCCTGCCTCGTGGCCGAACAATTCCGCCTCGACCATGGCCTCCGGCAGCGCCGCCGCATTGATGGCCACGAACGGCCCATCCTTGCGCGGGCTGAAATCGTGCAGGGCCTGGGCGATGACTTCCTTGCCGGTTCCGGTCTCGCCGATGATCAGCACAGCCGCGTCCGTGGTGGCGAAATGCAGAACCTGCCGGCGCAGCGCCTGCATTGCCGGGCTCGCGCCGATCAGCCGGCTCTCAAGCCCGGCGCTGTCCGTGAGCTGCATCTTGAGAGCGCGGTTTTCCATCACCAGCGCGCGTTTTTCGCAAGCCCGACGAACCACTTCGGCAATGTGTTCGGGATCGAAAGGCTTTTCGATGAAATCATAGGCTCCGGATCGCATCGCCTCGACCGCCATCGGCACATCGCCATGGCCGGTGATCAACACCACCGGAAGGCCGGCATCCAGCTCCCCGATCCGCCGCAGCAGTGACAAACCGTCCTCGCCGTCAAGCATCACGTCGGAAACCACGCAGCCGGCGAAGTCCCGCGTCAGGCGGGCCATGGCCTGGTCCGGCGCCGCAACTTCCTGCGTTTCGAACCCGGCCAGCCGGATCCACTGCCTGAGCGCCGCCCGCATGGAGGGATCGTCGTCCACGATCAGGACGGGAACTTTCGGAAGGGTATCTGTCATTCAGCAGCTTCGGATTTCAGCTCCGGCGAGGGGGCATGCCCGGCCTGTGCGGGTGTGAGCGCCGGCAGGGCAAGCTCGAACACAGCTCCTTTAGGGGTGTTCGTCCCGACTGACAAGCCACCGCCCAGGTCCTCGGCGAGACGGATCGAAATCGCCAGGCCGAGGCCCATGCCGCCGGAACTGGCCTTGGTGGAGAAAAACGGATCGAAAACGCGCTCGCGCAGATCGGCCGGAATGCCCGGACCGTTGTCGGAGATCCGCACGATCACCTGACCGTCCTGACGCTCCGCACACAGCGTGACGGTACCGTGGTCCTCACTCGCCGCCGCATCCGCTCCGTTGCGCAAAAGATTGACCAGGACCTGCTCGATCCTGAGGGGGGCGGTTTCGGCCTCCAGCGGGGTGTCCGGCAGATCCAGTTCAAGAGACACGCCGGTTTCCTCAAACCGGGGACGTGCGATTTTCTCCGCCACCCTGACGCATTCCCTGAGATCCGTTTTCTCGATCCGGCTTTCCCCCGGCCGGGCGAACCGCTTGAGTTCCTGCGTGAGACTGGCCATGCGCATCTGCAGGGAGTCGATTTCGTCGAGATTTTCCGCAGCCGTTTCCGTATCGCCCTTTTCCAGAAACTTGCGCGTGCCGGCAACAAACATCCTGAGGGCGGCCAGCGGCTGGCTCAATTCATGCACGACCGCCGCCGACATTTCACCGACGGCGGCCAGCCGGTTCGACCGGGCAAGCCCGCGCTGTGCCTCAAGCAGTTCCCGTTCGACACGGCGGCGCTCCTGGACTTCGTCGACGAGACGGGTGTTCAGTTCCTTCAGGCTCGCCGATTCCCGGCGCAGCAGCACCGACGCCTTGCGCAGCCTGCGGCCGCGCAGCATCAGGACGATGACCGCATAGACGAGACAGAACGTGATGGCGGCCGCCCAGATGGGCAGGACGCTCTTGCGCGTCTCCTCCACCGGCACGAGAAAATGCAGCGTCCAGCCGAGAAGACCGACCTTTGCGGTGTTGTGCCGATACGCCTTGCCGTCGATCTGAAGCTGTTCCAGAGATTGCGCGGGCTGCTCGCCCACCGGCTCCAGGCTCTGGTCGCCATATTGCCGTGTGCTCTCGATGGACCGGCGCACGTCGTCCGGCAGGGCGTCGAGCGTGCGATAGCGCCACTCCGGCTGGCTCGACAGGAAAATCACGCCGTTCGCATCGGAGGCGAACACCGTCTCGCCACCTTCGGCCCAGGCGTCCTCCAGGGGCCCCATGTCGACCTTGACCACGGCCACGCCCCTTGGCGCGCCCGCGACCGGCGTCGGCCGGGCAAGAAACAGTCCCGGCTCAAGCAGCGTGGCGCCGATTGCGAAGAACCGGCCCTCCTCACCTTGAATCGCGGACTTGAAATACGGCCGGAACCCGTAGTTGCGACCGACCAGAGACAGGTCGTCGCGCCAGTTGCTCGCGGCCAGCGTGGTCCCGTCTCCATTCATGACGTAAAGCAGATCGGCGCCGGAATTCGCCGCCATTTCCTCAAGGAAGCGGTTGGCGCTTTCGACCGGACGGCCGAGGCCGAGGGCGGCGGTCGCCCGCGGGTCCCGCGCGATCATGTAGGGCAGGTAACGGTATTTCTGGTACTCGCCCAGGATCGTCTGACGGTAGAGCGTCAGACGCTCGGCCGCCTTGCGGTCGACCCTGTCCTCGTCCAGCTCCAGAAAGAGCTGAACGACCACAAAGGCGGCGGCCACGATCACGAGCGGTGGCAGCGCAAAATAGAGCCAGCGTTTCGACATGCCCCATATTGCGCATTTTTTCCGGTGCCGCCACCTATACGGGCTTGCAGTTGATACGCGTCAAGGACGATGGTTCACTCGGTCCTTTAGATTTTTACCGAGGCCGGGTCGCCGCTTTGACACCGGCCAATGGAGAGACAGATGCCTATCAAAGACATATTGACGGTTCTGGACCTGTCGGGTGATCAGCCCGCAGCCAAATACGCACTGGAGTTCGGTCGCAATTACGACGCGCACGTGACCGGTCTGGCTGTGTCGTTCGAACCGGTCGTGCCGGCCTTCGCAGCCGCGCCGATGCCGGTCGACTACCTTCAGGCGGCACACGAACAGGCGATCGCCGCTGCGAACGAGGCGAAGAAGGATTTTGACGAGCTGGCGCGGATCGCCGGGGTCAAATGCGAAAGCCGCATGGCGGAGATCCTGACAGGCGGTCCGCTGGAAAACGTGCTGGTCAATTGCCGACCGACCGATCTTGTCGTCATCGGCCAGGCCAATCCGGACAAGCCCGAGCCGATGCGTGAGCTCCTGATCGAAACCATCCTGTTCGAAAGCGGCGTGCCGGTTCTGCTGGTGCCATACATCGGCAGCACGACCTTCCAGCCGGAAAACGTCCTGGTCTGCTGGGACGGCAGCTCAACGGCAACCCGCGCGATCCACTCGGCCCTGCCGGTGCTGGAGAAGGCCGACAAGATCACCGTGCTTGTCATCGAGAAGACAAAGCAGGCCGGCGCCGGCCAACCCGGTGCCGAAGTCGCCAACTACCTGGCCCGCCACAACATGGACGTCACGGTCGAAGTGGTCACCAACCCGCAGACAGGCGTCGCGGATGCCGTGCTCAACCACGTGTCCGACAACAGCAACGACCTTGTCGTCATGGGCGGTTACGGCCACAGCCGCATGCGCGAGTTCCTGTTCGGCGGCGCGACACGCGAAGTTCTGGAAGCCATGACCGTCCCGGTACTGATGGCCCACTAGGATCTCGCCGACCTGAATTTTGCGGTGCACAGGGCCCGCGGACCTGACACAATCGGGTCCGCGGGTTTTGTTATGTTTCCATCTGGATACCGGCTTTATCTCGGGCATTTTGAAAAGGACTGCGCAGGTGACCATTCGAAATCTGGACGGCTTTTTCGCGCCGCATTCCATTGCCGTATTCGGTCCCTGCAGGCATCCGGGTGTCCTGACGCACAAGCTGATCGACTGCCTGAAGGATATCGACGCCGGTCATCCGGTAACACTGGTCGGCTTCGACGAGGATGTCCCCTTCAGCGGCAAGACGGTCTCCGGGCTGGACGCTCTGGAAACCATGCCGGATCTCGCGATCTATCTGGCACAGGCCGAGGCGCTTCCGGACACCATCCGGACGCTGGCGGCCGGAGGCACGAAAGCCGTGCTGATCCCCTCCCCCGGCTTCGAGACCTGGCCGGACGATCTGTTGCAAGCGTGCCGGGAGGCCGCCCGTCCCACCAACCTGCGCCTGATCGGTCCGGGCACCCTGGGGATCGCGGTGCCCGCGAGCGGCCTCAATGCCCTGCTGAGCGCCGAACGGCCGGACAAGGGCGACATTGCCTTCTTCTCGCGCTCGGGCGCTGTTCTCAACGCGACCCTGTCCTGGGCAAAGGCGCATAAATCCGGTTTTTCCGCGATCGTGTCGCTCGGCGCGCGGATGGATGTCGATGTCAGCGACCTGATCGACTACTTCGCCCAGGACTACAAGACCCGCGCCATCGTCATGCATCTGGAAGGCATCGCGGTGCCGCGCAAGTTCATCTCCGCGGCACGTGCGGCCGCGCGCAGCAAACCGGTGATCGTGATCCGGTCCGGCAAGAGCCGGGACACCGGCGGCACCGGCAAGACCCATGCCGGACGTCTGGCCAGGACCGATCTTGTCTATGAAACAGTGTTCCGCAGAACCGGGTTGTTGCGAGTCCATGATCTGGACGAAATGTTCGAGGCGCTGGAAACGCTTTCCTATATCCGCGTGCCACGCTGCAACAAGCTCGCGGTCATCGCCAATGGCCGCAGCCTGGCAAGTCTTGCGGTCGACCGGCTGATGGATCTGGACGGCGCATTCGCCGACCTGGGAGCGGAAACCAGAGCCTCCCTGAAGGCTGTCAGCCGCGCCAACCCCGACCTCGACGCAACGCCGGCGGCAAGCGGTTCGGTGATCCTGAGGGAGAACGTCACGCCGGAGGAGATCACCGGCGCCATCACCACGGTGTTGAAGGATCCGGAAGTCGACGGAGCGATCGTCCTGCAGGCGGCCAGCGCATTTCAGTCCCTGTCGACGATCGCCGGAGCGATCGTCGACGCGGCGGCGGCGGACCGGCGGCGGACCGGACGGCGCAAGGCCCTGGTCGCCGGGCTGATCGGTGGCGACAGCACGGTCCGCGCGGCCCTTTCCGATGCCAGGATCCCGAATTACGCCAGTCCCGCAGAGGCCGCGCGCAGCTTGATGTATCTGGCGCATGACGCGAAATCGCGCGAATTCCTGATGGCGGCACCGCCCAGCCTGCCCAGTTCCTTCTCACCGGACACCGCCAATGCGCGCGTCATCGTCGAGGCGGCCCTCGCACAGAATCGCACCTGGCTGACACCGCCGGAAGTCGTCGCGGTTCTCACCGCATACGACCTTCCGATCATGGCGACGGAGCTGGCCGCGTCACCCGAGGAGACGGGAGAGCTGTCGCGGCCGTTCTTCCTGGTCGCCACCCACTGCGTGGCCAAGCTGATTTCGCCGGACCTTCCCTTCAAGTCCCGGATCGACGGCGTCAGACTCGGACTGGAAAGCCCCGAGGCCGTGCGCCTCGCCGCCCAAGACCTGATTGAAAAAGCCCGTCGTGACTTCCCGCAGGCCGACATCGCGGGCATTTCCGTTCACCCGATGCTGGAGGACCGGCACGGGCTGGAACTTTACATGGGACTGGCCGAAACACCGGAATTCGGGCCCGTTCTTGTCTTCGGCCACGGCGGCACATCCATAGAGGACAGCATCGACATCGCACTGGAACTGCCGCCGCTCGACCTGAACCTGGCCGAAGCCATGATCAGCCGGACGCGGACCGCGCGCCTGCTCGACGGCGGGCCGTCCCGTCCGATCCTCGACCGGACCGCGCTCAGCCAGGCGCTGGTCAAACTCTCGCAGATCACCATCGACATCCCCGAAATCCAGGAACTCGACATCAATCCGATGGTCTCGCTTCCGTCCGGCCTGATCGCGCTCGACGCCCGCATGACGCTATGCCATCCGCAAAAGCGTCCCGGCCGCACCGGCGGCTCACGCCTGGCGATCACGCCTTATCCGCAGGAATGGGAACAGACACAGACACTGAAAGACGGACGCAAAGTCTTTTTCCGGCCGGTCCGGCCGGAAGACGAGGATCTCTTCAGGGCCTTTTTCGAGGCGGTCACACACGAGGACCTGCGGCTGCGTTTCTTCGCGCCGGTGCGTGACTTCAGCCACCGGTTCCTGTCGCGGCTCACCCAGCTCGACTATGCGCGCGCGATCGCCTTCGCCGCGATCGATCCGCAGGACGGCAAGTTGCTCGGCGTGGTCCGCCTGCACGCGGACCCCAACCACCAGACCGGGGAATACGCAATCATGGTGCGCTCGGACCTGAAGGGCCTCGGCCTCGGCTGGGCGCTGATGAAACTGATCATCCTCTACGCCAGGGAAGACGGTATCGAGGTCATCAAGGGGGAAGTCCTGAAGGAAAACACATCGATGATTTCCATGTGCCAGGCCCTCGGCTTCACGGTCGGCACCTCGCCGGACGACCCCGGCGTCGCGCTGGTGAGCCTTGCCGTGGCGAAGGTTCCCGACGAGATGTGAGGACTGCCTGCTTTCCCAGAGCAAGCCACGCACCGCGCGCCCGGAAAGCAGACCTTTGAAAGCAGCGCCCTACTTTGCCTCGGCCGCCGCCCGGATCTGGCTGAGGCTGGCCGCCGGGGTGATGGCCTCCGGGTCGAGCTTCAGATGCAGGAGGGACGGCGTGCCGGCGGCGCGGGCGCGCTCGAAGGCAGGGCCGAAATCCTCGGTGCGCGCGACCGTCTCGCCGAATGCGCCATAGTTTTTCGCAAACGCCGCGAAGTCCGGATTGACCAGATCGGTTGCCGAGGGCCTGCCCGGATAATGCCGTTCCTGATGCATGCGGATGGTGCCGTACATGCCGTTGTCGATCGCCAGCACGATGATGTTCGCACCATTCTGGCAGGCGGTGCCAAATTCCTGCATGGTCATCTGCAGGCAGCCGTCGCCGGCGAAACAGACAACTTCGCGCTCGGGGAAGGCCAGCTTGGCGGCGATGGCCGCCGGCAGGCCGTAGCCCATGGATCCGGAGATCGGGGCTGCCTGGGTGCCATAGCGGCGGAAGCGGTGGAACCTGTGCAGCCAGGTGGCGTAATTGCCGGCCCCGTTGGTGCAGATCGCGTCTTCGGGCAGATGTGCTTCCAGCCAGTCCATGACCCCGGCCATCTGCAGGTCTCCCGGCGTTTGCGGCCGTGCGCCGGACCAGTCCAGATAGGCGTGGTGCGCCTTCGCTGCCGCACCCGCACCCTTGAGAGCCGCGGGCGGCTGCAGACCTTCCGCAGCCTTGCAGAAGGCGGTCGGGCTGGCGTGGATCGCCAGCGCCGGACGGTACACGCGGCCGAGTTCCTCCGCATCCGGATGAACATGGACGAGCTGCTGGCTCGGGGACGGAATGTCGAGCAGCGCATAGGACTGGCTCGGCATTTCCGAAAGCCGCCCACCCACCAGCAGGATCAGGTCGGAGCCCTTGATACGGGAGAGCAGCTCCGGATTGATGCCGATGCCCACGTCGCCGGCGTAATTGGGGTGCAGGTTGTCAAACAGCATCTGCCGGCGGAAGGAACAGGCCACCGGCAGCTCGAAACGCTCGGCAAAACGCGTGAACCCGGCAACCGCCTGTTCCGACCAGCGGCTGCCGCCGAGAATCGCGACCGGCCGCTCCGCCGCCCACAGACGTTTCTGCAGGTCGGCCATCTGGGTCAGGCCCGGATAGGTCTCGACCTGGGTCCAGGCGGGCGGCTGTTCCGCGGCGGCGCGTTCGACCAGCATGTCTTCCGGCAGGGCCAGCACCACCGGGCCGGGGCGCCCGGATGTGGCGACATGGAAGGCCCGGGAGATGAATTCCGGCACCCGGTCGGCGTGATCGATTTCAGCGACCCATTTGGCGATGCCGCCGAACATCTGGCGGTAGTCGATCTCCTGGAAGGCCTCGCGCTCGCGCATGCCGCGTTCGATCTGGCCGATGAACAGGATCATCGGCGTTGAATCCTGCGCCGCCACATGAACCCCCGCCGACGCGTTGGTGGCACCCGGACCGCGCGTGACCATGCAGATGCCCGGCTTGCCCGTCAGCTTGCCGTGTGCGTCGGCCATCATCGCTGCGCCGCCCTCCTGGCGGCAGACGGTGACCGGAATGTCCGCGTCGTGGAGCGCGTCGAGCACAGCCAGATAACTCTCTCCCGGCACGCAGAAGACGCGGTCCGCCCCATGGCGCTCCAGCGCCTCCACCAGTAATTCGCCGCCGGTCTTCTGGTCCATGCTCTCAATCCCAGTCAGAAATGCCTGGTCATTCTATAGCGTATGGAAGACCCGCCTGTCAGAACGGGAAATCAGGTTATTTGGCAATGAGATCATTCCGGAATGGAAAGACATACAAATCGAGCGCCGGTTTCCCGGCGCTCCCCTTCACGGTCGCAAGAAGATCCGCGCCGGAGTTCCGGCGGTACTGGTCAGATCGACTGCACAGTCACCACCTGGAAGGTGTGCAATTCGCCGTCTTCATCCTTGATGGAGACATATTCACCCGGATTGAAGGCATGAGCGCCGAAGCGGTAGCCCGCTTCGTCGTCATCGTCTCCGTCAATGTCGTAACGAAAGGCCCAGGATCCGCCCGGACGGTGAATCAGGTGACCGATCTCCTCTTCCTCGCCCCCCCAGAAACGACGTACTCGGCAATGGTCGCGTTCCTTCTTCCAGTGCGTGGCGTCGATGTGACCGGTCTCGTCGAGCGGTGCGGTGAATTCGTAGCCATGGCGCGCCGAGCCTTGCGGATACTCCTTGGTCCTGGCCAGGTTCAGCCTGATCTTTTTCAAACCCTGGTGGTCGCTCATGGTGCCCTCCTTTACTGACAATCCTTTCTACTTGTGCCACATCGCTGCCATCTCACATTGAGAAGGATCAAACCGGTCCGATAGTGCGTGGGGCATGCTGGCCGGGCGACAACGCGAGGACGCAACATGGTTCAGGAAAACTCCCGGAACGGGGCTCAGGACGAAAGCCGGAACGGACCCCAGGCAGAGGCCCTGAATTTCCTGACGGGTCTGGCGTCCGACGATCCGGCGCATCCGCGCGCCAGGCGGATCGACACCCATGCCAATATCGTCATCCTGGTCGGCAGCAAGGCCTACAAGGTCAAGCGGGCGGTCCGTTTTCCGTTCCTCGACTATTCGACGCTTTCCCTGCGCGAGGAGGCCTGCAAGGCCGAAATCACCTGCAACAGGCCCAACGCCCCGCAGATCTACCGCAGGGCCCTGCCGATCACGCGCGAGGCCGCCGGCGGCCTGGCTCTGGACGGTTCCGGCGAGCCGATTGAATGGGCGGTCGAAATGAACCGCTTCGAGCGGCGCGACGAGCTCGATGTCATGGCGGCAGAAAGCCCGTTACCGGACGATCTTTCCGACAGGCTCGCCGACATGATGGTGGCCGCGCACGACACTGCCCCGCTCCGTGACGGCGCCGGGTTCCACCGGGAGCTGGCCAGCTATGTGGACCAGAACGAAGCCGCCTTTCTGGAACATCCGGACCTTTTCCCCGCCGGGGACGTGCGCCATCTGACCGAAACCTCCCGCTTCGTGCTGGCGGATCTTCAGGAGCTGATCGTGCGGCGGGGCACGCAGGGCCTGGTGCGGCGCTGCCACGGTGATGCGCATCTGCGCAATATCGTGCTGATCGACGGGGCACCGGTGCTGTTCGACGCGGTCGAGTTTTCCGATGCCATCGCCACCGGAGACATTCTCTACGACCTCGCCTTCCTGCTGATGGATCTGTGGGAACGCGGCCAGCCGGGTGCGGCCAACCGGGTGTTCAACCGGTATCTCGACGCGAGCCGGCTGGACAGTCATCCTGAAGGTCTCGCCGCCCTGCCCTTCTATCTGATGATGCGCGCCGCAATCCGCTCCAAGATCGCCGCGAGCGCGGCCCTTGCCCAGTCCGATCCGGAAGACAAACGGCAGCAGCAGGTGCAGGCGCGCGCCTATTTTCGCCATGCGCTTGCCTTTCTGGAACCGTCTTCGCCGCAACTGGTGGCCATTGGCGGCCTGTCCGGCACGGGCAAGACCACGCTTGCCTGCGCCCTGGCCCCGGATTTGGGACGGGCGCCCGGGGCACGGGTGCTGCGCACGGATGTGATGCGAAAGCGCCTGCTCGGCATCGCGGAAACCGAGACGGCACCGGCAGAGGCCTATACGCCTGAAGCCTCGCGGCGCGTCTATGAGGTTCTGGACGAGAGCGTTCAGGGCGTGCTTGCCGCCGGATATTCGGCCATTTACGACGCGGTTTTCGCCGCCGAGAGCGAACGGGCGCAGATCGGTGCCATCGCGGCCCGGGTCGAAGCGGGTTTTGCCGGCCTGTGGCTGACCGCGCCGGCACATGTGCTGAAGGAACGCGTGAGCGCAAGGGCGCGGGACGCATCGGATGCGACAGCGGATGTGGTGGAGCTGCAACTCGGATACGACCTGGGGGAGATGACCTGGTCCCGGATCGACGCCGGCAACGGCAAGGAAGAGACGCTCGCCCGTGCGCGGCAGGCCCTGAACCTTTAAGATCAACCTCATCAAACAGGTTTCTATCTATTGAGGTCGGTATTAGGCGTGGCCCTACAGGCCGCCCGCCCTGAGAGCGGCGGCGGCGGCAGCGGCGAAGAAAACGGCGACATATTCCTTCCGCAGACCGATCTGTGCGAGCGCGGCCACGATCAGGCACAGGCCCACCGCCAGGCCGCCCTGCAGCACGATCGGCAGGATGGTCGAGACGATGATCGCGCCGGGCAGGGCTTCCAGCCCGCGGCGCGCGCGCGCCGTGATCGGCACCCGCCCCATGATCCAGTAGCCTCCGGCCCTGAGCGCATAGGTCACGATGGTCATGCCGAGCACGGTGATCAGGAACATCGGATCGGCGGACAGGATACCCTCAGTCATCGAGATAGGCCCCCGCGAAAGCCCCGGCGATGGCCCCGGTGAAGATGCTCCAGTAGCCGCCGAAGAGATACCAGGTCAGGGCCGCGACGGCACCGGCGACCAGCCAGCTGACCGTTTGCCGGCGGCCTTTCCAGAGCGGCACGAGAAGGGCTGCGAAGAAGGCCGGCAGGACGACGTCGAGACCGAAGACCTTCGGATCGGACACGAGGCTGCCCGCGAAATAGCCCGGCACGACCGCAATCGACCAGAGCGACCAGGTGAACAGGCCGCTGCCAAGGTAGATGCCCCAGTCGCGGGTGCCCTTGTCATAGGCCGACAGCGCCAGCAGCCAGTTGAGATCGGTCAGGACGAAGAGGGACGGATAGGTCTGCCAGGCCGGCACCTGACCGAGCCAGGGCCGCAGGCTCGCGCCGATCAGCAGCATGCGCATGTTGACCGCGGCCGTCACCCCGATCATCGCCACGACGAGGCCCCAGGTCAGCGGATCGCCATAGACTTCCATCGCCACGAACTGGCTGGCCCCGGCAAAGACCAGCGAATTCATCAGCACGGTTTCCAGAAGGCTCAGCCCCTTTTGAGCGGCCACCGTGCCGAAAACCAGTCCGAGCGCGATGATGCCCGGAGACACCGGGATGCACATCGCGGCGCCCTGCACGCAGCCTTTCCGGCTGAGGGTGACGTTTTTATCCAGCATGTCTGTCCAAGGTTTCGGAAACGGCGGGTGCGCCGTTTGGAGAGCCTTCAGTATCCTGCATTCATGGACGGGGCACCAATGAAACCTTTTGATCCACCCATCAGTCTTGCTGCTGGCCCCGCGCGTACGATCAGAAAAACACGCCGTAGATCATGCGCAGGCCCGTGACGCCCAGAAACAGGGCGAAGACCAGCTTGAGCCTGGACGGGTCGATCGCATGGGCGATCTTCGCCCCCAGCGGCGCGGACAGGGTGGACGCGGGAATGATCAGCGCGAACCCGATCAGATTGACATAGCCGAGCGAGAACGGCGGCCGGCCTTCGGCTCCCATGCCGAACCAGATCGACAGCAACGTGCCGGGCACGGCGATGATCAGGCCGATGGCGGCGGCGGTGCCGACGGCCTTGCGGATCGGATAGTTGAACAGGGTCAGCGTCGGCACGCCGAGCGTTCCGCCGCCGATGCCCATCATGACCGAGATGCCGCCGATCAGAAAACCGAGCACTTCGCGCCAGGGCGCGCCGGGCAACTGGTCGGCCAGGTGGGACCCGTCCTTGCGCAGCAGCATGTTGGCGGCCACGGCAAGCGCGACGATGCCGAACACCAGTGTCAGCGCGCCGCCGGAGATATTGCCGGCCAGGGTCGCGCCCGCGATCACGCCGAGCGCGATCGCCCACCACCATCGTTTGAGAAGGTCCATGTCGACGCTGCCGCGCTTGTAGTGGGCGCGCGCCGAGGAGGCGCCGGTCGCCAGGATCGTGGCAAGCGAGGTCCCGACGGCCACATGCATCATCACGGAGGGATCGATCTTGAGGGCGGTGAACATGTAATAGAGCACCGGCACGATGACGATGCCGCCGCCGACGCCAAGCAACCCGGCGATGATGCCCGCGACAACCCCCGTCGCCAGAAGCGCGGCGGCCAGAAGGCCAAGGGAAAGTAAACTGAGATCTTCCACGCGGGTCTCCTCATGTCGGGATGATGGCGCTGCCACCGTGTTTCCTGCGCTTAGACCAGCCCGGCGGAAATTGCCAGCCGCGTTGACGGACTAACTGTTTTCGCGGATCGGATTTATGGCTGTTTGCGACTTGAATCCGGCGGTCGATGCGGACAATGTGGCCCCGACGGGTCCGCGCCGGGGACAAGTATACCCCGCCACCGGCGCGCGATTTCCACCTGCGCAGAGGTCCGCGAGCGGGCGGATCTTCCCGATGCCGCACCGTGAAGGCGCCGTCACACGAGCCTCCCGACCGGGCGGATGCGAGCCAGGCTTGTCCGGGTCTCGCACATCCGCAGACCCTCGGTTCAGCCCGAGGGTCCGACCGCCGGCATGCCGGCCGGATCGGTCGGCTTTTCACCCGCCTCACAACCCCTGAGGGCGAACAGGGCCCGGGTGACAAGATCACCGGCCTCATTGAAGGCAACCGCGGCAACATCCGGTCCGGCAGCGCCCAGGCCTTCCGCGGCGGCCCTGATCCCGGCGAGATTGCGGTTGAGGTCCTTCAACTGGTCGTTCACCTGCCAATGGTCCTGACGATCCGGATCGGCGAGCTGCGCGCGCAGGCCGTCAATCCGTTCGTCAATCGCTTCAAGGCGCGCCTTGAGGTCCGCCGGTGTCACCTGCAGGCGCGTGAGCGCGGCTTCGGTCACGGCTCCCGCGATCCGTTCACCGGCTTCATCCACCCGGTTCAGAACCAGAATTGCCAGCACGCAGGCGGCAATGACGAGCACCGCGGTGGCGTTCACAAGGGCCAGCAGCAGCTGACCCGGCAAGCGCAACAGCCGGTCTCCGAGACCCGGTATATCTTCAGACATGTCGTTCTCCCTCCCGCTCCTGGCCTCAGCCGGGAAAGAACGCAGCATCGCACGGAACCGGTTCAGACCCGAGTCTTCACAGAGTCTCGAAGCATCCGCGAAGAGGGAGAGATGGAAGATCGGTTGTCAGGGAGAAATGGTACAGACGAGTGGGTTCGAACCACCGACCTTCGGAGCCACAATCCGACGCTCTAACCAACTGAGCTACGTCTGCTAAGGTCGTCAATCCGGCGCGGGCCCTGTTGGGCAGGGCGCCAGATGCGTGGGCGTCTTTTAAACGCGTTTTTTCCAACCGGCAAGCGTGAAATTTCGGAAAATCCGGCCTGTTGAAAAGCAAATGCCCGGGGCGTTCCCCGGGCATCCAGTCGTGTTGTCGCTCAAAAAGCGGCCAGTTCGGTTCAGTTGACCTTCAGGTCCTTGAAGTTTTTCTCCATGGCTTCCTTGACCGGTGCGGAAACGTCGGTGCCGAGCTTGGTGGCCAGCTCCTGCATTTCCTTGGTCTGGGTGCTCAGGGTGTCGAACTGCTGGCGCGCAAAGCTGGACTGCAGCTCGATGGCTTCCGCGACACTTTTCGCGGACATGATGTCCTTGAAGAAAGTGAAGGCCGCATCGGCGTTGGTCTTGGCAGCATCAACGGCCTTGTGGTTGAACTCGACAACGCCCTGGCGGGAGGTTTCGAATGTGTCTTCCATCAGGTCGGTCGCGTCTTCGGCAGCGGTCTTCACCTTGGCGTAAGCGTCGCGTGCGTTGTCAATGCCCTTTTCCGTGGCTTCACGGAACACGGACGGAATTTCCATTTTCGGCATGGCAAATGCTTCGAAATCCGGGAATGCGGCACCGGCGGGGGCAGCTTTTGCCTTGGTGGTGCGAGCCTTCGGGGCGGTCTTTGCCGATGCGGTGGTGTTGGTATCAGTCATGATCTCATCTCCTTGAGTTCGGATGCGATCATTGGTTCTGTTGTTTCCGCCGATCGTGTGCCGGCGGGCCCTGTCGTCATCCGCATCCCCTACATAAGGGATGTTATTGTGCATTGCAACATTTTTTTGCGTTGCACAATAAGTTTCCGTCGGGGAGGTCTCGGATTTTGCGGCCTTGTCGTGTCTCGACGGGTCCTGCCTCAAACGAGGTTTGAGGTCGCGACGAACACCTGAAGAGGGCCACCAGAAGAGGGCAACGGGCGACATCTCGGAAATGTCTGGGCGCAGAAAGGAAATTTACAACCGAAACACGTATTGTGCAATGCAGTAGTTTTCCTGAGGGCGCAGGGCGGATGCGCCCTGCGCGGTGTTCCGGAAAATCACTTTTTCTGGGCGGCCTTGGCGGCATCCTGAACGGCCTTGGTGGCCGAGTTGGAGAATTCGCGGGCCTGTTCGCCGAGCGATTCCATCTGACTGCGCAGATAGTCCTGCTGCAGTTTCATCATGTCCTCGACATTACCGGCCGTGACCAGCTGCTGCGCGAACTTGAATGCGGCATCGACATGCTCTTCGGCGTAGGTCAGCGCCTTCTTGTTGACATCCGCCGCGCCGACCTGAACCGCGCTCGCGCTGTCTTCCGCATTGCTGACCGCCTTGTGGGTGGCGCCCATGAAATCGTCAAAGGCCTTGCGGGCCTGATCGACGCTCTTTTCAGCGAATTCCCGCATCTGATCGGGGACTTCGAAACCTGTCTTGTCTGTAGTCATGTCGGCGCTCCTCGGGTCGACGGAAGTGATCAGGCAGCTCTCCTGAAATCCTTCCATGCCAAAAATTCGTAACACGGCGACGGCATTCGGGCAAACTTGGTCGATCGGATTAACCACGCCTTCATGTAACCCCTTTAGCAACCTTGCTTTACGTGGACGACGCCGGAGTTTGCTTGTATTAACAGACTGTTTACCACTGCAAGCAAATCCGGCGGCCGCTCACCCGTCAACCGGGATTGCAGATCCGCTTGGAGCAGAGCCATGGACCAACAGACCCAATCATTCCTGGAGCTGTCTGCCGGGGATGAACTGGTTCAGCTTGTTGCTGACAAGAGAGCCGCCTGGCTCTGGTCGGACGATGGCGCGCGCATTCTGTGGTCCAACGCCGCCGGAGCTGCTTTCTTCTCCGCCCATTCGATTTCGGATCTGGGCCGCCTGACAGCGCTCGAGCGCTCCCCCGCCCGTCCGCATATCGCCCGCATCGCGGAAGCCGGCCCGACCGACAAGTTCAGCATCGACAGGTTGCGGTTCTATCGCGGCTTGAGGGTCATGCTGCTGACCTGTCAATGCAAACGGATCGTGCTTGGCGACGGCACCGCCGCCGCGCTGATCGTTTGCGGCGACAAGGGCCTGGCGGCGACAAGGGACCCGCTCCCGGCCTTCGCCGAATTGCTCGGCTCGCAAACGGCCACCGTCTTCGTGACCTCCGCCGGGGCGGTCGTCGAGCGGATCGGCGAACTCGAAGGCACCCCCGAGGACCTCGACCTGCCCGAGGACCAGATTGCCCTGTTCGGCGCGATCGAACTCGACGGCTGTTATCACGACGGCGTTGTCCTGCAGGTGACCGACCAGCACAGACTGGTCGTGCTGGAAAACGCCGCGCTCGGCGACGAAGACGAAGACGGCGGTGAAGCCGACAACCGCCAGGCGAATGCGGACCGCCCCCAGGCCGGCACGCCCGAAGATATCGGTGCAACCGCTGTTGCCGCCGTCGCGGCATCAGGCGCCACGGCGCTTGCCGCTCCGCCGACGGACGAAACCGCGCCGGCCCCGGCGGACAACCATGACGACGCCCCCGGCGGCATGCCCGACCATGACGACGACCTTGCCGGGACCCCGGCCGACGCAGGCGAAGACCTCGAGGACGTTCAGGCACCCGAGGATGAAGGCGCACTTGTGCAAGGAAGTGACGCGAGCACCGACGCGCAGGACCGCGCTGACGAAGTGCCTGACGCCACGCCCGAGGTTCCTGGTGCCACGCCAGATCCGGTGACAGAGCCGGACGCGCCGCCTGCGTCAATCGACACCGGCAGCGATGAGACCGGCAGCGATGAGGCTAGCAGCGATGAGGCGGGCGATCCGGAGACCGATGCCGCCAGGACCGGCGTTGCGGCCGGCACCGAGGAGCCATCAACCGACCTGCCGAACGAGCCGGAAAATGTCTTTGTGTTCCAGCCGCGCAGGCGGCCGGTGCGTTTTGCCTGGAAGATGGATATCGACCAGCGGTTCACGTTCCTGTCCGATGAATTTTCAGATGTGCTGGGTCCGGCGGCAACCGATATTGTCGGGCAGACCTGGGAAGCGGTTTCCGCCAGATACGGCCTCGACCCGCGCGGCCAGATCGCCCGGGCGCTCGATCGCCGCGACACCTGGAGCGGCAAGACGGTCGATTGGCCGGTCAGCGGTGCGGCGCTGCGTGTTCCCGTGGACATGGCCGCCCTGCCCGCCTTCGACCGCAATCGCCGGTTCGAGGGATACCGGGGGTTCGGCGTCTGCCGGACCGCCGATGCGATCAGCGACCCCGACGGACCGTTGCCGGGCGCGGACCTGTCCGAGGCAGGGCCCGCCTCCGGTATCGGCATCAGCGCAAAACACGCGGCCACCGGCCCGGATGCGGAAGCGGAGGCTGACGCAGAGGCAGTGGACCAGACCGAAGATCCTCTCGGCAGCAGTGAGGACCGGCGCCTCTCGGACCCGACCGAAACCGCCTCCCCGCAGGAAGACGTGTCCGGGGTCGCGCCATCAGGCGCGGACCGTCCGGTCGCGGACCAGCCGGCGATCGAAGCCCCGCAAACCGATCAAATGTCTCCCGTGCAGACGGACGCCGGGTCAGGCGACACTGCTGCCAACGGGACCCCTGACCAAGAAACGGACAGGGAAGAGAACGAGGCCACCTCCGAGGCACGCATGCCTTCCGGCCAGGACAAGGCGTCCGACGCGGCCTCATCGCTCGAAGACCTGAAACCCGCCCAACCGGATTCATTTGCCGGCAAAACCTTTCTCGGTGCCAGCGCGGCCGCGCTGGTCGGCTCGCTTTCCCGGTTTACCGGAAAATCAGCTCCCACCGAGCCGGGCGTCTCCGGTCCGTCAGAGCCATCAGCCGCCCCGGACCCTTCCGTGAAATCCGAAACCTCTCTTGCTGCGGACGCAGGCACCACCTCTTCGGAACCCGCGGATAACGCGGCTGTGGAGGATGCGGACGATCTGCCCGGCGCCGCGCTGGACTCCAGGCTGGAAGCATTGCAGACCGGCCAGTCCGTACCGGCCGGAAGCCCGCAGGACCCGGCAGGCGCCGAGCGGCAGGACGACCTGCTCCAGTCGGAAGAGCCCCTTTCCGAAGCCGCTGACGCGCAGAGTGCGGAGATTGAAGCGGAAAACCGCGCCAGCGCCCTCATGGATACGGACGAAGGTGACGGCAATGGTGATGCTGTCGATGGTGGCGCGGAAGGCGGCCGGGACGCGGCTGAGGCCGACGAGCCGACCGGCATTTCAGGAACGGCGCCGCTCGAGCCCGCCGAGATTGAAAGTGCCGTCAAGTCGCTGGCAAAATCCTACAAGACGGCGGAAAAGAAATCCCGCGACCTGTTCGACGCGCCTCCGGGCGAGGCGGCCCCTTCGCAAACAGAGCCGGCAGATGACGGCGATACGGCTGCAGGCACCACGGACGACCCGACGGCCAAAAGTCCCGCAGGTGCCGCGACACGCCCGCCGGTGGACGCCGACAATCCGGCGAACGACGTCTTGCCGAAGGACGGGGCAGACGACGCAAGGGACCCGCCCGTGCCCGCCCTTGAAGACAGCCAGTTCGACATTGTCGATGAAGATAGCCGGATGATCGAGCAGACAGCGGCAACGCTTGACACAGCGCCTGTTCCTGGGCCTGTTCCTGCGCCCGTGCCTGACAACGTGTCGGCGGACGAAGCCGGGGCGCCGGGGACGAACGTCCCGAACGCCGGTGACACAACGGAAAAGACAACGACGGACGAGCGCGAGTTCTTCGAGGAAACAGCGGCTTTCGAAACCGAGGACCGGGCCGCCGAAGAGGCGTCCGGTGGAGACGAAACGCCGGAGCCAGCCAGGACCGGTGAAGTCATTGCGCTGGCGACAGCCAGGCCCCGTGTCGTTCCGGTCGACACCTCCAGTCTTTCCAGGCCCGAGCGGCAGGCTTTCCGCAAGATCGCCGAGGCACTCGGAGCTCGGCTGGAAGGCGACCTGGAGGATTTCGATGCTCCGGACCGGGAGGCGGAACCGGAAGAGGATCTGCCGCCGGAGGTGCCGGAAGCCGGCCCGATCGACCCGAGCCTGCTCGACCGATTGCCCATCGGGATCGCCATCGTGGATGACCGCGAAGTGCTTTACGCCAACAAGGCGCTGCTTGCCATGCTCGGCTACAGGTCGATCGCGAAACTGTCACAGGCGGGCGGACTGGAAGCGCTCTTTATCGACGACGCGGAGGAACTCCCGGACGCGGAGGACATGGACGGCGAAGTCGACGAGGCGATGAAACTGCGCCTGTCCGATGGCGGTGTGCTGAATGTCGATGCGCACATGCATTCCGTGCCCTGGAACGGCGGCCACGGGCTGATGATCTCGATTACCGAACGCAAGGGGACGGCGGCCCAGCCGGTCTCCGCTGCGGCGACGCCCGCATCGCCCAATTTCTTCGCAGAAGTGCGCGCGGAACTGGACAGCGCGCGCAACCAGATCGCCGAGATGGACACCATTCTGGAGACAGCGACGGACGGTGTCCTCGTGCTCGACCTGCACGGAACGGTCCTGAAGGTGAACGGCTCCGCCGAGGCGCTGTTCAGCGCCAGCCGCTCGGACATGATCGGCGCGCCCTTCACCGAGTTCCTCGCCCCGGAAAGCCACCGGTCCGCCGCCGACTATCTGGACGGCCTGTCGCGCAACGGCGTGGCCAGCATCTTGAACGATGGCCGCGAGGTCCTCGGCCAGATGCCGACGGGTGGTCTGATCCCGCTGTTCATGACCATGGGCCGTATCAACGGCAGCCAGGACGATGCCAAATACTGCGCGGTCCTGCGCGATATCACCCAGTGGAAAACCGCCGAGGAGGAGCTCACCGAGGCCAAGCGGCAGGCGGAGAACGCAAGCTCGCAGAAATCCGACTTCCTCGCCAAGATCAGTCACGAGATCCGCACGCCGCTGAATGCCATCATCGGCTTTTCCGAGGTGATGATGGAGGAACGGTTCGGCCCGATCGGCAACGACCGCTACAAGGACTATTTGAAGGACATCCGCACGTCCGGCTCGCACATCATGAGCCTCATCAACGATCTTCTGGACCTGTCGAAGATAGAGGCCGGCAAACTGGACCTGAATTTCTCCGCCGTATCGACCAACGACGTCATCAACGAATGTGTGGCGCTGATGCAGCCGCAGGCGAACCGGGAGCGGGTCATCATTCGGGCAAGCCTGCCGGAATCGGTGCCCGATGTGGTTGCCGATCCGCGCTCCCTGCGCCAGATCGTGCTCAACCTCCTGTCCAATGCCATCAAGTACAACCGCTCCGGCGGGCAGGTGATCCTGTCGACGGCTCTGGAAAGCAATGGAGAGGTCGCCCTTCGGGTGCGCGATACCGGCACCGGCATGACCACCAAGCAGCTTGCGGCTGCGCTTGAACCCTTCAGGCAGCTTCATACCTCCAGCCGCGGGGGCGGCACCGGCCTTGGCCTGCCGCTGACCAAGGCACTGGTGGAAGCCAACCGGGCGAGTTTTCACATCGATTCGACACCGGACCAGGGCACCCTGGTGGAAATCCTCTTTCCGACCCAGCGGGTGCTGTCGGAATGACAGACCGGCCGGACTGACCGTGCCGGCGTCTTTGCCGCGCGGCGTCTTTGCCATCCGGTATCGGGATGACCGGCGGCACGAGTGTCGCCGCTCCCCGGACGGCGGAGCGGACAGGGTCCCGGCCAGGGATCTTCCCCGAGCCGACCGGTAACACATTCGTGATCACTGCACCGGATCGCGGTTCGGGACAGCCGCCCGCCAAAGTCGAGTGATAAACTCCTGTTTTAGCTTCCTTTTCCCGCTCAATACTGGAGTATAAGTCTCCAGTTAGTTTTGAATAATTCTAAACTATTGATTTTGCTTGATTTATTGACTTCTTACTGACCCAGCGACATAGTGCGGTCCAAATCTGAGGCCATTTGACCCAGGCCAGAATAACCAGATGACCGGGAGACCAAACATGCACGCCACTTTCCGCACCCTGGCAGGCGCCCTCGCACTGACTTCGGCATCCCTTGCCGCTGCGCCCGCGTTCGCCGACGGTGAAGTGAACATCTATTCCTATCGCCAGCCGTTCCTGATCCAGCCGCTTCTGGATGCGTTCACGGCAGAGACCGGTATCAAGACGAACGTCGTCTTTGCCTCGAAGGGCCTTGGCGAACGGATCGCCGCGGAAGGTGAGAACTCTCCGGCAGACGTGCTTCTGACAGTGGACATCGGCCGTCTCGACGGCGCCAAGCAGCTCGGCGTCACCCAGCCGATCGTTTCCGATGTCGTCTCCGGGAACATTCCGGAGCAGTTTCGCGATCCGGAAGGCCATTGGGTCGGACTGACCAACCGCGCGCGTATCGTCTACGCCTCCAAGGATCGTGTCGCACAGGACGCCATCACCTATGAGGAGCTCTCCGATCCCAAGTGGAAGGGCCGGATCTGCACACGCTCGGGACAGCATGTCTACACCATCGGCCTGATCGCCTCCATGGTCGCGCATCACGGCGCCGAGGAGACCGAGGAATGGCTCGCGGGTGTTCGCGACAACCTGGCCCGCAAGCCTGCCGGCAACGACCGGGCGCAGGTCAAGGCCATCTTTGCCGGTGAATGCGATATCGCGCTCGGCAACACCTATTACATGGGCAAGATGCAGACCAACGACAAAGAGCCGGAACAGAAGGACTGGGCCGACAGCGTGCGTATCCTGTTCCCGAATGCCGATGGCCGTGGCAGCCACGTCAATCTTGCCGGTGTCGTTTTGGCCAAACACGCTCCGAACAAGGACAATGCGGTCAGCCTGGTCGAGTTCCTGTCTTCCCAGAACGCCCAGAAGATCTACGCTGAATCCAACTTCGAATACCCGGTCACCCCGGGCGTGGAAGTCTCGGAGCGCGTCCAGAGCTGGGGCGACCTGAAGCCGGACGCGCTGTCCCTCGCCGAGATCGCCAAGAACCGCAAGACCGCCAGTGAGCTGGTCGACAAGGTCGGCTTCGACGACGGCCCTGCGTCCTGAGGAACGTTTCCTTATCGAGACCAACGAGAAGCGCCGCCCATAGCGGCGCTTTTTGCTTTTTTCAGCATTTGCCGTTAGAGCTTCCTGCGAACAATTCTCAGTGAAAAGTCCGCTCTTGTTGCGCACGCCCACCCATTCCCTTGTCGACCGTTTCTGGCAAGCCGCAGCGCTGTTTATCGCCGCACTTGTGCTGCTGCCGCTGGCGGCGATTGTCTGGATCGCATTCACGCCGTCCGGCGCCGTCTGGGGCCACCTGCTGACGACCGTCCTGCCCGGAGCGCTACGGACCACGCTGTTGCTGATGCTGGGTGTCGGCCTGGTCACCGGTCTCACCGGTGTCGCGACCGCCTGGCTGGTCACCATGTGCAATTTTCCGGGCCGGCGCATCCTGGACTGGGCCCTGCTGGTGCCGCTTGCCGTCCCGACCTACATCGTCGCCTTCGCCTATGTGGAAGTCCTCGACTACACGGGGCCCGTCCAGAGCCTGGTCCGCGACCTGTTCGGCTACCAGACGTCCCGGGAGTACTGGTTTCCGGAAATCCGTTCGCTCGGCGGCGCGATCTTCGTCATGGGCGCGGTGCTTTACCCATATGTCTATCTCACCACCCGCGCCAGTTTCCTGATCCAGTCGGCTTCGACGCTGGATGTGTCCAGAACCCTCGGCGCCTCTCCCTACGGCCTGTTCTTCCGCGTGGCCCTGCCCCTGGCCCGACCGGCGATCGCCATCGGCATTTCACTGGCGCTGATGGAATGCCTCAACGACATCGGCGCGGTGACATTCTTCGGGGTCAAGACCCTGACGTTTTCGGTCTATGACACCTGGCTGAATCGCTCGAGCCTCGGGGGCGCCGCCCAGCTTGCCCTGGCCATGCTCTTCATGGTGCTTCTTCTGCTGTGGCTGGAACGCTTCGGACGGCGCAAGCAACGTTTCGACAGCCGCGGGGATGCCAAGCACCGTCCGCCGACGCGGTTCGACCTGAACCCCTGGCAGGCGAAGCTCGCGCTCGTCCTGTGCCTGGTTCCGGTCTTCGCAGGCTTCGTGGTTCCGGGCGTGCTGCTGGCGGACCGTGCCAGCCGGCGGCTGAGCTTCGTTCTGACCGACGGCTTTCTGACCACCGTCTGGAACAGTTTCAGCCTCGCCGCAGTCGCCGCGCTGCTGACCGTCGTGATTTCCATCTGCCTGGCCTATGCGCTGCGCCTGAGCCCGAACGGCCCGCTCAAGGGTGCAGTGAGGCTGGCGTCCATCGGCTATGCCATTCCCGGCACGGTGCTGGCGATCGGCATCCTGATCCCGATGGCCAATTTCGACAATCTGCTCGACGCGCGCATGGAGGCATGGTTCGGCCTGAACACCGGGCTGTTGCTGCTGGGAAGCGGCACAGGCCTGGTCTACGCCTATGTGGTGCGCTTCCTCGCGGTTTCCTACGGCCAGGTGGAAGGCGGGTTCGGCCGCATCACGCCCCATCTGGACATGGCCGCGCGGACACTTGGCCGCAACAGCGGCCAGACCCTGACGCAGGTTCACCTGCCGATGCTCAAACCGGTGCTGCTGTCGGCTGCCCTGCTCAGTTTCGTCGACTGCATGAAGGAACTGCCGGCCACGATCCTGCTGCGCCCCTTCAATTTCGAGACCTTGGCGACAACCGTGTTCGAAGCTGCCTCCCGGGAAGCTTTCGAGGAGGCGGCCTTGCCCTCGCTGGCCATCGTTCTGGTCGGTCTGATCCCGGTGATCTATCTCGCCCGCACCAGCGCCTCGTCGTTCCGCACGCGGCTTTCCAAGCGTCAGCCGGGACCGGCGGTCTGATCCACGTAAGGCGGGTTCCCTGTGACCCTATCGCAACTTGACAGGGCCCCGCCAAATCCTCCCAATGGCGCCATACCGCCGGTCAACAGGGGACGGATCCTTCGATGGACAAGAAACACCAGATCAATCTTTGGTACGCCTTCACGGCCTTGATGCTGGTGTTGATGTTCCAAAGCTGGTGGACCACCTACAAGACCGTCGAACAGATCCCTTACAGCCAGTTTGAACAGTATCTCAAGGACGGCAAGATCGACGAGATTTCCGTCAAGGAGAACGTCATCGAGGGCAAGTTCAAGGAGCCCTCGAAGGACGGCAAACAGTATTTCATCACCACCCGCGTGGACTTCCCGCTCGCCGAAGAGCTCAGCAAATACGATGTGAAGTTCACCGGCGTCGTCCAGAACACGATCCTGCGCGATATCCTCTCCTGGGTTCTGCCGGTGCTGCTGCTGTTCGGGCTGTGGGCGTTTTTCATCCGCCGCTTTGCCGAAAAACAGGGATTCGGCGGCATGATGACCGTCGGAAAGTCCAAGGCGAAGGTCTATGTCGAGACCGGTGTGGATGTCAGCTTCGAAAATGTCGCCGGTGTGGACGAGGCCAAACGCGAACTGCAGGAAGTCGTCGATTTCCTGCAGAACCCGCAAGCCTATGGCCGCCTGGGCGCGCATGTTCCAAAGGGCATCCTGCTGATCGGTCCTCCCGGGACGGGGAAAACCCTGCTCGCCCGCGCCGTCGCCGGAGAGGCGGGCGTGCCGTTCTTTTCCATCTCCGGTTCCGAATTTGTCGAGATGTTCGTCGGCGTCGGTGCCGCCCGGGTGCGCGACCTGTTCGAGCAGGCCCGCAAGGCCGCTCCCGCCATCATTTTCATCGATGAGCTCGACGCCCTCGGACGCGCGCGCGCCAACAGTCCGATGGGATCGAACGACGAAAAGGAACAGACGCTCAACCAGCTCCTGACGGAACTGGACGGCTTCGATCCCTCGAGCGGCATCATCCTGCTGGCAGCGACCAACAGGCCCGAGATCCTGGATCCGGCCCTGCTGCGTGCGGGACGTTTCGACCGCCAGGTGCTTGTCGACCGCCCGGACAAGTCCGGACGTCGCGCGATCCTCGACGTCCATGTGAAGAAGATCAAGCTGTCGCCTGACGCCGACCTCGACCAGGTGGCCCAGCTGACGGCGGGTTTCACCGGGGCGGATCTGGCCACGCTGGTGAACGAAGCCGCCCTGCTCGCGACACGCCGGAACGGCGACGCGGTTGCCCTGCCGGATTTCAGCGAAGCCATCGAACGCGTGATCGCGGGCATCGAGAAACGCAGCCGCCTCCTGTCCGACAAGGAACGCAAGACCGTCGCTTTTCATGAAATGGGCCACGCCCTGGTCGCCGCCAATCTGGAAGGTTGCGATCCGGTGCACAAGATCTCGATCATCCCGCGCGGTGTCGGCGCTCTGGGCTACACCATGCAAAGGCCGACA
This sequence comes from Roseibium sp. AS2, assembly GCF_038900065.1. NCBI lineage: Bacteria > Pseudomonadati > Pseudomonadota > Alphaproteobacteria > Hyphomicrobiales > Stappiaceae > Roseibium > Roseibium sp. AS2. Next base: position 323,267 of record NZ_JBBMQN010000001.1, read on the forward strand.
GAGGACCGGTTCCTGATGACCACCCGGGACCTGGAAGACCGGATGACCGTCCTGATGGGAGGGCGTGCGGCGGAAGAGATCGTCTTCGGCGAGATTTCGACCGGCGCTTCCGACGACATCCAGAAAGTCACCGAGGTCGCCCGGGACATGGTCATGCGATACGGCATGGAGACCGGGCTGGGCAACCGGATCTACTCCGCGCAGAGACAGAATTTTCTCGGCCAGCCGGGCGGCGACGTCGTCGAGGTTTCCGACCAGACCCAGCGCGAGATCGACATGGCGATCAAATCCCGTGTCGAACAGGCGTTCGCGCAGGCCAAGGACCTTCTGAACGCGCATCGCAAGGAACTGGACGAAGGCGCGGCGCTTCTTCTTGAAAAAGAAACACTCACCGATCAGGACTTCCCGGCCATCCGGCCACTTGCCAAGCGCCGCCACAACGCCGCTGCGCAATAGCTCACGTCGCACACCCGGAGGCACTGTTCCTGTCCGGAGACGCCGGGTCCGCCTGTGCGCCCTGCGGCCGTGTGAAGGCGGCTGCCCAGGCTTCGAACCGGTCCGCCGGCATCGGCCGGGCAAACAGGAACCCTTGCGCGGTGGTGCAGCCGTTTTCCATCAGGAAAGCCTGCTGGTCGATCGTTTCGACACCTTCGGCAACCACTTCGTAGCGAAGACTTTTCGCCATCGCCAGGATCGTCTTGACGATGGACCGGCTGTGGTGATCGCCGGCCAGGCCGCAGACAAAGCTCTGGTCGATCTTGAAGGTGTTGAACGGCAGGCGCTGGAGATGGGCCAGACTGGAATATCCCGTGCCGAAATCGTCGATGGCGAAGGTGATGCCGGCCTTCAGCAACGGGCCGGTCGCCTCCGACACCTGCTCCGGATCCGCCATGGCCACGGTCTCGGTGACCTCCAGCTGCAGCAGCTCTGCCGGGAACCCGGTGATGTCGAGCGTTTCGAGCACCCGGGTGGTGAAACCCGGTTGCTCGATCTGCCGGATGGAGACGTTCACCGCCAGCGGCATCCTCTGACCGGCATCGAGCCAGACCCGCCCCTGCCGGCAGGCAAGATCCAGGACCCGCTCTCCCAGACGCGTGATCAGGCCGCTCTCCTCGGCGACATCGATGAAGCACCCCGGCGACAGCAGGCCCCGGTCCGGATGGTTCCACCGGGCCAGAACCTCCGCTCCGACCACACTCATGGACGTGCAGTCGATCTTTGGCTGAAACACGATGGTGATTTCGTCACGAAGGAGCGCGATCTTCAGCTCCGCTTCCAGGCGGATCCGCTCATGCGCATGCGAGTCGCTCTCGATTTCCTTATAGAAGCAGGCCCGGTTGCCGCCTGTCCGTTTGGCGGCATACATGGCGATATCGGCGTTCTTCAGGATCGCGGTGTAGTCCTCGCCGTCGTCCGGATAGACAGACACGCCGATGCTGGCGCCAACGGCCATGGTCAGGCCGCTGATCTCCAGCGGCTGTTCGACACATTGCACCAGTTGCTCGGCAAACAGACGGAGATCTTCCATCGGCATTTCGGCCTGCAGGACCACGGCGAATTCGTCGCCGCCCAGGCGGGCAACCAGCGGTGCGAAGGCCGGTTTCCGGTCCGCGTGTTCCATTCCGGTGGCGCCGTCACGGGCTCTTGTGTCCAGCAGCCGCTGCAGTCTGGCGGCCACTTCCTTCAGCAATGCATCGCCGTGGTCGTGGCCGTAGCTGTCATTGACCCGCTTGAACCTGTCCAGATCGATGAACAGAACGCACATGCGGTTCGGCTTGCCGCCGGCCCCTTCCATATTGGCGTTGAAATGCTGCCGGAAGCTTTCCCGGTTCGGCAACCGGGTGACCGGATCGACGTAGGCCAGTTCGTGAATGCGGGCCATGTTGTTGCGGATGGTGGCCACCATGTCGCGATAGGCGCGGGCAAGCACGCCGATCTCGTCCTTTCGATCGACCGGAAACGGCGCGTCGAAGTTGCCGGAACTGACCGTGTGAGCAGCCTGCGTGAGGGCTTTGATCGGCCTGACGAAATTTTCGGCGAAATGAATGGTGACCGGGACACAGAAGACCAGCAACACCAGCGTGATGACGATGTTGCGCCCCCAGATCGACAACAGCATGCCGTTGACCGGCATCCGTTTCACCGAAACGAGCGCCGTGCCAAGCATGTCTCCCGATACCATGTCGCGGACCGGAAGCGCGATCTCGACGCGCTCGCGTGTCTGGCGGAGCTGGTCGCGGCCGGTGTCGAGAACCTCCCGCACGAGCGCGTGGTTTTCCGTCTCGTCGAAATAGCTCGTGTCCGGATCGCTGTCGATCGTGACCGTCCGCGCCGGGTCGTACACCTGGGCAAATTCGACGACACCACTTGCCGCGATGCTCTCCAGTTCCTGTTCCAGGATCAGATAGTGATGATTGGTCAGATGGGGAACTGCGAGACGGCTCACGGTCGCGCCGATTGCCTTGGCGTCGGAGACGGCCCGCTGCTCCTCGTCGCGCAGGTCGAGGTAGCTGGCAACCATGATCATGACCACTGAAAGCGCCAGAAAGAGGCCGGCGACAAGCAGCACGAAGCGCGAGCTCAGGCCAGGCAGCCATGCCGACAGGATGCCAACAAGTTTTGTCACGACACGCGGCGATTCACCCACAACCCACTCCCTTGAGAGACCCGGTCATTCTAGCGAACAAGTCTTGAAGGCCGGATAATCACGACACCGTAAAACCTGCCGATGCCGTAAACGCTAAGCCGACCCTTAGCCGGAGTAATTACATTGCCTGAATAGAGGGGAATTTTCGACAAAGACGCGGATTTTCATTGGTTTATTGACCAGTGAAAGTCTTAATTATATTCGATTTTTCCCTGTAAAAATTGCGCAATGGTGCCGTTTCAGGACAATTTGCCCCGGCGCTGTCGCGAGCACCTGCGTCTGACAAAAAAAGGGCGCCCGCATCACCTGCAGGCGCCCTTTCGGAAATTCGCCGGATCGTGGCCCTAAAACGTCAGGCCAGGAGTGTCGCCTCGGTCTTTTCCTTGACCTCGTCCAGTGTCACGTCCGGTGCGAGTTCGACCACTTTCAGGCCGCCGTCGGTGACGTCGAAAACACCGAAATTGGTGATCACCCGGTCGACGCAGCCCACGCCGGTCAGCGGCAGCGTGCACTCTTTCAAGAGCTTCGGATCGCCCGCCTTTGAAGCGTGGTCCATGATCACCACGACGCGCTTGACGCCGGCGACCAGATCCATGGCGCCGCCCATGCCCTTGACCATCTTGCCCGGGATCATCCAGTTGGCAAGATCGCCGTTTTCGGCGACTTCCATGGCGCCCAGAATCGACAGGTCGATATGACCGCCGCGGATCATGCCGAAACTGTCGGCGGACGAAAAATAACTCGTCTGCGGCAGTTCGGTGATGGTCTGCTTGCCGGCATTGATCAGGTCGGCGTCGACCTCGTCATCGGTCGGAAACGGGCCCATGCCGAGCATGCCGTTCTCCGACTGAAGGGTGACGTGAACGCCTTCCGGAATGTAGTTGGAAACCAGCGTCGGAATGCCGATGCCGAGGTTGACGTAAAAGCCGTCTTCCAGTTCCTGCGCTGCGCGCCTTGCCATGTCATCACGTGTCCAGGCCATGATGTTTTCTCCCTCAGGCTGCGCGCGTCGTGCGCTTTTCGATACGTTTTTCGTGATTGCCGAGAATGATGCGGTCGACAAAGATCCCGGCGGTGTGGATGTTGTCCGGATCGAGTTCACCGACCTCGACAATCTCCTCGACCTCGACCACGCAGACCTTGCCGGCGGTCGCCATCATCGGATTGAAGTTCCGTGCCGTCTTGCGGTAGACAAGATTGCCTTCCTTGTCGGCCTTCCAGGCCTTGACCAGCGCAACATCGGCAACCAGGCCGGTTTCCATGATGTAGGTCTCGCCGTTGAAATCCTTGTGCTCCTTGCCCTCGGCAATGAGCGTGCCGACACCGGTCTTGGTGTAGAAGCCCGGAATGCCCGCGCCGCCGGCGCGGATCCGCTCGGCCAGAGTGCCCTGCGGATTGAATTCCAGCTCCAGTTCGCCGTTCAGATACTGCTTTTCGAAAGTGGCGTTCTCGCCCACATAGGACGACACCATTTTCTTGATCTGACGTGTCTGCAGCAACAGGCCGAGCCCGAAGTCATCGACACCGGCGTTGTTGGAAATGGCGGTGACGTCCCTGGCTCCGGAGTCCCGGAGCGCCACGATCAGATTTTCCGGGATACCGCACAGCCCGAAACCGCCGGCCATAACAGTCATGCCGTCAAAGGTGAGCCCGTCCAGGGCCGCCTTCGCGTCCGGATAAATTTTGTTCATGTTTCACTCCCAGTAATGACCGCTGAATGCGTGAGGCGCACATTCGCCGCTTGGTTCTTTCCGGTCAAGCCATCTTTGCCGCATCGCAGCGCAAATCATGAACGGCCGGTCACTTAATCGATTTGGCCGGTCTTCCGGCGAAAACTCGCCCGTCATGCCTGAATTCCGTCGGTCCGTTTATGGTTTTTAAAGTCTTAAGATCAAGACTCCGGAAGCAGATCCATGGACCTTGCAGCGAGGCAGGGCCCTGACACCCACTGGAAAGAAATCGCCTGCCGTGTATCCGTTCCTGTCGACCCTCTTCAAGATCGCGGTGTTTTCGCTGCTCGTCGGCGCGGGTCTTTCCTTTGTCAACATCACGGCAACGGACATTCTCGGCTCGGTCGGCCTCAGTCCGCTGCAGCTGTGGATCTACATGCTCGAATTCCGGGACTGGGCCGTTCCGAACATGGTCCTCGGCGCCTTCATCGTGGTTCCCGTGTGGCTGGTGATCTACCTGTTCCAGCCGCCCCGCTCAGGCTGAGCCCCGCATTCAGCCATCGGCTCCGAAGGCCGCGCGCTCATCCTGCTCCCGGCGCAGCTGCTGCCGCCGGGACACGAGCGAGGCGGCGATCACGCCAATGGTCACCAGCGCGACCAGAATGGTGCAGACGGCATTGATTTCGGGTGTGACACCAAGCCGGACCTGGGAATAGATCTTCATCGGCAGGGTCGTCGCGCCCGGTCCGGTGGTGAAGCTGGCGACCACGAGATCGTCCAGGGACAAGGTGAAGGCAAGCATCCAGCCGGCGAGCACGCCTGGAAAGATGATCGGCAACGTGATCAGGAAGAAAGTCTTGACCGGCGGGCAGCCGAGGTCCTCCGCGGCCTCTTCCATGGACTTGTCGAAGCCGACCAGGCGGGACTGCACCACCACGGCCACGTAGCACATGGCGAAGGTCGTGTGCGCCAGCATCACGGTCCAGAAGCCGCGGCTGGTGTCCATCGCCACGAACAAGAGCAGCAGCGACAGGCCGAGGATCACCTCGGGCATCACCAGCGGCGCGAAGATCATGCCGGAGAACAGCGAGCGGCCGACAAACCGCCCCGAACGGACAAGCACAAGAGCCGCGATCGTGCCGAACACCGTTGCGATGGTCGCCGAGGCAAAGGCAACCCGCAGCGTGACCCAGGCGGCATCCAGAAGCTGATCGTTGTCCAGCAGTGCCACGTACCACTTGGTCGAAAACCCGCCCCATACGGTCACCAGCCGGCTTTCGTTGAACGAATAGACCACCAGCAAGACGATAGGCAGATACAGGAATGAAAAGCCCAGCACGAGCGAGGTGATGTTGAACCAGGTCGGGCCGCGGGTCATGCGTTCTTCTCCGACATCTTCTGCTGCTGGTTCTGGAACATCACGATCGGGATCACCAGGATCATCAGCAGGATCACGGCAACCGCCGAGGACACCGGCCAGTCGCGGTTGTTGAAGAACTCGACCCAGAGCGTCTTGCCGATCATCAGCGTCTCGGAGCCGCCCAGCAGATCCGGAATGACGAATTCCCCCACCGCCGGAATGAACACCAGAAAGCATCCGGCGATGACCCCGGGCAGCGACAGCGGTACGGTGATCTTCCAGAACGCCTTCCAGGGCGGGCAGCCGAGATCCTCGGCCGCTTCGAGAAGACTGCCGTCCAGCCTTTCAAGGCTGGCATAAAGCGGCAGCACCAGGAACGGCAGGTAGGAATAGACGATACCGATATAGACCGCCAGGTTGGTGTTCAGGATCACCAGCGGCTCGTCGATCAGGCCCAGCATCAGAAGCAGCTGATTGAGCAGGCCCTCGTTCTTGAGAATACCGATCCAGGCGTAGACCCGGATCAGGAAGCTGGTCCAGAAGGGCAGGATCACCAGCATCAGCAGTGTCGGGCGCAGAGACTGCGGGCTGCGGGCCATGCCATAGGCGATCGGATATCCGATCACCAGTGTCGCCAGCGTCGAGATCGCAGCGATGGTGACCGAGGATATGTAGGACTTCCAGTAAAGCGTGTCTTCCGTCAGCCAGACGTAGTTTTCCACGGTGAGTTCACCGAGACCCTCCAGGATCGACCGCCAGCCTTCGGCGAGATCGAAGGTCGGTGTGTAGGGCGGAATGGCCACCACCACCTGCGACAGGGAAATCTTGAAGACGATCAGGAACGGTGTCAGAAAAAAGATCAGGAGCCAGAGATAGGGCAAGGCGATCAGGAGCCAGCCGGAAAGACTGCGTCGGGGAGGAGCGGCGATGTGATCTTCGGCCATGGCCCTAGCCCTTCAGGATGACGCCGGCGTCCCGGTCGAACGACAGCACCACCTCGTCGTCCCAGTTGATCGGGTTTTCCACCAGCCGCGAGACGTTTGCGAAGGTGGCGCGAAGTGTGTCGCGGTCGTCAGCGCCAACCTTGGCATGAATGATCGAGACATCGCCGAGATAGGCAATGTCCCAGACCACCCCGTCGACCTGATTGACCGCGCCCGGGGTCCGTCGTCCCTGTGCGATCCGGACCTTTTCCGGGCGGATGGCATACCAGACCGTCTCCCCGACACCCGCATCCGTGACCTGGTCGGTGTCGAGCGTGAGGTCCGCATTGCGCGCCCTGAGCTGAGTGCCCGCATCGGACTTCGCGGCGACGGCCGCCTCGATCAGGTTCACGTCGCCGATGAAATCGGCGACAAACCTGGAATTCGGCGCTTCGTAGATTTCCGGGGGCGTGGCCACCTGAACAAGTTCGCCCTTGTCCATGACGGCGATCCGGTCGGCGACCGTCATTGCCTCTTCCTGATCGTGGGTGACGATCAGGAAGGTCATCTTCAGATCTTCCTGAAGGCTCATCAGTTCGAACTGGGTTTCCTCGCGCAGCTTCCGGTCAAGGGCGCCGAGCGGCTCGTCGAGCAGCAGCACCTTGGGCCGTTTGGCCAGAGACCGGGCCAGGGCGACGCGCTGACGCTGGCCGCCGGACAACTGGTGAGGCTTGCGCTTGGCGAACTCCTCCAGCTTGGTCAGCCGCAGCATCTCGGCAACCCGGTCGCCGATCTCCGACGCCGGCATCCTGTCCTGCTTCAGTCCGAAGGCGATGTTCTTTTCCACGCTCATGTGGGGAAACAGCGCATAGGACTGGAACATCATGTTGGACGGCCGCCGGTAGGGCGGAATACCGGCAAGGTCCTGACCGTCAAGGAAGATCTGCCCGGAAGTCGGCGTCTCGAAGCCGGCGAGCATGCGCATCAGCGTGGTCTTGCCGCAGCCTGACCCGCCCAGAAGCGCGAAAAATTCACGCTCGAAGATGGTCAGCGAGAGGTTCCTGACCGCCGTGAAGTCGCCGAATTTCTTGGTGACATCCCGGAATTCGATGAAGGGTGGATGGCCCGGGATTTCCCAGGGGGTGAATTCCCGGCGCACCGGGCCTATCGATTTTTTCGCCAAGGCAATCCCCCACCCCGAAGAGACATTCCGTCATGAAAGGCGCCGGACCCTTGTTCGGGTTCCGGCGCCCACTGGCCTTACTGGCCGCTTTTCACCGATGTCCACGTGCGGGTGACGATCCGGTTCACCTTCGGCGGATAGGAGGTCACGGTGTAGAGGTTCTTGACCGCATCCTCGCTCGGATAGATCGCCGGGTCGCCGATGACGTCGTCGTTGAGGAGTTCCTGGGAGGCCTTGTTGCCGTTGGCATAGTAGACAACGTTGGACGCCTTGGCCATCACGTCCGGCCGCATGATGTAGTTCAGGAACTCATGCGCCTCGTCCTTGTGCGGGGCATCCGCCGGGATCGCCATCTGGTCGAACCACATCAGGGCGCCTTCCTTCGGAATGGCATATTCCACGGTCACGCCGTTGCCGGCCTCCGCCGCACGGTCACGGGCCTGAAGCACGTCACCGGACCAGCCGATGGCCAGGCAGATATCGCCATTGGCGAGGGCGTTGATGTATTCGGACGAGTGGAATTTCTGCACATAGGGGCGGACGGACATGAGCAGCTCACCGGCCTTTTCGATGTCTCCCGTGTCCTTGCTGTCCGGATCGAGGCCGAGATAGTTGAGCGCCGCCGGCACCAGTTCGGTCGGCGCATCCAGAACGTGGACACCGCAGTCCTCCAGCTTTGCCAGATTTTCCGGCTTGAAGAACAGGTCCCAGCTGTCGACCGGCGCGTCCTCGCCCAGCGCTTCCTTCACCTTGTCAACATTGTAGCCGAGTCCGGTGGTGCCCCACATGTAGTTGATGGAGTACAGGTTGCCCGGATCGTATTTCTCGACCCGCTGCTCGATGTCCGTCCACATGTTGGAAAGATTGGTCAGCTTGGCCTTGTCGAGCTCGGAAAAGACGCCGGCCTTGATCTGACGGGCGAGGAACGTCCCGGTCGGCACCACCACATCGTAGCCGGTGCTGCCGGCGAGCAGCTTGGTTTCCAGAACCTCGTTGCTGTCGAAGACGTCGTAGACGACCTCGATGCCGGTTTCCGTCTCGAAGTCCTTCAGGATGGATTCATCGATGTAATCGGACCAGTTATAGACATTCACCGTCCGGTCCTGGGCGAGCGAAGCGCCGCTCATAAGGCCGAGCACAGCGACTCCGGTCAGCATGGTTTTGATCGTCAATTGAGAACTCCCCTCAGAGTTTGACTGCGGTCCGTTGCGGACCTTGATCCCTGTTTGCAAACGGACAATCGCGCTGTTTGCGTCTTGTGTCCGAAAGATTGGCGATGGTGCCGGATTTTGTCCAGCTTCGATTTTGAGCGCCGGGTGCTCACAAATAGGTCCGGCGCTCCAGCGACGAGATCTCGCGTCCGAACTCGGTCAGCTCGTGGCGTTTGATCTCGGTAAGAACCTTGTGCATTTCCTTGCCCACGGCCTGTTTCATCAGTTTGGAAGCCTCGAAGGCGTCGATCGCCTCGTCCATCCAGGGCGTCAGCCGCTTCCTGCGTTTCTGGTAGGCATTTCCCGTCACCGGCGGCGGCGGGTCCTTCTGCAGCCGCAACCCTTCCATCATGCCGGCCAGCACGCCGGTCAGCACCAGATAGGGATTGGCGTCGGCACCGGCGATACGGTGTTCCACGCGCGCGGCCTCCGGGCTTGAAGCCGGCACGCGCAACGCGACCGAGCGGTTGTCGTAGCCCCAGCAGATCGATGCCGGGGCGTAGGACCCCGGCTGCATGCGGCGGAAGCCGTTGAAGGTGGAGATGAACAGGAGCAACGCTTCGGGCATGGTCTTCAACAGACCGCTGATGGCGTAACCGAGGCGTTCGGCACCGTGCTCAGGATCGGCGAACAGGTTGCCGGTCTCGTCTTCCATGGACACATGGACGTGCATGCCGTTGCCGGGCCATTCCACAAACGGCTTGGCCATGAAGGAGGCCTTCAGTTCGTGCTTGCGGGCAACGCCTGCCACGAGACGGCGCAGCAGCACCACGTCGTCGGCGGCCAGCAGCGGATTGCGGCGATGATGGAGATTCAGTTCGAACTGGCCGGGCGCCGCCTCGGAAACCGCAGCGTCCGCCGGAATTCCCTGGGCCTCGCAGGCCCTGCGCAGATCGTCGACCACCGGCAGCAGGGCTTCCAGATCCGAAAGCGCGTACATGTTCTGGCGGGCGGGACCCAGATGGGTGGCAAACAACGGTTTCGGCTGTTCGGTCCAGTCGCCATCGCTTTCCTCGAACAGATAGAATTCCAGTTCGAAGGCGCAGGTCGCGGTCACGCCGAACTCGTCCTTCAGGCGCGCGACCATGTTTTCCAGCACATGGCGCGGGTCGGCCAGGAAGGGATCGCCGTCACGGTCATACATGGACAGCAGCACCTGGGCGGTCTTGCGGTCGGTCCACGGCACCAGCTTGAGCGTTTCGGGGATCGGCCAGCAGACACCGTCCTTGTCGCCGGTTTCCAGATGCATGCCGGTCGCCTCGACCTCGCGCCCCCAGACATCCAGACCGAACAGGGAATAGGGAAATGCCACCCCGCCCTCGAAGACCTTGGGCAAGGCGTTGCCCGGCAGCCACTTGCCCCGCAGCACGCCGTTGGTGTCCGGCAGCACGACCTCGAGCGTGTCCAGGTCCGGATGGGCCGCCAGAAAGGCGTTGAAATCACTCTTCCAGCCAGGGTCGGCCGGATGTTCAAGGATCTGGTGAGGAAGTTCGTTCATCTGGGGTATGTCTAGCCTTGGCACCTGCCGGCCGAGCGTATCCAGACCCCGGATCCGACCGTCAGCTTTTGTTTGCGTCCACGTCAAAAATGTGATCACTTTCGGAAAACCCTGTCAAGCAGGATCGTGAAATTCATTCTCCCGGCGGGTCGAACCGCTGACACGTTGTTCCTCCGGGACCCGGTTCACCAACACACCGGCCGCTGGCCCCGGCACCCGGGAACCAGCGCCGAGCCACCGGCGCCGACGCCCGACAGATGGAGGAGATCATCCTTGGCCGATGCGCATTCCGCCCTGAAGTCCGGCCCGGCCAAGGCAGCCGCAGCAACGCCTTCCTCCCGTGGCGCAACCCGCGAGCAGGTCGACAGCGCCGTACGCTCGCGCCTGCTCACGGGACGATTCATTCCGGGAAAATCAGTGACCATCCGGGGACTGGCCGCAGACCTGGGCGTCAGTCCGATGCCGGTGCGCGAAGTGCTGCAACGGCTCGCAGCGGAGAACGCGCTGGAAGTCAAACCGAACGGACGGGTGCAGGTGCCCGACATGACGCCCGGCCGCTTCGACGAAGTGCTGAAGGCCCGTTTGCTGCTGGAAACGGAACTGGCCGAACTGGCCTTGCCGCATCTTCGCAGCGCCGACGCTGCCGACCTCAAGGCCATCGACGACGACATCGACGCGCGCCTGACCAATGGCGACGCGGAGGCCTATATGCGGCTCAACCATGCCTTCCATTTCCGCATTTACCGGGCTTCCGGATCCCAGGTGCTCCTGCCCCTGATCGACAGCCTGTGGCTGCAATTCGCTCCCTTCATGCGCACCGTCTACGGGCGGGTCGGCACGGCCAATCTGGAAGACCGTCACAAGGAAGCCATCCGGGCGATCGAACGGGCCGACGCCCCTGCCCTGCGCGCCGCGATCGCGGCAGACATCGCCGATGGCATGGGTCTTCTGGGCAAGGAAGTTCTGGCCGAGCCATGAGCCTGTTGATCCCCGGCCCAACCCGTGCCATTTTGTGATCACAAACTGATTTTTTTCGCCTGCCGCAACTCTGACCAGCTTCTCTCACCCCTTCCGCAAGCGACTGGCCAATCCCGTAACCACAGACCCCGCACCCTCAAGACCGTTGGAGCTTCCCGTGACTTCCGAAACGCCCGCCAGTGAAAGCGCAAACCCTGTTGACAGCCTGCGCGGCGTCCCGGATGAGAATGCCGCCCGCGACTGGCTCGGCGCGCGCAACATCGAGGACATCGAGTGCATAGTCCCGGATCTTGCTGGCGTTGCGCGCGGCAAGATGATGCCGACGGGAAAGTTCTTTTCCGGTCCCGTGATGACCATGCCCGCGTCGATCTTCGCGCAGACCATTTCCGGAGATTACCCGGAAGACGACGAGCGCTTTCAGCATAATCCGACGGATGGCGATCTCTATTTCCGCGCCGACTACAGCACCCTGACCACCGTCCCGTGGGAAACGGACCCGACAGCGCAGCTTATTCACGATGCCTATACCCGCGACGGCAACCCGGTAGAAACGGCACCGCGCAATGTGCTGAAGCGCATCCTCAAACTCTATGACGACAAGGGCTGGAAGCCGGTCATCGCACCGGAAATCGAATTCTATCTGGTCAAGCCGAACACCGATCCCGATTATCCGCTTGAACCGCCGCGCGGTCGCTCGGGCCGTCCGGAAGTCGGCCGTCAATCCTATTCGATTTCCGCGCTCAACGAGTTCGACGACCTGATCGACGACATCTACGACCTGTCAGAGAAGCAAGGTCTGGAAATCGACACCATGATCCATGAGGAGGGAGCCGCGCAGATGGAGATCAACCTGCGTCACGGCGACCCTGTGGTGCTGGCCGATCAGGTGTTCCTGTTCAAGCGCACGATCCGCGAAGCCGCCCTGCGGCACGAGATGTACGCCACCTTCATGTCCAAGCCGATGTCCAACCAGCCCGGCTCGGCCATGCATATCCATCAGTCCGTGATCGACATCGAGACGGGCCGCAACATCTTTTCCGGAGAGAACGGCGAGGAAACACCGGCCTTCCTGTCGTTCATAGCCGGACACCAGAAGTATCTGCCGAAGGTGACCTGCATCATGGCGCCGTTCGTCAACTCCTACCGGCGCTTCTCCAGGACCTCCACGTCCCCGGTGAATGTCTACTGGGGCTACGACAACCGCACCGTCGGGCTGCGTGTGCCCTATTCCGATCCGCAGGCGCGCCGTCTGGAAAACCGGATCCCCGGTTCGGACGCCAACCCGTATCTGGCCATCGCCGCAAGTCTTGCCTGCGGTTATCTGGGCATCATCAACGGCCTGAAGCCGGATGCGCCCAAGACGGATGACTGTTCGGACCGTGCAAAGTCGCTGCCACGCGGCCTGCCGGAAGCCGTCGCCAAGTTCGAAAAATCCGACGAGATGGTCGAGGTGTTCGGCGAGAAATTCGTCGCGACCTACCGGGCGATCAAATACGAGGAATTCGAAACCTTCATGTCCGTGATCAGTTCCTGGGAGCGGGAATATCTCCTGCTCAACGTCTGATCCGTTCCCTCACTCTCTTGGAGTTTTCGCCATGACGGCTCATTCCAACATCTACCCGACCAAGGCGCTTCAGGACCTCGACGCCGCTCACCACTGGCATCCGTTCTCGGACATGAAGAGCCTCAACGAAGAAGGCAGCCGGGTGATCACCAGCGCGGACGGGGTCTGGCTGACGGATTCGGAAGGCAACAGGATTCTCGACGGCATGGCCGGTCTCTGGTGCGTCCAGGTGGGCCATGGCCGCAAGGAAATCGCCGACGCGGTCTACAAGCAGATGAACGAATTGTCCTATTACAACACGTTCTTCAAGACGACCCATCCTCCGGCGATCGCCCTGGCAGACAAACTGGCGCAGCTTGCTCCGGACCATATCAACCGGGTGTTCTATTGCTCGTCCGGATCGGAAGCCAACGACACCGTGTTCCGCATGGTGCGCACCTATTGGGACAAGGTCGGCAAGCCGGACAAGAAAGTCATCATCGGCCGCTGGAACGGTTACCACGGCTCGACACTGGCCGGCACAAGCCTCGGCGGCATGAAGGCCATGCACAAGCAGGGCGACCTGCCCGTTCCCGGTGTTCACCACATCGACCAGCCCTACTGGTTCGGTGAAGGCCATGACATGAGCCCCGACGCGTTCGGCATCAAGATGGCACGCAAGCTGGAAGAAGCGATCGACGAGATCGGCGAGGACAAGGTTGCCGCTTTCATCGCCGAGCCGATCCAGGGCGCCGGCGGCGTGATCATTCCGCCCGACACCTACTGGCCTGAAGTCCGCCGGATCCTGGAGGAACGCGACATCCTGTTCGTCTCCGACGAGGTGATCTGCGGTTTCGGCCGGCTCGGCGAGTGGTTCGGGGCGGACTATTATGGCATGAAGCCCGACCTGATGCCGATCGCCAAGGGTCTGACCTCCGGCTATCTGCCGATGGGCGGCGTTCTGGTGTCCGACCGGGTGGCAGAAGGCCTGATGCTGGCCGGCGACGATTTCAATCACGGCTACACCTATTCAGGACACCCGGCCTGCGCAGCCGCCGCGCTCGCCAATCTCGAGATCATCGAGCGCGAAGGTCTGGTGGAGCGGGTCAAGTCCGACATCGGTCCGTACCTGAAGGATCGCTGGCTGAAACTCGCCGATCATCCGCTGGTGGGCGAAGCCCGCATGACCGGTCTGGTCGGCGCGCTGGAACTGGTGCCCGGCAAGACCGACCCGCACAAACCGTTCAAGGATGTCGGCGTTGCGGGGCAGCTGTGCCGGGACATTTCCTTCGAACATGGCATGGTGATGCGCGCGGTGCGCGACAGCATGATCATTTCGCCGCCTCTGGTGCTGAGCCACGAGGAAGCCGATCAGCTGGTCGCGACGGCGGAAAAAACACTCAACGATGCCCACCGCATCCTGAAGCGGGACGGCTGGCTGTCGTAGAGGCGGTACTCGCGCCTCGACTGGATCACCGGGCCGGGACAAATTGGCCGGGCCGCCGAAACCGGCGGCCGACCTCCCGGACCATCGCGGGCATTTCATTTTTCTTTCAGTGTGACTGTCGGTTAGGTTGGGGCCCGGACGTTCCTGGGATATGGACCCGAAAGGAACTGGAGGATCTGACATGCTGTTTTCCGTAATGATTTACGCGAGCGAGGATTTCATCGACGCGCTCACGCCCGAGGAACATGCGCTCATACTGCAAAAACACGGCGCCTTTCACGAGCACACCAAGACCGGCAAGACCTTTGCCGCCGCGGCCAAGCTGATGTCGACGGGAACGGCGGTCACCGTCAATCGCGACGGAGAGGAACTCGTCATCACGGACGGCCCCTATGCGGAGACCAAGGAACAGTTCATGGGGTTCTACCTGATCGACTGCGCCACACTCGACGAGGCGATCGATGCCGTGAACCTGCTGCCGCTCAACCACGGGCGCATCGAGATCCGGCCGGTGGAGTTCTTCGAGGGGGCGCAATTTCACGATGCCGAGCGCGTGGTTATCAACGCATCTTAGGGCGGCCCGGCCACGCGTCGTGGCCGCGCTGAACCGGGCGTTCGGCGATATCGACCTTGCAGAGGACGCCTTTCAGGAAGCGTCGCTCAGGGCGCTGAAGACCTGGCGTCCGGATGCCCTGCCCGGCGATCCGGTTGCCTGGCTGATCGTTGCCGGGCGCAATGCAGGCATCGATGTCCTGCGCAAGCGGAGCCGGGAGACCCTGTCCGCGCCGGAAGACCTGGAACCGGCCTTCGACGGCGTTCATCCCGAGGCGGACCTGACTGAGACCCTCGACCGGGCCGTCTACCGGGACGATATCCTGCGTCTGCTGTTTACCTGCTGCCATCCGGTGCTGCGCCGCGACCAGCAGATCGTCCTCGCGCTCAAGATCGTCGCCGGGCTTTCGGTGGAGGAAATCGCCCGCGCCTTCCTGGTGCAGCCGAAGACGATGGAACAGCGGATCACCCGCGCCAAGAAGCGGCTGCAGGCAGCAAAGCTCTCCTATGAGGAACCAGACAGGACCGGGCGGGCCCAGCGCCTGTCCGCCGTCGCCAATGCGGTCTATCTCGTCTTCAACGAAGGCTATTCCGCCTCGCAGGGGCCGGAGCTGATCCGCGTGACCCTGTGCGAGGAAGCCATCCGCCTTGCCCGCCTGCTGGTGCGCCTGTTCCCCGAGGAGCCGGAGCTGCGCGGCCTGCTGGCGCTGTGCCTGATCCAGCACTCCCGCCGCCGCGCCCGTCTGACCGCCTGCGGCAGGGCGGTGACGCTGGAGGACCAGGACCGCGCGCTGTGGGAGCGCACGCCAATTGCCGAAGGCACCATCCTGCTGGAAGCGGCCCTGCGCGCCGGGCGACCGGGGCCGCTGCAGATCGAGGCCGCCATTGCCGCCACCCATGCGCACGCCGCCACCTACGCTGCCACCGATTGGCAGGAGATCGACCACTTGTACAGAGCGCTGGAACATATCCGCCCCTCACCCGTCGTGGCCCTCAACAGGGCCGTGGTGCTGGCAAAGCTGGAGGGCGTGCCGGCAGCGCTGGAGCGGCTGGAGCACCTTTCCGAACCATTGGCCCGCTATGCCGGCTATCACACGGTTCTTGGCTCGTTCCTGGCAGAGCTGGGGCAGATCTCCCAAGCGCTGGAGGCATATGAAAACGGGCTCGGGCTGGCGGGGACAGAGGTGGAGCGGGCGTTTATCCGGGGGAAGAAGCGAGAGATTGAGGGGTGAACCCCGGGCGCTTCATCCGGACACATCGGAATGGCAATCGGCGGCTGTCAACCTGGCCATGGACACGGCAAATGCCACATGGCCAGCGACAATGATCGGCTAGAGAAACGTTACCTTGCCGGTGGCAATTTCGTAAACGCCAGCCACCGCGCCAAGCTTTCCGGCAGCAGCGGCTTCGGACAGGATCGGCCCTTCAGAGAGGGCTCGCGCGGCGTTGAGTTTGGCGTTCTGAGCGGTGGCTGCCGCCAGCAGGTCGTCCGGTGAATCGTTCATCACATCATAGACTGCCGGGCGAATGGCATTGACCAGGCTGGGGAGATGACCGGGTGGCAATTCCCTGTCTGAAATCGACTTGATCGTCGCATCAACGGCACCACAAGAGGTGTGTCCGAGAACAACTATGGTCTTGATGCCCAGCACGGCCACGCCGTATTCAAGCGTCGCCAGTCCCTCTTCACTGATGAAATTGCCGGCCACACGCACGACGAACAGTTCTCCCGGACCCTGATCGAAAATCAACTCCGGGGCCACGCGAGAATCCGAGCAGCTGACAATGGCGGCGAAAGGCTGTTGCCCCTCGGCCCGGCTGGCCCGCGTCAGCGAGTGGTCCGTATTGATCGCGGCATTCGCAACATAGCGTGCATTGCCATCCATCAGGCGTTGCAGCGCCTCTTCCGGCGAAGCCGGCGCAACCGCACTGGCCTCCTGGGCGAATGCTTGTGTGGCCAGAGGCGTCGCCATCGACACAGCCAAGCCTCCGGCGATCAATCCTCGACGGCTCACATTGTCAGGTTTGCAATCTTCACACATGACTTTCTCCTTGTCTCCAATAGAAAACGTCAGTTTTCCATTGTCAGGTACAGATTTTTCAGAACTTCGCCGGCGGCGGCATTGGCCCGTCCGCCCGGGAAATTGGTCGTGACAACGACAGCAAGATCACTGTCTGTATCGACGAGCATTCCGGCCAAAGTCGCTGTCATCGACTTGGTGTTGGAGCCGATATGGAAGCGGTCATCGATCGTGACAGGCAGATTTTCTCCGTAAACGCGCGTTCCAGTGGCTGCAGATGCCACCACAACTCCGCCCTTGATCACGGCAGCAGCCAATGCAGGCAGATCATATTCGATCCGAACGCTCTCCAGATAGCGGTCCAAGCTGGTTGTCTGGGCTGACGCTGCGCCCGCCATCATCGCAACGCCCCACCCGGCAACCAACATCTTCAGGGCAGTGCCAATGCGGCCGTTACGAAGCCTTGACAGGGCCGGATTTCCAGGCATGGCAATAAAGTCCCCGTTGAACTGCAAGTTGGTAGAGAGCCCGAACGCGCCTGTCTCACCGCCCGAGCGAAAGACACGCGACGCATTTCGCGGGAAAGCTAAAGGTGAACGGGCGGTGCCGCTATCCGAAATCCGCAAAAGTGACGCGGGCCGCCATCGGGCGTCACATGCGCCTTGCCAGCGTCGTGCCCGGGGATTCTTCGAAGATCTGCTTGTAGTCGCCTGCAAAGCGGCCGAGATGCAGAAAACCAAACTGCATGGCAACCTCTGTCACAGTCGTGTCTTGCGGATTTCTCGCGAGCAATATCGTGCGGACCTGGTTTAACCGGCAACGCCGGAGATAGGCCTGCGGGGACATGCCGACACAATGGTGGAAGGCGTAGAGCAGTGTTCGTTCAGAGACGGCCAATGACACGCAGATATCGACGATGGTAGGCACCACATGGATCACCATCTGTTCTTCCACGAACTCCCGGGCCAGCCGACAAATGCGCATGGCACGGGCACGGGCGGCGGGCGGCGGGCGCGTTGCGTCCTCCTCGGGGGGAGCGGTCGCGATCCGCAGCGCAGTCTCCAGAACACTGCCCCGCATGCCTGTGGGGTCGAACGGCTCGCCTCTTCTGCTCGCTGCTTCGGCGGCACCAATCCATTGGGCCAGAGCATTCTTCAGCTCAACCAGTTGCCTGGTCTGAAACTGCGACACCTGATGCGACGGCTGTTCCCATGCCCTTGGATTCAATGCACGGGCGGCGTCGGCAAACTCTGACTGGGAAAAGCTGACATAGGCAGTTTGCGTGCCCGCAGGCACGTGAATGTCGAATTCGGTCCATTCCGGGATGAAGAAAACGCTGTCCGCGCCATTGGCCGAGTGGTCAGAAAAACGAAATGCCGGGTCCGGCGTGCAGTAGGAGATGGTGCAAAAATCTTCCGGGGTGGTCCCCAGTTTCTGAATCGCTGCAAACTGATGCTCCCGCACGATCTGCACACGCCCGAGGTCCAGAGTGTCCATCTGCGACACCTGCTTGCCACGGCTGAGCTGGTAGCACTCCATGGTGACCCAAGGCTGCATGGCCGCCTGAGCCGCAGCATCTTCGATGATTTCCGAGCGCAGTCCACTGAGGCTTGTGGCGGCATCCCGCACCGCGAGAGAAGCGTCGCCTTTGCCAATCGCGGCCTCTTCCAGCGCATCCGTCATCGTCGCCGTCACCTCCTGCGTCACCGCCATAGCATTTGCTCTGGTTCACCGGCTGGATGGGACCACAATCGAACCGCTTAAGTCAGACGAGGGCCTGAGTTTCCACCCTCGCGGTCCGTTTCGCGCCAACAGCGGGCAGCCCCTCCAATGAGGAACCCATGATCCAGCGCCTGCCGCCAGGACATAGAATCTTGCGAGTTTCTCTACCAAGATTCTCATGGATACCGACTGCTTGCGAGTTAAAAGACACCTCTTCCAAACACCATTCTGGATTGTGCGCTTTCCAACTCATTGAAACTTAGCGGCTGGCAAATAATTTTTGTCTCTCCCCCCTGTCGGTTTCCCCATTCCTTCTGCGTCCTCTGATCACCTGGATCTGCCCAGGCTGTATTCGAAGAGTGAGGACGATTGACATGAGCAACCAGATGCAAACACACGGAGCCTTCAGCTGGATGGAACTGCACAGTGGCGATGCAGACAAGGCGAAGGCGTTTTACACAAGCCTGCTCGGCTGGAGCACGGAAGAGATGGAAATGCCGGGGATGACCTATTCCGTCATCAGCAACGGCGGGGAAAAGGTCGGCGGATTTCCGCCCATGGCGGCCGACACGCCCCGCTGGCTGCCCTATGTCACCGTCGACGATGTCGATGCCCGGGTCGAAAAGGCCAGGTCCCTCGGCGCGACGGTCGCGATGGAGCCGATGAGCGTGCCCAGCGTTGGCCGGATGGCGACGGTGGTCGACCC
The DNA here is from genome assembly GCF_038900065.1 of Roseibium sp. AS2. Lineage (NCBI taxonomy): Bacteria > Pseudomonadati > Pseudomonadota > Alphaproteobacteria > Hyphomicrobiales > Stappiaceae > Roseibium > Roseibium sp. AS2. Next base: position 342,728 of record NZ_JBBMQN010000001.1, read on the forward strand.
GGTCGGCGGGGTGATCGCGATGATCACCTACGAAACACCGTCAGAATAACTTTTCATGCGGGGCCGGCTCAAAACCGGCTCCCTCCCTGTTTCGGAGATTTCAAGATGGATACGGTCTTCTCTTTGCCGATCACCACACTTTTCGTCGCCCTGTTCGCCCTCACCCAGATCCCGTTCACGGTGGCCGTCGGCATTCGCCGCGCCCAGACCGGCATCCAGTTCATGGACGGCGGGGATCCGGCGCTGCTCAAGCGCATGCGCGCCCATGGCAACTTCACCGAAACCGTGCCGATGGCCTTGCTCGCGATGGCCGCCGCCGAGCTGAGCGGCGCGCCCGCCGCCCTGCTTTGGGCCGGTGGCGGGGCGCTGCTTGTCGGACGCCTGCTCCACTACCGCACGCTGGTCACCTCGGGCTTCGGCAACGGCCGTGCAGTCGGGATGCTGCTGACCCTGGCGCCGCTGCTTGTCTTTCCGGTCTATGTGCTTCTGACCCTCGCCGGGATCAGGCTCTGAGCCCGGTGACAGGGCGAGACAAGGCGCCGTCGCCGGTTATTCGGCGGCGAGCGCCAGATCGCGCGGGGACCGCCGCGCCCAGGGGCGGGTGCCTTCGGGGATTTCTTCCACGGTGCCGACCGGCTGCAGGTATTTGGTGACTTCCGGCCACTCGCCGGCCTTCAAGGCCTTCAGGACCTCCGGCTTGGAGATCTCGAAGGACGACACGCCGCATCGGCGCGCCAGCGGCACCTGATCCAAAATGTATTTGCCCAGGGCGCGGATTTCGCCGGTGTAGCCGAGCTGCTCGCGCAGAACGCGGGCTGCCGAAAAGCTGCGGCCATCGGCAAAGCTGGGAAAATCGACGGCAACAAGCGCCAGGCGGTCCAGGAACGGAACGACGCCCTCGACGTCATCGCCCGCCTCGACAATCACCGCGGTACGCCAGTCGCGGCCGAGCCAGGCGCCGGTGTCATCCAGAAACTGGCTCAGGGGCACCAGCGCGTCACCGGCGATGGCGATGCCGGTTTCCGCGTCGGCCCTTGCCCAGGCTTCCTCGACGAACTCCCCGTCCTTGTAGATCGTTGTCATTCTCTGCGTCCTCAAAACTCGAATTCGGTGGCGGTCAGATGCCGCTGCCGTCAATTTCCTTGCCGTGGATCGGCCAGTGAATGCCGCATTCCGTCTTGTCCTGTCCGCGCCAGCGTCCTGCGCGCGGGTCCTCACCGGGAGCGACCTTGCTGGTGCAAGGCATGCAGCCGATCGACGGATAGCCTTGCGCGACCAGCGGATGCGTCGGCAGATCGTGGGTCTTGGCATAGTCCAGGATATCTGCCGCCGTCCAGTCCGCCAGCGGATTGACCTTGACCCGGCCTTCGTCGATCTCGAACGCGTCGAGAGCGGACCGGGTCTTGCTCTGGAACCGCTTGCGTCCGGAAATCCACGCTTCGAAACCGGTCAATGCACGCGCCAGCGGTACGACCTTGCGAATGTGACAGCAGGCGTCCGTGTCGCTCATCCAGAGCATGCCGGCGGGATCGGTCTCCGCCAGATCCTCCCTGGCCGGCTTGAAGGTGCGCACGTCGGTCAACCCGAGCTGCTCGATCAGCTGGTCGCGATAGAGTATCGTGGCGGGAAACAGCTTGACCGTGTCGATGAACAGCACCGGCGTGGACGGATCGATCTGCGCCACCATGTGCAGCAGCACAGCGGAATCAGCGCCGAAACTGGACACCATGGCGATGCCGCCGGCAAACTGGTGCCGAATGGCGGCCAACAGGATTTCCTGCGCGGTCGCGTCCTCGAACTGGGAATTCAGAGCGGCGACTTCCGCCTGCAGTCCCAGCTCCGGATCAACCCCCAGGCTGAATGTCTCATGCAGCGCCATACAGGGCCTCCTTGAAAGGATCCTCCCCGACCCGGCGATAGGCTTCCAGGAAGGTTTCCTGCTTGCCGGACCGCAGACCGAGATAGGTATCGACCAGCTTTTCGATCGCATCGATCACTTCTTCGGACGAAAATCCGCGGCCGACGATTTCACCGATGGAGGCGTTTTCGTTGGCCGAGCCGCCGAGCGTCACCTGATAGAATTCCTCGCCCTTCTTCTCCAGGCCGAGAATGCCGATATGGCCGACATGGTGATGGCCGCAGGCGTTGATGCAGCCGGAGATCTTGATCTTCAGTTCGCCGATCTCCGCCTGCCGTTCCGCCGTGCCGAAACGCTCGGAAATGCGTTGCGCCACCGGAATGGACCGGGCCGTCGCCAGCGCGCAGAAGTCCATGCCCGGGCAGGCGATGATGTCGGTGATGAGACCGGCATTGCCTTCCGCGATGTCCGCCGCGACAAGCTGATCGAAGAGTTCGGGCAGATCGTCCAGCTTCACATGGGGCAGGATGACGTTCTGCTCGTGGGAAATGCGCAGTTCGTCATGGCCGAAGCGCTCGGCAAGATCGGCGATCGCATCCATCTGGGCATCGGAGGCGTCGCCCGGAATGCCGCCGACCGGCTTCATGGACAGTGTCACCGACGTATAGCCCGGCACCCGGTGCGGGTTGAGATTGTGGGCCACGAACTGGGCGAAGGCGGCATCCGTGTCCTTGCGCGCGTCCAGCGCTTGCGAGACGGCGGAGCCGACTTCCAGCGGCGGCGGCGCGAAATAGGCCTCGATGCGGCGTACTTCCTGGTCCGGCAGACGCAGGACACCGAAGCGGATCTTTTCGAATTCTGCCTCGATATCCGCCTTCAGGTCTTCCAGCCCGGTCTCGTGGACCAGGATCTTGATGCGCGCCTTGTACTTGTTGTCGCGGCGGCCATAGCGATTGTAGACGCGCAGGATCGCTTCCGAATAGGCCAGCAGGTCCTCTTCCGGCAGGAAGTCGCGCACCTTGCGGCCAATCATCGGCGTGCGGCCGAGACCGCCGCCGACATAGACCACGAACCCGATGCCGCCAGCCTCGTCGCGGGTCAGCTGCAGGCCGATATCATGGACCTGGACAGCCGCACGGTCGTTCGGCGCGCCGGTGATGGCGATCTTGAACTTGCGCGGCAGGAACGAGAATTCGGGATGCAGCGACGACCACTGGCGCAGGATTTCCGCATAGGGGCGCGGGTCGGCGATCTCGTCGGCGGCAGCGCCGGCGAAATGGTCCGCGGTCACATTGCGGATGCAGTTGCCCGAGGTCTGGATGGCGTGCATCTCGACTTCCGCCAGCTCTTCCAGGATCTTCGGCGTGTCTTCCAGCTTCGGCCAGTTGAACTGGATGTTCTGGCGCGTGGTGAAATGGCCATAACCCTTGTCGTAGGTGCGGGCGATATGGGCCAGCTTGCGCATCTGGCGGCCGTTGAGCGTGCCATAGGGGATGGCGACCCGCAGCATGTAGGCGTGGAGCTGCAGATACAGACCGTTCATGAGACGCAGTGGCTTGAACTCGTCCTCGGAGAGTTCACCGGCGAGACGGCGGCGGACCTGGTCCTTGAACTGGTCGGTGCGCTGGCTGACGAAACTGGCGTCGAATTCATCGTAGCGGTACATCTTGTTCTCCTTTGCGGGCGCTGCCGTCAGCCTTCGGGCATTCCTGGCGCAGCCCTGACATCGTCTTTGAACTTCAGGGTCTTTGAACTTCAGGCGGACACGGCCTGGGCCTGCTTGCCGAAATGCGGGTGGGTTGTCGGGCCCTTCGCCCGGATCTTTTCACGCAGACGCACCGGGACGATGACACCGTCCGCTGCTGTGACATCCATTTCGTAGACGCTGACGACCTGCTGGTTCCGCTCGGCTTCCAGACCTTCGGCCAATCCGGCGGCGACGGCTTCTTTGCCCTCGAAGATCTTCGCGAGCGTGATCAGCTCGACCCAGGTTCCGTTGTCTCCAAGCCAGACGACATCGCCGTTCAGCAGGCGGTTGGCGGTAATGACTTTCATGGCTATCACTCTCTCAGGTCTCAGGCCGCCACACCCCGGGCCGCTTCCAGCGGCACCAGAGGTTCAGCCTTGTCCAGGGCGGCATGACCGACGGCCTCGCCGATCACGATCAGCACCGGCCCGTCGATTTCCGCGCGGTTCGACAGCACCGCGAGTTCGGACAGGGTTCCGGCAAATTGGCGTTCATCCGGATGCGCCGCGTTTTCAATCACGGCCACCGGGGTATCCGGTCTCAAACCCGCACCGATCATCTTTCCGGCCACATCCGCAGCCACGGTCCGGCCCATGTAGACCGCGACCGTCGCGCCTTTCAGCGCAAGGCCGGCCCAGTCCGGCAGGGTTTCGGACCTGGCATTGTGACCGGTAGCGAAAACAAGATTGGATGCGACACCTCGCAAAGTCAGCGGGATCTGCGCCGACGCCGCGGCAGCGAAGGCCGCCGTGACACCGGGCACGATTTCAAAGCCGATGCCACCGTCGCGCAATGCCTGCATTTCTTCCGCCGCCCGGCCGAAGATCATCGGATCGCCTGCCTTGAGGCGCACGACCTTCCGGCCCTCGCGGCCCAGCTTTACCAGCAGGTCGCAGATCGCGGACTGGGGCACCGAATGCGCGCCCTTGCGCTTGCCGACCGAAACCCGCTGCGCATCACGCCGGCCCATGGACACCACCCCGGCGGGCACCAGCGCGTCGTGGACAATGACGTCGGCCTCCTGCAGCAGGCGCTGCGCCCGCAATGTCAGAAGATCCTCGGCTCCGGGTCCGGCGCCCACCAGCCAGACAAAACCGGGTTCCTCGGCCACGCAGTTGAGAAGGCGCTGGGCTTCGGAGCGGGCGGCACCGGACTTGCCGGCATAAAGATTGGCGGCGACGGCACCTGAGAAGAACCGGGCCCAGAAACCGCGACGCTGGGCGCCGTCGGGTATCATGCCGACCGCGGCATCCCGGAAACTTTCCGCAAGACGCGCCAGCTCACCGGTCGCCCGCGGCAGCATCGCCTCGATCCGCGCGCGGATGTGGCGCGACAGCACCGGCCCGACACCCGTCGACGTGATGGCGACGGCGATGGGCGCGCGGTTCACCAGGGCCCCGGTGTAGAAATCGCAAAGATCGGGCTTGTCGACCGCATTGACGGGCACACCCATGATCCGGGCGGCGTTGACCACGGCCGCGTCCAGATCCATGTCCTCGCGCGCGGAAAAGACCAGCGCGGCCCCGTTGAGATGCGCCGGGCGGAAGTCTTCGGCAATATGGTCGGCCTGATAGAGAGCGATGGCGTCCTGAAGGTCCGCGTCCACGTTTCTGGAAACAACAACGATCCGGGCGTTGGTTTCGCCCAGCAGACGGACCTTGGCCGCAGCTTCGCCGCCGTGACCGACCACGAGCACACGCCGCCCGGACACCTTCATGAAGGCCGGGAACACGTCGAGCCGGTTTTCCGGCTTTTTCAGTGTGTTGTGCAGTTTGCCAGTGCGCGCCGCCATCTCAAGGGTCTCCAATCCCAATTCGAGATGCTTAATGTAAAGGCCCGCCCCCGCCGGCGCCGGGCACCGGGTTTCAAAGGCTCGGCAACAAGCGGAATAGTTTTTTGCGCTGAGCCGGTTTGACCAATTCCAATTCCCGTTGCTCTTGCGTCCTTCCGCAAGCTGCACGTACAACACGCTCAGCCATCCGGACCTGGCATTGCGGCAGGTGGCGATTTCTTCACGTCCGACCACGGTTTCACCGGACGCTCGGCACAAACAGAGCGAAGACCCATGCAATTCATCAAAACAGGTATTGTTCTGTCGCTGGCTTTCGGCCTGGCGGCGGTGGCACAGTCGGTGCGTGCGCAGCAGGCAGACGAGGACGCTCACTGGCAGACACGGTGCGCCGGTCCATCGAGATCAGCGGAGGCCCTCACTTGCGAGGCGAGCGCAAGCGTGCGGATGAAGGATAGCGGTCAACTGGTGTTCAAGGTCGACCTCGTCTTCCCCGCCGGCAAGGCGGCGCCGGTTCTCCGCCTGCAGGCACCGCTCGGATTTTATCTGCCCGGCAAGATCAGGCTCGGCGTTGACGGAAAGCCGGTGAGCGAACTCGAAATCGGCACCTGCGACCAGCGCGGCTGTTTTCTGTCCACCAGCGCAACACCGGAATTGATCGCCGCCATGACGGCAGGCGACGCGCTGCAGATCGACTTCGCGCCCGCAGCCGACCGCAGGCAGACCATCGAACTGCCGCTTGCCGGCCTCGAGCGGGCGATCAACGCCGTTCAGTGAGCATTGCGCAAAAAAAGCCGGCGGTTTCCGCCGGCTTTTTCAACGTCGTATCGCAGGTTGATCAGGCGGCGAAGGCCTTGATGAAATCCTCGATCTGATGGGTGAGCGTCTGGGTCCGCTGGGCGACCAGATTGACCGCCTGACTCACTTCTCCCGCCGCATCCTTGGACCTGACCGAGTTTTCCTCCAGGCCCGAGACGCTCTGGCTGGCGTTCTGGGTGCTGGTCGATGCCTCGTTGACACCGCGGGCAATTTCATCGGTCGCCGCGCTCTGCTCGGTAACAGCGGAGGCGATTGCGGTGGTTTCGGTCGTCACATTCCCCATGATCTCGGTGATCTGCCGAATGGACTGGGCCGCCTCGCTGGTCGCTTCCTGAATGGCGGCGATCTGCTGCGTGATGCTTTCGGTCGCCTGGGCCGTCTGGGTCGCCAGTTCCTTGACTTCCGAGGCAACAATCGCAAAGCCCTTGCCGGCCTCGCCTGCGCGTGCCGCTTCGATCGTGGCATTCAGGGCCAGAAGGTTGGTCTGTTCCGCGATTGTTGAAATCAGCTGAACCACTTCCCCGATTTCCTGCGCCGCGGTCGACAGTGTCGCAACCTTGTCGTTGGTCGCCTGGGTCGTTTCAGCCGCTTCCCTCACGACAGCGGTGGTCGATTCGACCCGCTGGTTGATTTCCCCGATCGAAGCGGACAGTTCCTCTGCCGCGGAGGCAACGGTCTCGACATGGCTCTGGGCGGACGTCGATGCGTGCGATGCACCTTCCGCATGCGCTGTCGTATCGTCCGCAACGCTGCTCAGCATTCCAGCCGTGTCCTCGAGCCTGGACATGGTCCCGGTCACATCGACAATCAATTCCGAAACACCGGTGCGGAAAGAGGTCACCAGTTGTTCGCGCTCCCGCATGCGCTCAATTCTGTTCGCGTCCTCGACTTTTTGGGCCGCCACCAGTTCCTCGCGTTGTGCCGCGCCGTCACGCAGAACCAGGATCGCTTTGGCCAACCCGCCGATTTCATCGGGCCGCCGGCTTTCGGGAAGATCGACGCCGTAGTCTCCTTCCGCGAGACGGCCAACAGCCTTGGCGAAGGCGCCGAGCGGCAGAATGACGGCACGCATGATGAACCAGCCCGCGACGCCGAGGGCCGCCAGGACAAGGAAGAGGTTGGCAAAGGTCATGTAATCGGCGTTGGCCGCAGCCGACTTGTAGCTTGCGACTTCCTCGGCCAGGGAGGCGCGCTCGCGTGCAAGGTGTTCCCGGTGCAGGTCCAGAACGGCTTCAACCGCTTCGGTCAGGTTTTCGGCCGCGCTGTCGAAGCTCGCCATGAGCTTGTTGCCCTGTTCCGGGCCGCCTGCCACATAGGCGTTCGCCATGGTCTGGCCGGCATCGTAGTAGGCCGGGAAACGGGATTGCACTTCCGCCAACTGAGCGGACAGGTCGGTGTATCCCAGTTTGTCGGCAAGGGCTGTTGCCTTGACGCTGTCCGCCTCGAAGCGTTCGGCAAACTCGGCGGCCACATCGAAGCCGTCGTTCAGTCCGTCGAGCCCGCGGGTTGCGGAAATATCGGTCAGCCATTGCTGCACCTGAACGACATCGAATTGCATGTTCTGCAAGGAAACCGCCAGATTGATCCCGTCGGTGGCGAATGTCTCGGCGCCATCGCGCAGCCGGCCTGCATTCTCTTCCAGGGTCTCCTGATTGACAATCATCCCCAGACTGAGTGCGGTCACCACGACGAATACGGCGGCAATGATGACCAGCATCTTTGACTTCAATGTTTTTACCACTGTCATTTCCCTCAATGCTACAGCAATCATGCAACTTGTATGCGGATACAACCACTGATCATTGAGATAAGACGAAGATGGTAATATTTTTCTTAAGGGCGCCGCCTTTTAAACTTAAGATCGATAAGTAGAAACTCTTACGCCGAATGGCTGTCTTCAAACAGGAAAGGCCGGACATTGCCGGCCTTCGGTCGTGGTCGCGCTGCTTCGACGAGAGCATCCTGCGCCGGCACGAACGCATGATGCTCTGCCGCTTCCGGATCGATGGGCTCCGGGACATCCGTTCGAAGCCTAGGAATGCCGGCGGTGCCTGCCGTCCATACGCAAGGACGACAAGCCGGGCCTTGCGCCTACTTCATCGCCTGCATGACGGAGACGAAATTGGCGGCGGCGGTGTCTTCGTGTATGGCGTCGCCGATACCTATGTCAGTGAAGGCGGCGGCGCTCCGGTGTTCCCGGTCGAATTGACGGATCCGGACTTTTTCGCTGCCGTTGCCGGCGCAGCGGAATAGACCTTTGCCGAATGTTCAGACACATCGCCTCCCTTGCCATTGTGCCAAGATCCTGAACGGGTGCTCCGCGACTTTCCCCAAGGGGACTCACTCTGACCGGATGTCATCATGCCCTCCGCGTTCGACCAAAGCGCCGTCAGGATACGAAGATGCTTGGCAATCAAATCGCCAAGCATCCAGGATAAATTGTGCGGTCGATGTCAGTTCCGCTCGGCAAGCTCCTCGATCAGGTTCACATGCGTCTGGATTGACGCCACATCGCCAAACACATTCATTTCGGTATCAGGCTGAATGCCGCGGCCTTCCCAGAACCGCCCGTCATTGTCCACGTGCACTTCATTGGCCAGTGACAGATACCAGCCGTTTGGCAGTGTTCGTCCGACAATATCCGATGGTGCACCGCGGGTGGCCTTGCCGACATGCCTGACGTTCGGCAGCGCGCGCAGCGACAGCACGAGCACTTCAGCCGCACGCACTGTGATGCTGCTGGTGAGAACTTGGACGGGGCCCTCGAACCGGGTTCCGTCGCTCGGTGTAAGAGTGACCTTGGTCCTCGGAGAGTTCCTGGCATCGGCGGCATATTTCTCGTAAGCCTGAACCGGCTTTGAGGCAAAGCGTTCCGCAATTGCGCGGGCGACAAACTCGTAACCGCCGAAGTGATTGTAACCGCCGACATTTGCGCTGAGATCAATGATGACGGATCGCACGCCGGATGTCTGGAAGAGCTGCATAATCTCTTCCATGATGGCATTGGTCGCGGCCAGTTCCTCGTCGGGTGACGCTCCCCTTTGACCATAATATCCGACGGTCGCAAGTGCCAGGTAGCCCGTGTCGCCGTTCAAGACGCCGTACTGGATGCGTTGATTTCCGACAACGCGGCCTTGTCCACCCAGAATTGTCTTCGGTATACTGTCGTACCAGAAGCTTTCGAAAAATGCTGCGGTCACCTCTTTCTGGGGTATTCCCATTGTCTTTGCTTCCCGGGAAAGCTGATTGAACGTGTCATCAGGGTGAGGTTCGAAACGAATGAACTCATCTCCAATCCGTGCGGTGAGGTCCAGGTGACCATCCTGCAGCGGTGCCATCATTTGTTTGAACACCTCGAAAAGCTCCGCATCTGACATTTCGGTCCGAATTCTTTTCCGGGCAGATGCCACGGTCGATTGCCAGTCAACACCATAAAGGCCGTGGAACGGGTAGTTGTGCTCAAAAAAAGCCGCGAACGCCGCAAAATTGGCTGCGGGTGTGTTTTCGGCCGATGCCAGGCATGAAACGGGAAGTGCATCAAGCCGATCGGCCCGGATCCGGTGCTGCGCAATTGGCAGTGTAACGGTGGCAGTATTGCCGTCCCTGGCCATGACAAGCCGGCTGTTGTCGATCAAGTCGGAAAGCGCTTCAGCGTCGCCGCTTTCCTCAATGCAGATGTCGCCGGCCACCTGATAGAATTTAATGTCGCCGTCTTTCACCTCAGCGACTGTGCCATAACCGTCGGTCTGCCAGACACCGTTGAACTCGGATGGAAGATCCGAAAGTGCAGGTGTCGCAGTCAGTGCTGTTGCAAGAAAAATGTGTATTCGTTTCATAGGGTTTTCTCCGGTTGAGAATTCGCCGGATAGGCCCTGTCGCCACGATGTGTCGTCCGTTTCAGCTCAGACGGACAGATTTCTTGCAAGTTTTTCGGGTGTACCCTGTGCCAGTCGGTAGGCTGTCGGCGTCTGATCCGTAACTTTCTTGAACGCCTTGTAAAAGGAAGAGCGGGAGTTGAAACCGGCCTCAAGCGCGATTTCCAGGATCGAGGCTTCTCCGCTCCTCAGATTGATCTTTGCCGCTTCAATCCGGTAGCTGTTCACAAAGTCGAAAAAATTCTGACCAATCGCCTCGTTCAATACCTGAGATATGTAGTTCTCGCTCACACCGATATGCCGCGCGAGAATCCAGAGCGAAAGATTTGGGTTGAGATAGAGCTGGTCGACCGTCATCGCCTTGCGGAGTTTGCCGGAGATACGATCGACGGCGTCTTCTGTAAGGGCCGAGTTCGCATAGCGCTGTTCCCTCGCCCGCTTTTCGTTGTCTGCAGGCCTGAGCCCCGGTCGTTGCCTCAACCCCCAGGCAGCCATGATCGTCTGCAGCGACAAGTTAAGCAGATAATATGCCGAACTTGGGAGCCCGCCGTAGTCCGGGACGATCAGGCTCAGGAGTGATGATATCAGGCTCAGAACCCAATAAAATGCGCTGGCGCCGATCACAAAGGCAATCCAGCGTAACTCCCTGCTCTCGTTGCTTGCGAAAAGATCCTTCAAGCGAATTCGATAGGAGACCAGCCGACTGTAAACCAGCAATATGTAGACACCCCATTGCAGCTTGATGGCCACGTTTACAAGCGCCCTGAACACCCAGTTTATTGCGGTCGCCGACTGTTGCAGGGCTTGTTCGGAGAGTCCAACCAGTTGCAGTTCCGCCTCGATCAGGTAAAGCGCAATCGAAACGCTCGTCAGAAGTGTGAAGGCAGGCAAGAACATGTGCCAATAGAGATGCTTCGGAAGACCATCCTCTTCTGAGGTCAGCATCCAGACGTAAAGCCAGATCAGGGGGGTGACGCACGCCATGGCAACCAGCCACAGCGCCTCCAGCAGTGTCGCACCGACCGCGCCGGAAACGATCAATTGCAGGGCAGTCGGCAACTCCGTGACTGCCGCTGCCAGAAAAAAAGCGGCAAGGACCCGGAACACGTTTTTGTTTCGGTCCTGTATCAGACAACACAGGGCTCCGAACAATGGCACCGTCATCGCCATCGTGGAAATCAAAACCAGCATATGCGTTGAAAATTCCATTTGAACCAACCGAGCCCGGTCAACACTTTGCAAGCCGTATCAGCTCCGCGCCATCAAATGCCAAAACGAAATGGCAAGATCGTGTCCAGGCACCCTGCTGCATTCAAGGAAGTTCTCCGCGCCGGAACGGTCGGTTATGGCGCAAGAAACACAATTGCCGGACCGGAGTGTCGGTCTTCATCGACACTCCGGTCCGGCAATTGTTCGAATGCTTAGGTTGCCATTTCGGGCTGTTTCTTCAGGCGTCTCTTCTCAGTGTTCCAGATCATCGCCCGCTGGTCAGGGCTGATCGAAATCACCGCCGCTTGCGACGAAAGCGATCAGCTTACTTCATCGCCTGCATGACGGAGACGAAATTGGCGACGGCCGCGCCGCCCATGTTGAAGATGCCGCCGATTTCGGCGTTCCGGACCTGAATGTCCCCGGCGGTGCCGGTGAGCTGCATGGCGGTGAGCACATGCATGGACACGCCCGTGGCGCCGATCGGGTGGCCCTTGGCCTTCAGGCCGCCGGAGGGGTTGATCGGCAGCTTGCCGTCCTTCTCGGTCCAGCCTTCCAGAATGGCCTTCGCACCCTGGCCTTCGCCCGTCAGCCCCATGGCCTCGTATTCGATCAGCTCCGCGATGGTGAAGCAGTCGTGTGTCTCGACGAAGGAAAGATCCTCCAGCGCCAGGTTGGCGTCACCGAGCGCCTGGCCCCAGGCCTTGGAGCAGCCCTCGAATTTCAGGATGTCGCGCTTGGACATGGGCAGGAAATCCTGCACGTGGGCCATGCCCCGAAAAGCCACAGCCTTCTTCATGCCGAGGGCCGTCGCCGGATCGGTCAGGACCAGCGCGGCGGCACCATCGGAGACCAGCGAACAGTCGGTGCGTTTCAAGGGGCCAGCGACAAACGGGTTTTTCTCGGATTCCGCCCGGCAGAACTCGAAGCCGAGATCCTTGCGCATCTGGGCGTAGGGATTGCTGACGCCATTCCTGTGGTTCTTGGCGGCGATCTTGGCCAATGCGTCGGACTGGTCACCGAATTTCTGGAAATAGGCGTCGGCGATCTTGCCGAAGACCCCGGCGAAGCCCGCCGGAATATCACCCTCTTCCTTCAGATAGGACGCTTTCAGCAGGTTCTTGCCGATTTCCGGCCCCGGTGTCGTGGTCATCTGTTCGACGCCAACCACAAGCACGAAACGGGCGTCGCCGGAAGCAATGGCGCGCACGCCCTGATGCACGGCGGCCGAACCGGTTGCGCAGGCGTTCTCAACCCGGGTCGCGGGCTTGAAGCGCAGTGCCGGGTCGGCCTGCAGCACCAGCGACGCGGTGAAATCCTGGGGTGAGAACCCCGCGTTGAAATGACCGAGCAGGATTTCGTCGACATCTTCCGGCGCGATGCCGGCATCGTTGATGGCGTCCACCGCCACCTTGACGATCATGCTCTCGACCGTTTCTTCCGCATGTTTTCCGAAAGGCAAATGCGCCCATCCCACCATGGCTGCCGTCATGACACTTCCTCCAGTTTGTTCCCGGCAAGCAACCGCCGCGGGCGCTGCGCCCGGATGTTCAAATCAGATGCGCGAATCTGTTTCGCTGTCCAGGCGCGCACATCCGATATGGGGTCCACCTTGCCGAGGTGCTATGTGTGGCTGGACAGTTCCAGCTTCCATGGCGCTTTGCAAGAGGAAACTGACCTAAACGTCATGACACCCATTTTTCGTTTTTAAGTTCAATATCTTATTATATGGTCAAAGCGACCACACATGGATGCTGCCGCCCGTTCGCCGGATCAGGCCTGCCGCCACGCTCGCCTGCGTCCGGGATTTGTTCACATGCCTGACATGCTCGCCGGTTAAGGCTTGGGCGTTCCGGACAAAATCGTGTTTTTGCACTTTTCAGATTTTCCACCGGCCCTGCTCCGCGGGGCCGGTTTTTGCTTTCGGATCGCCCATGCCGCCGAAAGCCGGTTTCGAACTCCGGTTTAGCTTCCGGCCCTGCTTCCGGTTTTTGTCAATCGGACGACTTTTTCAATGCTTGTCCCTTGACCTGCCGGGTCACCGGAGATAGCCATTCAAAGCGCTTTGAAACACAAAAATCCGCCTTTTACAGTCGGCCCCGGCGAGAATTCATCGGGATTGCGGACGAATTGGCGGCGCACGGAGACAGGCAATGCCACAAGAAGCCGAAACGGGCCTGGAAGCAAATGTACCAGCCAGCATGACCAAGGACCCGGACTGGTGGAAGGGCGCGGTGATCTACCAGATCTATCCCCGGTCCTTCAACGACACCAATGGTGACGGCGTCGGTGACCTGAACGGGGTGCGTGCGCGCATGGACTACATTGCCTCGCTCGGCGTCGATGCCATCTGGTTGTCGCCCTTTTTCACATCTCCCATGGAAGACTTCGGCTACGACGTGTCGGACTACGAAGGCGTCGACCCGATGTTCGGCAGCCTTGCTGATTTCGACGACATGCTGGCCGCCGCTCACAAGCGCGGACTGAAGGTGATCATCGACCTGGTGATCTCGCACACGTCCGACCAGCACCCCTGGTTCAGGGAAAGCCGGTCCTCGAAGGACAATTCCAAGGCCGACTGGTTCGTCTGGGCCGATGCCAGGCCGGACGGCACGGTGCCGACCAACTGGCTGTCCATCTTCGGGGGGGCCGCCTGGGAGTGGGACAGCCGCCGCCGCCAGTACTACATGCACAATTTCCTGGCCAGCCAGCCGGACCTGAATTTCCACAACGCGGAGGTCCAGGACGCCGTGCTGGATGCGGCCAGGTTCTGGCTGGACCGGGGCGTGGACGGTTTCCGCCTCGACACGGTGAACTTCTACTTCCACGACGCGCAGCTTCGGGACAACCCGCCGATGGGCGCCGGCGACACGCCGTCCACCGTCGATCCGTCCAATCCGTATGGCTACCAGGATCATCTCTACGACAAGACCCGGCCCGAAAACCTGGTCTTCCTGGAACGCATGCGGGCGCTGCTCGATGCCTATCCGGGCACGACCTCCGTCGGCGAGATCGGTGCCGACGGCCAGGCAGTGGAACTCACGGCCGCCTACACGGAAGCCGGCAAGCGGATCCACATGGCCTACAGCTTCGATCTGCTGACAACACAGCATTCCGCGTCCCATATCCGGCGGATCGTCGAAGAGATGAATGCCGGGATCGGCGATGGCTGGGCGAGCTGGGCGCTTTCCAACCACGACGTCGTGCGGGTCGGCAGCCGCTGGGGCGACGGTCTGGACCTGAACCGGTTCGCGCCGCTGGCAACCGCGCTCTGCGCAAGCCTGCGCGGCAGCCCCTGCCTCTACCAGGGCGAGGAACTGGGCCTGACCCAGGCGGATGTTCCATTCGAGAACCTGAAGGACCCTTACGGCATCCGTTTCTGGCCCGACTACAAGGGCCGGGACGGCTGCCGTACACCGATGCCGTGGGTGAACGACAACGCCCATGCGGGCTTCTCCGATGCCGACCCCTGGCTGCCCGTCGCCGCCGAGCACCGCGCGCGGGCAGCGTTCGAACAGGACAGGGACGCGACCTCGATCCTGAACCGCAACAGGGCCTTCTATGCCTGGCGGCAGGATCACCAACCGCTCAGAAAGGGCGACATGACCTTTCTGGACAGCGACGGGGAGACCCTCGTGTTCACCCGGACCTATCAGGGCGAGACGATCCTGTGCGCGTTCAACCTCGGCGCAGAACCGGCCGAGGTCACGGTGCCGGACCTGGCTCTGGAAAACATCGACGCGCCGGGCTTTACCGGCACGATCGATGGCGCGCGGATCTCTCTGAACGGGCTTGACGCGGTCTTCGCCCGGGCGAAGCGCTGATTTCATCTCTTCAATTTGCTTCCCGGCGCGGCTAAATAGACGCGCCGGGCTGTTCCGGCCACGTTCTCAATCGCCGGAACTTTCATGACCGACCGACTGCCCCTTTCCGTCTTCATCATCGCCAGGGACGAGGCCGACCGGATCGCCAGGCCGATCGAAAGCGTGATCGGCTGGGTCGACGAGGTGATCGTCATCGACAGCGGCTCCAACGACGACACGGTTGCCGTCGCCGAGCGGCTTGGTGCCCGGGTCATTCCTAATGACTGGCCGGGCTACGGCCCGCAGAAACGGTTCGGCGAAGACCAGTGTCGCAACGACTGGCTGCTCAACCTGGATGCGGACGAAGAGGTGACGCCGGAGCTCGCCGATGAAATCAGGACCGTCTTCGCCGAGGGCAGTCACGCCCGGGCCGATGGCTGGCGCATCATGATCCGCGACATGTATGCCCACGAGACGGCACCGGCGCCCTGGGCCTACGGCTATCACCAGATCCGGCTCTACGACCGCCGCAAGGGCCGCTTTTCAAGTTCGACCGTCCATGACACCGTCCGTCCGGAGCCGGGCGCGCGGATCGCCGATCTTTCCGGGATCATGGCGCACCGGTCGATCCGCTCGCTCGATTTCCAGGTCGGCAAATACAACCGCTATTCGGGAATGCAGGTCGCGGACATGCGCGCCCGCGGCCGCAGACTGCCGAAATTCCGCCTGCTGAGCGAGTTCCCGGTCAGTTTCCTCAAGGCCTATGTCGTCCGCAGATACTGGAAATACGGCTGGTGGGGCTTCATTCTTGCCATGAACTACGCCCATGCGCGCTTCCTGCGCGTCGCCAAGGCCCATGAGGCCGAGCTTCTGGAGCGCACCCGTCCCTCCTGACATTTGAGACCGCAGAAGTACCGTTACACCGGTTCCTTGACCACCTTTTCGACCTCGTGCCGCTCTACCAGCAGCGGCTGGCGCACGCCGGAGGCCTGGTGAAAGTGTTCCAGACGGCGGATCGTCGTCGGCGTCAGCGTGTGTCCGCGCGACAGCACCAGCTCGTGATTGGATTCAGTGAGGGCATCGTCCAGCAGAATGTCGCCCGGACGGAGCGAGCGGATATGGCATTGGGCGACATGCTTCTTGCGGGACTCCGGGAGATCGTCCACCAGGACGGTCATCGCAAGGGCCAGAAGTTTTGGATCGTATTTGCGGCGGTTTATGGCCAGCGCCTCGAAGGCGGCCGCGTCCGGACCGCTGTCCGGGCTGGCATACCACAGATCGGTCAACAGCTTGATGATGCGGGCCACCATCGGGATGTCCTCGCCGACGGGCCCGTCTTTCGGAAATCCAGAGCCGTTGAAGCCCCGCCCCGACAGGTAGAGGTATTCGGACACCTTTTCGAGCTGGGGAATGTTCTTCAACAGGTCCCTTGTCTGGACGGGGGCCCGGTCGAGAATATCGCGTTCCTGCTCGGTCAGGCTGCGGGCGGCGCGGTAGCGGGCCAGGATCTGTTTCGGCAGCAAAGCTTCGCCGATCGGCGACAGCATCACCGCCATCTCTAGCTCCCAGGTCTTTTTCATGTCCAGCTGTTTCGCCAGTTTCAACGCCTGTTTGCGCACGGTGCCGGTGCGCCGGAAGGCGTCCGGGTGAAAAAGGGCCATCATGTCGATCAGAAGCTTGACGGATCCGGCCAGGGTCCGCTCCAGAAGCGCCCTCTCCTTGGCGAGCTGGCGATGATGGTACAGGGCCGCTTCCATGGCGGACTTCAGATCCCCCTGCTGACAGGGCTTTTCCAGATACAGGAAGGCGTGGCCTTCATTGATCGTCTTCTTGATGGCCTCTGCAGAGGTCTCCCGGGTCAGCATCACGCGGGTTGCCAGCGGCACGATCGTTTCCGCGGTGCGCAAGAAGGCGGTGCCCCCACGGCCCGGCAGATTGAAACAAGTAAAGACAACAGCGGTACCGTGGTTTTTCTTGAGAAAAACCAGCGCCGGATCGGATTCGGAAAAGCAGACGACCTTCATCTGCGCGCCAAACAGGCGTTGGAATCCTGCCTGGACGTCCAGGTCAGGATCCGCGACCACAACCAGGTCCGCAATCTTGTCCATATACGGGTCCCCTTCTTGTGCGATGACGCGCCATGCGGAAGTATCCGCGTGTAACTTCCGCAACAGCATCTCATGAGAGAGATAACAAATACTTGAGGAATTACTCAGGATTTAAGGCCGGGATTCATCAAACTTCCGGCGATCTGATTTCCCGGTGGTGTTCGGCCCGAAAGCTGACCTATAAGGCCCCATGCTTGATGTCCTGATTGTTGGAGCCGGCCCGGCCGGACTGTTCGCAGCGGACCGTTTGTCCGCAGGTGGCGCCACCGTAACCGTGGTGGACCGGATGCCCTCGCCCGCGCGCAAGTTCCTGATGGCCGGGCGCGGCGGCCTCAACCTGACCCACAGTGAGGACCTGACCGGTTTTCTGGCGCGCTACCGCGAGGCCGAACCTTTTCTCGCACCGATCATCCGCGCGTTTCCGCCGGAGGCGTTGGCAGACTGGTGTCACGATCTTGGAGAGGAAACCTTCGTCGGCAGCAGCGGCCGGGTATTTCCGAAATCGATGAAGGCCTCGCCCCTGTTGCGCGCCTGGCTGCGCCGCCTGGATAAAAACGGCGTCCGCTTGCTGACACGGCACATGTTGACAGGCATCGATGAAACCGGCACGGCGCACCTTCAGGCGGAAGAGGCTGCGCCAGCCCCCTTTCCCGCGCGGGTGGTCCTACTGGCACTCGGCGGCGCCAGCTGGCCCAGGCTCGGGTCCAACGCCGCCTGGGTTCCGCTGCTTGAGGCGCGCGGGATCCGGGTCAATCCGTTGCAGCCGGCCAATTGCGGATTTCAGGTCGACTGGAGCGCCTTTGTGAAGGAGCGTTTCGCCGGCACGCCGCTCAAACGCATCGCCCTGAGCCACGGCACGGAAAAGATGACCGGTGAGCTGGTGATCTCCGAACAGGGCCTTGAGGGCGGCGCCATCTATGCCCTGTCTGCGGCCCTGCGGGAGCGCATCGCAACCGAGGGCGAGGCCACGCTTGCCATTGATCTGCGACCGTCAATGAGCCTCAAAGACCTCACCGGAAAACTGTCCCGTCCACGCGGCAAACAGTCCGTCGCGACCTTCCTGAAAAAGTCGATCCGGGCCAAGCCGGTCGAACTGGCCCTTCTGCATGAGTGTTTAGACCCGGCCGGAGAACTGACAAAGAACCTTGCTGGAGGCCTGCCCTCGGACCCGGCTGCGCTCGCACAGCGGATCAAGGCCGTCCCGATCCGCTGCCTTGCGCCCTATGCCATCGACCGGGCCATCTCCTCGG
This sequence comes from Roseibium sp. AS2, assembly GCF_038900065.1. Taxonomy (NCBI): domain Bacteria; kingdom Pseudomonadati; phylum Pseudomonadota; class Alphaproteobacteria; order Hyphomicrobiales; family Stappiaceae; genus Roseibium; species Roseibium sp. AS2. Next base: position 361,186 of record NZ_JBBMQN010000001.1, read on the forward strand.
CGGGCGGAATCGCGCTGGACGAGCTCGACGACGCGCTGATGCTCAGGAAACTGCCGGGTGTCTTCGCCGCGGGCGAGATGCTGGACTGGGAAGCGCCGACCGGCGGATACCTGTTGCAGGCCTGTGTGGCGACAGCCGCGCGCGCGGCCGCAGGCATCGCCGCCTATCTGAAGACCGAAGGAGGCCGCTGACATGACCGTTCTTTACGTGGACGCGGATGCCTGCCCGGTGAAAGACGAAGCCGTTCGGGTCGGCGAGCGGCACAAGGTACCGATCAAGTTCGTTTCCAACAGCTGGATGCGGCTGCCCGAGGGCGACCTGATCGAACGGGTGGTGGTGCCCGAGGGCCCGGACGTGGCGGACGACTGGATCGCGGAGCGCGCTCAAACGGGCGACGTCGTGATCACCGCCGACGTGCCGCTGGCCGCGCGCTGCGTCAAGACCGGTGCCCTGGTGATCGGACCGACGGGCAAGCCCTTTCGCGAGGACGCCATGGGCATGCGCCTTGCCATGCGGGATCTGAAAACGCATCTGAGGGAAATCGGGGAGATCAAGGAAGGCGGGCCGGCTTTTTCCAAAGCGGACAGGTCGCGCTTTCTCAACCAGCTTGAGACCACCATGCGGGCAGCCAAAAGAATGACCGGCGCCGGTTGAGTCGGACAAAAGAAAACTCCCTGCAAGGCGGGGAGGAGATCACCTTGCAGGGAGGAGCCGGATTGACGCTTGCGCGCCGATTGCGCCCCGGCTGTTAGCGGCAGAACTTGTACTGACCGGAATAGGCCAGAAAATACCCGTTTTGCGGATTGAAAGACCGGTACTTGCTGCTGCAGTAGTTGTACCAGGCAGGCGACCATGGGGCCGGGCGATAGGAAACCACCGGAGCCGGACGATAGACCGGCCGCGGCGCGTGGTATCGGTGCGGCGCATGGTAACGCGGCCCATGATGGCGCGGCTGGGACAGGGCCGAGCCCAGAATTGCGCCTGCCGCGAGGCCACCGGCGATCCCGACACCAACCTGCCAGCCTTCGGCGGCATTGGCGGATCGGGTCTGCGTTGCAAGGGTGGCACCGGCAACAAGAGCCAGCGCGACGGTGGTGTGTGCAAGTTTCCTGAACATGACGGTGTCCCTTCTGTTTGTGAGGCGTGTCCTGTTCGCCTCTGCTCATGAAACCAAGATAGGGATGGCGCGGCAGGATCGCTGTGACCGGGGTCACAGCCGGTAGCTTTCAGGTCAAGGGCCCGGTTTTGACGGGAAAACGGCCAAAGCACGGTCCCTCACAAGTTTCGCTTGCCGGATTTGCCAGTGGCGCTTACATTGATTTTATCGGTGCGCATTGTGCCGTACGGGACTGACGTAAAGACCCGGTTAGACTGACTTCGGCAAGTGCTTCATTTAGCGTTGCTCTGAAATTCCAAGCTTTCCGTTTCTTTTTGACCTCTCGTTTATCCGCACCTTGCCGGAACCGGGAAGGCGCGCACACCCAACGGAAAGGTTTCTCCATGCGTGAGAACGGCACCATCAAATTCTTCAACCACGACCGTGGCTTCGGCTTCATCACGCCGGACGATGGCGGCAAGGACGTGTTCGTGCACGTGACCGCCTTCGAACAGGCCGGGATCGGAACGCCGGTCGAAGGCGCCAAGGTTTCCTTCGTCGCCGAAGACGACCGCCGCGGCCGCGGCAAGCAGGCCGCCCAGCTCGAGCTGGTCTGATCTGACAAGACCTGCCAACCTGCAAGTCCTTGGAAACGGAGCCGTCAGGCTCCGTTTTTGTGTCTGACGATGGTTTGCGGGCCGGTACCACGGAGGCAGGAGCGTGCCGCCACACGCCCGATATCACACCATGTCGTGCGGAACGATCGGCCAATACCGTGCGAATTTTCTGGCCTTTTCCAGCGGATAGGCGACCACCTGGGCACTGCCCTCCCCGTCCGGGCCCCTGTCCGCCGCGGCCCGCCACATCTGCAAGGCCGACGCTCTGGTCACGGTCAGCTCTTCCTGGTATTCGCGCCGCAAGTGCTGTTGCCACAGCGTTCTTTGAAACTCGGTAACGCCGGCGGCATTTTCCCACAACAGTCCGGCTTCCCGGTCCCAGCGAAGGCTGCGGCCATTCAGATTTGCAGAGGAGACGAGCGCCGTCTCGCCGTCGGCAATGGCAACTTTCGCATGCACATAGGCGATTTCCTGGCCCTCGACCGCATCGCGTTCGCCTGTCTCCGTTCCGGGCGTACCCCGTGTCAGGCTGAAGAAGCCGCACCGCTCCCCATACGCCGCCCTGATCCGGTCTATCGCCCTGACTTGCAGCCACTCCCCGTGCCGGACCGACAGGCCGCGTTCCCCATTGAACACGACCTCGTCCGTGGCAGCGGGCAAAAGCACGATCAGATGGAGACCGGGTTGCGCCCGTCCTGCCGTCACCAGGGCGTCCGTCAGGCGGCGCGAACGCAGGAACTGGGATTCCAGATACAGGCAGTCGCGGGCGTTGCCGATCTGCTCCAGATGGGCCGTTTCGATCTCGGTGATATCCGGCCGCGGCCCGATGGACAGCCAGGAACGCGACCGCATCGAGCTGGTGCGTATCAGGCGCAGGCAGGGCGATTGAACGGTCGCTTGCGCGTCGGTGCGCGGCGCCGGGACGGCCGGTTTCACCGGAGTGGCCATGTCCTGAGCGTGTGCCCCCATCCGAGTCATGCGAGCGTTGAATCGGGGCACCTCAAAGTTCCAGCACGTGTTGAAATGATCCCGCACATCCTCCGCGACGTCGCCGGAGACCGAGAGGCTGACGTCATGCCAGGTCTGCCCGGCCGGACGCGTGTGGTCGGGATCGTCGTAGCGGCGCTCGTCCAGATCCAGTCCACCAACGATCGCGTGGGCACCGTCGGCGACGACAAATTTCTGATGGTAGGTCGCCGGCCACATGCGCGGTGGTCCGCCGAGCGTCCGGCCCGGCTGCCCGCCCCGATCCCTGAACAGCCGCCAGGACTGAAAGCCGACGCGGCCGGCTTGGCCGGATCCGGACGCGATCTTCTCTGCCCGGGCTTTCAGAAACGGCCATAGCCCAAGACGCACCAGCCAGCCGAATTCGCCTTCGTGCAGGGCGGCCATCGCCTGGAACCTGTCCGTGTCACCGGCCTCGGCGACTGCGCGCGCGAAACCGTCCATGGCCGCCCAGGTCCGCTTGTGAAGCTCATGCGCGACCACCGGCTCGAAATCCGTCAGCAGGAGCCGGACGGATGTTCCGTTCGCGGTCTTGTAGGCAATCAGGTCCGACCATGTTTCAAGGTTCAGGGCCGCCGACTGCGCGGAACGCAAGCGGGTGCGCGGATCGAAGATCCGAAATCCGAAACACAGGTCCGAGCGCGCTGCCAGCGCCAGCTCCTCGATGGCCGGAAACGCCTGGCTGGCTTCTATCAGCGGCCGCACGCCGACATCCGCCCGCCTGGGATACAAGTAGGCGCCGGGCGCAGTGTTCGTCGCGGCACTTGAAGTCATCCGGCGGCGTTCCGTTTTCTGGACTTTTGGTCGAAAGGTCCTTTAGGGAACGGCCAAACTGCCGGGAAGTTGCCTTGCCTGCGGCGGAAACCTCAAAAAAACCCAGGCGCTGGCAAGCCTCATCCTTGGGCAGGTCCCGGGGCGCAAGGGAGGGAGGAACCGGCTCCGCCTTTTCCCGGTCCTTGCGCGTGTCCTCAGAGCATACAGTCCAGCAATTCCCGTTCGCCAATCACACCGACAATCGCCCCGTTCTTCATGACCACGACCGGTTCCGCGCTGGTCTGTTTCAGGCGGGCGACTTCGCGGATCGGTGTGTTGGCATCGCAGTTCAGGGCGCTTGCCAGCGAACCGGGCAAGCTGCCCGGAGGCACCATGACGTCGCGGGCCCTGAGAACGTTCAGCGGGTTCATGTGACCGACGAAATCGGCAACATATTTTGTCGCCGGCTTTTTCACGATCTCCTGCGACGTGCCGAGCTGGATGACGTGGCCGCCTTCCATGATGGCGATGCGCGAGCCGATCTTGGCCGCTTCGTCCAGATCGTGGCTGACGAAGATGATCGTCCGGTTGAGTTCTTTCTGAAGGTCGAGCAACTCGTCCTGCAGCTTGTCGCGGATCAGCGGATCGAGGGCCGAGAACGGCTCGTCCATCAACAGGATCGGCGCGTCCGTGGCGAACGCCCGGGCAAGGCCGACACGCTGCTGCATGCCGCCCGACAGCTCATGGACATATTTTTCACCCCAGCCGGTAAGGCCCACCAGTTTCAGCTGGGCCGTGACCTTCTCTGCGCGCTCCTTGACCGGCACGCCCGCCAATTCGAGGCCGAAGCCGACATTTTCGGCGACCGTGCGCCAGGGCAGAAGACCGAATTGCTGGAACACCATGGCGATGCGGTGCCGGCGCAGCGCCCTCAGGTCGTTTTCCGAACAGGTTTCCGGGTTCACATAGCCTTCCCCGTCGCGCACCTGGACCTCACCCCGGATCACCGGGTTGAGCCCGTTGACCGCGCGCAGCAGAGTTGACTTTCCCGAGCCCGACAGACCCATCAGCACGATGAGTTCGCCTTCGAAAATATCGAAGCTGGCACCGGCAACGCCAAGGATCTGGCCGGTTTCGGCCTGGATCTCCTGCCGGGACCTGCCCGCGTCGATCAGCGGCAGGGCAGAGTGGGGCTTGTCACCGAAGACGATGTCGACATCCTTGAAGGAGACGATAGGCGTCTCATCGGAAGTATTCATCACTTGCCCCCCTCATTCGCGCGGAAGAACCGGTCGAGAACGATGGCGATCAGGACGATGCAGACACCGACCTCGAAGCCCTGCGAGATGTTCATCGTGTTCAGCGCGCGCAAGGTCGGGACGCCAAGACCGTCGGCTCCGACAAGCGCGGCGATCACCACCATGGAGAGCGAGAGCATGATCGTCTGCGTCAGGCTCGCCATGATCTGCGGCAGGGCATAGGGCAGTTCGATTTTCCAGAGCAGCTGCGTCCGGGTCGCACCGAAAGCCTCGCCCGCCTCGAGCAGCGCCGTCGGCGTGGAAGCGACACCGAGCTGGGTCAGGCGGATCGGCGCAGGGATCGCGAAAATCACGGTGGCAATCAGCCCGGGCACCATGCCGAGACCGAAGAGGATCAGCGCGGGAATGAGATAGACGAAGGTCGGGATGGTCTGCATCAGGTCCAGCACCGGACGCAAGGCAGCATAAAAGCGTGGATGGTGGGCGCCAAGCACCCCCAGGGGCACACCGACCGCCATGCAGACGACGGAGGCGGCCAGGACCAGCGCCAGAGTCTCCGTGGTCTCTTCCCAGTAGCCCTGATTGATGATCAGAAGGAGCGAGACGGCCACGAACACGGCAAAGGTAATTGTCCGGTGCACCGCATACCCGAGCACGACGACAATGGCGACGACGACCAGTGGTTGCGGGGTCTGAAGAAGCCACAGGATGCCGTCGATCAGTGTCTCCAGGAAAATCGAAATGCCGTCAAACACCCAATCGGCGTTGTCGGTGAGCCAATCGACCAGGGAGCGCACCCAGGGTCCGATCGGCAACTTGTCGTCCGTCAGCCAGTTCAACCCGCCGCCCCTTCTTGATTCTGTGGAAGACAACGGGACACCGGCCGAAACGATCATGCATCAATCCACGTTCGCCTGAACGCGGGATGCGCGAGACCGGTGCCCCGTCAGACTCTGTTTTCTAGAGGCCGAGAGCGCCCTTGACGGCCGCGAAGCTGTCGCCGCCATCGAAAGTCTTGACGCCCACGAGCCAGTTTTCGAAGGTCGCCGGATGCGTTTTCAGCCAGGCGGCGGCAGCCTTGTTGGGATCCTGACCGTCGTTCAGGATCGCGCTCATGATCTCGTTTTCCATGGGCAGCGAGAATTCCAGATTCTCCAGCAGCTTGCCGACGTTCGGGCATTCCTTCACGTAGCCGGCGCGGGCGTTGGTGTAGACCGTCGCACCGCCGTAATTCGGGCCGAAGATGTCGTCGCCGCCTTCAAGATAGGCCATCTCGAACGTGGCGTTCATCGGGTGGGGTTCCCAGCCGAGGAAGACGATGTCGTTGTCGCGTTTTCCGGCGCGCGCCACCTGGGAGAGCATGCCCTGCTCGGAGGATTCCACCACCTCAAAGCCTTCAAGGCCATAAAGGTTCTCGTCGATCATGCCGATGATCAGGCGGTTGCCGTCGTTGCCCGGCTCGATGCCGTAGATCTTTCCGTCCAGATCGTCCTTGAACTTGGCGATGTCCTGAAAGCTCTTCAGGCCTTTGTCGTAGGTGTATTTGGGAACGGCAAGCGTGTATTTCGCGCCTTCCAGATTGGCCCGGACCGTCTCGACGGAGCCGTCTTCCCGATAAGCCTTGATGTCACCTTCCATGGTCGGCATCCAGTTGCCGAGAAAGACATCGATGTCCTTGTTCTTCATGGACGCATAGGTCACCGGCACGGACAGGAGCTTGACCTCGGGCTCATAGCCCAGAGCTTCCAGAACCACCGAAGTGGCCGCCGTCGTCGCGGTGATGTCGGTCCAACCGACGTCGGAGAAACGGACAGTCTTACAGGTTTCGGGATCATTCGCGAGCGCCGTGCCAGTGAGCATCAACCCAAGCGCAAGTCCTCCAGCGAGTTTCGCTGCAATTTTCATTGGAATACCTCCTTTGGAAAGTCGGCTTTGTCTTTAAAGCCGCAAGATGTTTGCCGCAAGCTGCGGTGTCGGCGCACACGAAGTCCGCTCCGATCCTTGACCGGTAACCTGCCTAAGTTTGATCCAAACATCCACCGGAAAAATTTGCAAGTTTTCATTGATTGATTAATCAATTAAAAATAAGACACTCGGACTGTCCAGGAGATCGAAATGCCCAAAGTCGGAATGGAAGCGGAACGGCGGCGCAGTCTCATCGACGCGACGGTCGATGCGATTCATGAACGCGGTTACTCCGATGTGACGATGGCGCAGATCGCGAGGCGCGCGGGCGTGTCCGGCGGACTGGTGCATCATTATTTCGGCTCCAAGGATCAGCTTCTGGCGGCGACCATGCGTCATCTCCTGACGGAACTCGGCGGCGCCATACGAGACGGCCTTGTCAAGGCGGAGACGCCCCGCGAGCGCATTTCCGCGATCATCGCCGGCAATTTCGCCGTCGACCAGTTTCAGCCCGCGGTGATCGCCGCCTGGCTTGCCTTTTACGTCCAGTCACGCACGACGGCGGGCAACAGACGGCTGCTGCGGATCTATGCCGCCCGGCTTGCCTCCAATCTGACCCATAACCTGCTGTCGTTCCTGCCGCGTCCGGAAGCGCTGCGGGTCGCAGAAGGCACCGCGTCCATGATCGACGGCGTCTGGATCCGCCAGGCCCTCAGCGACGCCAGGACGGACCGGAATGCCGCCATCGCCATGGTCGAGGACTACGTCGAAACCCAGATTGCCGTGCATGTTGCGCGCAGTGTCAACGGCTGACCGCCCCGGAGTTCCAAATGAGCGACCAGTTCGATTTCATCATCGTCGGCGCCGGTTCGGCGGGATGTGCCATGGCCTACAGGCTCTCCGAGGATCCCGGCAACCGGGTGCTGCTGCTGGAATTCGGCGGCACCGATGCCGGACCGCTGATCCAGATGCCGGCGGCTCTCTCCTATCCGATGAACATGGCGCTCTACGACTGGGGCTACGAAAGCGAGCCGGAACCGCATCTGGGCGGCCGGCGCCTGGCAACCCCGCGCGGCAAGGTGATCGGCGGGTCCTCCTCGATCAACGGCATGGTCTATGTGCGTGGCCACGCCTGCGACTTCGACACCTGGGAAGACATGGGAGCGAGCGGCTGGGGCTTCCGCAATGTGCTGCCCTATTACAAGCGCATGGAGACCAGTCACGGCGGCCAGAGCGGCTGGCGCGGGACCGACGGCCCCCTGCACGTGCGCCGCGGCACCAAGTGGAACCCGCTGTTTCACGCTTTCAGGGACGCCGGTGCACAGGCCGGCTACGGCGTGACGGAAGACTATAACGGCGAACGCCAGGAAGGCTTCGGCGACATGGAGATGACGGTCCACAAGGGCCGCCGCTGGTCCACCGCCAACGCCTATCTGAAACCGGCGCTGAAGCGCGGCAACCTGACCCTGATCAAGGGCGCACTGGCCCGCAAGATCCTGATCGAGGACAAGCGTGCCGTCGGCGTGGAATTCGAGGCCGGCGGAGCGGTGCGCGAAATGCGGGCGGCGCGGGAGGTCATTCTGGCCGCTTCCTCGATCAACTCCCCGAAGATCCTGATGCAGTCCGGCATCGGGCCGGCGCAGGACCTGAGCGCTCTGGGCATCGACGTTGTCGCCGACAGGCCCGGCGTCGGCGCCAATCTGCAGGACCATCTGGAACTTTACCTGCAGCAGGCCTGCACCCAGCCGATCACGCTCTACAAGCACTGGAACCTATTCTCCAAGGCCCTGATCGGTGCGCAGTGGCTGTTCTTCAAACAGGGGCTCGGCGCTTCCAACCAGTTCGAGAGCTGCGCCTTCATCCGCTCGAAAGCGGGCATCAGATATCCGGACATCCAGTATCACTTCCTGCCGTTCGCGGTGCGCTACGACGGCCAGGCCGCCGCCGAAGGCCACGGGTTCCAGGCCCATGTCGGGCCGATGCGCTCCAGATCGCGCGGTCGGGTCCGGCTGACGTCCAGCGACCCGCGGGAAAAACCCTCGATCCTGTTCAATTACATGTCCCGCGACGAAGACTGGGAGGATTTCCGACGCTGCATCCGCCTGACGCGGGAGATCTTCGGCCAGGAAGCCTTTGCCGACTATCGCGGCAAGGAGATCCAGCCCGGCGCCCATGTCCAGAGCGACGAGGCCCTGAACGATTTCATCCGCGAGCATGTCGAAAGCGCCTATCACCCCTGTGGCACGTGCCGCATGGGGGCCCAGGACGACCCGATGGCGGTGGTCGATCCGCAGTGCCGGGTCATCGGCGTCGACGGCCTCCGGGTCGCGGACAGTTCGATCTTTCCGCAAATCACCAATGGCAATCTCAACGCCCCGTCGATTATGGTCGGCGAGAAGGCCTCGGATCACATTCTCGGCAAGGACCCACTGCCGGCCGCCAACCAGACACCCTGGATCCACCCGGACTGGCAAACCAGTCAGCGCTGAGGCCGGCTGAACGACAGCCTGGCCCAGATAAGACAAGACCGATCAGACACGATCAGCAGGAGCCACATCCCATGCGCGCCCAACCGCAAGCTTCCCATTTCGTCGGCGGCTCCTATCAGGAGAGCAGGGCCGGCACGCCCTTCGATTCCCTTTACCCGGCAACCGGAGAAGTGATCGCCCGGATCAACACGGCGGACGATGCCATCATTGAGGCCGCCGTGCAGGCCGCCACGGCTGGCCAGAAGATCTGGGCAGCGACACCTCCCGCCGAGCGCGGCCGGGTGTTACGCCGGGCAGCCGACATCCTGCGCCGGGACAACCACGCCCTGTCAGTCCTGGAAACGCTGGACACCGGCAAGCCGCTACAGGAAACGCTTGTCGCGGATGCAGCTTCTGGCGCGGATTGCCTCGAGTATTACGGTGGCCTTGCAGCGACGCTGACCGGCGAGCACATCGACCTCGGCGGTTCCTTCGCCTACACGAAGCGCGAGCCGCTGGGCATCTGTTTCGGCATTGGCGCGTGGAACTATCCGATCCAGATCGCCTGCTGGAAAGCGGCACCCGCGCTGGTGTGCGGCAACGCCATGATCTTCAAACCGTCCGAAGTCACCCCGCTCAGCGCGCTGAAGCTTGCCGAGGTCCTGAGCGAAGCGGGTCTGCCGGACGGCGTCTTCAATGTTCTTCAGGGCTTCGGCGATGTCGGCGCGAAGCTGGTCGCCCATCCGGCTATCGCCAAGGTGTCGCTGACCGGCTCCGTTCCGACCGGTGCCAAGGTCGCGGCCCTGGCCGGCGAGCACCTGAAAAAGACCACGCTGGAACTCGGCGGCAAGTCTCCCCTGATCGTGTTCGGGGACGCAGACGTCGATAATGCCGTCTCCGCGGCAATCAATGCCAATTTCTATTCCACCGGCCAGATCTGCTCCAACGGCACGCGCGTGTTCGTGCACACGGACATCAAGGAGGCGTTTCTCGCGCGTCTGGCCGAACGCACCTCCAAGGCCGTCCTGGGCGACCCGCTGGACGAGGCCACCAATATCGGTCCGCTGGTATCCAGGCAGCAGTTCGACAAGGTCATGCACTACATGCAGCTCGGCCAGCGCGAGGGCGCCCGGCTCGTGTGCGGCGGCAGTGCGGCCACGGTGGAAAGTTTCCCGGATGGCTACTTCGTGCAGCCGACCGTCTTTGCCGACGTCGGCGACGACATGCGCATTGCCCGGGAGGAGATCTTCGGGCCGGTCCTGAGCGTGCTCGATTTCACCGGGGAGGACGAAGTCGTCAGACGTGCCAACGACACGGAATTCGGTCTGGCGGCCGGGGTCTTCACCCGGGACATCCAGCGTGCCCACCGGGTGGTCGATGCCCTGCAGGCCGGCACCTGCTGGATCAACACCTACAATCTGACCCCGATCGAAATGCCCTTCGGCGGCTACAAGAAGTCCGGCATCGGCCGCGAGAACGGCCACGCGGCCATCGACTACTACAGTCAGGTAAAAAGCGTCTACGTGGAAATGGGCGGCGTCGAAGCGGCGTTCTGAGACGACAGGCTGGCTGAGGCGACAGGCCGGCGAACAGCACCGTCCGCTCCCGTGGCCCGGGAAATCCGCGCCTTGATTTTCCTCCCGGCCTTCAATGGCCCGGGGGTGGATTGAATTTCGGCCTCCGCGACCGAAATAAGGGGCCACGACACCCTTTCCGGAGCCTTCATGAAAACCACCCTCGATCCCGCCCCGCGCAGTTACGCTCCCCATGTCTATCTCGTGGACCGGTCCCAGCGTGGCAGGTCCTGCGCGCCTGAGCAGCAGGATTTCGAAGACGTCCGCAACTGGCTGCTGCACGAGGCGACCGGGTTCGACAGCGTCATGCTGATGTTCGAGGAATTCATGTGGCGTTGTCAGGCCGCCGGGCTCGGCATCGACCGGGCGAGCCTGCACATCGGCACGCTTCATCCCCGGGTGATCGGGTTTTCCTGGCTCTGGAACAGCCAGGACGGCTTCTGCGACGAGATTGCCGCGGACGCGGGTGCCATCAAACATGCAACCTTTACCCGCAACCCGCTCTTCAAGGTGATGGCGGAAGGACAGACCATAAAGGTGGATCTGGAGAGCGCCGAGGGCGCCGGGTCAGCCCCGCTGATGGGCGAACTGGCCGATCAGGGATACACCGTTTACGTGGCCTGGCCGCTGAGCTCCGCCGGAGCGATGCACAATGCGATGACCCTTGCCTCGACAAGGCCCGGAGGCTTCGCTCCGCAGTCAAGGGACCGGATTCGGGCACTGATCGACGTCTTCGCCCTTCATGTGGAGCGTCATATACTGCACCGGATCGCCAGCAATGTCGCCGACACCTATCTTGGCCCAATCGCCGGACAACGCGTTCTGGACGGCGAGATCCGGCGCGGCGACGGCGAGGCGATCGAAGCCGTCGTCTTCATTTCCGACATGCGCGGTTTCACGCAACTCGCCGACCGTTTGAGCGGACCGGAAGTCACAGCAATCCTGAATGCCTATTTCGACCGTGTCTCGGCGGCGGTGCTCGGCCATGGTGGCGATATCCTGAAATTCATGGGAGATGGCCTGCTCGCGGTCTTCGACGAAAAATCCCTCGGGGTATCTGCCGCCGCGGATGCCGCCCTGGGAGCATCAAAGGTCGCACTGGCCGCGATCGACGCGCTGAACGAGGCACCGCCGGACGGTCTTCCGGATCCGGCACTCTGGCACCCGGTCAGGATCGGCATCGGACTGCATCGCGGAGAAGTCTTTTTCGGAAATGTCGGCGGGGAGGAAAGACTTGATTTCACGGTGATCGGCCGCGCCGTCAACGAAACCAGCCGTGTGGAGTCCCTGTGCAAGCCCCTCGGTCGCGAGCTGCTGATGACGGAACTGGTTCGCGCGTCCCTGTCGGAGGATCTTGTGACCGGCCTCAACGCGATGGGCGAGCACGCCCTGCGCGGCGTCGGCAAACCGGTGGCGATTTTCGCCGCCTGAGGTCACCACCTGTCAGCACGCCTGAGGATCTGACAGCCGGCAAGGCAGAACCCGGGCGCAGCAACGAGCCTCCCGCCGCACCGGCAATGCACAGGGCGAGAGGCCGGGCGCATCACTTCGTCAGAATCAGCTTGCCCTGTTTGGTGATCGACAGGCGGTAGGTTTCTTCATTGTGCCGGATCTGGATCTGACGCTGACCGCTGAACAGCTCACGAGTGTTGTAGTCCGATTTCTGTTCACGCACCGGCTTTGCGGCAAGCATGCCGCGCTCGCGGCCTGCGATGCCCAGGGAGAGGCGGTTCTTCTGGCTGTTGGCAGTCAAAGTCATGGCGCGCTTTCGGTCCTTGGCCTTTATCTGCGTCGCCCGGACCGGCTGAAAACCGGCCCTTCGGGGCGGGACGCGTGAACATCGTGACTTAAAGATGAGTATCAAACTCAACTTTATACTTGACACTCATACTCAAGTTTTTTTATCAAGGCAATGCCTGATCGAAACCGAACCGGAAATCGCGTCCTCTGGTTCCGGAAGAGACAGGCCCTCCGGGCAACCGGCGGAAAAAATGCCAGGCCAGCCAACCGCCCTCTCCTCTCCCTCAGCGGCCAGCCAGCCCGGCCTTTTGCCTTCCGGATCGCAACCGCGATCTTCCCCTTACAATCTTTCCGGTGTTTCTCCAGGACAAGCCCAGCGCCGCCGTGCCTCACCTCGCCGCGTCGTGCTCGAAGATGGCGCTTCAAGGGAAAGACGCCTGTGACTGAGCGCCATATGTATCCAACCACGGTACATACGAAAAAGGCGCCGACCGGACGGTGGCGCCTTCAGAAAGTCAATTCAGTGCCGGATTAAGCGTTGGCGACGATCGGCGTCTTGCCCGCATCGATCTTCAGGAGATCGCGCATGCCGAACCGGTCTTCCGACAGATCGGCGATCGACTTGCCATCGAGAATCTCCATGAAGGCTTCGAGCGCTTCGTGCAGGAGACCGTTGAAGCCGCAGGACATGATCAGCGGACAATCCTTGCGGCCCGAATCGAAACACTCGGCCAGCAGGAAACTCTCTTCAGCCGCCCGCACGACTTCACCGACAGAGATCTGCTCCGCCGGACGGGCTAGCATCACGCCACCGTTGCGACCGCGGATGGTCCTGATCAGGTTGGCGTCGACCAGCACCTTCATGATCTTGAACAGGTGTGTTTCAGACATATCAAAGCTGGCCGCGATCTCCGCGACCTTGCTTGGTTTGTCCGGGTTGACGGCGCAATACATCAGCGCGCGTACGGCATAGTTGGTCTGTTGTGTCAAACGCATGCGTTAGATATGAGGCGCGCTGCCCGAAAGGTCAATTCAAAATTTGAATGTTTCAGGCCACTTTTAGCAAAAGAGACCCGAAACCGTGCGGTATCGGCCGCCTATGTCAGGTTCCGATAGCTGAAATAGTCGAAATCCGCAGGTCTTGCCCGCCCTGACATGTCCATGGCAAGCATGCCGACGAAAGCACCGGTGAAATTTCCGTGCGCGCCACGGCCCGACGCTTCATCGGCCAGAACCGTCGCATCGAAGGCCGGGCCGATGCGTTGCCAGTCCGTACCTTCCGTCCTGAACCAGAAGCGCAGCGCCATGTCCTCGACCGTCACCTTCATGGCGACAGGTCCGCTTTCCGGTATCCGGACAGGCGCGTCCAGGGGCTCCTGCATGTTGGCATCCGGAGCGCCCCCCGGAAAACTGTACAGCGTCAACACACGGCCCAGGTCGTCGTCGCCGGCAATGGCGAGACAATAGAACTGGCAGCGCCCGTAGTAGGCGATCAGCCCGGCCGCCTGCTGGATGGTGTCCGGCTGGAAGTCGACCAGCGTTTCGGCCTCGTAGCCGTAATGTGTCTGGCGCCGGGCGACGAGCGCCTGCTCGAAACAGCTGCCGATGGATTCTCGGCCATACAGCCGGAGATGTCCCGGGCGCCCGGTCAGGGAAAACAGCCGCTCCGGATAGGGCGTCCGCAGCCACTGGAAGACCGGCGGCAGATCGGCGGTGTCGAAGTCATGGCGCACGGGGTCTTCGGGAAACGGGTGCGCGGGCAGATCCGGCCCGTCGACCTCCAGCTCCGGCGCCATGCCGCCGGCGGCAAGCCGCAACCAGCCGTCCGCGTCCCAGGCGCATTTCTGGATCGCGGCTTCCCGGCCCATCTGGCAGCGGTTCTGGCCGAGACGCGGGCGGCCCATCAGATGCACCATGTAGGTCTCGCCGGTCCGGGTCTCGACGATATCGCCATGCCCCGCCCTCTGGACCGGATTGTCGGGGTCGAACCGCGAGGTGACCACATGGGCGTCCGGATGCAGCTCATACGGTCCGTCCAGCTGGCGCGACCGGGCCAGGGTCACCGCGTGATCGTAGCCCGTCCCGCCTTCCGCCGTCAGAAGATAGTACCAGCCGTCACGCTTGTAGACATGTGGCCCCTCTGTCAGACCGAGGGGCGTGCCCTTGAAGATGTTGCTGATCGGCCCGGTGAGCCTTTCCCCGACCGGGTCATACTCCTGCAAGGCGATGCCGGTGAAGGAATTGAAGCCGGCCCGGTGATCCCAGATCATGTTGAGAAACCATTTGCGGCCGTCGTCGTCATGAAACAGCGAGGGATCGAACCCGGAGGAGTTGGCGTAGACCGGGTCGGACCACGGGCCTTCGATGGCAGGTGCCGTCACGATATAGTTGTGCGCGTCCTTGAACGAGCCGTCCTTGCGCTTCACATCCGTGTAAACCAGCCAGAATCGACCGTCGGCATGGGTCAGGCAGGGGGCCCAGATGCCGCAGGAATCCGGATTTCCGCGCATGTCGAGCTGTTCCGGGCGGGTCAGGGGCCGCGTCACCAGACGCCAGTGTTTCAAGTCTTTCGAATGATGGATCTGGACGCCGGGGAACCACTCGAACGTGGAGGTCGCGATGTAGTAATCGTCGCCCACCCTGCAGATGGAGGGATCGGGATTGAACCCCGGCAGAATGGGGTTGGTAATTTTCTGAGGTGCGTTACTCATCTTAGGCCTCCCAAGCGTCCTCTCCGGCATTTCTTTTCTTAACTGGCTGGCTGCGGCGCACTCTGGTCGGTGTCGTCCGGCAGATTGTCCTTCACGAAGACATCGATGCCGATCCGCTCCTGCCCCTCGATGATCGGCATCTTGTCACAAAGCGCCTTCAGGATGCGGATGGCACTGCGGATCTCGTGGCCGGGATCCTGGGCGATCACCGCATCGAGCACAGAGGCCTGGAGCGCCTCGCGTGTGTACGGGGTGAGTTCATGCCCGACAAAGACGATCTCTGACGCGCGCCCGGAGGCCGTCAGCGCGGCGATCGTGCCGCGGTTGCCCGCGCCTATATTATAAAGACCGGCAAGGTCCGGATGCTCGGCGATGATCTTGCCGACGACGTCCTTGTTGCGGGAGTTGTCGTCCCGGCCTTCCCGGACCTTGAGCAATTGCAGATGCGGAAAGTCCTGTTCGATCACCTCCCGGAAGCCGTCATGGCGCTCCGCGTGGTCGCGCAGGCCCAGGGATCCGGCAAGCACGCCGACCTTCGCAGGACTTGCGGGCAGGAACCGCCCGAGGAGCCGGCCGGCGGTGCGGCCAGCGGCCATGTTGTCGATGCCGACAAAGTGCTGCCGCGCGGAGGCGGGGTGATCGGAGACGAGGGTGACCACCGGGACGCCGCGGTCCTGAAGCCGGTCGATGGACGCGCGCACCTCCGGGAAGGCCGGCGCCACAACGGCGACGCCGTCGCAGACAGACGGATCCAGCAGCGCCAGCGTGCCGGCGACCCGGTGGCCGTCAAAGGCGTCGATCGGTTCCACATGAACATGCATGCGGTCACCGCTCATGGAGCGCGCATGGGACAACGCCTCGCGGGTCAGGTCCTCCATGAAGGCGTTCGGGCCGTTGGGAATGAGAAAATGGAACCGGTAAAGCCGCTTCTTGGCGAGGCCGGCGGCGAAGACATCCGGCTTGTAATCCAGCGTCGCGACCGCGCGGTTGACCTTCTCGATCGTGGTCTTGCGCACCCCGGGCCGGCCATTGAGCACCCGGTCGACCGTGGCCAGACTGACACCGGCCGCATCGGCCACATCGTGGATCGTTACTCGCTTCATTCGGCCCCCTGTTCGGCGCCAGTATAGCGGCGAATGAGGAACGGTCATCAAGAAATGCGGCGGTGCCCTGCTCAGCCGTCAGACGAACTGCCCGGCCGCATGCCCCGAGGACCAGGCCCACTGGAAATTGAAGCCGCCGAGATGGCCTGTGACATCGACGGTCTCGCCAATGAAATAGAGCCCGGGAACCTTCGCGCTTTCCATGGTCTTCGACGACAGTTCCCTGGTGTCAACGCCGCCGAGCGTGACCTCCGCCGTGCGGTAGCCCTCGGTGCCGACCGGCGTCAGCTGCCAGCGATTGAGCTGGTCGCCCGCCCGGCGCAGCACCTTGTCGGACTGGTCGGCGAGGCGTCCCTTCAGCGAGAAGGCTCCGGACAATTCGTCGGCGAGACGATTGGGCAGAAACTGACCGAGCGCGGTTTTCAGATCCTGCTTCGGATTGTCCTGCCGCGCCCGGCGCAGGGCGTCGAAGACCTCCGTACCCGGTGTCAGATTCACCGAGATCGGCCGGCCTTCCTGCCAGTAGGAGGAGATCTGCAGAACGGACGGTCCGGACAGGCCCCGATGGGTGAACAGCAGTCCTTCCCGGAAGAGGGTCTTTTGAAAAGACACCTCGGCATCCACCGACACGCCGGACAGGCGGCCACAGAGTTCCTTGTTGGCGTCGGAAAAGGTCAACGGCACCAGCGCTGCACGCGGCGCGATGACGTCAAGACCGAACCGCCTGGCAAGATCGTAACCGAAGCCGGTCGCGCCCATTTTCGGGATCGACGGACCACCGGTCGCCACCACCAGCGAGGCAGCCCGAAGCGGCCCTTTGGACGTTGACACGGAAAACCGCTCGTCGGGCTTTTCGACCGCCTTGATGTCCGTTTCCAGTTGCAGAGTGCCGCCGGCGGCGTCCAGATCCGACAGCAGCATGCGGATGATGTCCTTCGCGCTGTCGTCGCAAAAAAGCTGACCGAGTGTCTTTTCGTGCCAGGGGATGCGGTGCTTTTCGACAAGGCCCAGAAAATCCTGCTGGGTGTAACGCTTCAGCGCGGACACGCAGAACCGCGGGTTCTGCGACAGAAAATTAGCCGGCGAACAATGGATATTTGTGAAGTTGCAGCGGCCACCTCCGGAGATGCGGATCTTCTCCGCCGGCTTGGCGGCATGGTCGATCACGAGCACCTTGCGCCCGCGCTTGGCCGCCTCAATGGCACACATCAGCCCGGCCGCGCCACCGCCGAGAACAAGAACATCCAGATCACGCATGGCGGGCTTATACACGGGTTGGCCGGCAGGGGTAAGGAAAGTTGGCCGCAACGCCCTTCCGGCGTGTCATCACCCCGGTTGAGCGCACAGAGAGGCTGCGCACCGCCGTCTCGCCAGTTCCTGCGGACAAGCGAGACGCACATCGAACGCCGAACCGGACTGGCATCGCGGTAATCGTTCCTGAAAACAAAACCGGCGGCTCTTTCGAACCGCCGGCTTCAAACGCGCATTCTTCAATTGAAGAACTTATTTCATTTCCAGGATGACCTCGTAGCCATCGGCACCAACTTCCCACAGGGCATAGGTGCCCGGAACGTCGCCCTTGGCGTCGAAGTTGTGGTCACCGGCGGCGCCCTTGTAGTCGATGGCGGTACCGGCCGCGATCAGTTCCTTGGCCTTCTTCCACTCGCCCGGACGGATGGTTTCGCCCTTGCCGTCGGAGATTTCGACCATGGCGGCCGCGACACCGTCCTTGGCGCCGCCCGCCTTCTCGATGGCGAGCGCCAACATGAAGGCAGCGTCATAGGACGTGGTTGCGAAGATCGCATCCGGATCGCCGCCAATGCCCTTGAAGGCTTCGTTGAACATGTCCAGGGACTCGGACTGTTCGCCGACCGGGGACGATGCCACGAATGCGGCAAGGTTTTCCGCGCCCAGTTCGTTGATGACCGCGTCGGACTTCATGCCGTCGCCGCCGACGAATTTCTCGAAGAAGCCGTTTTCCAGAGCCTGACGCAGGATGGTCAGCCCGGTGCCGTCACCGTAATCGAAGATGACCAGGGTGTCCGCGCCACCCTTGGCGAGTTCCGCCAGGTTTGAACGGTAGGATGCCTTGCCTTCTTCATGAGCTGCAAACTGGGTGATCTCGCCGCCCAGCGCATCGACATATTCCGCCTTGAACGCGTTGGCGAGACCGGTGCCGTAGTCGTTGTTGAGATAGGCGACCGCCACCTTGCCGTAGCCCTGATCTTTCAGGGTGCGTGCCAGGGCGCGGCCCTGATAGTCGTCGGACGGCACGGTGCGGAACACGGTGCCCTTGTCTTCCAGATTGGAGATTTCCGGAGACGTGCCCGACGGCGTGATCAGCGTGATGCCGGCCGGGATGGTCACGGACCCGGCCGCTGCCAGAACGGCGCCGGAGCAATGCGGGCCGACGATGCCGACGACACCCTCGATGTTGACGGCCTTGGTGGCCGCATCCGTGCCGTTCTGCGGATTGCAGGCACTGTCGCCGACAACGCCGACGAGCTTTTCATCGGCGCCGATACCGCCCTGCTCGTTGACCTGCTGGACCGCAAGCTGGGCGGAGTCGATCATCGCCGGTGCCATGGCCGCGATCGGGCCGGAGACGCCGCCGAGCAGGCCGATCTTGACGTCCGCCAGGGCCGGTGCGGATGCCAGCGCGGTTGCCGTCATCAGGCCGGCCGTGAGCGCGAGAATCTTGGTTTTCATAACAGTACCTCCTCAATTATCCGGTCTTTGCCGGGTCTTTGGATTTTCCGGGCGAGACACCTGAGGGATCACGTGTCTGCCTGAGGGAACGGGCCTTACGGTTGGTCCGCACCGGATCGTGTCGTCCGCTGGTCGCCCCTGAGGGGCTCCGGCAAGAGCCCTTCCGGCCGGAACCGCAGCACCAGCTGCAGCATGAGGCCGATCAGGAACAGGCGGATGTATTTTGCCTGAACCGCATATTCATGCGGAAGGCGGTCCGTTGCAATCTCTGAAACAGACCAAATGATCCAGACAACAGCGGCGCCCAGGATCGCGCCCCGGTTGTTGCCCGATCCGCCCAGGATCAGCATGATCCAGACGAGGAAGGTCGCCACCATCGGGTCGATGGCTTCGGGCGTGATCGAGCGGTTGAAATGGGCGAACAGCGCGCCGCCCAGTCCCATCAGCGCCGAGCCGAAGATGAAGGCTTCCAGACGCCGGAACTCGACATCCTTGCCCATCGCCATGGCGGCATCCTCGTTGTCGCGGATCGCCCGCATCATCCGGCCCCAGGGCGCGTTGAACTGACGCTCGACCAGCAGATAGGCGACGATCAGGATCACGAGCACGATCGCCAGATAGGCGATCTGCGATTCCATGTAGCCGATGTCGCCGGCCGGCCGGGGAATGCCGGAAATGCCACGCGCGCCATTGGTGAGCGCGGGTTCCGACTTGATCACCAGCCGGATGATCTCGGCGATGCCGATGGAGGCGATCGCAAGATAGTCAGATCGGAACCGCAGACAGATCTTGCCGATCGGCCAGGCGACCAGCGCGGCCGCCGCCATCGCCCCGAGCAGGCCGATCAGGAAATGCAGGTCGAACCCGCCGATGCGGCCGGGATCGGCCGGTGTCGTCAGGATCGCGGACGTGTAGGCACCGATGGCGAAGAAGCCGGCGATGCCTGCATTGAAGAGGCCGGCAAAGCCCCACTGGATGTTGAGACCGAGCACCAGCAGCGCATAGATGCCGATGAAGATCGCCATGAAGAGGGCGTAATTGACAAGTCCCAGAAATTCCATGGTGCCCCCTTACAGAACCTTGCCCTTGAGCAGCCCGGTCGGGCGCACAAGCAGCATGAACAGCAAAATGGCGAAGGCCATCGCCGCCTTGTATTCGCTCGGGATCACCAGAACCGACAGTTCCTCGGCGATGCCGACGATCAGGCCACCCAGAACAGCCCCCTCGACCCGGCCGACA
This sequence comes from Roseibium sp. AS2, assembly GCF_038900065.1. NCBI lineage: Bacteria > Pseudomonadati > Pseudomonadota > Alphaproteobacteria > Hyphomicrobiales > Stappiaceae > Roseibium > Roseibium sp. AS2. Next base: position 381,365 of record NZ_JBBMQN010000001.1, read on the forward strand.
CCTCCCAGAATGGCGGCGGCGAACATGGGCAGCAGCATGTGCCAGCCCATCATGGATTTCAGCTCGGTATTGAACCCCAGGAAGAAGCCCGACGCCGCGCACAGGCCACCGGCGATCACCCAGGTCAGCATGACGACCTTCTTGTTGTCGATGCCCGACAGCAGTGCCAGATTCGGATTGTCCGACATGGCCCGCATCGCCTTGCCCCATTTGGACCGGGTCAGGAAGACCTGCAGCCCCCCCACCAGGAGCACCATGGCAACGACCGTGTAGATTTCCCGGTCGCGGATGCGCAGCCCGAAATAGTCTTCAGGCCGGACAATGCCGCGGGTGTAGGTCTGGGTGTCGACGCCCCAGACGACCTGGATGACGGAGCGCACCATCAGGGCAATGCCGAGGGACGCCATCACGGTCACGATCTTGGGCCGCTCGCGCAGGTGCTCGTAGAACACCTTGTCGATGCCGACGGCGACAGCCGCGGTGCCCAATATCGCGATGGGCAGGGCCAGCAGCGGCGAGATCCCCAGTGCCGTGACCGCGGCCAGGGCGATGAACGCACCGAGCGTCGCCAGGTCGCCATGGGCCAGATGCGCATAGCGCAGGATGGCGAAGATCAGCGTGATCCCGACCGCGCCCAGGGCATAGATGGACCCGAGCACGATGCCGGGGATGACATAGAAATTCAGGAGTTCGAAAAGTTCCATCCCGTTCAGCCCCCCAGAAACATATCGGCAACTTCACGGTCGGCGAGCAAATCCGCGCCCGTGCCTTCGTGACGGTTCTTTCCGGCGGCAAGCACATAGCCCCGGTCGGAAAAGGCAAGCGCCTGCTTGGCGTGCTGCTCGACCAGAATGATGGCGACACCGGCATCGCGCACATCCCGGCAGATCTGGAAGATCTGTTCCATGTATTTCGGCGACAGGCCCGCGGTCGGTTCATCCAGCAACAGCAGCTTGGGATCGAGCATCAGGGCCCGTCCCATGGCCACCATCTGGCGCTGGCCGCCCGAGAGGCTTCCGGCCGGCGTGCGGCGACGTTCCTTCAGATCCGGGAACAGCGTGTAGACACGCTCATAGGCCGCGGTCAGGTCGCCCTGTTTCAAAAACCCGCCCATTTCAAGATTTTCGTGGATCGACATTTCCCGAAAGATGTTGTCGACCTGGGGCACGTAGCAGATGCCCCGCTGAACGATGCGGTTCGGAGCCCAGCGGGTGATGTCGTCGCCATCGAAAAGCATCCTGCCGCCACGGATGGTCAGGAGACCGAAGACGGATTTCATGGCCGTGGACTTGCCGGCTCCGTTCGGGCCGACAATGGCGACGATTTCATCCGGATCCACATGCAGGGACACATCCTGCAGGATGTCCGCTTCACCATAGCCGCCGGTCAGGTTTTCCATCGACAGAAGGGCACTCATGCGGTGGCCCCCATGGTTTCACCCAGATAGGCTTCAAGGACTTGCGGATTGGAGCGCACGGTCTGAAAATCGCCTTCGACGAGCACTCGGCCTTCGGCCATGCAGATCACCGGCGCGCACAGTTTCTCGATCATTTCCATGTCGTGTTCAATGAGGATGAAGGTGTAGCCGCGCTCCTTGTTGAGGATCGCGATCTTGGTTTCCAGCTTGCGCAGCAGCGTCCGGTTGACCCCGGCGGCCGGTTCATCCAGCAGGACGAGCCTGGCGTCCGTCATCATCGTGCGGCCGAGTTCCAGAAGCTTCTTCTGGCCGCCCGAGAGATTGCCTGCGCGCTCGTGCGCCACATGCGTCAGTTCCAGAAACTCGAGAGTCTCGTAAGCCCTGGTCTCGATATCACGCTCGACCGAAGTCACGCGTCTCCAGGCCAGCCAGTTGGAGAAAAGGCGCTCCCCCGGCTGGGACGGCGGCACCATCATCAGGTTTTCCAGCGCGGTCAGCTTGTGGAATTCGTGCGGTATCTGAAATGTGCGCACCAGGCCCTTGTGAAACAGCTGGTGACTGGCCAGCGCGGTCACATCCTGCCCCAGGAACCTGATCGTACCGCTGGTAGGTTGCAACGCCCCTGCAATCAGGTTGAACAGCGTTGTCTTTCCGGCGCCGTTCGGGCCGATCAGTCCGGTGATACTGCCTTCCTCGACGCCGAACGAGCAGCCATTCACTGCCCGGAACCCGCTGAAATCCATTACGAGCTCATCAAGCTCCAGCATTCACTCTCCTCGCCGCCCCCAACGGTCTTTCTTATTGCCCTTGACCGCGCAATTCAGAGCGCTTCAGACCTCATTCTCCGGGTCCATTGCGCTGCGAATTTCAAAGCGGGCACGACAGGCCCGCTCCGGCGCGGCATCAAACCTTCTAACTTCATTGGCGGCGCAATCAACTCATAATGTCCCCGTTCCACCGCAGAAAGGGCAAGATTTTCCAGATTTCTCAAATCAAGGGAACGAGCAATCTCCTGTCCGGTGCGAGAAAACGCCTCGGCTGTTTCATGAAGGGGGCAACATCATCAGCTTGCCCGCAACTGGCTTGAAAAAGTGCATCGCCAGGGTGACGCCAGACGCGTGTCGCCGGTCGATGCGGTGTACCGGACAAGACGCGCAACGCAGCCCGAAAGGCCTGCAAGCGAGGCCATCAGATTTATCGTAACCAACACTCTTTGGAATTACCTTTCGGGAAGGCGAAGGTGGAGCGAAGCAACGACGCAGAACTTCTGCGTGAAACAGACCCGGGAGGGCCATGTTTCTTCCCGCCGAAATTTGTCTGAAATCAATGATCTTTAACGCTCCCGCGGCAATATATCCCGACGAATATTATTCATTTTCTGTCATCGGTAAATTTCTATGGGTAATTTATCTTTTTCCGGCACTCGTTATTTAAAAAATACAACCCATTGCAATCCTTGCCAAGGTTCAGAGATATTATATTTATTTTAAATTGATCGGCATATTCTTGTTCACTACACTTGCGGAAGGTAGCGAACCAGAATACCTGCTTCGGAACTTCGTTGGACGTTGCGGCTGCTTATACGCATCGTGGAGAACAACACGGACATCCATGCCAGACCGTTCGGAGAAAATACCAATCGCTGCCGGGATACCAGATATCCAGTCGCTCGACATCGCCGAAGGCAGGATCGATCAGGACCTGCTGTTCTCGATATTCGACCGCCTGGATACAGGGGTCTGGATTTTCGATTTCGATGAAAAGCGGATCTTGTGGGCGAACCGGAAAGCCCTGGAGTTCACCGATGCGGCCTCCGTGGAAGAGCTGCAATCGCGTGACATGGGCGCCGACATGTCCCATTCGGTCGATCAGCGGCTGCGCCAGTACCAGCAGGACTTCTGCAAACACGACGTGAGTTTCTCCGAAATCTGGACGCTCTATCCGAAAGGCAAGGCCCAGGTTCTGCAGGTGGTCATGAGCGGCATCCGGCTGAAGGACGGACGGATGGCGCTTCTGTGCGAAGGCCGGCCGCATCACGAGCAGCAGCCGGAGACCCTGCGAAGCGCCGAAGCCCTGATGCACACCAGCGTGATGATTTCGCTGTTCTCGCAAGACGGCAAACCGCTTTACCGGAACACCGCCTCCCGGGCCGCCTGTTCCGCGCCGGAGGCTCCGTTCGAAGACCAGTTCGTCGATCGCAAGGATGCGCGCAGACTGCTCGACCACCTGAAGCGCGGCCGTACATCCGGCCTGGTCGCCCATGTCTCTACAACCGTGGGCCGACGCTGGCACGAATTGACGATACGCGCTTGCCATGATGCCGTTACGAGCCAGCCCGCCTATCTGGTCAGTGAAATCGACGTCACTGAATTGCACCAGACCAAGGAGCGCGCGCAATATCTGGCCAGCCACGACACCCTGACCGGCCTGTCCAACCGCACCTATCTGAAGGAACGCGTGGACCAGGTCCTGCAAACGGCGGACGACCAGAACAACAGGGCGACGCTCTATCTGATCGATCTGGATGATTTCAAGATCGTCAACGACTCGCTGGGGCATGCCGCCGGCGACGGTTTGCTGCAGCTTGTCGCGAAAAAACTCGGGGACCTCACCGGCCCGGACGATATCGTCGCGCGGCTGGGCGGAGACGAGTTCCTGATCTGCCATCTCGAACAGCCGGGGGGGCGCGGCCCCGACTGGTTCGGGCAAGAACTGCTGGCGGCCTTCGCCACTCCTCAGCTCATCGAAGGCAAACCGCGACAAGTCGGGCTCAGCATCGGCTATACCCAGTATCCGGAAGACGGTGACGGTATCGACCAGTTGATGCGTCACGCCGACCTCGCCCTGTACCAGGCAAAGACCGGCACCAAGAACCAATGCGTGCGCTTCCAGGAGAGCATGCGGCTGTTGCGCGACGAGCATCACGCCATCAAGAAGGATCTGGAAAACGCCGTCGTCGACAACGAGTTTGTGCTCTATTATCAGCCGATCGCCTGCACGGAGACCGGGCAGGTTATCGGCGCCGAAGCACTGATCCGCTGGTTTCACCCGGAAAAAGGCCTGATCCCTCCGGACGAATTCATCCCGATCGCCGAGGATACCGGTCTTATCAACGACATCGGTCTCTGGGTCAGCGGCAAGGTCGCCGCGATGCAGGCGCATCTTAAAGATCTTGGTCAATCCGTGCCGCTGTCGATGAACGTGTCTCCCCGGCAGCTGTCCGATCCCAATTTCGTGACGCGGATGCGCTCCCTTCCGGAATTGAGCGGATGCGCCCCGGACAAGATTTCGCTGGAAATCACCGAGAGTGTGCTTCTGGGCGACATTCCTCACGCGCTTGGAACGCTGTCGTCTCTCAAACAAGCCGGCTACCGCATCGTCATCGACGATTTCGGCACCGGCTATTCAAACCTTGCCTATCTGCACAATTATCCGATCGACGGCATCAAGATCGACCGGATGTTCATGGACGACATCGCCTCCGGGGGGGCGATCGTCAAATTGATCCTGTCGCTGGCTTCGGCTCTCGGTGCGGATGTCGTCGCCGAAGGCGTCGAGACCGTGGATCAGCGCGCCTGGCTGTCGGACAACGGCTGTCACCGGTTCCAGGGTTATCTCTATTCCAGGCCGGTTCCGGAAGACCGCTTCCTGGCCATGCTGGAGGATCAGACCAAGGCCGCCGCTAGGTGACCTTGGCGCGGGCCCTGAATTCAGGCCTGTTCCAGCTTTGTGTTTCCAGAATGTCCCGCAGGATCTCCACCGCCTCGACAATGTCGCGATGCGACAGGTACAACGGCGTGAAGCCGAAACGCATGACGTCCGGCGCCCTGAAATCCCCGATCACTCCTCTGGCGATGAGCGCCTGCATCACTGCATAACCGTCTTCAAAACGGAACGACACCTGGCTTCCGCGTGCCTCCGGATCGCGGGGGCTGGCCAGTTGAAGCTGCGGGCATTTCGCCTCGACTTCGGTGATGAACAATTCACTGAGCGAGACCGATTTCCGGCGTATGTCCGCCATGTCGACATCATCAAACACGTCCAGGGCCGCATGCAGGGCGGACAGCGCCAGGATCGCGGGCGTACCGACGGTCATGCGGCTGATGCCGGTCACCGGCCGGTAGTCAAGATCGAACGCAAATGGCGCCTCGTGTCCCATCCAGCCGGTCAGCGGCGAGGTCACCCTGCCCTGAAGGTCCGGTGCCACATACAGAAACGCCGGCGCGCCCGGACCGCCATTCAGATACTTGTAGCCGCAGCCGACCGCGAAATCGGCCCTGGCTCCGGTCAGATCCACCGGAAGGGCGCCGGCGGAATGGGCCAGGTCCCAGATGGCAAGGGCACCGGCCTCGTGCGCGCGGCGGGTCAGGTCCGCCATGTCGTGAACGCGTCCGGTCCGGTAATCGACCTGGGTCAGCATGACAGCGGCGACCTCGGCTGTGATCGACGCCCCGACGTCTTGCGGATCCACGATCCTCAACTCGTGGCCCTTGTCCAGAAGCAGTTTCAGTCCGGAGGCGACATAAAGGTCGGTGGGGAAGTTGCCGTTGTCCGACAGGATGACCTTGCGCTCCGGCCGCAGCGACAGCGCCGCGGACAGGACCTTGAAGACGTTGACCGACGTGCTGTCGCACGCCACCACGCTGCCGGCAGGCGCGCCGATCAGACGGGCGATTCGGTCGCCCGTGCGCGCCGGCAGGTCGATCCAGCTGTGGGTGTTCCAGGCCCTGATCAGGCTGGTGCCCCATTCTCCGCTGATCACTTCGGCGATCCGGTCGGGAACATGTTTCGGCAACACCCCGAGCGAATTTCCATCCAGATAAATCACCCCCTCGGGAAGCTGGAACGCCTCCTTCTTGGATGCCAGGACATCTGTCAGGTCTGCCGGGTGCCGGTCGGTCATTGAAGGCTCGTTTGTCTTGGTGCTGCGATTGAAAGGAGGCCGCACGCTATCAAAGCGGAATTCCGCAAACAACCGTTTGCGCGAACCGTTCTGCCGCGCATCAACAGCAACGGAGACCACCTGTTTCGGAAGAATGTCGCAATCAACACAAAATTGCCCGTTTGAATGCCGGCGGTTGCCACGCTATCTGTTAGTTTGACAAGGTCAGCGAACCCCAGGCATTCGGTCCCGTAAAGATGTTCATCAGTGTCTTCGACATATTCAAGATCGGCATCGGCCCGTCGAGCTCCCACACGGTCGGTCCCATGGTGGCCGTCCACCGCTATCTGGATCGGCTGCGCGGACTTTCCGGCGCCGAGCAGCGCGCCGCCCGGCTCACGGTCACCCTGCACGGGTCCCTCGCCTTTACCGGCAAGGGGCATGCCACCGACAAGGCCGTGTGCCTCGGCCTCTTGGGCGCAAGGCCCGACACTCTGGATCCGGATCAGGTCGAGCCGATGCTCGACGCCCTGCAGGCGGAGGGGCGTCTGCGAATTCCCGGACTGCCTGAGCTGCGCTTCAATGCCGAAACCGACGTGATCTTCGACTACGGCCCGCCGTTGCCGCTTCATTCCAACGGCCTGACCTTCAATCTTCTCGATGCGGCCGGCTCGGTGATCGACTCATTCGTCTATTATTCTGTCGGCGGCGGCTTTGTCGTCAGCGAGACCGAGTTGCGCAAGACGAGCAACGAGCCTGTCAACGAACTGGTCGCACAGGACGTACCGTTTCCTTTCGGCACCGCGAAACAGATGCTGGAGATGGGCCGTGACGCGGAGCTGACCATTGCACAAATGAAGCTCCTCAACGAATGCCGCGACCAGCCGCAGGAAGACATAGAGGCCGGAATCGACCGGCTCTGGTCGGCAATGGATGCCTGCATCAACCGGGGCATCAGCCAGACCGGTATCCTGCCCGGAGGACTGAAGGTCAAACGCCGTGCGGCCGACATCTACCAGAAACTGATCCGCGAAGGCCGCAGCGAACCGGCCTTCGAACACAATGTTGTCGACTGGCTCGGCGTCTATGCCATGGCGGTGAACGAGGAAAATGCCGCCGGCGGCCGCGTGGTCACGGCTCCGACCAACGGCGCGGCCGGCGTCATCCCGGCGGTGACACGCTATTATCTCGACCATTGCAAGGGCGCCGACCAGGCCGGCATCCGCACCTTCCTGCTGACCGCCGCAGCCGTCGGCGGCATCATCAAGGCGAATGCGTCGATTTCAGGGGCCGAAGTCGGTTGCCAGGGCGAGGTCGGTTCGGCCTCGGCAATGGCCGCCGCCGGACTGTGCGCAGCGCTCGGCGGCAGCAACGAACAGGTCGAGAACGCCGCCGAGATCGCCCTGGAGCATCATCTCGGCATGACCTGCGACCCGATCGCCGGCCTGGTGCAGGTGCCGTGTATCGAGCGCAATGCCCTCGGCGCGGTCAAGGCGGTCACGGCGGCCTCACTGGCCCTCAGAGGCGACGGCAGCCATTTCGTGCCGCTGGACGGCTGCATCGAAACCATGCGCCAGACCGGCATGGACATGGCGGAGCAGTACAAGGAAACCTCCAAGGGAGGCCTCGCGGTCAATATCGTCGAGTGCTGACACCAATGAGCGTCGAGTGCGATCCATCCGACCGGTTCGGGTGACTTCCCGGCAAGGAGCAGGTCGCAGGGCGAGGCGGGCTGCCGGCCATGACATGCAACGCGCCTCGCCGGACGACGCGAACAGTTCATCAGACGGATCACAATTCCCGTTCCCAGGCATGAGCCGGGCACGTCCGTAGTAACCCGATCCCGCTTGTCCGCCCCTTCAGAACACGCGATAGTTCCTGCGTCCGGTCTTCCGCAGACCTGTCTGGAGGCCACCCGTGAGCGCACGTGACTATTCCGAATTCCATGACCTCAGCCCGTTCGAGCTGAAGGACAAGCTCATCGAGATCGCGTCCTCTTCCGCGGACCGCATGATGCTGAACGCCGGACGCGGCAATCCGAATTTTCTCGCCACCCATCCCAGGCGGGCCTTCTTGCGGCTCGGCGATTTCGCCGTCGAGGAAGCCGAGCGCTCCTATTCCTATCTCGACAGCGGATTTGGCGGCCTTCCGGAGAAGGAAGGGCTGCTGCAACGTTTCGAGAGCTTCCTGCACCGGCGGGGGGACTGCGACGGCACCGTTTTTCTGAAAGCCGCGCTTTCCTATGCAAAGGACCAGCTCGGTATCCACCGGCATGACCTGATCCATGAGATGGTCGAAGGGTTTCTCGGCTGCAATTACCCGGTACCGCCGCGCATGCTTTTCCATGCGGAACGGATCGTCGGGGCCTATCTGGCCAGCGAGATGTTCGGCGGCGAGCCGCGGCAAGGCCCGTTCTCGGTCTTTGCGACGGAAGGCGGCACGGCGGCAATGACCTATGTCTTCCAGACCCTGAAGGCCAACGGCCTCATCAAGCCGGGAGACAAGGTGGCCCTCGGCACACCGATCTTCTCCCCCTATCTGGAAATTCCGCCGCTGCCTGAATACGACATGCCGATCGTGAACATCCGCATGGACGAAGGCACGGACTGGCAGTTCAGCGACGACGAGCTCGCCAAACTGGAAGATCCGGCAATCCGGATCTTCTGCATCGTCAATCCCAGCAACCCGCCCTCGGTCAAGCTGTCTTCTGAAGGTCTCGACCGGATCGCGGCCGTGATCGACACCAGGCGCCCGGATCTGTTCGTCGTGACCGACGACGTCTACGGCACCTTTGCCGATGCGTTCGTCTCACTGTTCGCCAGGTGTCCGCGCAACACCTTGCTGGTCTATTCCTTCTCCAAGTATTTCGGCGCGACCGGATGGCGGCTCGGAACGATTGCCCTGCATGAGGACAATATCTTCGATGCGGCGCTGGCGGCCCTGCCGGAGGCGGACAAGACCATCCTCGACCGGCGCTATGCATCGCTGACCACCCATGCGCGCGATACAAGGCTGATCGACCGGCTGGTCGCCGACAGCCGGTCTGTCGCCCTCAACCATACCGCCGGCCTGTCGACGCCGCAGCAGATCCAGATGATGCTGTTCGCCCTGTCCGGCCTGCTCGACCGGGACGACCGCTACAAGAACGCTGCCAAAAGTCTGATCCGCAAGCGGTTCGACACGCTGGAACTCAGCATGGGTGTCAAGCCGGAGCACAGGCCCAACGACGTCAACTATTATACGCTGGTGAACCTGCAGCACCTGAGCGGCCGGCTTTACGGCGACGCTTTCGCCGACTGGTTCATCGCCAACAGGAAGGGCTACGACTTCCTGTTCCGTCTGGCGGAGGAAACCGGCGTTGTTCTTCTTCCCGGAAAGGGCTTTGCGGTCGTCGACGCCTCGGCCAGAGTGTCCCTGGCCAACCTGACCGAGGCGGACTACGCCAGCATCGGCGCCTTCGCGCGGCAGGTGATCTGCGAGTACCACGAGGACTATTGCCGGCAGATGCCGTGAGCGCGGGAGCCCTTGAGGGCTTTCCCGGGCAAGTCAGATCTGCTGGAGGCGGGTCTTGTGGGCATGGGCGATGTGCCGGCGGGCGGCGGTTTCCGCTGCCTCGGAGTCGCCCCGTTCAATCGCCTTGACGATGTCCGCATGTTCCTCGACTGCCGTCTCCCGGCGTTCCGGCGTGTCCAGCGTCGTGCCGGCCATCAGGATCAGGGACAGGCGCAGATGCTCGATCTGGTCGACCAGATAGCGGTTGTGCGAGGCCAGGCACAGGCGCCGGTGGAACTCCCGGTTGGAGCGCACCAGGCTGTCCCGGTCGGCGATGCGCTTGCGGTCGGCCGTGACCAGATCCTGCAGGATCTCGATTTCCGGCTTCGAGGCGTGCTTTGCGGCAAGGCCCGCCGCCGTTCCTTCCAGCACTTCGCGCATGAAATAGACTTCGTTGATCTGACCGTGGTCCAGCGTCGGAATGACCATGCCCCGGTTGGGCTCGTGAACGGCCAGCCCCTGGGCTTCCAGTCGTTTCAGTCCCTCACGGATCGGTGTGCGGGAAACGCCGAATTCCTCGGCCAGATCCGCCTCGCGCAAGCGGTCGCCGGGTTTGAGAACCCGTTCCTCGATAAGGCCGATCAGCCGCCGGTAGATTTCAGATCCGTTCATACGGTCTGGTTACCGGCAACACGGGTTTTGCGCAAGGGAGGTCCTAGGCCCGTGCATGCACACGGGCTTCCAGGTCGGGCCGGGCCGGGCCAGATCAGTCGCGCAGCAATTCGTTGATGCCGGTCTTGGAGCGGGTTTTCTCGTCGACGGTTTTCACGATCACCGCGCAATAGAGGTTCGGGGCCGGTTCGCCGTTGCCCATCTTGGTCGCGGTCGGCATGGAGCCGGCGACGACCACGGAATAGGGCGGGATTTCGCCGTAGCTGATCTCGCCGGTCATGCGGTTGACGATGCGGGTCGACTGGCCGATGAACACGCCCATGCCCAGCACCGCGCCTTCGCGCACGATACAGCCTTCGACCACTTCGGAACGGGCGCCGATGAAACAGTTGTCTTCGATGATCACCGGACCGGCCTGCAGCGGTTCCAGAACGCCGCCGATGCCGACGCCGCCGGACAGGTGCACGTGTTTGCCGATCTGGGCACAGGAACCGACCGTCGCCCAGGTGTCGACCATCGTGCCTTCGTCCACATAGGCGCCGAGATTGACGAAGGACGGCATCAGCACCACGCCCTTGCCGATGAAGGCCGAGCGGCGCACGGTGCAATTGGGCACGGCACGGAAGCCGGCTTCCTCGAAGTCGAGACCGCGCCAGCCGTCGAACTTGGAGGGGACCTTGTCCCACCAGGCCGCGTCGCCCGGGCCGCCCTTGATCACTTCCATGGCATTGAGCCGGAAGGACAGCAGCACGGCCTTCTTGGCCCACTGGTTGACGGTCCAGTCACCGTCCTTCTTTTCCGCCACGCGCAGCTTGCCATGGTCCAGAAGCGTCAATGTCTCCTCGACCGCGTCGCGGATTTCACCGGTGGTCGTGATGCCGACGGATTCGCGGTCTTCAAAGGCGGCATCGATAATCTTGGACAGGGAAGCGAGGTCGTGGGTCATCTGGCAGAAGGTCTCCGGCGGTGTCGAATTTAGCGCGGACCTAAGCCGCCGCGCCGCGCACTGTCAAGCGTTACGCGTCCCGAGGGCGTCCCGTTCGGCGGTTTGGTCGCCGCAATGACGATCCTCAGGAGGTGATTGCTGTCCGCCGATCGTGCCCGCATGTGCCATCCTGCGCCGCCCCGGACTTGATCCGGGGCCTCGGGACAGGTCCCGGATCAAATCCTGGACGGCGGAAGGAGGAGTGATCCCCGTGCAGGTTCGAGCCTTGCCTGACCCAAGGAAACTGACCTCGGGGGAGGTGATCGCAGAGACCGGAAAGGTTGAGCAAATCTAACCGGAAGATTTCCTTTTCTCCGCATAGTCAGGTCTGTGGGAAAAGCTAAGATGACGACTGTTCAACTCCTTTCGGAAAGCCGCTCTCTTGGAACTCTGGATTCCCATCACGATCGCCGCCGCGTTCTGCCAGAATCTGCGTACGGCCCTGCAGAAGCATCTGAAAGGCCGGCTCGGCACCACGGGAGCGACCTTCATCCGTTTCGGGTACGGCGTGCCCTTCGCGATGATCTATCTGGCCGTGCTGCACCTGGGCTTCGGCTATGGGCTGCCGCAGCCCACGATGACCCTGATTGTCGCGGGCGCGCTTGGCGGACTGGCGCAGATCCTGGCGACGTTCCTGCTGATCCACCTGTTTTCCTACCGCAATTTCGCGGTCGGCACAGCCTATTCCAAAACCGAGCCGATCCAGGCGGCCCTGTTCGGCTTCGTGGTTCTGGGCGAACGGGTCACGTCGGCCGCTGCTGTCTGCATCCTGATCGGCATAACCGGCGTGATCGTCATATCGCTGGCGCGGGTGCCGCTGACGGTTTCGGCCGTCCGCAGCAACCTGGCCGGACGACCGGCCCTGATCGGCCTGGCCTCTGCGGCCCTGTTCGGCGCCTCTGCCGTCGCCTACCGCACGGCGTCGTTGTCGCTTGAGGGAACCGGGGTGCCCATGCAGGCGGCATATGCCCTGGTTTATGCGACCGTTCTGCAAACGTCGGTCATGGCCCTGTGGATGGGTTTTCGCGAGCCGGACCAGTTGCGCGCCAGCCTTGCGGCCTGGCGCAGTGCTGTCTGGGTCGGCCTGTCCGGCGTCGCCGGTTCCATCGGCTGGTTCACGGCAATGACCCTGCAGAATGTCGCTTATGTGCGCGCCCTCGCCCAGATCGAACTTGTGTTCACGTTCCTGGCGTCCTGGCTGGTGTTCCGGGAAGTGATCGTCCGCTCCGAGATCCTGGGCTGCGCCCTGATCGTGCTGGCGGTGGTGGGCATTGTTCTGACCGGATGATGGGGCAACATCGGCATCCCGGCCCGTTGCCGCAATCCCCGCGCTTGCCGTGCGCGCCCCTTCCGATCTTTTGCGACCCGGACGATACCGGCGTCACGTCCCGGCTTCGACCTCGGCCCACTTGCCGATGATGATCCCGCGTTCGTCTTCCTTGTCCCTGACACCGAGAACCTCCTCGTCTGTCATCGTGGTCCGGTTTTTCCGGTCCAGAAGGCGGTCCAGCAGGAGATTGTGCATTTCCTGACATTTCGGACGGTGCTCGGGACGGCGTCCCAGATCGGTGAATTCATCAGGGTCATCGACAAGGTTGAACAACTGCGGAGGAAAGCCCTTGAAGTAGACGTATTTCCAGTTTTCCGTCCGGATCATGTAGCCGCGGGCATCCGCGGGGCCCAGCTCGAGTGTCTCGCGGACGGCATAGAAGGCATAATCGATTTCCGACAGCACGCTGGTCCGCCAGTCAGCAGGTCTTTCGCCCCTGAGCAACGGCATGAGCGAGCGCCCTTCCAGGCGATGCGACGCCGGGGGAGCACCCGTCGCCTCGATAAAGCTCGGGACAAGATCGATCGCTTCGACAAAGGCGTCGGATACGGTGCCCCGGGTTGCGTCCGCTTCGGCGCGTGGATCATGGATGATCAGGGGGACGCGAACCGATTGCTCGTGAAAAAGTTCCTTCTCTCCCATCCAGTGATCGCCGAGATAGTCGCCATGATCGGACGTGAACACGATCATGGTGTCGCGGGATTTCCCGGTCTCCTCGAGCCAGTCGAAAAGCCGGCCAAGGTGATCGTCGATCTGCCTGATCAGCCCCATGTAGGCCGGCAGCACCGTTTCGCGCACGCCCTCTTCGGAGAACGTGCGGCTGACCTGCGTATCCATGAAAGCCGAGAACACCGGATTTGGATCTGTTTTTTCATCCGCGGACCGATGAACGGGTGAAAAGCTCTCCGGACCATACATGTCGTGATAGGGCGCGGGCGCGATATAAGGCCAGTGCGGCTTGATGAAGCTGAGGTGGCATAACCAGGGCGCATCTCCCATCCGCGAAATGAATTCCTTGGCCCGCATCGTCATATAGGCCGTTTCGGAATGGTCTTCGCGGATCCGCGCCGGCAGGTTGGAGTTTTTCAGGTACCAGCCGGAGAGGATCTCGCCGTCGGGCCCTTCACCCGCATTGGCAAAATCGTTCCAGGGATTGTCGCCTTCGTAACCCTGGGAGCGGAGCCAGTCGTTGTACTTCAGCTTGCCGCCCTTGTGTTTCAGGAGCTTGTCGGGATGCAGGCCGTCGTCCCGCTCGTAAGGGTCGAAACCCGGCTGGCTGATCAGGCAGCCGATATCCGTCGTTTCATTCAGGCCGAGGCGCGCCATCCCCTCGCGGTCGGGAACCATATGGGTCTTGCCGACAACGGCGGTGGTGACACCGTTCGGCCTCAGGTAGTCGCCGAGCGTCAATTCACCGATGGGCAGTGGCACCAGATTCCAGGTCGCGCCGTGACTGAAAACCGTGCGCCCGGTATAGAATGACGCCCGCGAGGGCCCGCAGACCGGCGACTGGACATAGGCACGGTCAAAGCGCAGACCGCGTTCCGCCAGCCGGTCGATGTTCGGTGTTTTCAGGTGGGGATGCCCGTAGCAGGACAGGTAATCCCAACGAAGCTGGTCCGCCATGATGAACAGGATGTTTTTGATCTTTGACATTTTTCACCTTGCGATTGACGGCAGAAAAGTCGCGAATTGCGGAAACGAGAAAACCAGGACAAGGCCGATACCAAGCGCGACGATATAGGTCGTCACGCCGCGAAAAATGTCGGTCAGCTTGACGCCGGGCAGAACGGATTTCACCACAAAGACATTCATGCCGATGGGCGGTGTGATCAGACCGATCTCGGTCACCAGGACCATGATGATGCCGAACCAGATCATGTCGACACCGGTCGCATAAAGGGCCGGCAGAAAGACCGGCACCAGCAGGACCACAATGCCGATGGTTTCGAAAACCATGCCCATCAGGAGCGCGATCACGCAGATGAAGGCGACCAGTCCCACCGGCGAGAATTGCGCGTTGTCGACAAAATCCAGAAGGTCGTAGGGCATGCCCGAAAGATTGATGAACTGGGTGAACACGACCGCCCCGAACAGAACTATGAAGATCTTGGCCGTTGTCATGGCAGCCTCGACCAGGCACACCCGCAGCGCCTGGACGGACCTGAGATGGCCGCGCAGGGCCGCAATCACCGCGGCTCCCATGGCGCCGATCCCGGACGCTTCGGTTGCGGTGAAGACCCCTGCGTAGATACCGCCAAGAACGAGGGTGAACAGGGCAACAACCGGCAATGTTCCCCGCACCGCCTTTCGTTTGCGTTCGTTGTCCAGATCTTCCGCCGCCGGCGCGGAGGACGGGTCGAGGCGCACCGAAACCGACACGGCAAGCAGGAAAAGCAGGACCAGCAGCATGCCGGGCAGAATTCCGGCGATGAACAGCAAGCCGATGTCCTGTTCGGCAACGATGCCGTAGATCACCAGGGGAACCGATGGCGGGATCATGATGCCGAGCGTGCCGCCCGCGGCAATGGTTCCGGCCGCCAGACGGTCGGAATAATTGTATGCCTTCATCTGGGGCATGGCGACTTTCGACATGGTCGCGGCCGTTGCAAGCGTCGATCCGCACACCGCCGAAAATCCACCGCATGCCAACACGGTCGCAAGAGCAAGACCGCCCTTGAACCGGCCAAGTGCCGCGTAGGCGGCATCGTAGAGGTCACTGCTGATGTCGGAGCGGTAGATAAAGACGCCCATGAGAACAAACAGCGGAATGACCGACAGGTTGTAGTTCTGTGCGTCCTCGGTCACCTGCTGCGCGACCATTGTCAGCGACGCGGTCCAGCCGCGCTCCAGGGCGAAGCCCGCGAAGCCCACCAGCAGCGTCGCGAAGCCGACACGAAATCCGTAGAAACACAGCGCCAGCAGAAGCGCAAAACCAAGGAGAGCCGTGATCATCTGCCATTGCCCGCCGAGCGTTTCTTCAGGTCCAGTATTTTAAGAACGACACCGGCGATCTGGGATATCACGCTTATGACCGCGAACACCGCGATCGTCCCGGTGACATAGTAGAGCGGCATCTCGAGAACGACGGTCAGCTTGCTCAGCGTGTAGGAGTCCCATGCATGCTCGAACAGGACGACGGCGATCAGCCCCATGCAGAAAACCGAGAACACCTGTATCGAGATCTCATAGACGACGGGTGTGAGAAACTGCCTGACCGGGGCATCGAACAGCTCGACCGCGATGTGGTCGTCGCGCGCGTTGATGACGCCCAGCCCGGAGAAAATTGCAAGGGCCAGCAGCGCCGATATCATTTCCGTTCCGCCGAAGATCGGACTGTGAAAGATGTACCGCCCAACAACATCGGCGAACGTCAGCAACATCATGATCAGGATCACGACCCCCGAGATGTTCTCGAGGATCGTGACCGCTGCCTTGAGAGCAGACCTTGCAAACCCCGTTTTCCCGGGCCGGTCACTCATTTCGAAAGGTCCGCAACCCGCTCTCTATAGAAGGCCAGGGCCGCTTCGCCATCGATGCCGGCTTCCGCGGCCTTCGCCTTCCAGGCGGCGGTCGTGGGCTCAGCGGCGCTCACAAGCGCTGCTTCCAGATCCGGGTCCCCCGTCAGCTCGACAATTCCAAGGTCACCGAAACCCGCCAGAACTTCCCGGGAAACGCTGTCCCACAGCCCGGCCGCCACCATGCCGACCTTGTCCTGGGACACGCCGCGAATGGCCTGCTGATCCTCCGGAGAGATTTCGGCCCATTTGTCCTTGTTCACAAAGAACGAGAAGGACGTTGAATAGACGGGACGGGAAAAACGCGTCATCGACCTGGTATAAGGAAGCACCTGGAAGGCCTTGAGGCCGTCCCCGTTCAATCCCAGATGACTGTCGACCACACCGTTGGCGATAACCTCGTTGGAACGCACGGCCGGTGTCGCAACCACGCCCGCACCGATTTCCTTGGCGATGTTCGCCAACGGTCCCGGGAGCGCCCACATCTTGCGTGACCTGAAGTCTTCCAGCGTCACAATCGGCGTATCGGTGCCCGAATAAAGATCCCCCGGGGTGATGACCCACTGTGCCAGCAGTTCAACGGTACCGAATTCGTCCGGATAGAATTTCCTGTTCGTTTCCCAGGCGGCCTGTGTCATCGCAAGGCTGTCCCTGGACCCGGAAAACGGCTGCATGCCGGTCAAGGCACCGGACACGCGGTTGCCGATCAGTCCATTGAACTGAACCGCCGCGTCCACGAGGTTTTTTTCCACGGACGCCAGTTGTTCGGGAGGAGGCGAGACGGATTTTGGCGGGATATTCGCTGTCACGCGTCCTTCGGTGACGCGCTCGACTTCCTCGATCCAGCCCGGCAGAACCTTGGTGCAAACAAAATGCTGGGGCGGCCAGAAGCAATTGACAATCAACCGTGTCCTGGCAACCGCCGAAGACGGCATGCTCAGGAATGTAATCGCGATTCCGACAACAATCGCAGCCAGATACTGTCTCATTTGTCACCTCCCTGACAAAAATATATCGACTTTTCTTGTTTTCTTTGATGTTTGACGAAAAAATCATATCCGTCTAATGCTTATTGGGCTCAACATTATGTGAGTTTGATATGTTTATTGATCCACGGCATCTGGAACACTTGGCTGTAATCGTCGAGGCGGAAACGCTGCATGAGGCCGCCGGCATCATCGGCACGTCACAACCTGCCTTGAGCCGGATGATCAAGACCCTGGAAGCCCGCATCGGACTGGCGCTGTTCGAACGCGACAGCAAACCCCACAAGCCGACGCGCATCGCCCTTGAACTTGCGGACCAGGGCAAAGCGATCAGGTCCGCGCAACTGCGTGCAAGGGAATGCGTCCAGTTTGTTGCCCAGGGAAACTCCGGCGTCCTCAAGCTGGGCGTCCCGCCGTTCCTGTGCAGGAGACTGGTTTCCGAAGCGGTCGCCAAATTTGTCTCCGAACGCTCCGTGGCGCATATCGAGCTCGTGCCCGACTATTTCTCCGGATTGCAGGACCGGCTGGTGCAGAACGTGATCGACATCATCATCGCACCGTCCAAACACGTCGATCACCGGAATGCGCAATTGCAGCTGGAGCCCCTGTTCGAGGACATCAACGTCGTTGTCGGCCGCGCCGGACACCCTCTTTTCCGGAAAAAGGAAATTTCGGGCCGCGACCTTTCGGATGTCACCTGGATCGGTCACTCGGACAGCAGCGTGTTGCGCTATGACATGGAAACCGCGCTCAAGCTGATGGGTGTCAATCACATGCACCTTGCCTTTCAAAGCGGCTCGGCTGACGCGATCATCGAGGTCCTGCGCAACACGGACTTTCTGACCATTCTTCCGCGGTATGCGATGAGCGCGGACCGCAGCGACGGTCTGGAAATCGCGCCTGTCGATCTTCCCAATGCCGTCCAGATTGTCTGCATGATCACCCTTGCGGGTCGCGGCGACAGCGAACTGACGAGCGATTTCAAGGCGCATTTGCGCACATATGTCGCCGCCCGGAACATGCAGACCGGTCTTCAGGCCTGATGTCGAAGGGGACGCGGCCCCCCAGGCAGGGATTGGCACCGCGTCCCCTTCGACATCAGGCCAAAAGACCTGCCGTCTCATTCCATCGCGACCCGCAGGCCTTCCCGGGAGGAGCGTTCCAGGGCATCGATCAGCCGATGGGCCGCAAGGGCCTCCCGGCCGGTGATGCGGGGCGGTCGGCCCGCCGCGATCGCATCGGCGAAATCGGCGATCACCGCCTTGTGCCTGTGATACTTGAACGCCATCGGGTCCGATCCACCGCCTGATACGGCTTCCTCGCCGAAGCGGTCACAGCGGCCATCGCGCCAGGAGACCGTCAGAACGCCGGATTGCAGCAGAACCGAAGCCTGTTCGCATTCCAGCGTCAGGCTCTCCGCTCCGCCGGGAAAACTGGCGGTGGAGGCAAACAGCGATCCGACCCCGCCTTCAAACTCGAAGGCACCGGCGCAGACATCCTCCGCTTCCATGGTGTGCAGGGCGGTCGTCGCGGTCAGTGCCTGAACGGCGGTCACCGGTGGGATCAGGGACATCATCAGATCGAGCATGTGGATCGCCTGGGTCATGAGGACACCGCCGCCGTCGCGCTCATAGGTGCCCCTGCCCGGTTCGTCGTAATAGTCCTGGCCGCGCCACCAGGGAATGTCGGCCCGGACCAGCCGGATCGGACCGAGCTCTCCGGACACGATCAGCGCGGCGAGCTTTTCGGAGGCCGGCCGGAAGCGGTGCTGGAACACGACGCCGAGCCGGACATCGGCATCCTCGCAGATCCGGACGATGCCTTCGGCGACCGCAACCGTCCGCTCCAGCGGTTTTTCGCACAGGATGTGCTTGCCGGCCTCGGCGAAGCGCGAAACGATCCCGGCGCGGACATTGGGCGGCGTTATCAGAAGAAGGCCGTCCACGTCCGGATCCCCGACCAGCGCATCGAGATCATCGGCCGCGCGGAAGCCGTAGGTTTCCGCGAATGCGCGCCGCGCCGGTTCCGAGCGCGCATAAACGCCACGCACATCGATCACGTCCTCAAGGTCCTGCAGCGACTGCGCATGCGGCGCCGCGCCCATTCCCAGTCCGACGACCGCCAGACCCACCCGCTTTGCCATGTGATTCCCCGTTGTTCGATGCCTGCTTGTTGAAGCCGCGTATGGGGACCCCGGCACAAGGCTGTGTCAAGCCTCAAGGATTGAGCACGATCACCCTGGTCTGGCCGCCGTTGCAGGTATAGCAACAGCTTGAGCAACTGTTGCGATTCTTGTGGCCGACACCCCAATAGAGGTTGGAGCGATTGCGCACCCAGGCGCCGTAGCAGACCCTTTCACCGCGGCGGCAGGAGATACTGATGGTCTTCACCGTATAATCGTCGAGCACGTAGACCTTGTTGCTGCCCGGCCAGACATGACCTCGGCGCGTGTCGGAATAGAGCTCCACGTCGACGATCTTCGAATGCTTGCTTTCAAAGCGCCACAACAAAGATTCGGCCGAGGCCGGCAATGCGGTCAGACCGGAATAAACAACAGAAAACACCAGAATTACGGCGCCAAACAGCCCCTTGCGCATCATACTTTCCCCCCAGAAGCCCTTGAATTCCCCTGAACTGCCTCCGAAACAGGTGCAGCGCATCTGTCCCGGCAGCCGGACGAGTATGGCGCCATTTCCGGGATCGAGGCAAGACGACCGGACCGACCTTCCGTCAGGGACCGCTCGTTTCCGCTTCGCGCGGCTCAGAGTTTTTGAAACTGCGGCGCGCCGTCGCCGATCTGGTAGTAAGCGGCCTTGTCCTTGACGAAGATATGCTTGCCGGTGGTCAGATCGTCTGCCGTGTCCAGGCAGCCGGCCGCGATTGCCAGAGTGTTGTCTCCGTCCATCCTGTAGAACAGGCTGGACCCGCAAACCTTGCAGAAACCACGTTCCGCGAAATCGGACGACCGGTACCAGGAAAGCCCTTCGTCACAGGTGAAGCGAAGCGTGTCCGCAGGCGCCGTCGTGCTGGCCCACAGGTGGCCGCTGGTGCGCCGGCACTGGCCGCAATGACAGACCGTCACCGTGTCCCGGACGGCATTGACCTCGAAGGCCACCTTGCCGCATTCGCATCTTCCTGTAACCATCGGTCTCTTCCAATCCTTCGGGTGGGTTCACACCGCCGTCTGCAGCCAGTCCCTGAATGCGGCGACCGGACGGGTGAGCGTTCGGATGGGGGAGCGGACGAACCAGTAGCCGGTATCGAGTTCGACCACGGCCCAGTCCGGCATGACCAGGTGCCCAGCTTCCAGTTCCTGGCTGACGAAGCGCCGGTCGATGACGATGGCCCCCATGCCGGCGATGGCCGCCTGAATGGCAAGGTCACGGCTCTGCAGCACGGTGCCCGACGTGGTGTCGGGATGCTCGAGACCGGCGTGCTCAAGCCAGCGGATCCAGTCGCCGCGCCTGGAAGCGCTGTGCAGCAAGCGAAGCTTCGACAGAACGGCCGGATCGGCCGGAGCCGTCTCCTTCAGAAGACCCGGTGCCAGCGCGACCGCCAGATGTTCCTGCCACAGGAGCCGGCTTTCCACGCCTGGCCAGTTGCCGGTTCCAAGACGGATCGCGCAATCGTAATTTTCCCGGTCGAGATCCACCATGCGGGTGGACGCGGACAACAACAGCTCCACATCCGGCTGGCCGGCCTGGAAATCCGGCAGGCGCGGGATCAGCCATCGGGTCGCGAAGGTGGACACCGTGCTGATCCTGAGTTCCGTGCGGCCGCGCCGCTTGAAGCTGTCCACCGCTTCGCCGATACGGTCGAAGGCATCACCAAGGCTGAGAGCAAGGCGTTGGCCTTCCTCCGTCAGCGTCAGCCCGCGCCCGTCCCGGTTGACGAGGGTCGCCCCCAATTCACTCTCGAGCTTGCGCATCAGGTGGGACAGCGCCGAGGGCGAGACCCCCAGTTTTTCGGCCGCGAGCGCAGCCCGGCCGTGGCGGGCCAGCAGGGAAAAGGCATGAAGTGCGCGCAGGGACGCCATGAGGCACGGTTCCGGACTATTGAATTTAAGTCAATAATGGATCGCGCGACACGTGTCGAGCTGGAGGCGTCCGGCAGAAGACCTAGCCGAGTCCGCCAAGGACCGCCTTCAGGAAACCCGTCAGGTCGTCGGTAACGAAGTCGACGTGAGGGTAAGGCTCGCCTTCCAGGTCCCAGCTTTCCCGGAAGACCTCGCGGGTGCCTTTGGGAACGATCAGCGTGGTGCACATGCCGAGCTGATGCGGCACGGCAAGGTTTTTCGGCAGATCCTCGAACATGGCCGCGCGCGCCGAGGATATGCCGGTCTTCGCCAGAAACATGTCATAGGTTTCCCGGTTGGGCTTCGGGATCAGATCAGCTTCGACGATGCCGAAAATATCCTCGAAATGCTCCGAGATGCCAAGGGCCGCCGCAGTGCGCTCCGCATGCGGCCGGTCACCGTTGGTGAAGATGAATTTCTTGCCCGGCAGCGCCTCGATCGCACTGGCCAGATCCGGGTTGGGCAGGAGCCCGGAATAATCGATGTCATGGACAGCGCGAAGGTAATCGTCCGGGTCGATCTCGTGCCGCTTCATCAGGCCGCGCAGGGTCGTTCCGTGCTCGTGATAGAGTTCTTTCTGGTGCGCCCTCGCCTCCTCGCGGGAGAGGTCGAGCAGCTTCTGCACATATCGCGAAATCTTGTCGTCGATCTGCGAGAACAGGTCGGCTTCATGCGGATACAGCGTGTTGTCCAGATCGAACACCCAGGCCTCGATCCCCTTGAACAGTCTCAGGTCGTGTTGGTGGGCATGCGCGCCCTCGCCGGGCAGGGTGCGTTTTCCGGTCACGGTCGTATCAGGGTCCCTGCGCCGCCATCGGTGAACAGTTCAAGCAGAACCGCGTGCGGCACCTTGCCGTTCAGGATGACGACACCTTCCACGCCCCGGTCCAGCGCCTCGATGCAGGTCTCGACCTTCGGGATCATGCCGCCGGAAATGGTGCCGTCGGCGATCAGCTCGTGGGCCTTGGCAACGCTCAGCTGCTTGATCAGTTTGCCGTCCTTGTCGAGCACGCCCGGGACGTCCGTCAGGAACAAAAGGCGCGTCGCGTCGAGCGCGCCGGCGATGGCACCGGCGGCCGTGTCGGCATTGATGTTGTAGGTCTCGCCGTCCTCGCCCGGAGCGACCGGCGCGATCACCGGGATGATGTCTTCCTTCAGCACCAGTTTCAGGACAGTCGGATTGACGGTTGCCGGTTCGCCGACGAAACCGAGATCGACAACGCTTTCGATGTTGCTGTCCGGGTCGACCACGGTGCGCTTCAGCTTGCGCGCGGTGACCAGGTTGCCGTCCTTGCCGCACAGGCCGACCGCGCGGCCGCCCTCGGCATTGATCATCTGGACGATTTCCTTGTTGATCGATCCGGCCAGCACCATCTCGACCACCTCGACCGTCGCCTTGTCGGTGACGCGCAGTCCGCCCTTGAATTCGCTGACGATGTTGAGCCGCTGCAGCATCCGGCCGATCTGAGGACCGCCGCCGTGCACGACCACCGGATTGACACCGGACTGGCGCAGCAGGGTGATGTCGCGGGCAAAGGCCTGTCCCAGTTCCGGCTCGCCCATGGCATGACCGCCGTATTTCACCACTACGGTCTTGTTGTCGTAACGCTGCATGTATGGCAAGGCGTGGGCGATAATCTCGGCGCGGCTGGACAATTCAGGTGTGGTCATGGAGGGATTGATACTCAATCTGGCGGCAATTACAGGATCGAAGGACCCCTGCTATAGCCGGTTTGCCGGGTCTTCACAATCTGCGGCCTGGCAGCGGCCTGGCAGCGGCCTGGCAGCGGCCTGCCGGCGCCTTGCAAGCGGCCTGCCAGAGGCCTGTCTGCGTCAGGACCCCAGCAGGGACAGCAATTCGGCGCGCAACACGTCCACGCCGCGGTTCTTTTCCGAGGAGGTCGCCAGAATCTCCGGATAGGCGGCCACACGTTTGGCCAGAATGGCCTTGGTGTCCTCGATCAGCCGGACGAGCTGCGGCGGCTTGATCTTGTCCGCCTTGGTCAGCACGACCTGATAGACCACGGCGGCCTTGTCGAGCAGGTCCATGGCGTCCAGATCGTTTTGCTTGATGCCGTGCCGGCTGTCGATCAGGAGAATGATCCTGCGCAGGTTCGGACGTCCGCGCAGGTAGGCGAACACCAGCTGTGTCCAGGCGTCCACCAGTTCCTTCGGCGCCTGGGCATAGCCGTATCCGGGCATGTCGACGATGGTCAGCGGCGTGTCCGGGGCGACGAAGAAATTCAGCATCTGCGTGCGTCCGGGCGTCGAGGACGTTCGTGCCAGGCCCTTGCGCCCGGTCAGCGCGTTGATCAGGCTGGACTTGCCCACATTCGAGCGTCCCGCGAAGGCGATCTCGATGCCGGTGGCCTCGGGCAGGTTCGCCATGTCGGTGACGCTGGTCAGGAAGTCCCAGGGCCGGGCAAACAACAGCCGGCCCGCTTCCAGTTCTTCTGCGGAATAGGTTTGATCTTCGCTCATGAGCGCCTTCTACCCTGCTTGCCCGACGGCGTCGAGCCTGCTGTTGTCCTCGGCAGCCGCAGCTTCCAGAGCGCCGAGATCCGCCCCCCGGATCGCGACGAGATGCCGGGTGATCTTTTCGACCGGCCAGTTCCACCAGGCGATTTCCAGAAGACGGTCTATGGTGTCTTCGTCGAAACGCAGCTTCACCACCCGGGCCGGATTGCCGACGACGACCGCGAAGGGCGGAACGTCGGAAGCGACCACGGCGTTCGCGCCTATGATCGCACCGGAACAGATGGTCACGCCCGGCATCACCGTGGCATTGGCGCCGAACCAGACGTCATGGCCTACCAGCGTGTCGCCCTTGAGATGCCCGAAAATCGTGGCCGGGTCGAACGTCTCCCGCCAGGCGTCGCAGAAGATATTGAACGGGAAGGTGGAGAACCCGGTCATGGCGTGGTTGGCGCCGCTCATGATGAAGGTCGTGCCCTGGGCCAGGGCGCAGAACCTTCCGATCTTCAGCCGGTCGCCGATGAAGTCGAAATGATAGCGCACATTGCGGCTCTCGAACTCGGCGGCGTGGGCCTCGTCGTTGTAATAGGTGAAGTCGCCGACTTCGATGGTCGGACGTGTGATGACGTTTTTCAGGAAAACCGTATGCGGTTCACCATTGAACGGGTGGAGCGTGTCGGGAGAGGGGCCGTGCATGGGACCTCCGGATAAGCAAGAAACAAGGGAAGAGGAAAACGCGCTGGTTGCGCGGTCGACCTGCCGGTGAGCGGCTTCGCCTTGCGGATCAGGTCTTGCTTTAGCGGGTCATCGGTCCGGGAACTCCTGCGGAAAGTCACGAAAAGGCGCCGCTTCAACCGGCGCTTACAGGACGAAACCCATACATCCGCCCGGCCATCGGGTCAAGACGCGAAGAGCTGCGACCCTAATTGCGCCGGCAGCCTTCCAGCCAGACATCGCCATTGTCTGTGGGTGTGCATGCGCCCGACACCAGCTTTTCGATGCGGGCAATGCGCCC
The DNA here is from genome assembly GCF_038900065.1 of Roseibium sp. AS2. Taxonomy (NCBI): domain Bacteria; kingdom Pseudomonadati; phylum Pseudomonadota; class Alphaproteobacteria; order Hyphomicrobiales; family Stappiaceae; genus Roseibium; species Roseibium sp. AS2. The sequence goes on from NZ_JBBMQN010000001.1 coordinate 406,212, forward strand.
TTCAAGCTGGGTATCTGTGCGCCCGAGATCGTAAGTTCCCGGCGCGATCAGCACAGCCACGAGGGACAGGAACTCCCTGTCGGTCAATTCCGCGGGCGGTCGCAGGTAGATGGCCTGGCTCGCCACGAAGAAACCTGTCATCCAGCCATCCGGCCCCCGACCCATTTCGAGCGTATCCAGCCACAGGGCTATGATCTGGTCTTTTGTGAGTTTCCGTTCCAGCCCGAGGGCGTAGCCGGTCTGACGGATCTTGCCGATGCCCGGTTTGAATTTCCGGAAGGCAACGCGTTTCGCCAGGGACTGCGTGACGGTCGTGACGCCGGCGCCCGGTGTGGTGAAATCCAGACCTGCGTGGCTGTGAAAAGCCGGATCCTGAACCAGAAGGAGTGTCTCCAGCCGGTCGTCGCCGAGATCTTTCCCGCCATGGCGCTCGGCCACCAGCGCATCGGCGCGCAGGGCCAGTTCATCCGCGTCTGAAAGCGCGTTGAAATAGCCGACAACGCCATACATCAGGGCCGCCGTGACAAGCAGCAGAAACACGGCAGCAAGGAATTTGAACAGTCGGCGCATGAAGGCTCCAAGGGAAGTGGTCGCCAGATGATGCGCGAAAAGCGGCAAAGTCATGATGACCCGCTCGGGGCGTTCAGCTTTTGTGAAAAAAAAGGCCCCGCCTTGCGGCGGGACCTTTGTATCGCACAGGCTTTACCGGCAGCCTCAGCTTTTGTCTTCAGGCGCCGCTTTCTTGCGTTTGAACAGCGCGCCCAGATTGTCCCACAGCTCCACCTTGACGCCCTGGCGGCGCATGATGACGTATTGCTGGGTCACCGAGAGGGTGTTGTTCCAGGCCCAGTAGATCACCAGACCGGCCGGGAAAGAGGCCAGCATGAAGGTGAACACCACCGGCATCCAGGTGAAGATCATCTGCTGGGTGGGGTCGGGCGGGGCCGGGTTCATCTTCATCTGGATGAACATGGTGATGCCCATGATCAGCGGCCAGACACCCAGCATCAGCATCTGCGGCGGATCCCAGGGGATCAGGCCGAACAGGTTGAAGAGCGTGGTCGGATCCGGCGCGGACAAGTCCTGGATCCAGCCGAAGAACGGCGCATGGCGCATTTCGATGGTGACGAACAGCACCTTGTAGAGCGCGAAGAACACAGGGATCTGCACCAGGATCGGCAGACAGCCGGCCAGGGGGTTGATCTTCTCTTTCTTGTAGAGCTCCATCAGCGCCTGTTGCTGCTTCTGCTTGTCGTCGCCGTATTTCTCGCGGATTTCCGTCATCTGCGGCTGGACGAGCTTCATCTTGCTCATCGAGACGTAGGACTTGTTGGCCAGCGGGAAGAAGATCATCTTGACGATGACTGTCACCACCAGGATGGCGACGCCGAAGTTGCCGAGGAGATGGAAGAAATAGTCGATGGCGAAAAACATCGGCTTGGTCAGGAAGTAGAACCAGCCCCAGTCGATCAGAAGTTCGAAACGCTCGATGCCGAGTGCTTCCTCATATCCGTCGAGCAGCTTGGTTTCCTTGGCCCCCGCGAACAGGTAGGAGCTGCTCTCGCCGGTCTGGCCGGCGGCGACCGTCACGGCATTGCCGAGATAGTCCGCCTGGAAGTTGCCGGTCACGGTCGAATGGCTGAAGCTCGGCTGGAATTCCTCACCCGGAACCGGGATGAGGGTCGACGCCCAGTACTTGTCGGTGATGCCCAGCCAGCCATTGTCCACCTTGGCGGGACGGATCGTACCCTCCTCCTCGACGTCGGAATAATCGACTTCGCTCAGGCCCTCTTCCCCGAAGACGCCGAGCAGACCCTCGTGCAGGATCCAGATGCCGCTTGTTTCGGGAATGCCCTTGCGGGCGATCAGGCCATATGGATAGAGCGTGACGTCTGCGCTGCCATTGTTCTCGACCGACTGGGCGACGGTGAACATGTAGTCGTCGTCGACCGAATAGGTGCGCGTGAAGGTGACACCCGCGCCGTTGTCCCAGGTAAGGGTCAGCGGCGTTTCCGGCGTCAGCCGTGCGCCGTCTTGCGCGGACCACACGGTCTCCGGCCCCGGCAAGGCAACGTCCGCGCCCGGATCGGCCACCCAGCCATAGTCGGTGTAATAGGGGTTGGGGCTGCCGGAGGGGGAAAACAGCGCGATGGTCGGGCTGCTCTTGTCGACCGTCTCGTGATAGTCCTTCAGGCGGAGATCGTCGAAACGGCCGCCCTTCAGGTTGACCGAGCCTTCGAGGCTGGGCGTGTCGATGGTGACGCGATCGGTGGCCGCGAGCGCCTGGTCGCGGCTGGCGAAGGCAGCCTGCTGGCCCGCGGCCGGCGCGGCGGCGTCGCCTCCCTGGGCGCTGGTGAGCGGCTGGGGCGCGTCGGGGTTGACGTTGCCGCCGGCCACGGCGCGCGAGGCTTCCTGCTCGGCAAGGAGCTCGGCCTGCTGGCGATCCATCTGGGGCCCAGCGATAAAATACTGCCAGCCCAGCAGAACAATCAGGGACAGAACGATTGCGAGAATCGTGTTGCGGTTTTCAGAAATCAACTGGAATTACCCCTGTTTCCTGCGCGATGTCGTTTCAGCCTGCCGCGTCGGCCGGCGTGGTTTCCCCCGCCCGCGCGGCGTTTGCGGATCCAGCACCTGGTGTAGGCCAGACTTAAGGTCTGCAACAAGTTTTTGAAAGGGAAGAGTGAGTGCGCTGTCGCGCGCGACCAGCACAAAATCCGCCTGCCGCGGAATATCGTCGGTTGAAAGCGCGGCAACAGCCGACCGCAGCCGCCGCTTGATGCGGCTGCGTGCGACCGAATTTCCGGTCTTCTTGGTGACCGTGTAGCCCACACGGGAGACGTCGTCGCTGTCGCGTTTCAGACCCTGAACGACAAAAGCGCGCCGCCCCAGCCGGCCGCCTTTGGCGACCGCCAGGAATTCGGAGCGCTTTTTCAAAGTGTCCATAGCGGCGAGTCGGTGTTGGCAGACGCCGCCAACCCGGCGCGCTGCGGGCTGATCGCCTGTCAGGCGCTGAGGCTCTTGCGACCCTTCGAACGGCGGCGAGCAAGTATCTGACGGCCATTTTTGGTCGCCATACGTGCGCGGAAGCCGTGACGACGCTTGCGGACAAGACGGCTCGGTTGATACGTACGCTTCATTGTTCTTCCCCGCGCGACTTTGAGCGCGGCCCTTGTTCATTTTTAAATTCTTTGGAGGAAGCACCCGAAGCGCTTCAAAGAGCGCGGCTCCGTCAGCCTGGGTCCGAATGCGTGTCCCGATCGAGCGCGCTTATAAGCGCCAAGCCGCCTCAAGTCAACTTTGCCCGGACAAGAATCTGCGTTTTCGTTTCGATCACGTACAGGTGACCCGCAGAGCCGGGCGCGTCACATATCAGTGAAGCGCGGTTCTTTTTACCATGTTTAAGGTACATCTGCCTATCACGACAAACAGACAGGCCAGATCCTGCACAAAAAAGAGAGACGACGGGAACCGACATGCAGGGAGACGAGGCCGAACAATGACGCTGCCGAAAGACACCAAGCCGGGCGCCGGGAGTACGCCGCCCCCTGCCCTGTCTGCAAGGCTGCGCCGGTGGCTGCCCGTGGCTGCCCTGGTGCTCCTGATGGCCCTCGGTTTCGCCTTCGGCCTGCATGAAACCCTGACCCTGTCGAACCTGATCATGCAGCGCCAGGAGCTGGCGGGATTCGTTGGCGCGCATCTGGGCGTGGCGCTTGCCACCTACCTCGGCCTCTACGCCATTGCCGTGTCCTTGTCGTTTCCCGGCGCGTCCCTGCTGACCATCGCCGGCGGCTTCCTGTTCGGCTGGGTGCTCGGCGGCGTCGCCACCGTCATCGGAGCCACAATCGGGGCCTGCGCCGTGTTCCTGGTGGCCCGTTCGTCCTTCGGGGAGTTGCTGACCGACCGCGCCGGGCCGTTTCTCGCCCGTCTCGCCGAGGGCTTTCGCAAGGACGCCTTCCATTACCTCCTGTTCCTGCGGCTGACACCGATCTTTCCATTCTGGCTGGTCAATATCGCGCCGGCCATATTCCGCATGCCGTTGCCGGCCTATGCGCTCGCCACCTTTGTCGGCATCGTCCCGGGAACCTTCGCCTTCACCTTCATCGGTTCGGGCCTGGACAGCGTGATCGCTGCCCAGGAGGCGGCGAACCCGGGGTGCGCGGCCGCCGGAAATTGCCGGATCGACGTCTCCGCTCTGGTCACGCCGCAGCTTCTGGCGGCCTTCTTCGCGCTCGGTCTGGCAAGCCTCATTCCCCTTGTCCTGAAAAAGCTGCGCACGCGCTGACCTTTCCCAATATCGCACCTGATAGGATTGCCTCATGGCCAAGTTGCTGACCCCGGATATTTGCGTGATCGGAGCCGGGTCCGCCGGTCTTTCGGTCGCCGCCGCCGCCGCCGCATTCGGAGTCGACGTGGTCCTGATCGAGAAAGGCCTTATGGGCGGCGACTGCCTGAATTACGGCTGCGTGCCCTCCAAGGCGCTGCTGGCCGCCGCCAAGGCCGCCGCCGCGGGGCACAAAGCCTCCAGTTTCGGGGTCGGGCCGATGGAACCAACCGTCGACTTCGCCCGCGTCAACGATCACGTCCGGCAGGTGATCGAAGCCATCGAGCCCCATGATTCCCAGGAACGGTTCGAAGGTCTCGGGGTGACGGTTCTGCGCAGCGCCGCCCATTTCACCGGGCCGGACACGGTGCGCGCGGGCGAGACCGAGATCAGGGCCCGCCGATTCGTGATTGCCACGGGCTCGACCGCCCTGGTCCCACCGATTGAAGGGCTGGACAAGGTGCCCTTCCTCACCAACGAATCCCTGTTCGACCTGCGCAGCCTGCCGGAGCATCTGGCCGTTGTCGGCGGCGGGCCGATCGGCCTTGAAATGGCCCAGGCCCACCGCCGTCTCGGCTCGAAGGTCACCGTTCTGGAAGCAAGCCGCGCGCTCGGCAAGGACGACCCGGAGCTGGCGGCGATCGTCCTGGACACCGTGCGCGCCGAAGGTGTCGAAATCCTGGAGCAGACCAGCGTCGAAGGCGTTGCCAGCTCCGGTCAGGGGATTGCCGTCTCGGCGAGGGCGCAGGACGGAACACCGGTCACGCTGGCGGCCAGCCATCTGCTGGTCGCCGTGGGCCGGGCGCCCAATGTGGACGGACTTGGCCTGGAGGCGGCCGGTGTCGATTTCGACCGCAAGGGAATCAGCGTCGACAAGGGCCTGCGCACGTCCAACCGCAGGATCTATGCCATCGGAGATGTGGCCGGCGGGCTGCAGTTCACCCATGTCGCCGGCCATCAGGCCGGTCTGGTCATCCGGTCGATCCTGTTCCGCCTGCCCATCGCCATGCGCAACGACATCGTGCCGTGGGTCACCTACACGGCGCCGGAACTGGGCCACCTGGGTCTTACCGAAGCGCAGGCCCGCGAGAAGTACGGCGACCGTGTCAGGGTGCTGACCGCGGAGTATTCCGGCAATGACAGGGCCCGGGCCGAGGCCCTGACCACGGGCCGGCTGAAACTGATCGCCGGACCGCGCGGACGCCTGCTTGGCGCCGGCATTGCCGGAGCCCAGGCAGGCGAGATCCTGAACCTTCTTTCGCTGGCCCTGTCCAGGAACATGTCCATGAAAGACCTGGCCGGGTTCATCGCGCCCTACCCCACCCTCGGGGAACTGGTGCGCACTGCAGCAATTGCCTACTATGCGCAAGCCCCCAAAAATGCTTGGGTACGCCGGGTGATTGCAATGTTGCGCAAGCTGGGTTGATTGTTTGCCGGTCTCGACAGATGCCGGCGCATGACCCCATCCACCGAGGCTGACAGGTTTCCGGACTTCCGAGATCCTTGAAACCTGGCCGGGGTCATGGACTATTGGAAAGACGTGACATGAAACATGAGGGCCAGCCACGGGGATCGACCGTCCCGCATGACGCTGCGGTCAGTCCTGCCGAGCCCGACGGCAGCTTTGGGCGCTACCGCTTCGGCGGGCTGTCCGGCAAGCTGCTCCTTCTGACCGTCGTGTTCGTGATGCTGGCCGAGGTCTGCATCTACGTTCCCTCGATCGCCAACTTCCGCGATACCTGGCTGATGGACAGGCTGACCACGGCCGGTGTCGCCGCTTCCGTTCTGGCCGAAACCAATACGATCGCTCCGCGCCTGCAGGAAGAATTGCTCAACACCACCGGCGCGCTGGCGATCGCCCTGGACCAGGGCACCCAGCGCAGCCTGATCGCCATGAGCGATGTGCCGGGCGAAGTGGACCTTGTCATCGACATGGCCGATGTCACACCCTGGTCGTCGATCCTGAGCAGTTTCGAGATCCTGACATATCGCGGCGGCGGTGTGATGCGGGTCATCGGGACCGGGCGGATGGGGCACACGGAGCGGGTGGACGTCGTCCTGCCGGTCGGGCTTCTGCAAAAGGACATGCTCGCCTTCTCGGGAAGGATCCTGGCACTGTCCCTGGTGATCTCCATCATCACCGCCAGCCTTGTCTATATCACCTTGAGAGCGCTGTTCATCCGGCCGCTGCGGCGGCTGACGCGCTCCATGGAACACTTTGCCGAAAGCCCGGAAGACGCCTCGCGCATCATCAGGATCTCCGGCCGGCGCGACGAACTCGGCGATGCCGAGATCCGTCTGGCGGCGATGGAAGAGGCCCTGTCCCGCGCCCTGCATCAGAAGCAGCGGCTTGCCGACCTCGGCCTGGCGGTGTCCAAGATCAATCACGATCTGCGCAACCTGCTGGCCTCCGCGCAACTGTTCCTGGAACGCCTGGAACACGTGCCCGACCCGACGGTCAGCCGGCTGGCTCCCAAGATCCTGGCGACGCTCGACCGGGCCGTCGGCTATACGCAGGCGGTGATGTCCTACGGCAAGGCCCAGGAACGCGCGCCGCAACGGCGGCTTCTGGCCCTGTGCCGGGTGGGCGACGATGTCGCCGACGTGCTGGGCCTGGCCGATCATGACAACGTGACATTCGACAACCGGATCCCGGAAGACATCGAGATCGATGCCGATCCGGAGCAGATTTTCCGGGCGCTGCTGAACCTGGTGCGCAACGCCCTGCAGGCGCTTGAGACGGAGCGGGACGAGACGCTGGTGCGCCGGATCACCCTGGAAGCCGCACGCGCGGGCACCTGTGTCCAGGTCCGCATCCGGGACACGGGGCCGGGCATCCCCGGCAACACCAGAAAAGCCCTCTTCAAGGCCTTTCACAGCGGCTCCAAGACAGGCGGGGTCGGCCTCGGGCTGGCAATCGTCGCGGAACTTGTGAAAGCCCATGGCGGCAGCATCCACCTGGATGAAAGCCAGCCTGACACCTGCTTCTGCCTTGAGGTGCCCGACCGGACCGCCTGACCGGAACGCCGGACCGGGCCGCCTGACACGATGTGCCAGACCGGTTTTCCCGACCGATTTTCTGAACGAGATTTCTCAACGGGTTTTTCGGGCCGAGGGAGGCTTCCGGCAACGCCGTCTCGACACGATCGGGCGTGAGGCGCGGGCTTTCCCGGGGAATGTGACAGTTCCTTGAAAAAAGTTCGAAAAGTCGCTTGCAATCCCCGCCTGTCCGCAGTAACTAAGCGCCCTGTCCGGGGCACGCACAAACGCCCCGCAGCGCCTGGACCGGCCATCCCGAGGTTCTTTGAAAAACCCGATGGCAAGGTCTTCGCAATACGCACCGGTAGCTCAGCTGGATAGAGCACCAGACTACGAATCTGGGGGTCAGGGGTTCGAATCCTCTCCGGTGCGCCATTTCTTTTTACCACTGCAAATTCCGCCTAAAGCCTTGAAAGGCACGGCTATTTCCGGTGTTCGAAAACCGTTTTCTCGACAATACGCCAAACGGTCGTCAAAAACCAGTTTTAGCACCGTTTGACGACGCTCAACTTCTCCATTTTCCCATATTTTCCAAGGTCTTGATAAAAGGCCCATGGTGTCTTCGAAAACTGAAGTGGCCCCTGAAACTCGGACAGGTTGCTAAGGTGTACCCCATTGATTTGAAGGGATACGAGAATGGCGAAACGCTGGATTTTTTCGGGGAGCAGGTCAGCAGGTCAAATATCGGAAAATCGGTACTCCGGACAAACTAATGTTTCAACTCGCAGCTGACTTACATGGCAGTTCAATTCCAGAACACCGCTAAGCTTTGCAATTGCTGATCGTAGCTCAATAAGCAGTCGTATTTTTGACTTAGTTAGAAATATTTAGCGGCGCATTCATAGTGTTCACATTGGGCGAATTGTTGCCGTGACTTGTTTGATTGACAATTTCAGAATTATTATTTTGCACTTTTTCGGTTTCACTCAAATCTAAACCGAAGAAACCCAGAACGGTTGCAATTGACGCAAGAGCGGTCAACGCAACGATAACAAACTTAGTGTGACTAGTACTTTTAGTGTTCATTTGTCACTACTCATATCTTGCGACTTTTGCAGAATATTTCATTATTAAATCTCGACCACATACTGCATCGCGAAATCCATCGGTAGTGCTACTAAGGAATCCTATTCTCGTACAGCTATTTTGAATTCCGACAACTTTTCCGCTAGCAAGCCAGATTTCGCAGCTCAGTAAACCCCATCTTTCCCACCAACCACAACGTAAGCTGTCGCTTCTTTTATCTCCGTCTGCATCAAAGCTCAGCACCATGATATCGGTTTTTTCGATGCCATGTTTCTCAAAATCATCAACAGTAAGCTGTACATTTGCAGGCACAAAGGCGTCACCAACCGCGCTTTCGACGACTCGCAGCGCTCCATCAACAACTTCAAACACGGTCATTTTTGATTTATTGTCAGTTTTTCCGTTGCCAATTATAACGCTGTCTACACGTAAACGATATGTCACACCGTGTGGAACTACTTCTGCACTCTGCCAAGACCATAGTTCATCATGCTCTAAGTTCTTAAATACCCCATTCCCGAGATATAAAAGTATTGCATATTTTGGGGCGCAGCAATTGCCGCCTGTGCTCCAGCTATAAAGTAGATCTTCGTACCCATCGTTGTTGAAATCAACTTGCTTGACTACATTGGTCACCCCTACTTCAGGCTGGTAGGCAACATAAGTCACACCATCTACTGAAGCGATAATTATTTCTTCATATATTTTACCTTGTACATCATACTTTATTCTAGTCTTTAGAGGCGTTTTATTTCCTTGATTGAAACATTCAATGCTCACCTCCGCGTTTGCATTCACTATGTTTGGGCTACAATCCCCGTACGAAGTTTGATTTTGTGCATAACTGATCGTTGCCCAAAGAAGGAAAAGAAGTCCTGCAATAATACGGTACATGCGGATTCATACCTTGATGATTTAGCGAGTCAGCAAGGAGTTTATGGCTACTCGCATGAATTGCAAAGCGTCAAAGCTGCTGAGCTGTCGCTCTCCACCAAGGTAGTTTTTTCCCGGCTTCTCGCCTCTTTTGACGTTTATCATCTGTCACGCAGAACCGTGGATATGAACCGCCCCGGGTTTGCCGGAGGTTCCAACTTCCTGAGTAGGATGGAGCACCATGAGCAAAACGACGAACAAGTTTTCCCCTGAAGTACGTGAACGAGCGGTCCGCCTTGTGCTGGATAATGAGAGCCAGCACGGGTCACGCTGGCAGGCGATCGTTTCAATTGCGGCGAAGATCGGTTGCTCGGCGCACACACTGAACGAGTGGGTGAAGAAGGCCGAGGTGAACAACGGCTCCAGGCCGGGTATCCCGAGCGAGATGACCGATAAGATGAAGGCTCTGGAGCGGGAAAACCGTGAGCTTCGCCAGGCCAATGAGATCCTGCGTAAGGCGTCTGCTTATTTTGCTCAGGCGGAGCTCGACCGCCCACTGAAGCGATGATTTCCTTCATTGATGAACACCGTTCGGTGCTCGGGGTCGAGCCGATCTGCAAACTGCTGCCGATTGCCCCGTCGACTTATTACCATGCCATCGCCAAACGGGTCGATGCGGGTCGTCTGTCGGCGCGTGCTCGCCGCGATATCGCTCTGAAGATCGAGATCCGTCGTGTGTTCGAAGAGAACTTCCGGGTCTATGGGGTGCGCAAGGTCTGGCGGCAATTGCAGCGGGAGGGCTTCGATGTCGCCCGTTGCACCGTGGCGCGGCTCATGAGGCCGCTCCTCCTTGCATTCGAACCGACGCGGTTTTGCCTCCACCCGACGGCATCGAATGCGCCAAAATGGTTTTGCAGGAACCAGAGCGATGGCGGCATCCACGTCAGAGAGCCCCATATTGGCGATTGATCCTGCCAAGGGCAGTTCCCAGGTTTGCGGGGCCGGAGCGGACGGCGCTGTTGTATTCAACAAGTCGGCGTCGCGGCGCAAAAGAGCCTGGTTCGGACTGTCTGATCGAAGCCGGTGCGGTGCAGAACTAGCCGGGAACAAGGTCGCTGGGGCAAAGGTCGACACGGCTCACCCCGTTCAACCTGCTTCTCGCTGCAAGCGCGAACCAGTGAGCTCCGATGCGTGTGCTTTCGAGCCACCAGTCTTGTGGCGCTCCATGATCTGGCGGCAGGGTGACGAGCTGTGGCTTGTGATCGGCGAAGCCAATCTGTTTCGGAGGCATGGAGAAACCCAGGCCGGTCGCTTTCATCACCGCCTCCTTCGCGGTCCAGAGTTGAAAGAACCGTTCAAGCGGCTCGGGACACTTGCCAATCTCCTCGATCTCCTCCTGGCAAAAGACAGCACGCGCAACACTTTCGCGGTCGCGAAGGTCGCGTACCAATTCGACATCGACGCCGATCTCGAGCTCCCTTGAGATTGCGACCGCAGCCAGGCCTTCGGTATGGCTGACGTTAAACCGAATGGACGATCCGGGCAGAAATGGCTTGCCGTAGTCATTCAGAGCGAATTCGCGAGCCACCACCCCATGCCGACCAAGTGCGTGATGAAGCAGGGCGTGGGCGACGATGTAGAGCCGCCGTGCATCCTGCACGACGAAGCGATCTGCCCGGGCACGTTCTTCGGCAATCAGCTGCGCCGAAATCGACGGCAGCAAGGCGTCGTCGGCAGGACTGACCGGACACAGGAAAACGGTGACATCCATCGGCACAGGGTAATCCGTTCATGCAGCATCGGCTATCACCGTGAGCCTGCGCCAAAGAGTTTTTCACGGGCCTGTGCGGTGCTGCCGAAGAACTCAGGCAAGCACCGAACTGTCCGGACCTTCATGCCCAAATCCCGAATTGGTCCTGGCGGATTTCGATCATTGCGCCCGATGTGGATCTGGTGAACTTTCCGGCCGGACCCAGCAACCCCTCGCAACCGGAGTGACATGCTCGCGTCTGCATCCCTGGCCAAGAGGGCATTCTCCGGCGGCAGCGGTTGGTCTCGGAAACTCCGGCTGTCCAGCGACACGGGTGCCTGGCACAACAGTCTCTTCAGTGCGTCTGCGTCTTCGGGAAAATCTGCCCGGCGTGTTTCCGTTGGGCAGGTGATGCCTGGTTCCAGCCGAAAAATCGGCGCGCCCTGTATTTGATATCGGGCTACGCGCCGGTTTCTCTGAGGGGTGCAGGCAATGGTCGCCTCAGGAAGCGGACCGTTTGCGTTTTTTTGTCTTGCCGGCCGGTTCCGGAGCCGGCTGGTCCGCCTGCATGGCCAGGCGCGCCGCGCGCAGTTTATTGGTCTTCGCTTCGCGCAGGTCTACTTCTGCCTGCAGGATCTCCTGCGAAATCCGCTTGGTCGTTTCAGCCTTTGATTCCGCTGTCTCCCGCCGTGTCCGGCTGAGCTTGCCGTCGGTGGTCTCCGTGGACATGACTTCCGATCCTTTCAAAGGTGCGCATCAAAAAGTGCGCATAAAAAAAGGCCGGGAAATTTCCCGACCTTTCGTCTCATCCGTCTAGTCCCTGCCAGTACATCCGTGGTCAGGGACCGGGGACGAAGCCTTAAACGGCCTGCAGGTTGTCAGCAGCGGACTTGCCGGAGCGACGGTCCTGGACAACGTCAAAGCTGACCTTCTGGCCTTCGACGAGCGGCGGCATGCCAGCGCGCTCGACAGCGGAGATGTGAACGAACACGTCTGCAGCGCCATCGTCCGGCTGAATGAAGCCGAAGCCTTTGGTGGAGTTGAAGAATTTAACGGTTCCAACGGTCATAACGATTACCTTTCAATCGGTCATGAATGTATGCATGCCACTAAGTTTGCGCGACAATGCGGTTAGGTCGACGTTGATAGGGAAGATCGTTCGGGCCGCGGCACGCCGCGCAGTCACAAAGTTCGTCAAACAATATCGATGAGCTTTGTCTAGGCGAAAACAATGGTAAAAACAAGGCAGATTACAAAAAATAGTCCGACTTTTTCTCGTTTATGCAATTTCAGCGCGTATCCTCCGGCAGGGTTTCGTCAAGAAAGCCTTGTATCCCCCCAAAAAACGCAAGGTTACCCGAATGTTTCGGGCGCGGCGGCACGTGCCCGGCGGACCTTCCGCCCCCTTGCCCGCGGCTTGCCCAGTTGAAAGGGCCCAGTTGAAAGGGACCCTGGAGAGAGCCCTTTGCGTCTGCTCCCCCCTGGCTGCGATGGTGACGCGATCTCGAGGGGCGGCAGCACCTGGTTCCGCGAGCCTGTTTTTCCCACGGCACCGATTGCCCGTTCGCACGGGTGGGACTAGGGTCCCTACCCTGACGTGGTCCTGACCGCGCCGGCACCGCCGTGTCGCCCTGCGGATGGGGCGTCCTGCGGATCTTATCATTGCTCACGACATGAGGCCTCCCATGGCGCAGTTGCCAAATTCACTCGAAGCCCGCGATTCCGCCAGTCAGCTTCACTCCTATGCCGATGCCCGCCGGCAGGAGGAGACCGGCGCGCTGGTCATTGAAAAAGGCGACGGCATCTATGTCGAGGACATCGGCGGCAAGCGTTACATTGAAGGCATGGCCGGTCTGTGGAGCGTAGCGGTCGGCTTCGGCGAAAAGCGTCTTGTCGACGCGGCCACCCGCCAGATGCAGAAGCTGCCCTATTATCACACCTTCACCTACAAGACCCACGGCCCGTCGATCGAACTTGCCGAAAAGCTGATCGAGATGGCGCCGGTGCCGATGTCGAAGGTCTATTTCACCAACTCCGGCTCCGAGGCCAACGACACCGCGATCAAGCTGATCTGGTACCGCTCCAACGCGCTCGGCCAGCCGCAGCGCAAGAAGATCATTTCCCGGGTGCGCGGCTATCACGGGGTCACGCTCGCTTCGGCCAGCCTGACCGGACTGGTCAACAATCACCGGTCCTTCGATCTTCCGATCCCCCAGGTCCTGCACACCACCTGTCCTCATTACCACACCATGAAGAAGGACGGGGAAAGCGAAGCGGATTTCGCCGGGAGATGCGCGCTGGATCTTGAGGACATGATCCTGGCCGAAGGCCCGGAAACGATCGCCGCTTTCTTCGCCGAGCCAGTCATGGGCGCCGGCGGCGTCATCGTACCGCCGGACGGTTATTGGCAGGCGGTGCAGCCGGTCCTGAAGAAATACGGCATCCTGTTCGTCGCGGACGAGGTCATCTGCGGCTTTGGCCGCACGGGCAACATGTTCGGGACCCAGACCTATGATCTCAAGCCGGACATGATGACACTGTCCAAGGCGCTGTCGTCTTCCTACCAGCCGATTTCCGCGCTGCTGATCAATGACGCCGTCTACCAGACGATCGCCGATGAAAGCCACAGGATCGGTGTGCTCGGTCACGGCTACACCGGCAGCGGTCATCCGGTGGCGGCCGCCGTCGCGCTGGAGAACCTGAAGATCATCGAGGAGCGCGACCTGGTCGGCCATGTGAAGGCCGTGGCGCCGGTGTTCCAGAAGCGCCTCGCCGAACTGGCGGAAAACCCGCTGGTGGTCGAGACCCGCGGCATCGGCCTGATCGGGGCCGCCGAATTGTCTCATGCAGCCCTGGCCGAAACCCCCGGCGCCCTGGGCGTCAGAACCAACGCGGAATTCCAGGACAGGGGCCTGATCTCGCGCAACATGCTCGATGCCATGGCCTTCTGCCCGCCGCTGATCATCACCGAGGCGCAGGTGAACGAGATGTTCGACATTGCCCGGGCCGGCCTGGACGCTGTCGCGGAGAGCCTATGACCACCTGGTCTGTCGTCGGCACCATAAGCGGAACGTCCGCCGATGGAATTGATCTGGCGGAAATTGAAACCGGCGGCACAACCGTATCCCGTTTCGGCCCGGCCGAGACGGTGGCCTACCGGCCCGAGACGAAACGGCGCGTGCTGGAGGCGGCGGCAGGCAAGGGAACCCGGCGCGACGCCTGGCCCGATCTTGCCCGGGTCGTCACGCAGGACCACGCCGCAGCGCTCCGCAATTTTCTGGACAAGCACGGCCTTCGCCCCGATGCCGTCGTGTTTCACGGCCAGACGGTCTGGCACGACCCGACGGCGGGTGAAACGGTGCAGCTCGGCGATCCGCAGGCCCTCGCCAATGCGTTGCAGGTGCCGGTGATCGGCGACGTCCGGCTTGCGGACATGGCCGCGGGCGGGCAAGGAGCCCCCCTGGTGCCCGTGTACCACCAGGCCCTGACGCGGTCCCCGGTCGGTCAGGACAGGCAACCGCTGTGCTTTCTGAATATCGGCGGGGTCTCCAACCTGACCTATGTCGACGGTGACCGCCTGCTGGCTTTCGACATCGGCCCGGGCAACGCGCTTCTCGACGACTGGATCCGCCATCACGGCGCGGGGGACTACGACGCGGGCGGCGCGATCTCCGCCAGGGGGCAGGTGGATGAGACCAGGCTGCGGCAGGCACTGGAACATCCGTTTCTGGGCGCGCCCGGACCGAAATCCCTCGACCGCTACAGTTTCTCCGGAGCTTTTGCCGAAGGCCTCGGCCTTGAGGATGGTGCGGCGACGCTGCTGGCCTTCACCGCGCAGGCTATCGCGAAGTCGGAGAGCCTGCTGCCGCGGGTCCCGCGCCTCTGGATCGTCTGCGGCGGCGGCCGGCACAATCCGGTTCTGATGGGCGCACTGGCGGATCTGCTTGCCGGGGACGTCGCCACCTCGGACATGTTCCGGATCGACGGCGATGCGCTTGAAGCACAGGCGATGGCGTTTCTGGGCGGGCGGCTGATGGCCGGATTGCCGACAACCTATCCTGAAACCACCGGCACGGCCCTTCCGGTGGTCGGCGGCAAGCTTTATACGCCCGGGTCCTGACCGGCCCTTCAAGAACTTCAGTGAGCATGCATGAAAACGATCCCCGAGCCCGCGCGCGACATCGACGTGATCCACGAAACCGATGTGCTCGTGGTCGGCTCCGGACCGGGTGGCCTGGCGGCCGCTCTCGGCGCGGCCCGCGCAGGCGTGAATGTCACCCTGGTTGAGCGCTTCGGCTGTTTCGGCGGCAATATCACGGCCGTCGGTGTCGAGGGGTTTGCCTGGTACAGGCACGAAAAGACCGTCGACACGGAAGGCGTCGGCCGGGAATTCGAGGATCGCGCCAGGCAGGCGGGGGCCGCGACACCGGAACCGCAATCCGACAGCCATGCCATCGACGCGGAAGGCTTCAAGCTGGTCGCCGACACGCTGGTCGAGGAAGCCGGAATTCACCCGATGCTGCACCGGGCATTCGCCGCGCCGATCATGGACGGCAACGAGATCCGCGGCATCATCACCGAAAGCAAGGCGGGCCGCGAGGCGATCCTGGCTCGGAAAGTGATCGACGCCACCGGCGACGCCGATGTCGCCTTCCGGGCGGGAGCCCTGACCCGAAAGACACCTGTGGAGGAGATGCAGGCGGCGTCCGTCATGTTCTCAATGAACGGTGTCGACAAGCGCAAGTTCATCGAAGCCGTCAAGGCCGATCCGCAGACCTACAAGGACTGGGAAAGCGGCGAATGGTCGGTGGAGACCACCGGCAAGGAAGACACGATGTTCTCACCGTTCCTGCGCAAGCCGTTCGAACAGGCCATGGAAGCCGGCGTCATCCCGGCGGCCCTGTCGACCATTTCCGGAACCTGGGGTGCGATCTATGACAGCGGCGACCTCACCTATCTCAACCTGGTGCATCTGCCTGAATGCGACGGCACCGATCCCGGCTCGATGACCAGGAACGAGATCGAGGGCCGCCGCCAGGCGATGCTGGCGGTCGAGGCGCTGAAACGCTATCAGCCCGGCTGCGACACGGCGAAACTGCGCAATTTCGGCATGACCATCGGCATCCGCGACACGCGCAAGATCCTGGCCGCCTACGACATGACGGGAGGGGACGTACGCGGCCAGGGCCGGTTCGAGGACAGTGTCGGCATCTTCCCGGAATTCATCGACGGCTACGGCATCCTGATCCTGCCGACCACGGGCCGCTATTTTCAGCTTCCCTACCGCACGATGCTGCCGCAGGGCGTGAAGAACCTGCTGGTCGCCGGCCGCGCCACCGGCGGCGACAGGACCAGCCACGCCGCCACCCGCAACATGATGTGCTGCACGGTGACCGGACAGGGCGCGGGTGTCGCCGCCGCGCTGTCGGTCAAGCACGGACTGGATCTGGAAGCGATGGATATCTCGCTGTTGCAGAGCGAACTGAAGCGGCAGGGCGTGCGGCTGCACTAAGGCCGCCCGCCTGTGACCGGCTGTCCTAACCGCCCCACATCAGCCCGACGATCTGGGAGATCACCAGGGTCATCAGCACTTCCAGAACGACGATGCCAATGGACAGGCTGATGCCGGTCTGAAGGGCGATGCGAGCAACCTGATACCGGTACCAGATCACGGCCACCAGGCAGGTCAGCGAGAACAGCACGGCAAAGCCCGGGCTGATCACGCCGAGCAGGAACAGCAGATAGGTAACAAGGTAGGGAATTGACGCCAGCAAGCTGGTCCAGTTGTGCACCACGATGAAGGGCACGTAGCGGTGCGAGATGCCCATCGGAACCGCCAGCACCGCCAGGACAGCCGGGAGCGCAAGCCAGTCGGCCCCCAGACCGACCGCCTGCGCGAACCAGAACGCGTCACCTGGAAAACTGTCCGGGTGATAAAGGTTCTCGATGAAATAGAAGCGTTGCTCGGCCAGACCGCTGACCAGAAATGCCGGCACCAGCAGAAAGATCACCAGGAACGAGCGCCAGAACCCGCCGATCGACTGGTCGAAAAACGCCATGCCTTCCGGCCGGTTGCGCAGAAGCAGCCAGGACCCGTCCAGTGCCGCGCGAATTTCGCCCAAACCGATCAAATGCCGTTCACCCCTGAAAAAAACTGTCCAGAAATCTCTTGTAGACCGCAGTCAGCCGCTCCAGATCGCTGACGGCGACACATTCATCGACCTTGTGCATCGTCTGCCCCACCAGACCGAACTCCACTACCGGACAGTAGTTCTTAATAAACCGTGCATCGGACGTGCCGCCTCCGGTCGACAGCTCAGGTGTGCGGCCGGTTACAGCCGCGACCGCATCGCTGAGCGCCGCGATCAGCGTCTCGTCCCGCGTCAGGAATGATTCACTGGCATCGCGCTTGAACTCAAGTCCCAGTTCGAGTTTTCCAGTATCGACCTGTTCCAGCGTCTGCCGGATCCTGTCCTTGAGGGCCCCGAGCGTCCAGGCGTCGTTGAAGCGGACGTTGAAGCGGGCTTCTGCGCGGGCGGGAATGACGTTGAAGGCCGAGTTGCCGACATCCACGGAGACAAGCTCCAGATTGGACGGCTGAAAACGGTCGTTGCCGTTGTCGAGCACGAGCGCGTCGAGCGCCGCCATCAGGCGCACGAGACCCGGGATCGGATTGTCGGCCAGATGCGGATAGGCAACATGCCCCTGGGTGCCGGTGACGGAGACCGTTCCGGAGAGCGACCCGCGCCGGCCGACCTTGATGGCATCGCCGAGTGTCTCCGGATTGGTCGGCTCACCGACGATACAGGCATCGAAGACATGCCCCTGTGCCTTCGCCCATTCAAGCAGCTTGACCGTGCCGTTGACCGCGGGCCCTTCCTCGTCGCCGGTGATGAGAAAGGAGAGTGTTCCGCCGAAGCCGGTGCCCTGTTCAGCGACGAAATCGAGGGCGGCGGCCGCGAAGGCGGCGATACCGCCCTTCATGTCGACGGCACCTCGGCCATACAGCATGCCATCCTCGATCGCCGCCTCGAAGGGGCTGTGACGCCAATCACCCGCCGCGCCCGCCGGAACCACGTCCGTGTGGCCTGCGAAGACGAAATGGGGCGCGCCGGTGCCGACGGAGGCGAACAGATTGTCCACGTCCGGAGTGTCCGTGTCCTGGAACGTGACCCTGGAGACGGCGAAGCCGGCGGAAGCGAGCAGCCGTTCCAGCGTTTCCAGAGCGCCGCCTTCGGCAGGCGTGACCGAGGGACAACGGATCAGGTCCTGAGCGATGGCAACGGCGGAGGAAGGCATGAAATCGGTCTCTCGGTATGGACGTTGGTCGGCGGCAACGCAGCAGTCAGCGCTTGCGCCAGTAGCTGTTGGGAAGCGGACCGTGCCGGTTGGGCGCGGCCTGGCTCGGCACCAGGCCCAGAACGATCAGCATGATCAGGCTGATAACCGGAACGAAAATCAGCAGGGCCAGAAAGCCGCTCTGACCGACATCCTGCAAGCGCTTGATCACCAGCGCCAGCTGGAACCATTGCAGCACCAGGATCAGCACCGGAAACAGCGGATTGGTGTTGATGAAGTCTCCCGCCAGCAGGGCCTCAGGCGTCGGGGTGCCGGGCTCGGAAAGCCACCAGATCCTCATCGCGATGCAGAAAATGATCCAGATGATCGCGAAACAGAGCCAGTAGGGCTCACGTCCGATGCGGCCGATCGGACTGAGCAGTGCCCAGAGGGGCCCCGGGGAAATGTTCGCGCTTGGTGGAGGGGTATTCATTCATCCCGCTCTTGCTGATGGGTCTGGCAAGGAGGTAGACGCATAAACGGCATGGATCAAGCTCTGTCATGCAACTGGTGGATCGCCGCTGGTTCCAGCGAACTCATACATCAAGCTATCTCGCATTGATTACGCTGCGTTTTTTGGTGGATTTCAAGCATTTGCTGTGTCAACTCTAAGGCCGTGCAGATTGAGATAAAGAAGGGGGCATGCCGATGACCGGTGCCAGGAAGCCAAGATCAACCGCCTCGGGAACCTTCTGTGCGACCATCCGGGCGTCCGCCCTCGCCTTCGTCGCCGCCTTTTCTCTGGCCTGCCTTCTGACCGGGATCCTGATGCCGCCGCTGAGCGCCGCCGCGCAGGAAAGCGCAGCGGAACTGCCGCCGGAATTGCGCACGGAAGCGTTGGAAAAGCTTGTTTCCGACCTTGATCCCGAGCAGGTCAGGGCGCTGGCCGACCTGATGACACTCCTGCAGCAAGGTGCGACGGCAAACAACGCCGCCGAGGCACCCTCGGTCGAAACGCCGGGGCTTGCCGATCAGGCCGTTGCGATGATCGACCGGTTCGGCACCATGGTCGCGGAGCATTTCCGGAGCCTGCCGGCACTCTTTACCGCGGTTCTGACAGCGGTCGGTGCGCTTTTCGCCGGCAGTGTTGCCGGCCCGGTGCATATACTGGCCGGTGCTGTCGCCCTGATCCTGGTGGCAGGTTTGACCGCGGAATATCTGGTCAACCGTCGCTTTGCCGCCCGGCGCGACAGGATCCGGGCCCGGCAACCGGAAAACCTGTTTGAAACAGTCAAACTGGTGTCCGCCCGTGCGGGCCTGGACCTCGGCGGCCTGATCGTCTTTGCCATCGTGGCCTTCGCTGTCGGCCGGATGGCCATCCTGGATCCGTCAACCCGCATCTTCGCCTTCCAGGTCGTTTACTGGATCGTGCTTCTGCCCCGGCTCGTGGCGGCACTTCTGCGCTTTGCCCTTGCCCCGCACCGAAGGGAGCTGCGGCTGGTCACCGCGGACGATGCCACCGCCAAATCGCTCTACCGCAACTTCACGATCCTTTTTGTCCTTGTCGGCGTGATCTTCGTGCTGCGCAACATCATGCTCGCGTCGGGCGAGATCGGCGTTGCAGGCACGTTCCGTTTCTTTTTCGGCCTCGGCGTCAATGTCTGGATCATCGTGGTGATCTGGAAGGCGCGTCACGGCCTGACAAGCATCATCCTGGGCGACGACTCCGATCCGACCAGCGGGCTGGAACGCATGGCCCGGTTCTGGCCGTATTTCTCCATGGCGTTCATTGCCTTCAACTGGCTTCTGGTGCAGGTCACTGCCAGCATGGGAATCGAGGCCCTGACGGCGGGCCGCTCTCTGGGTGTTATCGCGCTGGTTGTGTTCGCGCCGTTCCTCGACACGATGGTGCGCGGTATCGTGTCTCATATCATCCCCCCCATGCAGGGCGAAGGTCCGGTTGCCGAGGCGGCGCACCAGCAGACGCGGCACAGTTATGTGCGCATTGCGCGCGTCGCCCTGCTTGCGTTTCTGATCCTGGTGGTCGGGCGCATCTATGGCCTGAACCTGCTCGCTTTCGGCAGTGACAGCGGCTCGGCGGTCGCGCGCGGAAGCGTGATTTTCCTGCTGATCCTGGCCGCCGGCTATCTGGCCTGGGAGATCACCAATCTCTGGGTGTCCCATCAGCTGGCCAAGGACTCGCCTCCGACGGAAACACAGGACGACGATGCCGAGATGGGCGGAGCCGGCAAATCGCGCTTGGCGACCATCCTGCCGCTGATCCGCGTGGTGCTTCAGATCACCATTCTCACGCTCACCGGCTTGCTGGCGCTCAGCCAGCTCGGCATCAACATCACGCCGCTTCTGGCGGGAGCCGGCGTGGTCGGCCTGGCGGTCGGCTTCGGCGCGCAGACCCTTGTCCGCGATGTCGTCGCCGGCATCTTCTTCCTGATGGACGACGCCTTCCGGCTGGGCGAATTCATCGACGCCGGCGGAACCATGGGGTCCATCGAGAAGATCTCGATCCGGTCGCTGCAATTGCGGGGCACCCGCGGTGCGGTTCACATCGTGCCCTATGGCGAGATCCCCAAACTCACCAATCTCTCCCGCGACTGGGTGATCATGAAACTGAAATTCACCGTCCCGTTCGACACGGACGTCGAAAAGGTGCGCAAACTGTTCAAGAAGATCGGCCAGGACATCATGGAGATGGAAGAATACAAGGACGACATCCTGGCGCCCTTCAAGGGTCAGGGGGTCGCCGACGTTGACGATGTCGGCATCGTTGTGCGCGGCAAGTTCACCACCAAGCCCGGCAAGCAATTCGGCGTGCGCAAGGAAATCTACAAGCGCGTGCAGCAGACTTTCGAGGAGAACGACATCCAGTTCGCCCGCAAGGAAGTCCGCGTGCAGATCCCGGAAAATGCCAATCTGGACGACAAGCAGAGAGAAACCGTCGCCGCTGCGGCCGCGGCAGCCGCGGCGACGGAGATCAAGCCGGCAGCGCAATAACGCGCGTCGGCGGGTGCCCCGTCCCCGCCGCCTCCACATTCTCGCCGCAGCGCGCGCTTTCTGCTGCGCCGACGAAGCCGGAAATGGAATGCAAACCGGCTGAACCGACATTTGTAAGTCCTTCTCCCGATTGAGCGGGCGCTCCTTCCGTGCCTAGTATTGCAGGCCCGCCGGTCGCAGGCGGGCGTGGAGCTTTTGGGAGGAGGCTGGCGCATGAACGAAAAGACTTCGATCCCCGACGATACCTCGACGCCGGACGGTGCATCCGGGGCGTTCTCAGGGGACGGGCTGAAGCCCATGCCCAGGGTGAACAGGATCACCGTCAACGACGTGATCGACGCGCTGGCGGCCGGGCTGTCCGATTTCCGCGCGGCGCCTGTCTATGGCCTCACCATCGGGGCGTTTTTCGCAGTTGGCGGCCTGTTCGTGATCCTGAGCGCGGCGGCACTCAACATGAGCTACCTGTCCTATCCGGCCGCCGCCGGTTTCGTCCTGATCGGCCCTTTCGCCGCAGTCGGTCTCTATGAGGTCAGCCGCAGGCTGGCGAGCGGCCAGGAGATCTCCTGGTCCAAAGTCTTCGGCACCATGTGGGCACAGAAGGGCCGGGAGCTGTCCTGGATGGCGTTTGTCGTGCTGTTCATCCAGATCATGTGGATGTACCAGGTGCGCCTGCTGCTGGCTCTCTTTCTCGGCTTCCGCTCTTTTGCGTCCTTCGAGGAGTTCCTGACCGAGCTGATCACCACGCCGGAAGGGCTGATGTTTCTCGCAATCGGCCATGTGGTCGGCGCCGTGCTGTCGCTGCTCCTGTTCTCCCTGACGGTCATCTCGTTTCCGCTGCTGCTGGAGGAGGACCGCGACTTCATCACCGCCATGATCACCAGCGTGCGCGCAGTCGTGACCTCGCCGGTGCCGATGATCGGCTGGGCTTTCGTGGTCACCGCTGTCCTGATTGTCTCCATGGCCCCGGCCTTTCTCGGCCTGATCGTCACCCTGCCTGTGCTGGGGCACACGACATGGCACCTTTACCGGAAATGCGTGGCGGCTCCGGAGGAAAACGCGGACCGAAACTGAAGGCCACCGGATGGTGCCCGAACCGGGCCAGGACCGGACCCCGTTCGGGCCCAGACCAGGCAAAGACCGACCCCGGACCACTCCAGGGGGCCGGTGCGCAGTCTTGACTCTTTTCCAAATGACATCGACAAGCATGTCCCAGCCTGGCCGGACGCCCGCTTTCCGCGCGGCGCGGATCCCAGGCAGAGCGACCCGAGGCCATTCCCGGAGTTCAAGAGCACCGAAATGACAAACATACCCGAGCGGAAGAAGAAAAAAAGATCCGGAAAGCGCTCGAGGACGGCTCAGAAGCTGCTGTTCCGGATTGAAAACAGACGCCTGTTTCTCCGGCTCCTGGACCTTTACACCAAACTGAACAAAAGCTGGAAGGTCGCCGTGTCCGATGGCGGCCGGTTCTTCCAGGTCACGGACCGCCAGGGCAACCGCCTGCACATCATCCACAAGAACCGGCTGCCGTTCTACAAAAGCGGCGTTCCGCCCAGGGTCAACGGACTGCTCGACGATTACATGATCGACCGGTCAGCCCTGCGCGACGGCGATGTCTTCATCGATTGCGGCGCCAATATCGGTGAAATCGGCGTCGGCCTCGGGCTGACCGGGAAAGCGCTGCGTTACATTGCCTTCGAGCCCGGACAGGAAGAACACGGGGCCTGCAGCCTCAACAATCCCGAATCGAGCTGCGAGAAGACAGCTCTCTGGAAGGAGACCTGCGTCCTGAAGTTCTACGAAAAATCGGACAGTGCCGATTCTTCCCTGATCGAGTTCGGCGGCCACGAGACCGTTACCGAAGTGCCGGCGACCACGATCGACGCCTATTGCGCCTCCAAGGGCGTCGGCGCGGTCAGGTATCTGAAGATAGAAGCGGAAGGCGCGGAACCGGAAGTTCTGGAAGGCGCGGTCGACACGCTGAGACGAACGCAATTCGTGACCGTCGATTGCGGCTATGAGCGGGGTTTCGATCAGGAAAGCACATTGCCCACGGTCTGTAACCAGCTCATCCGGAACGGTTTCGATCTGGTCAGAATTCAGGAAGGCCGGCTGATCGCCCTGTTCGAAAACAAGGCGCTCGAAAAGGCGGAATGATCACTGCATCGCCTGCTATCGGGCGGACGAGGATCCATATCCCGGGCAATCCACCCTCAAGGGCCGGCAAACTCTCTCAAGGGACTGTAAGGCGAAGCCCTGGTGCCTGGTGCGCCTGGGCCTGGTTTTCCCGTGTGGCCCGAGGCTCAGGTCCCGCTGTCATCCCCGGCTGCCATCGCTGCCTTGCGCGCTTTCTTGTCCTGCCACTCTTCCTGATCGATCTCGACCGGTCGGTAGTCGACCCGGGTGAGGTAAAGCCCGTCCGCCGGTGCCACCGGACCACAGGCCTGGCGATCACGCGCCTCCAGAGCCCGGGTGATGTCGCCCGGCTGCCATTTGCCCTCTCCGACCAGCCTCAGGGACCCGACCATGGAACGGACCTGATTGTGCAGAAAGGACCGGGAGGCACATTCGGCAATCACGTACTCGCCTTCCCTGCGCACTGAAAAATGCTCCAGCGTCTTTTCCGGGCTTTTCGCCTGGCACCGGGTGTGACGGAAAGTCGTGAAATCGTGGTGGCCGACGAATTCCTGCGCCGCGGCGTGCATCGCCTCCGCATCGAGCTCTGACTTGACGTGCCAGGCAAGGCCGCGGTCATGGGTCAGCGCCGGCACCCGGTTGCGGATGCGATAGCGGTAGGAGCGCCTGATCGCGGAAAAGCGGGCGTCAAAGCCGTTGTGCATCTGCTCCGCGTGCAGCACCACCACGGGATCCGGCAGACAATGGAAATTGACCGCGCGCATCACCGTCTCGGCCGGCCAGTCTTTCGACAGATCCGCATGGCAGACCTGCCCGGTGGCATGGACACCGGTGTCGGTGCGGCCCGCACCGCCGATGGAGACGTCCTCGCTGGTAAACCCCTTGAGCGCCCGTTCGATCACCGCCTGCACGGACGGGCCGTTCGCCTGTCGCTGCCAGCCGCAATAGGGACGGCCATCATAGTCCACAGTCAGCTTGTAGCGTGGCATTATTCGAATTCTTCAAAGGGCGTCGCGAAGGCGACCTCGATCGGCAGGTCTCGCGATCCGGCCTCGGTCAGGGCCAGGGCCATGAAGGCCGCGCCTGCATAGGGCCCCTGCACCTTCCTGGCCAGGCCGGCGTCAAAACCGAAACGCGGGAAATAGGCCGGGGGTCCGAGCACCAGCACAAGATCCTCGCCCAACTGCTTCAGCCGATCCAGCGACGCGCGGATCAGGACCGAGCCGATGCCGGATTTCTGCTTGTCCGGCCAGACGGAAACCGGCGCCAGGCAAGCGATCTGCATGGCCTGTCCCGGACCGACACCGGCAGGGGTAACCCGGCTGTAGGCGATATGGCCGACGATCCGCCCGTCGGTATCGAGCACGACCTGCTCCAGCACCAAAGCGCCGCAATGGCGCAGCGTGTGCACGAGGCGCGCTTCCATGTCCGAGGGGAAAGCTGCGATCAGAAGATCGCGCACGACCGCCTCGTCGGCGGAGATAAAATCCCGGACAATCAGGCCAAGGGCAGCGGCGGCATCGGTCATTCGTGTCTCCTGTGGCCCAGCTTAATCCAGAACCGTGCCGGCAGAAAGTGTCGTGCCGCGGAGGAAATCCGCGCCGCTCATCGGCTTCTTGCCGGCCCGTTGCACCTGCTCCAGACGCACCGCGCCCGAACCGCAGGCAATCAGGGGGGCCTCGCCCTGGCCGGTTGCCGCCAGAACAGTCCCCGGCGCGCCCGCGCCTTCCGCCAGAACGCTGCGCAGGATCTTGACCCGCTCCGGCTTGCCGCCGAGCGTCATCTCGCACCAGGCGCCCGGGAAGGGCGACAGGCCGCGAATGTGGTTGTGAACCTCGCGCGCCGGTTTCGACCAGTCGATGCGGGTTTCCTGCTTGGAGATCTTGGCCGCGTAGGTCACGCCGTCTTCCGCCTGCTGCTGCTCGCCGAGCGCGCCCCTGGAAAGCGCCGGCAACGCCCGCACGATCAGGTCGCCGCACAGGGTGGAAAGACGGTCGTGCAATTCACCGGCCGTCATGTTCTCGCCGATGGCGAGTGTTTCGGACAGACAGACAGGCCCGGTGTCGAGCCCCTCTTCCATGCGCATCACTTGAACAGCCGTTTCGGTGTCCCCTGCCATGATGGCCCGGTTGATCGGCGCGGCACCGCGCCAGCGCGGCAACAGGGAGGCATGCAGGTTGAGGCAGCCCAGTCGCGGTGCATCCAGGATGGCTTTCGGCAGCAGCAGGCCATAGGCGACCACGACAGCCACATCCGCGTTATGGGCCATGAACGCGGCCTGCTCGTCCTGGTCCTTCAGGCTTTTTGGCGTGAACACCGGGATGCCGAAGGATTCGGCCGCTTCGTGCACCGGTGATTTCTTCAGCTCCATGCCTCGGCCCGCCGGCCGTGGCGGCTGGCAGTAGCAGGCCACGACGTCATGGCCCTGGCCGACGATTTCCATCAGGGTCGGCACCGAGAAGTCCGGGGTGCCCATAAAGATGACGCGAAGAGACATGAGGTTCCTGAGCGGTTCGAGACAGTCGGCCCCTTATTGCGTCTCGGACCGAGCCTTGCAAGAGCGCGATGTCGCGTGGTCCCCGATTTGCCGCGATCCCTCGCGGCAACGCTTCATGCCTGATTTTACAGCGGCTCTGCCGCAGCAGGTCGCCGTCAGGCCAGGCCCGGCAACAGGGCTTTCAGACTGTCGACCATCATTTCCATGGCAATCGCCGCCAGGATCATGCCCATCAGGCGGCTCATGACACTGGTGGCGGTCTGCCCGAGAAATCGCGACAGATAGGGCGCGGCGAAGAAGGTGCCGACCAGAAGCCCGATGGCGGCGGCTATGGCCGCCACATAGGCGATCTCGCCGGAGAAATCGCTCACCTGGCCACGATAGATGATCATGGTCGAGATCGATCCCGGCCCCAGCAGGATCGGCACGGTCAGCGGGTAGATCGCCGGGTTGTCCTGCTCCGCATGATGTTCCTGTTCCTCTTCGGTGCCGTGATGCGCCTTGCTTTTTTCACCGGATATCAGATTGAGCGCGATCAGGAGGATCAGGAACCCGCCGGCGAGGCGAAAGGCGTCCAGGCTGATGCCGAAGACCTTCAGAAGCGCGCTGCCGGTCAGGCCGATCACGACCGACCCGGCCACAAGACCGATCAGCAGCGTAACGGCAACCTTGCGCTCAAAGGCGGCGCCCTTGTCCGCCGTCAGCGACAGGAACACCGGCAGGTTGGCAATCGGGTTCATGATTGCGAAGAGCGCGGCGAAGAGTTTCAGGAATAAGGCCTGATCCATAAGTTAACCGCCCCTTTTGGTTCCCTGCAGTCCGTCCCAAGGTGTCCGGACCATCAGGATTTGCCGGCCATCTTTGCCTGCTTGGAGAATTTCTTGACCACGCGATCGCGCTTCAGTTTCGACAGGTAGTCAATGAACAGCTTGCCGTTGAGATGGTCAAGCTCATGCTGGATGCAGGTCGCCAGGAGGCCGTCGGCCTTGAGTTCCTGTTCGCCGCCTTCGCGGTTCAGGAATTTCACCGTCACTTCCGCAGGCCGCTCGACATCCTCGAAAAATTCCGGGATCGACAGGCAGCCTTCCTGATAGACGGATGTGTCCTCGCTGGCCCAGACGATCTGCGGGTTGATGAACACCAGCGGGTCCTTCGGCGCATCCTCCTGGGCGACATCGAGCACGAAGATACGCTGCAGGATACCGATCTGGCTGGCAGCAAGGCCAATGCCCGGCGCATCGTACATTGTCTCCAGCATATCGTCTGCCAGCGCGCGGATGCTGTCGTCCACGGCGGTGACCGGTGCGCAGATCTCGCGCAGCACAGGGTCGGGAATCGTGATGATCGGTCGTTTGCTCATTCGCCTCACATAGGCAATCACGCTGCCCCGGTCAACGCGGAATTCTCCCGGACCTCAGCCATTTTCGACGCAGTTCGAGCTGCATGCGGATGGGCGCGGCCCGCGAATCGTTCTATGTTTGTTTCATGAACGAGATCCTGTTTGAGTTTGGCGGCCGTCCGGTAACAGTCCTGGAAACCGCGATTGCCTGCGGTCTGCTGCTGCTGAGCCTGATTGTCTGGCTGGTGCTGAAGACCATGCGTGAGATCAGGCTGCGCGGAGAGGCGGACACGGCGTCGGCGGAGCGCATTCACGAACTGGAAAGCCACCTGTCCCAGCTGTTGAAATCCCAGGGGGAAATGACCGGACGGATGCAGACCATGGCCGAGGTGTTCGGCTCGCGCCAGTCCGACATGATGCGCGCCGTCAACGAGCGCCTGGACGGCATGGGCCACAAGCTGGGCCTGTCCATGGCCGACACCAGCAAGCGGACCCAGGACGGCCTCAGGCACCTGCACGAGCGTCTTGCCGTCATCGACCGGGCCCAGAGCACGATCACCGACCTCTCCGGCCAGGTCGGCCAGTTGCAGGCAATCCTGTCCAACAAGCAGACACGCGGTGCGTTCGGCCAAGGGCGTATGGAGGC
Source organism: Roseibium sp. AS2 (assembly GCF_038900065.1). Classification (NCBI taxonomy): domain Bacteria; kingdom Pseudomonadati; phylum Pseudomonadota; class Alphaproteobacteria; order Hyphomicrobiales; family Stappiaceae; genus Roseibium; species Roseibium sp. AS2. Next base: position 434,129 of record NZ_JBBMQN010000001.1, read on the forward strand.
GATCATCCAGGACCAGATGGCTCCGAGCACCTTTTCCTTTCAGGCGACCCTGTCCAACAACAGCCGGCCGGACTGCCTGATCCACATGCCCAACGGCGCGCCGCCGCTGGCCATCGATGCCAAGTTCCCGCTGGAGGCCTACAACCTGCTGCGCAAGGCGGACAGCGACGACCAGCTGAAATACGCCCAGGCGCAGTTCCGCCGCGATTTCACCAAGCACATCCAGGATATCGGCGGGAAATACCTGCTGCCCGGCGAAACCCAGGACACCGCGTTCCTGTTCGTGCCGTCGGAGAGCATCTTTGCCGAACTCAACGAGAATTTCGAGGATCTGGTGCAGAAGTCTCACCGGACCAGGGTGGTGATCGTGTCGCCGTCCCTGTTGATGCTGTCGATCCAGGTGATCCAGTCGGTTCTCAGGGACGCCAAGATGCGCGAACAGGCGCATCTTATCCAGGCCGAGGTCGGTCACCTGATCAGCGATGTCAGCCGGCTGAATGACCGGGTCGGCAAGTTGCAGTCGCACTTTTCCCAGGCCAACAAGGACATCGACCAGATTCTCATTTCCACCGACAAGATATCCAAGCGCAGCCGCAAGATCGAGGATCTGGAGCTGGGCGAGGTTCAGGGATCGGTCGAGGATGCATCCGACTCCGAGCCGCAACTGCCCATACCGTCCAGTTCGTAGAATCTTTGTTCACCAGGTCACTTCAACCCGGGAGGGTTTCATGTCCGATCAATTCCCGATGGACCTCTCAACCGCCGCGCCGCCGGACACTTTCTCGCCACCGAAACAGGCGCTCTGGTGGCTGGCGAAGGGCTCCCTGAGCCTCGGTCCGGAATGGGAGCGCGCGCATGACATCTGCCAGAGCGCGGAGGGCGATCCGGCCCACGACTGGATCCACGCCCTCTGCCACCTGATCGAGGACGATCCCGGCAACGCGGCCTACTGGTTCCGGCGCGCGGGCAAATCCGTGGAGCGGGATGCAGAGCGGCTGTGGCGGGAGATCGCGGGAACCGTTTGACGGCGGCGGCTTGGCTCACGCCCGGATCGGCCGGGGCGACACAATTGGAGTGCCGCCACATCAACCCGGTCCGGCCCGCCGATCCCGAGGAGGGACGCCGAGGCGAGCACGTCAATGTCCACCACCGTTTCCCGCAACGGCCTACGCCAGCCGCCGCGCCCTGGTGATCGCACCCCATTCGCTCGCGGCGATACGCTCGATGGCCTTGTCCAGATCCTCGAAGGCCACCGTCATGGTGTGGCCGTTGGCGTGGAGCAGGCGGTTCGGGCCGGCGACAATCCCGGCATGGCCCTTCCAGAACAGGAGATCGCCGCGCTGAAGCGCCGACGGATCGTCATGCGGAATTTCGTCCCCGGCCTCGGCTTCCTGCATGTCGCTGTCACGCGGAAGATCAATTCCGCCGGCCTGGGCGGCGAGCTGGACCAGCGCCGAGCAATCCAGCCCGAGACTGGAGCGGCCGCCCCAGAGATACGGTGTGCCGACGAATTCCTCGGCGACAGTGACCCAGTCCTCCTCGACGGCGTCCACCGGCACCAGATGCTTCGCGACGACCGCCGAACCGTCGCCGAGCAGTGCATAGCCGAGACCGCGCGTCTCCGTCTCGCCGGTGACCGTCACCTTTGAACCGATGGACAGAAGCCCGAGCGGGGGCAGCTTCAGGTCCGGTCCGGGATAGCGGTAGGTCCTGAGCGCCCGGACCCGGTGGGTTGCGGCAGCGACCGGACCCAAGCCGTCGGAGGACAGCCAGCCGACATAGCCGTCGGTGTCGAGCTGCCCCCAGGCCCAGCCCTCGGGTGTCTGCTCATAGACGGTAATCCATTCGCCGCGCAGTGCTTCGGTGTCGATGGGCCTGTCGGCGCGTGGCTCGGGCCGGATTGCCAGCCGGTCCGCGGTGACCCGCATGACCTCGCCTTCGACAAACCGGCCCGCCTCGGCGCGGCCCTGGTAATCGATGGCGGCAAGATCCGGGCGGACCGGATGACGGCGGCGGTCAAGAACCTGGGACATGACTGGCGGGGCCTCTTCGGGAAAATGTAACGTCAGCGCGGCAGCTCGCCGGCCTTTTCAACCACGAGGTCGCCAAGATGCTCCAGATAGAGCGCGCCCTCAACCGTGCGTGTGATGATCACGTTGCGCTTGTCGGCCTCATCCCGCTTGCGCGACAGCAAGCGCATGCCGCCAAGGGTGTCGAGCGCCCTGGTGATTGCCGGCTTGGTCACGTTCAGCTTGGACGCCAGCCCGCGCACCGTGTGGGGCGGCGGTTCCAGGTAGACGATCAGCAATATGGTCATCTGGCGCGCGGACAGATCCTGTTCGCCGTCCCGCACCAGCGCCAGATTGACATCATGCAGCAATTTCAGCGCCTGGGAGGCGCGCAGGTCGACAGCCATGTATGAGCGTATCCCTATCCATGGACAGCAAACCACAAACACGTTTCGGAACCGTTATTGTGTGTCCGAATACCGATCGCATATCAGGTCGAACAGACTGCGGATGCCCTGCGCCTCGCCGCCGGCGGGTTTGCCGGGTTTTTCCATCGGGGTCCAGCCGTAGATGTCGAAATGCGCCCAGCTTCCGGCATTCTCGACGAACCGCGACAGGAACAGGGCCGCGGTGATCGAACCGGCGAAGCCGGTGCCAGACGTGTTGATGTGGTTGAGGTCCGCGATCTTGCTGTCGAGATATTTCATGTAGGGACGCCAGAGCGGCAGGCGCCAGAGCGGGTCCGCCGCCGCCTCGGCCATGACGGCCATGTCGTCGGCCAGGACCTCGTCATCGGTGAAGAACGGCGGCAGGTCGGGACCGAGTGCAACACGGGCCGCCCCCGTCAGGGTCGCCATGTCGATCATCAGGTCCGGGCTTTCCTCATCGCCGAGCGCCAACGCATCGGCGAGCACGAGCCTGCCCTCCGCATCGGTGTTGCCGATCTCGACCGTGAGACCCTTGCGGCTCTGAAGGACATCACCGGGGCGGAAGGCGTTGCCGGACACCGCGTTTTCAACGCAGGGGATGATCACACGCAGCCGGACCGGCAGCTTCGTGGCCATGATCATCGCGGCCAGGCCAAGCACGTTTGCCGCGCCGCCCATGTCCTTTTTCATCAGCGACATGGAAGAGCCGGGCTTCAGGTTGAGACCGCCGGTATCGAAGATCACGCCCTTGCCCACCAGGGTGATCTTCGGATCGCTGTCGCTGCCCCAGGTGAAGTCGGCCAGGCGCGGAGCGCGCGGGCTGGCCCGGCCGACCGCGTGAACCATGGGGAAATTCTCTTCCAGAAGGTCATCGCCGATGACGATCCGGCCGGTGCCCCCGTGCTGCCTGAAGAGGACGGCGGCCGCCTGGGAAAGCTCTCCAGGTCCCAGATCGTTGGCGGGTGTATTGATGAGATCGCGGGCCAGTTTCACACCGTCCAGAATGACGCCGAGCCGGTCGAGATCAAACTCATCGGCAACGGCAAGCCGGCGCGTCTTGCCGGCGTCCTTCAGGTAGCGGCCGAAGGAATAGGCGGACAGGGCAAAACCGAGCGCGGCCTGTTCCGGATCGGGGAACCCGTCGGCAAGATGATAATCTCCGGCCGGCAACGCGTTGACCAGACCGCCGAGCGCGAACGGATGGGGAAGCTCCGTCTGCTCTGTCCCGAACAGGACCGCTGCCCCGATGCCGTTCGCACCCGGTACAAGCAGAAAAGTCCCCGGCCTGCCGATGTAATCGTTCAGGGCGCACCAGCTTTTTGCGGCGTCACCGAGTTCTGCCAGAACATCGTGCAAAGTCGCCTCGGTGACGGCGATCACGGGTGTGGTGCTGGCAACATCGCTTTTGCGGACAAGACTTTCGCGCAAGGGAAGAACTCCGTTGAAATGAAATCGGCGTGAGACGCATGGGGATCCGGCATCCGAACTACCGGCCCTTCGGCGTCCGCTCGCCGAGTCGGCTGAAATCGACAAGTCACCGAAGCCTAAGCCCCCCTGCGCGGCAGCGCAACATGCCGCGGCAGGCACATGCCGGTTCTCGCAATCCGCAACGCGGCTTAACCAAGCATTAGGGTTAATTATCTATTTTCTCAGGGAAAGCAGAGCTGGTCCGAAAGGCGAGACAGCCCTTGCCATGACCTGCCGCGGACAACAAGGATATTGAAGATGCACGCGTCCAGACCCGGTACCGTTTCCCGTCGCACCAGACTGGCTTCGACGCTGATGGCCATGACGGCGCTTGTCCTTGTCGCCGGCTGCGCTTCCAACAAGTCGAACACGGGCACCCACTCGCCCGCCTCCGGGTTCACATCGCCGGGCTCGGGTCAGGCCCTGGCCCAGGTGTCGAAGTGGTCCAAGGCCTATCAGCGCGCACCCAAGGACCGCAGCGCGATCCTCGGATACGGCAGCGCACTCAGCCAGAACGGCCAGATGCCCCAGGCGATGGCCGTGCTCCGGTCCGGCGTAATCGCGCATCCGAAGGACCGTGAAATCGCGTCGGCCTACGGCAAGGTTCTGGCGATGAACGGCCGGTTCGAGGAGGCACTCAATGTTCTGCAGCGGGCGCAGCGGCCCGCCACCCCGGACTGGAAACTGATGTCCGCGGAAGCGGCTATCCACGATCAGACCGGCAATCATCAGAAGGCGCGCAGCCTTTACAAGCAGGCACTCAAGATCGCACCTGAAGATCCCAGCCTTTTGAACAATCTGGGCCTGTCCTACCTGCTCTCCAACGAGCTTCCGGACGCGGAATACACTCTGCGCAAGGCAGCAAACCTGCCCGGAGCGGACAGCCGCGTGCGCCAGAACCTGGCACTCGTCCTGGGCGTTCAGGGCAAATACGACGAGGCCATTCAGGTCGCCCAGTCAGAACTCGACCCACAGCAGGCGAAAGCCAACATCGCCTACCTGCGCACCATGATGAAGAACCGCAACGGCTGACACGGCCCGCCGCCGCGTCCCGCCTTCGTTGCAGGTGATGTCCGGGACGTGTTGCAAGCACCCCGGCCCGGCCGAAGTGCACCGCGCAAAACGCCGGGCACGGGCCTCGCGGCAAGCCGCATGTTCATTTTCAACAGCCCGGCTTCACGCCAAGCAGTCATGAGCCCTCCGCGCCGACTCGGCCAGCTTCTGTCAGTTGCGGGGATCGGTTTACTTTTCTCTTGTCTGGATCGAATGAGGACAGGACGGGACTTCAGAAGGCCTGCCCGGCCCCGGCTCGCGCCTGGTGCGGCCGGATCGATGGCGGCAAGGCCATGCCCTTGTCATCCGTCGGCAAGCGGCTATCCGGTCAGGCGGGTCTTCCGGAGTTTTCAGCTCCGGAAGCGCGGCCCGTCACGGGCTGCCGAATTCCTCGAGCACCTGCATCACCGCCGGCCCCATGATGATGAAGAACAGGACGGGAAGAAAGAACAGGATCATCGGCACGGTCAGTTTCGGCGGCAGCGACGCGGCCTTCTGTTCGGCCATCTGCATCCGCAACTCGCGGGTGTCGTCGGCCATGGTCCGGATGGCCGAGCCGACGGGTGTTCCGTAGCGTTCGGCCTGGATCAGCGCCATCATCACGTTCTTGACGCCGTCGACGCCCGTTCGTTTGGCCAGGTTTTCATAGGCCACACGCCGTTCGCTCAGATAGGAGAGCTCGGCTGTGGTCAGAGACAATTCCTCGGCCAGTTCGACGGACTGAACACCGATTTCCTCGGCGACCCGCTGGAAGGAGCCTTCAATGGCCATGCCGGATTCGACGCAGATCAGCATCAGATCGAGGGCGTCGGGCCAGGCTCTCTGGATCGTCAGCTTGCGCTTGTCGATCTTGTTTTTCAGGTAGACGTTCGGAAGAAAGGCACCAACGCCGGCAATCGCGATACAAAAGCAGATCTTGGACAGGGCCGGAAGCGTCGCCGGCAGGACCAGGAACGCATAGGTGATCGCAAAAACAAAAATGACGCCAGGCAGCGCGATGCGTGCCGTCAGAAAATAGTAAAGCGGTGCCGAACCGCGATACCCTGCCATCCGCAGCCGGTCGGTCGTGGTTTCGTCCGACAGCATTTCCTTCAGGTTCAGCCGGTCGACGAAGCTCTTCATCTTGGCCTTGGGCTGGTTGCGCAGGGACGCGCGTGCGTCCGCCTGGTGCTCCAGCAGGCGGGCCCGTTCCCGGGCGCGCAGCTTGTCACGTTCCAGTGCGACCGACTTCATCCGCGTCTTCAGGGTGTTGTTCGACAGCAGCGGCATCACCAGCGAGAAAATCGTGCCGGTAACGGCCACCATGGCCAGGACGGCGGCCAGGAACTGGGTCGAGGCGATTGTTTCGAGAGTCATGTTGCAGCCCTTAGAAGTCGAAATTGATCATCTGACGCATGACCATGATGCCGATGAACATCCAGAACAGCCCCCCGGCAATGATGATGTTCCCGGATGTCGTCGTGAACAGCAGCATGATGTAGTTCGGGGCGACCAGGAACATGATGCCTCCGACACCGAACGGCATGGCGCCGATGATGCCGGCAGAGGCCTTGGCTTCCGAACTCAGGGCCGTGATCTTCCGCTTCATCGCCTTGCGCCCGCGCAGCACCTTGGAAAGGTTGCCGAGCGCTTCGGCGAGACCGCCACCCGCCCTTTGCTGGATCGCGATCACGATGGCGAAGAAATTGGCTTCGGCAACCGGGACCCGGTCGGGCAGTTTCGCCACCGCCTCGGCAAGCGAAACTCCCATGATCTGTGTCTCGGTGATCTTGCGGAACTCGGTCGCGACGGGCTCGCGCGCCTCCCGGGCAACAACCTTGATGCAATCCCCGAGCGGAAGTCCGGCCTTCACGCCGCGCACAATGATGTCGACGCCGTTCGGCAGTTCATCGAGGAAGGCGTTGAAGCGGCGCTTGCGCTTGCTGCCCACATACCAGCGCGGCATGCCGAACAGGCCGGCGAAACCCAGGGCCAGGCTGATCCAGAGATTGCCGCTCACGAGAAGTCCAACGACAAGGAAGATCACGCAGCAGATGATGCTGAAAATAATGAAATGTTTCATTTCCCAGTTCAGACCGGCCTGCTCCATCCGGGTCTTCAGGGAAACCTTGAGCTGTTTGTCCTGCTTCGCCTTTTGCCGATCCTCGAAATCCTTCAGCTGATCCTGTATGGACTTCTTGCGCCGGTCGGTGTCCCTGAGCACCTTGCGTTGTGTCTCGCTCTGCGGCCGCGCCGAGACAGCCAGCATACGCTGGTCGCGCCGCTTGGTTCCGGACAGGGCCGGCTGGAACAGGCTGAATATGACACCGCCAACGGCCAGCATGACGAGCACCGCCACGGCCAGGCCGGTGATTTGAGGTGTGAGTAACTCTGCTAATGCGGACATGAGATCCCAGTTTACTCCCTACTCGGCCATCTCGGACGCATCGAGCGCCTGTGCCAGGCGCGCTTCCTCGCCGAAGTAACGCGCGCGCTCCCAGAACTTCGGACGTCCGATGCCGGTCGACCTGTGGCGACCGATGATCCGGCCACTGGGGTCCTCGCCAACGATGTCATAGAGGAAAATGTCCTGGGTCGTGATGATGTCGCCTTCCATGCCCATCACCTCGGTGACATGGGTGATCCGGCGGGATCCGTCGCGCAGACGGGCCGCCTGCACCACGACGTCGATGGACGACACGATCATCTCGCGCAGGGTCCTGGACGGCAGCGAAAAGCCGCCCATGGTGATCATCGATTCAAGACGGGACAGCGCCTCGCGCGGCGAGTTGGCGTGCAACGTGCCCATGGAACCGTCGTGACCGGTGTTCATGGCCTGCAGCAGATCGAAGGCCTCCGGTCCGCGCACTTCGCCCACGATGATCCGTTCCGGACGCATGCGCAGACAGTTCTTCACCAGATCGCGCATGGTGATTTCGCCCTCCCCCTCCAGGTTGGGCGGCCGGGTTTCAAGGCGCACCACATGGGGCTGCTGCAACTGAAGCTCGGCGGAATCTTCGCAGGTGATGATGCGCTCGGTGTTCTCGATATAGGCCGTCAGGCAGTTCAACAGGGTCGTCTTGCCCGAACCCGTTCCGCCGGAAATCAGGATGTTGCAACGCGAGCGGCCGATGATCTGCAGGATCGTCGCCCCATCCGGCGTGATCGAGCCGAACTTGACCAGCTGGTCGAGGGTCAGCTTGTCCCGCTTGAACTTACGGATGGTCAGGGCCGGGCCGTCGATGGCCAGCGGCGGTGCAATGACGTTGACACGGGAGCCGTCGGGAAGACGCGCGTCACAGATCGGACTGGAATCGTCCACGCGCCGGCCGACCTGGCTCACGATCCGCTGACAGATGTTCATGAGCTGGGCGTTGTCGCGGAAGCTCACGCCGGTCTGCTCGACCTTGCCCGCCGTCTCGATATAGACCGTGTGGGCGCCATTCACCATGATGTCGGCGATGTCGTCGCGCGCAAGCAGCGGCTCCAGGGGACCATAGCCGAGCACGTCGTTGCAGATATCTTCAAGCAGGTCTTCCTGCTCGGAGATGGACATGACCACATTCTTGAGGGCGATGATGTCATTGACGACATCGCGAATTTCGTCCCGGGCATCCTCCGCGTCCAGACGCGCCAGCTGCGACAGGTCGATCGCTTCCACCAGAGCATTGAAGATCTGGGCCTTGGTCTCGTAGTACTCGCTGTTTTTCTTGCGTGGCGCCGCTGCGCTCGGCGCCGGTTCCGGTTCCGGTTCGGAAACGGGCGCTGGTGCAGGGGCTGCCTGCGCGGGTTCGCTCTGACGCTCCTGAGGCGCAGGCTGCTCTGCCCTGTCTTCCGGTTCCGCCGGAGCAGGCAGGTCCTGCAACCCGGGAACACCTCCCGGGCGGATGGTCTGAGGACCGGACGATGAACTGCCACGTCTTCCAAACATAACGAACTATCTGCTCCGCTGTCGGACCGGTCAGCCGGCCTTGCGCTTGAATTTTGACAACAAGCCGCTCAATCCGGACCCGGACGACCTGCTGGGCTGCGCCTTGCCGGATACCGACTGTGCCAGATCATCGAACATGCGCGCGATCGCATGCTTGTTGTCGAGTTCACCGATCATCTGGCCGTTGTTGGCCGCCGTTCCGAAAAGCTGCGGTTCGAACGGAATGGCCGCCTGCACCGAAAGACCGAGCGCACTGGCAAATTCGTCCGGCTTGATTTCCGGCCGTTTCGGCACGTTGACCTTGTTCATGACCAGATGCGGCGGCCTGTCGTTGGGACGCAACTGCTTCAGGAAATCAACGGTGTTCTTGGCGTTTCGCAGATTGGCCAGGTCGGGTTCCGCGATCAGGACGATCTCGTCCACACCGAGCAGCGTCTGCTTGACCCAGGCATTCCAGACGTGAGGCACATCCAGAACCACGTGCGGAACACTTGCCCGCATGGTCTCGATCAGGAGTTCGAACGACTTCTCACCCTGATCGTATGTCCGTTCCAGTGTCGCCGGAGCAGCCAGAAGGCTCAGGTGCTCGTTGCACTTGGAAAGAATCCGGTCGAGATAGGTCTCGTCGAGCCGTTCCGGAGCCGAGATCGCCTCAAAGACGCCCTGCAACGGGTCCTGGTTGAAGTCGAGCCCGGCTGTTCCGAATGGCAGGTCCATGTCGGTCACCGCCACTTCGCTCTGGAAGCAGCGCGCCAGCGCCCAGGCGCCGTTATGGGCGACCGTGGACGCGCCGCAGCCTCCCTTGACGCCGAAGAACGCCACTGTCCGGCCGAGCGGTTCAGCTTCCGGATCGGCGTAGAGATCGCCGATCGCTCCGATCAGCTGAAACACGTTGACCGGCGTGATCAGGTACTCACTGACGCCGCGGTGAATGAGATCGCGATAGAGCGTGACATCGTTCACGTCGCCGATGACGACCACCTTGGTTCCGGCATCGCAATACTCGGCGAGATGATCGAGGCTCGAGATCAGGTCCTCCCGGTTGCCGGAGGTCTCGACCATGATGAGATTGGGCGTCGGCGCGTGCTCGAAGGTCTCGATGGCGGCCGGAATGCCGCCCATGTCGAGCTTCAGATGGGCCTTGGCCATCCTGCGGTCTTCCATCGCGGCCTCGGCCGCACGCATGGTCGCATCCGTCAGACAGAACCCGTGAATGGTGATGCGTGGAATGGACCCGATATGGACCCCTTCCTCGCTGCCGCCATAGCCCTGATCAGACGGCTCCGCATAGGACTCCATATATCCGGGCAGGTCTTTCATTTCTGGATTGGCACTCATTTTATCACCTAGTCTTCCGCGATCTCGGCTCCGACACCTTCCTTGTATTCAGAGGCTGTCAGTTCGCCTTTTCTGTATCTCTCGAGGACAACGGCCCGTCGGTTCTGATCTGCCGGTGTCGACGCTCTCGGCGTCAACAGATCCGACGGATTGGCGACGATCGCAGCCAGGTTCGCCTGCGCGGCACACCCGAAATTCTCGTAATTGGCGTTTTCGCCAACACCGCCGCCGAGGTTTTTCGGCCAGACGCCACACTCTCCCGCGGTTGCCTGCATGCGCGGATAGGACAGTCTGATGGGCGCATCGGCCGAAGGATCCTGAACCGCGTAGGTGCGGGTCCTGATATGCGACCCGGACAGACCGCCCTGCTGCAGGGACCTGCGGATCTGTGGCGTCACCGCATGGACCGCAGCTTCGTTGGCACCGCCGGAAGGCACCAGAATTTCCACCGCACCGTTGCCTCTTTGCCGTGAATCGACGGCAAAGGATGCAATCGTGCCCTCGATCGGACCGTTCAGGCTGCGCGTGTTGCGGCCGATCGGCAGATCCAGCGTTTCCGGGGCTTCGGTGACCACGATCGGGTGCTGGAGCCGGTAGTCGTGCGATGCGAGCAGCGCGGTGGGCTGCTGCGACTGGTTCTGACATCCCAACAGCGTCAGGCATCCGAATGCGACAAGCGCGGACCTGGAAGCGGTTGTTTTGCGGACTGTAGTGTTCCTGATCATCCGTCCGTCCTTACTTGTAGATAAAACCGATCTGGCCGTGATACGTGCCTTCGGCATTTCCGCCGGGGCTGTAGATTTTGTTCAGGCGGTTCAGAAAGATCGTTTCGGCGTCGGAAGGCGCCATGAGGTTCTTGTCGGGCCGCACCAGCTTGCTGACGGCCACCGGCCGCACGACATACGGTGTGACGAAGACGGCAAGCTCGGTCTGATTGCGCAGGAAATCGCGGCTCTTGAACAATGCGCCAAGGATCGGGATCTGCATCAGTCCCGGCACGCCCTCGATCGATTGCGAGTAGGATTCCTTGAGCAGTCCGGCCATCACCAGCGTTCCGCCCGAGGGCAGTTCCATCGTGGACTCGGCCCGCCGTACTTTCAGCGCGGATATGGTGATGCCGCCGGCCGAGACAGCGCCCTCGTTGCTGAGCTCGCTGACCTCGGTCTTCACCCGCAAGCTGATCCGTCCGCCCGACAGGACCACCGGCGTGAAATCGAGGCCGACACCGAATTTCTTGAATTCGACCGTGATCTCGTTGTCATCGCGCGAGATCGGGATCGGAAACTCGCCACCGGCCAGAAAACTTGCATTCTCGCCGGAGATCGCCGTCAGCGTCGGTTCCGCAAGCGTGCGCACGACACCTTCGCGCTGCAGCGCCTGCAATTCCGCCTGGATGTTGGTGGCACCGCTCACGAACTGCAGACCGACGGCGGCCTGGTTCACGATGGACGGGTTCACCGTGTAATTGGGCACGAGCGAGCCGTTCGGAGAGAAATTCCCGGTTCCGACGGTTCCCTGAAACTGCACCCCAAGCTGCTTGATGATCGACCTTTCGACCTCCGCCACGGTCACCTTCAGGTGAACCTGGTCCTTGCCTTCGACCGCAATCAGATTGACGATCTGCGAGGCACTTTCCGCGCCTTCGAACTTGGCGGCAATATCTGCGGCCTGCTGCGCTTCGAGCGAGCTCTTGGCGGAGCCGCTCAGCACGACGCTGCCGTTGATGGATTCAGCCGAGATATTCGATCCGGGGATCAGTTTGCGGATGATCCGCGTCATGTCCGACGTGTCCTTTTCGACACGGACGTCGAAGCTGGCCAGTTCACGGCCGCTTCTGCTGAACAGGACAAGACGAGACTGGCCCGCCGTGTTGCCGATAACGAAGATCCGGCGAGGTGTGCGCAGGACGGCGTCGGCAATTTCCGGGTTGGCCACGAGCACGTCCGCTGCGTCCTCGGCAAGATTGATCACGACCGACCGGCCGATCCCGACATTGAGGATACGCCCGCTCGCGCGTTCGCCGGCAGCCACGTGCACCTGGCTGGGGAAGTTGCCTTCCGCCAGGGCCCCCTGAAGCGGCGCTCCCAGCAGGGCGCCGAAAAGGACTGCCGCAGCTGTGAACCTAAGAAGATAGTGTTTCATGACGCCCCTCTCGCTGGACGTTCTTCCGCCCGTTCTCATTGCCCACCTGCCTGGCTGGTCACGCCGTATTTCACATAGCTGACACCGCGCCGCCGGCTGTTGTCCGCTTCCGCGTCGTCGGCGGAATCCTGGGCACTGCGCAGCGCCAGCGCGATCGTTCCGATCTGCTGCGACTGGGCAACGATTTCCGATTGCGAAAGCGTCAGTTCCAGTGTTGCCGTCCGTTTCGGCGCCAGGTTCTTCTGGTCCTGTTCTCCGGCGGTGGTCGTGTCGATGGCCAGAATGCGTATGTTTTCAAGAATTGTTTCACTGAGCGCACCGGAATCCGATTTGCGCGTCACGATGACATCGACCTTGTCGCCCGGCAGAATAAAGCCGCCCGCGGTCGTCTCCGCTTCCACGCTGACGGCGATGGCCCGCATGCCCTTGGGCAGGATCGCGGCCATGAACCCCTTGTCGGTGTTGATCAGACGCTCCGGACGGATCGGCTCACCCGCAAAGATCGGGGCCCGGGCGATTCGGCCTTCGTATTCTTCTACCGCTGCCGGCTTGAGCTTCCTGGTGATCGCCCCCAGGGGGACCGCATCCTCGGGCCAGCTTGCCCACGACATGTCGTCCTTGCCGATCTTGTTGCCCAGGTGAATGTCTTTCCCGGCAACAAGAACCTCGGCTTTCTGCTGGTCGGTCTGAGGCGCCTGCGCGACTTGCGGCTCGGGTTTGCCGCCGGACATCATCACCATCCGGAAGGCGATGATGCCTGCAGCAACCGCAATTGCCAGTACGAAAATTCGTGCGAATTTCATGACCAATACCCAATAATTCCGTGCAAGTTTGCACCGTCAAACTCTAGAATGAGGGGTAATTGGTCAAAACATGGTTAATCAACGGTAGATGTTTTCAGTTAATATCCATTAACTTTACTGAATGCTTTCTTAAGTCGACTGCAATTTGCGAGAAAATCTGGCATAGAACCAGCGAATCCGGTGGCTTTCCAGGCGCGCGAAAGGCAGACAGCCAACCCCGCCAGGTAATTTGTCCCGGTCAATTTGTAATGAATGTGCTGGTAAAATCAGGCCTGGCCGAGAAGCTTGAACCATTGAGTTGCAGGGTAGATCTGCAATCCGGCCACGGCAATCGCAATCCCGTAGGGGATCCCGCTTTCGCGGTCATGCAATCTGGCGAACCAGTCTTGGCGCGCCAGGGCGCCCGGCACGACGATCATCTGCCGCATCGACAACAGGCCCAGTGTCAGAACCGCGCCGTAGAGGGTCACAAGAAGCGTGAACTGTGCAAGTTCCGGGGTGAAGCCGATCCAGAGTGCGATGGCACTGATGAACTTGACATCGCCGCCGCCCATCCAGCCCGCCGCGAAGAAGGCAAAGCAGACGGCGAAGACCGCAAGCAGCCCCAGCACGTGGACACCCCAGTCCGACAAGGGCAGGCCGATCGCGATCGCCACGGCCGCGAAGCCGGCGACGAGCAGGACGGAAACCCTGTTCTGGATGGTCATGGTCAAAAGGTCCGAGGCTCCGCCAAAGGCGACAAGCATCGGAAAGATCACCAGGATTGCAGCCTCGATCATCGGACTTTCACTCTTTAACCCTATTCATCCGAACCTATCGGACAAGAGTTAATGTTTCGCAGCCATCGCGGCCGCGAAACAGAAAAACGGGCAGTTGACTGCCCGCTTTCTCGACGTGGTTCCACCAAATCGTTTCCGATCTGGCGTGTATCAGGAACCGGCAGCCGTGGTCAGGGTGGTCTGAATGGTCGTGAACAGGGCCGTCATGGACGTCCCGGCCAGCTGCAGAGCGCCGATGATGACGATGGACAGAAGGCCCGCGATCAGACCGTATTCGATTGCAGTTGCGCCGGATTCATCGTTGACGAAACGCTTGAGAAGATTTTTCATGTGTTTGCTCCAAGTACCACTAAGTTGACAGCTTCAAAGCTCGACGGATCTTTTTTTGTCCGTTCGAACATGAACTCACCCTAGGACAGAGAGCTTTCCAACGAGTTAAATTTACCATCCGCCATCGATAAAAAACTGGCGGATATAACTATAGTTAACAATATGTATAGATAAAAAACTATTAATCTGATCATTAAACTTTGATTTTTACCGCCATTTTTAAGTAATATCACATTTCCGTCTGTTTCTAAATCAATTTATCCGCCGTTTCTTTCAGAATAACAATTCAGTTTTTATTAATTATTGCATCAAAATTCAATATTTACAGTCATGATCTTATGTTACTGCTGATTCCAAGGCGCAGAAGTTTTCTGTCGGAACGTCACGAATACACCGGACGGAAGGCAAGCGTCGGCCCGCCCGGCAAAGCAGTGATTTACACTTCTTGAAACATCACGTTAGCAGATCGTTCACCACGTTTGCCGCATGCTGTCGCAGGAACAAGAACACATGGAGTACCCACACGCATGTTGACGAACATACTGAGATGGACAGGCGTGCTTGTGCTGGCGCTTCAGGCCGGCACCGTTCTGGCTGAAGACGGCCCTGTCATGGTGACGGTCGACCGCGCCAAGGTCTTCCGTATCGATGATGGCGCCTCTGCTGTCATTGTCGGCAACCCCTTCATCGCGGACGTGGCCATGTTCGACCAGAACACGGTCGTGATCACCGGCAAGAGCTACGGCACCACGAACCTTGTCATCCTGGACGATGACAACAAACCGATCGTCGACGAGGTGATCACGGTCAGGGCGTCCGACGACGATGTGGTCTCGGTCTACCGGAAAGCGGCCAGGGTCACCATGTCGTGCAATCCGACCTGCGAACCGACCCTGCGGCTTGGCGATTCCGAAGACGCGTTCAAGGAAGCCGCCGAACAGGCCACATCTCGCAACAGTCTGTCCCTCGAGGCTGCCGGCAGCAAGTGACCGGCCGGGCCCGTTTTCGGAGCTAACAAGGAATGTACCGGAAAATGCGGAACTTCTGGCCCGTCAGGGGGCGGAACGGACACTCGCTGGCGAAAGACCGCAGTGGTGTGACCGCGATCGAATTCGCCTTTGTGGCGCCGCCTTTCTTCCTGCTTGCATTCGGCATCATCGAGATCGGCGTCGCACACCTTGCGAACCGCATGCTGGACAACGCCCTGGTGGAAGCCTCCAGGCTGATCAGAACCGGTCAGGCCCAGGGCAATATATCTGCCGATGCTTTCAAGACCCAGCTCTGCGGCTACATGCCCTCATTCATGTGCGACAAGGACGAGATCACCGGCGAGGAACGGATGGTCATCGAAGTCGAATCGATCGCGGATTTTGCCGACGCACAGTCCACCGACAGTCTTTATGACGAAGACGGCAACCTGAGGGACGAAACGAAATACGAAATCGGGGCTGCCAGCGAGATCGTCGTGGTCAATGTCGTCTACAAGTGGCCGATGATGTCGTCCGTGCTTGAATTCGACAATGGCGACCACGGCTTCGAGCGCCACCTGACCTCAACTATGGTGTTTCGCAATGAACCCTGGGAATGATTTCGGGAGCCTGCTCGCGTGCAGGCTCAGGCACGGACTCGCGACGTGCCCGGCTGCATTGCGCAGGCTCTGGCAGGAACGGCATGCGATCGCGGCCACCGAATTCGCGATGATCCTGCCATTCATGATAATCCTGCTGATCGGTATGGCCGAAATCACCGGCGCCATGAATCATGACCGCAAGATCAGCCGCATTTCCAACTCGATCGCCGACCTTGTCGCCCAGGCCCAGACGGTGACCACGGGTGAACTCGACGGTGTTTTCAACCTCGGTGAAAAGATTCTCGTGCCCTACCCGGCGGACGAGCTGGTCATCCTCATCGCGAGCGTGACCTTTGACAACAACGAAGATGCCACAGTCGACTGGAGCTACGATTCCACGGGCAACGCCCCCTGGACCGAAGGTGCCGCACCGCCGATCACGCTGCCGGATACCATTGCCGCGCCGAACACGTCCATCGTCGTCAGCGTCGCAACGCTCGACTACGAACCGCCTTTCGCCGGCATTTTCACGAGCTATTTCGACAGGGATGCGTTGATCGAACTCAGCGACAGCTACTATCTGCGTCCCCGCCTCACCAACACGGTCCAATGCAGCAACTGTCCATAGCGCGTTTCGGTTCCTTAGAGATCTCCCGTATTTCCTCCGTCGCATTCCGCAGCTACATTCATTTTGATTGCTGCGCCGCAATATATGTTTTTTCACGGGAAGACGGGACCGATGGCGACAAACAAGACCTACGACCAGATCCAGACAGGCGACAGCGCCGAAATCGTGCGGGAGTGTTCCACCAACGATCTGCTGGTGTTCGCTCATGCATCGGGGAACCACAATCCGATCCATCTGCCCGACACAGACTGGACCGGTGACGGACAGATCGACAAGCCGGTTGCGCCGGCCATGTGGGTCGGCGGGCTCGCTTCGGCTGTGCTCGGCAACATTCTCCCGGGCCCCGGCACCATCTACAAGACCCAGTCCCTCCGCTTTCTCGGGGGCGCCGTCGTTGGCGACAAGCTGACCGTGAAGGTGACGGCGACAGAGAAGAAGGCCGACAATATCGTGGTGTTCGAGCTCTCGGTCACCCGCGGCGACGGCACCCGTCTGGTGGAAGGAAACGCCGAAGTCGCCGCGCCTACAGAATCCATAGAATTCGACTCCAGCAGCCTCCCCGCTCTGCTCGTCCAGCGTCACCGGCACTTCAACCGCCTGATCGAACTGGCCAGAACGCTGCCGGCTCTGCCCACCGCCGTTGTCGCCCCCGACGATCCGAACTCGCTGGAAGGCGCGATCATGGCGGCGCGCGAAGGCTTGATCGAACCGATCCTGATCGGTGCCAGATCCCGGATCGACACTGCCGCCAGAGAAATCGGTGAGGATATCGGCACCTTTGAACTGATCGATATCGAAGACGAGATGGAAGCCGCCGGCCGAGCCGTCGCCATGGTCCATGAAGGCCGGGTGAAGGCGATCATGAAAGGCCATCTTCACACGGACCACCTGCTGCACCATGTGGTCAAGCGCGACGGCGGGCTCAGGACGAAGCGCCGCATCAGCCACGTGTTCGTCATGGACATACCCGGCCGCAAGACACCGGTCCTGATCTCCGACGCCGCCATCAACATCTCCCCGGACCTCAACACCAAGGTCGACATCACCCAGAACGCCATCGACACCGCCCGCTCCCTCGGACTGGACATGCCGAGGGTCGGGGTTCTGTCGGCGATCGAGACGGTCAATCCCGCCATCCCCTCCAG
Source organism: Roseibium sp. AS2 (assembly GCF_038900065.1). Classification (NCBI taxonomy): domain Bacteria; kingdom Pseudomonadati; phylum Pseudomonadota; class Alphaproteobacteria; order Hyphomicrobiales; family Stappiaceae; genus Roseibium; species Roseibium sp. AS2. Next base: position 451,731 of record NZ_JBBMQN010000001.1, read on the forward strand.
CCTGGACGCGGCGATCCTGTCCAAGATGGCCGAACGCGGCCAGATCACCGGCGCGATCGTCGACGGGCCGCTGGCCATGGACAACGCGATCGACGTGCAGGCCGCCCGCACCAAGGGCATCACCTCGCTGGTCGCCGGCCATGCGGAAGTGCTGATCGTTCCCAACCTGGAATCGGGCAACATGCTTGCCAAGGAGCTGACCTTCATTGCCCATGCGGAAGCCGCCGGGCTGGTGATCGGCGCCAAGGTTCCGATCATGCTGACAAGCCGGGCCGATGACGGCCGTTCGCGGCTTGCCTCCTGCGCCCTGGCGCAACTGTTCATGTACTGGCAGACCAGCGGCGCGCCGGTCGGTGTCTTCGAGCGTGAGGAGGGCTGATCGTGGACAGGGTCATTCTGGTTCTGAACTCCGGTTCGTCCTCGATCAAGTTCACGCTCTACACCGGCGAAAGAGTGCAGCTTGAGGGGCAGATTTCCGGTCTTGGCGCCACGCCGCACCTCTCGCTGAGGTCCCACGTCTCGCAGACCCGCATCGACCGCTCCTTGTCCCCCGCCGAGGGCAGCAGCCACGCTGCCGCGCTGGCGGCCCTGTTGCCGATGCTCGAGGGCGAACTCGGCGGACGCAAAGTCGACGCGGTCGGGCACAGGGTCGTCCATGGCGGTGTGACCCATGCCGCCCCGGTGCGGATCACGGACGTGGTCATGGCCGATCTGCGGGCGCTGGAACCCCTCGCACCGCTGCATCAGCCCCATAACCTGGCCGGCATCGAGGCGGCGCGCGCGGCCTTTCCAGATGCCCTGCAGACAGCCTGTTTCGACACCGCCTTTCACCGCAACCATCCCTGGGTAAACGACACGTTCGCCCTGCCACGGCCGCTCTATGACGAAGGGGTCCGCCGTTACGGCTTTCACGGGCTGTCCTATGAATATATCTGCAGCTACCTGAAAGTGACGCGCCCCGAGGCCTATGCCGGCCGCGTGATTGTCGCTCATCTAGGCAATGGCGCGTCCATGTGCGCGGTCCGGGGCGGCCAGAGCATCGGCTCGACAATGGGCTTCACCGCCCTGGACGGCCTGCCGATGGGCACGCGCTGCGGTCAGCTCGATCCGGGCGTCGTGCTCTATCTTCTGACCACCAAGGGCATGACCCCTGAAGACGTCTCCGATCTTCTTTACAAGAACTCCGGTCTGAAGGGTCTGTCCGGCATCAGCCAGGACATGCGGACGCTGACGGCAAGCGACGATCCGCGGGCCAGGGAAGCCATCGACTATTTCGTCTTCCGCATCCGCCGCGAACTCGGTGCAATGGCAGCGGTGCTGGGCGGTCTGGACACGGTGGTGTTCACCGGCGGCATCGGCGAAAACGCCGCCGTGATCCGCGAAAAGGTCTGCGATGATCAGGACTGGCTGGGTCTGCAGGTGGACACGGCCCGCAACAGGGGCGCCGGCGAGGACATTTCCGCGCCGGGATCCCGAGTCAGTGTCCTGGTCATCCCGACCAATGAAGAGGAAATGATCCGCCGTCACACCCATGCGCTTCTGGGCAAGGAGGCGGCGGCCGTTTGAGCCCTGCTATCTGCCGGCTGGATCCAGAACAGTGGCATAGGCGTCTTCGAAGGTACGCAGCAGCGGGCGGTAGTCCGCATGCACGACCGGCTCGAAACCACCGGGAAGGTCCGGCTCGATCGCCAGATAGGCGTCCGGCGCTTCCCGGCGGAGATCCATCAGCCCGGCCCTCAGCCGCCGCTTCAGAACATCCGGCAGGTCCTTGCGCAAGCTGTGGGCGGAATAGGGTATCGGTGGCGAGCGCCAGACGATTTCAAGGTTCTCGAATCCGGCACCGCCCGAAACATAGTAATCGTTGAGCGTTCCGGCGGTGTAACCATTCTTGGCTTCACCTGCCAGGGTGGACCATGCAAGCGCTGCCTGCACCCGCCCGTCCAGCACGGCGCGCAGACCCTCGAGCGGGTTCTGGACTTCGACCAGGGCGCCGAAATGCGACCGGGCATCGATGCCGTCCGCCGCCAGGTTGGCGAGCGGCACGCGGTAGCCCGTAACGGCATGCGCGCCCCCGACCGCAAGGCGTGTGCCTTTCAGGCTCGTCAGGGTGGCCTTTTCCGCGCCCGCCCCCGCGACCAGAATGGCATAGAAGCGCGCCGGAAAATCATCAGGGCCGGCTGTCACCAGCGGCTCCACGCAGGCGCAAAGCTGATGCACCGCCGCATATGCGGAAGGAGACAGGCGCGCATAGTCGATCCGGCCGGCAGCAATCGCCTCGGCGGCATCGGCCATCGTTTCCATCAGGAAAAGATCGACGGGCAGATCGGCAATGTCCTCCAGGGCCAGGCGAAAGGGCTCGACCCGGTCGCGCGCGCCTTCGTCCGCGGCAACGATCACACCCAGACGCAGCCTGTCCGGCAGGCCGTCGGCGTCCTGGGCCTGGGCACCGAAGAAGGCCGCGGACAACAGGATCGTCACAGCCGCAATGGCCCGATTCATCAGGAACGACACAATATCGACTTTACCTTTTGCTGAAACTGGCATTCCTGATCCCTTTCACGAAACAAGGACCGGCCTGCATGAGCGATGTTATCACGACCGTTGTCTTCGATATAGGAAATGTCCTGATCGAATGGAATCCCGAACATCTCTACCGGCGCCTGATTCCCGACGCTGCGGAACGGTCGTCCTTCCTGGAAACAGTGTGCACCGCGGAGTGGAACCTGGAACAGGATCTCGGTCGGCCGTGGCCGGAGGCGGTTGCGCAGCTGGTGCGCCGGCACCCGGACAGGGCGGACCTGATCGAGGCCTATTACACGCGCTGGCACGATATGGTACCGGGAGAAATTCCAGGCACGCCGGCGCTGCTGGCCGCGCTCAAGGAAAGCGGTCTGCCGCTCTACGCCATCACCAATTTTTCGGCTGAAAAATTCGCCGAGGCACAGGACCGCTTTCCCTTCCTCAAGACCAGTTTTCTGGACATCGTCGTTTCCGGGGATGAAAAGCTGGCAAAGCCGGATCCGCGCCTCTACCAGGTCCTGTTCCAGCGCAATGCGCTGGACCCGAGGGCCTGTCTGTTCATCGATGACAGCCCGGCGAATGTCGAGGCCGCCCGCCGGCTGGGCATGACGGCCCATCACTTCAAGGGTGCGGACGGCTTGCGCGGGGATCTGGAGCAGTTGCGGCTGCTGCCGCACTGACATTCTGTTGGATCTGGATCCGGTTCTGACCCCGGATCCGGACCCGAAGACGGAGCCTGATGCTCAGGTCAGGCCCCTCAGCCTTCGAAACCCTCAAGAACATTGACGCAATTCGTGCCGAGGGCATCGACGGCGTAACCACCTTCCATCACGAAAATGGTGGGCACGCCGGCCTTCGCCAGGCGCTGGCCGAGACGCAGATAGTCCGCACTCTTGAACTTGAAGCCGGAGATCGGATCGTTCTCGTAGCAATCCATGCCCAGGGAAACGATCATCGCTTCGGGTTTGTAGACCAGGAGCCAACGGCAGGCCTCCTCCAGCGCGGGAGCATAGGCTTCCCAGTCGGTGCCCAGCGGCAGGGGCCAGTTGCGGGTGAAACCGGTGCCGGCGTGCTCTCCCGTTTCATCGGCATACCCCAGGAAATAGGGATATTCGTCCCTGGGATCGGCGTGCAAGGACAGGAACAGCACGTCCGGCCGGTCGTAGAACAGCGCCTGGGTACCGTTGCCGTGGTGATAGTCGACATCCAGAATGGCGACGCGGTGGAGACCGTTGTCGCGAAGGTATTGCGCGGCGATGGCGGCGTTGTTGAAAAAACAGTAGCCGCCGAAAAAGTCGAACCCCGCATGGTGGCCGGGCGGGCGGCACAGGGCGAATGCCGATTTCTCTCCATCGAGGATCAGCCTGGCCGCCGTCAGCGCCGTGTCGGCGGACGCGCGCGCGGCCTTGTAGGAATGCTCGCCGACCGGTGTGCCGGCATCCATCGAATAGCGTCCGAGCAGGCCGTCGATATGGTTGACCGACACATCTTCACGCAGGCTCCGGACCGGCCAGACGAACGGAAATGCCTCGCGGGTCCGGCCGGCGGCGGTCCACTTCTGCCAGAAGCCTTCCAGGAAGGCGACATAGTCCGGCGAATGGATCCGTTGCAGCGGACGGATCGGAAACTCCTCCGGCGCCAGGATCTCCCCGGCGTTCCGGTCCCTGATCGTCTTGAGCACGATCTCGGCGCGAGCGGGAATTTCAACCGCCGGCTTCAACTCGCCGTCGGAGATTTCCTGTGCCGGCGCATGCGCCAGCTGGGTGTCTGAAAATACTGTCTTCACGCGCCGCCCCCGGTCCAACTCCCAATCGGCTGCCTGCCGTGGCCCGATCCGGAAAAACTACTCCAAGTCAGGAAAAACGAAATTCCGTCGCGTGACTATAGGTCTCTCCGGGCCGTAACAAAACATCCATGAATTCTTTCTGATTGACACCGTCCGGCCAGCGCTGCGCCTCAAGACACAAGCCTGCATGGGCGCCATACCGTTTGCCGGCCAGGCCCGGCACCGGCACATCCATCCCTTCGGCGTCAAAAAGCTGCAGTCCGGGTTCGGTGGTCCACACCTCCATGCGTCTGGAACCCGCGCCATCCTCAAGGGCCGCGGCGAAGGCGAGCTCCTGAGCGGGCGCGTCGACGAGGCAGAAATTATGGTCGTAGAGCACGCCCTGCTCACCCGGTTTGCGCCGCAGCTTGCGTCCTTCCTGGAAATCGTAAGGGGTCCAGGCGACCTTCCGGATCTCTCCGGTCGGGATCAGCGCCTCATCCACGGGCAGATACCGGTCCGCGGCGATTTCCAGTGTGTGATCGAGAATGTCGGCGCTGCCGTCCAGGTTGAAATAGGCATGCTGGGTCAGATTGACCGGCGTGGTCGCGCTGGTGGTCGCGGTCATTTTCACGCGCAATGCACCGGCCCCGGTCAGGGTGTAGCGCAGCAGCGCCTCCACTTGCCCGGGGTAGCCCATGTCGCCGTCCTCGGAGACCAGTTTCAAAAGCACGCTTGCCTTGTCGTGTTGTTCAAGTTGCCAATTGCGTGCGGAAAATCCCAGTGAGCCGCCGTGCAGGTGATGGCGGCCGTTGTCGTTGAGGTCGAGCTGGTAACCGACCCCGTCCACGGTGAGATTCCCGCCCGCAATCCGATTGGCGCAGCGCCCGACGACAGCGCCGAAATAGGGCGAATGATCAAGGTAGCTTTGCAGATCCTCGAATCCCAGGGTCACGGATTGCCCGTCCACCTTAAGATCGCGGATGATGGCCCCGTAAGTCAGGACCGATGCTTCCAGCGGGCCCTTTTTCAAGGTGATTTCCCGCACGGTGGTGCCGTCGGGAAGGACACCGAAATCCTGGATCATGAACGTCTCCGCTGAGGTGCCGGCCGTGTGGGCGGCGACAAGATCGGGCGTGGCGGCGGCGGACCCGTCCGCCGCCCTTTCGCGCAAGGGGTCAGAGCGTCTGGTTGTAGTCGCCGACTTCCGTGTTCTCGCGCAGAACGCCGTCGACCGCCTTGAACATGGCGTGCAGGCGCTCTTCGGACACCGGACTTTCCACCACGACGACCAGTTCCGGCTTGTTGGACGAGGCGCGCACGAGGCCCCAGGTGCCGTCCTCGCTGACAACCCGCACGCCATTGACCGTGATCAGGTCGGTGATTGCCTGACCCGCGACTTTCTCGCCCCTGGCCTTCATGTCCTGGAATCTGGCAACGACCCTGTCGACGACGTCGTATTTGACCTCGTCGGCGCATTTCGGCGCCATGGTCGGCGAGCCCCAAGTCCTGGGCAGGTCCCTTCGGAGATCCGCCATGGTCTTGTCCGGGTTGCGGTCGAGCATGTCGAGGATGGCGATCGCGGACACCAGACCGTCATCATAACCACGGCCGATCGGCTTGTTGAAGAAGTAGTGGCCGGACTTCTCGAAACCGACAATCGCGTCAAGCTCGGCGACCCTGCGCTTGATGTAGGAATGGCCGGTCTTGAAATAGTCGGTCCGTGCGCCATTGGCCTGCAGCACCGGATCCGTGTTGAAGAGGCCTGTCGACTTGACGTCGACAACGAACCGGCTGTTCGGATGCAGCGCGGAAATGTCCCTTGCCAGCATCACCCCGACCTTGTCCGCGAAGATCTCCTCGCCCTCGTTGTCGACGACACCGCAGCGGTCGCCGTCGCCGTCAAAGCCGAGGCCGACTTCCGCACCCACTTCCAGGACCTTGTCCCGGAGCGCATGCAGCATCTTCATGTCCTCCGGGTTCGGATTGTAGCGCGGGAACGTGTAGTCGAGTTCCGTGTCGAGCGGAATGACCTCCGCGCCGAGAGCCTCCAGGATCTTCGGTGCGAAGGCGCCGGCCGTGCCGTTGCCGCAGGCCGCCACGATCCTGATCGGCCGTTTCAGTTTCGCCCGGCCGGTCAGGTCCTTGAAATAGGTGTCCGCGAAGCCGTCCACGAAGTGGTAGCTGCCGCCGCCCCGGAGCTCGAACGCGGCTTCCAGAACGATCTCCCTGAGCCGCCCCATCTCGTCGGGACCGAAGGTCAGGGGACGGTCGATGCCCATCTTGACGCCGGTCCAGCCGTTGTCGTTGTGGGACGCGGTGATCATGGCAACTGCCGGAACATCCAGCGCGAACTGGGCAAAATAGGCCATCGGCGACAGCGCCAGGCCGATATCATGCACGTTGATGCCTGCCGCCATCAGACCGTTGACCACCGCCATCTTGATGGTGGACGAATAGCTGCGGAAATCATGACCGACGACAATGTCGGGACGCACGCCGCGTTCGTGAATGAGCGTGCCGATGCCCATTCCGAGCGCCTGCATGCCCATCAGGTTGATTTCCTGCTCGTACAGCCAGCGGGCGTCGTATTCGCGAAAACCGGTCGGCTTCACCATCGGAAGCGTTTCGTACTCAAGCGTATTGGGCGAAAGTTTCGGGACGGGTTTTGGAAACATCAATGCCTCTCAATGCAAACAACAAACGCGGGGTTCGGGACGAACTGCGGAAACGGAGGGCCAAGTCACTGAACCAGTACAAGCGTGCCGCCCGACATGTCAAACCGTTCCAGCTGATTGAGAACGGACATGCCGAGCAGTGGTTCCCCAAGGCTCCGGTCCTTCAGCACCAGCGCATCGATGTTTCGCAACCGAATGTTGCCGATCCTGAAACCGTCGATCACGGCCCGCGCGCCATAGATCGTGCCGTTGGCCGTATTGACCGGATATTTGAAATCGGACGACTTGAGAAAAATGCCGATGTCCCCGGCGAGTGTTTCGGGAAGGGCGGTCAGGGTTGCACCGGTGTCGACCAGCATGTCGACCGCGCGCCCGTTCAAAACCGCGGAGGCCACGAAATGGCCCTGACGATTTCTGGAAATCCGGTGGGACCGCTCTCCGGTCTCCTGCGCAGCCGGGGCGGGTCGTTCATTGGCCGCGGTCTGCCCTTCCGGCGCAGCCAGCCGATCGAGCACGACAGGCACCAGCGGCGCGACCGCCAGCAAGACCAGAAAAATGATGACAAACCGGGACATGCCAGCCCTTGAGGTTGCGGGGATCGCTTTGGGGTAGCACGGTTTCCTTAGCAGGCTGTAAAGCCGGATCAGACAATCCGGTCGGCGAGGCGGACAATGTCCTCGCGCACAGGCGCGCTCGATTGCGCACCGGTAACGGTACAGGCGAGCGCGCCGGCGGCAACGCCCTCCTTCAAGGCACGCCCGAAGGGCTCCCCCCTGTCCAGCGCCGCCGCAACGGCACCGCAAAAGGCGTCCCCCGCTCCGGTGGAATCGACCGCGTCAACCTCGGGAGACCGGAACCGGTACCGGTCCGTGCCGGTGCGCGCGACAACGCCTTCGGCACCGAGCGTGACAATAACCGCACGGCCCGGCCTGGCCAGTTGTTCCGCGAAGCTTTCGGGGTCGCCGTCAATGCCCAGGTTTCTGGCGATGGCAGCGGCCTCGCTTTCGTTGACCACCACCACGGCAGCCAGCTCCAGAAGGGCGCTCGCATCCCCTTCGGGGACAGGCGCAGGGTTCCAGAACACGGAGGCGCCGGCCCGACCGGCCTGCAGGGCAGCGTCCCTGGCCTCCTGAAAAGGAACCTCGCCCTGCATCATCAGCGTATCGCCGGAGGCAAGACCGCCTTCAAGCCAGCTCGCCTCGACGCGGTCATTGGTACCGCTGGCAACGATAATCTGGTTTTCACCGGCCGGATCGATGCCGATGAGGGCAAGGCCGGTGGATCCGGTCATCACGCGAACACCGGAAAGATCGGCACCGGACTCGCGCAGGCTTGCAAGCGCCAGGTCCGCGAATCCGTCCCGGCCGACCGCACCGACCATCCTGACGCCGGCCCCGGCGCGCCGCGCGGCCAGTGCCTGGTTGGCGCCCTTGCCACCGGGAAAGGTCTGATGGTCCGGACCGCTGACCGTTTCTCCGGCCGTCGGCAGACGCGGCACGGCCACGACGAGGTCCAGATTGATGGACCCGAATACAGTGATCATGCCGTCTCCCGTTTTCAGATGTAGCCCTCGGCCAGCGAGGCAGCGGCCATGAACCGTGCAGTCGAAATCCGTACGCGCAGTTCACGACCCCGGTTACTTGGTGCCGTACATGCGGTCGCCGGCATCGCCGAGACCAGGAACGATATAGCCCTTTTCGTTCAGCTTCTCGTCGATCGACGCCGTGAAGATCGGCACGTCGGGATGCATTTCGTTGAATTTCGCCACACCTTCCGGCGCTGCCAGCAGACACAGGAAACGGATGTTTGTGGCGCCGCGTTCCTTCAGTTTCTGAATGGCGGCAATCGCGGAATTGGCGGTTGCGAGCATGGGATCCACGACGATCACAAGGCGCTCGTTCAGGTCTTCCGGAGCCTTGAAATAATATTCCACCGGCTGCAGCGTTTCCGGGTCCCGGTAAAGGCCGATATGGGCGACGCGGGCGGACGGCACCAGATCCAGCATGCCTTCCAGCAGGCCGTTGCCGGCCCTCAGCACGGAGGCGAAGACCAGTTTCTTGCCGGCGAGCGTCGGCGCCTGCATTTCGGCGACAGGTGTCTCGATGGTCTGGCGGACCAGAGGCAGGTCCCGGGTAACTTCGTAACACAGCAGGGTCGAGATCTCGCGCAGGAGGCGACGGAAGCCCTGGGTGGACGTCCCCTTGTCGCGCATGATGCTCAGTTTGTGCTGGACCAGCGGGTGGCTGATGACATTGGCTCCGGACATATCTGCCTCTCATTTTCCGGCCTGCGTATGCGGACCTGGTTCACACTTTCATTGTTCAGGACCTATGCCCCGAACGGCAACCAAAAAACAGCCCCCGGATTGAGGAATTTGCCCGGCATCTGTTTGTTTCCCGAGGCTTGTTCCAGAATCCGGTTTCCGGCCCGGGCCGTCCCGCCCTCCAGAATACAGGTGAGCGGAACGTCGCCGGGCGCGGCCCCCAGCTCTGCGGCAAGCCGGTCTGCCAGCCTGTCCGTCAGGGCCAGCGAAACCGCGCGGATCTCGATCATCCGGTCTGTCGCGATGTCCGGAAGCAGGTCCTGTCCGTCATCGCGGACAGTCAAGACGCCCGTGTGTGCGAACAACGCCGCATGCGCGCGGTCGGACGGCGCGGTCAGCTTGTCCAGTCCGGTCATCTCGAACCCCGCCCAGGCAAGCGGTTCGACCAGCGAATAGACCATTTCCTGGGCGGCCAGATGAAACGGCACGATTGTTTCCTCGGCTGTACCCGGCAGCCCGGAATGGTGAAAACTGTCGCCAAAACACATGTCACCAAGGGCCGCACCGCCGTCCCAGACCGCTGCCAGCCCCTCCAGAAGCCGGTCGAGCAGGTCCCCCGCATCGACCGTGCCGTCGCCATTCTGCGCCAGGGCGATCGCCAGCAGGCCCGGACGGGTCGCCTCCTCGGCGCCGAACAGGTCCGGGCGCAGCGCAAGGGCCTCGCCCAGGCGCTTGAGATGCCGCTGCATCTCGAGGAGGTCGTCCACGTTGTCACGCACGTCCCATTGAAGACCCGCGGCGAGCTCCTTGAGATCCAGCCGGACAAGCGTTTCCGCTTCCACCCGGTAGGGGTCGGTCATCTGCGCGGAAAAGGACCCGGCCGCGAACATGTGGAAGGCCGCCAGGGCCGATGCCGTGCGGCCGGTGACGCGTGTCTCGGTCATGCGGTCCTCATAGGACCAGTTCGCCGGATGCAGCGTGGTCATGAAAGCGCCGAGGATTGCCAGATCCGCAGCGGCGACCAGCATTTCGCCGGCCGTCTCGAACGCGCGCGCATCGGCGAGGGCCGCCCAGCGGTCGATGCCGCCGGCTTCGAGGTCCCGCCAGAGGCCATAGGGCGGTATCTGGAAATCGGGATAGTTTTCCCGCGTGGTTTCCAGAACCGTTTCAATCGCCCGGTCGAGATTGTCCAGGCTGACCGCGACATGTTCAAGGTCACCGGCGACGGCACGGTCCAGCAACAGATGCGCCTTGCGGCGGACCTCTTCGGGCTGGAACAGGGTCAACAACGGGCTGGGTTCAGTCATGGACATTCCGCCGGATCTGGAACCGAATTGCCGGCAACCCGGTTTTCAAGCGGGGCGCGGATGGGTTCGCGTATCGCCCAACCATAAACTTGTCAAATTGCTTCGTCATTGGGCATCATCGAAGTCACGTCTCACCCGCGCCGCTCCTGCCAGGATTGTTCATGTCCTCTGTCGTTTCCATCGCCGCACTGCTCGCCGGATCCGGCCTGCTGCTTCTCGCCGGCGGCCTGCACGGCCTGCTTCTGCCGCTCGCCGGACTGGCGCAAGGCTTCTCCGACGCCTCTCTCGGCCTTCTGGGCGCCGGCTGGGCACTGGGTTTCATGGGCGGCTGTCTCGGCACGCCGCTCATCGTGAAGAGGGTCGGGCATGTGCGGGCCTTCGGCGCGCTGGCCTCGCTGGCCGCCATCACGGTCCTGCTCAATCTTCTCTTCATCGACGCGGTGTTCTGGATCTTTCTTCGGGCTCTGACGGGCTTCTGTTTTTCCGGGGCCGCCATGATCGTGGAAAGCTGGCTGAACGAGCGCTCGACCGGCGAGACCCGGGGCCGCATCTTCGGCTTCTATACAATGATCAATCTCGGGGCGACGACGGCGGGCCAGATGCTGCTGACGCTGGGAGACCCCAGCGGCTTTTTCTTCTTCGTGCTCGGGTCGATCATCTATTCCATGGCACTTTTGCCGACCGCCCTGTCGACGGCGGCCTCGCCGCAACCGCTGACGCAGGCGCGGCTTGACCCGAAGAAACTCTGGAAGAACTCCCCCATCGCCGTTGTCGCCGTCTTCATGGTCGGCATCTCGAACGGCACATTCGGCACGCTCGGCGCCGTCTACGGCCGCCGCATCGGGCTCGGCGTGCCGGACATCGCCATCATGATGAGCCTCGCGCTGCTTGCCGGCGCGGTGGTGCAGATCCCGATCGGCATGCTCTCGGACCGGCTCGACAGACGCCTCGTTCTGGTCTGCCTTGCGGTCGTGGCCATGTCGCTCGGCTCCAGCCTGTCGCTCATCGGCGGTAACGATGCGGCCGTGACCGTCCTTCTGATCGCCGCCTTCGGCGGTGTCGTCTATTCGATGTATCCGGTGATCGTCGCCCATGCGAGCGATCACGCCGACGGCGCGGATTTCCTGACAATCAGCGGCGGACTGCTGCTGATCTTCGGCACCGGCACCATGCTCGGGCCTCTGCTTGCTTCCGGCCTCATGACCTTCACCTATCCGGGCGCCCTGTTCCAGGTGACAGCCGCCGCGCATCTGTCGATGCTCGGCTTCGCTCTCTGGCGCATGCGCCAGCGCGCGGCTCTGACGACAGAGGAAAAATCCGACTTTCTGCCGGTCCTTTCCACCCCTCAGGTCACGACGCCGGAAACCGTCGTGCTCGATCCCCGGTCGGAAATGGACGAGACCGGCGGGGAGATCTAGAGCCGTTCCCGCAGCGGTGAAATACCCTAACCGCCCTCCCCCGGGATCTGCCTAGCGCTGTCCAGACGGACCAGCAGCCTCTTCCGGGTGGCGTCGTCGCAGAAGGCGGCCTCGATGGCCGTGCGGGTGACCTCCATCTGGTCGTCGAAGGTCCAGCCGAAGGTCGCGGCAACGGACGCATATTCCTTGCCCAGCGTGGTCCCGAAAAAGGGCGGGTCGTCGGCATTGAGCGTGATCTTCACCCCGGCCTTGCGCAGCATGTTGACCGGGTGGAAGCGCAGGTGTGTGTAGACGCCCAGGGCAATGTTCGATCCCGGACAGACCTCCAGCACGATCTGCTCGTCCGCCAGGCGCCTGACCAGATCCTTGTCCTCGATGGCGCGCACCCCGTGGCCGAGCCGCCTGACCCGCAGGAATTCCAGGGCGGCGACGATGCTGTCCGGACCGCCGAACTCGCCGGCATGGGCCGTGGTGCCAAGGTCCGCCTCCGCCGCCATGCGGAACGCCTTGGAAAAATTGGCTGGATGGCCTGAGCGCTCGTCACCGGCCAGTCCGAAGCCTGTTACCAGCGGATGCGGATTGCCGATCACCTCCTTGACCACCCGCTCGACCGCGGCGGCACCGAAATGGCGCACGCCGATGGCGATCATGCGGCCTTCAATGGCCGTACCGGCCTTGGCCCGTTCCATGCCTTCCGCCAGCCCTTCCACATAGGAGCGGTAGGAGAGGCCGGTCGCCTGGGCATGATCGGGAGAGATGAAGATCTCGCCGTAGATCGCCCCTTCCGCGGCCAGCATGCGGAAATAGGTCTCCGCAAGAAGGGCGTAGTCGGCGGGCGTCCTGAACACCGAACTGGCGAGATCATAGGCTTTCAGAAAAGTGGTGAAATCGGACCAGACAAATTTGCCGTTGCCATCCAGGACGCTGGAAACATCGATGCCGTGCCTGTCGGCAAGACGGTTGACCAGCGTCGGCGGCGCCGCGCCCTCGATATGGCAATGCAGCTCTGCCTTGGGAACCTGTATGGCATCGCTCATGTGGGTCGGATCCTCAAACTCGTTCGGGGTCGTGCATGTCTGCGTGGAGACAGGCTACAGGAAACTGGTGCCGTTGGGGCCTGTCGCGATGGCGAGATGATCGGCGACACTCTCGCCAATATCGGCAAAGGTCGCCCGTCCCCCGACGCTGCGGCCGGCGATGCCCGGACCCGTCGCGATCACCGGTACGTTTTCGCGGGTGTGGTCGGTGCCTCTCCACGTCGGGTCACAGCCATGATCCGCGGTCAGGACCAGGAGATCACCGTCCCGCATCCGGGCGATCATTTCCGGCAGGCGGGTGTCGAAATGCTCAAGCGCGGCGGCGTAGCCGGGAACATCGCGGCGGTGTCCGTAGAGGCTGTCGAAGTCGATGAAATTGGCGAAAACCAGATCGCCGTCCGTTGCAAGATCCATGGCTTCGAGGGTCTTGTCGAACAGCGCGTCATTGCCGGCTCCCTTCAGGACCTTCGAGACCCCCTGATGGGCGAAGATATCGGAGATCTTGCCGATGCCGTAGACCTTGCGGCCTTCGGCGGCCAGCCGGTCGAGCAGGGTCGGCTCAGGCGGCAGCACCGAATAGTCGCGCCGGTTGGCGGTGCGCTGAAAGGTGTCGGCGCTGTCACCGGTGAACGGGCGGGCGATGACACGGCCGATGTTGTAGGGATCGGCGAATTTCCGGGTTATCTCGCACAGCTCATAGAGCTTCTCCAGGCCGTAGTGTTCCTCATGGGCGGCGATCTGGATGACCGAATCCGCGGAGGTGTAGAAGATCGGCTTGCCGGTGCGCACGTGTTCCTCACCGAGTTCGGCCAGGATCACCGTGCCGGAGGCATGCTTGTTGCCCAGAATCCCGGCCAGCCCGGCCTTCTCGCTGATCCGGGCGATCAGCTCTTCCGGAAAGGTCGGAATGGTTTCGGGAAAATAGCCCCAGTCGAAGCGCACGGGCACACAGGCGATCTCCCAGTGGCCGGACGGTGTGTCCTTGCCGTTGGAGACTTCCGCCGCATAGCCCCACAGCCCTTCCGGATCACCGGAAAAGTCCAGTCCCGGCACATCCTTGCCGGTCGACAGCCTGCCGGCGGCGCCGAGGCCCAGCCGGTCCATGTTGGGAACCTTGAGCGGACCGCCGCGCAGGCCGGTCTTGTCCGCCAGGCCTGCGGCGCATGTCTCGGCGATATGGCCCAGAGTGTCTGCGCCGGCATCACCAAAGGCTTCCGCGTCTGCAGCACCGCCGATGCCGAAACTGTCCAGCACGCACAGAATTGCACGAGGCATGGGCATCTCCTCATTTTTATCTTTGCCGGTTTCCGCAAAACCGGAGGGGCGCCGGGACAGGGGCATCCCGGCGCAATTTTCTGCTTAAGGCGCGATCCGGCCGACGACGCCCGGCCGGTCGATGACATCGGTCGCCGCCCCGAGCGAATAGGCCTTGCGCAAGGCGATGGCCGCCTGTTCCGCGTCTTGTTCGGTCTTCGCATGAACGATGGCCAGCGGCGCATCCGCATCGACCGAATTGCCGATCCCGGCAAGATCAGTCAGGCCGACAGCCGGATCGATCACGTCCGCCGCCGCCCTGCGGCCACCGCCAAGGGCAACCACGGCCACGCCGATCGCCCGGGCATCGACCGCCGTCACCACGCCCGGCTGATCCGCATAGACCGGCGCCTGCACCGGCGCCTTGGCCAGATAGAGCTCTGCCTTGTCCATGAAGTCCGCCGGTCCCCCCAGTGCATGCACCATCTGCGCGAATTTCTCCGCCGCCTTGCCGCTCTGAAAGGCTTGCCGCATCATCTCGCAACCAGCCTCGGCGTTGGGCGCGATGCCGCCTGTGGCTAGCAGCTCGCCGCCCTGGGCGACCGTCACGTCCCAAAGACGATTGTCGACGGCAGTGCCTTTCAGGAAGTCGACCGCATTCTGCATTTCCACCGCGTTGCCGGCAGCAGACGCCAGCGGCTCGTTCATGTCGGTCAGGAGAGCCGTCGTCTTCAGGCCGGCACCATTGGCCACGAGCACCAGGCTTTCGGCCAGGGCGCGGGCTTCTTCCAGAGATCCCATGAACGCGCCGGTGCCCCATTTGACATCGAGCACAAGCCCCTGCAGGCCGGCAGCCAGTTTCTTCGACAGGATCGAAGCCGTGATCAGATCGATGCTTTCCACCGTGCCGGTGACGTCGCGGATGGCGTAGAAGCGCTTGTCCGCCGGGGCAAGATTACCGGTCTGGCCGATGACCGCGCAGCCGATCTCGCGCACCACCTTCTTGAAGAGCGCGTTGTCGGGCTGGGTCTGGTAACCGGGAATGCTGTCGAACTTGTCCAGCGTGCCACCGGTGTGACCGAGGCCGCGCCCCGAGATCATCGGCACGGCTGCCCCGCAGGCGGCCAGCGCGGGCGCCAGCATCAGGGAGACATTGTCGCCGACACCGCCGGTGGAGTGCTTGTCGAGAACCGGCGCGTCGATGCCGGACCAGTCGAGGACGTCGCCGCTGTCGCGCATGGCCAGTGTCAGGGCGACCCGCTCGTCCACGGTGAGGCCCTTGAAAAAGACCGCCATCGCCAGTGCGGCCACCTGACCTTCCGTAACGGATCCATCGGCGAGGCCTTTCACGAAGAAGGCGATTTCCTGCGCGTCGAGGGTGCCCCCGTCACGTTTTTTCCGGATGAGTTCCTGAGGCAGCATGGTCGTCAGTATCCTTGATTGGGCGTGTGCCCGCCGCCCTCGATCGTGGCAATCAGAGCATCCAGCAATCCGCTCGCACCGAACCGGAAGGTGTGGGCGGACACCCAGTTGCGGCCCATGATCCTGTCGGCGAGCGCCAGGTAGGACGCCGCGTCCTCGGATGTCCTGATCCCGCCTGCGGGTTTGAAGCCGATCACCCGCTCGCCATCGTCGCGCCGGGCCTCCTCGATCACGGTCAGCATGATTTCGGCAACCTCCAGCGTCGCGTTGACCGCGGCCTTGCCGGTCGAGGTCTTGATGAAATCCGCGCCCGCGGCGATGGCGACATTCGAGGCCGCGTGGATCAGCAACGGATCGCCGATCTCGCCGGTTTCCAGAATGACCTTGAGTAGAACGGGCGCGGGCAAGGCTTCCTTGACCCGGATGATCTGTTCCTCGGCAAACCCCTTGCGGCCGGAAACGAACGCCCTGTAGGCCATCACCAGGTCTATCTCGTCCGCACCGTCCGCGATCGCCTGCCGGGTTTCGGCCAGCACCGCATCGGTGTCCTCGCCGCCCTCCGGAAAGTTGACAACCGTGGCGACCCTGACGCCGGTGCCCTTCAATTCATTCGCTGCCTGGGCGACGAAACGCGGCCAGACGCAGACGGCCGCCACCGAGCCGTGGTCCGTCACGGTCCGGCCCACCAGTCCGGTGATGTCCGCGGAGGTGCAATCGTCATTGAGGTTGGTCAGGTCGACCAGCCCGAGGGCGCGTTTCGCTGTTTCGATCATGTCGGTCATTCGCCAATCTCCTTCACGAAGGCCCGCACCAGTTGCTTCATCCGGTCCATGCCCTGAAGCGCGACGGACTTGGTCTGGTCATGAGAGAGCGCATTGGCCTGCATGCCGGCACCATAGTTGGTGACGATCGACATGGCGGCAACGCGGAGCCCCAGGAAACGGGCCATGATGACTTCCGGAACCGTGGACATGCCGACGGCATCGGCACCGAGCAACCTGGCCATGCGGATCTCTGCCGGGGTCTCGAAGGACGGACCGGAGAACCACATGTAGACCCCCTCGGCGATCGCGTCACCGGTTTCCGCGGCCACCTTCTTCATGGCGGCGCGCAGGTCCGGATCATAGGCCGCGCTCATGTCGAGGAAACGCTTTTCGTCTTCCTCGCCGATCAGCGGGTTCCTGCCGGACCAGTTGATGTGGTCGCAAATCAGCATTGGCGATCCCGGCGCGACATCCTCGCGCAGGGAGCCGGCCGCATTGGTCGCCAGCAGGATCTCGCAGCCGAGTTCCTTCAGCGTTTCCACGGGCGTGCGCATGACGGAAGGATCGCCGCCTTCATAAAAATGGGCCCGCCCGGACAGGATCACCACCGGGACGCCGGCCAGCGTTCCGGCCACCAGTTCACTGGAATGGGATGTCACGGAGGACACCGGAAATTCCGTCAGATGCGAATAGGGAATGCGCACCGCGTCCTCGACCTCGTCGGCCAGCGCGCCGAGGCCGGAGCCGAGGATCATGCCGATCCTGTACGAACCCTCCCGGGCGGCGCGGACAATCTCCGCGCATTCACGGCCGTAACCACTCATCGAGAGCCAGTCCTTTTTTCTTCAAGTTCAAATGCCGCCGGCAGCAGCTCGTCCATGGTGAAGCTGCGCCGGATGCCTTCCAGATCCGCGACATGGACGACAAGAGTGTCCGTGCCGAATTCCTTGAGCCGCTGGCGGCACATGCCGCAGGGTGTGCACAGGGCCGCGTCGCCGATCACGAGCGCCTCGGAGATCTCCCGGTGACCTGCCGAGATCATCGCGCTGACAGCGCCTCCTTCCGCGCAGACACTGACCGGGTAGGATGCGTTCTCCACATTGCAACCGGTGAAGACTGAGCCATCCGGTGTCCGCAGGGCGGCGCCGACAAGGAAATTCGAATACGGAGCATAGGCCCGTTTCCGAACCGTTCTGGCCGCTTCGAACAGGTCGTTCAGATCGGTCATGAGCGCTCCTTCAAATAGGGGACACCGGCCGCCTTCGGCGGGATCGCCTTGCCGATAAAGCCCGCCAGCAGGATCACCGTGAGTATATAAGGCAATGCCTGGAAGAACTGCACCGGAATTTCACCAATACCCGGAACCTCCTGTCCCTGCATGCGGATGGCGACCGCGTCCAGGAAACCGAACAGCAGGCAGGTGAACATGGCCGCCATCGGGCGCCATTTGGCGAATATGAGTGCCGCCAGCGCGATGAAGCCCTTGCCCGCGGTCATGTTGACGCCGAAGCCGGCGCCTTGCGCGATCGACAGGTAGGACCCGGCGAAGCCGCACAGAATACCGCAGGCGATGACCGCGCGATACCGCAACCAGGTCACCGATATGCCGGCCGTGTCGACGGCAGCGGGATTTTCACCGACCGCGCGCAGACGCAGGCCGAACCGGGTGCGGAACAGGATCCACCAGGTCAGCGGCACCGCCAGGAAGGCGGCATAGACCAGAATGTTGTGCGCCGACAACAGTTCCGCGTAGATCGGGCCGATGACCGGCACGTCCCGGATCCCGGCCGCGAACGGCCAGACGATCTCGGTGAACCGGCCGCCTTCGGGAAGCGCCGGTGTCCTGCCGCCCTGACGGAACCAGGTCTGCCCGAGCAGGGCCGTCAATCCGGCGGCCAGGAAGTTGATCGCGACGCCCGACACGATCTGGTTGCCCCGATTGGTGATGGAGGCAAAGCCGTGCAGCAGCCCGAGGGCAACGGAAACCGTGATCCCGGCGAGAAGACCCAGCCAGGCGTTCGCGGTGATGTAGGCAACCGCACCGGCGCCGAAGGCGGCACCGAGCATCTTGCCTTCCAGACCGATGTCGACGACGCCGGCGCGTTCGGAATACAGCCCGGCCAGACAGGCCAGCAACAGCGGTGTCGACAGGCGCACGGTGGAGTCGAGGATCAGGATGAGGCTCTCGAACATGATCATGCCTCCTCCGCTTGCAAGGGCTGCGCGGGCGTGAACACCCGCACGATGGCCGGGCGAAACATGTATTCCAGGGCGCCGGCGAACAGGATCACCAGACCCTGGATGACGATGATCATGTCGCGGGTGATGCTCGGCATTTCGAAGGACAGCTCAGCGCCGCCCTGGTAGAGCATGCCGAACAGGACCGCCGCCAGCGCGATACCGACCGGATGGGCGCGTCCCATAAGCGCCACCGCGATGCCGACAAAGCCGTAGCCCGTCACGAAGTCGAGCAACAGCCGGTGCTGGGACCCCATGATCTCGTTGATCGCCATCATTCCGGCAAGTCCGCCGGAAATCAGCATGGTGATGATGATGGTGCGCACAGGGGAGATGCCGGCATAGACCGCAGCGGTCGCGTTGGCGCCGAAGGACCGGATTTCAAAACCGAGCCGGGTCCGCCAGATCAGCAGCCAGACCAGGAAACAGGCCAGGATCGCAATGAACAGCGACAGGTTGACGGGCGAATAGCCGAAGCCGAAGGACGGGAACAGGTCGTTCAGCATCGGCAGGCGGCCGCCGTCCTCGAAGGTGCGGGTCTCGGTCTGCATCGAGCCGCGTTCCTTGAGCATGTTGTTGAGCAGGTATCCCATCAGCGATGCCGCGATGAAATTGAACATGATGGTGGTGATCACCACGTGGCTGCCGCGCGTCGCCTGCAGCCAGCCCGGAATGAGCGCCCAGGCGGCGCCGGTCGCGGCGGACCCCAGGATCGCGAAAGGCAGGGTCACGTACCAGGGCACGTAAGTGTCGAGTGCCAGACAGGCCATCGCGACCCCGAGGCCGCCAAGATAGGCCTGGCCCTCGCCGCCGATATTGAAGAGACCCGCGTGAAAGGCGACCGCGACGGCCAGCCCCGTAAAGATGAAGTTGGTGGCATAGAACAGGGTGAAGCCAATGCCTTCGCCGTAGCCGAGCGATCCCCACACCAGGATCTTCACCGCCTCAAGCGGGTTCTCCCCGATCAGGATCACCACAAGGCCGGAGACCAGAAAGGCCGCGGCAAGATTCAAAAACGGGATCAGACCGAGGTCGACCCAGCGCGGAAGCTGACCGGCACTCATCGGGCACCTCCCTCGATCGTGTTCCTGTGAGTGTCTTCGACACCCGCCATCAGCAGGCCGAGATCGCCTTCCTCGGCGCCGGCGCCGCGCTCACCGACGATCCTGCCGTCGAACATCACCAGCACGCGGTCGGCCAGAGCCCGGATTTCATCGAGTTCGACTGACACCAGAAGAATGCCCTTGCCCTGGTCCCTGAGTTCGACGAGGCGGCGGTGGATGAATTCGATCGCGCCGATATCGACGCCCCGTGTCGGCTGGCCGACCAGAAGAACCTCCGGGTCGCGCTCGATCTCCCGGGCAAGAACGATCTTCTGCTGGTTGCCGCCCGAAAAGTTGGCGGTTTTCAGCATCGGACTCGGTGGACGGATGTCGTATTTCTCGATCTCGGCGACCGCGTTCTTCCGGATGGCGCCAAGGTCCAGGAAAAGTCCCCGGGAATAGGCCGGATCCCGATGATAGCCGAGAATGGAATTCTCGTATTCGGCGAAGCTGTTGATCAGCCCCATGCGGTGGCGGTCTTCGGGCACATGCCCCATGTTCTTGTCGCGCATGTCGGCGGCGTCCAGCGTGCTGGTGCCCAGATCGATGGTCTCGCCATTGATCTTCAGCGTTCCGCTGGTGGCCCGGCGGATGCCGGACAGGGTTTCCAGAAGCTCCGACTGGCCGTTTCCGGACACCCCGGCAATGCCGACGATCTCGCCGGCGCGGACGTTGAAGGAGACATTCTTGACCACCTGGACGCCGCGGCTGTCGGTTACGGTCAGGTTCTCGACCTCCATGACCGGGGCCTTGGGTTCCGCTGGTTTCTTGTCGACCCTGAGGAGAACGCTGCGTCCGACCATCAGTTCGGCGAGTTCCTCCATGGAAGTGTTCGCCGTCTCCCGTGTCGCCACCATCTCGCCGCGGCGCATGACGGAGACCATGTCGGTCGCGGCCATGATCTCGCGCAGCTTGTGGGTGATCAGGACGACGGTCTTGCCCTCGTTCTTGAGGACTTCCAGGATCTTGAACAGGTGATCGGCTTCGGCGGGGGTCAGCACGCCGGTCGGCTCGTCCAGGATAAGCACGCCCGCGCTGCGGTAGAGCGCCTTCAGGATCTCCACCCGCTGCTGCAGGCCGACCGGCAGATCCTGGATCAGGGCGTCCGGGTCGACGCGCAGCTCGTATTCCTCTTCGAGCCGCTTGAGTTCGGTGCGCGCGCGGGACAGCCCGCCGGCCAGCAACTGGCTGTCCTCGGCTCCCAGCACGACGTTTTCCAGAACCGAGAAATTGTCGACCAGCATGAAGTGCTGGTGGACCATGCCGATGCCTAGACCGATGGCCGCTTTGGAATCGGGGATCGACACTTTGGTGCCGCCCACCAGAATGTCGCCCTCATCGGCCTGGTAGAAGCCATAGAGGATCGACATCAGGGTCGACTTGCCGGCCCCGTTCTCGCCGATGATCCCGTGAATGGAGCCTTTCCTGACCACAAGGTCGATATCCTTGTTGGCCTGTACCGGGCCGAAATTCTTGCTGATCTTGCGCAGCTCAATTGCGGGCGTTTCGCTCATGCACTCCCCCGGGCCTGACCGTTTGTCCTTGTCATTATCATGCGCCCCTGTCCCCCTCACGTCGTCGCCTGTTTCATTCAGAACGGGCATGTTCCGTCGGTGACGACGTCATGGACCTTGACGGTGCCGTCGGCGATACCGGCGACGGCGGCGTCCGCAGCGGCTTGCATCTGTGGCGTGACAAGATCCCGGTTGTTGTCGTCGAGGACCCAGTCCATGCCGCCTTCCTTGAGCCCGAGCACCTGGATGCCGGGTTCGAAGGAGCCGTTTTCGGCGGTCAGAAAACTGTCATGGACGGCATTGTCGACGCGCTTGCGGATGGAGGTCAGCACCTTGCCCGGATGCAGGCCGTTCTGATTGCTGTCCGTGCCCATGCCGAGCACGCCGGCGTCGGCGGCGGCCTGCAGAACGCCGAGACCGGTCCCGCCGGCCGCCTGGATGATGACATCTGCGCCCCGCCTGATCTGGCTGATCGCCAGTTCGCCACCACGCAAGGGATCCGTGAAGGCCGCCGGCGTGTCGCCGGCCATGTTGAAAAGCACCCTGGTGTCCGGATCGGCCGCCAGGGCGCCCTGCTTGTAGCCGCACAGGAACCGGCGGATGATCGGGATGTCCATGCCGCCGACAAAGCCGATGGTGCCGCTTTTGGAGGCCAGAGCGGCCAGCAGGCCGCCGATATAGGCGCCCTCGTGTTCCTTGAAGACGTAGGACCGCACATTGGGCTGATCCACCACCATGTCGACGATCGCGAAATTCGTTTCCGGGAAATCCGGGGCCACCTGGGACAGCGCATTGGCCTGATTGAAGCCGATGGCAACAATGGGCGCGCTGCCGCGGCGGGCAAGGTTGCGCAGGGCCTGAAGGCTTTGGGAATCGCGTTCAAGAGCGAACTCACGGACCGTGACGCCCGTTTCCTCCTGATACCGCGTCACGCCGGAATAGGCGCTTTCGTTGAAGGAGCCGTCGAACTTGCCGCCGACCGAATAGACGATGGCCGGTTCCGCAACAGCGGAAGCGGTCCCCAATGCCGCTGCAAACACGGCCGTTAACAGACATGACTTGACGCGTATCATGGTGTTCTCCGCAGTTCGGCTGGCGCATTATCTTGAGGAAAGACCTCCGCGCTCGGTGCGCGGAGGTCCGAGACGTGCCCTCAGAACGGGCAGGATTCGTCGCTCATGTAGTCGTGGACGACGATTTCTCCGGAAACGATCTGCTGGGTCGCTTCCTCGACGGCGGCTTTCATCTTGTCGTTGACCAGGTCGGCATTGTTGTCGTCAAGCGCCCAGTCGACGCCGCCTTCCTTCAGACCGAGAACCTCGAAGCCCGACGACCATGTGTCGTTCTGGGCGTCCTTGAAAGCCTCATAGACGGCAATGTCGACACGCTTGAGCATGGAAGACAGCACGGACCCCGGATGCAGGGCGTTCTGGTTGCTGTCCACGCCGATGCCGAGCTTGCCGGCGTCCGCGGCCGCCTGCAGCACGCCGATGCCGGTGCCGCCGGCGGCGTGGTAGACCACATCCGCGCCGCGATCGAACTGGGACTTGGCCAGTTCACCGCCCTTGACGGGATCGTTCCAGGCCGCACCGGTGGTGCCGGTCATGTTCTCGAACACTTCGGCATCCCCATTGACCGCCTTGACGCCCTGCTTGTAGCCGCAGGCAAACTTGCGGATCAGCGGAATGTCCATGCCGCCGATAAAGCCGACCTTGTCGGTTTCGGAGGCCATCGCGGCCAGCATGCCGACGATGTAGGAGCCTTCATGTTCCTTGAACAGGATCGAACGAACGTTCGGCAGGTCGACGACCATGTCGACGATGGCGAACTGGGTGTCCGGAAATTCCTTGGCGACTTTCTCGACGGCATTCGCCTGGGAGAAGCCGATGGCAACGATCGGGTTCATGCCGCGCTTGGCGAAATTGCGCAGGGCCTGCTCGCGCTGGCTGTCGTTCTGGATCTCGAAGTCGCGGTATTCGGTGCCCGTATCTGCCTTGTATTTTTCGGCGCCCGAATAGGCGGCTTCGTTGAACGACTTGTCGAAACGGCCGCCCAGATCGTAGAGCACGGCCGGCTTGATGTCCGCTGCGGCAGCAGCTGCAACAGACATGGCCAGACCGGCAAGTGCCGTTCCAATGGTAAGAAACTTTTTCACGTGTATGTCCTCCGACATGCGGGGCCTGCCTCATGGCGCGCCCGTTTCCCCTCGTGACACAGCCGCCTCAAGCGGACTGCGCCAGCTTCAATCCGGCCCGTGTCCTCAGAGCCCTGGCAAGGGTCTCGTCCGTCACAAGGTCGGTAATGACACCGGTGCGCAGGGCCGCAAGCGTGGCATCCACCTTGCTTTCCCCACCCACCAGCGCAATCACGCGGCGCCCGCGCACTTCATCGAAGTGCAGTCCGACGGCGCAATCGCCGAGCGGATCGGGTGCCAGGTTTCCCTCAAGCGTCAGGAACCGGCCCATCAAATCACAGACAGCGCCTCCCGACAGCAATTCTTCCTGTTCGGTCTTGGAAATCATGCCGCGCTGGACCAGATGGCCCTCGTTCTCGACCGAGCCGATGCCGATCAGGAAGGCCTGCGACTGGCGCGCGCGCGTCATCAGGTCCTGAACGCTGCGCTGGGTCAGGAACATGGCCTTTTCACCCTCGTTCTCCGCAAAATACGGCACCGGCAGATAGTATCCGATCCCGCCCGTGCGCTCCTGCATCTTCTGCACGATGTCGTAGGGATTTGCCGCAAGCGTTCTGGTCAGCGAACCGCAGATCGACATGATTTCAAGATCTGACCGGGAAATCCTGGGCAGGGCCTCCACCGCCGCGGTCAGCGTGCGCCCCATGCCGACGCCCAGCCGGGTGACCCCGGAGCCGCCGAGAAGACCGGACAGGAACTGGCCTGCGGAGGCGGCCACGGCCCTGAGAGCGCTGTCGTCATCGCCGCCGAGATCCGGTGCAATCAGGCAATTGGTCAGCTTGAAGTGGTCGGTGAGCTCGTTTTCAAGCTCCAGGCATTCCAGTGGCCGGCCGTCGATCTGGAACTTCACCAAACCGGCCTTCTGGGCATGGGCAATGAGCCGGTGCACCTTGGCAGGAGACATGCCGAGCTGCGTGGCGATCTCGCCTTGCGTCCGGCCGCCCACAAAGGACAGCCAAGCTGCGCGGATGGCCATATAGGTCGTCCAGTCGTCTCGCGCCTGCATGCCGCCTCGCTACCTTCCCCTGTTTGCCGCGCCGGCCGCCGTGCAAGGGTTTTCCTGTGCACCGCTGTCCGCACCTCGCCCTCTGCCGGGCCCCGGTTTTTCCGCGTCATCGAGCGTACCGAAAAATTCTTCACCGGCTGAGAATTTCTTCGGATCATGGCGAGCGCAATAGCTGCCGTCAACCAAAAAAAATGCCGAAAAACTGGCCAATTGGCACCTTCCTGGGCAGGAAGTCACCCTCTTGCCCGCTGAAACCGGGCATCGGCAATTTCTGCCTACCGATGCCGCAAAATTAATCAAACCCGGCAAATCCTGCCTGGAAACACGGCAATTTCTGCCCAACGCCTGACGGCAGACCGATTCGCCCGGAAGGCGCGCTTGGTGCGCCTTTGTCGGCTTCGCGGCGTTACCGTTTTTCACAGGGACGGAAACGAAGGCGTCCGCTCGGCCTGCCGGAGAAGATGGAATGCCTTGCGGAGCCACTTTGTTGACACGGTTGTGAACCGATCTGAAGAGTGAAATTTCAGCGAAAAAACACACGCTTACGGCAATCAAGGTTGCCAGCGGAAACGCGCGCGGAAAATTCTGTCTGGCAAAAAAACCGCGCAATCCCCACCTGTGGATATGATACGCACTCCGTGCACTTTATCTTTGCCATCGAAGGAAAAGCCAGTAACTTTGGCATATAGCTTGCTAAGTAAATATTTGAACCCGACAAGGCGTTTGATGACCACTAGGCAAGATTCACGAGGGCCGCGAAGACAAGTAAAAATATAACAAAATATAACTGGGGAGACGTGACCACCCAGCCGCCAGGCTGTCGTTAAGGAGAAAAAGAATGCGTCTCGACATAGTAAAACTGTGCAACCTGACAAGTACGACAATACTATCCATCGTCTGTGCGGCCGTTCTCTTCACCGCACCCGCCGCCGCCCGGGACTATCGTCCGATGTTGCAGGCGGCGAAACAGTACACCTACGACCCGGCCAGCGAAGTGGACGTGGAACTGGTGCTGGCTGTCGACATTTCCCAGTCCATGGACACCGAGGAACAGGAAGTCCAGCGCGCCGGCTATGTGGCGGCCCTGACCTCCAGAGAGTTCCTGGATGCCATCGAGGTCGGCCCGATCGGCCGCGTCGCCGTGACCTACATGGAATGGGGCGGCGTTGACGAGCATTTCATCGTCGCCGACTGGACCGTGATCAGGGACGAAGGCTCTGCCGCCCATTTCGCCTCCAAGATCGCAGAAGCCCCGCTGCGCCAGGTGCAGCGCACTTCAATTGCCTCTGCGCTGGAAAAATCCGTGCAGCTTGTGCAGACCAACCAGTTCATGGGTCTGCGTCAGGTGATCGACATTTCCGGTGACGGCCCGAACAACCAGGGCGGTTCGGTCACGGACATGCGCGACCGGATGGTGGCCGCGGGCGTCACGATCAACGGGCTGCCGCTGATGATGAAGTCGAACAAGAACACCTGGCAGGCCATGCTCAACCTAGACCATTACTACGAGGATTGCGTGATCGGCGGCCCCGGTTCCTTCGCGATCCCGGTGCGCTCCCAGGAGGGCTTCGCCGACGCCATCCGCATGAAGCTGGTCATGGAGATTGCCGGCCTGCACATGCATGAACCCGATTCCTATTTCCAGCGGGCTTCCGGACGCGAACCGATCCGCTGTAACCTGTTCGACTGACGCCACGTCTGCCGCGTTCTTTTGCGCCGCGTTCCTCCCGGAGCGCGGCGTTTTTTCGCGCCGCTTCGCTCCGGTGTCCTGCACATGTTCTGCGCGGAAGCCGCGCATCTTCCTTTGCCTAAAGCGCTTTGAAAGGCTAAACAACTTTCCGCAGCCTGTTGCTTCAGTGCAGAAGAGGACCGCCGATGCCTGCCCTTCCAACGCTTGCGCTTGTCGCGCATGACGCCAAGAAAGATCTGATGGTGGAGTTCGCCAGACGCCACCTGGACAAGCTGTCGGATTTCAGTCTTGTGGGCACAGGCACCACCGGCGGCCGGATTCTGGACGCCTGCCCGACGCTCAAGCTCAAGCGCCTGAAAAGCGGCCCGCTCGGCGGCGACCAGCAGATCGGCGCGATGATCGCGGAAGGCAAACTCCAGGGTCTGATCTTCTTCGTCGACCCGCTGTCCACCATGCCCCACGATGTCGACGTCAAGGCCCTGATGCGGCTCGCCGTTGTCTACGACATGCCCATGGCGCTCAATCCGTCGACGGCGGACATCCTGTTGCGCTCGGCCCGGCTGCAGGGCCTGAAGACCACCTCCGAGACACCCGAAGTCGGTTCCCTGACCACATGAGTTTTTCAAATCGTTTTAAGTCCTTTGCGTATCCGGTTCTTGTTGCCGATATCGGCGGCACGAATGCGCGTTTCGCCCTGGTGGACGACGCCAGCGCCGAGACACGCATGTGCGGCAAAACCGCGACCGCCGATCATCCGGACATCTCGTCGGCCATCCGCGAAGTGGTCCTGCCGGATGCGCCCCGGAAGCCGCGCACCGCAATCATCGCGGTTGCCGGTCCGGTAACCGGCGACAGGATTCCGCTGACCAACGCCGCGTGGGTGATCGAACCCCTGAAGATGATCGCGGATCTGGATCTTCAGGAAGTGATTGTCCTCAACGATTTCGAGGCCCAGGCGCTGGCGCTGCCCGACTATCGGGCCGGGGACGTGGAACAGATCGGCCCGGGAACCAGCCGCGCGGGCAGCTCCAAATTCGTGCTCGGGCCCGGAACGGGTCTTGGTGCGGCGGCAATGATTTATGCGGCCAGCACCTGGATCCCGGTGCCGGGAGAAGGCGGACATGTCGAACTCGGTCCCGTCAGCCCGGAAGACTTCGGCATCTGGCCCCATCTGGAGCGGCATGGCGACCGCCTTGGCGCCGAGCAGATTCTGAGCGGCACCGGCATGCCGCACCTTGCCCGGGGCGTGGCGGCCTACCTCAGTTCCGAGCGCACTTTCACGACGGCGGCCGACGTGACCCGGGCCGCCGAGGACAATGATCCCGTGGCGGTCAAGACGCTTGAGGTCTTTGCCCGCTGCCTCGGCCGTGTGGCCGGCGATTTCGCGCTGACCGTGCTTGCCCAGGGCGGCGTTTACCTGACCGGCGGCGTGACACTGCGGATCAAGCGCTTCCTGACCGACGGCGGTTTCCGGGCCGCCTTCGAGGCCAAGGCGCCCCATGAGGCCCTGATGGCCAGGATCCCGACCTTCATTGTCCTGCACACGGATCCCGCGCTGGAGGGTCTGGCGTCCTTTGCCCGCGCGCCGGGCGCCTTTGCCGTCGACCTGCAGGGACGCCGGTGGATGGTTGGCGGCGCGGCGGAGGCACCCTGACGGAGCGTCCATGACCACCGTGCCGACCTTTGGATCCCCGCTTCCGATAGACGGTGTCCTGCCGGAACTTCTGGAAACGCTCGACACAAGGGTCAATGCGGTGCTGGTGGCCGAGCCCGGAGCCGGCAAGACCACCCGGGTGCCGCTGGCGCTGTTGAACGCGTCCTGGCGCGGCGACGGCAAGATCCTTGTTCTGGAACCGCGGCGCCTGGCCGCCAGGGCCGCCGCCAGGCGCATGGCCGGCGACCTCGGCGAAAAGCCCGGAGAGACCGTCGGCTACCGGGTGCGCATGGACACGAAGGTCAGCGCGCGGACCCGGATCGAGGTGATCACCGAGGGTGTCTTCACCCGGTTGATACTCGACGATCCGGAACTGACCGGCGTTGCCGCCGTCCTGTTCGACGAATTCCACGAGCGTTCGCTCGACGGCGATTTGGGTCTGGCGCTCGCGCTCGACGTCCAGTCGGCCCTGCGCGACGACCTGCGCCTTGTTCCGATGTCCGCCACCCTTGACGCGGCCGGAATTTCCAGGCTGCTCGGCGATGCCCCCGTGATTGAAAGCAGGGGCCGCAGCTTTCCCGTCGACACCCGGTATCTGGGCCGCAACGCCACCGAGCGGATCGAGGCGCAAGTCGTCCGGGCCATCTCTCAGGCGGTGAACGAAGACACCGGGTCGGTTCTGGTGTTCCTTCCCGGACAAGGGGAAATCCGGCGCACCGCGGGTCTGCTGGACGGCAAGCTTCCCGCCAATTGCCGGATCGCGCCGCTTTACGGCGGGCTCGACGCGAAAATGCAGGACGCCGCCATCCGGCCGGCCGCGGCGGGACAACGCAAGATCGTACTTGCCAGTGCCATCGCGCAGACCTCCCTGACCATCGAGGGGGTCCGGGTCGTCATCGATAGCGGCCTGGCCCGCGTGCCGAAATTCGAGCCGCAGACAGGCCTTACCCGGCTGGAAACCGTGCGTGTCTCGCGCGCGTCCGCGGACCAGCGCCGGGGCCGCGCGGGCCGGACGGAACCCGGCGTCTGCTACCGGCTCTGGACCGAAGCCCAGACCGCCGCCCTGCCCCGCGCCGAGGCCCCGGAGATTCTGGAAGCGGACCTGACCGGGCTGGTTCTGGACCTGGCCGCCTGGGGCACGTTCGATCCCGCGGATCTCGCCTTCGCCGATCCGCCGCCGCAGGCCGCCTGGCGGGAAGCCAGCGCGTTGCTCCAGGATCTGCACGCGATCGACAGCTCCGGCCGGCTGACGGATGCCGGCAAGGCGCTGGCAAGATTGCCGCTGCATCCGCGCCTGGCCCACATGGTGATCGAGGCAAACGCGCAGGGGCTCGGCCGCACAGCCGCCTTGATCGCGCTGATCCTGTCCGAACCCGGCCTCGGCGGCCGTGATCCGGACCTGCGCGCGCGTCTCCAGGCTCTCCGGCACGACACCAGCCAGCGGGCGAAGGACGGCCGGCTGCTCGCGGATCGCTGGCTGAAACAGGCCGGCGGCTCGGGATCGGGCATCGACATGGAAAGCGCCGGTGCGCTGCTGGCTCTGGCCTATCCGGACAGGGTCGCGCAACAGCGCGGCCAGACCGGCCGGTTCCGCCTTGCCAACGGCCGAGGCGCCGAGCTGGAACCGGAGCACGGGCTGGCGCGCGAGCCGTTCCTGACGGTCGCCGACATTCAGGGCAAGGCGGCCAGCGGCCGCATCCAGCTCTGCGCGCCAATATCGAAGGACGACATTGAAGATCTGTTTGCCGCCGACATCATCGAACAGGACGTGGTCCACGTGAGCGGCGACGGCGCGCTGAAGGCGCGCCGCGTCAGGCGCTACAAGGCGGTCGAGCTGAATTCGAGGCAAATCCAGTCAGCGGACCCGGACGCTGTCGAACGCGCCCTGATTGCGGAAATCCGCCGCCGCGGCATAGCCCGGCTGGACTGGAACAAGGACCAGAAACGTCTGAAGAAACGGGTCGCCTACGCACGCGAAAATGGCGCAGAAGACCTGCCCGACCTGTCGGACGCCGCCTTGAGCGAAAGCCTTGAAACCTGGCTGCAGCCGTATCTGGCGGGCTGTACCGGTTTGGGTGCCATCGATGCCGCCGTTCTCGGCACTGCGCTTTCGGCGCTCCTTCCCTACGACGCCGCAGCCAGGCTGGATGCGCTGGCCCCGTCTCATTTCACGGCGCCGACCGGCAGCCGGGTGCCGATCGACTATGGCGCCGCCGCCGGGCCGACGCTGTCGATCCGTGTGCAGGAACTGTTCGGCCTGAACCAGCATCCGAGCGTGTGCGGCGGCAGGTTGCCGCTGATCCTGGAGCTGCTTTCTCCGGCGCAACGGCCAATCCAGATTACCCGCGACCTGCCGGGCTTCTGGGCCGGGTCCTGGGCGGACGTGAAGGCGGACATGAAGGGACGCTACCCCAGGCACCCCTGGCCGGACGATCCGACCGTTGCCGAGGCGACACGGCGGGTGAAGCCGCGGGGCAGTTGATACCGGGGCACTGGTTCCGATACGGCTTCGCCGTTTACCCCCTTCCCTGACCCTTCCCCACAAGGGGGAAGGGGACCAGGCCGAATGCACGGCTATCACGTCAGCCCAAAGGCGAAGCTCTACAAAATCTACGCAAACGTCACCCGTCAATCGTCCGACGCGGCCACCAGGCTGGCGTTGCCGCCGGCGGCGGCGGTGTTGATCGAGACCACCTGTTCCAGCGCGAACCGGGTCAGATAGGCCGGGCCGCCCGCCTTGGGGCCGGTGCCGGAGAGGCCCGAGCCGCCGAAGGGCTGGGTGCCGACCACCGCGCCGATGGTGTTGCGGTTGACATAGACATTGCCGACGGAAAGCCGGTCGACCACCCGCTTCACCGTCGCGTCGATGCGGCTGTGCACGCCGAGGGTCAGGCCGTAGCCGGTGGCATCGATCTCGTCGAGCACCTTGTCGAGGTCTTTCGCCTTGTAACGGACCACATGCAGGACAGGACCGAACACCTCACGGGTCAATGCCCCGGCGCTGTCCAGTTCGACGATGTGCGGCGCGACCCAGGAGCCGTTGGCGAGTTTGCCTTGCGGTGTTCTGCCCGCATAGCGCAGCGTCTGGCTTTCCCTCATGTCGTCGACATGAGAGAGAATGCCGTCGCGGGCCTCCTCGTCGATCACCGGGCCGATGTCGGTTGCCGGCAGACGCGGATCGCCGAGCGCCAGTTCCATCGCGGCGCCTTCCAGCATCGTCAGGAGTGTGTCGGCGACATCCTCCTGGACATAGAGCAGGCGCAAGGCCGAGCAGCGCTGGCCGGCCGAGCGGAAGGCGGACATCATGACGTCGTCGCAGACCTGCTCCGGCAATGCGGTCGCGTCGACGAGCATGGCGTTGATGCCGCCGGTCTCGGCAATCAGCGGCACGATCGGGCCGCGTTTGGCCGCAAGCGTGCCGTTGATTGCCCAGGCGGTTTCGGTGGAGCCGGTGAAGGCCACACCGGCGACCGCCGGATGAGAGGTCAGCGTCGCGCCGATGTCGCCTTCTCCCGGGACCAGGTAGAAGGCGTCCTCGGGAACACCTGCCGCATACATCAGCTTCGCCGCTTCATAGGCGATCAGGGGCGTCTGTTCGGCCGGCTTGGCAACGACCGCATTGCCCGCGAGCAGCGCCGCGCTGATCTGGCCGAGGAAAATCGCCAGCGGGAAGTTCCAGGGCGAAATGCACACGAACACGCCGCGGCCCCGATGGCGGTAGCGGTTCTCCTCGCCGGTCGGGCCCGGCATCAGCCGGCCTTCGCCGAACTGCGTGCGGGCCTCGCTGGCGTAAAAGCGGCAGAAGTCGACCGCTTCGCGAATTTCGGCGATCCCGTCCGTCAGGCACTTGCCGGCCTCGATGGCCAGGATCGTCATCAGCCTGTCCCGATTCTCCTCCAGAAGATCGCCGAGCTTGTCCAGCGCGGCGGCCCGTTCCTCGACGGGCCTGCGGGACCAGGTCTCGAACCCCTTGCGCGCATTGTCGATCGCCTTGCGCGCCGTCTCCTTGTCGGCAAAGCGGACGGTGCCGGCTTTCGTGCTGCCGTCCATGGGGGCGAACACCGGATGGGCATCGCCGGAAGCGCT
The DNA here is from genome assembly GCF_038900065.1 of Roseibium sp. AS2. Lineage (NCBI taxonomy): Bacteria > Pseudomonadati > Pseudomonadota > Alphaproteobacteria > Hyphomicrobiales > Stappiaceae > Roseibium > Roseibium sp. AS2. Next base: position 483,644 of record NZ_JBBMQN010000001.1, read on the forward strand.
CAGGCCCTTGCCGAGCGGTCCGGCCTCGGTGAACGGGGCCACCGCCTTTTCCATGCCACTGACCAGAAGATTGCGTTCAGCGGCCCATCCGAACTCGACACCCGCAGAATTGCTGCGGCTGGCCCCGTACAGGTCCCGCGGCAACGGGATCGACCGGTTTGTCGCGTGGTGGCCGTTGTCGAGCAGTTCCTGCGGCCGCTTGAGCAAGGCCTCGACCGGCACGGAGGCATCGCCGACAATGGTCACGAAAGAGGAATTGGCGCCATTTTCCAGAAGGCGGCGGACCAGATAGGCCAGAAGGTCCTTGTGGCCGCCAACCGGCGCGTAGATCCGGCACGGAAATCCGTCGCGCTCACAAACGGCCTTGTAGAGACTTTCGCCCATGCCGTGGAGACGCTGGAATTCGTAGCCCTCCGCCTTGCCGCCGGACAGTTCGATGATCTGGGCAATGGTCAGGGCGTTGTGGGTGGCGAATTGCGGATAGAGCACGTCGCGCGCGGCCAGCATGCGCTTGGCGCAGCACAGATAGGACAGGTCCGTTGCGGCCTTGCGGGTGAACACCGGATAGGCGTGCGCGCCGTTTTCCTGGGCATGCTTGATTTCCGTGTCCCAGTAAGCGCCCTTGACGAGACGCACCATCAGCTTGCGTCCTGTCTTGCGGGCGGCCCCGACGAGCCAGTCAATCACGTGTATGCTGCGCTTCTGATAGGCTTGGACCGCAAGCCCGAAGCCGTCCCAGCCCTCGGTCACCGGATCCGACAGCAGCGCTGCAATCACGTCCAGCGAAATCTCGAGCCGGTCGGCTTCCTCGGCATCGATGGTGAAATTGAGATTGCGGTCCCTGGCCATCCGGACGAGTTCGCGCAGCTTCGGCAACAGCTCGTCGCGCACCCGCTCGCCATTGACCGCCTCGTAGCGAGCATGCAGTGCGGACAGTTTGACCGAGATACCAGGCCGGTCCGGCAAGGGCCTGTCGCCGGCGGCCTTGCCGATCGCCTCGATGGCATCGGCATAGGACCGGAAATAGCGCTCGGCATCCCTTGCCGTGCGGGCGCCTTCTCCAAGCATGTCATAGGAATACCGGTAGCCTTTGGTTTCCTGGGTCTTCGCGCGTTCCAGCGCCTTGTGAATGGTTTCGCCGAGCACGAACTGATGGCCGAGCAATTGCATCGCCTTGCGGGTGGCAACCCGGACCGTCGGCATGCCCATGCGCCTGACCAGGCTCGACAGGATGCTTTGCGGCGTGTCCCCGGGATGCAGCAGGCGGGAAGTCACGCCCAGCGCCCAGGACGAGGCGGACACCAGCCAGGTGTCCGACTTGGGTCCGGACGGATCGTCGAACCTGGCCGCCGCCAGCTTGTCCTCGATCAGCCTGTCCGCCGTCTGGGCATCGGGCACGCGCAGCAGCGCTTCGGCCAGAACCATCATCGCCAGACCTTCACGTGTGGTCAGGCCGAACTCGCGCATGAAATCCTCGACACCGCCCAGCCCCACCTGAACCGAGCGCATGTCGTCGATGTAGCCGCGGGCCCGCTGGTCGATCAGCTTTTCCACCACGACATCGCCGGCGGCTTCCTTAAGCAGCGCGTCCACAAGCGGTTTGTCGCCGGGGGCATAGGCCGCGCGGAACGGCTCGAGGTCGGTCTGTTCAATCGTCGTTCTGGCAGCGGTGGTCGCGGTCATGGGGGTCTCCCGATGGGCCTGGGGCCCGGTCATCAGATTTCCCTAGAATATTCGATATTCATGGTGTGATATCGCTGTATTTCAGATATTTTTTAGCGTAATCCTCTTTCAAATTGAATATCAGAAAGCTTTTTCACTATGCTTGACGGACTTGACCGGCGCATTCTGAAGGTTCTTCAGGAAGACGGCCGGATTACCAACACCGACCTGTCCGAACGGATCAGCCTGTCGGCAACCGCGACCGCCGAGCGGATGAAGCGCCTGGTCCGGGACGGCTACATCGAACATTTCTCCGCGAGCCTTAACCCCGGAAAGGTCGGGCGCGGCCTGCTGGTCTTCATCGAGATACGGCTGGAGCGGACGTCTCCGGAGATCTTCGACGCCTTCAAGACCGCCGTCGAACGGTCACCGGACATTCTGGAATGCCACATGGTGGCCGGCGGGTTCGACTACCTGATCAAGAGCCGGGTGCAGGACATGGAAGCCTACCGGGCGTTTCTGTCCGATGTCGTGCTGGCTCTTCCCGGTGTCCGCGGGACCCATACCTACGCGGTCATGGAAGAAATCAAGGACACCCACATCCTGCCGGTGTAGGTGTGAGGGCAGTTCACAAAGCCTTGTCTTGACCGTGCCATGCGGCCTGCGCGAGGGAACGGGTGCGCCTTCGCTCCGGAACCTGAGGACAATTCAATGACCCGACTTCTTGCTGTCACTCTCGGCCTGCTCGCGACGTTGCTGTTGCCTGTTGCGGCGCAGGAGACGGCGCCGGCCGGGGATTCGAAATGGCAGGACGTGCTTCGCGAGGCCAGGGGACAGACCGTCTATTTTCATGCCTGGGGCGGCGAACCGCGCATCAATGCCTATATCGGCTGGGCTGCCCGCGAGGTCGTCCGCGACTTCGGCGTCCGCGTCATCCACGTCAAGGTCAGCGACACGGCGACTGTCGTCTCCCAGGTTCTGGCTGAGAAATCCGTCGCGAAATCGTCCGGCGGCGCCGTGGATCTCATCTGGATCAACGGCGAGAACTTCGCTGCCATGAAATCACAGGGCCTGCTCGCGGGGCCGGGCTGGGCGGAGACCCTGCCCAACTGGCGCCATGTCGATATCGAGAACAAACCGACCGTAAAGGTGGACTTCACCGTGCCGACGGACGGCCAGGAAAGTCCCTGGGGCATGGCCAAGCTGGTGTTCATGTATGACAGCGCGCGCCTCGACACCCCGCCGGCCAGTCTGGAGGCGTTGCTGGCCCATGCCAGGGACAACCCCGGACGGTTCTCCTACCCGCAGCCGCCGAACTTCTATGGCACGACCTTCCTGAAACAGATCCTCGTCGACACGGTCGAAGACAGGGACGCCTTGTCGAGGCCGGTCGACACGGCACGGTTCGCGGATCTGAGCGCGCCCGTGTTTGCCTACCTGGACGAACTCCATGACCTGATGTGGCGGCAGGGCAATGCCTTTCCGAAGAACGCGGCCCACATGCGCCAGCTCCTGGCCGACGGAGCCCTCGACATCGCCTTTTCCTTCAATCCCGGGGACGCGTCCGGCGCGATCGCCAACGGCGAGCTGCCGCCCAGTGTGCGCAGCTTCGTTCTGGACGGCGGCACCATCGGCAATACCCACTTCGTCGCAATCCCCTTCAACAGCTCCAGCACGGCCGGCGCCCGGGTGTTCGCCAACTACCTGCTGTCGCCGGAGGCCCAGTCGCGCAAGCAGGATCCTGAGTTCTGGGGCGATCCGACCGTGCTGAATGTCGCCGCCCTGCCCGGCCGCGAGAAGGCGCTGTTCGAGGCGCTGGACCTCGGCCCCGCAACGCTGACACCGGAAGACCTCGGTCCGGTCCTGCCCGAGCCGCATCCAAGCTGGGTCAGCGCCCTGGAAAAAGCCTGGATCGCCCGCTACGGCGCCAACTAGGCGGACAGGAACCTTGACCATCCGGCAGAAACGGATCGTGGACGTTCCGACCCTGTTGGTCATCGCGTTGCTGGGGGGACCGGTTCTGGCCGGCCTGGCCGGAACCGCGCTGCCCGCTTTCGGGTATCTGCCGGTCCTTGGTCACGAGACGGTGTCGCTGGAGCCGATGCGGCGGCTGTTCGAGACGCCGGGTCTGGCCAGGTCCGCCGCGCTCAGCTTTTCCACGGGCCTTGCCGCCTCGCTTGCCTCGTTGGCGATCGTGCTGGTCTTTACCGCCGGCTGGTCGGGCACGCGCACCTTCCGCCGGCTTGCCCGGTTCCTGTCGCCGCTGCTTTCGGTGCCCCATGCGGCCGCCGCAATCGGTCTGGCGTTCCTGATCGCCCCGTCGGGGTTTCTGGTGCGCCTCGCATCCCCCTGGGCCACCGGCTGGACGCGCCCGCCGGACGTGCTGATACTGAACGACCCCTTCGGCGTCGCCATGACACTCGGCCTCGTGGCCAAGGAAGTGCCGTTCCTGTTCCTGATGACCCTGGCCGCGCTCAACCGGCCGCATATCCATGACACCTACCGGGCCGGCGCGAGCCTCGGCTATGGCCGGCTCGCCACATTCTTCAAGCTGATCCTGCCGCAGATCTATCCGCTGATCCGGTTGCCCATGCTCGCCGTCATCGCCTACGCGACATCGGTGGTCGACGTGGCCGAAATCCTCGGTCCGGCGACACCCTCCCCGCTCGCGCCACGGCTGGTGGGCTGGATGAACGATCCAGACCTGTCGCGCCGGCTGATGGCCTCCGCGGGCGCCCTGCTGCAACTGGCCGTCACGACGGCCGCACTGCTGGCCTATCTGGGACTTGAGCGGCTCACGGTCCGTCTCCTGCGCAGCCGGCTTTCCAGCGGGCACCGGCATGCGCACGACACCTCCGGCCGGCTCGCCGGTTTGTTTGTCATGCTGGCCGTCATCGCCGCGATGGGTCTTTCGCTGGTCCTTCTGGGCCTGTGGAGCCTGGCGCGCTCGTGGTGGTTTCCCGCGGCGCTTCCGCAACACCTGGATGTGATGCGGTTCGCGGACATGGCCGTCATGGGCGCCCCGGCCCTGTGGGCAACCCTTGCCCTCGCCGTCTCGGCCGCGGGCGTTGCAACGGCCGTAACGCTCTGGCTTCTGGAGGCACGTGATGCCGCCGGCCGGACCACTAGCGCCAGACTGAAGGCTCTCGTTTTCCTGCCGCTTCTTCTGCCACAGATCGGCTTTCTGTTCGGCCTGCAGATGCTGTTTCTCCACGCCGGACTGACCGGGACCTTTGCGGCGGTCCTGCTGGCCCATCTGGTGTTCGTCCTGCCCTACGCGGTGCTCGCCCTGAGTGATCCCTGGGCCCGTCTCGATCCGCGCTATGGCAAGGCGGCCGCCTCCCTGGGCGCTTCGCGGGCCCGGATCTTCTGGCGGATCCGCCTGCCCCTGCTGCTGCGGCCCGTTCTCGTGACCTTCGCGGTCGCCGCCGCCGTCTCCGTGGGCCAATACCTGCCGACCCTGATGATCGGCGCCGGGCGGATCGTGACGGTCACGACCGAAAGCGTTGCACTGGCAAGCGGCGGCAGCAGGCAGGCCGCCGCCCTGTATGCACTGTTGCAGCTCCTGATCCCGCTCGGCGGCTTCGTGCTGGCTGCGCTGGTGCCCGCGCTGGTTCACCGGAACAGGGTCGCCATGCGGCTGGAAAGAGGATGACCGCCATGAACACGCCAGCAGATGCGTCCGGTCTCGTTCTCGACAAGGTGCGTCTCCACCTGAACGGGGCACCGCTCGTGGAGATCGACTGCCGGATCGCGCCAGGCGACATCCTCACCATCATGGGCGAGAGCGGCAGCGGCAAGTCGAGCCTGCTGGATTTCATCGCCGGTTTCCTGCGGCGGGACTTCCAGTCAGCCGGTCGCGTGTTCCTGAATGGCCGGGACCTGACCGACCGGCCGGCGCAGGACCGGCACATCGGCCTGATGTTCCAGAGCCCGCTGCTGTTTCCGCACATGAGCGTGCTCCAGAACCTGATGTTCGCGATCCCGGCGGATGTGCGGAAGCGATCCGCGCGGCTCGATCTCGCCGAACAGGCCCTGGAGGACGTCGGTCTTGCCGGGTTCGGCAGCCGTGACCCGGCAACCCTTTCCGGCGGGCAGCAGACGCGCGTTGCGTTGATGCGCAATCTGCTCTCGGAGCCGAAGGCCCTGCTGCTCGACGAGCCGTTCTCAAGCCTGGACAAGGCCCGCAGGGCCGATATCCGGGCGCTGGTCTTCGATGCGGCGCGGCGCAAGGGCCTGCCGGTACTGCTGGTCACTCATGATGAGGAAGACGCCGAAACAACCGGCGGGGGCATGGTTCACCGGTTGGAAACCTGCCGGAGCAGTGCGCCGTCCCGGCCCTGAGCCGGGGTCTGTTGCAAGGCTGACCGGGAAGACTGGCCGAGAAAACTGGCCGAGAAAACTGGCCGGAACGGCGTGTCATCTGAAAACGGTTGCGAAGCCTACTCGGCCTGATCGGCCGATTTCGCCTGAAGCAGCGCGTAATTGTCGATGCCGATCCGTTCGATCAGCCCGAGTTGCGTTTCGAGGAAGTCGATATGACCTTCCTCGTCGCCGAGCAGCCTTTCAAACAGGGCCATGGTAACGAAATCACCCAGTTCGCGGCAGACTTCGCGCGCTTCCTTGTAGAGCGCACGCGCCACATATTCCGCCGCCAGGTCGCCTTCCAGGCACTCTTTCAGGGACTGGCCGATGCGCAGCGGATCGAGGGTCTGCAGGTTCGGCAGTCCCTCCAGGAAAATGATCCGGTCCATCAGTTCCTGGGCGTGCTGACGCTCTTCGTCGGCTTCGACCAGTTCCTTCGCGGCGAGTTTGCCGAATCCCCAGTCGGCCAGGAGGCGCGCATGGACCCAGAACTGGTTGACCACCGTCAATTCGTGCCGCAGCGACTTGTTCAAGTACTCGACTACCCGCGGATCACCCTTCATAGGCCCTCTCCTGAATTACCCTTCGGCTGCCCGCTTGTCCGGTACGGCCGTCGATTCTGCATCCTGCGTCTGTTCAGAAACTTTTTCATGGATGATGTCAATGACTGACGAAAAACAGCCGCCGCACCGGGGACGGCACCCGAGATGCCGGAAAACCGCTCCCGGGGTCGGAACCTTGCCGTTCGGGTCCGCGCGCATTTCCTTCGCCGCCTCGCGAAGTTGCTTGTCAGACAGAACGTTACAGGAGCATATGATCATTGCAGGATCCGGCGTGAGTCCTCATGAGCGGACATAGTGTCATAGCTGTTTTTCAGCGCAATATCGAAACTCTACCAAGAGAGTCAACTTTTTACGGGCCATCGGCGCATATTTGGGGATCGACATGACAGACAAGTCTGACGCAGACGAACGCCCCGCACTCGTGCTGACCGGGGCCAGCCGCGGGATCGGTCATGCGACCGTCAAACGGTTCTCCGCGGAAGGCTGGCGGGTGATCACCTGTTCGCGTCACGCCTTCTCCGACAAGTGCCCATGGCCGATGGGCCCCGAAGACCATATCCAGGTGGATCTGTCCGATCCGGAAAATCTCGGCTTCGCAGTCCAGGAGATCCGCAAGCGGCTGGAACCGAACGGCTCCCGGCTGAATGCCCTGGTCAACAATGCCGGCATCAGCCTGAAAGGCCCGGAGGGCGAGCGCCTCGATTCGCTGACCACCGCGATGCATGAATGGCGGACGGTGTTCCAGGTCAATTTCTTCGCCCCGATCCTTTTGGGCCGGGGCCTGTTCAGGGAACTGAAGAACGCCCGGGGATCGGTTGTCAACGTGACCTCGATCGCCGGCATGCGGGTTCATCCGTTCGCCGGCACCGCCTATGCCACGTCCAAGGCGGCGCTGGCCTCGCTGACCCGCGAGATGGCAGCAGATTTCGGCCCCCACGGCGTCCGGGTCAATGCCATCGCACCTGGCGAAATCGACACGTCCATTCTCTCGCCCGGAACGGAAAAGATGATAGAAGACATCCCCTTGCGCCGCCTGGGACTGCCTGCCGAGGTTGCCGATACGATCTACTATCTATGCTCCGACAAGTCTTCTTATGTCAGCGGTGCCGAGATCCACATCAATGGAGGCCAGCACGTCTAACTGGCGATGCAACCCTGAATTGATAGACCAGCATTATAATATCTTTATTTGCGATTTTCTTTCGTGTGTCGGTCAGCTTTCTTGATCTGCACATTTCCAAAGCAATCTAAATTTTCCCGATTTACTTCTTCTTCATGGCCATCGGCAATAGTCGCAAAAGGAAAATACGGTTCTTCGAGCTGTGTGGGGATGACATGAAGCGCATTTTGAATGTTCTGACCGACCTGAAATTCGGGTTCAAGGTCGGTGGTGGTTTCTTTGCTGTTCTATTGTTGACGGCATTGGTGGGCGGGGTGGGTTTTCTCGCCATTCACAATCTGTCATCGCGATTTGTGGTTGCGGACCAGGCCGCCAAGGTCGCGGCCCAGGTGCAGACGACATCACTGTTGCGCGAGGATTATCTGAACAATCCCGGTGACGCCCTGGGAACCTCCGTGGAAGACGGGATTGCGAAACTCGAAGCGGAACTGGCTGTCCTGTCCGGCAATGCCGCCGGGGACACGGCCGCAGTACAACAGGTTTCGGCCGCCCGTGACGCGGTCGCCCAATTCGCGGAAACCTTTGCGGAGGTTGTCGACCACACCAGCCAGCAGTCCGAGCGGCTGACAACCCTGCTGGCGAGCACAGCCGATCTTGAAGCCCTGTCCGTGAGCATCTCCGACGCGGTCGAAACTGAAGAAACCAAGATCGGTGCCGAGGCCTTCGCCGCGAACAGCCAGCTCGACGACACAAACAATCTTCAGCGCAGCATTTTCGAGCTGAAGGATGAAGTGGTCAAGATTCACATGCTGTACCTGAAGGGCAGCGGAAACATCGAAGGTGACGAACTCACCAACGCCATCGCAACCTCTGCCGATCTGGTCGGCGTGACCAAGCAACTGAACTACAAGAAGATCGAGGGCATCGATCGCAAGACCGTCAGCCAACTGGCCTCCAAGGCGAAGGAACTGGACGGGGCGCTTGAAAACCTGACCAAGGATCTCGGCTTCGCAGAAGCCTATGAAGCCCGCCACGCGGTCGGTTCCGCCATCGACGGCATGAATTCGCTTACGCAGGAAATTCTGGCCCAGGTTCAGCCGGTTGTTTCAAAAGCCAAGACGGACGCAATGACCGCCTCGACACGGCTGGCGACCATCCAGTCGATTGCGCAGCACGCAACCAATCTCAATGAACTGGCCCTGGCCGCGCGCGCGGAGACGCTTTACCTGTTCGGTTCCTTCGGGGCTTCCGACGCGACAAAGGTGGAAACGCATGTCGCCGGCCTTGCGCGACTGGAAACGGAGATGGTGCAATACGCCAAGACCCTGCCCAGCGCAGCCGATGCCATCAACGCGATTGCCATTTCCGTCGCTTCACTCGACCGGTCCTTCAAGGAAATGCTGACCACGAAGGCGGAGCTGATGGCCAAGCGCGATCAACTCGACAGCCTGACGCACAAGGTCACCGCGGATATCTCCGTGATTTCCGCAGCCCAGTCCCGGGCGGCCAAAGCCGCCTCGAGCGGTGCGGAAATGCAGATCGCCGTGACCATCCTGCTCGCCATTCTGGGCGGCATCGGACTGGCATTCGTGCTCAATCTGGCAATCACCCGTCCGATACACACAATTACCGGCGTGATGAACCGCCTTGCCAATGGTGACAATGAAGTCGACATTCCGGGCATCCACCGCGGGGATGAAATCGGCGCCATGAGCCGCACAGTGCAGGTGTTCCGCGACAACGCGATCGAGCGGGCGCAACTGCAGGAGCACAGCACCCAGGAGGAAGCCGCACGACAGGAGCGCCAGGAACGCATCGACGCGATGATCCTGTCCTTCCGGTCCACGGCGGAAGCGGCACTGGGCTCCGTCGAAGCAACGGCGGGCGGCCTCGACAGCACCGCCCAGGCGCTGACGGAAATTGCGCGCGACAGCGCCGGTTATGCAAGCGAAACACGGGTGTCCTCCGACGACACCACCCACAATGTCCAGACTGTAGCCAGCGCCGCGGAGGAGCTGTCCGCTTCAATCGGCGAGATTTCGCGCCAGGTCGCCCAGACCACGGAAATCGTCGACCGGGCCACCACCGGCACGCGGGAGACCAACCAGAAGGTCGAGGGCCTGGCGCAGGCTGCGACCAAGATCGGCCAGGTGGTCACGCTCATCCAGGCAATCGCGGAACAGACCAACCTGCTCGCCCTGAACGCCACCATCGAGGCCGCACGGGCCGGAGATGCCGGCAAGGGCTTCGCGGTCGTCGCTGCGGAAGTGAAGGAGCTGGCCACCCAGACGTCCCGGGCAACGGAGGAAATCGGTTCCCAGATCACCGAAATCCAGAACGCCACCGCGGACAGCGTTGTCGCGATCGGCGAAATCACCGAGACCATGACAGAGGTCAACAGCTACACGGCCGCCATTGCCTCCGCCGTGGAGCAGCAGGGCGCCGCGACCGCGGAAATCTCGCAGAACGTCCAGCGGGCGGCTGAAGGCACCGGGGCCGTGTCCGCCTCCATGGGCCAGCTCTCCCAGGCCGTCGACCAGACCTCGTCCTCCGCGGACATGGTGCTGTCGGCGTCCGGCGAGCTGACCGACAAGACCCAGGAACTGAAACGGGAAGTCGAGCAATTCCTCTCCGAGGTTGCCGCCGCCTGACCTCATTTCACTGCCGGCCAAGGGCGGGGAAGCTTCGGCGCCCCGCCCTTTTTCTTTGGCGACACCGCAAAAAGTTGACCTTGGCGTGCTTGCCGACTAGGTGATGTGGCTCAACACCAAGATTGACGAGAGACACACGTGGCGGATCAGACCAACGCCTCTTCCTTTGCTCCTTCGGGCCGGCCCCCGGTGCAGACCTTGCCGGTGATTCTGGAAACCGCGGGCTGGAAGGACTACCGGCTGCTCGACATGGGCGCGGGGCAGAAGCTCGAACGCTATGGCCGGTTCATGATCGTGCGGCCGGAACCGCAGGCCATGGGCAGCCGCCGGCTGAAGGAAAGTGTCTGGACACGCGCCGACGCGGTCTTTTCCGGGGACACCGAAGAGGAAGGGCCCGGCCGCTGGAAATTCTCCGGCGATGTGCCGGAGACCTGGCCGATGAACTACGGCCCCGTGCGCTACAACGGCCGTTTCATGTCGTTCCGCCACGTCGGCGTCTTTCCCGAACAGGCAGCGCACTGGGACTGGGTCAACGGCAAAATCCGCGCTGAACGCGCCCGCGCGCCCGACAGGCCTTTGAAGATCCTGAACCTGTTTGGCTATACCGGCCTGGCGTCGCTGCTGCCGGCAGCGGAAGGCGCGCAGGTCACCCATGTCGACGCGTCGAAAAAGGCCATCGGCTTTGCTCGGGAAAACCAGGCCCTGTCCGGCCTGGAAGATCTGCCGATCCGGTGGATCTGCGAGGACGCCGGCAAATTCGTCGCCCGCGAGGTCCGGCGCGGCAACACCTATGACGGCATCATCCTCGACCCGCCCAAATACGGACGCGGTCCCAAGGGCGAGGTATGGGATCTCTATACCAGTCTGCCCGGCATGCTGGCCGATCTGCAGAAGCTGCTCTCGGGCGATGCGCTGTTCATGATCCTGACCGCCTACGCCATCCGCTCCAGTTTCGTCGCGATTCACGAACTGATGGCCGAAACGCTCGCCACTCAGGGAGGTCTTCTAGAATCGGGTGAACTGGTCATCCGCGAAGAGGGCAGCAACGATACCGATGGCCGCGCGTTGTCGACGTCGCTGTTCTCCCGGTGGAGCGGCCGATGAGCGAGCAACGCCAGGGCGCGGTCAAGCAGATTACCAGCCATTCCAATCCGATCGTCAAGGAGATCAAGGGCCTCGTCGCCCAGCGCAAGCACCGCAGCCAGTCCGGTCTGTTCGTTGCCGAGGGTCTGAAACTGGCGACCGACGCGCTCGATGCCGGCTGGGGCGTGCGCTATCTCGCGCTCGGCCCGGAAGCCCGTGACAATCCGGTGGCCCAGAAGGCCGCGGCCACGGCCAAGGCGCGGGGCGCGCTCATTCTGGAAGCCTCGACCGCCGTCATGTCGGCCATGACCCGCAAGGACAACCCGCAGATGGTCGTCGGGGTCTATGAACAGCAAATCCTGGAGGCAAAGGACATCGATCCGTCGGGTGCCCCCGTGTGGGTGGCCCTCGACAGGGTCCGCGACCCGGGCAATCTCGGAACGATCATCCGCACGGTCGACGCGGTCGGTGGCAAAGGCGTCATGCTGGTCGGCGACTGCACCGACCCGTTCGCCGTCGAAGCCGTGCGCGCCACCATGGGGTCCCTGTTCCACGTGCCGCTGGCGAAACTGACCAAGGACCAGTTCAAGGCGCTTGCCGGATCCTGGCCGGGCACCGTGGCGGCCACACACCTGAAGGGCTCGGTCGACTACCGCAAACCCGATTATCAGGAGCCGGTACTGCTGGTCATGGGCAATGAGCAGAAGGGCCTGGAAGACGACATGGCCACCGCCTGCGGCACGCTGATCCGCATTCCGCAGACGGGCCAGGCCGACAGCCTCAACCTTGCGGTCGCAACCGGCGTTGCTCTTTACGAGATCCGCCGCAAGCATCTGGAGCTTTGAACCTTGAAACTGTTCGTTTTCGGCGCCGGGTTTTCCTCAAGGGCCTTCATCGACCGGGTCCGCGACCGCTTCGACTGGATCGGCGGCACCACACGCTCTCCTGAAAAGTCGGCTGACCTCGACAAGGCGGGCGTCGAGCCGTTCCTGTTTGACGGCACCACGCCGGGAGACCGCATCGCCGAGGCGCTGAAGAGCGCCACCCATGTGCTGGTGTCCATTGCCCCCGGCGAGACCGGCGACCCTGTCCTGCGGATCCATGGCGACGACATCGCCGCCGGACGGCCCGACTGGACCGGCTACCTCTCCACGGTCGGGGTCTATGGCAATCATGACGGGGAATGGGTCGACGAAGACACCCCGTGCAAACCGGTGTCCAGACGCTCCGTGCAGCGGGTGGCCGCGGAACAGGCATGGCTGGAGTTCGCGCGCGCCCATGGCCTGCCCGTCCAGATCTTCCGCCTGTCGGGCATCTACGGGCCGGGCCGCAATGCGTTCGAGAATTTCAGGAAGGGCACGGCCCGGCGCCTGATCAAGCCGGGCCAGGTGTTCAACCGCATTCATGCAGCCGACATTGCAGGTGCACTCGAGGCGGCGATGGCGCAGCCGTCCACCCGGATCTTCAACGTGACCGATGACGAACCGGCGCCCCCCCAGGATGTGGTGGCTTTTGCCGCGAAGCTGCTCGGCGTCGCGCCACCACCCGAAATCCCGTTCGAGACCGCGGACCTGTCACCGATGGCACGCTCGTTCTACGGCGAGAACAAGCGGGTCTCCAACCGGCGCCTCAAGGACGAGCTCGGGTATGCGTTCCGCTACCCGGACTATCGCGTCGCGCTGAGGGAGCTGCTGAAAACCCTGTGAGGGCACCCGGCGCCGGTTCCAGGCCGGACCGGACGAGCCCCCGGTTTCCCAGCACGCAAACCAACCGTTCGCGGCCGCCCCGCTCGAAGTCCTTGACGTTCGCGCTGCGAGACACCAGCTTCAAGACAATTCCGTATGACATTCACAACGGGATATAAAAACCTGATGGGAGGATCATATGGATACCTGGCGCGTTTATCTGTCCGGCGAAATTCACACCGACTGGCGCGAGAAGATCATGACCGGCGCAAAGGCACTGGACCTGCCGGTGTCCTTTTCGGCACCTGTCACGGATCACGATGCCAGTGACGATTGCGGCGCCGTCATTCTCGGCAATGAGGACAACAAGTTCTGGTACGATCACAAGGGGGCGAAAGTGAACGCCGTGCGCACGCGCACCCTGATCGAAAAGGCCGATATCGTCGTGGTCCGTTTCGGCGACAAGTACAAGCAGTGGAACGCGGCGTTCGATGCCGGCTATGCGTCAGCGCTCGGCAAATCGCTGATCGTCGTTCACGATCCGTCGCTGACCCATCCACTCAAGGAAGTTGACGCAGCTGCACTTGCGGTCGCACAAACGTCCGAACAAGTGGTCGATATCCTCAGATATGTCATTCATGGTCAGCTTGATCGGTGACCAGGGTCTTGAAATTAACAAATTCATTACCATACTAATAGATACTGTGAAAAAGCCCCGGCCATTGAGCCGGGTATTCAGGGCCCACCTTTGAAGGATCTGAACTTGCGGATGCTGCGGTCGACTTCGACTGCGCACTACGAGGTTTATTTCCGAGCGGACCTGATAACTACTTTTTTATTATAAAAACACTGTCATCCAGGCGTTGGAAAAGACGGCTAAATGTGCCGGTCTCCTGCCTCGATGCAAAAAAATTGGAAAGAAGACTCCATGCTGCATGGAAACGTAAAATGGTTCGATCAGGGCCGAGGTATCGGCACTATCGAACCCCAGGACGGCGAGGACATCATCGTCGACATCACGGCCCTGCGCCGGTCCGGTATCGACACCCTGACGGAAGGCCAGCTCGTGGTTTTCGACCTGGAGTGGCGCCGCGGCCGGATGGTGGCTGAAGACCTGAAAGTCCTGTAAGGTCACCTGAAGGAACTTTCTGGCAACAAGGGCGGTTCGACCGCCCTTTTTTTATATTATGATTTTCGGGAGTGGTGCGACATGCAGATCGATGCAAGGTTGCAGGAGGGCATTGCCGCCCATCGCAGCGGCAATCTCGAGGGCGCGCTTGCGGCCTACAAGGACGTTCTGACCGCCGAACCGGAAAACGCGGACGGCCTGCATTTCCTCGGTCTGCTGCACTTCGAGGCCGGCAAGCCGGACAACGCCGTGCAACTCATCCGCAAGTCGCTGGAACACAACGCGCGGAATGCGGCAGCCTGCAACAATCTCGGCAACATCCTGAAACTCGGCGACAGGCCTGATGAAGCGCTCGATGCCTACGTGCGCGCGGTCGAGATCGAGCCCCGGCACGAAGAAGCCTGGAGCAACATCAACGTCATGATGGAAGGGGCCTCCAACAATGACGATCTCCTGCCGGTCCTGAGGGAAATCGTGCGTCTGGACCCGGACAATCCCAACGCCTGGCACAATTTCGGCCTGTCGCTGATGCTGGCGGGTCACAGGGACGAGGCCGCGGACGCGCTGGAGCGGTGCCTGGAATTCGGCTCGGAGGTCTGGACCGATCCGATCTGGCACGCGCGCGTGCTGTGTGCGCTCGGGCGCCGGGACCGGGCCCTGCAGCATCTGGAAGCGCTGGTCGCGGCGGACCCCGGCAATACCATCGCCCGCTACCAGTTGGCAGCCGTTCGCGGCGACGACATGGACCACGCCCCCGAGGACTACGTAAAATCGCATTTCGACAGTTTTTCCGACAGTTTCGACGAGGTCCTGAAGAATCTCGGCTACCGGGCTCCGGAACGGGTCTCCGAGGAAGTGGCCAGCCTCGCCTCCGCGCGCTCGTCCCCCTTTGGAGACGTGATCGATCTGGGATGCGGCACAGGCTTGTGCGGCCCGCTCATCCGCGAACACTGCACGAGGCTCACCGGTATCGACCTGTCCCCGGGCATGCTGCGCAAAGCCTCTGCACTGGAGGTCTACGATTTTCTGGTCGAAGGCGAACTTGTCGGTTTCCTGAATTCCGCTCTGCCGACCCGGTTCGACCTGGCCGTCTGTGTCGACACGTTGTGTTATCTTGGCGACCTGCAGCCCTTCATGAACGCGCTGTGGGCCGCGCTCACTCCGGGCGCGGTGCTGGTTGCCAGCGTCGAGCACCTGTCCGATCCGTCCGGCCCCGATTACCGCGTCGACCCGACAGGGCGCTACGCCCACACACCGGCCTACCTGAAAAACTGCGCGGAAACCGCGGGGCTTGTCTATGAGGTCGAAAAACCACTGGTGCTGCGCCATGAGCTCGGCAAGGAGGTGCACGGCCTCGTCTTTCATGCCCGCAAGCCTGGCACAAGCCAGCTCTGACATCATCATACGGCAGGTCCCTTGAGCGGAAACGCGTGACAGTCTGTCAAAGCGGTTGTGCCGGCGCGGAAACTTGGTACGGTGACGCCGTTGGGGGCAAGTGTCCGTCTGGAGGGACCGTTTATGTCGGAATGCAATGTTTTGTTGGTGTATCCGCGGTTTAATGCCGGATCTTTCTGGAATTACGGCGCCACCTGCGAAATGGTCGGCGCAAAGTATCCCGCTCCGCCGCTGGGGCTGATCACGGTTGCCGCCATGCTTCCGGAAGACTGGAATGTCCGGCTGATCGACCGCAACACCGGCGCGCTCACGAATGACGACCTGGACTGGGCGGACATGGTGATGACAGGCGGCATGCTGCCCCAGCAGGCAGACAGCCTCGCCGTGATCCGGAGAGCTCAGGAAAAAAACATTCCGGCCGTTGTCGGCGGTCCCGATCCCACGTCTTCCCCCGAAGTCTATGAATCGGCGGATTTCCTGGTTCTCGGTGAAGCCGAAGGGATCCTCGATACCTTCGTGGATGCCTGGAACGAAGGTGCCCGCAACGGCCGGTTCACGGCCGAGAAATTCAAGGCCGACGTGACCTCCAGTCCGGTGCCCCGCTTCGACCTGCTGAAATTCGAGGATTACGTCCAGATCGGCGTTCAGTATTCGCGCGGCTGCCCGTTCACCTGTGAATTCTGCGACATCATCGAGCTGTATGGCCGGGTGCCCAGGACCAAGACCAACGACCAGATGCTGGCGGAACTCGACCGCCTCCATGAACTCGGCTATCGCGGCCATGTCGATTTCGTCGATGACAACCTGATCGGCAACAAGAAAGCCGTGAAGATGTTCCTGCCGGAACTGGCAGCCTGGCAGAAGAAGCGCAATCATCCGTTCGAGATGTCGACGGAAGCCTCGCTCAACCTGGCTGACGACAAGGCCCTTCTGACGATGATGCAGCAGGCCGGATTTTTCTCGGTCTTCATCGGCATCGAGAGCCCGGATCCGGACGTGCTCATCGCCACGCGCAAGAAGCAGAACACCCGCCGCGACATCGCCAAGAGCGTGCACCAGATCTACGACGCCGGGATCTTCGTTCTGGCCGGCTTCATCGTCGGCTTCGACGGGGAGAGCGACAAGGTCGCCGACGAAATCTCGGCCCTTATCGAGGAATCCGCCATTCCGGTGGCCATGACCGGACTGCTTTACGCCCTGCCCAACACGCAGCTCACCCGCCGCCTCGCCAAGGAAGGGCGCCTGCACGCCGACTTCGCCAGTGACGATCCGGATACGGAACACGGCGACCAGTGCACCGCGGGGCTCAACTTCACGACGCAACGGCCGCGCGAGCAGATCCTGGAGGATTTCAAGCAGGTCATCGATCGGGTCTACGGACCTGAGGCCTATTTCGGCCGGGTCAGGAAAGTAGCGTCCATGCTCGACATGAGCGGTGCCAACGGTTCGATTTTCGGGGCCGGTTTCTTCCACGACCTCAAGCTGTTCGGCCGGCTCATGCTGGCGATGACCTTCAAGGAGACCACGTATCGCGGGCCGTTCTGGAAGACCCTGTTCGTGACCGCTTTCACCAATTTCCGGGCGATCAAGCCGGTGATGATGATGCTGGCGCTCTATGTGCATCTCGGCCCGTTCTCGCGTTTCGTCATCGCCCAGATCGACAAGCAGATCGCCGATATCGAAAGAGGCCGCTGGGAGCAGCCCGCGCTGGTCGCCGCCGAATAGATCGGACAGGAACCCCGGGCCGGACACCGGCTCGGGACGAACGAACGTGCAACCCGGGACACCAGCTTGCAGACAGGCTCCTCCAGGCGCAGCGCGCTCGGTTTCATCCTCGTTACGCTGACCCTCAATTCCATGGGCATCGGTCTGATGATGCCCGTGATGCCGTCGCTGCTGCGCGAGCTGACCGACCTGCCTGTGAGCGATGCCGCCCGCTGGGGCGGCGCCCTCAGCCTTGTCTATGCCCTGATGCAATTCGCTTTCGGTCCGACGCTCGGCAACATTGCCGACCGGTTCGGGCGGCGCCCGGTGCTGCTGGTCTCCATGTTCGCCATGGCGGTGGACTATCTGATCATGGCGCTGTCCTGGCACATTGCCGTGCTGTTCGCCGGCCGGCTGCTGTCGGGCATCGCGGGCGCGACCTTCTCCGCGGCTTCGGCCTTTATCGCGGATGTGTCCTCGAAGGAGGACCGGGCCAAGAATTTCGGCCTGATCGGCGCCGGATTCGGCGTCGGTTTCGTGCTCGGCCCGATGATCGGCGGCTACCTGGGCGAATACGGGCCACGCGCGCCCTTTTACGCGGCGGCCATCCTGTCCTTCGCCAATTTCGTGTTCGGCTTTTTCGTGCTGCCGGAAACGCTGAAGGACGACAACAGGCGGGCGTTTGACTGGAAACGCGCCAATCCGTTGGGTGCGTTGAAGCAACTGGCCGCCTATCCCGCCGTCAGAACGCTTCTCATCGCGGTCTTCCTGTTCGACATCGCCCACTATGTCTATCCGGCGATCTGGAGCTACTACTCCGAAGAGGTCTATGGCTGGTCGCCGGGCGATATCGGCCTGTCGCTCGCCTTCGTCGGGATCGGCTTTGCCTTTGTCCAGGGGTACCTGATCCGGGTGCTGGACCCCAGACTCGGGCCCGGGCGGATCCTGCTGGCAGGCCTGGCCGCAAACCTGATCGCCTTTGCCGGGCTTGCGGTCGCCGATGCGGGCTGGATGGCCTATGGGCTGATCTGCTTCGCCGCGCTCGGCGCCCTGGCAACACCGGCCTTCACCGGCCTGATGTCGAACCGCATGCCGGACAACGCGCAAGGCGAGCTCCAGGGCCTGATCTCCAGCGCAGCGGGCCTGTCCATGGTGGTCAGCCCGCTGGTCATGACACAGGTTTTCGCGGCCTTTTCGGGCCCGGATGCGGCAATCTCGTTTCCGGGTGCCCCGTTCGCGCTTGCCGGTGCACTGATCGTCGCGTCCCTTGTGATTTCCCTGCCGTTCATTCGCCGGGAGGTGAAGCAGACCCCGGCCGCAAACACGGATACCAGAGACACCCCATGACCGTCAGACCCGCCCCAACGCATCTCGATGGCCCCCGCCTGGCGCCCGCCTCCGGCCGCCCCGCGCGCCAGCTGATCGTGATCCTGCATGGCTACGGTGCCGACGGCGCGGACCTGATCGACCTGGGCCGCGCCTGGCAGGGCCAGTTCCCCGACGCCGCGTTCGTCGCTCCCGATGCTCCGGAAACGCTGCCGTTCGAAGCGGTTGGCGGCCGGCAGTGGTTCGCGCTCAGCGAGCGCTCGCCCGATGAATACCGTCTCGGCTCCGAGGCGGCCCGACCTGCGCTGGACCGCTTTCTCGACGCGGAACTTGCCGCGCTGTCGCTTGACGGCGGCGCGCTTGCCCTTGTCGGCTTCAGCCAGGGCGCCATGATGGCGTTTCAATGCGGCCTGCGCCGCAAGGCGCCGCCGGCGGCGCTGGTCGCCTTTTCAGGTCTGCTACCGGGTGCCGCCCGCCTGGAGGCAATCGGCACCGAAAGCCCGGTCCTGATCGTGCACGGCAGCGATGACGACGTCGTGCCGGCCTATCATGCCGAGGCGGCCGATCAGGCACTGACACAGGCCGGGGTGGTTTCCAGCCTGCATCTGCTCTCCGGCCTTGGCCATTCCATCGACGAGCGCGGCATGGTGCTCGGCGGGCGGTTTCTGGAAAGAGCGTTTGCCTGAAAGTCCGGATTTTTGGCCCGCAGGACCCGGACATGCCCCGCGCCTTAGGTTAATGACCTGTTAACGGTTTTGCAGGATGCTTTCAGAATCTTTGCCGGACCAGAACGGGCCGGACAAATCAGGATCCGGCGCCATGCAGATTTCCATAGAGACCACCGTCCAGAGCACCAGCCTGTTTTCCGCGTCCGTTTCCGGCGGCGGCTCCGAAGGCGGCAACGGCCGTCCCGATGCACTTGCCGGCGGTACCGGCGGTGCGCAGGCACCGGCCGTCAGCGTTCTGGAAGCGGCCAGCAAGAAGGCCGAGGAAGACGCGGTTGTGATCGCCGCCCTGCAGGATGCGGTCGACAAGGGCAAGGACGACGACGACGAGAACGAGGACAGCACCCTTGCCACCGTCGAGGACTACCAGAAGGCGGCCGGCCAGTTGAAGTCGGCGCTTGGAGAGGGCGACGGCGGGCCGTCCGCGTCGATCGCCTATGAAAGCGCGACCATCTCCACAACCACGATCGAGGCTGAAATCGGCGGGGAGACCCTGTCGGCCCAGTTCGTTTCCTTCGACCGGGTTTCCTATGACAGCGAAACGGGCCTGTCGGCGCGCTCCGCCAGCGCAGCGACCATCGAAGGGTCCACCGGCAACGGTTCCTTCAGCTACCAGAGCGCCTCGGTCAGCAACCTCTATGCAGGCACAGGCGAGCAGGTTTCCAACCTCGCGGGCCTGCTGGCCTGAGGCGAAGCTGACCGGAGCGCACGAACGCCCCAAAGCCTGTCAGCAGACAGAGGGGCGCCGCAGCGCCCCTTTCCATGACGCCGCTCACGCCTTTTTGAGATATGCCACCAGGATGTCGAGCGCGGCCTGCAGGTCGCCCTTGTGGATCATTTCCGTGACCGTGTGGATGTAGCGCGTGCCGACCACGATGCCGACCGCCTTGGCACCGGCCGCCGCCTGCTGGGCCGCGGCACCGTCCTGTCCGCCGGCAGCCAGCATGGTGCGCTGGAACGGGATCTTTTCCTTCAGCGCGATCGCCTCGACTTCCCTGACCAGGTCCCGGTCGGCGATGAAGCTGGAATCCTTCACATGTAGTCCGAAGCCTTCGCCCTGAACCGTGGTGCGGTCCTGTTCGGGAACGCCCGGCGTGTCGCAGGCAAGCGTGGTGTCGACCCCGAAGCCGATGTCCGGCTTGATGGCGAAGGCCGCCGTACGGGCACCGCGCAGGCCGACTTCCTCCTGGCAGGTGAAGGCGACATGGATCTCGCAGCCGTGCTTGGCCTTGCCCAGACCCCTGATGGCCTCGATGCCGAGCCAGCAGGCAATGCGGTTGTCGAGGGCCTTGGAGACGACCTTGTCGCCGATCTCGATCAGCGGCTCATCCATGGTGACCATGTCGCCGACCTTGACGATGTCCTTCGCCTTCTCACCCATGCCGAGATCGACCACGAAGTCCTTCGGCTCGGGGATCTTCTTGCGCTCTTCGGGCGAGGAGATGTGGATCGGCTTGCCGCCGGGGTTCATGACACCCTTGAAATCCCCCTCGTCGGTGGACACCAGGACGCGGCGTGAGAACAGGTTGCGCGCGTCGAACCCGCCGACCGGCTGCACATGCAGGTATCCCTTGTCGGTCACGTGAGAGACCAGAAAGCCGATCTCGTCCATGTGGCACAGCAGCATGACCTTCTTCGGCGCGGTCTTCCTGGACGCCTTGCGGCTGTCGCGGCGGCACAGCAGCGATCCCATCGGATCGACACTGACCTCGTCGAACAGACCCTTGATTTCCGACTGGACCAGGTCGCGCACCCGGTGTTCGTGGCCGGGCACGCCCGGAGTTTCGCAAAGTCGGCGCAGCAGATCGATGTTCATGGATTTTCCTGTACGGGATTTGAGTATGCTCCGATCCTAAAGCCTTTCACCGTTGAATTGAAGCGTTCTGGCGGCCAGCAACGCGAAGGCGTTAACCGGTTGCTCGCCAATTCAGGAAAAACGCGCCTTTCCTTCGGTCTTTGCCATTGCAGTGTCGCAATTGGTGGCAAACATTGAGGGTCAGATGACAAGGCGACTGCCGCGGCCGCGGGAAGGCGCCGGACCTTCCGCTCTGACATCCCGGGGAAAACCATGGCCCAGAAAAAACGTTTCATCCTTTCCATCGACGGCGGCGGCGTGCGTGGCCTCATTCCCGTACGCCTCCTCGAAACACTGGAAAGCCGGCTGAGCCAGCGCGGCGTCGCCGCACCGATGCACAAGGTGTTCGACCTGATGGCCGGCAGTTCGTCCGGTGGTCTGATCGCCGCCGGTCTCACCGCGCCGCGCCCCGGCGGCAGCGCCGGCGAAGCCGCGACCACGCTGGCCGAACTCCGGGCCTTCTTCGAACGCGAGTCCCGGGACATTTTCACGTCATCGATCAGCGCGCGGCTCGCCCGCGCCGTGACCAACCCCCTCGGCCTGTTCGACGAGACCTATGACGCCCGCCCCCTGGAAAAGCTGCTCAAGGAGCGTTTCGGCTGGACTTCGATGGCGAGCGGCCTCACCCGGCTGGTCCTGACCGCCTATGACATCGAACGGCGCAAGGCTGTGTTCATGACCAACGGCGCCGAGAAAAACGGCGGCCGCCCGGACGATTATTACTTCTGGCAGGCGGTGCGCGCCACCACAGCCGCCCCGTCCTATTTCGAACCGGCGAAGGTGGAAAACCTCAGCCGGCGGCGCGAGGAAGCCCTGATCGACGGCGGCGTCTTCATGAAGGACCCGACCATCGCCGCCTACCTGGAAGCGCGCAAGCTCGGCTGGGGGGACGACGAAATCGTCATCCTGTCGCTGGGCACCGGCCGGGCGTCCGGCCGGCCCTTCCTCTACAAGGATGCGATCGGCTGGGGTGCGCTCGGCTGGATGCAGCCCTCCAAGGGCGTGCCGATCCTGTCGATCTTCGCCGACGGACAGTCCCAGACCGCGTCCTATCAGGCGGAGCACCTGTTTGCCGAATTGCCGAATGTGACCTATCACCGGCTGGAAGCGGAGCTGCCGCCCGAAGCCGAGGACACCGACAACGCCCGTCCCGGCAACATCATCACCCTGAACGGAGCCGCCGACCGGGTGATCCGGGACAATACCGTCTTCCTGGACACTTTCGCTGACATGTTGACAGAGTGCATGCGCGATCCGGAATCGGATGCGCCGGCGGTCGATCTGGTGCATGCTGCCTGAAGGCTGAAACAGCCCCGGCGGCCGCGAACAACAGCGCGGAAGAAACCGGCGGCTGGCCGACACGACCGGCGCGAGAGGTCCCAAGGTGATCATGCAGAAGATATCAGCGCTGACGGCCGCGCTGCCAGGCTCGACCAAACCGGCCGCCGTACGGGCCGGTCTGGCTTTTCTGGCTTGTCTGGGTGTTCTGGCGGCTCTCTTCTCCCCGGCGGCGGCGGCGGCGGCGGCGGCGGCGCCGGTTCCGGAGCCCAAACCGGCCAGCGCGGCAACAGACACGGATACGGCCCCCTATGCGCCGAGCGTGAGGATCGTCGCGGGAACGCCCCTGCCGGTGAAAAAACGCGCCGTGCCCGAAGGCTATGTCGCCAGCAAACCCAAGCTGGTGCTGTATTCCGATCAACCGGCCAAGGATTATTTCGGCAACGCCGACGGCCCGGCGCCTCTCAAGGCGCGCTCGATCGGGTCCTACGCCAAGGGCTGTCTGGCCGGTGGTGCGGAATTGCCGGCGGACGGTCCTGCCTGGCAGGCGATGCGGCTTTCCAGGAACCGCAACTGGGGCCATCCGGACCTGATCGATTATCTGAAGGACCTGGCCGGCGATGCGCCGAAGCTCGGCTGGAAAGGCCTGTTGGTCGGCGATCTGGCCCAGCCGCGCGGCGGTCCGATGCTGTCCGGACATGCCAGCCACCAGATCGGCCTCGACGCCGATATCTGGCTGACGCAGATGCCCGACCGCCGCCTGAGTGCGCAGGAACGCGAGGACATCTCGGCGATTTCAATGCTGAAGGGGCCGCTCGACATCAAGGGTGCCGACCGGCGGGTCGACCGGAAAAAATGGAGCAAGACCCATGCGCGGCTGATCCGGCGCGCCGCTTCGGACAAGCGGGTTGCCCGGATTTTCGTCAACCCGACAATCAAGAAGGCCCTGTGCGACTTCGAGACCGGCCGTGACCGGACCTGGCTGCGCAAAGTCCGGCCCTGGTGGGGGCACCACTATCATTTCCATGTCCGCCTGGCCTGCCCGCCCGGCAGCGCCGGCTGCAAGAACCAGAACCCGCCTCCGCCGGGCGACGGCTGCGGACAGCACCTGTCCTACTGGCTGTCGGACGAGCCCTGGGTGCCGAAAAATCCGCCGAAAAAGGGCGAAAAGCCCAAGGTCGTCAAGAAACGCCCCATGGCCCTGGCCGCCCTGCCCCGCGATTGCCGCTCGGTTCTGACGGCGAATTAAGGCCTCCGTCACCGCCCTTCCGGTTTCCCCCGGCCTCAGCCCTCCGGCGCGTCCTCCTCAGTCAGAACCTTGGTCAGGAACACCAGGTCCAGCCAGCGGCCGAACTTTGTGCCGACCTGCGGAAGGCGCCCGGTGACCTCGAAACCGAGCGCTTCATGCAAGCCGATGGAGGCCTTGTTCTCGCCGTCGACGGCGCCGACCAGTACATGCAGACCCTGTGCCCTGGCCATGTCGAGCAACCGCAACAGCAAGGCCTTGCCGACCCCCCGCCGCTGGGCTTTCGGATCGACATAGACCGTGTGCTCCGCCGTCAGCCGATAGCCTTCTCGCGGGCGGAACGGACCGTAGCTGGCAAAGCCGAGCAAGGTGCCGTCAGCCGCCGACGCGATCAGGACCGGCAGATCCTGTTTTCTGCGGCCCTCGAACCAGGCCTGACGGTCATCCAGGGTTTCCTCGCGGCTCACCCAGGCTGCGGTGGTTTCGCGTATGGCGTGGTTGTAGAGCAGCAGAATGGCCGGAATGTCACCGGGTTCGGCAGTGTGGATGATCATGCGGGTCTCTCGTTCGAACGGTCAAAGGCGTTTGGGCACACCCGTGCCCGGACTTTGAGACTGATTTTTCATGATTCCCGACAGGAAAGGCATACGTCAATTGCCTGATCATGGCAGGCGGCCATCCAATGCCTGCCGGCCGCGACAGGCCGGAGTGGCTGGCACGCCTCAAAAAACCACGGATTTCGGCTTGTGGCGCGCGCAATTCACTGGTCGAAATCGAATTGCAATGGTAAAGGGGCGGCCATGACGACGCAGAGCCTTTCCAACATCCGAAATTTTTCCATCGTTGCCCATATCGATCACGGCAAGTCGACACTGGCCGACCGCCTGATCCAGATGACCGGCACGATGACAGATCGCGAAATGACCTCGCAGGTTCTCGATTCCATGGATATCGAGCGCGAACGCGGCATCACGATCAAGGCCCAGACCGTGCGGCTGATCTACACCGCCAAGGACGGCCAGCAATACACGCTGAACCTGATCGACACGCCGGGCCACGTGGATTTCGCCTATGAGGTCTCCCGCTCGCTTGCTGCCTGCGAAGGCTCGCTGCTGGTGGTCGACGCCTCGCAAGGGGTGGAAGCCCAGACCCTGGCCAATGTCTACCAGGCCATCGAGAACGATCACGAGATCGTCACGGTGCTGAACAAGATCGACCTGCCGGCCGCCGAACCGGACCGGATCAAGGAACAGATCGAGGATGTCATCGGCATCGATGCGTCCGAGGCCTGCATGATCTCGGCGAAGACGGGCCTTGGCGTGGACGACGTTCTGGAAGCCATCGTGCAGAAGCTGCCGCCCCCCAAGGGCGATCCGGACGACACGCTGAAGGCGATGCTGGTCGACAGCTGGTACGACACCTATCTCGGCGTCATGGTTCTGGTGCGTGTCATCAACGGCTCGCTGAAGAAGGGCCAGAAGGTCAAGATGATGGGAACCGGCGCCGCCTATGACGTGGATCGCGTCGGCGTCATGACACCGAAGTTCCTTCAGGTGGATGAACTGCATGCCGGCGAAATCGGCGTCATCACCGGCTCTATCAAGGAAGTGGCCGACACCCGCGTCGGCGACACCATCACGCTGGACAAGAAGCCCTGCGCCGAGGCCCTGCCGGGCTTCAAGCCGGCCCAGCCGGTGGTGTTCTGCGGACTGTTTCCGGTCGATGCCAACGACTTCGACGACCTGCGCGCCGCCATGGGCAAGCTGCGCCTGAACGACGCCAGTTTCTCTTTCGAGATGGAAACCTCCGCGGCCCTCGGCTTCGGCTTCCGCTGCGGCTTCCTGGGCCTGCTGCATCTGGAGATCATCCAGGAACGGCTTTACCGCGAGTTCGACCTCGACCTGATCGCGACCGCGCCGTCGGTCGTCTACCAGATGACCTTGACGGACGGTACGGACATCGACCTGCACAATCCGGCCGACATGCCGGACGTGGTCAAGATCACCGAGATTCGCGAGCCGTGGATCCGAGCGACGATCATGACGCCGGACGACTATCTGGGCGGAATACTGAAACTGTGCCAGGAGCGGCGCGGCATCCAGGTGGATCTCTCCTATGTCGGCTCGCGGGCCCTTGTGGCCTATGACCTGCCGCTCAACGAAGTCGTGTTCGACTTCTACGACCGGCTGAAGTCGATCTCCAAGGGCTATGCTTCCTTCGACTACCAGATTTCCGACTACCGGGCGGGTGACCTGGTCCGCATGTCGATCCTGGTCAACGACGAGCCGGTGGACGCGCTGTCCATGCTGGTGCACCGCAGCCAGGCGGAGCGCCGCGGTCGGGCCATGTGCGAGAAGCTGAAAGAGCTGATCCCCCGGCACATGTTCAAGATCCCGATCCAGGCCGCCATCGGCGGACGGGTGATCGCCCGCGAAACCATCTCGGCCCTGCGCAAGGACGTGACCGCCAAATGTTATGGCGGCGACGCCACGCGCAAACGCAAGCTGCTGGAAAAGCAGAAGGCGGGCAAGAAGAAGATGCGCCAGTTCGGCAAGGTCGAAATCCCGCAGGAAGCCTTCATCCAGGCCCTCAAGATGGATGAGTGAGAAGCGGTCGGGCCTTGTCCGGCGAAAAGGTCCGGTGGACCTTTTCGAGCTTCGAACGCACGCGAGGGTAAGGTGCGCAGCACCGTCGAGCGGGCAAAGGCGGCCGAGCTTCGAACGCCCGCGAGGGCAAGGCGCGCAGCGCCGTCGAGCGGGCTGATGCGGTCACGCTTCGCGTGATCGATTGATCCGGTGGATCAATCGAAGGGACGAACGCAGCCGTGCGTTGCCCGACGTGAAGGTCCGGCGGACCTTCACGACCGCCGGACACATGCGCCTGCCCGATGCCCGGCGCCCCTCGGCGGCCGGCAGGAAGTGCCGTGGCAGCATCTCCGAGACCGCGACGTCGGCGCCCTGCCGGCTGGTCTCCACCAGATTACCTTGAGCTTCACAGCCAGCCTGTGAAAAATGCGACTGACCAGATGAAGGAAATGACCATGGAGCAGACCCTCCGTGAACGCGCCGGCAATGCCTGCGAACTCTGCGGCGCCACCGAGGCACTGGCGGTGCTGGAAATCGGCCCGGAGGCGGACGGCAGCGCGGACATGGCGATCCTCGTCTGCGCCGACTGCGCCGATCAGGTCTCCGGCGCCAAAGACATCGACCCGACCCGCTGGCATTGTCTGAACGAGACCGCCTGGAGCCAGGTGCCCCCCGTGCAGGTTGCTGCTTACCGGCTGCTTTCCAAAATGCCGGAGGAAAGCTGGACCCGGGATCTGCTGGACATGCTGTACCTTGAGGACGATGTGCTCGCCTGGGCCAGGGCCGGTCTGACCGGCACCGCGCCTGACGAGGCAACCGACGGAGCCGCTGACGTGGTCCACAAGGACACGTATGGTGCCGTGCTGTCTTCAGGCGATACGGTGACGCTGATCAAGGACCTGAAGGTCAAGGGCGCCGGGTTCACGGCCAAGCGCGGCACGGCCGTGCGCAACATCGGCCTCGTTGCCGACAACCCCGCCCATATCGAAGGCCGGGTCAACGACCAGCGGATCGTCATCCTGACGGAGTTCGTCAAGAAGTCCTGAGCCGCAAAAGGCGCCAGGCTCAATCCACCGGCAGCATCTGCCCCGTCGCGGCACCCTCGATGCATTTGGCGTAGGCGAGGCCGACACGGCGCGAGGAGACCGGATCATGGCCGGGAAAGATGGCGCCGTATCTTTGCGCGGAAACCTCAAGCAGGCCGGGGCTGACCACGTTGATGCGCAGGCCGCGCGGCATGTCGATGGCCGCTGCCTTGACGAAACCGGCCAGCGCCCCGTTGGCGGTGGCGGAGCCCGAACCCACCCGGATCGGATCCCGGTCGAGAATGCCGCTCGTCAGCGTGAACGAGCCGCCATCCGTCACAAGGTCCTGACCGGCCAGCACCAGGTTGATCTGGGTGAGCACCTTGTTCTTCAGCCCGAACAGGTATTTTTCTCCGGTCATGTCGGCCAGCCGGCCGAATTCGACTTCTCCCGCCGCACAGACCACCGCGTCCACGGGGCCGGCCGCCTCATACATGGCCGCGATGCTGCCTGCATCCGCCAGATCGACACGGATGTCACCGGAAGAGCGCCCGGCGGTAACTATATCATGCCTGGGCGCCAGTTCGGCGCAAGCCGCCTGCCCGATCGCGCCCGCTGCTCCGACTACGATGATCTTCATGGCTTGGTTCCCTCGATCCTGTCATACGCCGCAAGCTTGTGGCTGAGCACCTCCTCGCATCTGGCAAGGTCGGCCCGGCGGTCCTGCAGGCGCTGTTCATGTTTCAAAAGCAGATTTCTGCGTTGCGGAACGGTTGCCTCTCCCTGGCGGTAAAGCGATGCAAACCGCTGCATTTCCTTCAAGGGCATGCCGGTCTTGCGGAGCCAGTAAAGCAGGGTGAGCCACTCGATGTTTTCAGGCGAAAAACGCCGCAATCCTTCCGGGCCTCTGTCAATCGGAGGCACGATCCCCGTCTTCTCATAAAACCGGATGGTGTCCGCGCTCAGGCCGCTTTTCGTGGAGGCTTCCGATATCCGCATGGGCTGCTCTGCTCCTGTGTTGCGATTGCGACCCTAGCGGTCTGGAGTCACTCCAGGTCAAGGCTTTTTCCGAGCATCGCTGAAACTATCCATGCTGCTGAAAAGCCCGCAGGATCGCCGAACCGACCGCGCCCCCCTGTCCCCGCTCCTGCCGAGTGTAAAGCGCCATCCGGGTACGTGGCAGCGCGGGAAGCGAATAGAGCCTGCCGACATCGCGGCATCCTGCAGGCATGTTTCTGCGGTCGAGGCAGGCAATACCAAGTCCGGCGGCAACCGCCGCCTGGACCGTGCCGACGCCCGTCCCGGTAAAAACATCCTCCCGGACGATCCCGGCTTCCTTGAGGCTTGCAACGACAAGCCGCCGCAAGGCGCAACTGCCGTTCAGCGCGACCAGGGGAAACGGGCTGTCCGCCGGCCAGACGAAATTCCCGGATGCCGTCCAGACAAGATCCTCCTCGAAGGCCGTCTGTCCCGGCACGTCGACATCTTCCGCCCGCACGATGACGGCACTGAACAGTCCGGCCTTGAAATCCCGGTAAAGGTCTTCCGAAAGGCCGGCGGAAACGTGAAGCCGGTGCCCGGGCAGCGCCTTGCTGAGCTCCGCGATGATGGCCGGCAGCTTGTGCCCTGCCGCATGATCGCTGATGCCAAGAAGCAACGGCTTGCGCGCTTCCGCGCCGGAGACGCGGGAAGCGATCCGGTCATGAAGATCGATCAGATCGCGGGCATCGTTCAGGAACCGTGCTCCGAAACTCGTCAACCGCACAGAGCGCGGCGACCGGCTCAGCAACGCCTCGCCGAGCCGTTTTTCCAGTTTCCGGATCTTCACACTGACCGCCGACTGGCTTGCGCCCGTCAACTGTCCGGCTCGCGTGAAGCTGCCGGTTTCCGTGACACGCACGAATGCGCGCAGGAGATCCATATCGAGATCGCTCATCCAATCATTCTTATTTTAGATTTTTGAAATATCAAAGATTTGTTTTTGAAATTTATGTCAGGCACTTACCGTCTGTCCATCACCGCTTCGAATGGAGGACGACATGCCGCTGACAAACGTATCCCTGCTGAAAGGATCCAAATCCGCACACCGGAAAGCCGTTATACTGGCTGAAATCTATCAGGCCATGCGGGAGACTTTCGACGTGCCCGTGGATGACAAATTCATGATGATCACGGAACACGCCGCGGAGGACTTCCTGTTCGGCCGCCATTACATGGACATCAACCGCTCCGACGACCTGATCGTCATCCAGTTGACCGTCAGCGACACGCGGCCGGTGGAAAAGAAGAAAGCGCTGTTTGCCCGGATTGCCGAAGGGCTGGTGCGGGAGGCCGGTGTCCGGGCGGAAGACATCTTCATCAATCTGGTGGAAACAAAGATGGAAAACTGGTCCTTCGGAAACGGGATCGCACACTATGCGGATCGCGCTCCGGTGCCGAAGGCGTGACTGAACGCAAAGACAGAAACGGCGCCGGGAATACCGGCGCTGAAATTCTCGGTTCGCTCGACAATGTTTCCAACCGGCCAGCAAGCCGATCAGGGACTCGTCAGCGCCGGCCGAGCGGCAGGTCGGCCAGTTCACGCTGGCTCATGCGGACGATGGCCGGATGGGACAGCGGGTCGGTGCGGTCGTAGGCGGACGCCGGTCTGGCGGTCAGCTGGCGGCGCATAAACAATTTCATCATGATTTTCAGTTTCCTTATTATTGTTCTTTTCATTGCCAAATCCCTTTTTTTGAATTTAGCTATGCTTGAAATATAGAAGCAAAAACCCCTTATAAAAATCGACTTCTTCTGGATTTTGATTTAGATTTCCTATAATGAAAAGCCTCATCAACATCCACCTGTCGGGTCTGCGCGCCGTAGAGGCCGTCGGCCGGCTCGGCTCGGTCAAGGCCGCCGCAGAAGAGCTTGGTGTCACCGTTGGCGCCGTCAGCCAGCAGGTTCAGAAGACGGAGGCGCAGCTCGGCGTTCAACTTTTCGAACGACAGAACAGACTGTTGCTTCCCACCTCGCATATGCTGGCGATGCAACCGCATCTGACTTCCGCGATGACGTCACTGTCCACTGCGGTGGCGACCACGCAACGCGGCAGGGAAGATGCGCTGACAATCTCCGTCGCCCCGGTCTTCGCAGGCAAATGGCTCGTCTGGCACATAAAGAACTTCAGTAAGGCGCATCCCGGCATCCGGGTTCGGGTGGAGGCGACGGTCGATCTGGTCGATCCGGATACGTCGGACGTGGACCTTTGCATCCGCGTCGGACGCGGCCCCTATCCGGGCGTCAATGCGGAAAAACTGCTGAACCAACGGGTCTTCCCGGTGTGCAGTCCGGCACTTGCCGAAGGGATCAGGAAACCAGAGGACATCGGCAAACTGCCAATCATCCACGATCCAGGGCAGATGTTTACCTGGAAGAGCTGGCTGGACCTGTTCGGGCTGGACGAGAGCATTTTGCAGTGCGGCCCGACCTTCTCCGACGGCTCCCTGTGTCTTGATGCAGCCATTGCCGGACAGGGTGTCTTCCTCGCCTGGGAAACACTCGCCGTCTACGCGGTGAATTCAGGCCAGGTGATTGCCCCTTTTCCCGAACGCGCTGCCACAGGCATGGCCTATTGGCTTATCAGTGGCCGGAACGCGCCGGAGACAAAAGCCAAGCGGGCGTTCGGCAATTGGCTGAAAGAAGAACTGCAGACCTCCATCGGACGGCCGAAGGGGGCGGATTCGGTCACGGATCAGGATCCACTAGTCTGAGGCAGTCAAGGATTTGCCAAGAACGTCGGCCTTGACCGCGCCCCTCTCGCCCATGGGCTTTTCGGGTCCCGTGGTGCTGTCCTTGCGCGTCTGGGCTTCCATTTCACCGTTCAGTTCCGCACCGAGCAGAACGATATAGGCGGAGATCCACAGCCACATCAGCAGGATGATGACTCCGGCCAGGCTGCCGAACGTCTTGTTGTAACTGCCGAAATTTGCCGTATAGATCGAAAAGCCGATGGATGCCGCCAGCCAGAGCAAGGTCGCCGTCACGGCGCCGGGCGTAATCCATTTCCACCTGGCATCGGATCGGCATGGCCCGAAGCGATAGACGAGCGACAGACCCATGACGGTCAGCAGGCCCATGAGGATCCAGCGCACCGTCGATAAAACACCTGTCAGCCAGTCCGGCAGATAGATGAAATTCAGGATGACGGGCAGCAGGAGCGCGGAGGCCAGTCCCAGCAGGAGTGCGAGCACGAGAATGACTGTCAGCGCCAGCGTCAGCGCCTTGCGTTTGAAGAAACCCCGGGTTTCATGCTCGTCATAGGCGACGTTCAGCCCCTCGATCAGGCTCGACATGCCTCTTGAGGCCGAATAAAGGGCGAGCGAGAGACTGACGATGAAGGTGATGCCGAGGCCGGCATCCCGGGAACCGGCCACGCTTTCCGCCTGTTCGAGAATGATCTCGGACGCCCTTTGAGGAATGAAGGTCCTGATCGTTGCAAGCTGATTGTGGATTTCGGCTGGCTCCACCACCAGCCCGGAGATTGCCATCAGCGCGGCAAGCGCCGGAAAGATCGCCAGCAGCCCGTAAAAGGCGATGCCCGCCGCCACCAGACCGACGTGATCTTTCTGCACCGCGCGCCAGACGCGGTAGAGAATGTCACGCCATCCTGCCGCCGGGATCCCGGCCGGACTGTCTGCATTTCGGCCAATCGCCATCGGATCCTCTCGCGCAAGCAGGCGAAGCCATCCGCCGGAACGCTCCCCCTTGCGGAGGCACCTATCGCAGGCAAACGTTCGGTCCGGCGGGAAGTTCCGTAAAGTGCCTTTTTGCTTGCCATCGCCTGTCCGTTGAGTAGATTGACGCCCATGAGTGAGCGCACCGCACATATCCAACGTTCCGGACCCGCCGCCGGTTTGCGCGCAATTGCGGGCGTCGGCTTGCGCCTCATTGCGCCACAGGGCCCCGCCTGCGGACGATTTATGCGCTGACGCGCAAGAAATCCGGCGTTTTTCTCCTCAACGGTGTCTCACGCATTAATGCGATCCAGGCCGTGGCCATCGGTGCCATTATTCGCTAAAAGACCCCGACTTTCTGTTTCGACTTCAAGCGCGCGCCGCGCGCGAACCGGTAGCTGATTACGTATGTCCAATCTCGATACTCTCGAATCCGATCTCCTTGGCGCCATCGGGGGAGCGGAAACGGAAGCCGCCCTGGAAGACCTTCGTGTCCATGCCCTCGGCAAGAAGGGCAAGATCTCCGAGCAGATGAAAACGCTCGGCAAGATGACCCCGGAAGAGCGCCAGGTCATGGGGCCCGCGCTGAACGGCCTGAAAGCCAGGATCACCGACGCCATTTCGGCGCGCAAGGACGTTCTGGCCGAGGCCGCGCTGGAAGCCCGTCTCGCCGGCGAAACCGTCGACGTCACGCTGCCGCTGCGTCCCGCGCCGTCCGAGACCGGCCGGATCCACCCGGTCAGCCAGGTGATCGACGAACTGACCGCGATCTTCGCCGACATGGGCTTTTCCATCGCCGAGGGGCCGGACATCGAGACCGATGAGCTGAACTTTACCGCCCTGAACTTTCCGGAAGGCCACCCGGCGCGTGAAATGCACGACACGTTCTTCTTCAATCCGAAGGAAGACGGCGAACGGCTGCTGTTGCGCACGCATACGTCGCCGGTGCAGATCCGCACCATGCGCGAGCAGGAACCGCCGATCCGCGTGATCATTCCGGGCCGAACCTACCGCTGCGACAGCGACCAGACCCACACGCCGATGTTCCATCAGGTGGAAGGTCTGGTGATCGACAAGGAAAGCCATTTCGGCCATCTGAAATGGGTCCTGAGAGAATTCTGCAAGGCGTTCTTCGAGGTCGACGACATCAAGATGCGGTTCCGCCCGAGCTTCTTTCCGTTCACCGAACCGTCCATGGAAGTCGACATCCAGTGCGAACGCTCCGGGGGCGAGGTCAAGATCGGCCAGGGCGACGACTGGCTGGAAATTCTCGGCTGCGGCATGGTGCACCCGAATGTCATCCGCAATTGCGGCCTCGACCCGGATGTCTACCAGGGCTTTGCCTGGGGCATGGGCATCGACCGCATCGCGATGCTGAAATACGGCATGCCCGACCTGCGCGCCTTCTTCGACGCGGACGTGCGCTGGATCCAGCACTACGGTTTCCGCCCCCTCGACCTGCCGACGCTGTTCGGCGGCCTCTCCAGCTAACCTTCAGGAACGGGGCGACAACCCATGACCTTGATGATCCGCATCTGTCTCTTCCTAATGCTGGCTGTTGCCGCCGGATTTCCAGCCGCCGCGCAAACGGCGGACCAGGCTGCGCGGGTGGCGACACCGACGTCCTTCCTGGAAGCCTGCGCCGAAAAGATCGAAAGCCGCGGCCGGCTTCGGTTCTGCGACACCTATTTCCGCGACAAGCTCGGGGTCGAAGCCGATGCCCTGCTCTATCTCCGGGACCGGATCACCCGTCTGCGTGCCGGTCACGAGGCAAGCTCGGCGGAAAAATACGAGAGCTTCCTGCAGGCCATCTATATCGTCGCGTTCCTGACCATTGCCACCATCGTGCTGATCGCCAGCGACCGGCGCATCGGCGGCACC
This sequence comes from Roseibium sp. AS2, assembly GCF_038900065.1. Taxonomy (NCBI): domain Bacteria; kingdom Pseudomonadati; phylum Pseudomonadota; class Alphaproteobacteria; order Hyphomicrobiales; family Stappiaceae; genus Roseibium; species Roseibium sp. AS2. The sequence goes on from NZ_JBBMQN010000001.1 coordinate 517,637, forward strand.
GCGAAATGGGCGGGCCTGACCAGCACCGCCGCCCTTCTGGTGATGGTGGTCATCGTCGCAATGGGCTGGCTCGGCAAGTACCGGGCGGAATATGCCGCCCAGTTCGAACTCGGCATTCTGCGTGACAGGATCGAAACGGAAGCCGCCCAGGCGATTGCGACCAAGCAGCAGATCACACCGGACATGGTGCGGCGATGGACGCAGGATTTTTCCGAAATCGGCCGCCGCTTCGCGGAGAACTACGGCGCCGCGACCACTCTGCCCGAGGTGGACCGGTTCAGCAACTGATCCGCCCGAAAGCCCTTTCTCGCGGCCCCATGCCGCAGCCTGAAATCTAAAGAGATCGACCGATGAAATTCACCCTTTCCTGGCTCAAGGAATACCTGGACACCGACGCCAGCCTGGAAGAGATCGTTGAACGTCTCACCATGATCGGCCTCGAGGTCGAGGAGGTCACCAACCAGGCCGACCGGCTGAAGCCGTTCCGTATCGCCCGGGTTCTGGAAGCCACCCAGCATCCCAATGCCGACCGCCTGCGTGTTCTGAAAGTCGACACCGGCAGCGGCGATCCGGTCCAGATCGTCTGCGGCGCGCCCAATGCCCGCACCGGCCTGGTCGGCGTGCTGGGCAATCCCGGCGACTACATTCCCGGGCTCGACATCACGCTTTCGGTCGGCAAGATCAGGGACGTTGAAAGCTTCGGCATGATGTGCTCGGAGCGCGAGCTGGAACTGTCCGAAGAGCATGACGGCATCATCGATCTGCCCGAAGACGCGCCGGTCGGCATGAGCTATGCGCAATGGGCGGGACTGGACGAGCCGGTGATCGAGATCGGCCTGACGCCCAACCGCCCCGACTGCACCGGGGTCTACGGCATCGCCCGCGATCTTGCCGCCGCCGGTCTCGGCAAGCTGAAAGAGCGCAGCCACGAACAGGTCCGCGGCAGCTACCCCTGCCCGGTCAGCATCAACCTCGACTTCGGCGATACAAAACCCCTGTGCAAGGCCTTCGGCCTGCGCATGGTCAGGGGCGTCAAGAACGGCCCCTCGCCGAAATGGCTGCAGGACCGGCTGACCGCCATCGGTCTCAGACCGATCAATGCGCTTGTCGACATGACCAACTACATCACCTTCGACCAGGGCCGGCCGCTGCACGTCTTCGATGCGGACAAGGTCCATGGCGATCTGGTGGTCCGGCGCGCCGCAAAGGGCGAAAAGATCGAAGGGCTCAACAACAAGTCCTACGAGCTCGACGACACCATCTGCGTCATTGCCGACGACAACGGCGTGGAGAGCCTCGGCGGCATCCTGGGGGGCGTTCCGTCGGGCTGCACGGAGGGCACCGTCAACGTGCTGATCGAATCCGCGCTCTGGGACGAGGACGGCATTGCCGCCACCGGCCGCAAGCTCGGTGTCAACACCGACGCCCGCTACCGCTTCGAACGCGGTGTCGACCCGGATTACATGATGCCGGGACTGGAATACGCGACGCGCATGGTGCTCGATCTCGTTGGCGGCGAGCCCTCGGAGCCCATCCAGGCCGGCGAAATCCCGGACAACAGCCTCATCATCGAGTTCCCGTATTCGGAAATCAAACGCCTGTCCGGAGTCGACGTCATACCGGCCGAAGCCAACGTGACGCTGAAGTCGCTCGGGTTCTGGGTCTCGGGCGCGGGGGAAACGGTCAAGGTCGCCGTGCCGAGCTGGCGCCCGGACATCGAGGGCAAGGCGGACCTGGTGGAAGAGGTCGTGCGCATCATCGGTCTGGAGCGGGTGCCGTTCACGCCGCTGCCGCCCACCGGCACCGTCGGCCAGAAGGTCCTGACCACCGGACAGATCCGTCGCGGCAGGGCGCGGCGTGCGCTCGCCGCGCGCGGTTTCAACGAAGCCGTGACCTGGTCGTTCATTTCCCGGGACCAGGCGGAACTGTTCGGCGGCGGCAGTGCCGCCCTGGCGCTGGCCAATCCGATTTCCGGCGAGATGTCCGACATGCGCCCGAGCCTGCTGCCGGGCCTGCTGGCGGCTTCCCAGCGCAACGCGGACCGGGGGACCGGCGATGTCGCCCTGTTCGAGATCGGCCAGGTGTTTGAAGACGACATCCCTCAGGGACAAAAAACGGTTGCAACGGGCATCCGCCGGGGCACCGCGAAGCTCCAGGGGGCCGGCCGGCACTGGTCCGGCACGTCGGGAAAAGTCGATGTGTTCGATGCCAAGGCCGACGCCGAGGCCGCCCTGGCCGCCGCCGGAGCCCCGGTGGACAAGCTGCAGGTCCATACCGACGCCCCGGACACGTTTCACCCCGGCCGCTCCGGCTGCCTGAAACTGGGGCCGAAGAACATCCTCGCCGTGTTCGGAGAAGTTCATCCGCGCAGCTTGCAGAAGCTGGATATCGAAGGTCCGATTGTGGGGTTCGAGATCTTTCTCGACGCCCTGCCGCAGCCACGGGGCAAGGGCGGCCGGTCCAAGGGTGCGCTCAAGGCCAGCGACCTGATGCCGGTGCGCCGCGACTTCGCTTTCCTGGTCGGCAAGGACGTTGGCGCGGAAAAGCTCTTGAAGGCCGCGCGCGGCGCTGACAAGACGCTGATCGGCGATGTCACGCTGTTCGATGTCTACGAGGGTCAAGGCGTGCCGGACGGTCAGAAGTCCATTGCCATTGACGTCGTCCTGCAGCCAAGAGACAAGACGCTGACGGACGAGGAAATCGATGCGGTCGCGAAAAAGATCATCGCCAATGTCGAAAAAGCGACAGGCGGCGCCCTGCGCGGCTAGGACATTCTGCGGCAGAATTGACGCGGCCGGGCGAAGACCCGCACGGCCGCGTTCCGCGCACCTGATCGGGCTTTCCGCGAGGGCCAGTTATCTTCGAGGGCTGGAATGACGCCGGCTGTCAGCGCCGGTTGCGATCGCGCTCCACGCAGACCTGAACCGAACATCTGGGGGTGTCCAGCGTCGGCACATATGTCGTGCGCACGGACTCGTTCGCATAGCACTTGTTGCGGTTGGTCACGTAGCGGTCGAACTTGTAGGGCCCCGACTTCAGATTGATTGCGCCGAATTTGGCGACCAGTTCCTGCGTTTGCGAACAGGTCAGCTTCGTCGTGTCCGGCTGCCGCCGTGTCTGCGCGTCCGCCATTTGCACAGACATCACGACAAGACCCGGAATCAGGCAGGCCCGCAGGGTACAAAATGCCATTGAAAGTTGTTTTTTTGTATTCTTCCCGCTCATCGCAAGGCCTTTCCTGATTTTTCAGGCGAATTCATGTAAAAAAATGTCGATCGATTCCAGATCCGTGCAATCCCAAACTCATATTTGGGAAGTGTCCTTGAATTGCAACAGATCATTGCATTGGCAGGCGTCGGAAAATTCGGGAATTGACTGAAAATCGGAGAAAATAGGGAACGGGTGATCGCATGGCTCCGTGCGCGCGCGACGAGACAATCACGCGGGTCAGCCATCCGGTGATCGCCTGCAGTCGAATCGTCCAGTGCCCCCAATTTGCCCAGTGCCCCCCGTGGTCGCTCAAAGCACCACGGAGACGGCCACCGGTCCGGATATTGGCGGCACGCGCAGAGACCGGCTCCAAGGCCCGCATCATGTGCACCGGATCCATCGATCAATCGATCAGTCGATCAGTCGATCAGTCGATCAGTCGATCAGTCGTTGAAGATGAACGGCCGGCTTGGATCACATCGCTGGACAAAACACTTGTTGTTGTCCTTTGTGGGAATGAAGTCCCGCCTTAGAAATTCGCCGTGCTGGCAATAACTGAAATTGGCCACATACCGATCGAACGTATACTGGCCGGTGCTCATCACCACAGCTCCGCGCTGGGTGATCATGGCCTGGACCTGAGAACAGGTCATGGTTGTCGAATTCGGCCGCCCGGACTGGGCTTCCGAAGCCTGGATGCCCGCCAGGGCCGCCCCACCACCCGTAAGGGCGACAATCGCCAGTCTGCTCAGCAAGCTTTTCATATTGTTATCCCTTTGAACCTCGTCCTCAATGAGATGGCCTTGACCGGTGCCGTGTCAAGGCGCGCGGGGTGCGGCCCGATGGCACGTAGACAGGCCGTCGCGATATTTTCGTCCGGCGCCCCTGTTCGAAATCACTCCTGCCGGCACAATGATGCGCTGTGCCGCACACCGGAATCAGCTAGCCTGCAAGAATACAACAAGAGGATCTCTTCATGAACGGTGGAACCGATCTGCCGGCCGCCGCGGTCAGCCGGTTCGCCGACCCCTACGTGGCCAGCGAACACGAACGCCTCGCCGGACTGGCGCGGATCCTCGGGTCGGTACCGCATGTCATGCGCATGCTGGGCGCTGTTCGCGATCTGAACCTGCCCGACGCCTGGCTGGTCTCCGGAGGCATCTACCAGACGGCATGGAACGTGCTGACGGACCGTCCGCTCCTGCACGGCATCAAGGACTTCGACATCATCTATTTCGACGGCACGGATCTGTCCTACGGGGCCGAGGACGTTGTGATCGGACAGGTCAATGCCGCCTTGCCGGAGATCGCGGACCTTCTGGAAGTCCGCAACCAGGCACGGGTCCACCTGTGGTACACGCAGCGCTTCGGCCGGCCCTACCGGCCGCTGGACTGTTCCATGGACGCCCTGACCACCTATGCGGCCCGCACCCATGCGGTCGCGGCGCGCCTCGACGCAGAGGACCGCCTCCGCCTTCATGCGCCCTTCGGCCTCGCCAATCTCTTCGCCATGCGCCTCGTGCCCAATCACGTGCAGCCGAACGAACAGACTTATGTCGAAAAGGCGGAGCGGATGAAGGCCCTGTGGCCGGAGCTGGAAGTGGTTCCGTGGACAACTCCTGCCTCGTGACACCCGCAACCTGCGACCGGAAATTCGGATGTCCCGGTCAGGGGCATCTGTTCCGGCCACGGGTTCGAAGGGGTCATTTTCCAGGCACCGGCAGATTGCCGCGCACAAGGCCGCGCACCGAGTTGCCGACGAATATCCCGTCCGCGGCTTCCAGGTCCGCGCGTGTCAGATCAGCCTCGGCCGCAAGGCCCCGTTCGAGAAGCCCGGCCCGCAGGGTGCCCGGCAGAAGGCCATGTTTCAGGGCGGGCGTCAGCAGGCGGCCGTTCCTGTTCACAAACAGTGTCGTGTAACTGCCCTCGGTCAGGAACCCGTTCTCGTTCTCAAACAGAACTTCCTGGCAGTTGGTCTCGGCCTGATAGCGCTGCCTCGTTTCGTCGTAAAAGGCCCGGTTTGTGGTCTTGTGATAGAGAAACCTGTCGCCCGAGCGGGTTGTCTCATCGGCCAGAACCAGCCTGAAGACTGCGGCTCCGTCAGCCGGGACCAGCGCTGTCGCCGAAATGGCACTCCTTCCATCGGCGCTCAGCAGCAACCGGACGCGCTTCGAGGCCCGGAAAGCGGCGGCTGCCCGTGTCAGCTCGGCCCGGATGTCTTGCCCATCGAAAGCGAAGCCGAAATAGGCGGCGGAGTCTTCCAGCCGCCGCAAGTGGCGCTCCAGCAGCAGGTATCCGGCCTCCGGATCGAAGGCCAGTGTCTCCAGGAGATCGAAATCCGGCACCGGGTCGGTCAGAAACTTCAGCTTCAGCAGGCATTCGTCATATTCGGGCGCTGCGCCGCTGTCGAAGACAACACCGGACCCGGTGCCGGCCGTGCCGGTCCCGTCCCGGTGCAGCACCAGCGTCCTGATCGCGACATTCAGCCGGAAATCGCCACCGGGCTCCAGACAGCCGATCGCCCCCGTATAGACACCGCGCGGTCCGCTTTCCAGATCATGGGCAATCTGCATGGCGCGCAGCTTGGGCGCACCGGTTATGGATCCGCAGGGAAAGAGGTTGGCGATGATGTCGGCGAAACCGGTGGATGCAGGAACGTCCGCCTCCACCGTGGACGTCATCTGATGCAGGCTCCGGTAGCGCTCGACCTCGCACAGCCCGGTCACTCTCACGGATCCGGTTTCGGCGATACGCGACAGGTCATTGCGCATCAGATCGACGATCATCGTGTTTTCCGCGCGCTGTTTAGGGTCCGCGGCAAGCCCACGCGAGATGGCCGCGTCCTCGGACGCAAACCGGCCCCGCGGCGCCGTTCCCTTCATCGGTCTCGTTGTCAGCCGTGTCCCCCGCCGTTCCAGAAACAGCTCCGGAGACAGGGACAGGATCGTGCGATCCTCCATGCGCAGGAACGCCGCATACTCGACCGGCTGCCGGACCAGCAGGTCCAGAAACAGGCGCTCCGGCGCGCCGTCATGGGCAAACCCGGCGCGCATGGTCAAATTGACCTGATAGCTGTCGCCGGCGGCCAGATGATTGCGGACCAGGCCGAAGGCGGCCTCATAGGTGCTCCGGTCCATGTCGAAGCGCGGCGCGCCGATGGCCGCCGCCTCTCCGGTGGCCGATGCCTCGAGCAGGGCGCGTGCCTCACCGAGGCCGAGCCGCTCGGGTTGGTCGTAAAGACCGAACCAGAGCAGCGGCTCAGCTGTTGCCTCAAACCGGTGGTGCAGCTTCGTCTCGAAGGCGAACCCAAGCTCGTAGGCCAGGTATCCGGCAGCATGACGCCCGGCGGCCTGAGCGGCCTCCAGGCGGGCCAGGGCGGACTTCACCTCGTCAAGGCGCGTGCAGGAAACAATCTCGCGCGGCGCCCGGAACAGCAGTGCGGATTGCTGCCGGACAACATCCAGAAGCAGGATGGACCCAGGCTGAAACGCGCTCTCGGACATCAGGTTGACCTGGTTTGGAATGGCAGTCGGGTGACAGGTCCACGCAATCGGCATGCCGTGGGCCCGCTGGGAGCGGCTCGTCGCATCCGCAGGGCGTCAAGTCAAGCCGAGGCGGCCTTCCGGGAACCGGACCACAAAAAAGACCGGCCGTTGTCCGGCCGGTCTTTGCATTGGGCTCGCCGGGCATTGGGCTCGCCGGAAAAGCGTCAGGCTGCCGCCACATCCTTCAGGAAGGCGTCAATGGCCTGGCGCATGTCCGTCGTTTCCTGCTCCAGGGTTTCGGTCGATTCGGTCATGCCTTCGACCGACTTGTTGGTCCGTTCCACCGATTCGCGCACACCGCCGATATTGGCCGCCACCCGGCCAGTGCCGTTGGCGGCTTCGGCGACATTGCGCGAGATTTCCTGGGTGGCCGATCCCTGTTCGCCAACCGCCGCGGCGATGGCGGCCGTGTAGCTGTTGACTTCGTCCATGGTGGCGGCGATTGCGCCGATCGATTCCACCGCGTCCTTGGTTTCCCCCTGAATGGCGGAAATCTGTGCGCCGATTTCCTCGGTTGCCTTGGAGGTCTGGGTCGCCAGTTCCTTGACTTCCGCGGCCACGACCGCGAACCCCTTGCCGGCTTCACCCGCCCGGGCAGCCTCGATGGTCGCGTTCAACGCCAGCAGGTTGGTCTGCTCGGCAATGGCCTGAATGAGCGTGACCACTTCACCGATCCTGTTCGCGGCTTCCGCAAGCCCGGCGACCTTCTGATTGCTGGTCTGCGCGTTTTCCGTCGCCCTGTCGACAACGACCGTGGTCTGCTCGACCTGGCGTGAAATCTCGGCGATGGATGAAGACAGCTCTTCGGCGGCGGAAGCCACCATCTGGACGTTGGAAGACGCCGTTTCCGATGCATCGGAGGCCGATGCGGCCTGGCCCGATGTGTCCTGGGCAACCGATCCCAGTTCCTCGGCGGCGTGGCGCATTTCCTGAACTTTCAGGCCGACCCCGTTGAGCTTGGCCGAGATTTCGTCCTGGAAAGTACCTATCCGCTCATTGACGACCGCCTGCTTGTTGCGTTCCTGCGCGTCCTGCTCGGCAGTGAGCTCCTGGAACTTCAGGGCTTCCTGGCGTGCGGCTTCCGCTTCGTGACGGGCCTGGTCCGAGGATTCGAAGGCATTCGCGAGGTTGCCGGTCATCCACCAGAGGGCACCGACCTCGGCGACAATAACGACCGCGTGAAGGACGACACGGGCGAAATCCGAGCCATCGGGAAACACTGCCCAGGGCAAGGCGAAATTGAGAACCAGGTGGTGGACGGCAACCACGGCCGCGTACCCCAGAAGGGCGCGCCAGTCGACCCAGGCCGCCAGGATCGCAAGCACGGCGAAGAAATACATATGGCCGTCGAGCTGGTAGGAAGGCTGCCCCGCCGGCGTTGCCAGCGCGGCCACGAAGAGGGCGACGAGCCCGGCCAGAGACATGGAGGTCGCCAGTCTGGTTTCCAGCCCCGCGCCGAATTTCAACCAGCTTCCGGTCGCCGCCACACCGAGCAGCAAGGCCCCGCCGCAGACTGCGACCAGCGACACATGGCCGACCAGGAGGGCCGTCGCCATGACCAGGAAAACATTGAACCAGATAAAGTAGATCACGATCCTGGCGAATCTCTCCCGGAGCAAGTCGAGACCGGAAACCTCAGCCGTTTCTTCATTCATAGTGTACTCTCCAATGATCCGCCGCTTAAGGCCGCGCAGGCGCTCGCTACTGCCGTGGACGCCACAAAACCTGCGCCCGCCCGATACAGCCGGGCAATAAAATCCTGATCCGTGGGTTCAGTCACCGCCACCCAGGACGCGTTTCCGACATGAACGATCCTGCCATCCGCCCTTGCAATGACTTCCAGAGGCGACCCGCCCCAGGGACTCGCAAAAACCGCAACGGGGCCGTCGCCGGCGGGTATCACCGATGCGAGCGAGACCAGAACGCTGCAGGCGGCGAAATAAACCACGGCGAAAATCTTTGCCGAGCGGGACACAGTATCCATCCTCTGATGCAGATGCGCGTAGACTGCAAGATTGCACCTCATCTTTAAAAAACACTGAAGTTTTGGCGGTTACTTGTTGAAAGAGACCTGTGCGAGCGTAAAAATCCAAGTGAAAAATCTGCCAGGCAGAACTTGCGTGCCCAAAAGGAAGCGCGACCGCGAAAGCACCTCTCCGCAGACGCTGCATTCAGATGGTCAGGCAAGTGACAGCATGCCCCGGTATTGCAAGGCAGCCGGGCCGGGATCATCCGGAGCGGGATCATCCGGAGCCGGGCGAAAGCAGCATGAGCAGACCCGGCCAGGGGGGGCGAGCCTATGACGGCTCGGCGAGATAGGTGGCAATCAACCCGACATTTTCAGACGACCCGAAAATCAGGGGCACGTTCTCATGAAGGCTGCCGGGCATCCGGTCGAGGATCGGCCGGATGCCGTCCGTCGCCTGGCCGCCGCCCTGTTCAATCAGAAACGCGATCGGCACGGCCTCGTAAATCAGGCGCAGGCGTCCGCTTTCGAAACCCGGACGCCGGTCACCGGGATAAAAGAACAGCCCGCCCTGAAGCAAAATCCGGTGGAATTCGCCCACGGCGGCGGCCAGCCAGCGCATGTTGAAATTTTCGCCGAGCGGCCCCTCGGAACCGGCAAGGACATCCTCGGAGAACCGTCTTATCCCGGATGGCCAATGGCGCATGTTCGACGCGTTGAAGGCCAGTGTGCGGGCCTTTTCCGGAACCCGGTGGTTTTCAAGCCACATGCGGTATTCCCCCGCCGTCCGGTCGAACACGGCCAGGTGCAGGCCGTCGCCAAGACTGAAGCCCAGATCGACGGAATGTCCGAACGAGACATAGCCGGCCGCGATCACGTTCCGGCCGGTTCGAAGAAAGCCCTCTTCCGATGCCGGGAGTATCGAAAACAGCGTCCCGAGCGGGGCTCCGGTGCCGATGCTGCCCGATCCGTCAATCGGATCAATGGCCACGTCCAGGGAACCTTCCGGGTTCAGCGTCAACACATCTTCCGCCTCTTCCGACAGAAGCAGCCTGACACCGGCCAAGCGCAGTCCCTCGACGACGTGAAGGTGCGCTGCCACGTCGAGCGCCTTTTGCCGGTCACCGCTCTCGTTGGTGCCCACAACGGCCCCGGGATCCCCCGGAAGGCTTCCCAGCGCCAGTCGCTCCGCGATGGACGCCGTGCAGTCGGCAAGGGCCATGATCACCGCGGCGGCAGCGCCGTTCCCGGGCTGCCTGTCGAGGAATGTTCTCAACGTCTCGGCGCTGCTGTCCCTGTCGTCGGGCAATCTCAGCACGTTGGCTTGTCTCCCGCCCTGCGGCCGTGTGCCGGTCAGGCTTCCTGCCCAAGGACCGTGGAACCCGTGGGGCACGCGACACCGGTGCCGCCGATGCCGCAGTAGCCCGACGGGTTCCTGGCCAGATACTGCTGGTGGTAGTCTTCCGCGAAGTAGAAGGTGTCGAGCTGGCGGATTTCCGTTGTGATCGACGCCGAGACCCCGGCCTGCCGGAGCGCGTCCTGATAGGCCTCCGCGGAGCGTTCGGCGACGGCAAGGTCGTCGGCCGAGCCGACATAGATCGCGGACCGGTACTGCGTGCCGGTATCGTTGCCCTGACGCATGCCCTGGGTAGGGTCGTGGTTCTCCCAGAACACCTTCAGCAGCGCGGCGAAGGAGATCACCTGCGGATCATAAACCACCAGAACCGCTTCCGTGTGACCGGTTCGTCCGGTGCAGGTCTCATGATAGGTCGGATTGGGCGTATGGCCGCCCGCATAGCCGACCGCGGTGACATGAACGCCCGGCAACTGCCAGAAGATCCGTTCCGCGCCCCAGAAGCACCCCAGGGCGAACAGAACCGTCTTCATCGTGTCCGGATACGGACCTTCCAACGCACGCCCGTTGACGAAATGCGCCTCCGACGGACGGATCGCGGTGGCGCGCCCCGGCAACGCCTCGTCCTTTCCCGGCAGAGAGAATTTCTTTGACAACATGGTCATGAACGACATGTGGACCTCCAAGCTGGGCATCGCCAGCGTCCCGTGGGTGGACAAGCGACCGGCGCGGCCTGATTTCAAGGTCTAATGTGGCGCAGCCGTGCACGCATTCCAAGTGCCGTATCGTGCGGATGTGCAAGGCGGGCATCGGGGACGGCGCCCGCCCGTCAGGCGCTTGCAGGTCCGGTCAGGCGAATTGCGCACGCTGGCGGCGCCGCTTGGACCCGAGCCACAGCAGGCCCAGCCCCAGCGGGGCAAGCACCGCCCAGACAGGCCAGGTCAGCACGGTCTGGATGGCCGGGTCCCAAAGCCCCGGATGGATGTGGCGCTGAACAACCGCCTGCGCCAGATTGAGAGTTTCGGGCGACAGATCGAACCAGACGTTGCCGAGCGGAGCCAGCCGGATCTGCGAAAGCGCGATGGAAGTACTCGCATCGGAGATTCCGGCAATAATCGCCACTGCAAGGAGCCCGTATCCCAGCAAACGGAATAAAAATTTCACAACACTGATCATCGCTTCGGTTCAAGTCCTCTAGACATAAAACACGGAAAGATCCGGCACCAGACAGCCATAATATGATGGCTTCTTAATATTGAGCCTACCTTAGGGTAATAGTGCTTTTTATATGCACAAGATTTGATCTACAACACAATCCTGTGAGTTATGCACCCGTCAGGCCTCATTTCGAAAACGACTGAATCGGGCGCCGGTTCCAGCCCGGATCGCACCGAATTCCACAGCCGGCGCGGCGCCCCCAAAAAAAATTCTGCAAGTGCTTGCGCTTGGCCAAGTCCTGAGTATATTGCGCCAACTCCAGCGGATGACGCTTGGAACGGACAGGTGGCCGAGTGGCTTAAGGCGCACGCTTGGAAAGCGTGTGAGCGTGCAAGCGTTCCGAGGGTTCGAATCCCTCTCTGTCCGCCATTTTCCCTTTTCATTCCCTTGTCGTTTATTGAATATTAAGTAGCTCAGCGAGTTATCCCTTAAAACACCCCTAAATTCGATGATTATATGTAGTAGGAATATCAGTCTATAGGTACGGCACTGACAGTGTTACTGCCCACGCAAAATGATAGCCACATTAGCCACTTGTGCTTCGAATAATTAGCTAATTGAACCGCAGCGGTCGAGCTCCGTCCCATTGCCCGGCAGATGATTGCAACGCAATCACCGAGAGGAGGGGCGAAAAATGCAAACGCCTTGCGCAAGATCTCGTTCGCCTGACGAAGCTCACGGGTCCAACTCAAGAGCCTTCATCTTCTTGACCATCTCCGTCGGAATGCCGGCCCGGGCACCCCTATCAACCTCGGACCTCTTGACCCATTCGTTCAGTGTGTGCGCCGAGCAGCCGATCTTGGCTGATATCGAAACGATCGCCCGCCAGCGAGATCCGTGCTGGCTCTCAGTATACAGCACAAGGCGAACCGCTCGTTCGGGTACTTCAGGGGAAAACTGGTTCGTCGTTTTGCTCATGGTGCTCCATCCTACTCAGGAGTTGGAGCCTCCGGCAAACCCGGTGCGGTTCAGAGAGCTACGGGATTGCACATGACCGAAACGCCAAAACTTTCTGTCGGGACACTGGCTTTCGCCAACCATCTGCTACTGGTATTTGTCTGAGCCTTGGGATCAAAACCCTTAGCTCCCAACGTTGATCTGCGCAGCGATGCGGCCATGAGACCCAGTTTCAGACGATTGCATAACGGGCCCGGATCAATTATTGATGGCCCACCAAAATCACAGGATGGGACCGACGTTTTTCAGACCGCATGGAGAGCGAGCTAAAAGGCTCAAAATTGCCAGAATGGTCATTCATACTGACGAACAACGAAGTTGAAACCCGCGATCCGAATGACTGTAAAAAATAGCTCTTATGTATTCAAAACCGTTTAACGACAGCTTGAAACAGCAGTTTGCGATCATCTCCGCATTGATCATTCGCGAGATGACCACCCGCTATGGCAACAAATTCGGCGGCTACATGTGGGCCGTCCTTGACCCGGTGCTGTTCATTGCGATCTTGACGGTCGTGTTCTCTGCGGTGGCACATATTCCACCGCTCGGCCGAAGCTTCATGCTGTTTTTCGCAACCGGCTACGCTTCGTTCTACATCTACCGGTCGACAGCGGATCAGGTTGCCAACGCAGTCGAAGCCAATCGCGCCCTACTCAACTATCCCGTTGTGCGACCGTATGACGCCATCATCTCGCGCGTGCTGCTGCAGGCAGCAACGCTGTTCGTGGTCAACCTCATGCTCTTCGGGGCCATGTCATTTTTTGTCGAGATCGGACCAATCCGGATGGGACCGATTCTTGCCGCCAGCGCCATTGGGATCACGCTTGGAGCAGGCGTCGGAATTTCCAACATCGTCTGGTTCCATTTCAATAGCACGTATCAGCATATCTGGGGCGTCATCAACCGACCCGCTTTTATGGTGTCGGGGGTCTTCTTCCTTCCGGAATCGATTCCCCTGCCCTATCGTGATGTATTGATGTGGAACCCTCTCGTGCACCTTGTCGGGCTGTTCCGTATGGGTTTCTACCCGACCTATCGAGCATCCTATGTCAACTTGCCCTACGTGATAGGTTTGGCCATTTTTTCCGTCGTGTTTGGTCTGTTTCTGGTCTGGCTGTTCGATGCCCGCCTGAGGGAGCCCAAATGATCCGTCTCGAGAACATGACCAAGGCTTTCAAGCACAAGGGCGAGTTCCGCTACATTGCCAAGGACGTATCGTTCACGATTCCAAGGGGCGAAAGCATTGGTCTGCTCGGCCGAAATGGTGCCGGCAAGTCAACACTGTTGAAGCTGATCTCCGGCACCATCAAACCCACATCCGGCCGGATCATCCGAAGATCAAACGTTTCTTTCCCACTAGGTTTTCAGGGCAGTTTCAATCCCAGTCTGACCGGTGAACAGAATGTGCGATTTGTCGCACGCATCTATGGTCACGACACGGAAGACCTCGTTTGGTATGTTCAGGATTTCGCCGAGCTTGGCAAAGCCTATCAAATGCCTGTAAAAACCTATTCTTCCGGCATGAAGGCACGCCTTGCCTTTGGCGTCAGCATGGGTATCAGTTTCGATTATTATCTCGTGGACGAGATCACCGCCGTGGGCGACAAGAATTTTCAACAGAAATGCAAGAGCGTTTTTAAAGAAAAATTGCAGACGTCGGACATTATCATGGTGTCCCACGCGTCTGGTGCTTTGAAGGACTACTGTACGACCGGTGTCGTACTTGAGGATGGACAGTTAACGTATTTTGCGAATATTGATGATGCAATTCGGATGCACGACGAGAATATGGCACGCCGCTAGCAGTCAGCAGAATTAAAGGTAAGGTGACTAAATGTCGGGATCAGTAAAGCCGACCAAAGCTGACAATGTGGCAGACGCAGACAGCTCCATTGTACAGGTGCCGGAAAAGAGCGGTAACGTGGTCGCTCCCAAAGAGCTCTCGATCGTCGATCGGCTGAAGAAGTCCGGGCTCGACCCGCACAAGCTGCTCGACCTGACGCTACCGGGGAACTCAGGCAAGGCGTCGACAAAAACGCGGCACCGGCTGATCGCCCTTGGCTTCGCATTCATTGTTGCGCTGCCCTCGCTGGCTTTCACCTTCTACATGTTCTTTATCGCCAGTGACCAATACCACAGCGTGACGGCTTTCGCGCTGCGCAGTGCAAACCAGACACCGGCGACCGAAATTCTGGGGATGGTGCTCGATTCCGGTGGTGAGTCGACAGCCTCCAACAGCTACATCGTTCACGACTACCTCCAGAGCCAGGCCGTCGTTCAGGACCTGCCCGAGGAAGTGAACCTGGAGGAAATCTACAATCGCGATAGCGCCGACTGGCTGTTTAGAATGGGAAGCGACCTGTCGATTGAGGAAAAGGTCAGCTACTGGAACAGCAAGGTTGACGTGGATTACGATTCCACTTCGGGTGTGATCTACATTGAAACGCGCAGCTTCGACGCACAGGATTCCCTGCTCTTGGCACGAACGATCTTGGGCCGGTCGGAGACTCTCGTGAACCAGCTCTCGCTGGAAAACCGAAAGCAATCCGTCAAATATGCCGCTGAAGGCGTTGCCCGGGCTGAGGCCCGGCTGAAAGCTATCCGGAAGCAGATGATCGCCTACCGGGAGGCGACGCAGGAAGTCAATCCGGAAAGCAACGCCGAACTGGCCATGGAAATGATTGCGCGGCTTGACCAGGACGTCGTCGTCAAAGAAGCGGAACGGGCCACATTGAGTGACCATCTGGATTCAGATTCGCCAAAAATTCGACTGCTCACTGGCGAAATCAACGCCTTGAGGGAACAGATCACTAAGGAACGCCAAAGGCTCGGTGGCGGTAGCGCGGTAGACGGTTCAGGCAGGAATTCAATCTCTTACCGGATCGCAGACTATTCTGATCTGGCGCTTGAGGAAGAGTTTGCACAAAAACTTTACACAACAGCGCTGGCTGGTCTCGAATCAGCGCGCCAGGATGCCGACAGCAAACACCTTTATCTCGCAACTTTCATTGAGCCGACACTTTCCGAAGCGCCTCAATATCCGAATCGGGCCATCCATTCCCTCAGCTTCTTTCTCTTGCTGCTGGGTATTTGGATCGTCGGCGTCCTGATGTATTACAATATCCGCGACAGAACGTGACCCGTTGACGCAGACAATGATATCCGGGGCGGCAGTGTTCCGGTTCTGCCCTTGCCTGTCAACGACCACCGAACGAGCACAGCTGCCATGTTGTTGAAACTTGCCGAACGAGCAGTGTCGCTGTCCGAAGATCTGATTTCGAGCAAAATAGACCGCAGGCTCGCCAAGTCAATCCGATCGGGCAACAAGGCGCTTTTCTTCGGATTTACCGGGTGGAAGCGTGCCTTTTACAGATCGGTCTTTACCGACAAGGACATCCAGTTCATCGGCGAAGAGCATTATGGCGGCTTACAGATAATCGAGGCCGCGTTTGACTGTATACGAGACCAAGACATCTATGTGTGGTCCTACAAGGATCCCTATTGGCTCTCGGCTCTGAGCGGAACGAACAATTGCCGCATCTGCAGGGTAGAAGACGGCTTCCTGAGATCGGTTGGCCTGGGAGCTCAGAGGATCAAACCTCTTTCTATCATCATCGAGCGCGAGACCGACCTCTATTTTCACAAGTCCCGTACCAGCACATTGCACAAGTTGCTGCGTTCGCTCGATCCGGACCGAAAGAAGCAGTTTCAGGAGCGGGGTGCAAAGCTCAAGGAACTGATCCTTGAGCAGAACCTGTCCAAGTACAATTTCAAGTCCACAGGTGACGTGTTTCAGGTTGCCGACGACAGCGTTTTGGTGCTTGGTCAGGTCGAGCGGGACGAATCGATCCGCCGGGGTCCCGACCCCTATGTGACCTGCGAGCAACTGGTCGAGCTTGCAATCCGGGAAAACCCCGGGAAAACCATCTATTTCAAGCCGCATCCTGAAGTTCACCGCGGCATTGCTGAACCCTACAGCGCACCGTTCCGGCGCTTTCCCAAGCTCCATGAGTTTCCGCAAAGCGTGAACATGTTCTCTTATGCCGATGCCTTCAAACGCATCTACACAATCTCGTCGCTTGCAGGGTTCGAAATGCTATTGCGCGGTGCGCCCGTGACCACGCTGGGCGGGCCGTGGTATGCAGGCTGGGGACTTACGGATGACCGCAACGTCGACAAGGAACAAGTAGAAGGCCTTTCTCCCGAAAGCCTGCTTTGGGCTGCCTATGGCGAATACCCGATCTATTTCACAAGCGCGATCGAGACCACGGATGTATTCAATGTGATCGACATCCTGAACCAACAACTGACAGAAGCAAACTGAGGCGCGGCGCCGCGTGCGCCTGCCTGCAGACAGACCCACTTAGCTATCGCTGGTGCTTTCCCATTCAACGAAGGTCGATGCATTCATCGGGTTCAACCCTGCATGGTTTTTCAAGATCCTGGCGATCCGAAGCTTGCCTTCTTGCTCAAGATTGCGCAGCGTCGGAACGAGGTTCTTGTTGTAGTCTTTGTAATACGACCACCAAGCCGAATTGTAAGACACTTGATGTTTCGCATATCTGCGCAAAAAGCGTGTTGATGGCCCATTAAACGGTTTGACCGGACTGGTGGTCATATTGAATTTGATTTCATCAAAAAATGCCCTGTCTCCGTTCTCGCGTGCCTGCAGCAATTCCGAAATCAGCTGCCAGCCGACCGGCTCATTGTGAATACAGTAGGTTTTCCTGGGCCACTCCAACATCTTGGCAAAGAGTTCCGTGGGCAGAACCGGAATCTGCTCGATCGAGTGATTGGTTAGAAAAAGAACCTTTTTGTTTTCCAGGTCGGGAATGAAGCTGAAGTCGGGCTCATAATAGTTGAAGGGAACGCTAGAGAACCGCATGTCCGGCTGCACCTGATGGATCAGGTCGGCGGCTTCGCGGCCCTCTGGCGTGAACTCTGCGCCAAAAAATTCAACTGACGGCCTGAATTCCGGTTCGATTGAGTTGAAACACTTGAACAGATTGTCACCCGAACCCGAACCGAGTTCGACTATGACATCAACCAAACGCTCCTCCACCAAGCGCTTGGCGGCAAAAGCGACATCCAGAACCGAATGAGCGTAATAGCTCTCGTCGAATGCGCTTATGCGAAAATCGGATTTCACCTGCTGATAAGCCAGATCTCGCTCCAGAAAGTCCTGACGCAGGAAATCACCGATCGCCGGATCATTCAACAATCCAAAATTCGACTTTTTCTTCAAGGCTTTCAACTTCAGCAGGGACTGAGAGTTCATCCCATCCAGAGCGACCAGGCGACGGATGTTCCGGTGCTCCGTTTCCCAGGTCTTCTTGTATTCGCGCAGAACCTGTTCAGTTGTACGCGGAGCCTTCTTCTGTACGTTGATGACACCAATATGGTGACCAGCGACTGAGAACGTGCCTTTCAGTGGCTCAACTGCTGATGCGTCGGCAAAAATTTCTTTCCGGATCGTAGAGATAGCCTCATCATTGGCCTGGGCGTATTCGTCGCTTCGAAAGATCTCTCGCAGCCGGTTTCTCTTGCCGGTGTGAAAGAGAAATTGAACAACCAAGCGCTTGACCCTGACATCTTCGTCACCATAGCGATCAAGATAGCCTGCAAGACGGTGCGATAGCGCCGACATGGCCCGTCGCTTCCAGAGAAAGTTGAGGGTTCGAAACGCGCCTTCCTGAACGCTGTCAAGGAACGCTATATATTTCCCTTCCACGCAATCAATCATGACATCGTCGACAACGGCGATTTCCAGCGTTTCCAGTTCTTTCAGATTTTCAATTGCCTCAATCGCGTCAAGAGTAAACGCCGACTTAAGTTCTCTGTTCATTTTGGTCCCGCAGTCCGGATTCGATCTGTCAAATCGGCTTTTTGCTATGAGTATCGTGAGGCTATGTCACTAATCCAACACGGCGGAGATTCCAATCTGAAAAGAACTTTCTGATGATTTGAATTTGTGCAGAGCATTGCGATCCTGTCCGCAGGGTCTGCCGAATTCCGATGAAGACATGAGGTCCAGCAAACTTCAATCGCAGGCGGAAATTCTTTGCCGAGTCCACCCTTGGACAATATTCAAAAGCCGATTTCAATCAGAACATCGCCCTCGACGAGTTTTTTAATCAAAGGCAACACTTCGGCAGGGGCTGCCTCGATCGTTTCGCACAGGTCGATAAAATCCCGTTTTCCATCCGCATAGGCATTGATGTTCAACAATGTGCGCACTTGCCGGGCCTTGTTCTTGGTGCTGACGGATGGATACAGCCCCCGCGCGCCGAGCTGCGGCTCGCATGGCCGCTTGATTTGCCACACCCGGTTGTTGTCGATGATCGCAAGCGCCTGGGCGACCGCCTCGAAACCGCCTTGTAGACCGGAGGGCGTGACCAAAGTCAGGTCATCCAGCGAGGTGTGATACTCTGGATAGACCGTGTATTTGGTACGCATGATCGAGGCGACTGGCAGGTCGACACCGGGACTGCAATATTGGCGTTCGTCGCTACCGCGCGTCAGAAAACTGTATTCCTCGTAGTCCGGGGCAACCGATTTGAGCGCAAGACGTCCCGCTCGGTCGGACAGCGTTCCGTCTTCGCGAGAAGGCATGAAGGAATACGACCGGTCGTCACCAATGCAGGTCAGAACATAGCCGGCGACAGTCTTTTTCCTGAGCTGGGCAATCCGCTCGTGAACATAGGCAATCGCCCCAATGGTCTCCGGCACGAAAACGAAACGGTAAGTGTAATGATTGTTCTGGGCGGAGATCCATTCGGCAATCGCCGTTGCCACGACAGGCCCCGACAATTCGTTGTTAGCCATGGATGGGTGGCAGACATAGGTGGAGATCAGTATCTCCTTGTCCGATTTTCCCGGAATGACCAGATCCGCATAATTCAGCACGCCATCCACGTGTTCCGAGTCAATGACCACACGATAGATACCCGGCTGCAGCGTGTCCCTGACCCTTTGCGAGACACAGAAGCCCCAATGCGGATTGTAATAGGAGGTGATGTAAGGGATGGCGTCCGGCTGATCCGGAAGGGAATAGAGATGACCTTCCAGCTCCTCCAGGGACAGTTCCTTGTCGACGCCGACCGAGTAGCCGACAACATGAAGATTGTTGTCGGCGAAATCGGCGACGATCTGGCCGTCCGGCCCCGTCAACTGGCCGGAGCGCATATGCCATTCCCTCGGCACGGTCCAGTCAAACACCTTTGTGCCGCTCGGAATTTCGTGAACCTGCAGTTCAGGCAGGATCGCCTTCAGATAGGCCAGAGTCTCGCGTACACCCGGGCCGGTTAGTGATCGGCAGATCGGCCATAGATCCCGGGCGCGCGCATGAGCGACTTCGCCGATAGCCGGTGTATCAAATCCGAGCGGCATTCTGTGTCCTATTCCAAGGTGCTGTCGTTAACCCAGCAGATCCCAGGCGAGAGGCTCGCCGCGCTTCAGCTCGCGCCTTGCGGTTCTGGCCAGAACGTCGGGCAGATACTTCGGGTTCAGACCGTAGCCAGGACGGATCGACCTGACGTTGGCCTCCGTGAGAGGTTCACCGGCGGCAATGTCTTTGACGATGTAAAGCGAACGGCGCAGCATGCCCATCTTTGCTTCGTCCGATCCCTTTATGCCATAGTTGACGCTGCCCTTTGCAGCCCAGGCAGCACGCGTATCCTCCACCAGGCGCTTCAACTCGTCAGGTTCGAGGGAAAACGCGGAATCCGGTCCCCCATCCGCGCGCGCAAGCGTGAAGTGCTTTTCAATCACACAGGCGCCAAGCGCGACCGCCGCAGACGGCAGCGCGGTGCCGGGAGAATGGTCGGACAGACCAACAACGACATCAAATGCGGCACCGAGATGTGGAACGGTCGCGAGATTGGCGTCTTCGGGTTTGCTCGGATAGGCGCTGACACAATGCAGGAGGCAGATGTCGTCATGCCCGGTTGCGCGCACCGCATCGACGGTCTCGGCCGCCTCGGCCAGGCTGGACACGCCAATGGAGATGATCACCGGTTTGCCTGTGCTGGCAGCCTTCTTGACCAATGGAATGTCCATGGCCTCAAACGAGGCGATCTTGTAGGCCGGTGCTCCAAGCTCTTCCAGGAAATCAATCGCCGTAAAGTCAAACGGTGAGGAAAAAATCGTAATGCCGACGGACTTGGCGTAGTCGAACAGCTGCTTGTGCCATTCCCAAGGGGTGTTGGCTTCCTGATAAAGCTCATAAAGCTTGCGGCCGTCCCACAGTCCGCCTTGCAGGGTGAACCCCGGTCCATCATGGTCAATCGTGATGGTATCGGCCGTATAGGTCTGCAGCTTGACTGCGTCTGCGCCGGCTTCCTTGGCGGCATCGATCAGGCGGAACGCACGGGTGATGTCCCGGTTATGGTTGCCCGACATTTCGGCGATGATGTAGGGCGGATGAGCCGGGCCGATCTTGCGGCCGTCGATCTCAATACACCGTGCCTCTTTCTGCTGTGTCATGACTGGTAACCTCCAACTGAATGACGCGATTAATCCGCTTTTGCGATCTTCAAAGTGTATCTATGACCATTGATGGTAAAGAATGCCGGATATCGTTCATTGTCCACCACCCGCAACAGCTGAAACTGCTCGGCAATCGATTTATGCGGGTCTAGTTCACTGTCAGCCGGCTTGCGTCTGCGATACCAGGTGGGATCGCCCGACTGGGCGACGGCAACCGGCCGCGTTTCCGCCTTTAAGTAATCCATGCAGATGTCAACAACACAACGACCGAGCGCATCCCGGATTTCGTCGTTGAGTTCGTGACCCTTGAAGGTGATCGTGCTCTGTTTCACGATCGGGCCGGTATCGGCGGTACCGTCCATCTCGAACAGGGAGAGCGGAATGTCGTTCAGACCTTCCAGGACTTGCCAGACAATCGGCGAGAACCCACGCCCCTCCGGCAGCGCACTGGCATGCACCACCAGATTGATCCTGTTGCGGGCAAGGACCGCATCCGGTGTCAGTTTCAGACAGCTCAGGTAGAAGGCCACCTCCCCTTCCGGTGTCTGATCCGGGTCGCGCACAAACTGCGCGGTATCGCCGTTTTCACGGGCCTTCTCGACCAGATCCTGCGCGAAAGGATCGAACCATCCCTCCGTATCGGTCACGACGGAAACGGTTCGCTTATGCGTCCACCATGCCTCAGACATATCCGTTGATCCCTTTCCTCATCGCAACAAGCTGCAGCACGTCTTCAACAACCCGCCGGGCACCAGCACCATCGCACAGAGCTGCACTCCTTTTGCCGAAAGCGCGCAGCTGTTCGGCATTGGACAGGAACTGCGTCATCCGGTCTGACAGCTGCAAATCGGTATCCTTGCGTACATCACCGAGAAGCCCGATAGCGCCGGCCTTGTTCATCAGGTCGGCAATCTTGGTCTGGTTGTCCGCAAGGACCAAGACAATGGAAGGTACCCCCATGGCGCAGCGCTCCCAGGTCGTGGTTCCACCGGCACCGATTGCAACATCCGCCAACAGCATCAACTCGGCCATGTTGCGCACGTCGCAGTGAATCTGGAACCGGCCGTCACTGGCGCAGATGTCCCGGATCTGGGCATGGCTTGCCGCCTTGCGGTCCAGGACCACATCGACTTTGCGGAGATTGCCGATATTCTTCAGAAGAGTGCAAACCCGCCCAGCAATCCCATCGACATCGGTCATGCCAAGGGACACCAGCACCCTGCCACCGATCGGGCGGTCCATCCGTCGTTCCAGTGAAGCCGGACGATGCGCCGCGAACTCCTCGCGCAGGAGCGCATAGTTTGTGCCCAGCAGCATGCGGCAATTGGCAGGCACCAGTGCCTCATAGTCCGCGGCCTTGACTTCGTAGGTCTGATCTAAAAGCAGATCGCAGTCATGGCGGCGATCCGCCAAGTCATCGATTACCATCAGCGTTCCGGCCTGGCTCCGCCATTTCCGTTCTTCCGGTTCTGCAATGCCGTAGTGGTCGATCACCAGCAGATCATATCGCTCATCCGTTTCATATGAGTTCAGCGACGCAATCGTGCGAACGTTGAACCCATCCCAAAGGTCCTCGGGAATGACTTCAAGCGTTTCTTCAGAGCACAGGAAGGTACAGATGTGACCCAGGTCACGGAAGGTGCGGGCCAGCGTGAGGCAGCGCATTACGTGGCCGCCGCCCAGCATCACTGCCGCATCAACCCTAAACCCTACCCGACTGGTCATTGACCCCGTGTCCCTGGTTTCCGTTTGTTTCAGGCTCGGGCCTGATAAGCGATCTGTTCAAATCCTTCAAAAACACGCTGACGCGTGTCTTGGTCAGCATGCGGGCTATGCCGCAACAGTTCCGGTGACGCACGGCAGATATCCACCAGCTCCCGCCATCTGCGATCCGGGAGATCCGGCACGACCTTCATCAGAAGCTCAAAGAATTCCAGATCTTGCGGTGTGTCGAGCGTCCAGCGCAAATTCTCCGCACCCGGCATGCTGGCGGCATGTACGTTCAGTTTCTTGAGACCCGGATTTCCGCGTACAGCGGGCATGACGTGTTCCCGTTCATGCGTGGTCGGGTTGTTATCCCAGGCGGCCTCAAGCGCCCACGTTCGGACAACTTCCACATCCATGCCATGAGGGAAGCTCGGTGGGGCGTTGTTGGTCGCAAAATCCGCCTGGTACTGGATCAGGGCGTAGACAACTTCCGCGCAGACCTGTGGATCGATGACGGGACAATCCGACGTCACACGCAGCACCACATCTGCCTCTGCGGCCCGGGCAGCTCCGACATAGCGCGCGAGAACGTCTGTTTCGTTCCCCCGAAAGACCGAACAGCCGAGCCGTTCGGCCTCATCGGCAATCGGATCGCAATCCGGTGTGTCCACGGTTGCACAGACCACCTCGTCCACATTCGATATGGCCTTACACCTGTCCAGGCAGTGGGCCAGCACGGTTTTTGGCCCCAGACGCATCATCACCTTGCCGGGCAAGCGGCTAGAGCCCATGCGGGCCTGCACTATCGCAACGGTTCGCACATGCGATCCGCTGTTCATGAATTCACGCCAACGGCTTTTTTCAAGGCGCCCACGACACGGTCAACGTCGCCGGGTTCCATCGCCGGAAAGAGCGGCAGCGACAGGGTTCTGGCATAGAACCTGTCAGCCCCCGAAAGCACATGTTCTCCATACAGCGCCTTGTAATAGGGCTGGGTATGAACGGGGATGTAATGAACCTGCGTCCCGATTCCCGCATCGCGCATGGCGGCCATAACCTGACGGCGTGACCGCCCGGCAGCTTCAAAGTCTATGCGGGCGGCGTAAAGATGCTGAGCCGGCGTACTGCCTGCAAGAGCAGCATTTGGTTCGATCAGGGGACCACAATCTTGGAGGAGTTCGTTGTAGCGGGCCACCAGCGTCTGGCGCCGGGCGACAAATTCCGGCAGTTTTTTCAACTGGCTCGCTCCAAGCGCGGCCTGCATGTCGGTAATCCGGAAATTGTAGCCGATCGCATGCATCTCGTAGAACCAGGGATTGGCGTCTTCCCCGTCAAATCCAAGATCCTTGTTCTGGAACCGGCCAGCATCCCGCACCATGCCATGCGAACGCAGTTCCGCAAGCACCTTTGCCAGCTCCGGGTCACGCGTGGACGTTGCGCCGCCCTCGCCGCAGGCGATCGTCTTGACCGGGTGAAACGAAAAATTCGCCATCGTCGAGTGACGGCAGTCGCCCACCGTGAACTCGCCTTCGGAGGTAGTGTACCGGCTTCCGATTGCGTGACAGGCATCTTCGACGATTGCCGGCACCTTGTTCTGCGGAAAGGCCGCGACTATCCCGGCCAATTGTTCCATCGGAGCAACGTGTCCGCCAAGATGCACCGGCAGAATAGCCTTGACCGGGCGGCCCGCAGCCCTTTGCAGCGCATCTTCCAGATCCTGCGCCCGCATCACGCCGGTGTCGGCGCAAACATCAGAAAAGATCACATCGGCACCGACATAGCGCACTACATTCGCGGTGGCGAGAAACGTGACCGAGGGAACGATGCAGACATCGCCGGGCCCCACACCGAGCGCCAGCATCGACAGATGCAGCGCCGTCGTGCCGTTTGCCGAGGCAACGACATGCGAGTCGCCAAAAACTTGAGACAGCCCCGCCTCGAAGCCGGCAACCGCCGGCCCTGACGTCAGAAAATCGCCTCGCAGGACATCGCACACAGCGGAAATATCGTCGTCGTCAATCGTCTGACGACCATAAGGCAGGAATTCAGCCATTCACCAAGCCTCGCGCTCAGGATACTACGATGGCAGCAGGATATCTCAGACGCTGCTTTTGCTCAGCAGGTCCTCGAGACCGGCACCATCAAGCCACTCCGAATTGTTGTCGCTGGTATAGGAGAAGCGGTCGCCAACGCGTTTCACATGAGCCAGATCAAGGAAACTTTCCCGATTGAATTCGTTGAAAGCAGGCTCAATGGCGTACCGGTCCGGGAACTCGACAGTGACGTAGGAATCGTCTTCCGAGATCATGATCTCATGCAGCTTCTCACCCGGACGGATGCCGACAACCTTGTGCGGCAGGCCAGGTGCGAGCACTGAAGCGAGATCAGTGATCTTCATGCTCGGGATCTTCGGAATAAAGATCTCTCCGCCGCGCATCAAGGCGAAGGAAGACATCACAAAAGCGACACCCTGTTCCAGTGTAATCCAGAATCGGGTCATGCGATCATCCGTGATCGGCAGCTCTGTGACACCGCGATCGAGAAGGTTACGGAAGAACGGTACGACCGATCCGCGCGACCCGACGACATTGCCGTAACGAACAACCGAGAAGCGGGTGCCGATGTTGCCGCTGAAGTTATTGGCCGCGACGAAAATCTTGTCCGAGGCGAGTTTGGTGGCACCGTAAAGATTGATCGGGTTGGCAGCCTTGTCGGTTGACAGCGCGACAACTTGCTTAACCCGGTTTGCCAAAGCCGCGGACACCACGTTCTCAGCACCCTGGATGTTGGTGCGTACACACTCCTGAGGATTGTATTCGGCGGCCGGCACCTGTTTCAGGGCTGCGGCATGGACCACGTAGTCCACTTCGCGCATGGCAAACTGAAGCCGAGCCTGGTCGCGTACGTCGCCAATGAAAAACCGGACAGCGCGGAGTTTTTCCGGCGGGAAAAGCGCCTGAAGCTCCATGTTGAAATCAAACTGTTTCAGCTCGTCGCGGGAAAAAACGATGATCTTGTGCGGATTTTGGTTCTGCAGAACGGTCTTAACGAACTGTTTGCCAAAGGACCCCGTGCCCCCGGTGACAAGAATTGTTGCATCTTCGAACTTGGCAGAGTGTTCGGCGTCAAAAATACGATACATTGAAATTTACTTCTCTATGGATGATCGCGGGCGACGTGTGCATCCCGTATTAGCCGGGACCTGTCAAGTAGGCATTCCGCGCAGGGTCAAAAAATCGGGTGTCCTGGTGATCTGGCGGTGGACAAAGTCTTGCGTATCCCGTGCACTGATGACGACCGCACTGCCTCGCCCAACCGGTTGCGTTGCAACGATTTCTGCTTCGCGAGCCAGTTTGTCAAACAGCTCGAACCGCGCAGCCGCGCTCGGATCGTTCATGTCACGGCAAAAGAAAACAAACTCGGCAGGCTGCCAGCCGGAACCGTCCCAAAGCTCACCAGACATGATCCGGTCCTGCCGGTAGGGCGTGTTCAGCTTGCGCTCGACATAGTGAATAAACGTCGATCCGGCATCGAAATTGAGATTGCAGACCTTGCCGTCCGCAGCCAGAAACCGCTCCCAAAAGCTGCCTGCACCGAAACAGTCATTCGATACGTTGCGCGTCAGGTCATCCTTCATTGCGCCAATGGCAGCGACAGAGAACATGGGTTCCAGTGACCTCACGGCATCCGGCATCTTGCGCACATATTCAGAAAGAGCGCCGCATGAGGAGGGCGTTACAGCGGGGTCGAAACGGCGTTCAGGCTTGTCGGAGCCAAAGGAGTAGCTGAAGGTCGGAACCACGAGCGTCCCTTCCGGCCCGATGACCTCAAGAAGTGCCCTGACGGTCCTGCCGCACAGATCACCAAGCGATTTCACGCCCACCATCCTGCCGGAATAGCCAACATTAGAATGAACGAAGATCACGTCACCTGACTTGATGCCGCAACGTGAAACGGCTTCGACAAGTTGTTCTGCTGTATAGGGAGCACTCATGCCGCCTGCTTGTCCCGGATGAGGCCCGCAAGGCCGATCACCCTTGCAAACGCCCTGTTCTGGAAATCATCTTCATCGAACGAAATGCCGAATTCCTGTTCGGCGGCCTCGATTAGCATGATGACGCCAAAGGAATCGATATACTCTGCCGCAAAAAAATCTGCTGCTTCCATTTCCTGGTCCGTCAGCGACGCAAGCATGGGATTCTGCTCGCGGAACCAGTTGATCAGCCAGGCCAGTTCAACTGTGCGCTCCTGTGCTCCAGTTTCCATCTGCTGCTCCATTTAGCCAAGTCTTCCAAGACAACGTACGGGAGCGCCGTCGCCCTCGTGGATTTTAAGTGGCAGAACAATGAGTTCGAATGATTCGACATCACCGAGGGCTCG
Source organism: Roseibium sp. AS2 (assembly GCF_038900065.1). Lineage (NCBI taxonomy): Bacteria > Pseudomonadati > Pseudomonadota > Alphaproteobacteria > Hyphomicrobiales > Stappiaceae > Roseibium > Roseibium sp. AS2. The sequence goes on from NZ_JBBMQN010000001.1 coordinate 544,461, forward strand.
AAGATTGGTGACATATTCCACGAGGATCACATCTTTGCCCAGCAGGATGTAGTGATTAGGAGAATCATTGTCTGAATTTCGGCCGTTCTTCGGATTGTCCGGCATCGGTGTATCCATCGCCAGCACCTTGACGCCGATTTCGACCAGATACTGCGCACACTCTTCCGAAAGGAACGGATGGTCTGTGTAGTATTCTGTAGAATTGATATGATCGGACCAGTCAAAACGTAGCATGAGACGCTGCGGCGTGCGGCCGGCCAAGCGCTGTTCCATATCGGCTTTGCAAACCTCGGTGAACGGGCTGAAGTCCGTCATGTTCAGCAGGACACAGTCGCCGACGAACAGTGCCGGATCCAGTTCGTCGATGGTCTTCCCACCGACAATGAAATGCCGCGGCGCATCCATGTGGGTGCCCGTGTGGGTGCCGAGCACAAGCTTTCGGGTTTCACGCTTTTCATAGTGTAGACGGCCAAGCTGGCTGATCTCCACCAGCGGATGCCAATAGACCGGGAACGTCGTCATTCCTTCGCGCAATGTGAGTGTCAGATCCACCACTTCAGACATATCTGTGATCCTATTTCTTCGAAATTTCGATAAGCTCTACCAGTTCGCCGTTCGGTCCGGTAGCAAGAAGAATTCGCAATGCCTTGCCATTGACTTTCAAGTCAAAGATCTCGCCGACCCGATCCGCAGAGGCTTGTCTCAGTTTTTCTGCATCCGCTTCGATCGACGTGGTCAGACAGGCAAGGCAAGGCCAGCCGGCGTCGTCCAACAGCCTCGTTCGCTCAAGGCACGCCAGGTCTTCGACGACTAGCAGCTCCAGGCGCCATTTGGGCATGAGCCCCGGAAGTTTGACTGTGGCCCAGCGTCGCCCGGAGGTGGCGCCCTGCCGGTCGATTTTTCCCGACAGACCCGCTGTGAAAAAGCCAAGGCTCGCGTCGAAACCAGCAACGGTGAAGACGCCGGCTCGCAAACTGCTGGTCTCGCCTCCAGGACGTAGATAGCAGTAAGTGTCCAGATCGGGAAACCGATACAGTCCGTATCCATCGCCATATGCGGCGGCCACGCAGTCGAGCTCGCCACCGCCTTGCTCGCCCTTGGCCTCCACGTTCACGTCAAGAACTGGGGTAAAGCCGTTCTGAGCGGACTTTCGCGCCACATTATGAGCAGTGAGTTCTATTGCCGTTCCAGACTGGGGGTCATAGACGGCAATGTCGTGCAGCGGCCCGTAGTCGTGCAGGAGATCCCGCTTCTGCAGCGCATTCCGGACATCGCGGTCTGCAAAACGTTCAGTCAGCCCCAATTCTTCTAGCGCACGCTGTCCAACTTCAAGATCGGCACACGCCAACGCGATATGATCCACCCCGACGATCATGACGTGGCAGGCCGGTTCAGGAGTCGCTTCTGCACCTTGCCGGTCGGACCGGTCGGCATCTTGTCGACCGTATAGAATCTTGCGGGGCGGCTTGCCATCGGCAACCCGTCCCTGGCGCCCGCGCGAAGCTTTTCGATCACCTCAGCTTCGATCGCGGTGGATTCCATCTGCACGAAAGCCACCGGAACTTCACCGTAAATGTCATCGCTCTCGCCAACGACCGCGATCTCCGTGACACCCTCGATGGACTGGAGACGTTCCTCGATCGCGGCCGGACTGACATTTATGCCGCCGACGACGATGAGGTCCTTTTTCCGGCCGGTAATTCGCAATCGGGACTGCGCGTCGATTTCGGCCAGGTCACCGGACTTGAACGGCTGCCGCCTGTCTGCAAAGTCAATCGCGCCCGTCTCCGGGTCCAGGTACCCCGCAAAGAGATAGGGCGTAAGGATTTCCAGCTCCTGATCTTGCGCTAGGCGGATTGAAATCCCCGAGAGCGCCATGCCGACACCGCCAAGATCACCAGAGCCTGTCTCGTCGCAAGAGACCAGCAGCAACTCCGACAATCCATAGCTCTGCAACGGCCTGACACGGTAACTGTCCAAGAACTCCTGTCCGAGCGCCGGTGACATCGGCGCGGTGCCGACAAACGCGTGCTGTAGGGCCGCGGCGGCGTAACTCTTGGAATCTTTGGTACGATCCAGCTTCATCACCATGCGCAACATCGTTGGAGACAGCCAGAAGGCTGTCGCCCTGTTGTCAACAAACTGACGCCAGAAGGACAGGGCTGTCCGCGGCAACAAGGCCGGTGCAACAATGATCGCGCCGCCTGCCATGATCGGACACAAGATGGTGTTGAGAAGGCCTGCCATGTAGTACATGGGCATGGCATGCATCATGCGCTGGTTTTCTGTGCAGCCAAGCCGACTGTTGAAGGACTGGGCGTTGTCCAGAATCCGCTCGGCAAAATGTGCCACGCCCTTCGGCCGGCCCGTTGTACCGGATGTGAAATTCACCGAGAAGAAATCACGTTCGTCATAGACAACGCCTTCGGGATGCGACAAAGCGACAGGCGCTTCTTCAAGGCTTCTCCGCAGACATGCTGCCAGAGCAACGGGATCAACGATCACGTCCGGCCGGTAGACAGAACAGATGTAGTCAACGTCCTGCTTCGGACTGTCCGGACTGACCGGACAGACAATGAACCGATGGCGAAGGCAACTGACATATAGCATCAGCAGCGCAAGTCCGTTGGGCAGCACCGCAAGAACACGGCTTTGCGGCCCGGCGCCGAGCTCCGTCAGATACCCGGCAATCCGGTCCGCAGCGTGCAGCATCTGCACTCCGGACACGGACGTGTCGTCAATCAGTGACACGACCATTTCACGCTCGGTCGCAGTCCGGATCTTGTCGAAAAATGAGGATCGCAACATCTTGTTGGCAAGTCCTTTCAGAGAAAGTCCTGCTCATGCCCGAAGTACTGCCGAAGCGGGAAGCGATGACGGTAATTGTTTTCCGTATCCTTCGCTGCAATCTTCCGGGCAAGGTCGTCGACGAGGTCCGCAGGTGCAACATCCCGGGTCTGCTTGCACAGATCCATGATCAATGTACGCGGGTCGACATTGTGTGCAATACAGGCGTCCCGGACAACCGACATATAGCTGGAGTGAAAGCCGGCGAGACCGCAAGCCAGGTCGACAGAATCCAGGCCGACCTGGGTTAGAAACGGCCGTACATAAAGTTCCGAAGTGTCCATCAGGCGGAAGAGGTCATAATTGTGTTTTCGCCCCATCCGGTCGAGTATTGCGACAAAATGTTCAGTAACGGTGTTGCCTGTGCAACGCCCCATACCCTGCAACGAGGCATCAATGATCTCGACCCCCATCTCCATGGCCTTGAGGGCGTTGGCATTCGCCATCCCAAGATTGTTGTGCGCATGAAAGCCGAGTGCGACATCGGTCGTGTCCTTCGTCGCCCTCATGTATTCCTCAACGGTTTGAGGAAGCATGTTACCAGCGGAATCGACCAGATAAGCGATGTCGGCTCCAAAAGAACCGGCCGTTGCGCAGGCCTGCGCGAACTCGGCCGGCGGGCGCGTGTAGCTTTTCATGAAGTTGACCGCAACAAAAAGACCGGCGTCTTTCGCCCGCTCAACAAACGGCGTGGCTGCGTCAACCCTGTCGATGGACACACCAAGCCGCACAAATCCCATATTGTGCTCAATAGCAGCCTCGAGATCAGACATCTCGGCAATACCCGGGATGCAGAACATGCCCCAGGACGCATTCTTGACGGCCTCAGCCGTTGCCGTCATGTACGCTTCGTCGGTTTCACGTGCGACACCTTCACCTTTTCGGCTCGCTCCGAGCCCAACACCGTGTCCAACCTCAATGAATTCGATCCCGGCCAGATCCAGTTCCTTGGCGATCTGGCGTGTATCGTCCACTGAAAACTGAAAATTGATGACGTATGATCCGTCGCGAAGTGTCGTGTCCAAAAGTTTCATAACAAATGTCCTGTGTGTCAGTCTTTTGCTGACCCAAGTGATCCTAGCTTGACCGTCAATCGCGCAGCCAGCCGACAGTTCCCCGAAAAGTTTGTTTCAACTAAGCGGTATTTCCGCCCGATGCAAGCACAGCCTGCCCAGGTGCTGTACGCCCGGCCGATATTGCAGCGCCCCCTCCAAACGCATTCGCGCAATTTGACTAGATCGCGGTACCATGTCCGTGTTTGAAGGCGCGGTACTGTTGGTAATCCTCTTCAGTCGCCACCCCCTTTTCGCCGGGCGTGAAGCCACGCAGATATTCATCAGCCATTTTCCCGACCCAAGGGTCTGAACCGGCCTGCCAGCTTTGAATGTCTTCCTGCATCCAGAAATAATGGCCGACGGGGTCGTTGGTGGCCGGGCGTGGACAGTATCTGTAAGGCGAAAACACTGTCTCACCGCCCATCTTCTGGAGGTAGTCAATCGCGAGGCCGGCGCTGTCGGCGTCCTGTTGCAGGGTCTCCGGCTCGCGGATCATCCGCTCATAGTCGACCCTGCTTTCCGGAGTGATCAGGTTGACCGGGTAATCAATCATGCCGAAATGCGCGCAAATGACGACCGGCAGACCCCAAACACTCATTTCGAGGCAGGACGTACCGTTCCACAAGATGGCAACGTCCATCATGTCCTTGAGCCGGGAATTGTTAAACCAATCGTGGCCCAGGAGAATGACATTGTCCGGAATCTCGCCGGTAATGCCGTCAAACAGCGTCTGCGTCAGGTGACGAGCAATTTCGGGCCGCACCTCATGCGGATGAGGCTTGATAAGAACCAGCGCTTCGCTCTTGCGAGCGCATTCGACAGTGTGGTTCACCCAATCGAGAATGTCCCTGTGCGCCGGTCCGCCGTCATAGGGCACGCCCAGATCACAGAGAACCTTGCCGTAGCAGACAATAACCTTGCCTCCCTTTGCCCGGTGCTCGCGGATGCGTTTCTCCACAGCAGCCACAACAGGTGTCTGGCCAACAACGCCCACCCGGTCCGCCGTCAGCACCGACTTGAGGCGTTCCTTCTCAACTGCGGTGTCCGCCGGAAATTCAAGTATGTCCCGACGCACGATGAGTGGCGAACGGATAAACGGACGCACGGTCATATCCCGAACCCCCATCGTGGAGGCAATTTTCGTCCCCAGATTGGAGAAATAATTCTCGTATCCGTTGATATGGAAAACTAAGTGCATGTCGTCTCTGTAACCGACTTCTGCACAGAACTCTTTGTAGATATAGGAAGGCGATGTCTGGGCCGACACCGCCATGAACCGGACCGGTAGATCCTTTAGTGCGGGATTGTTCCGGATGTCCTTGCAGATCGTGACCGCTCGGTCGCACTTCAGCAGCTGGGTGTAGAAAAACTTCCAGATCGGTGCTTTTTCGATGTCGATGTCAAAGCGGCGGTACCGGTTAGCCAGATACTCGAAAACCCCCTGGAAGTAGTTGACCCCTTCACATTCCAGTATCTTGTTTTTCCAGTCGATCTTCCACTCGTTCTTGAGTGCTCGATCGTAGTAAGACTCATCGCTGAGTGTCGTGTAATCGTAGCTGATGATGCCGTGATACTTGTCGATCCCTTCGATGCCGGTCGGATCCTCCGGCAAGATCCCGGTTCCCAGGTAGACAGTCGCATATCCTTTTTTGCGCAGTTCGCCCATCATCGGAACACCCATGGCAAGAGTGTTCTGCGCATCGTAAGGCAGCACGAAAACCACGCCTTTCGGCGCTCGGGGTTGCGGACAGGAGGACAGCAGGTCAGCGCTGGATCTGTAAAACCTCTTGCGGGCATGGTCGTGGCTCAAGTCGTTCATCTGCTTGAAGAACGACGGATTGTCGGCCCGCTTCAGCAAATTCGTCCTCAGCTGGATTTCGCACTGCTCGAGTTGCTCAAGGCCTTCCGACATTCGCTCTTCGGCGAACAGGTGGTCACTGAAGATGCGTTTGATGTGAACGTTGAGCGAAAACTCGTTCCGCGCAGCCGACTGGACTCGTCTTTCGACTTCTTCCCGGTTACGCAAGCGTGCATAAACCCGGATCAGATCTTGTTGAATTTGGGTGTTCGACTTGAATCTACTCTCGGCGATTTTCAACACTTCCTGCAGAAAATCGCAGGCCAGTGCAGACGTTGGAGAATTGGACACCGACAACTGCTCCAGCGCCCTGATATAGCCGCTCATCAGTTTAGCAATGCCCGAATAGAGAAAACCCGCCTCAACCCGTGACGGCCCGCCGGTCAGGTGCTTTTCAAGGCGTTTTTCCAACTCGTAAAAGCGGTCGGACCGGATCGCCCGGCAATCGTAACCGACGGCTATGAAGGACATCAGATTTGCCCAGAAAACCGGATCAAGCTTTCTGACAAGGCCCTGACGCAGAAATTCCTTCGCGGTGTGCTCAGCAAGATCGACCATGATCCGCTGCCGCCCGGACATGTTTTCTGCAGTGATGATCTCATTATTGTTCAAGAGGTTCAGCAAAGAGACATGATACATTATTGCATTCTTGTTGTTCTGTACAAAAATCTTTACAAGATCTTCGGGAATATCAAAGTCTTCACGATGCAGAAGCTTGATCGCAGAGCGGGAAACCGAACGGGTGGCAATGCGTTCGGCAACCCACAACTTGCTCCAGCTCGTGAATAACGCTGTCAAGCATTGCGCGATAGCGACACGGCTCTCGTGGTTAAAGCAACTCTGCCCATATGACGACAGCAGCTGATCAAGTTCGTAAATGCAGTTCAGGGTCCGTTCCAAGCTTTTCAGGTTCTTAACCGAAGAATCCTTGTGAACCCTTAGAACCTTGTGCCGGACATAGGCATTTGAAATATTTTGGATCTCGTCGAACTCGCCGGCCTGGAAACGGGCATATAGAATGATCGGCAAGTAGCGGTCGAAGGTCGACAAATCGTCGAGCACCGACAAGCTCCGGCTTAAACCGTCGTAGTCCTGGTTGAGATATTGCAGTATGGTCTTCGAATGCACAGAGCCAGGACCAATATTGGTGCCGGGATAATGGAGGGCCAAATAAGCCGCCAGTTCGACCGCCTGGTCGAAATAACCAGCTCGTCCGAGCACGAACACACGTTCTGACCAGGTCCGCGCCACGCGCTCGCTGACAAATTGGCGGAAATCGTCAAGAGGCTGCAGTTTATTGAGCTCTTCGAGCCGGGACAGCGTCGTTTCGAGGCTGACGAACTCTTGGGCGGCGCAGTCGAAGAAGTAGGTTTTCGGATTCAGTATCTGCGTGGCGAACGAGGTCTCGGAAGGTGTTGTTTCAACGCTTGAGCAAGCTGATCTGTCGACTGCGCCCTCACGCGCTGCGGTCAAATCATCAAGATTTTGAGCGGCCTTTCCATGCAGCCTAGCTTCCACGCATATATGCGGGATATCACTATAGACAGTTCCGACGTGCGCGAACAACGCACTTGCCGGTACGTTTCTAAACAGGAAATGGTCGCCCTCGCTGGCGTAGCCGAGGCTCTCCAGCCGGCTTTTCATCTCCCAATCGCCATAGAGCAAGAAAAGCAGTTTGCGACCGCTGTCTTTGGCTTTTAGCTCTTTTGCAATCTCAATACGCCTGTTCCCGGCGTCGGCTCCCCTGGCTCCGCTGCACAAGACCACCAGATCGTAGTCCTCGCCAACCGGCAAAAATTCGGCAAGAACATCACGGTAGCTTTGCACGTGAGAGCGAGCCAATCCGGATGTCAGCGACACCTTTTGCTGCGCAAGATCCTTGAGCTTCAGGGAAATATCCTTTTCCCGCGCCAGATCGCATCCCCCGTCGCGGCGATTTTGGAACTCCTCTCCGTCGACCCGATAATCTTTAAGGTATGATCTCAGTTCCGCATCGTCCGGAACCCGGACAAGCCGGCCCGACCAATGATCCACCGGTGAGCATTGTTCAATATGCCTGATGTGATCGTTCAACGGCGACCAGATGGCAATGTGAACAACAGTGCCTTGAGATCTGAGCCTCTCGATCTCGTCGCAAAGCGCTCCCGCAACCATCTCGCTGACAATGAGCGTGCCTGCATTCTCGAAGAAAGCCTGAGATTTCTCGGACAGAAATGTGTTTATGCTACAGAATATGACTCGACCGCTCACGCCCGCGAGCTGACTGAAACATCGTTCCAAGTTGTCCGGCAGGGCGACGCAAAGCAGATCGTCGTGTCCCAACGAAGGCGCCGCCTTGAAAGCGACCGTCTCAAGTCCACGTTTTCTAAATCTTTTAAATTTGTCCAATACCCTAGAAAACTGCACTTGAATTCTCCGAATTAAAAAAATGCCGCAGCGATAGCCGCTGTGAGCCGACCGGAGCAATTGCTGTCGGCAGCAAGCTGCAGGCCCTCTTGTCCAGTTTTTGACGAAAATTGCAAGTCTTGTCAGCACGATCAAATTGTCGATGTGACGGAACCCGTCAAAGCTAACTAGCCGGCCTGTCCGAACCTTTTGAAACGGTGTTCGCAGTTGCCTTCCGGCAGTTTTGTGCGCCACCATGTCGCAACTGCTCACAGGCACAATTGGCCAACAGACGCGCCCAACTCACGCAGTTCATGCCGGCTCGCACCTTGGATTCAAACGACGAATGGAGGCTCAATCGAAGCAGTCACCGCTCGGCACAAGCCGTTTTTCTTGTAGGAGAAACGGCACAAATTTGGTTGACCAGCTAACTTGCAAAAAACACTGAAGCGCGGCAGTTGAGAAATAGCGTAAAGTTGTGATGCAGGCTCTTTTCAGATATGTTTAGTCGCGATATTTTATGTGTTGTCAAGAACGAGCCGTTAGAGACGGACCAATCGTCTTCAACTTCAGAGCTGTTGAAATGTGCACACTTTGCGATGCGACCGGACGCACGAGAGAATTACCCATTGTCGCGGGGTTTTCCTGTAGCAAGGTAGAATCGGCCGAAAAAGTGCCGGTTGCTGCCTCGACTCCCGTCTACAACAACGACCAGATCGCCTACCAATTGACCAATGTTTTTTGGGGCGGTTCGGACCGCTCATTTAACGTTGGCGTCGGAGGCACGATATCGGTGAACATATCCGTCCTTCCCTCTACGGCACAATCTCTGGCTCGCAACGCTTTGGAACTTTGGTCGGATGCTACGGGGCTGAATTTCTCGTTCACCAATGGAGGCGCTCAGATCGAATTCGGCGACTCGGATGCCAACCGCGCCTATAGCGGGTCTTCTCTCAGCGGCGCGAACATCACTTATAGCTTTGTGAACGTTGGCACCAGCTGGATAGACTACTACGGCTCAGGCCTGAACACCTATTCTTTCCAAACCTACATTCACGAAATCGGTCACGCCCTGGGGCTCGGGCACAGTGGCAACTACAATGTTTCGGCCACATATGGTATCGACAACCACTACGCCAACGATTCCTGGCAAACGTCGGTAATGTCGTATTTCAGCCAAAACGAAAACACCTATGTCAACGCCAGTTATGTCTATGCGATATCTCCGCAAATCGCAGATATCATTGCCGTACGAAATCTTTACGGCGCGTCAGGCACAACAAGAACCGGCAACACGGTATATGGCGACGGCGCAAACTCCGGCGACCTGATGCAGCAAGTCAGTTCTTTGAACAGCTACATCAGCTTCACGATCGTCGATGATGGCGGCACCGATACACTCAATTTCAGTTCCTTTGGCGGGAGACAGTCGATCAATCTGAACGCTGAAAGCATTTCCAGTGTTCGCGGTTATACCGGCAACTTGATCATTTCACGCGGCACAGTCATTGAAAATGCGACTTCTGGTGGCGGCAACGACACGTTAACTGGCAACGGTGTCGCAAATCTTTTGTCGGGTGGAAGTGGCAACGACAGCCTTCTCGGCAATGGCGGTGATGACCAGTTGCTCGGCGGTCTGGGGTCTGACTCGCTGAACGGCGGCTCCGGAAACGACACTGCCGACTACAGCCAATCCAACAGCAGAATCCTTTTGAATTTGGGAGATGTCCACACCGAGAGCGGCGGACACGCGCAAGGCGATACACTGAGCAGCGTCGAATATGTCGACGGTTCCAACTACAACGACCTAATCGTCGGAGATTCAAACGCCAACACGCTTGACGGCCGGTCTGGAAACGACATGCTTTACGGGCTATCCGGCAACGACACGCTGCTCGGCAACAGCGGCAACGACATTCTTCGCGGCGGTTCCTCGACCGACCGTTTGGATGGCGGTTCGGGCTTCGACATTGCCGACTATCTGAATGCAGCTGGCAGCGTACTCATCAATCTGAGCAGCAGCAGCGTTGAAGCTGGCAGCGACGCCGCAGGCGACAGGCTGATCAGCATCGAAGGCGTTTACGGTTCACACCACAATGATGTGATCACCGGATCCTCGTCTTCCAATACGATAGAGGGCGCTGGCGGTGACGACATGCTGTATGGTTGGTACGGCAACGACACCCTGCGCGGAGGCGATGGCAACGACTTCCTGCGCGGGGGTGCCGACAGCGATCGGCTGGAAGGTGGCAACGGTTACGATGTCGCCGACTACGCCCAATCCACGAGCGGTGTCACAATCCATCTGAGCGACTACAAAGTCGAGAGCGGCGGTTGGGCTCAAGGGGACAAACTTATCGGCATCGAGGGCGCCAACGGCTCAAACTTCAATGATATGTTTGACGGCGATTCCGGTTCGAACACTTTTTTCGGTGGCTTGGGAAATGACACTCTGCGTGGCTTGACCGGTAACGATTACCTTTCCGGTGGCGCATCTTCCGATCGCCTCGACGGTGGCAGCGGCTATGACTATGCCGACTACTCCGCTTCCTCAGTTGCCGTTACCGTCAACCTCGGTGACAGTAAAGTTGAAAATGGCGGCGACGCGCAGGGCGACCGATTGATCAGCATAGAGGCTATCTTGGCGTCCACGTCCGATGACACGCTCATCGGTTCGAATGATGACAACGTTCTGGAGGGTCGTGACGGCAACGACACCCTCTCCGGCCGGGGCGGGAACGACACATTGCGAGGCGGCAACGGCAATGACACTTTGACTGGAGGCAGTTCCTCGGATCGCCTGGAGGGCGGCACGGGTACAGATACGGCTGACTATAGCACGTCCAGTTCGGCGGTCAGCGTCAACATCAGCGATTCAACCGTCGAAAGCGGTGGTGACGCGCAGGGCGACCGCCTGATTGATGTCGAAAACATTACGGGAAGCGGATTTGCCGATTCGCTCATCGGCGACAGCGAGACCAACGTTATTGTCGGCGGCCAGGGCGATGACCGCCTTACCGGCGGAGGTGGTTCAGATACATTTGTATTCAACGAAACCGGTTACGACGACACAGTAACGGACTTTCAGGACACGATTGACCTGATCGAAATTTCTGCCGGGGCCGCGTCCTTCGGCGATATGGTTATTATAGACAGCGGTGGAGATGCGCTGATCAGCTATTCCGGCGGTTCGATCCTGCTTGAAAACTTCAACTTTGCATTGCTGGCAGCAGACGACTTCAATTTCGTCTGAAAACACAATCGGGTGCGCCTGCGGCACGCTCCGGCGGCCAATCCAAGCGCGGGAGCTGGATGTCCAGTGGCTGGTCACCGGCCCGTGTCCGACCCCGCCCTGATGGGTTTTGACCCCGGCATGCCGCGGAATGCTATTGCCTGGATCTGAAATTCAGAATTTCACCTTTTTTTGCCGCGTGTCCCGCTTACTCAGCCCGCTGTTCTTTTTCAGATGTCGCCCCTGCTACGACAGCCCGTCGCAACTCGAGATTCCTCGACGGTTGTTTTTTGGAGACCTGCTTTCATGCCCCAGACGATTGGCCTTGATTTCGGTACCTCGAACACGGTTGCCGTGATCGCGGACGGCGGGAACGCGACGGTTCCGGTGAGTTTTGCCGACGGCCAGGACAGATTCACCTCGCTGGCCACGGTCCTGAGTTTCCTCGACCGGCGGCCCAGCGGATCCGCGCAGCCGGAAGTCGGGCCCTGGGCGATCAGGCAGTTCCTGGAAAGCACCGGCGACGTGCGCTTCATCCAGTCCCTGAAGAGTTTCGCGGCCAGCCGGGCCTTCCAGGGCACCGGCATCTATGGCAAGCGCATGGACTTCGAGGATCTGATGGCGACGTTCCTGACGCTTGCCTTCAGGCGCGCGGGCACCACGTTCGACCCGGCCTCGGTGCGTCTCGTGGTCGGCCGTCCGGTCGAATTCGCCGGGTACAATCCGGACGAGGAACTCGCGATAGCACGTTACCGCAAGGCGTTCGCCAAAGCCGGTTTCGAGGACATCCTGTTCGTCATGGAACCGGTTGGTGCGGCGTTCTCCTTCGCCCAGTCCCTGACGCAGGACACGACCATCCTCGTCGCCGACCTGGGTGGCGGCACAACCGACTATTCGGTGATGCGCTTCGAGACCCATGCCGGTCACCTGAGCGCGACGCCGCTGGGGCGTGGCGGCATCGGCATCGCCGGCGACACGTTCGACTACCGCATCATCGACAATGTGATCCTGCCGAAACTCGGCAAGGGATCCAGTTACCAGAGCATGGGCAAGCAACTGGAAATCCCGCCCAATCTCTTTTCCAATTTCGCCCGCTGGCACATGCTGTCCGTGTTCAAGACCTCGGACGACTTCAAGGAAATGAAGAAGCTGCTGCGCTGGAGCCTGGAACCGGAGAAGATCGAGCTGTTCATCGATCTGGTCGAGGAGGATCAGGGCTACCCGCTCTACAAGTCGGTCTCGGAGACCAAGGCGCGGCTGTCCTCGCAAGAGGAGGTGGAGCTCAGCTTTGCTCCCCTCGGCGCCGGCTTCAGAGCGTCGGTCTCGCGCCGGGATTTCGACTGCTGGATCGCACCGGATCTTTACAAGATGAACAAGGCGCTCGACGCGACGCTGGACAAGGCCGGCCTGCAGGACACCGGCATTGACCGGGTGTTCCTGACCGGCGGCACCTCCTTCGTGCCGGCGGTGCGGCGCCTGTTCGCGGAACGCTTCGGACAGGAACGGATCTCCGGCGGTAACGAGCTGACCTCCGTCGCCAACGGCCTGGCACTGATCGGCGCGCGGGAAGACGCGGCGGACTGGGCGGTCGCGGCCTGAATGCCGCCCGGCTCAGTCAAGCAGGGTGACATCCGCCATCAGGTCGCCGGCCGTTTCCTGCAGCGCCTCGCTCAGGGCCGCCGGCTGAAGCCCGGCAGGCAGCCGCAGGTCGGCAGAAGCCTTGAAAAGCGCCTCGCCCTGCATCGACCCGGACACCACCTCGGTCTCCAGATGCTCGATACTGACGCCTTGCGCGCTCAAGACCCGGGTGATGTCGCGCAATATGCCCGGATGGTCCTGCGACACCATGTCAAGACGGGCGGACGATCCGCCTGATTGCTCCGCTCCCGCCTGGTCGGAACGCAGCGTGATGTCGATGCCGTCGGCAGACAGGGCGCGAAGCTCCCCGACCAGCGCATCCGCGTGCATTCCTTCGATTGCGATCCGCACGATACCGGCGAACTCGCCGCCGAGACGGGCCATGGAACTCTCGATCCAGTTGCCACCCGCAGCCGCAATGATGTCGGCCATCCGTCCGACGAGGCCCGGACGATCCGTGGCGATGACCGTGAAAACGAGATGGGTCTGCATGGGCTCCCCGCTTCTGATTTGTCGATGAAAACCCCTTGGCGGGTTCCCATTCATTTCGCTTGGCATTACTACACAATTACAACGCGCTGGATACAAGAGTGCATATTCTGGCCGGCCGTTGTGGTCCAGGCGGCGGATCGCCGTCATAATAGCCACATTGCACCCGTTTCAAGTATGTTCGCCTCTGGCCCCGCCGGCCCGTGCACCAACAATCAGGTTCAAGATGCAACAGACCGAACCCCGCCGTGTCGACAAGTTCTGGCTTACGCTCATTGAACGCCCGGCGGTGTTCCTGCTGCTGGTGGTCATCGGTCTCGCCTTGCTGCCGGTGGCGGTGTGGATGGACCTGCGCTCGATATCGGATGCCTCTTTGCAAGCCCAGGCGATCGACCTTGATCAGACGATCAGCAAGATCCGCAACTATTACGCCCAGAACATCATTGCCCGGGTACAGGACGCTCCCGGCGACATCACGCCGACCCATGAGTATCACGACACGCCCGGCGGCATCCCGATCCCGGCGACACTGTCCATCGAACTCGGAGAAGTGATCGGTGGAAATGCGCGCAATCTCGAATACCGGTTCGTCTCGGATCTGCCGTTCGAAGACCGGGCGTCCCACAATCTCACCGCATTCGAGATCCAGGCGCTGGAGGACTTCCGGGAAAGCAGGGATCCGGAGGATATCGAGATCGGATACGAGGGCTCGATCTTCAGCCGCAAGATCCGGATCGCCTCGCCCGTGATGCTCGGTGAAGCCTGTGTGGCCTGTCACAACTCCCATCCGGAAAGCCCGAAGACGGACTGGACGGTCGGCGACGTGCGCGGCATTCAGGCGATCACCATCAGCCAGCCGATCGCAGAGAACCTCTGGGCCTTCAGGTATCTGCTGCTTTATTTTGCCGGCGCCGGCGCCATCGGCGCGGCGGTCACCGGATTGCAATGGCACCAGGCGACCCGCTTCCACCGGATGAACCGGAATCTCGAAAAGGCCAACACCGAAATCGCCAGCCTGAACGAGCGGCTGACCTCGGAAAACCTGCGGCTCGGCGCGGAAATAGAGGTGGCGCGGCAGATCCAGATGATGGTGCTGCCCACCCAGGACGAACTCGGCGGCATCCGCGAACTGGAAATCGCCGCCTTCATGGAGCCGGCCGACGAGGTCGGCGGCGACTATTACGATGTGCTGCAACTGGATGACCGGGTGAAGATCGGCATTGGCGATGTCACCGGGCACGGGCTGGAAAGCGGCGTGCTGATGCTCATGGTCCAGTCGGTCGCGGTGGCGCTGCAGGAGCGCGGACCCAGCGATCCGCGCCAGTTCCTGACCGCCCTCAACAGCGCCATCTGCCGCAACATCAAACGCACCAAGACCGACAAGCACCTGACCCTGTCCTTCCTCGATTTCGAAGCGGACAAGGTGACACTCTCAGGCCAGCACGAGGAACTGATCGTCCTGAGACCGGACGGTGGCTGCGACATCATCGACACGATCGATCTCGGTTTTCCGATCGGTCTGGACGACAACATCGAACCGTTCATCGAGACCAGGGAGCTGGTTTTCGGTCCCGGCGACATCATCATTCTGTACACGGACGGGGTGACGGAAGCCGCAAACCCGGAAGGCGAACTCTTCGGGCTCGACCGGCTGGTCGACAGCGCCCGCCGCCACAACGCGCCGAGCGCGGCACGCGTGCTTGAAGGCCTGCTCACCGATGTCAAGGCGCATATCGCCACCCAGACCGTTTTTGACGACATCACCCTTCTGGTGATCCGGCACAACTAGACCTGCCATTGCCTGTGAGGGCTGAGGAAGATCCGGGCACCGCGAGGGTGCCCGGTCTTCAAGATCTTGGCACCGCGAGGGTGCCCGGTCTTCAAGATCTTGGCACCGCGAGGGTGCCCGGACCAGTCCTTATCCGATGGTCCGGCGCAGCACCGGCACGCGTTTGACGATCAGGTAGTCCAGCGCCAGCACGCAGAGCAACGTGATGCCGACCAGCGGAAATGCCAGGGACAGGAACAGCATCAGGATCATGGCCCCGCGCCAGTGCGGCAGGTTGTCCGGTGTTCTGGGTGCGAAGACCCTGAAGGACGCCCCCTTGGGGCGGCGCAGCCACCACATCACCAGCCCGCTGACACACAGGAAGATCACCGACAGGCAGACCAGCGTGTTGAGCATCAGGTTCCACAGGCCCATGAGCCCCATGTGGAAGGGGATGCCGACCGCCATCGCCTTGCCGGCGAGGGAATAATCCGAGAAAGCGACATTTGCCAGAATGCGCCCGGTATGCCGGTCGACATGAACGGTCCTGTCGGAAAACGGATCCTCGGCATCCGCGCTCATGGTGTCCTGGTTGATGGTCCAGACGCCCTCGTCGCCCTTGGGAAAGGCAATCCTGTAGCGGGCCTGAAACCCTATTTCCCGCGCGAGCGCATCGACACTGTCGATGGTGACCGGCGTACCCGGCGCGGTCCCCTCGACACCGGCCTGCGATCCGGACGCGGGCATCGGGGTCTGTTCGAGCGCCCAGGGAACATCGGAGACAGCGCCGTGGTTCATGGAGGCATGCGTGGAGTCGGACAGCGGCACGGCGTCCCACTTCTCGGCCGGAAAGGTGCTCCAGGCCTGCATGATCCTGCCGCCCCAGATCCCGGTCCAGGACATTCCGGTAATCAGGAACAGCAACAGCAGGACCGACACATAGATGCCGACCTGTGCGTGCAGCGACTTCCACAGGGCCCGGCCTGTCTGGGCCAGATTGGGCACCAGCGCCGCCAGGACGCTCCTGTCACGCGGCCACCACAAATAAAGACCGGTCACCACAAGCACGATCGACAGACCGGCGGCGATTTCCAGAAGCCGGTCGCCGAGCGTTCCCAGCAACAGGTCCGAATGAATGCCATCGGCGAAATCGTACCAGCCCTTGCGGCGCTCCCAACTGTCGGTGACAGCGCCGGTATAGGGATCAACGGCGACCATGGTCTGGGTGCCATCGGCGCCAACGCGGAACACCGATACGTTGCCGTCGGAACGTCCCTTCAGCCATTCGCTGATCGTTCCACCCGGTTGGCTGGCCAAAGCCGCCCCGGCCTGGGCCGACAGGCTCAATGCCCGGGCATTTTCCGGTACGCCGACCGTGATATTCTCGCCGTCACGGCCATCGAAATAGCCGATATACATCATGGTCATGCCGGTCACTGCCAGCGTCATCAGGAACGGGATGACGAACAGACCGGCATAAAAATGCCAGCGCCAGGCCGCCAGGTAAAAACGGGAGGGGGTGGACGCACGCTCGGCGCCCGAAGAAAATGTGTTCACGGGATCTCCTCACCGAGGCTTCATCCCGGCCTTCCGGACCGGACAAACCCTCGGATCAATCTGATTTCGAAAAAAGTGACGGGAAATCAGGTCCCGAGTGGCGGCGCCCTGGCCCCGAGCCGCCCGGTGCGCACCGAGCCGAACGGACCTGGCGAGGCAAATCCGATTGCGGCGCTGTTTCCGGCATTCGCGGCCGGCAGATCCGGTGTGCCCTGGTAAAGGGCAAGGGTTGTCAGGCCTGCAAAGATGCAGGGGCGTTCAGCGCCGTCATCATCACCGGCGGGACTGGCTGGAACTTCGTTGCCCGCGGCATCCAGAGCAAGGGTCTTCAGACCCGAGCTGGTACACAGCGTGACCGTGAAAACACCGTCTTCCTGCACCGTCGGCATGTAGCCGCGCGGCAGCAGGGCGAGCAGCAGGAACGGCAACAGCAGCAGGCAGGCAGCCGTCTTTCTCATTTCAGGAAATGTCCGCCGGACCCGTTTCACGGTCTCTGCCCCTTGTTTCACCCCCCCGTTCTCTAATCCAGTTCCGATCGGAAGACAATTGCCTGCGCCTGGCGTGGTGCGGCGGCCGGCCGAGTGCGCGCACCAAACTGCCGCAGGTGGTCATAAGCGCTCATCGGTGTCGCATTCATGCTTGATCCGGTGCAGTGCCTCCCATATGGTTGCCGCCAACTGACGGCGTCCCTGTCATGGGACTGAAAGCGATTCCGGATGCGGTTGACCCACCCAGGGGACCAAGGCCGGAGCTGTCCACGGCCTTGACGGATCGCCGGGTTCACACCGGTGCCTTCGCCCGTTTGCTTTCATTCCCCATGTCGCCAAAACGTGTCGCCGTCGACGCCAAATGCCTTGACCGGCGCCTGCCACTGGGGGAGATCCATGACCCATCGAACTGTGTTCGCCGGCCTCGCCGCCGCCGTTCTGCCGACTTCCGCTTTCGCCCATGGCGGACACCTGGGTGACCTTGCCGGGCATTCCCACTGGGTTGGCGTCGCCGCCCTCGCCGGCGCCGCGCTGATTGCCGGCGTGATTGCCCTGAAGGGCCGCAAACGGGCACAGGAAGACGACACCGCCGAGCAGGACGCCGAAGATGCGGACACCGCCGGGAACGCAGCTCAATGAGTGAAAAACTCGGACTGATGATCTGCGGTCACGGCAGCCGCAACAAGGGCGCCGTGAAGCAGTTCGCACAGCTTGCCGCAGGCCTGACGGAGCGGTTCCCGGACTGGCCGGTGGAATACGGCTACCTGGAATTCGCCAATCCGGTCATACATGACGGGCTCAACCGCCTGCGCGAACAGGGCTGCACCCGCGTGCTGGCCGTGCCGGGCATGCTGTTTGCCGCCGGGCACGCCAAGAACGACATTCCGTCGGTGCTCAACACCTATCAGGCGATGCATCCGGAGATGACGATCTCCTATGGCCGGGAACTGGCTGTCGACACGCGGATGGTCAAGGCGGCCGCGGCGCGCGTCCAGGAAGCCATCGACGCCGCGCCCGGTGACGTGCCCCTGCACGACACGCTGCTGATGGTGGTCGGACGCGGGTCCTCCGATCCGGACGCCAATTCCAACGTCGCCAAGATCACCCGCCTGCTCTGGGAAGGTTTCGGTTTCGGCTGGGCCGAGACCTGCTATTCCGGCGTCACGTTTCCGCTGGTCGGACCCGGCCTGGAGCACGCGGCCAAGCTTGGCTACAAGCGCATCATCGTGTTTCCCTATTTTCTGTTTACCGGCGTGCTGGTGCAGCGGATCTACAACACCGCAGACGAGGTCGCGGCGAAGCATCCCGATATCGAGTTTCTTCAGGCCGGCTATCTCAACGACCACCCGCAGGTGATCGACACGATGGCGGACCGGGTGCAGGAGATCCTCCAGGGCGCCAACCTGATGAACTGCCAGATGTGCAAATACCGCGAGCAAGTGCTCGGCTTCGAGGCCGAAGTCGGCCAGGCGCAGGAAAGCCACCATCACCATGTGGAAGGCCTCGGCGCGGAAGCCGAATGCCAATTATGCGCGGAAATCTGCACCGGTGCCTGCGAAAAACTGGTCCAGTCCGGCGGACATCATCATGTGCACTCGCATGAGCCCGGCGGTCATTCCCACGATCATTCCCATGGACATTCACACGGCGACGACCATGCGCATGGACATAGCCACGATCATGGTCACCACCACCACCCCTACCCGCATGCGGACCATCCGCACGGACCAAAATCGCTGAACCGCGAAGGGTGAGCACGGATCCGATGGCGCGCTACGCTTACGAAAAGGATCCGGTGGCGATCTACCGCCAATCCTTCGCGACCGTGCGGGCCGAGGCCGACCTGTCGCATCTTCCGGACGGGCTGAAGCCCGTCGCCATCAGGTTGATCCATGCATGCGGCATGACCGACGTGCCGCAGGACCTCACCTGGTCGCCGGACGCGGTGGACGCCGCGCAGGCTGCCTTTTCGGCCAGGGCCCCGGTGCTGTGCGACGTGGAGATGGTTGTCCACGGCATCATCCGGTCCCGCCTGCCGCAGGGCTGCGACGTGATCTGCACTCTGAACGAGGCGGACGTCCCTAGTCTTGCGGCTGAACTTGGCACGACACGGTCGGCGGCGGCCACCGGGCTCTGGCGTGACAGGCTGGAGGGAGCCGTGGTTGCCATCGGCAACGCGCCGACCGCCCTGTTCCATCTGCTGGAAATGATCGCGGACGGCGGGCCGAAACCGGCACTCGTGCTCGGTTTCCCGGTCGGCTTTGTCGGCGCTGCGGAATCCAAGCAGGCACTTGCCGACAATCCCTTCGGCCTGCCGTTTCTTGCGATCAACGGCCGCAGGGGCGGGTCGGCCATGGCGGCGGCGGCGGTCAATGCGCTGGCAGCCGGTCTGCCGGAGGAGCTGTAGGATGGCGGAAGACACGCCGAAGAAACCCCTGAAGTCGGTTGCCCGCAACACGCCCCTGCGCTCGCGCGGGTTCCTGTCGCAGCCGGGTGGCCCTGCCGTACAAGACGGCGGATGCGGCGATCCGGCAGAAGCCGGGACCTCAAGCCAGTCCCGGGGCCAGTCAAGGGGCCAGTCCCGGGGCACCCGCCAGGCTTCGGCCTCGCCCGCCGGCACGCCCGAGAGCCTTGTCGTCAAGCCCGGTATCCGGCCCTATACGCTGGTGGACAAATGACCCTGCCCTGGCTCACGCTCGCCGGTATTGGCGAGGACGGCACGCTCGCGCCCGGCGCGGCGGAAGCTCTCGGCCAGGCCGATATCGTCTATGGCGGCGCCCGTCACCTGGACCTTGCCGGTGACATTTTGGCGGAGAAGCGCCTCTGGCCCAGTCCGTTCGGCACCGTCTTTCAGGAGCTGGCGCACCTGAACGACCGGCGCGTTGCGATCCTGGCGACGGGCGATCCGATGTGGTTCGGCATCGGGTCCTCGCTGCTGAAGCATTTCGAACCCGGCGAGATGACCGTATTGCCGTCCCTGTCCGCCTTCCAGCTGGCCGCCGCGCGCATGGGCTGGGCGATCCAGGACACCGAGTGCCTGTCGGTTCATGGCCGCCCTGTCGATCTTCTCCGCGCCGCGCTTTATCCCGGCGCGCGCCTGCTTGTCCTGACCGGCAGCGCCGAAACACCGCGTCAGGTGGCCGACCTGCTCGCCGACGAAGGCTATGGGAGCAGCGCGATGAGTGTGCTGGAGCATCTTGGCGGCCACAAGGAACGGATCGTTCACGGCACTGCTGAAACCTGGTCGGAGACGGTCGCCGGTTTTCACACGCTTGCGCTGGACGTCGTCGCCGATCCGGGCACCCGCTTCCGCAGCCTCGTGCCCGGACTTGCCGATGATGCCTTCCGCCACGACGGCAAGATGACCAAGCAGGATATCCGCGCCGTGACGCTTGCCGAGCTGAAACCGCATCCCGGCGCCCTGTTGTGGGATATCGGCGCCGGCTGCGGCTCGGTCTCGATCGAATGGCTGCGGGCGGCACGGCGCGCGCGCGCTGTCGGACTGGAGCCTCATGCGGAGCGCCGGCGAATGGCTGCAGAAAACGCGGCTGCCCTTGGTGTGCCGCACCTGGAGCTGAAGGACGCCACGGCCCCGGAAGGACTTGCCGGCCTGCCGGTTCCGGACGCGATCTTCATCGGCGGTGGACTGACGGCACCGGGTATAGTGGATGCCTGCCTCGCGGCGCTTGAGCCCGGTGGACGCCTGGTCGCCAACGCCGTGACGCTCGAAAGCGAAGCGGTGCTGCTGAGCACCTACCGGACCTTTGGCGGGACCTTGAAAAAACTCTCCGTGCACAGGGCATCGGCGGTCGGTGGGCTGACGGGCTGGCGTCCGCAGATGCCTGTCACCCAGTGGAGTTTCACCAAGTCATGAGCGGAACCCTTTACGGCGTCGGCCTCGGGCCCGGTGATCCGGAACTGATGACCCTGAAAGCGCACCGGCTGATTTCCGGTGCCAGGGTGATCGCCTATCCGGCGCCCGATACCGGCGAAAGCTTCGCGCGTGCCATCGCGGCGAGTTCAATCGGGTCCGGCATCCGGGAAATCCCGATTGTCGTGCCGATGCGGGTCGACCGGTTTCCCGCCCGGGAAATCTACGACAAGGCGGCCGGTGACATCGCCGCCGTGCTGGAAACCGGCGAGGATGTCGTGACCCTGTGCGAAGGCGATCCGTTCTTCTTCGGCTCGTTCATGTATCTGTTCGACCGTCTGTCGGACCGGTTCAGGATCGAGATCGTGCCGGGGGTCACGTCACTCACCGCCTGCGCGGCCCAGCTGCGCCGGCCGCTGACAGCTCGAAACGATGTGTTGACGGTGATTCCCGGCCCGTTGCCGGACGCGGACATCCGTGGCCGGATCGAACAGGCCCAGGCAGTGGCCATCATGAAGGTCGGCCGGCACCTGCCGCGTCTGAAAGCGCTGCTCGAGGACATGGGGCTGCTTGAAGCCGCCGGTTACGTGGAGCGCGCCAGCCTGCCCGAACAGAAGGTTCACCGGCTCATCGACCTTGAGACCGACACTGCTCCATATTTTTCCATGATCCTCATTTACAAGGGAGACGAAGCGTGGACGCTTCCCCCATCCTTCTCGTCCTGAACGAAGCCGGCCTGGGTGCCGCCGAAGACATCGCGAGGCGGTTCTCCACCGCCCGCATCCACGGGCTTGCCGGGCGGGTGCCGAGCGCCGATACCCAGTTCAACGAGACCATCGACCACATCCGCCTGCTGTTTCAGGCCGGCCACCCGATTGTCGGGTTCTGCGCCAGCGGGATCCTGATCCGGGCCCTGGCCCCTCTTCTGGCGGACAAGACCACCGAGCCGCCGGTGATCGCCGTTTCCGAGGATGGTTCCAGCATCGTGCCGCTGCTCGGTGGACACCGCGGCGCCAATGAACTGGCGCGGTTGCTGGCGAAAGCTCTTGGAGGTCACGCGGCGATCACCACCGCGGGCGACACCAGGCTCGGCGTCGCGCTGGACGCGCCGCCCGACGGCTGGCGCCTGGCGAACCCGGAAGACGCCAAGCCTGTGATGGCCGAACTCCTGTCCGGCGCGTCCGTGCGCATCGAAGGCCGGGCGGACTGGTTGAAAGAAGCCAGGCTGACGGAAGCCGACGATGCGGCCATCTCCCTGATCATCACGGAACATCCCGAGGAAGGCAGCCCGACGCGGCTTGTCTATCACCCGCAGAAATACGCCCTCGGCGTGGGCTGCGCCAGGGGCTGCGATGCCCGGGAACTGATCGACCTGGTCGAGGCACAGCTCGCCGGGGCACAGATCGCCAGGGGCGCCGTTGCCTGCGTCGCAACCATCGACCTGAAGGCCGACGAGGCTGCGGTCAATGCGCTGGCCAGCCATCTCGACGTGCCCTTGCGTGTCTTCTCCGCGGAAGAGCTGCAGCGCGAGACCCCCCGGCTCAAGAACCCGTCCAATGTCGTCTTCAAGGAAGTCGGCTGCTACGGTGTGGCGGAAGGGGCAGCGCTGGCGGCCGCCGGTCCGTTCGGCACATTCAAGGTTGAAAAGCAGAAGACCGACAACGCCACCTGTGCCATCACCCGATCGCCGAAGACCATCGACGTCACGGCCTCGGGCCGGTCGCGCGGGCATCTTTCCGTCATCGGCATCGGCCCCGGAAAGGACGACTGGCGGACACCGGAGGCGACCCGGCTGCTGGCCGAGGCGTCGGACGTCGTCGGCTATTCGCTCTACCTGGATCTGGTCGAGAGCCATATCACCGGCAAGACCCATCACAACTTCCCGCTCGGCGCGGAAGAGGACCGGGTCAGGTTCGCGCTGGAGGAAGCCGGCAAGGGCAAGAACGTCGCCCTGATATCCTCGGGCGACGCGGGCATCTACGCCATGGGATCGCTGGTCTACGAACTGCTTCACCGCAACGAGGAGTATGGCGGCGTTTCGGACGCGGCCAAGCGGGTCAGCGTCACCAACGCACCCGGCATATCCGCGCTGCAGGCCTGTTCGGCCCGGATCGGTGCCCCGCTCGGCCATGACTTCTGCGCGATTTCCCTGTCCGACCTGCTGACGCCCTGGGAAGTGATCGAGAAGCGCCTGAGGGCCGCCGCCGAGGGTGACTTCGTGATCGCCTTCTACAATCCCGTCTCCAAGCGCCGCCGCACCCAGCTGGCTGCCGCCAGGGAGATCCTGCTGGAACACCGCTCCGCGGCGACGCCGGTCATTCTGGGGGTCAATCTGGGCCGGCCGGAAGAGAGCATCCGCGTCACCAGCCTGCATGCACTCAGCGTCGACGACGTCGACATGCTGACCACCGTTCTGGTCGGTTCGACCAACACGAGGACGGTGATGCGGGGCGACGGCAAGCCTTTCGTCTACACGCCACGCGGCTACGCAAAGCGCATCGATGCCCCCGGCGCGGCACCCGCCGCTTCAAAGCCGGCACCCACGGAAGAAAAATCCGCCCAGGCGGACGTTCAGGACACGGAAAACAACACATGACCGTTCATTTCATCGGCGCCGGACCGGGCGACCCGGACCTCATCACCGTGCGCGGCCTGAAGCTCATCCAGTCGTGCCCGGTCTGCCTCTATGCCGGTTCGCTGGTGCCCGAACAGATCGTGGCTGCCGCCCCGGGCGACGCCCGTGTGGTCGACACGGCGCCACTGACCCTCGATGAAATCATCACCGAGATCGAGGCCGCTCATGCCAAGGGGCTCGATGTCGCGCGCGTACATTCGGGCGACCCGTCGATCTACGGGGCGACGGCCGAACAGATGCGCCGCCTGGATGCGCTCGGCATCGACTATGATGTCACACCCGGGGTTCCGGCCTTCGCAGCCGCGGCCGCGGCGCTGAAAACGGAGCTGACCATTCCGGAAGTTGCCCAGACGATCATCGTCACCCGCACGGCCATGCAGTCTTCCGCGATGCCCAACAACGAGGATCTCGACACACTCGGCAGAAGCGGCGCGACGCTCGCCATTCATCTGTCGATCCGGAACCTGCGCGAGGTCGAGCGCCAGCTCACGCCGCATTACGGAGCAGACTGCCCGGTGATCGTCGCCTACCGCGTCGGCTGGCCGGACCAGGCCTTCATCCACGGCACGCTCGCGACCATCGCCGGCAAGGTCCGCGCCTCGAAGATCACCCGCACCGCGCTGATCTTTGTCGGCCACGCCCTCAAGCCGGGCGAGGACTTTCGCGACAGCGCACTTTACGACGCCGATCACGTGCACGTGCTCCGGCCGAAAAAGAAGAAGGCGAAAACCTAGGGTCTGTGGACAATTAGGTTTCGGCCTTGGCGCGTGTCGGATTTCGGTCCCGGGGAGGAGGAAAGTCCGCGGTGGTGCCTCCCACCACAAGGACTTTCCGACGCTCCCGAGACCGAAATCCGCCGCGTCCCGAAGGGATTTGGCGCAAATTGCCCCCTTCGGCGTCGCGAAGGCTTGAAAGGGATAACCCTTCCCGTGCCTTCGCTTCTTGAAGCGGAGCAATTTGCGCTCAAACCAAGGCCAAATCCTAAATGTCCACAGACCCTAGAAGATTTCCGACTCGGACCATCGTCTCGACAGGCGTTCTCTTCCGGCAAGCCCATCAGGCGGATGCCTATCGGGAACACTTGGTATAAGCTGCAGTTCCCCAACCGGACAGGAGACCGCGATGCCGGATGAAAACCAGCTTTTGAAACAGGCCGTTTCGCTTGGCGGCGACCCGGATGCCATCCGCGAGTTCTACGAGAACTGGTCGCGCGATTATGACAGCGACCTGTTGCTGGCCATCGGGTATGTGGGGCCGGAAATTGCCGCCGAAGCGCTGGCGAAACGGGTCGGCAAGACGGCTCTCGTGCTTGATGCGGGCTGCGGGACGGGGCTGGTCGGGATCGAACTGATCAAGCGCAATTTCGACCTGACCATCGACGGCATCGACCTGACACCCGCCATGCTCGAGCAATCGCGCAGCAAGGGGGCCTACCGCAAGCTCAACATCGCGGACATGTGCGGACCGCTTTTCGAGATCGATGACGATGTCTATGACGGCGCCGTCTGCGCGGGCGTGTTCACAAACGGCCATGTCGGCCCGGACGGCATCGACGAGCTGATCCGCGTCGTCAAACCGGGCGCTCCTGTCGTCCTGACCGTGCGAGACAGCGCCTGGGAGGCCGACGGCTTCAAGGACAAGGTCGAACAGCTTGAAGAGAGCGGCAAGACCCGGACCGTTGAAATCAGCCACAGCCCCTACCACACCAAGGAAGATGTCTTCTGCGAGCTGGTGGTGCTGGAGGTAATTTAAGTCAGCCAGAAGAGATCATATGGGCGAAGGAGCCCATGACCGATCCGGCGCGCAGTCCCATTTGATCGAGCGCGGTTCCCTCGGCATCCTCGGCGGCAAAAAGCCGCTCCGCCGGTCCTTCCGAGACGATCGAGGCATAATGGAACTCGTGCGCGGCAAGCGCTCCGTGCCAGGGCAGTCCGCCGAGCGGCTGCAGCATCCTGTAGCCGAGATGCCGCCGCCGGTTTTCAAAGGATGTTTCCAGCGGCAGCAGGCCCAGCATCCGGTGGCGTTCGCCCGAGGCGTCGACCATCCCTGCCCCAAGGCACATGTAGCCGCCGCATTCGCCGTAGATCAGCTTTCCGGACCCTGCTGCCCGCGTCATCGCGGTGCGGAACGTGTCAGCCCGGGCGAGCTTTCCCGCATGCAGCTCCGGATAGCCGCCCGGCAGATAGATCGCATCGGCGTGCCGATCGGGCGCCTCGTCGGCAAGCGGTGAAAAGAAGGACAGGTCCACGCCTTCGCTCTGCCAGAAATCCAGCAGATGCGGATAGGCGAAGGCGAAGGCGACATCGCGGGCCACCGCCATCCGCTGTCCCAGCGGCGCGGGGAGATGAACGTCGGCGGGGCCGGCGGGCGCCAATGGCAACGCCAGGCTTTCCAGAGCGGCCAGATCGACATGGGCCCGGCAATGCGCGGCCGCCTGGTCCAGAAAGGCCTCCAGATCGTCGTGCTCGCCCGCCTGAACCAGGCCCAGATGGCGCTCGGGCAGGATCAGATCGTCGGAGCGCGGCAGGGCACCGACCACCTCGATATCGAGCGGGGCCAGCGCGCTGCGCAGCATGGTCTCGTGCCGGGCGCTGCCGACCCGGTTCAGGATCACGCCGGCAAGACGGATATCCTGGCGGAAGCTTTGAAAGCCATGCACCAGGGCGGCGACCGACTGCGCCTGCCTGGCACAGTCGACGACCAGAACAACGGGCAGACCGAGCGTCGCCGCCAGATCCGCCGCGGAGCCGCCGCCACCGGCCGCCCCGTCAAACAGCCCCATTGCCCCTTCGACCAGAAACAGATCGTGCCCGTCTGCCTGCCCGGCGGCAAGCGTTCGCAGCGTCGCGGGCGTCATCGCCCAGGCATCGAGATTGATGCAGGGCACGCCGCTGGCGGCTTCGTGGAATTTCGGATCGATATAATCCGGGCCGGACTTTCCGGAGACCACCGAGCACCCGGTGGACCGCAGGGCCCTGAGCAGCGCCAGGGTCAGCGTGGTCTTGCCGGCGCCCGAGGAAGGCGCGGCAATCAGAACTCCGCGCGGCAAGCCCTTGCCCCGGTCAGCCGGCATCGGCTGAGAGGCGGTCTGTGCGCAGCCCCAGCGGATCGCTGTCCAGTACCCTGCCCGACAGTGCGCCGAGCCAATCAAGACCCTGGCGCAGGCGGACGACTTCACCGACACAGACGATCGCCGGCGGTTCGATCCCGGCGGCCTCGGCTTCGGCGGAGCATTTGCCGAGCGTCGTCTCCAGGACACGCTGGGTCTTCAACGAGGCGTTGCACACGATACCCACAGGTTCATCCACAGACCGTCCACCGGCAATGAGTTTGCCGGCTATGGTTTCCAGGTGTTTCATCGCCATATACATGACAATCACCGGAGACCCCCTGGCAATGCCGTCCCAGTTGACCGCGTCCGGTGTCAGACCTGTCTGGTCATGACCGGTGAGAAAGGTGACCGCCTGATTGCAATCGCGATGGGTGGCCGGAATGCCCGCATAGGCCAGCCCGCCGATACCGGCGGTGATGCCGGGAATGATGCGGAAGGGAACCCCCGCGTCGACAAGGCCCAGCGCTTCCTCACCGCCACGACCGAACACGAAGGGATCGCCGCCCTTCAGGCGCAGAACTCTTTTTCCGGCCCGGGCATGCTCAATCAGCTTCAGCGTGATGTCGCGCTGCTTCGGGCTCGGCTTGCCTCCGCGCTTGCCCGCATAGTCGGCGGACGCGCCCGGCTTCACCCAGTCCAGAATACTTTGATCGACAAGGGCGTCATAGACAACCACGTCCGCCTGACGCAGGCCGTTGAGCGCGTGCAGGGTCAGCAGGCCCGGGTCTCCCGGACCCGCACCTGCAAGCCAGACCCATCCCGGCTCGAACACCGGCAAACCTGCCGGCAGGGTGTTATCATGTTCCTTGACCGTCATGGTTCCTGTTTACCCGCAGGATCGAAAACCTCCAAGCGCTTCAACGCTCAAAAAGGTCTGGATTACGACATTTCATCGCGCAGACACTGCAGGGGAGGCAAAGCAGCCGATCTTCGGCTATAGAAGCCTGATGTCGACACCGGAGCCAACAGAATTGCGGCGGGGCTGGACCACGGGGGCCTGCGCGACAGCGGCCGCCAAGGCCGCTTACAGCGCGCTCTTGACCGGCTCCTTTCCGGACCCGGTGGAAATCACGCTGCCGCGCGGGGGAACAGCCGACTTCGTTCTGACCCGGCACAGCCTTTCCGGCGCGACGGCGATGGCCACCATCACCAAGGATGCCGGCGACGATCCGGACGTCACCCATGGTGCCCTGATCACATCGACCGTCAGGCTGCTGCCTGCGGCCAGCGGTGTCGTCTTCAAGGCCGGCGACGGCGTGGGCACCGTCACCCGTCCCGGCCTGCCGATCCCGCCCGGCGAACCCGCCATCAATCCGGTGCCGCGCCAGATGATGCGGGACGCCATTGCCGGGCTTGCGGCCTCGGCGGGCGCGCCTGGCGATGTGGAAATCGTGGTGTCCATCGACGGCGGCCGCGAGCTGGCGCTCAAGACCATGAACGGCCGCCTCGGCATTGTCGGGGGCCTCTCGGTTCTGGGAACGACCGGCATCGTGCGGCCGTTTTCCTGCGCGGCCTGGATTGCCTCCATCCACCGGGGCGTCGATGTCGCGCGCGCCATCGGCCTGACTCATGTGGTCGGCGCCACCGGCTCGGCCTCCGAAGATGCGGTCAGGGCCCGCTATCAGCTCGACGAGACCGCCTTTCTCGACATGGGCGACTTCGCCGGCGGACTGCTGAAATACCTGCGCAGCCATCCGGTCGACCGGCTGACGCTGTCCGGCGGGTTCGCGAAGTTCACCAAGCTGGCGCAGGGCGCGCTCGACCTTCATTCGGCCCGCAGCTCCGTCGACTTCGCATTCCTGCAGGACCTGCTTCGGCAAGCCGGCGCTCCGCCGGACCTGATCGGCGGCGCGGGCGCCGCCAATACGGCCAAGGAAGTGCTCGACAACGCGCTTGCCGAAGGGCTGGACCTGAGCGGTCCGCTTGCGGGGAAAGTAAAATCTTCGGTCCGTCATATCTTGCGGAACGCACCGATTGATGTCGAGGTGCTGATCACCGACCGGCAGGGCACTGTTCTTGGCGAATGCGGGTTCGACGCCGATGCCTGACCACATCCTTCTTCTCGCCGGTACGTTCGAGGCCCGCCAGGTCGCCGAGCGGCTTGCGGCCATGCCTCCCGGTGTCCGGGTCACCGCTTCCTTCGCGGGTGCCGTCAACGATCTGCCGGATCTCGGCGTGCCGACGCGGGTCGGCGGTTTTGGCGGACCGGACGGCCTCGGCACGTATCTGAAAGAAGAAGCCGTTTCGCTCCTCATTGACGCCACCCACCCGTTCGCCGCCCGGATGAGCCGCAACGCGGCAGCGGCTGCGGAAGCCACCGGTGTTCGGCTGCTGCGGCTCGAGCGGTCACCGTGGAGGCCTGAAGCCGGGGACGACTGGCGGCACTTCCCCACGCTCGACGCCGCCGCCTGTGCTCTGCCGCCGGCCGCGCGCGTCTTTCTTTCGATCGGACGCAAGGATGTCGGCCAGTTCACGCAGCGGAGCGATCTGTTCGCACTGGCCAGAATGATCGAGCCGCCCGGCGTGGTGCTGCCGGATCACTGGCGCCTGATACTGGCACGGCCAGCGCAGGCGGCGGCAGACGAGATCGAACTTCTGGAAACCCACCGCATCAGCCATCTGGTGACCAAGAACAGCGGCGGCGCGCGTTCCTTTGCCAAGATCGAGGCGGCCCGGCAGCTGAACCTGCCGGTTTGGATGATCGACCGACCGCACTTGCCGCCCGCCGACACAGTCGACAGCCTCAGCGCGCTGTTGCACCGGCTTCAGCCGTATTTCGTCGGAAGCGCCTAGGCTTTTTCCGCAGGCCGGCCGTATTTGAGTTTCAGGAGCACGGCGAGAAATCGCGGGATGCCGATAATATACCGGCGAAACAGGCGGCGCGGTTCCTGGAGCAGCCGGAACAGCCATTCCAGGCCGGCTTTCTGAACGAGCCTCGGCGCGCGGGCGACCGAACCGGACATGAAGTCGAACAGGGCACCGACACCCATGGCCACCGGGACATCCAGATGCGCGCGGTTGCGGGCAATGAAAAACTCCTGGCGCGGATTGCCCATGGCCACCAGCAGAAGATCCGGTCCGCTCGCGCTGATATCGGCGCAGATGCCCGCGAGATCCTTGTCGTCGAAATAGCCGTTGCGATGGCCCACGACCTTATGCCTGGGATGGACGCTCTCCAGATGCGCTCTTGCGCCAAGCACCTGCGCCTCCCCTGCACCGATCAGATAGAGGCGCAGTGGAATGTCGATCTCCGCCAGCAGGCGCGGAACGAGATCCGTGCCGTTGAGATTTTCGGGAAAGTGCCGGCCATGCAGGAACCGGCCTGCCAAACCGACACCGATGCCGTCGTTCAGCAGGGTCATGTGCTGCAAGGTGTCGGCATAGGCCGGATTGTCCAGCGCCGTCAGGAGCGTGTGCGCATTGCAGATAGCGATGTCGAGTTGCTGCCGCTGACGGACGGCTCCGCTCACGCGTTCGATGGCGTCTGCCGATGTCAGGCAGGCGATGGCGAACGGACCGATCTCGATGGGGTCATTTTCAGAAGCGGATTGCAGGTCGGCGCTGTTCATCAAGGCTCCAGGCCTGTGGTCAATTGGGATCAGGTCGCGGTTCGAGTGCACGTCGCACGGTTCAAGAAGCAAGGTCGCAGAAAGGGTTATCCCATTTCAAGGCACCGCGATGCGAAAACGACGATTTGAGGCAAAACTCTCCCGGACGCCTGCGCGCACCAACCGCAAGCGACGCAGGACCCCTGTCTGGTTCCAGGAATGGTCAGTCGGCAACCGTGAAATAGGAGCGGATCCCGGGATGGCGGATCAGCCGGCGGGCGAGTGCCAGGAAAAGGCCAAGCCCAAACCCCAGAACCGCTCCGCCGAACAGGCCTCCGATGAGAAGCGTCGACCGACCGGGACCGTCCGCGTAGATGGGAACTTCCGCCTGGCTGATGACACGGACATTGCTTTGAAGGCTGTTGAATTCCTCGTTCGCTTCGCGGGTACGCGTCAGCATGGCCTCGTAAATGTTGCGGGCGGTCGCCGCCTGCAAGACCAGGTTCTCGAGAGCCGCCTGGTTCGGAGAATTGGTGCGTTTCAGAGCCTTCTGGGCGGTCAGTTCCTTGGCAAGCTCATCCTGTGCCTTTTGAGCCTGGGACAGTTCCGTCTGGGCTGTCGACGCAATTCGTTTCAGTTCCTGCCGGATTTCGCTGCCCAGACCGCTCAGCGACGCTTCCGCCGCACCGATCGATGGGTGACGGGACCCGAGCTGACTGCGCAGGCTTCCCAGTTGCGCGGCCGCGGTCGCATACTGGCGGCGGAGATCCACCAGCGTTGCGGAGGACACGTCCGTATCGCTCGTCCCCGCGACGGCATCTTGCAGACTGAGCCGGCTGGCGGCATCAACACGTGCCCGTGCCTCGATGGTTTTCTGTTCGGCAACCACCAGCGCCGTGTTCAGCGCCGACAGCCGGTCGTCCGAAATCAGAACGCCCTTGGAGGCAACCAGATCATTGCGGGCACGATAGTCTTCAACCGCCTTTTCTGTGGCGAACGCCTTGGCACGCAGATCCTCCAGCCGCTTGTCCAGCGTCGAGGTTATGGTCGAATATTGATCGGATGCCGTGGTTGTCTCGTACCGGTACAACGACTCCACCGCGGCGTTGGCGATGCTGGCCGATTTTTCCGGACTGCTCGTCGTTGCCCTGACCGCGATCACGAACGAGTCGTCGACCCTGTTCGCGGTCACCGCCTCCGCGACGGACGCCGCCGCAGCGAATTTGCCCGCCTCGCCGCCTTGCGCGCCGCCGAACTCAGGATCGTCCGTCAGCGACAGCATGTCCACAACGTCGCGCATCACCGTGGTCGACGTCAGGATCTGGATCTGGCTGTTCACCAGGGCGGAAACGGTCTGAGGCGAGATCTGACTGGTCGCCTGACCGTCCCAACTGAGCTGAAGCCGGGTCGGATCGAAGTAAAGACTTGCGTTTGCGGTAAATTTGCGTGGCAGCATCAGGGTCGCGGCAGCACCCAGTGCCATACAAAGAACCACGATGACGGCGATGAGCCGCCGGCTTTCGTAAAGAGCGGCAATGATCGTGCGCGTATCGAGAATAGGCTCTTCCGCCTGATAACGAGAGTCGATCAGCGGATTTCGGGCGACCTGTCTGCGCGCGGAAACGGTGTAGGTGGATTCGGGGTAGGCGGGTTCGGGCGCGAGCGCTTCGGGCCCGTTCTTGCGCGGGTCCGGACGGCCACCGAAAAACCGCCGCCTTGCCGGACGATCCGGATCAGCCGGTCCGGCAAGATCTCCCGGCTCCGGCACCTGCCTGTCGTATTTGCGGGAACCGCTGCGGCGCTGGCCGGCCAGTCTGACCAGCTCCAACTGGGCGTCGTCACGGCCGCGCTCCGGCCGGCCGGAGCGCCGGGACGACCCTTGGGGCGTTCGCCGCCCGTGGACATGATCCCATTCCGGGCTGTCCCAGTCATCTTCGTACCCGTTCATTTCCGTTTTTCAGACTTCTCTGTTGTGACACGACGCGGTCGGCTTCGAGCCCTGTTGACGCCAGCGAGCCAATCGGGACGCGGCCTGAGGAAATTCGGTGCAAAATGCCCGGCTCAGGAAACGAAGCCGCCGGGAGAGATGTTCCCTTTGACGACTTTTCGACGCCGAAATGAGCACCCTGGTTCCACACTGCGCCCAGACTTCATTCCCGGACTTCACTCGCAGACCTCATTCACAGACCTCGCGCCCAGACCCGCCCAGCCTGCAGAAACATAGTTAATTTATTGTTTCGCAAGCCTGATCGCCGATCGTTTGCAGGTTCGGCATCAGTTCGGTGAGCTGCGCGCGGTCCTTGCCGTCAACCGGCTGGATGTTGTTGCCCTCGGTTTGCGGCCACCACTCGCCGGCAGCCCAATAGGTCCATCCGACCCACCGATCCGGGTTCGCATCCATGAACCGGACCATGTCCGTGAGACCTGCAAGGCAGGCGGGATCCTTCGAACCGCCGAATTCTCCCAGGAACCCCTTGGCGCCCTGTTCGGCAAGCCAGCCGGTGAACCGTTCAAGCCCCTCAAGGGCACCGGCGGCCTTCGGGCATGTTTCATGCGTTCCGGAATAATCCTCGTCCATGTACTGATGCACTTCGTAGGCAAAATTCCCGGCAGGATCCACGACGCCGGACATGACCCTGGAATTGTTTCCCCCCGGACGGTCGCTCAGCCAGCTTGTCGCACCGCTCCAGTTGGTGCCCGGCACCAGTACCAGGTTGTCCGCCCCCACCGCGCGGATCCCGGTGATGGCCTGGTTGACCGCCAACAGCCAGTCCTCGGCGGGAATATCATAGGGCTCGTTCATGAGACCGAAGACGATGTCCGCGTCACCCGCGAATTCCAGCGCAAGCCGGATCCAGAAATCGGCAAAGACCTGGGCCGGAAGATCCGGCGTCATCATGCGTTTGCCATCGTAGTACCCGAAATTATGCGGGTTCAGCACCACGGTCATGTCGTAGGCCCGCAGCAGTTCGACAGCTTCCTTGAGGCGCTTCAGTTCCATTGCCTCGAGCGGACGGCCGAACACCGGCTGAAGCCGCTCCCAGCGAAAGGGCAGCCGGACAATGTTCATGCCGGTTTCGGCGAAATACTTCACGGTCCGTTCCGACGGGTAGATGTAATTGGTGCCGTAGACGTTGTCGGTATCGACGCCGTATTCGGCACCGGACAGGTTGACGCCCTTGTAACAGACGGCCGCCGAGCCCGCTTCCGCAGGCAATTGCAGCATCCAGACGGCGGCTGCGGCCAGCGCGGTCATGCGTATGGGGTCGTTCACCATGTCACTCAAGCCTTGCAATCAATCCCGGCCCTGCAATCGATGCCGGGCCGTCAAACGCGTTCACCGCCGGCGGCCATCGCCGGTCTTTGGCCACGTCGCCTGCCGTTGAAAATCCGTGCCACCGGCAATTCGAAATACCGGTAGATCAACAGGGACACTATGACCGAAGCAACCATGCAAACGGAAATGAACAATATTTCATTTTTCAGCCAGTCGAATGGAACCATGCCGTAGGCGATCCGTACCGCGACAAGGGTGAACACATGGCTGAGATAGAGACTGTAGGAAGCATCTCCCATCGCATGCAGCAGTTTCACGTCGCGGAATCTCGAGAAATCAAGCGACACCAGAGCGTAGATCGCCAGTGCGGCGGGGACGCCCGCAGACACGATGCGCGGCAGCGGCAAGTCCAGCCCGTCCGCAGCGACAAGACAGGCGAAGGCCAGGGGGACCAGCGCCACCGCCAGCCGCGACGGCATCAGCCGGCCGGCCAGATAGAGACGGGCGATGATCACCCCGGCCAGGAACTCGAACACGATCGGGTTGCCGTAGAAACGCACTATGACGCCGTCTCCCGGCCACAGCTGAAAAACCGCGAACAGCGCCAGCAACACCGCCGCAAGCGCATGGATCCTGACCGCCTTCGGCAGCAGCAGCAGCGCGCCGAAGATCAGGTAGAAGAACATTTCGTAATTCAGTGTCCAGCCGGGGATGACGACCGGGGCGATCAATTGACCCGAACCGTCCGCCGGATTGGTCCATGGAACAAAGACCAGCGAAGCCAGCAAGTGCGGCAGATCGAAGGTCGTGGATTTCAGGTAACTCGGCATCACAAGCGCAATGGCCGCCGCACTGAGCGTGAACAACCAGTAGAGCGGCACGATGCGCTCGATGCGCCGGCGGTAGAACTCGATCGGGCGCATCTCACGGTCCGCGGTTGTCAGCCACATCACGAAACCGCTGAGGACAAAGAAGAGATCCACGCCGGTTTCTCCGAACAGGAACGTCGAGGACACCGCCTCCGGTTCGAACCGCCCGTACTGAAGCACGCTGTGAAAGTAGACGACCAGCAACGCCGCGATAGCCCGAACGTACTGTAACTGCACGAGCATCACGCACCCCTGAAATGTTGTGAGTGGGTCTGCGGCCGCAGTGGCGCGGCGGCCCGACGCGGGGCCGGCAGGTGCCGCATCGCCCCCGCGAGCATCCACAGAAGACCCGCAATCTTGATCGAGAAGACGGCCGTCCCGCCGATCATCATGTTCATGAAGATGAATACGGCAAAGGCGTGCCCGAAGCGTCGCTGCTCCGTGGTGTTCCCCGCCGGAAAAAGACAGACAAACAGCCAGAACAGGATGAGGCTGAAAACGGTCCCGATCACGATCACGTAAACATACCCGCTGTCCGCCAGGGTGGAGGCTTTTTCGGCCGAGAACCCGAGCAAGGTGAGCAGATCCATTTCGCTCAATTTCGACATCGTCAGCACCACGCGCCCGGGGATGTCGTCACCTGCGGCGTCTGGATTCACCAGGTAGACGATGAACCCGAGGAATAGAATGATCGGCAGGTACAGCAGCGTGAACATCTTGGGCAGCGAGGGAAACACGAAATAGCCGGCAATGCAGATGAAGGCAAAAATCAGCATGGTCCTGGAATCGTTCGTCAGCAGGATCAGGACAATGGTCAGCAGGCAGAATGCCCGTTGCGCCCTGGTGAAGTGCCCCCAGAGGCTCACCAGCGCAATCATCAGGACACCGGCGAAATTGGCGAGCGAAACCTGTTCCAGAAAAATGGACGACGACCTGTGATTGATGAGGCCGAAACTGAAACGGCCCTCGAAGCCGAGCGCGTTTTCGAACAGCTTGGTATCGAAATACCCGGATCGCTCGAGCCCGCGCGTGTTCTCGAAATAGAGCGCCGGAAAGAAGAAGTCGCCATACTGATTGACGAAGAACATTTCCATCAGGAGAACCAGCAGGACGAGCGAAGCCGCCGCGAGAAACACGAACTTGACCGTCCTGAGCCCCGCCCGGCTTCCCAGAGCCGCGAAACAGAACACGATGAGCATGTTGCGGGAGAAGTCGATGACGGGCGCCCGGTTGATGACCGACACGTAAACGGAGAAGACCAGCGTGACAACCAACAGGAACAGCGGTGCCAGGTCCTTCTCGAACAGGCCCCTGTTCACTATGATCACCAGCGCCGACAGCAGGATCAGCATTTCGGTCGCCGCGGCCCCGGTGAAGCCGAGAGGGGTGACATGCGCGTTCACGACCGCCAGAATGGCGTTGTAGACCGTGGCCGCCAGCACCACCAGCGCGATTGCCGTATCTCTCTTGTCTGCGGTTTCTATAGCTGGTCTCCAGGCTTTGCTGCCGCAAGCGCTTGAAAAGAGTGACAAGTTAACGGGTTCTCCCGACCTCGACAAGCAGCACGCTTGACGGGCCGGCGTCCCGGCGGGCCCTGCCAGACAACTTCAGAACTGACCTGGCCCAGGCCCCTGGACAGGCGGAAATCGGGGCCTGAAGGCGAATTCTTCAGAATACGCCGAAGACCTAAGTGTCCGCGGACGCCGGCAGCACCTTTCGGTACAGTGCGTCATAGCGGCTTATGACAGACTTCCAGCTGTACGCCTCGGCATCCGCGATCAGGGTATTTCTGAGGTCCGGCCACCGGCTGGACGCGGCGAGCCGGGCAGCAATGGCCGCTGCCGGTTGCTCCGGCCTGGAAAAATCCGCCAGCTCGATCGACGCATGTTTTTCGGCCAGCGCGCGGAAAGCGCCGTTCGGATGGACAACCGGAACCAGGCCTGCGCTCATCGCCTCGATCAGGGCCAGCCCGAAGCCCTCGTACTCGGATGCGCTGACAAAAAAGCTGCATTGGCCCATCAACGCGCGGATTTCGCCGTCGGACAGACCGACATGTATGCGCAGGTTGTCGGCAACACCAAGCGCCCTGGCACGTGCAAGAAGATCCTCGCGGGTCAGATCGGACTCCATGCCCGCAATGTCGAGCATCCAGTCCGGGTCCTGCGCCCGGAGCGCAGCCAGCAATTCGATTGACCGGTCCGGCCGCTTGTTCGCCGAAAAGCGGCCGAGAGTCAGCAGCCGCTTGACCGGTTTCTCGGACGCGGCCGCCCTGAATTTTGCGATATCGACACCGTTTTCGATCAGACAGGCCCGCTCCGGGGCGATTTTCCGGAACTGTCGGAAGTCGCTCTCGCTGCAGCAGGCAAGCGCCCCGTAGCGGCTGGCGGAAAAGCGGGTCAGCGTATTGAACCAGACGGTTTTCAACGCGGCATGTTTTCTGGTGTGAAAGAAACCGCCATGGGTCGTCGCCACCAGGCGGCGGCCATGCCAGGGCCTTGCAAGAGCCAGCGCGTCAAAGAAAAAGTCGACCGCATGAACATGCACCAGGTTCGCCCTGCCAAGTTCGGCAAGCACCCGAGGCGCCAGCGGGTAGCGCGTGCTGCCCCTGAAAGGGATGCGGTGCACGTCGACACCGTCGATCACTTCCCGGGCGGGCAGCTCAATGTCCGGCTCCTTGAAGAGCCTGTTCAGGGTGACCACCTTCAGGCTGGCAAAACGCCCCTTCTGCAGTGCCGTCAGATTGCGCACCACGTCTTCCAGGCCGCCTACGCTGGGCACATACTGGCGGACGACGTGAACCAGATGCACTTTCGAGAAGTCCGGCTGTTCCGCGGTCTCCGATTGCGTTTGAATGGCGATTGTCATCGAATGAGCCCGGCTGCTTGCGGCGGATTCCGTTTCAGAACGGTATACCCGGTGTGGATTAACAAAGGCGTTCTGGCCCAAAAAATGCGTCGCGATTGCCGGTTTCGGCCGGGGTTAGGCCGCAGTTTTTTCGGCAACCGCCACCGCGCGGTCGAGTATCCCGGCTGCAATCTCGTCCCAGCCAAGAATATCGGCCCCGAAGGACTCGCTTTTCGCCATGGCCAGGGCCGCCGCGACCTTGCCGGGCCAGTCCTGTTCCCCGTCGAGCGAATAGCCCACCAGGTTGCCGCGCTTGTCCGGGATCAGGTCCGGTGTCAGCACGGGAAGCCGGCAATAGGCATATTGCAGAAATTTCAGGCTGGTCTCTGCCAGATAGACATCTTCTTTGCGCATCCGGTAAGGCGCGATGCCGAAATCCGCATGCCGGATATAGGGAACCAGTTCCCGGAACGGTTTTTCCCCATGGACGACGATGTTGTCCGGCAGGTCTCCCGCACAGGTCGCTCCGAAGACGTGATAGGTCACGCTCCGGTCGGCGGCGGCCAGTGCCCTGACGGCGGCCTCGTCGAACAGCATGTTGCCGACCGAAACGGCATTCCTGGTGCCGGCTTCGTATGGCGAGGGTGCCGAAAGGTCGAAGGCGGCCTTGTCGATGGCCTGCGGCAGGATTTCCGTCCGGCAGGATTGCGATGTCATCGCGGCAATCGAACTGGAGGGGGTGATGACCAGATCGAACTCGGGCAGGATCCGGCGTTCCAGTTCCTGGAGGTAAGGCGCGGCACCGATCGTCGTCAGCCAATCGCGCTTGATGTAGACAAAAACAGCATCCGGGTTCAGGCGCCGCGCGGAGTGGAAAAAGCTGAGACAGGTTCCAGGTTCGAAAAAGACCGCGTCGGCAGAAGTCAGCGCGGGGCGCAAGAAGCCGGGAATATATCCGCCGTAAATACGAAACAGCGGCCGGTTGAGAAGGTTCAGGACCCGGTTGCGGGAGCTGAAGGCATGCAGGGGCGGAATATAGGCCCCGGCATGCAACCGCGGCTCGATTTCAAGAAACCGGTTTTTCTGCCGCTCTGCCAGCGCACGGTAGACTGCGTCCTGCTTGAGTTTTGAAAGCCAGCTCAAGCCGACCGTCGCGATGTGGGTCTCGTGCCCCGCCCGCGCCCATTCCTCGGCGATGAAATGCGTGCTCACCTTGCGTGCCGACGGCAGGAAGGGTTGCGCCGTCCACTTGAAGAGTTTCATCCGCGCCCCTCCGGCCCGTCATCACGTGGCGCGGAACGCTCGCCCGTCAGCGCGCTCTTGTCGCGCCAATGCGAACCAAGAACAGTGTCATAGCTGTCCGGCATGAAGGTTTCAAAACCGCCGCTCGGATAAAGCGTGATCTCGCCGACATAGATTTCCCCCTCCGTGTCGTAGAGGTCGACCCTGGCGAAACTGATGCCATCGCTCATCTTTTCCGCGATCGCGATCATCTTGTCCAAAGCGACAGGCCTCGGCATGAGCTCTCTCAAGTGCGGATACCAGTCGAAATGTACATCCAGAAATTCCCAATCCCGTGAATAGACCGCCTCGAACATCAGGCCGTCTTTCGGCTCCCGGAGTTCGATATGGACCAGCTTTCCGCTGAAACAATAAAACCGGTAATCTCGCAGCACCTCGCCCGGGCGGCCAAGCCTTTTTTCGATTATGATCTGGCGGGGAACGTCCTTGTAAGCCCATTCCCGGTTGAACCTGAAATGGTCGTCGGCAAGCCACTCCGCTTCCGGCCGGCGCGCCATCAAAGTGTCGATGTCCGATTGTCCGGACAGAAAATATCCCGACTTGCTGGCGTGCGTCGGCTTGACCACCGCCGGCAGATCGATGCCGGCCCAGTCCACTTCCGACAGGTCCGTCCCGACCCAATAGGTGGGAACGACATGTTGCGCCCCGACCCGATCTCGAATGACATCCTTCGCTCTGACCTTGTCGACTATGACCGGATAGAGCGGATTCCGGTCCCGCAGCTTGCGCAGATGCTGAAGCTCGGAAAACCGGCGCGGATTTTTCGTATCGGGGAACCGGCCGTAGATCGAGGCATATTTCAAATAGAGGTACGGTCCGTCCG
Organism: Roseibium sp. AS2; assembly: GCF_038900065.1. NCBI lineage: Bacteria > Pseudomonadati > Pseudomonadota > Alphaproteobacteria > Hyphomicrobiales > Stappiaceae > Roseibium > Roseibium sp. AS2. The sequence goes on from NZ_JBBMQN010000001.1 coordinate 584,059, forward strand.
GCAGCGGCGAGATGAGCCGCCAGAAAAGCCTCTTCATTCGAAGCAGCAGGCTGTCTGAAAACCTGTAGGATTGCGCGATCGTTTTCATTTTCGTTACTGTCATTTATGCCGATAGAATTCCATACGGTATTTTGGGTTTAAATGAAGTGAACGCGGGAGACGTCATGTGTGGTTCCAGCCAGATCCGTTGCCCGAAAAGACGGCGAACGGGCGTCGTGTCCGGCGGTGCGGATCTCGATCAAATTTCGATTTTTCACAGACCTTAGGCAATCCCTTAAGGTGTTTCAGGGTAAACCAGCCTCCGACACGGGTTATCCGACCTCAACGCCAAATTGCTTCCATCCATGGCCAGTTTCGTAAATTCTTCCATCTTCAGCACGCTTGCCGGCCTGACGTCTCTTCTGGCCGGTTTCGTCTGCAACGTGATCATTGCGCGCACGCTCGGACCTGATGGATCCGGCATTGTGGCCTTTGGTGTCTGGGCGGCCCTGACCGCCTACACCATCGCCAATTTCGGCATCCCGAACACCTTGCAACGCTACATGCTGCGCTACGACCAGCCCGGCAATTGTGGCGGCGGGCTGGCCCGGCACCTGCTGCCACGGTTCCTGATCCCGATGACCCTCGCCACCTTCGGGTTGCTGGCCTACGTCTATTTCTTCCCCGGTGAAGCGTCGGCAGATGTTTATTCTCCCGAGATTTTCCTGATCATCACGCTCGTTTTCCTGTTTTATTCCATCGCCTGTTACGCCGAAGGAAGTTCTCGCGGACTTCATCGGTCCCCGGAAATCACCCGTTTCGCAGTGATCGGCAGCGCCCTGCAGATCCCCGCAGTCGTGGCGGGATCCCTTTTGTTCGGCGCAGCCGGTGCGCTTGCGGGCTATGCCGTCCGCCACCTGCCGCAAGCGCTGGCGGTGCGCAGGTACATCGCGTCCGCTCCCGAAACCGGGACCCGCTTCGACAGCAATATCTACAGCTATGCAAGGAACACCTGGTTCACGGGCATGCTCGGCACGATCGCATGGGGCCGGACCGAATACCTGTTCCTGAGCTTTTACGTTTCCCCGGTGGAACTCGGATTTTACGCCGCCGGACTGTCGCTGGCCGCACTTGTGACCCAGCTTCCCGGCCACATGCTGGCGGCCCTGACGACACACCTGGGCGAGTTGCATGACCAGGGCAGCACGGAGCGTATAGAAAAAACATATCAGCGCACCATGCGCTGGATAGGGCTGTCCACCTTGCCGATATGCCTTGGCGGCGCGGCGGTGATGAGCGAGCTTCTGCCGATGATCTTCGGCGACGCGTTCGACGGCGGACGTGTCGTTGCCGCGATCCTGGTCGGCTCGGCGTTTCTCAACACCCTGGAAATGGTGCCCAGGGCCGTCATGATGGCGCGCGAGCGCAGCCATGTCATCGTCCGGATCAGTGCCGTCTTCGCGGTCCTCTCGATCGCGGTATTCGCGGTCGTGGTGCCCTATGCCGGACTGATCGGTGCGGCATTGGCACGCATCGCTCTCCATGGACTGCTGCTGAGCGTGCTGATGATCTACTGCGGACGCCAGTTGAACCTGGCTGTCGGCATCAGATGGCTGCTCGGCAGCTTCGCCGCTGCAGCGTTATGCGCGATCACCGCCTATGCGGTCCTGTGGAGCATCGGCGGGATCATCGGTCTTCTGGTGGCGGTGCCGGCGGGTGCACTCGTTTATTTCGCGGCCGTCAGGGCCCTGAACTGCATTCCGCAGGAAGATGCGGATGTCCTTCTGTGGACGCTTTCCGCTGTGCTTCCCAAAAGACTGACCCCACTTCTGAAAGCCGTTTTCCGCGTGCTCGTTCGACAGGAAAGATCAACCAAATGAGTTTCGTCCCGTCCGTTCCGCTGTGCTTTGACGGGCTTGCCGCCGTGCTGACCCGGCCAGCCCCCGAAGTGCCCTGCCGGGGCGCGGTGTTGCTGTGCCGGCCCTGGGGCTTTGACGAATTGTGCAGCCGCAAGTTCTATCGCGTTCTCGCCGAAACGCTCGCGGAGCGCGGACTGGCCAGCCTCCGGTTCGACTATCCGGACACGGTCGATTCGCTCGACACCCCGGAGGGCTCCGGTCTCGATGACTGGACCGCAGCCGCGAACAGGGCCGGCGATGCACTCAAACGGTCAACCGGTGTGGACCGGATCGCTCTCTTCGGCCTGGGCGTCGGTGCTGTGGTCGCGCGGAACGCCGCCCAGACCCGCAAGGACATTTCCGCCATCGTCCTAGCCGCGCCGGTGACAAGCGGCAGGCGCTACCTGCGCGAGACCGATCTGCGCGCGAAGGTCCTTTACGAGCGGCTGAACATTCAGCCGGAGGGCCTGCCCCGAACGAAATATTCCATCGCCGGCATTGCGCTGCCCGATCCGCTCGCAACCGATCTCGCGCTTGTCAAACCCGCCGGACCGGGCCTGCCCGGCGGCGTTCCAGCTCTTCTGTGCCTGCGCCCCGATCTCGACAGTGACACCGCATTCGCGGAGCATCTTCGCGGCGATACGCCGGGGCTGGAAGTCACCGAGTTCGGGGGATACGAGGATCTGATGATCGATCCGCTGCGCTCGAAAGTGCCGGAGGCGAGCATCGCTGAAATCGCCAACTGGCTTGGGAACACGTTGGCGCCCCCCGGGGCAGTGACCGGGGCGGTGACCGGCGCAAGCGAAAACCCTGCGGACATGACGGCGCTGGCAGGCAACGGTTTCACTGAAACCGCCGCCTATTTCGGACCGGCCAGCAAACAGCTCTTCGCCGTCTCAAGCTCGCCGGAGGAAGCGCGCGCCGGAAGGCCGGTGTTTCTTTTCGGCAATACCGGCGGCTATGACCACCATGGCGGCTGGGCCCGGAGCTGGGTCAAGATCTGCCGGTCACTGGCGCGTGGCGGCGCGGAGACGGTGCGCTTCGACATGGCCAATGTGGGCGACAGTCCGCCCAAGGACGGGATCGCTTCGGAAATTCTGTATTCCGACGGTCCTGTTGCCGATTTCGGCGATGCGGTGGACTGGCTCGACGCACACCATGACGGTCCGCTCACACTGGTCGGGCGCTGCAGCAGCTCGCATGCCGCGCTTCACGCGGCCCGTTTCAGCCGGGCCATCTCCCGGGTCGTTCTGTGCAATCCGCTGGTCTATATCTGGGATCCTGACGAAGTGGTCGATGTCAATCGGCTCGGGTTCCGGACCGCCGAGGCCTACCGCAAGAAGATGACCGATCCCAGGACGCTGAAGCGCCTCGTCACCGGCGACATCAACATCAGGTCCGTTCTGCGGGGCATGACAAAGCTCGGCGGGATGAAACTCGCCTCGGTCCTGTCGAAGGTGTTGCCCCGCCTGACAAAACACGGCCGTTTCAAGCTGCAGGCGCTCGAGATCTTCGCTGAACTCCGGGACCGGGGCATTCCGGTGCATTTTTTCTGCAGCGCCGGCGACGGCAGCCTGGAACTGCTCGAGTTTCATTTCGGGCAGGACCTGAGCGGACTGAAAGCCTACCCCAACATGAGCGTGTTCACCGTCGAAAACGCCGATCACAACCTGACCCCCGAACCGGCTCAAAAAGTGCTCGAGGCATTCCTGGGCGATCTGGTGGGGCAGGACCTGGCAAAAGCAAAGTAAGCAGTCGTAGCGGGATCGGGGTAGCGCACCTACCCGTCGGCGGTGGAAAGGGGCACCGCCAGAACGCCCTGCATGTTCAAAGCGGCGATTTCCAGTCGCTCCGGCACCGTTTCGGGCGCGTCCGGGCGTTCAGGCCTGAAGACGATCTCCTTCTCCGGACCGGGCGCCAGGTGAAAACCGTTTTCCGACGCGACATATCCTGGAAGTGTCAGAGTGACGGCAGCAAGTGTCGCCTCCGTCGCCAGTTGAACGGCAAGCGGTCCGTCACTGTGTGCCGTGATCTGCGCCCTGAGCGCCGTCTTCGACACCCTGGCGACAGAGTCTGCCAGCGGAAAATGAAACGCTTCAGCCAAAACCGTCCCCGTCTCCCGGTCCAGCATCCGCACCAGTGTCACATCGTGTGAGGGCGGACCGAACCGATAGGCATAGGTGACGTCGAAAAACGCGCCGATCAGGTCGACCGCGTTGAGGGACTGGGCGCTGTGCGGCGCCAGCACAAGTTCCTTTTGCCCCGAGACCACCGGCACTTGTCCGTCCCGCAAACAGGTCAGCGCGAGCGTGACAGTCTTTTCCCCTGGCCGTTCATTGATGACATGGATGGCCAGCCCGTTGGTGCCTTCGTCCGTCAGACAAACCTGCAACGGACGGAAGGCCCGCTTCAGGGCGTACCAGGCCGGTTTCGGCCTGCCGGCGGCATCGATCACACCCCAGCCCGCGCCCATGGCCAGATCCTGCAGCGTCCACACCAGCGCGCCCCGGCAGGAGGAGCCCCCGCGCCGCCACTCGGCAAAGGTTCTTTCCATGACCTCCCCGGTCACGGCCCTGCCGAGATCGAGATAGCGGTCCGGATCGCCGGTGCGCAGCGCCGCAGGGTCAACGCCGTAAAGGTCTTTCAGATAGTGGTCGCGGACATCCTCGAAGTCCCAGCCAGCCCCCCGGTCACGCGGCACGCGGGCCTTCCAGCGCGGATCATGCCCGGGCCTGACCGAAGGCAACCCCTCCTCGAGGCTCTGCCGGCAGGGAACATTGGAAAACGCCAGGCACTCGCCGGCGAAGCGCACATCCGCTCGCCGGGCATCGTCCAGTGGGCGCAGGTAGGCGCCGACGCCATAGTAATGCGCGATGCCCGCGTTCGGCGAGAACGGCAGCACCCCGCCGCAGGGCGAATTCGGTGCGTAGGGGACATCCGGGCGAAGGCCAACCGCGAGTTCGGGCAGGATCTCTTCGCAGAGCGGCCCTTTCCAGCGGTTCTCCGGCAGGCCCATCATCGCCCCCTGCTGGTAGATCTCGCTGCCGCCGCACAGAACGGCAAGCGAGGGACACCCCATGCTGTCGGAAAGCTGGTCGCGGACCTCTGCCCTCACCTCGCCGACAAAGACGTCGTCCTTGACCGGATAGTCATAATTGGCGAACTGGAAGTCCTGCCAGACGAGCAGGCCGAGTTCGTCGCAGAGCTCAAAGAATGCCCGAGTCTCGTAGATCATGGTGCCGCCGATACGCAGCATGTTCATGCCGGCATCGCGGGCCGCCTCCAGCAACGGACGACAGGTGTCCGGATCGCCGGACAGATTCAGGAGATCCGCACTGGTCCAGACCGCGCCCCTGCAGAACACCGCAATTCCGTTGACCCTGAGGCCAAAGCCGGTGCCATCTTCGCCGCGATCCACCTCGAGACGCCGGAAACCGGTCTTTCCGAGCCCGAACCGCTGCTCTCCGGCCTGAACCGTGATTTCGTAGAGTGCCGGTGTGCCATGGGTGTGCGGCATCCACGGGTCGATGCCCGCCGGGCAAAGCGATGCCGCCAACGAGCCATCCTCCCGGCGCACCATCTCCGCCGCACTGCCGGCGCACTCCAGAACCGGAACCGCGTCGGAATTTTCAAGTTTCAGGGAAACGGTCAACCGGGCGCGCCCGTCGGGCGCGAGATCGGCCAGCACCTGCTTTTCCGTGATCCGCGCTGCGGCCTCCGGCTCGATCCGGATCGGCCGGTACGGTCCGACCGCATGGATCTCCGGGCACCAGCCGGGCATGTGACCGAGCAAAGTGGTGCGCACCAGACGCAGGCCCTGGGACGTCGCGAGTTGAGGCTTCCAGCGCGCCCGCGGTCCCTTCGCCGTCAAATGAGGCGCCAGTGCCCGGAAGCAGAGCGTCAGGACATTCCGCTCTGCAAGATCCACCGGAACCTGAAATTTCCGGAACATGTTGCGGCACTCGAGAACCGGCTCACCGTTGAGATAGACCTCCGCGACGGTCGCCAACCCGTCCAGATGCAGGAGGTACCGGCCCGGCTCGGCGTCGAACCGGCCTTCGTACCAGACGTCCTTGCCGTGCAGCGGCACCGGATTGTCCGGGTCGAACAGCCCCGCCCGAGTCAGGGCACCGGCCACGGTTCCCGGCACCGCGGCAGGCACGGGGTCTGGCAGGGTTCCGGCGGCGGGAGGCAGCTCAAAGGTGCCCGGTTCCGTGACGGAGAGGATCCAGTCCATGGTGGCAGGGCCGGTACCCGGCAGCACGGCCGCTATGCCCCGGCAGCGCTGACGACGGGTGTGAAACCGGTGTCCCGCGCTTCGCCGTACTGAAGGTCGAGGAGCTGCATCAGCCTGTCCCAGGCTTCAACCGCCGGTAACAGGCCTTCCTCCAGACCCTGAAATTTCTTGCGCATGACCGCCCGGGCCAGCTTGAACTGCATGGTCTTGCAGGTGGTGGAAATGGTTCTGGCCAACGCGGCGCCTTCGGCCAGCTCCGTCCGTCCCTGGCCCGCCAGCCAGTCCAGATAGCTCGAAAACAGCTCGAAATTCGCACCGAGCTGGCGCAGCGTGTTGAAGGCATAGAGATGGAAGAAATCGAACTCCCGCTGGCTGACCTTCTCCACCTGTGCCGGAAACACCGAAGCGAACGCAGCCACGGGATTTTCCGCAGGCCGGCGTTTCAGATGATGGCGCAACAGATCTTCCGAAACAGTCACAATGTGCTGCATGGACGGCAGACTGCCGGGAAATTTCACGAATTCGGTGTAGGGCAGGAACGGCAGCGACCCGGCATGCGCGCCGCGCTGGAAGACGCCGTCGAAGTCGTCGCCTTCCAGACGATGGAGGCCGAGCCCGTGGAAATACTCCATCGTCCGGTTTTCGAAATCCATCCGGTTGACGGCGATCGTGGTCTTGCCATGGCTGGCGTGATAGCCGACGCCCTGGGTGTCGGGCAGGAAAAAGCTGTCGACCTCGACCAGCGACAGGCGGCCGCGTTCGATCTGCTGCTGAACATGGAATTCGACCCGGTCGTAGATCGCCAGTTCCGTGACCTTCAGGCCATAGAGGGCTTCCAGGTCCTCCAGCGGCACCTTGAAGAAGGTGAACTGGTCGCCCTCGAAATCCTGGGTGAGCGAATAGGCAAGGCAGGCTTCCGGCGGCAGGCCGAGCGAGGGCAGAACCTCGATCCAGACATCGAGATAGCAGTTGGTCTCCGGCCAGTCGCGGTCCTGCGCATGAAGCGGGCTGCGCGCGTAGCCGGCCGCGCTCAGGGTATCAAAGACGGCGTCTGTCATGGTCTGCCCGATCCTCTCAACCCCAAAGGGCCGCTTTGACACCTTCGGGCCAGGCGGCGGTGTCGAAGCCGTGGTGCCGGAACAGGGCCAGGGCAATGCGCTCGAGGCCGAAGCCGACGCAGGCAGTGTGCGCGGGGGTGCCGTCCGCCTGGCGGATGTCCCAGGCCTTGCCGAAATTGTCCAGGTGGTAATTGAAGCTCATGCAGGCGGTCGGCTTTTCCTCCGACGTGATCGGAACCAGCATTTCAAACTTCAGTTCCTGTTCGCGCTGCCCGGACGCCAGCATCCTGCCTGCCCGGCCGAAAAACGGATCGTTGGCGACATCGACATGATGTGGCAATTCCAGCCGTTTCATCATGTCCTGGCCGCGCTGTTTCCAGGTCTCGCGGAACGTCATGGTCTGGTCCGCCGAACCGACACGCACATATTCGCGCTGACGGAACATCTGCATCCGGGCCGGATCCTTGGACGGTTCATGCCGGAAACAGTAGGACTGCAGGGCGACATAGGCACCTTCGGCAGCGAGCGGGCCGCGTCTCGACAGGATCGGATAGAGCGGATAGCAGGCCGCCGGAGTCAGCGCGACCTGAGTCGGCTTCTGGTCCTTCGACCAGTCCTCGCCGGCCGCCATGCACTGCAGCAAACCCATCTGGTCATGATCGTTGCCGCAGAAGGCATGAACGGTTCCCGCCAGCTGCGGAAAGTTCTTCATGTAACCGCTGGTCTCGAAATCCTGCATGGTCATGCCCGGCGGAAACACCATCGCTTCGGAAATCTCGTCCTGGCCGTAGCTCAGGGCGAAGGTCTCGAAGCGGGCAATGACATTTTCGAATTCACCGCTGCGCGCGTAAAGGCCATCGACGCCGCTGTCATGCAGAACGCCTTCGGAAAACAATTGATCGAGAAAAGAAACTTGCGCGTCCATTATTACCCCAGAAGGCTGGTATCTTGCTTGTTGACCAGAAGCATGGTCGACGTGTTGCCCAGAATGCGGTCGTTGGAAATCATCAGCTGGGCGGAATGGGCATCCCGCAGATGGCGACCGAGGCTGAAGGGCGTGCCGTTCTTGTATCCGGCTATGCCGCAGATCAGCATGCAATGGTTGATGATCGTCAGGATGGTCTGTGATGTGCCGATCTTGATGTTGTTCATGGCGACGGAAAAACTCATCGCGTTGAGTGCATCCCCGTCACCCTTGCAGCTTTCAAACTGCTTCAGACCTGCAACGACATTGGCCTTGACCAGTTGCAACAGGCTGGACGTCTCGGCGAGACGAAGCGCTCCAGGCGGGACCTGACCCGGCGACTTGCGCGCGGCGGCCTTGACGAAGCTCTGTGCACGCGCCACCGCGTCGGCGGCAATCCCGTACCAGAGCGCGCCCCACAGAAGATGCGACACGGCCAGCATCGACTGGGCGGCAATCTCGGCGAACGGCCGCGGCAGGATCTGCTCCGCGGGCGCCTCCGCCTTGAAGATGTAACCGTCGGAACAGGTTCCGCGCATGCCGAGCGTGTCCCATTTGCTGGTCTGCTCGAGCGTATACTGGTCTTTCAGGAAAACCGTCGCGACCTGATCGGAATGGGCGGCGTCCGGATGACGGCGGGACGTGACCATGATGGCATCGGCCTTGGCGCCGTAGGAGATCACGGTTGCGTCCTTGGTCAGGCGGGCCGTGTCGCCCTCGACTTCGATCGCGCAAAGCGAATTGCGCAGGTTGCCGCCGATGCCCGCCTCACTCGTCGCGGACGCAATCAGAAGCTGCTCGTCGCAGACGCGTTTCTGAAAGGCCTCGTGCCAGGCGCTCCCGGCCGCGTAGTCGGCAAGGCTTGCAATTTGGATCTGGTGCATGGCGTAGGTCATGGCGGTCGCCGCACAGGCCTGTCCGAGGATCGCACAAACATCGGCGATCTCGGTAAGGCTTGCGCCTTCGCCGCCATATTCCGGCCGGATCATGATCCCCAGAAGCCGTTCGGCTTTCAGAGCTTCCATGCCTTCGGACGGGAACCGGCCTTCGGTATCAACCTGATCGGCGAATCCGGCGGCGACCCTGGCGGCGCGTTTGGCGCGGTCGGCCAGAGCCAGCGCGGTGATTTTGCTGGCGGCGGTCATTGATCAGGCCGCCTGCTCTTCGACAATTTCGGAAAGCGCCGCTTCGATGGCGTCGATGGAAGAAAACGACTTGCGGTTCAGGAGATGCTCCGGAAACTCGATATCGAATTCCTCTTCCAGTGCCAGCATGACCTGAACAGACGCGAAGGAGGAGAGGCCGGCGTCGTAAAGGTCCGCGGCGTCGGCGATGTCTTCCACGGCGACGGGAAGATTGCCGTGTTTCGCCAGAATTGTCCGTATGGTCTGTTTCATCATGATCCTTGCCATCAATTATCGGTTCACGGGAGAACCTGCGCCTGCATTCCGGAGCGGAATATAGTACAAAAAAGAATAAACTGTGCTTAAAGAGCATGGTAAAAAATTACAGAAGAATAGCATTAAATTTTCTTAAGGTTAATTGATCTTAAGATTTCAATAACTTCTTCCAGACGTATTCAACGACCGGTTCTGCGCGGGCCTTGCAGATCTGCTCGGGACGCGCGTCTCAAGACGCCCCCACTGCGCGTGACATCTTGAAAAACCCGGCAGCAAGCTTCAGCAAGACGGCAGGGCCGCGAAATCCACGTGACCGACGGTCACCGACAGTTCTTCCGACCGGATTTGCCGGGCGCGATCCCGCCACCAGGTTTCGAGCGCCTGCGATGGCAGGTTCAGGTCCTCGCCGACCCGGACCCAGCCGCCCAGAAATTCCATCAGGAAATCGTGTTCGTGCGGCGCGACCCGCCAGTCGGACGGGCCCTGCACGACGCGGTAGCCGGCGGCTTCAAACAGCGCAATCGCCCGCGATGCCGCTTCCGGCCCGAGGGCCGGGCCGAAGCCCTTGTTGGTGCGCTGATGCCGGTCGTGAGCGGCGAGGATGTCGCTGTCGAACGGCGCTTCAGGATCGAAGCGTACGCGGCCGTCATAGGTCAGGCTCGCCAGAAAGGGTTTGCGGGCCTTGACGACCTGTTCGACCAGCCGTTCGACAAAGGCCTCCGACACAAGATCCAGAAACGCCGATGTGGTGACCGCGGCCACATCCGCGAAAGGCAATTGCTCCAGGTCACGGGCCAGATCGATCTGCCTGAGGTCGATCCGTCCGGTGCCCTGCTCCACCGGCTTCCGCCAGCGCTGCCCGGCGTGCTCAAGAAGGGCGGAATCGTGATCGCACAGCAGCCAGCCGGCGGGCTCCACACCTTTCGCCGCAAGAGCGGCCACGGTCGATCCGGCGCCGCTTGCCAGATCGAGAATGCGGACCGGTCCCGATGGCAGGCTGTCCAGGAACGCAGCCTCGACGTCCGTGTTCCGCGCTGCCAGATCGAGGGGCTCACGCAAGGCAAGCCATGTTGTCGAAAACCCGCTCATGGGCCTGTCTCCCGCAATATGTCTGAAAACCGGGCGGCGGCATCCTGCCAGTCCGGAAAGGCCCGTGCCGCCGACCGTGCCGCGTCTCCGAGACTGGCCCGTTCTTCTGGAGAAGTCAGCAGGCGCTGCAAGGCCGCGCGCAGGGCCGCGACATCTTCCGTGCCGCAATAGAGCGCGGCTCCTTCCGGCAGGGTCTCGCGCACCGCGCCGCCGCCGCTGCCGATGACCGGCAGGCCGTGGGCGAGCGCTTCCGTATAGGCCATGCCGTATCCTTCAAAGCGGCTCGCCAGCACGAATATATGCGCCGCGCGGTAATGAGCGGACAGATGGTCCTCCGGGACGGCACCGTGAAACCTTATCCGGTCGGACAGGTTCAGATCGGCGGACTGTTTTCGCAGGGCGCCATAACACGCCGGATCTGAGTCCAGGCCGCCGACGATGTCCAGATGCCAGGCGCCGGCATCCGCAGGCAGCTCCGCCAGGGCATCCAGCAACAGATCATAGCCCTTGCGCGGAACAAGCGTGCCGACGGACAACAGCCTTGTCACGTCCGATGCCGGGCGCGCATAAGTGTCCGGCTTCTCCGTACCCGGCAGGACGACCGATATCTTTTCCTCGGGAAACGCGAACAGGTCATGCACCTGGGCCGCCGTGGCCGGGCTGGTGACGATGACATGGCCGGCATGTTTCAGCGCGCAGGTCTCGCTTTCCAGCAAGGCCCTGGCCCGGTCCGGCGCAAGGCCGTTTTCCAGGCAGAGCGGATGATGAAGCAGGGCGACAAGACGCAGGTGATCCGTGGCGGCCGCCGCATGCGCGAGCGCGCCGAACGCAAGACCGTCAACGACGACACGTGTCCCTGCCGGCAAGGCCCGGAAGCGCACTTCTGCCGCGGACAGCGTTTCCGGGGAGGGAAACGGAAAACCGTCGCCCAGGGGCAACGGCTCGACCTGCCAGCCGAGCTTGCGCAATCCGGCCATGATCCGGCGGTCGTAGCCATACCCGCCGCTGGGTGTTGCCAGATCCCCCGGATATGCGAAATGGACAGATTGCATCTGCGGATCAGATCCCGGCTTCATACCAGGCCCGGGCGACATGGGATTCGGAAATCGTCACCCGAATGGCGGCCAGTTCCGTCCCGGCGCGCCCGAGACGGCTGTCGCGGGCCGCACGCGAAAGGTGATCGTGAATATGCTTCGTCAGGAACTCGGTCGTCGTGTTGGTACCGGCGAATTCCGGGACCTCGTCCAGGTTCTTGTAATTGAGCGGCTGCAGCACTTCCTTCAGCGCCTCGTGAGCGCGGCCGATGTCGATCACCACGCCGTTTTCGTCGAGGGTCTCGGCCAGAAAAGCGGCATCGATGACGAATGTCGCCCCGTGCAGCGCCTGGGCCGGGCCGAACAGCTCTCCCCTGAAGGAATGCGCAATCATGACGTGGTCGCGAACTTCAACTGCAAACATCTTTGTGATCCTGAAATGACTGATTGTTCGATGTCGGGCTCAGCCGGTGTGGCCGGACCCGTTCTCATAGCGGACAACGGCTGCCAGAACATCTGACGCCTTGTTCAACACTTCGGGAAGCTGCTCCGGCAACTCCGCGAAGGGAATTCGGTGGCTGATCAGTTTGTCGAGCACCGGGTCGGCGAGCAGGGACAGCGCCAGTTCTAGGCGCCGCCGGTAGCTCCACCGGTCGCGCCGGTCCGGGGCGATGGTGCCGACCTGGCTCGATATCAGCCTGAGCCTGCGGCAATGGAAATCGGCGCCGAGCGGCGCCTCCACGGCCCTGGCGCCGTACCAGCTCATCTCGACGACAGTCGTTCCGTCGCCGGCGCAGGCAAGCGCGGTGGCAAGTCCCGCCGAGGACGCGCTGGTGTGAAAAACGAGATCCTGATCGCGGGGCGCGTCGGCCGGCAGGGCGAAGGCCAGGCCAAGTGCCTCAGCGATCGCCGCACGGCCCGGATTGGTATCGATCACCGTCACTCTTGACCCGGGCAGCCGTCCCGCGACATATGCGGTCAGGAGACCGACAACCCCACCCCCGACCACGCAGATGTGATCCCCAGGTGATGGTTTTCCGTCCCATATAGCATTGATCGCCGTTTCCATATTCGCTGCCAGAACAGCGCGTTCGGCAGGGACGCCATCGGGAACCGGCACACAGGACGCTGACGGGAGTGCAAAGACGCTTTGATGCGGAAACAGCGAAAAGACCACACGTCCGGCAAGCTCCGGGTCCCCCTTCAGGACCGTGCCGACATTGGCATAGCCGTATTTCACGGGAAAGGGGAAGTCGCCGGCCTGATGTGGCGCGCGCATGCGCTGCCATTCGCTCATCGGAATCTCTCCACGGAAAACAAGACCCTCGGTGCCCCGGCTGACGCCACTGAAAAGCGATTGCACCAGCACTTCACCGGCGCGCGGACCGGCGCCGGCAACCGGCTCGATCGCGCATTCACCAGGGCCGGTGTACCACAGCGCCTGCGCCTTGCCTGTGTCGCGCGTCACCGGTGTTTCCGCAATCATTATGTAACTTCTCCCGTCATCAACCCTGGTTCCTGTCAATCTTAGGACATTTTGGCATGCGCACTATTGCGACGTTCGCCAGGATTGGAAGTCAAAAAAATGTTCAAGGCTTTTGACATGCGTGTATTTGAAGGATCAACAGCCCCCATGACCGCCAGGCGCGTTCTTTTTGCCGCACTCGTTGTCATCAGTTTCGCGGCGCTTGCCGCGCTGATGACCGTAACCCTGTCACCGGGGGGATATTCGGTGCTCGACACGGTGATCGTCGCCTGTTTCATGGTGACCCTCCCCTGGACCATCATCGGGTTCTGGAACGCGGTGATCGGCTTGCTTGTGATGCGGCTTTCCCGGGATCCCGTCGACGCCGTCTGCCCGATCGCGCATGGCGACGCCTCCCTGCCGCTGACAAGTTCGACGGCCCTGCTTTCCTGCGTGCGCAACGAGGATACCGAAAGCCTCGAGACCAATCTCAGCGCCATGATGTCCCGTCTGGCCCGCGCCGGCGAGGCAAGCCGGTTCACGCTTTACGTGCTGAGCGACACCTCCCTGGACGATGTCGCCCTGCAGGAGCAGCAGATGACGGCGCGGCTTCAGGAACGCCATGCCGGCCAGATGGAGGTGGTCTACCGCCGCCGGGACACCAACCCGGGGTTCAAGGCCGGCAATATCGCCGACTTCTGCGACCGGTGGGGCGACTTGCATGATTTCGCGCTGGTGCTGGATGCGGACAGCTACATGTCGGCGGATGCGATCACGGGACTTGTCCGGCGCATGGAAGCCAATCCCAGGCTGGGTATTCTGCAGAGCCTGGTGGTCGGTTTGCCGACCGACAGTGCCTTTGCCCGGATTTTCCAGTTCGGCATGCGCCTCGGCATGCGCTCCTACACCATCGGCAGCGCCTGGTGGCAGGGTGATTGCGGCCCCTACTGGGGACACAATGCCATCCTGAGGATCAAGCCCTTCAAGGAAGAGTGCCGGCTTCCGGACCTGCCCGGCAAGGGACCGCTTGCGGGCACGATCCTGTCCCACGATCAGGTGGAGGCGGTTCTGATGCGCCGTGCCGGTTACGAGGTCCGGGTGCTGCCGCAGGAAACCGGGAGCTATGAAGCCAACCCGCCTCATCTACTGGAATACATCCGGCGGGATCTGCGCTGGTGCCAGGGCAATCTGCAATACCGCAGGCTGCTCGGCCTGCCGGGCCTGAAGCCGGTCAGCCGTGCGCAGCTTTTTCTCGCCATCCTGATGTTCCTGGGGTCGCCGGCCTGGATCGGCTTCATGACCGCCGCTGCCGTGCTTGGCCTGGTCAGCGACGGCACGCCGTTCCGCGCGGATACCGGCGCCCTCGTGTTCTTCACGGTGCTCACGATGGTGTTCGCGCCGAAGCTTGCCACAGTGGCCGACGTGCTGGCGAGACAGGATCTGCGCAAGGCCTTCGGCGGGACGTTGCGCATTCTTGTGAGTGTCGGTGCCGAGATTGTCTATGCGGCCATGCTGGCGCCGATCATGGCGGTGGCGCACACGATCTTCATGGGCGGCCTCGTGTTCGGCAAGACAATCGGCTGGGGCGCGCAGGCCAGGGGCGTGCAGAGACTGCCGGTCGTGCTGGCCCTGCAGAAGCTCTGGCCGCAGATGCTCTTCGGCCTGGCCGGCCTCGCCTGGCTCTCCGGTCAGCCGATCGGGCTTGTGTGGCCGGTCATCCCCGTTGCCATCGGGCCTCTCTTCGCCGGCCTGATCGCCGTCACCACCTCGACCCGCACGCTCGGACAACTCGCCATCTCATCGACCCTGTGGCGGATCCCGGAAGAAACCGCTCCGCCGGAGGACCTTCTGGACCTGCATCTGCCGGCCCTGACCAGGGGCCCCGCCCCGGCGGCCGGCCAGCCGGAACTCGGTCAGGGCGACGCGGAACCGGCGAAGGCGTGAGGCCCGGCCGGCTGCGGCCATCGCTGGCAGCCTGACGCAAGGCGTCATCGTGTAAACTGAAATGGTCAGCGAAGGGCCTGTCCCCAAACGCAAATGGGACCGACGTGGGCCGGTCCTTGTCCTGTCGAGAAGACTGAACCGATTAAGCCGCGTTGGAAGAGGTCAGCGGCTGTGTCAGGAGATCGTAGATTTCCTGTGCGTCCACCGAGCCGCGCAGTCCCTTGGTGACCGACGCGTCCCTCAACTGGCGCGCGATCCTCGCAAGCGCCTTCAGATGGTCGGCTCCGGCGCCTTCAGGCGCCAGCAGCAGAAACACGAGATCGACGGGCTCGTCGTCGAGGGAATCGAAATCGACAGGCTTGTCCAGCTTCGCGAACAGACCGACCAGCCTGTCCAGACGCACGAGCTTGCCGTGGGGAATCGCGATACCGTGGCCGACACCGGTGGAACCAAGGCGTTCGCGCTGCAGGAGCGTGTCGAAAATCTCGCGTTCCGAAAGACCGGTCAGCTCTGCCGCCCTGGCAGCAAGTTCCTGGATCGCCTGTTTTTTGCTTTTGGCCTTCAGGCTTGCAATCACCGCGTCTTTACCCAGAAGATCACTAAGATCCATTAGTCCGCCTACACGTTTCAGAAGCCGGCTTCCCGGGGGAAGCCGACCTCGTCATATCTCTACTCGGCAGCCTGTTTGGCCACCAGTGCCGGGTCAATCCAGCCTATATTGCCATCCGGCCGGCGATAGACAACATTGACACCGCCATTTGCCGCATTTTTGAACAGGACGACCGGAGCTTCGGTCAAATCCAGTTCCATAACCGCCATGCCGACGGTCATCGTCTTCACTTTCGCGGAAGTCTCGGCAATCACCAGCGGATTGAAATCCACCGGCACTTCCTCGTCTTCCTCCGGCGAGGCAAGCACATAGGACGCGGCATCCATCGCCTCACGGTCAGCGCCGTTGTGGCTGTGATGATCCTTCAGCTTGCGCTTGTAGCGCCGCAATCTCTTCTCGATCTTGTCCGCGGCCTGATCGAAACCTTTGCGCGGATCCTGATCCTGCGCGGACACCTGGAGCACAATTCCCGTGTCCAGATGCAGGCTGCACTCGGACTTGAAGCCCGTGCCTTCCCTGCTGAGCGTGACGTGGCCTGTAAAACCGCCTGTGAAATATTTCTCAAGCGCATCTTCGATTCGGTCATTGATATGGACGCGCAGTGCATCGCCGACATCAACATTCTTACCCGAAATCCGCAAAGCCATGGGGACCTCTTCTTCTTCTATTGACCGATAGGTCACCGGCGTGCCGCCGGTGCAGAAACGCGATACGTTTCAAGCTTACAGAATGGACCAGTCAGCGCCGAAGCGCCATCCCTCATTACGTCACGAGGGCGGTGCTATAATTGCGTGTTGGACAAGAGTCAATTGATTATGAAACGATGTAACAAGTTTCAAAAAGGAACTTGGAATTCCAAGGTATTGTTTCAGCCGACATCTCTGAAACGTGCCGAAAGTTGCGCTGCGGAATACATGGGGCCGCCTCTAAAGGCGTGAATTTTTTTCGCGGCGTCTTTGCACCGAAGAGCCTATTTTCATGGCCTCCCGGTACTTGGCCACCGTTCTGCGCGCGATGTCGATGCCGTCATCCTTCAGAATTTTGACAAGCGTGTCGTCCGACAGGATGGCTTTCGGCGCTTCCGCATCGATCAGTTGCCTGATCTTGTGGCGGACCGATTCGGCCGAATGCGCGTCGCCGCCGACCGTTGCCGAAATGGCCGAGGAGAAGAAATACTTCAGTTCGTAGATGCCGCGTGGCGTCGCCATGAACTTGTTGGACGTCACCCGGCTGACGGTCGATTCATGCATGCCGATGGCCTCGGCGACCGTCTTCAGGTTGAGCGGCCTGAGATGGGCGATGCCGTAGGTCAGGAAGCCGTCCTGCTGACGGACGATTTCCGTCGAGACCTTGAGGATCGTTCTTGCCCGCTGGTCGAGGCTCTTGGCGAGCCAGCTCGCCGTCTGCAGCGAGTCGGTCATGTACTCCTTCTCCGTCTCGTTGCGCGCCGTCTTGATGACCTTGGCATAGTAGGTCTGGTTGACGAGCACCCTTGGAAGCGTGTCAGAGTTCAGTTCGATCGCCCAGGTGCCGTCGTTGGCCGGCCTGACGAAGACATCGGGCACAACGGGCTGGACCAGGGCGGACCCGAAAACGCTTCCGGGCTTCGGGTCAAGCGCGCGGATCTCGGCAATCATTTCCACGAGGTCCTCCTCGTCCACCGCACAGACCTTTTTCAAGCCGGCGAGATCGCGCTTTGCCAGCAGCTCGATATTGTCGATGAGCGCTTCCATGGCCGGGTCGAACCGGTTCTTGTCGATCAGCTGGAGTTTCAGGCATTCGGCGAGATCACGCGCGAACACTCCGGCGGGCTCGAAAGCCTGCAGCACGCAGAGCACGGCTTCAATCCGGTCGGCACCGACACCAAGCTGCCCTGCGGTCTCGCCCAGATCGATGTAAAGATAGCCGTTCTCGTCCAGGGAATTTATCAGATGCCCGGCGATCAGCTTGTCCGCCTCGTCGGTCAGCGCCAGGTGCATCTGTTCTTCCAGGGTGCCGACCAGAGACACTTCCTCGGCGACAAAGGCCTCCAGGTTGTAGTCCTCGGAAGCCCCGCCGCTGGAGACGTTCTTGTAGCTGTCGCCGCCTTTCAGCAATGCCGGGTCGGGAGATGCCGGGACGCCGGGTTCGTCGGGAAAGACATTGCCGAGATCCGTGTCCATGCGCGCGGCGATGGCTTCCGAGCCGGTCTCCAGGTCGTTCTGCATCCAGTCGCCCGAACCGGGTTCCTCGGAGGCCGCCGGCGTGCCCGCGCTGTCCGCGAAAGGCTCGGAATTGCCTTCGGAGCCGGTGTCGCCATCCGCGCCGGTCTCTCCGGAGTCGGTCTTTTCCAGAAGCGGATTGCGCTCCAGTTCGGCCTCGACATAGGCAACCAGATCAAGATTGGACATCTGCAAAAGCTTGATCGCCTGCATCAATTGCGGCGTCATGACCAGCGACTGGCTCTGCCGCATTTCCAGCTTGGTTGAAATGGCCATGTGTTTCTGGGGTGCCCGCTATGCCCGCTTGGTCTGCTTCTTGCTTATTCCTTGCCGAGCCAGTGTATAGCGTTGCGCACCGCCTGTCATCAAAGGGTGAATTGTTCACCCAGATAAAGCCGCCGGACGTCAGGATTGGTGACGATTTCCTGGGGCAGGCCCTCGGTCAGAACCTCACCGGAGGCGATGATATAGGCCCTGTCGATCAGGCCGAGCGTTTCGCGCACATTGTGATCGGTGATCAGAACACCGATGCCGCGCTGGGTCAGGTGGCGCACAAGCTGCTGGATATCCCCGACCGCGATCGGATCGATGCCGGCAAAGGGTTCGTCGAGCAGCATGAA
Organism: Roseibium sp. AS2; assembly: GCF_038900065.1. Taxonomy (NCBI): domain Bacteria; kingdom Pseudomonadati; phylum Pseudomonadota; class Alphaproteobacteria; order Hyphomicrobiales; family Stappiaceae; genus Roseibium; species Roseibium sp. AS2. Next base: position 602,558 of record NZ_JBBMQN010000001.1, read on the forward strand.
GGACGGGCGGCTGGCGAGTGCGCGCGCAATTTCGACGCGCCGGCGCTCCCCGCCGGAAAGCGCGATGCTCGGCGACTTGCGCAGGTGCGTCAGACCGAATTCGGCCAGCAGCGAGTCGAGTTCCTCACGGCGCCTGTGCCGGTTTGGCTCGATCACCTCCAGCACGGCGCGGATGTTCTCTTCCACCGTGAGCCCCCGGAAGATGGACGCCTCCTGGGGCAGGTAGCCGATGCCGAGACGGGCCCGGCGGTACATCGGCATCCGGGTGATGTTGAGCCCGTCCAGGGATATCTGGCCCTGGTCCGGCCGGATCAGCCCCGTGATCATGTAGAATGTCGTGGTCTTGCCCGCGCCGTTCGGACCCAAAAGCCCCACCGCCTCGCCGGGCCGCACGGACAGGCTGACATGTTTGACCACCTGACGCCGGCCATAGGTCTTGCCGATGCCGTCGACGACCAGCGCACGGGACAGATCCGCGGATTGATCCCCGGACTGATCCGCGGGTCCCGCTGCGACGCCTTGTAGGCCGTTATTGTCCGGAGAAATTGTCTTCACTGATGCGCCGTCCATCCGATCGTTGCCGGGACCTGACATAAGGTCTGCGTCCCGGACTGTCGAGTGAGGGTCCGGAAACCGGCTCACTCGGCGTTCTGCACGCTGTTGGGCTGTATGCGCACCTTGACCCGTCCGCCACCACTGCCCGACACATTGCCGCTGCCGGCGGTCAGGTTTGCCTGGCCGGTCTTCAGGTTCACGGTCAGCCTTTTGCCGACCACCACGTTCGGCCCCTGGCTGAGAACGACTTCCTTGCCGGTCATCACCATGACTTCCCGGGTCATGTCGAAACTGGCCGCATCGCCGCGGGCAGTCTGGTCCTTGGAGGTGATGTGAACGCCGCCGGCGGCCTCGAGACGCGATATGCGCTGCTGGACCGCGCTTTCCTGAGTCTCGGACCCGGATCCAGACGCGGACCCGGCGTAGAACACCTTCAGCCGCTCGGTCTTCAGACTGGTTTCACCCTGCACGACAACGACGTCGCCGACGAAGGTGGCCGTGTTGTTGCCGTCCTCGACACGCAGTTCGCTGGCCTCGATCTCGATCGGTTCACCGTCACTGGCCCCGAAGCCCGCGAAGGCATCCGAAAAGGTCTGTGCATGCGCGGAGCCGGCAAACAGGATTGCAGCACCTGCGATCATCATGCGCTTGAGAAATGTCATCGCCTATTGTCCTTGCGAGGCCGGGTTGAGTGTCATCTTGATCCCGTCGGAGAACCGGACGAGACCCTTGGCCTTGTCGTAATCGAGTTTACCGGCGACAACATGACCCTGATCTGAACGGATGGAAACCGGCTCTGTCGTCGTCATCGCGCCGTTGGTCAGATTGATCCCCACTTCGGACAGATCGACCTTGTAGCCCTCGCTCCACTCGATCTGGATGCCCTCGTACAGCCTGAGTGTTTCCGCAGCATTGTTGTAGGTGCCCTTGAGCGCGATGATCTCGGCGCTCTGGTCCTTGCCCAGAACGATGTCGGCGCGGATGGTCTCCAGATCGATGATGCGCGGATCGCTGAGCCGTTGAATGGCGCGCCGCGCGGTCACCTGATAGGACCGGTCGCCGTCATGGCCCGACAGTTCCGGCTGGTCCATCACCAGCCCCTCACTCGTCAGCATGACGTTGGAGGCACCAAAACTGTTGAGCAGGTTGAACAGGACCACCAGCCCGATCATGCCGGCGAGAATCAGCAGGCCGATGCCGGGAAGGACCCAGCGCAGGACACGCACCAGCACACTGTGCCGGCGCGCCGCCCGCTGCGTGCGGTTCAATCCCCTCGTGGGAGCTGCCCCGTTGGGAGCCGACCCTCCCGGAAAATCAGTGACAGCGCTCAACAAGGTCTCCGACCACGCTCTTGTTCCACGGCGAACCGCATTATCCCAAAACAGTTACGAATGGGCAAAGATGTCTGTTTCCTCCCACCCCTTGAGATCGAGTTCCGCCCGGACAGGCAGGAATTCGAAACAGGCGGCGGCAAGGTGGCCACGCTCCTCGCGGGCGAGCATGAATTCCAGTTTTTCCTTCAAGGCATGCAGATGAAGCACATCCGATGCCGCGTAGGCCAGTTGGGCGTCGCTGAGCGTCTCCGCAGCCCAGTCCGAGCTTTGCTGCTGCTTGGACAATTCGACACCGATCAGTTCGCGCGTGATATCCTTCAATCCGTGCCGGTCCGTATAGGTCCGCACCAGCTTCGAGGCGATCTTGGTACACCAGACCGGCGTGACCCGGATATTCAGATAGTGCAGCAACACCGCGACATCAAACCGGGCGAAATGAAAAATCTTCGCTTTTGCCGGATCGCTCATGAGCGCCTCCAGATTCGGAGCCGTTTTCTGGCCCCTGGAAATCTGGATCACATCCGCCGATCCGTCTCCCGGAGACAGTTGAACCACGCACAGGCGGTCCCGGTTGGGATTGAGACCGAGCGTTTCGGAATCGACCGCCACCGCGCTTGCCGTCTCATAGGCTTTCAGGTCCGGCAAATCGCCCTTGTGATAGCGGATCGTCATGACGTCTCGTCTCCTTCGGCGGCTCCCGCCCGCATTTTTAGCTTTCGATTTGACCGTCAGGTAGAACATGCCGTCGCGTGTGGCAAGCATCTTGACCGCTGAAACGCCTTCGCCTGCCCGCCAGTTCACCCGCCCGCCTGGCTACTTCTTGATGCGGAACGCCTCATGGCACGTCTTGCAGGTTCCGCCAAGCGATGCGAAGGCACCGGCGACCTCCTGCATGTCCGCGCCGCGGTCCGCGAGCTGCTTCATCGCCCTTGCGGCTTCCTGCAGTTCGTCCGAATAGGCCCGGAATTTTGCCCGGTCCGTCCAGATCGCGGGGCTCGCCTCGGTCGGCGCCTCCAGGCTGCCTTCGGGAAACAGGTCGACAAGCGTCTTTCCGGCATGGCCCGCGATGGTCGCGCCGGCCGAAGACACCAGTGCCGGATCGTAGGAACCGGCCCTCAGCATCCGTCCGACCGCCTTCATCTGTCCGCCGATGTCCGACATGGCGTCCATGCGCTCCTTGACGATGCCGGTCGCGCCGCCATGGGCCCAGGCCGCTCCCGCCGCCACAATCCCGGCCAGCAGGACAGATCCAACCCGCAATTTTTTCATCAAAAATCCTCCGCGTCAGTTGATGCCGTTCGCCCGCTGCAACAGGCGCACATAGGCAACAATGCTTTCAACATCACTTTGCGAGACGCCTTCGACCGGTGGCATGTCGCCGAACGGCCAATGATGCGCCCGCACCCCGCGCAGCGCCGCCAGCAGAAAAGCGCCGTCTCCATGATGGCCCGGCTCGTAGATCCTGTGCACAAGCGGCGGACCGGCCCCGTCCCGGCCGGCTGCATTCACGCCATGACACACAGCGCAATTGTCCTTGAAGAGGCTTTCGCCCTCAAGGGCCTGCCCGCCGAGTTCGGGCACGCTGACGGCCACCATGGCCGCACCCGCCCTGTCGGACCTGTCGGACCCGTCGCCGTCTTCCGTCAGGCAGCCCCAGACAAGAACACCCAATACGGCCAATAACGGACCGGCCGAGACGATCAGGAGTTTTCCGAGCAGGCCTTGTTTTCTCATGCCTTGTCCCCTTCCGCCTTGTCCCCTCCTGCCTCGCCGCTGTCCTGCGCCCCCGGCGCTCCGGACAGGTCGTCGATGATCGGACAGTCCGGCCGGTCATCGCCGTGGCAGGCCCTGACCAGGTCCGACAGGACCCGTTTCAGGGACTGGAGCTCTTCGATCTTGCGATCGATCTCATCGATTTTCTCCCGGGTGATTTCCTTGACGTCCGCGCTCGCCCGGTTGCGGTCCTCGTAAAGCGACAGCAGTTCACGGCACTTGTCGATGGAAAAACCGAGACTGCGCGCGCGCTGCAGAAACTTCAGCCGCTGCAGATCGGTCTCCAGAAAGTCCCGGTAGCCGTTCTCGCTGCGCGCGGGCCGCACCAGACCGATTTCCTCGTAGTAGCGGATGGTCTTGACCGGCAATCCGCTTTGCCAGGAAGCCGCGCCGATGTTCATCTTCCCCCCTTTTCCAGGTCCAGTCCGCGCAGGCGAAGGGCATTGCCGACCACCGAAATGGACGACAGGCTCATGGCCAGGGCCGCCAGCATCGGAGACAGCAGAATGCCGAAGACCGGGTAGAGCAGCCCGGCGGCGACCGGCACGCCGACCGCGTTGTAGACAAAGGCGAAGAACAGATTCTGGCGGATGTTGCGCACGGTTTCGCGCGCCAGCGTGCGGGCGCGCCGAATGCCTTCCAGATCGCCCTTCAGAAGCGTCAGGCCGGCGCTTTCCACCGCGACATCCGCGCCGGTGCCCATCGCGAGCCCGACATCGGCGGCGGCCAGTGCCGGCGCGTCATTGACGCCGTCACCGGCCATGGCCACGACACGGCCACCGGCCCTGAGATCCTCGATCAGCTGTTTTTTGCCGGCCGGCAGCACGCCGGCATGGACCTCGTCGATCCCCAGAGCACCGGCGACCGCCGCGGCGGTGCGCGGCGCATCGCCGGTTGCCATCACGATCCGGATACCGTCTTCATGCAGCGCGTCGATGGCCGCGCGGGCATTCGGTTTGACCGGGTCGGCGACCGCGACAAGCCCGATGAGCTGCGCGGTGCCGCCGGACTTGCGGACCAGATGCATCACCGTTTTGCCCAGTTCGGCGAGTTCCCCGGCACGGTCTGCAAGGTCCGACAGGTCGGCGCCGGTTTCGGCGGCGAAGGCCGCGTTGCCGAACAGGATCTCGTTGCCCTCCACCAGCGCGCGCACGCCCTTGCCCGTGACCGCCTCGAAGCCGTTTGTTTCCGGCAGGTCCAGACCGCGCCTGGCGGCTTCCTCCAGGATGGATTCCGCCAGCGGGTGCTCCGATCCCTTCTCCAGGGCAGCGGCCAGACGCAGCAGGTCGTCTTCAGTGCTGCCGGGCGCCGGCACGACCTCGCTGACCGACGGCTTTCCTTCCGTGAGCGTCCCGGTCTTGTCGATCACCAGGGTGTCGACCGAGGCCAGGCGTTCCAGGGCTTCGGCGGTTTTCACCAGCACGCCGGCCTGGGCACCGCGTCCGGTGGCGGTCATGATCGACATGGGCGTCGCCAGACCGAGCGCGCAGGGGCAGGCGATGATCAGCACGGACACCGCGGCGATGATCGCATGGACCAGCGACGGGCTTGGCCCGACCGCCAGCCAGACGGCAAAGGCCAGCACGGCAGCGCCAACGACGGCGGGAACGAAATAGGTGGCGACCCGGTCGGCCAGGCCCTGGATCGGCGCGCGCGAGCGCTGCGCGGACGACACCATGTCGACGATCCTGGACAGCATCGTGTCGGCGCCGACGAGCTTCGCCTCCATCACGAAGGATCCCGTCTTGTTGAGCGTGCCGCCGGTGACCTTGTCTCCGGAAGCCTTTTCAACGGGCACCGGCTCGCCGGTGACCAGGCTTTCGTCCACCGACGATCCGCCGTCCACGACAACCCCGTCGACCGGCACGGCCTCCCCCGGCCGCACCCTGAGCCGGTCGCCCGCCAGGATGTTTTCAAGAGGCGCGTCGTATTCGTCGCCTGCGGGCGTGATCCGCCGCGCGGTCTTGGGCGCAAGATCCAGCAGCGCGCGGATGGCATCGCCGGTGCGCTCGCGGGCGCGCAGTTCCAGCACCTGGCCGACGAACACCAGCGCGACGATCACCACCGCGGCCTCGAAATAGACCGGCATGTGCCCGCTCCCGCCCTTCAGCGTTTCGGGGAACAGGAACGGCAGGAACGCGGCCACCATGGAATAGAGATAGGCGGCGCCGACCCCGATCATGATCAGGGTCCACATGTTGAACTTTCGCGTGACCAGCGAGGTCCAGCCGCGCCTGAAGAACGGCTGCGCCGCCCACAGCACGACCGGTGTCGCCAGCAATGCCTCCAGATAGATCGCCAGGCCTTCGCCGATCCAGCTGCGGACCGGCACGCCCAACATCGGCCCCATGGTCAGGATCAGCAGCGGAACCGCGGCCAGCGCACTGACCCGCAGCCGGCGGCCGAAATCGATCAACTCGTGATTGGGCTCGTCCGAAACCCCGCTCATCGGCTCCAGCGCCATGCCGCAGATCGGGCAGGTGCCCGGCCCTTCCTGCACGATTTCCGGGTCCATCGGACAGGAAAACAGCGCGCCGCCCGGGCTCTGCTCCGCGTCCCGCGCCTTTTTCCTGGCGCTGTTGCCGGACAGATAGAACCAGGGGTCGCCCTCGAACCTGTCGTGGCAACCGGAACTGCAGAAATGATAGTCCGTGCCCTTGTAGCTGAGCGACGGCTTGCCCCGGCCCAAAGGGACCGACATGCCGCAGACCGGGTCGGTGGTGGTGGTCTCGGCGGTTGGTTCTGCGGGCCTGACGGCTGTGTCGTGCATGGTCTTGGTGGCTCTGTTGAATATCGAAGGGTCTTTCAGATAGACCCTCCCGTGACTGGAAGGTCAAGCACGGGAAAACACGCAGCCGGAACCGCGCCGGACCTTCAGGCAGACGGGAGAGCGGGTAGGCAGACGGGAGAGCGGGCAAGACGCGCGGCGTAGCAAAACAAGCTGCAAACGCGGCCTCCGGTGGCTTGTTCCGGCGCGCCGGGCAGCGTTGCGCTGCTTGAACGGTCAACCAGACCGCCCTTCGCAGCGCGCCTCGTCGGCAAATCGAGGCGATGCCATCAGACAGGCTCCTGTCAATTGAGGTTGCTACACCCCGCTGCCGCCGCGCTTCGCTGGCGGGCCCTCCGGAAAGCCCTCGTACCAGCCGGCATGGGTGCCCGCGTGATTGTCGAAGCCCGGTTTGGTCAACAGGCCCACCGGGGCCGCGTAGCTGTCGATGCGGCGTTCGGGCTGCTCGCGCCAGTTGACGTTCACCGCCCAGAGCTTGGGAAAGAACCAGAGCGAATTATACGGCAGGTGATCGTGGATCCACCACGCCAGCCGCCGCCAGTCGCCCTCTGCGCTGTATCGGTCGTGCACCCAGGGCACGATGATGCAGGCCGTCGCCCCGAGCCGGCCCTCACCGTCGCGATAATCCCAGATGTGATGGGCATGATTGGCCTCGTTGCGGGCGCAGTTGAGGCCGTTCTCGTTGCCGAAGCCGTTGACCTCCGGCGAGCGGTAGGCGGAGCGGATGGCGACATGCCCGAACGCGGCCCTGAGCGGCTCCAGCAGTTCCCCGCACAGCTTCGTCCCCGCCTCGACCGCGACATCGGGATGATGCGGAATGTTGGGGATGCCGTAGTAGTTGGAGATTTCCGAATAGAGAAAATCCCGCATGAAAAAATTCTCCGACAGGCGCACCCGGCCGAGGGTTTCGAGACCTTTCATCGATTTTGGTTGGCGCATGGGTGGCTCCTTTGCGTTTGGCGGTTGGGCGTTCTTGTTCGCTTCGACCAACGCGTCCTGCAAGCCCGCCGCAATTCCCGACTGTCACCCCGGCCAAGCGGAGCGCAGAGCCGGGGCCTACTCGCCGTGCCGCTTGCCAAAGCGGAGCTCAGTGTGCCGGGGCTGCCCGTCCTGTTTCGAGCTCTCTGCGAACGAGGGGGCCCCGGCTCTCGCTGCGCTCGGCCGGGGTGACATGGTCGAACACATGTTTCTCCACCCAGCCACGGCCGGCCCACGAGGGGCTTGTCGCAGCTCGCGCGTGCAGGAAGAATCACACATCGGGCACATGGATCCGTTTGAGCGGTATCATCGTCCGGTAGCGCGCCGACAGCTTGTCGTAATTCTCCAGCACCAGCTTTACGAATTGCTCGCCGTCGATCAGCCGGAGTTTGGGGCGGTTGCGCTCCAGAACGCGGGCGGGCCTGCTGTAGGAACCTAGATTGACGAACAGAGCGCATTCGCCCTCGCCGAGCGTACCGAGCAACTGGCTGACTTCCGGCTCTCCCGTCTGGCCGGTCATACGCTTGCACTGAACCTTGATGATCGGCGGCTCGAAGCCGAGTTCGTCGCTATGAGCGATGACATCGACACCGCCGTCGCCGGATTTCTCGGAGACCCGCGCGGTATAACCCAGACATTCCAGAATATGCGCGACGAAATGCTCGAACTCGTAGCCGCTCAGCACAGAATGAAGCTTGCGGACCACGTAATCCTCGGTGGTCTCTTCCGCCTGCCGCGAGACGGTGCCGGCGACACTGTCGTCGTCTGGGGTCGCCGTATCCTCGTCTCCAGCTTCCGGTGCGCTCACCGACGGGTCGATCTTCGCCAGAAATTCCTGCCTGTGGGTCTTGACGAGGAAGAGTGTTAGGAACGATCCGATTTCATAGAGCGCGGACTGGGGGAAGTCGCTGCGCGGAAAGCTGCCGAGCCAGTCCACCGCACGCCGATTGGGATAGGTGCCCTCGCCGGTATCCGCGATATGGGTCACAGGACCGATAACGCGGCCAATATTCACCTGCCGGTTGTGCTTGGATGGATAGACGACGACATCGCCTTCCTTGATCTCGTGAAGGAAACGGAAGAGCACACCTGCCTCGACCGGAATCGCACCCGCCTTCTTTTCCGGATAGGCGCGGATAATCGCCGCCTTTATCGCCTCGCGATCCTTGGGCAAGGCGGAGACGTCGCCCAGACCTGCCCAGCCGATAGCGACATAACCGCGCTCCAGCGCATCCGAACCGATCTCCTCCTGCATGTGCAGGCCCCAGAGTGTGGTCATGCGGCGTATCTCCCGTTTTCATTGCCTTGCACCTGATTTGACCCCATGCACTATTGCAGAAAACTACAGCCTGTCCGAATCGAGGGCAGATAACGTGAGACTATTGAATGCCGACATTGAACTGGATTGGAAAAGACGCGGTCGAACATCACCACGCCGAGGTGCCGTATCGGCTGGTACATTGCGATAGCGAGCTTTCCGCCGGTGATCCAGACGCGGGCAACCTTCTGGTTCAGGGCGACAACCTTGAGGCCTTGAAGGCCCTCCTGCCGTATTACGGCGGACAAGTGAAATGTATCTATATCGACCCGCCCTATAACACCGGCAACGAAGGCTGGGTCTACAACGACAACGTCGCATCGCCCGAAATCAAGGCTTGGCTTGGCAAGGTTGTCGGTAAAGAAGCAGAAGACCTTTCACGCCACGATAAGTGGTTGTGTATGATGTATCCTCGTTTGCGATTACTTCGCGAATTTTTGCGCGAAGATGGTGTGATATTTGTCAGCATAGATGACAACGAACTTACACACTTGACGAGCTTAATGTATGAAATTTTTGGTAAAACAAATTGGCTTGGTACGATTTGCTGGAAGAACGCTACAGACAACAACCCCAGCCGAATTGTAATTGAACATGAATACATAATCTGTTTCGCGAAGAGAAAAGAAAAGGTTGACGCACACTGGAAAAGTCCAGCGTCACCAGTGCGAGAAATAATCCAAGAAAAAGCACAGGAACTTGTGGTGGAGCTCCCTGGCGTTGAGAACAACCAAATACGCCAAAAAAAGTATAGGAAATGGTTTAAAGAACAAAAACCCTACCTTTGGCCGTTTCAGGAATATGACGAGATCGATGAACGCAGTGTCTTTACCGGAAGCCGTTCTGTGCACAACCCCGGAAAAGAAGGCTACGTTTATGACATTTTGCATCCGAAGACCGGAAAGCCAACTAAGAAACCTCTTATGGGATATCGCTTTCCTGAAGAAACAAGGGATAGGCTCCTCGCTGAAAAGCGTTTCATCTTCGGCAGCGATGAAGACAAGATCGTCGAACTGAAAGTATACATTGAAGAGTGGAAGAGCAAGCTATCGAGTTTGTATGAACTCGATGGCCGTCGAGGGTCGAATGAGATCAAGGATATTCTTTTTGAGAAGAAAAGACCGTTCTCAACTCCTCCCAAGCCGATTGAGTTGCTTTCTGACTTAATCAGTTTTGTAACAACAGGGAACGATATAGTTCTTGACTCATTCGCCGGGTCTGGTTCGACTGGCCATGCTGTGATGGACTTGAATAAATCTGACGAGCAAAAACGCCGCTTCATCTTGATCGAGATGGACCCGGAAATTGCGACACAGATCACCACAGAGCGTTTGCGACGTGTCGCGGATGGATACAACAAGAAAGGGGACGCGCAGAAACCCGTCGAGGGACTAGGCGGTGGTTTTCGGTATTGTCGCCTTGGCGTTTCGCTCTTCAACGAGTTTGGCGATATCGACGCCGCCGTGAGCTTCCCCGATCTTGCCGCGCATATCTTCTTTACGGAAACTGGCGCACCGATACCGTCCAGAGCCAATGGGAACTCACCCTTCCTTGGCAAGCATGGTGACAAGGCGGTGTATCTGCTATTCGCACCAGGGCAGGAGGGGACTCCCAGAGAGGCTTTGGGTAATGTTCTGACCCCAGCCGCACTGACCACCCTTCCTACGCCGCCTGACGGCTCTGAGGGCGCGCGTGTGGTCTATGCCGAGGGCACGACCGTATCGCCCGACAGGCTGAAAGCCGAGAGCGTTGTGTTCAAGCAGATCCCCTATCAGATCGAGGGGGCGTGACATGGCCGCGACCAACTTCGAGATGAAAGAGTATCAGAAGATCTCGCTGGATCACTTCACCAGCTATCTGCGCGACACAACGGAAATGGGGGCCAACATGGCCTTCTACAAGTCCACCAATATGCCGTTCAGGGAAGCACCCGCCGTGGCCGAGGGCACGCCCTATGTGTGCCTTCGCGTGCCAACGGGGGGCGGCAAGACTTTGCTGGCCGCGCATTCTGTCGGCATTGCCGCGCTGGAATACCTGAACGCGTCGAATCCCATGGTTCTCTGGCTGGTACCGTCTACCGCCATCCTCGATCAGACCGTTGACGCCTTGAAGACAGAGGGCCACCCGTATCGCGCTGCCCTGGCCAAGGACTTCAACCGAAACTTTTCGGTGATGACCAAGGCCGAGGCGCTGGCCATGTCGCGCGCAGACGCGACCGGCGGGGCGGTGGTGATCGTGTCTACTATCCAGTCCTTCCGCCGCCAAGACGACAGCGGAAAGGAAAACCCGGAGGGCTTGAAGGTCTATGAAGACGCTGGCGCGCTCATGGATCATTTTGAAAACCTGACGGACGCACACAAAGCGCCCTTGGAAAAGGTCGAGGGGACCGAGCGTCCGATTGCGTCACTGGCCAACCTGTTGCGCCTTCACCGTCCGATGGTGATCGTTGACGAGGCTCACAACAGCCGGAGCGATCTTTCGTTCCGCACGCTGGCCCGGTTCAACCCGTCGCTTATCCTTGAGCTGACCGCCACACCGCAGACCGAGCACAACCCGGCCCGCGACAAGCACGCCTCGAACATCCTCTATTCCGTTTCCGCCGCCGAGCTGAAAGCGGAAGAGATGATCAAGATGCCCATCCGTCTTACCACAGATGGCGAGTGGACCAAGACCGTGGGCTCAGCGCTGGACAGCCAGCGAATGCTCGAAGAGGCAGCGAAGGCGGAAGAGACCGAGACAGGCGAATACATTCGCCCGATCATCCTGTTTCAGGCACAAAGCGCGTCGAAGAATGATCCGACTCGCCTGACATGGGAGAAAATAGAAGAGCATTTGAAGAACGACCAACGCATCCCGAAGGAACAGATCGCCGTTCACACGGGGCCTCGCAAAGACCTTGATGACATTGCGGACATCCGCGACCCGAATTGCCCGGTTCGCTACATCATCACCGTGGCCAAGCTGAAAGAGGGATGGGATTGCCCCTTCGCCTATGTGCTGTGTTCGGTGGCCGATCAAGTCTCACCGGTGGCCGTGGAGCAAATCCTTGGCCGGATCCTCCGGATGCCTCGAGCCGAGAGAAAGCGACGTGACGCGCTCAACCAGTCCTATGCCTACATTGTTTCACGTAGCTTCGACGCCACCGCCCAGCAGCTCAAGACGGGGCTTGTGGAGGGCGCGGGCTTCAATCGACTGGAAGCCGATGAAATCGTTGCGCCGCAGCAGGACATGGGCTTCTCGGAAAAAGCCGAAGAATGGAAGCACGAGTCCGATCCGTTGCCTGAAGAGACTACGTCGCACGAGACGATCGCCGCGGCGATGGAGAAACTGCCGCAATCCGTGAAAACGCGGGTTTCCTTCAATCCAGAGACACGGACAATCTCCTACAAAGGCCCGATGACGCGCGAGAACCGCAACATCCTTCACCTTGGCTTGGCGTCGCTTCCGCAGGTGGGCAAGACCATCGACCGGCTCTATGCCGAGTCCAACAACTTCCAGACCAGCGCCGCCGACGACGACGATAAGCCGCCATTCATCGTACCAATGCTGGGGTTTCGAAAGCAGGGTGAACTTCAGCTCTTCTCGCAAGAGCATTTCCTCGACCTGCCGTGGAGGTTGGACGAATGCAACGTAAGTGACATTACGAGCCGATTCAGCGTGGCTGACACCAGCCGAACCGGAACCATCAATGTCAGCGACAAGGGCCAGGTTGAGATCAATTTTGTAAAGCAGATTCAAGGGCAATTGGCAGGGGTTGTCAAAGAACCAACCTGGACCCTCCCGCGCCTTGCCAACTGGCTCGACTCAGGCATCGTTCACCCCGATATTACCAAGCCAAGTGCGATTGTCTTCATATCGCGTGCGATTGAGGCATTGATGGCCTCGGGGCTTGAACTGGATGTCCTGGCCCGTAACAAATATGACCTGCGAAAGGCGATGGCTCAGTTCATCAAGGACCTGCGCGGTGAACGCGAGACCAGCCAATACAGCGCTCTTTTCGCCGCCAATGCCGACGATTTTTCGACCAGCGCTGACTTGTCCATCATTTTCGATGAGCAGACCTATGCACCGAACCAGCCCTATTCCGGGGCGACCAAGTTCAACAAGCATTACACCCATCTTGTCGGAGACTTGGCGGCTAGTGGCGAAGAGTTTGATTGTGCCGTCCATCTCGACCGGCACGAAAAGGTTCGCTACTGGATGCGAAATGTCGAAGGGAAGAAATCTTCTTTCTGGCTTCAACTCCCTCACGCCAAGTTTTACCCCGACTTCGTTGCGATGCTGACCGATGGCCGCATTCTTGTCGTGGAATACAAGGGGCAACACCTTTATGAGGGCGAAGTAGTCAAAAGACAGATCGGCACGGTTTGGGCAGATGCCAGCAATGGGCGCTGCCTTTTCTGCATGCCAACCAATCGTAACTACGCGCTCATTGACCAGACAATCGGTTAGAAATACGAACACTTCCGTACGGCTCGTGGCAATTGACATGCTCGATACCGACAGCGCAATTGTAATTCTCCATACAGGCGGACGTGGCATTTTCGGAAATCAACCGTCACGGGAAGTTATGTCGCTCCCGCGAAAGCGGTACTCTTTTCACGTCCACAAGTCTTTCGGGCGATGAAATGGCTCTCGTCTTGCGCCCCTCTCCCCCCTTGCGGGAGAGATGTCAGCTTTGCTGACAGAGGGGGGTGAAGCGGTTCGGCGCATTCGAAAAGGGATTGTTTGCCGAGAGGCCGACACCCCCCTCTGTCCGTTTCACGGACATCTCCCCCGCAAGGGGGAAGAGGGGCGCAAGTGGCTGAGCCTCGGACTGAAACACACGCTTTTCCTGAAAAACACGCGTTTGTATGAATAGGGGATCGTGGGGTTGCCCCACAAACAAAAAAAGCCCCGGCGAACCGGAGCTTTTTTGAGTGTTTCGGACTTTGGCAGTCCGTCCGAAACGGGAATTTGGTGCCCAGGAGAGGACTCGAACCTCCACGCCCTTTCGAGCACTAGCACCTGAAGCTAGCGCGTCTACCAATTCCGCCACCTGGGCCGTGAGGGGGGCTTGTAAGGGCGAGGGTGTGCCTTGTCAATCAGGGAAGGTGACTTTTTTCACTTCTCGGTGCCATGGTGCCGCCAAGCCCTTCACAGCACCGCGCCAAAGGGCTAAGAAACACTTCAGCGGAGCGCCGGGAAACGTGAACAAACGGCGGCCTCCCCCCTTCGGACGCGACAAAAGGCATTTCCAGCGATGTCCACACCCCTCAACGGCAAACTCGTCACGGTTTTCGGCGCATCGGGCTTTCTCGGCCGCCACATCGTCCAGGCGCTGGCCAAGCGCGGCTACCGGGTGCGCGCCGCCGTGCGCCGGCCGGACCTGGCCACCCACCTGCAGCCGCTCGGCGCGGTCGGCCAGATCATGCCGGTGCAGGCGAACCTGCGCTACCGCTGGTCGGTCGACCGGGCGGTCCAGGGCGCGGACGCCGTGGTCAATGCGGTCGGCATCCTGGCGCCTTCCGGCAAGCAGACCTTCGACGCGGTGCAGGCCTTCGGCCCGCGCGCCATCGCCGAGGCCGCCCGCGCGGCGGGTCTCGCCGGCATCACGCATGTTTCCGCCATCGGCGCGGATGCGGAGAGCTCGTCGGCCTATGCCCGTTCCAAGGCGGTGGGCGAGGCCGGGGTTCTGGAGACCCTGCCCGGCTCGGTGATCCTCAGGCCCTCGATCGTGTTCGGGCCGGAAGACGACTTCTTCAACAAGTTCGCCGGCATGGCGCGGTTCTCGCCGGCGCTGCCGCTGCTGGGCGGCGGCGAGACGAAATTCCAGCCGGTCTATGTGTGTGACGTGGCCGAGGCCGTAGCGCGCGCCGTCGACGGCGAGCTGAGCGCGGGCGCCGTCTATGAACTCGGCGGGCCGGAGGTCAAGAGCTTCCGTGACTGCCTGGAGGAGACCCTCGAGGTGACCCTGCGCAAGCGCGTGCTGCTGCCGGTCCCGTTCCCGGTCGCCTCCGCCATGGGCAAGGTCTTCCAGATGCTGCCGATGGCGCCCTTCACCGCCGACCAGGTTGAGCTCCTGAAGAGTGACAATGTGGTCTCCGATGCGGCCAAGGCCGACGGCCGCACCCTGGAAGGCATCGGCATCGCGCCCGCCACGCTGGCGGCGATCCTGCCGACCTATCTGGACCGGTTCCGCGAGCACGGCCAGTACGACGCCCACCGCCCGGCGTAACGCGCGGGGCGAAACACGGTGGATTTCGAGAGGCGCGCGCGGGCCCGCTTCAGACTGCTGACAAACCCTCCGTTCGTCTTTCCGGACAGGTGCGCCCGCAGATCCGGAACCCGGCAAGCCAGCGCGCGCGAAAGATCCGGTTAAAATTTGAACTTACCAATCAAGACGCGCCTGCGGCGCGAATGACGCGCCGGGTTCCGGCTCTGGCCATGCAACTGCGCTGCAGAGCGTCCGGAATGACGCCGGGTGGTGAAAAGCTGTGCCGATAGGCGCCCCTCCTCCACCATTGCCGTGGCGGCATGTATCGCCTACCGTCATTTGCAACAGGAGGCGCCGATGTCCTTGCTTGCGAAAATCACCCTGCTCTTTGTCGTCTTCGTCGACATGCTCGGCCAGGGGCTGGTGTTTCCGATCCTCAACAGCCTGATCATGACGCCCGGCACATCGATGCTGCCGGCGGACACGCCAGAGGCCGCGCGCCACTTCGACTACGGGCTGATCATCGGCGTGTTTTTTCTGTGCTGGTTTTTCGGCGCGCCGTATATTTCCAAGATCTCCGACGTGATCGGGCGCAGGAATGCCATCCTGATCTGTCTTGTCGGCGCCCTCGGCGGCTATGCGCTGACCATCGCCGCGCTTTACCTGAACAGTTTCGCCCTGCTGATCCTCGGGCGGGCGATCACCGGACTGACCGCCGGCAACCAGCCGATCGCCCAGGCCGCGATGATCGACGGCAGCACGGACGACGAGGACCGCAACCGCAACATGGGCTACATCATCACCGGCGTCAGCTTCGGCCTGGTCGGCGGTCCGATCATCGGCGGGGTCCTCTCGGACCCGGCGATCCTGGGCAGCATGGCCAACGTGAAGCTGCCGTTCTATGCCTGTTTCGCGCTGGTGGCGATGGCCATCGTGCTGGTGCTGTTCGGGTTCCGGGACGCGCGCGATGATCAGGCGGAGCGTGCGCCGTTCGTGTTCCGCCCTGCGGAAATCTTCGAACTCATGTTGAAGATCCGGGCCTATCCGAAGGTGATGCGGCTGACGGTGGTGTTCCTGCTGTTCCACATCGCCAACATGTCGTTCTACATCTTCGTCGACAATTATCTCACCAGCCGGTTCGGCTACGGCACGCTCGGCGGATCGATGGTGATGCTGACCATCGGCTTCGCCCTGGCCTTTTCCAGCACCTTCCTGGTGGTGCCGGCGCAGAAACGCTTCAGCAAGGAAGCGATCCTGGGGCTTACCTTCACGGTCTGGGCCCTGTCGGCGGCGGCCTTCATCGCCGCGCCGAACGCGCTTTTGACCTTCATCCCGGTGTTCTGCTTCTATTTCGTCTTCGGCATCGCCTATCCGACATTTCTGGGGCTCTATTCGGCGGCCGTCGGCGACGAGGAACAGGGCTGGGTGATGGGCGTGACGATCGCGGTGTTCACGCTGGTCGCCGGGGTGATTTCGCTGGTCGGCGGCGAACTGATCGGTCTCGACCTGGACCTGCCCTTCTACGGCGTCATTGTCGCGGCCGTCTGTGCGCTGATCGTGATGTTCCTGGCGTGGAACAAGCCGGAGATCAAGGCCCTGACCCGCAAGTCAGGCGGCTGACCCGGCGGCTGCCCTGCAGCCGCCGGGTCCATGTTACACGTTCCACCAGGTCGCCCCGAGCCGGTCGTGGTGCAGTTCGCGGTAGCCGTAGCGGGTGCGCACCAGGCCGATGTCCTTGAGGTCCGTCTCGCTCAGATGGGCCAGAGCCCTATTGGTAGCCCTGCGGGCAAAATAGCGCCGGACTTCAGCGACACATACACCAAGGGCAGACAGCAGCAGGCCGCGGCTGTTTGCCCGGCTGCGGAATACAGTATCGATCTCAACGCTCATCTCACTTCTCCCGGAGCATCCCGGCGGACACTCTCACCTTTGCAGTCCGGCCAGCGCCGCCGCCATCACGAGGGGTCGATCAAAGCGGTGCGGGGCCGGGCGGTTTTCGTTTGTCGGTCCCGAGCAGGTCTTCCGTTTTTCGGGGACAGGAGAACAATGACAGGGCAATCCTGACAGCAGGGAGTCAGGTTTGATCCCGTTCTGTTCGCGGGTTATGTTTTTTTGAGCCCCCCCAACCCGCAAGGCCTTCCCGCATGAACCCGATTGAACGCGCGCTCGGCATCCTGCTGCTTCTGACCGGCGGCAAACTCATTCCGGCAACGGTGCTCGCGGAGCGCTTCCAGGTGTCGCTCCGGACGATCTACCGCGACATCGACCGGCTGATCGCGCTCGGCGTTCCGGTGGACGCGGCGCGGGGCGCGGAAGGCGGCTACCGGCTCGCCAGCGGCTACCTGCAGCCGCCCGTCGCCCTGACCCGCAACGAGACCGCCGCGCTGCTGGCGGCGATGGCGCTGGTGCGTGCCAGCCGGACGGTGCCCCTGGCCGCCGATCTTGCCTCCGCGGAACAGAAGCTGCTGGCCTCGCTGCCGAAGAACGTCCACGGGTTGTTCAAACAGGCCGAGCGGATCGTCGGCATCGAGCCGATCCCGGCGGACATCTTTCATTCCGGCACCAAGGCGGAACCGACCGGGGACTGGCAGCAGGCGCTGGACGGCTTCATGGCGGGCATCCTGGAAAGCCGGCGCGTGCGCTTCGAGCATGTGAACCCGTCCCGGGAAACCGTGAAGGCCCATGACGTCGAGCCGCGCGGCGTCCTGTTCGACCGCGACCTGTGGTATCTGGCCGGACGCTGCGTGGACACCGACCTGGTCAAGGTCTACCGGGCCGACAGGGTGCGCAATCTGGAGATCAGCGGTCTGTTCTTCCGGCCCGACAGGGAATTTTCCATCCAGAGCCTGCTCGGTGGTGTCTGGCTGTCCAGGGCGATGCGCCGCTGGGAGCAGGACGAACAGATCGCCAAGATCCTGATCACGCCGCGCCAGGCGCAGAAACTGGGCGCCGACTGGTATTACCGCCACGCGGTGTTCACCCCGGCGAAGGACGGCCGGGTCCTGATCAGCATTCCATCGACGGCACGCACGCGCATCCTGCCGCTGGTGCGCTGGCTGGGGCCGGGCGCCGAACTCATCGGCCCGGAGGGCTTGCGCGCCGAGCTGGCGCGCGAACTCGCGGAGCTGGCGGCGATTTACGGGGATGGCAGGGACCTTGACCGGCCTGCGTGAGGCACATTTTCCCGCGCGCGCCCCGGACGACGCGCAAGCGAAGATCCGGGGCCTGTCCGCAACACCGCTTGCTGAAGCGGCACTGATTGCAGCTCGACCGTTCAGCCCAGAAAATAAAGTCCCGTAAAACCGGCAAGGCCCACGAAAATCCGCCACCAGGCGAAAGGGGCGAAGCCGTGGCGGGAGACGAAATCCAGCAGGCCCCTGACCACGAACACCCCGGCGATGAAGGAGGCGACGAAGCCGACCGTGATGATGACCGCATCGTCCATGGAGAGCACGTTGCGGTTCTTGTAGAGATCATAGGCAAAGGCGCCGGCCATGGTCGGCATGGCCAGAAAGAACGAGAATTCGGCGGCCGAGCGCTTGTCGGTGCCCAGCAGCAGCGCGCCGGCGATGGTGGCACCGGAGCGCGACACCCCCGGCACCATGGCAAGGCACTGGAAGAAACCGATGATCAGGCACAGATGCAGTGGATAATCCATGACGTTGGTGTAGCGCGGTGTCAGGGGCAGCCGGTCGATCCACAACAGAATCACGCCGCCGACCAGCAAGGTGGTGCAGATCAGCGCCGGGCTCTCGAACAGCACCTCCTTGATGAAGCCGTGCGCCATCACGCCGATCACGGCCGCCGGCAGGAAGGCGATCAGGATGCCGAAAACGAAGCGGCGGCTGGCCGGGTCGGACGGCAGCGCCATGGTCAGTTGCCACAGGCGGCCGAAATAGACCGTCAGGATCGCCAGGATGGCACCGAGCTGAATCAGCACCTCGAAGGTCTTGCCGGTGCTTTCGAAGCCGAGAAAATGGCCCAGCAACAGAATGTGCCCCGTGGAGGACACCGGAATGAATTCGGTCAGCCCCTCGACAATCCCCAGGATCAGAGCGTTTACGATCGTTTGGCCGTCCATTGCGTGTCTTGTCTCCGAGGGGCTTGATGACATCCGGCCAGACCGGCTATGAGTGGCGGTTCAAGGTCCGCCCTCCTCATGCTTCGTCGTGCCGCCACCTATTTGACGAAGCCGAAGGGTCCCGTCAAACCCTTGATAACCATATTGATGGCAAACTCTCCGTTAACGCGTTCCCTGACGCCGGTGGCGGCCCGCGACGTAGTCTTGCCACAGTTCAGGCTCTTAACCCCGGGAACCGGTCCGAAAACAGGAATGATGTGGCATGAGCCGATTTGAGTGCAGACAAGGCGCGTCCGTGCGGGGAACCGTCCGGCCGGCACGCGGGCACAGCGCGGCCGGACCGCGTCCATTCACTGTTGATCACAGGTCCTGACCTGACATGCTCACGCTCTACCACCATCCGTTCTCTCCCTCCTCCCGGTTCATTCGCCTGATCCTGAGCGAATACGGCGCTGCCTTCGAGGAGTGCCACGTGAACCCCTGGGACCGGCCGCAACAGCTCCTGATGCTGAACGCCGCCGGGACGGTTCCGGTGATGGTGGAAAACGAAGGGCCGGCGATCTGCGGACCCGGTCCGATCATGGAGTATCTCGACGAGACCCGCGGCTATGCGGTCGCCGACCGGCGGCTGATGCCCGATCACCCGGAAGCGCGCGCCGAAACCCGGCGGCTGGTGGAGTGGAGCCTCGGCAAATTCGACCAGGAAGTGGTCGGTCATCTCGTGCGCGAGCGCCTGTACAAGCAGATCATGCCCAAATCGGCCGGTGGCGGCGAACCGGACTCCGCGGCACTGCGCGTTGCCCGCGCCAACATCCAGCACCACCTGAAGTATTTCGGCTACCTGGTCGCCTCGCGCCGCTGGATCGCGGGTGACCGGCTGACCTTCGCCGATTTCGCCCTCGCGGCCAGCCTGTCCTGCGCCGATTACCTCGGCGAGGTGCCCTGGAGCGACGAGGAGGACATCCGCAGCTGGTACGCCCGGGTCAAGTCCCGCCCGTCCATGCGCCCGCTGCTCGGCGAAAAGGTGCTCGGCATGCCGCCGGCCTCAACCTATGCGGATCTGGATTTTTAAGGGTGCCGGACCTAAGCTTCGGGCTCCGTTTCCGGTATCACGGCCCTACAGACCCAACGGTCAGTCTTGGATAAAAAGACCACAAATCTCCTGACCGCCCTTGCCGAGAAGGCCGCCACGCTCGGCTTCGGCGATATCAGGGTCGCGCCGGCCGACGGCATACCCGAGGCCGGCGTCCGGCTGCGCCACTTTCTGGACCAGGGCTATCACGGCACCATGGGCTGGATGGCGGAGACAGCCGACCGGCGCGGGTCGCCGCCCGCGCTCTGGCCGGAAGTCCGCTCCGTACTCATGCTGGCGATGAATTACGGCCCCGGCACCGCGCCGGAGGACGATCCGCTGGCGCATCTGGATGACAAGAGCAGCGGCGGCATTTCCGTCTACGCGCGCCACCGCGACTATCACGACGTCATAAAGGGACGGCTGAAGGAACTGGCGAGTTTTCTGGTGTCGCGGGCGGGCGGTGACGTCAAGGTCTTTGTCGACACCGCACCGGTGATGGAAAAGCCGCTCGGAGAGGCCGCCGGCCTCGGCTGGCAGGGCAAGCACACCAACCTGGTTTCGCGCAAGCTCGGCTCGTGGTTCTTTCTCGGGTCGATCTTCACCACGCTGGAGCTGCCGCCGAGCGGAGCGGAACGCGATCATTGCGGCTCCTGCCGGGCCTGCCTCGACAGTTGCCCGACAGATGCCTTTCCGGCGCCGTACCAGCTCGACGCAAGGCGATGCATCTCCTACCTGACCATCGAGCATCCCGGTCCGATTCCCGGCGAGTTCCGCAAGGCGATCGGCAACCGGATCTACGGCTGCGACGATTGTCTCGCCGCGTGCCCCTGGAACAAGTTCGCCGATGCGGCCCGCGAAGCAAAGCTTGTTGCCCGGGAGGACCTGAAATCCCCCCGCCTGCCGGATCTCCTCACGCTGGACGACGCTGCGTTCCGCAAACTGTTCTCCGGCTCGCCCGTCAAGCGGATCGGCCGCAACAGGTTTCTGCGCAACGTGTTGATCGCCGCCGGCAACAGCGGTGATCCCGGACTGCTGGAGCCTGTCCGGCGCCATCTGGCCGATCCCGATGCTGTCGTCAGGAGCACCGCCGTGTGGGCGTTCCGCAGGCTGGCGCCCGCGGATCTGCTCAAGTCGGAGAAAGACAGCGCGATCCTTGCGGAAGAAAACGCGGATGTGCGCGCGGAGTGGCTTGCCGCCCTGTCCTGATTTCCGTCCTCCCATTTCCTTTTCAGGCCGCCCGTTTCTGCCCGCCCGTTTCTGCCCACCTTGTGAATCGACCTTGTCATGAGATTGGGCCATAGTCATGGAATGGCCGCAGATATGCCGCCATATCGGGCGAGACCCTTCCCCGAGTGGTCATTTCCGATCTTCCGGTTTGGAGCCAAGACCTTGTTCACGAATTCACTGTCCGTTTCGCCCCCGCATTGCGCCAAAACCCGCCTCCGGCTTCTTTCGCTCGGCGCCGCGCTGGTGCTGGTGTCCGGAGCCGCCGTTGCCCAGGACACCGGCAAAACGGCTTTCGAGGCTTATGCCGATGGTCTCAAAGAGCTTGGTCTCGGGTTTGAGACCGGTGCCGTCGACTACGACAGCGCCAGCGACACGCTGACCATTTCAGACAGCACGTTCTCCATGAGCGGAACGATCAAGAACCTGCCGGCGGATGACATCGACATCACCGGCAGCGGCGGCACAACAGACATCGATCCGTCCAGGCTGACCGACCTGACCTACGACATCAAGCTGACGAGCGGCACCGTCACCATCACGGGCTTCAGCCACGAGCGTCGTCAATTCGAGGCCGCACACTGGGTCTATTCGGACGACACCAGATTTGTCGTCACCGCATCGGCCGAGGGCAAGGGCCGCCTGAAAATCGACGGCCGTCTGGCAGGAGCGTCGGCGACAGACTACAGCTTCACGCTGCCACAGGCCCCGGCGGCGGATCCACAGCGCCCCCTCAGCCGCTGGTTGCCCGCCATCAGGGCTGCGCTGCTGACGTCCTTTGATGAAATCAGGGTCGACAACACGGGCATGACCATGGAAGCCCATGCGAGGGAAGACGGCACCGACACGCTTGTGTTTTCCGGCACAATGCAACTGGACGGCTACCGGATGGCCGACGCGGCCGACGGCCGGGTTGGCGAACATTCCTTCGACAGCGTCACACAGAATTTCCGGACACGCGATCCGGCATCCGGCAGCATGCTCGCGCAGGAAACGCGCCAGGGCAAAACCATCTATTCGAACATCGATAGCGCCGCCCTGGTCGACCTGTTCGATCCGGACGTGCCGGCAAGCGGTGACACCGTGACGTTGATCGGCTCCGGATCCACGATCGACTATTCCTCGCGCCAGGACATGCCGGACGGAATTACGGTCGATATCGCCATCGACAGCGCTACCATGAGCGATCTGACCGTCACCAAGCGGGACAACACGCTCCTTGCGCTGTTCGACGGCCTGCTCGCGAAAAAGGCGCCTGCGCCGGAAGAACTGATCACCGGCATGTTCCAGCTCTACCGGTCGTTCGGCATCACGGATGCCCGCATCAGCGGCATCAAGGTGACGATGCCGACACCGGAACCGGAGAAGGCTGTTGCCGTCAACATCGCGAAAATGGCGATGTCCGAGGTCGGTTCAAACGGCATCGGCGAAATGATCCTGGTCGGTCTCGACGCCCCCGACCTGCCGGACGGCGGCTCGCTCAAGATCGACTGGGCGGCTGTCAAGGACATCGAGTTCGCCGACTACACGCCGATGCGCGCCATGATCAGCACGCTGATGGCCGATCCGGATTTCGGCGAGGAGCATCCGCTCGACGTTGCCCGGGCCTTCATGCCGCGGTCCTTCGGATACGAGGTCAAGGGACTGGATGTCGTCGTGCCGCGGTTTGGACGCACACGGGTCGGATCGGCGGAGATGACCGTTGCCACCACGGTTCCTCCCCTGCCCACCAGTTTCCATGTCCGCAATGAGGATATCCGGTTTCCGGTCAGCGCCGTCGAGGATCCCGAAGTACGGGCGCTCTTCCGCGCCCTCGGCCTCGACACGGTGGTCTGGTCGGATGAAACCCGCGTCTACTGGGACGACGCCACACTGGAACTGCGCCTGGAGCGCATGATGCTGGATATCGAAGGGCTCGGGCGCGCGGAATTCTCGGCCCGTTTCGCCAATGTGCCCAGGACGCTGTTCGAGGATCCGGAGAACCAGGGCCAGATGGCCCTGATCGTCGCACAATTCGTCGAGGCGTCCCTGACCTTCAAGGATGCCGGGCTGACATCAAAGGGCATTGCCCATGTCGCAGAAGCCGAGGGCATTCCGGAAAACGTCTTCCGCGAAGCCCTGATCGCGCAGGTCGCCGAGGCGACCGCACCCATCGGCAACCAGGCCTTCACCCGCATGGTGAGCGAAACCGCCTCCAGGTTCCTGAACAATCCGGGCGACCTGCGGATAACGCTCGCGCCCAAAGGCCCTGTTCCGCTCGCCCAGATCCTCGGCAGCCTGGCCGCACCGCAGACCCTGCCGGATCTGCTGAACGTCAGCGTCACGGCGGACTGAGCAGGCAGCAGGGCCACTGACCCAAGCAGCCCCGGCCGGGGTCAACATGGCATGGATCCCCGATCAAGTCGGGGAAGGCGCAGAGTGTGAGGCGAGTGTTGGGCGCGGGTCTTTTCTGCGCGCGGGTCTTTCCCGGACGCGGGTCATTCCGGGAGGGGCCTCCTTGCGGGAGGGGGGGCTCTTTCCGGGACGAAAGCCCTGCCGGCATCCTCAGCCGCCTTCCCCGGCAAGCGTCAGCGCAGACCGGGGATCCAATCGCTTCCAGAGCCGGTCAAGGCAGGCGAGGCCAATGCGGAGACGCCCAGTGCTCTCTCGAAGTCCCTGAGCGCGCGGTTGGGTGGAATGGATCCCCGATCAAGTCGGGGAAGGCGCAGAGTGTGGGGCGGCGCGCGCGTGGGTCTTTCCGGGACGCGGGACATTCCGGGAGGGGGCCTTTCCGGGACGAAAGCCCTGCCGGCGTTCTCAGCCGCCTTCCCCGGCAAGCGTCAGCGCGGACCGGGGATCCAATCGCTTCCAGAGCCGTCAAGGCAGGCGAGGCCAATGCGGAGACGCCCAGTGCTCTCTCGAAGTCCCTGAGCGCGCGGATATGTGGAATGGATCCCCGATCAAGTCGGGGAAGGCGCAGAGTGTGAGGCGAGTGTTGGGCGCGGGTCTTTTCTGCGCGCGGGTCTTTCCCGGACGCGGGTCATTCCGGGAGGGGCCTCCTTGCGGGAGGGGGGGGCTCTTTGCGGGAGGGAAGCCCTGCCGGCATCCTCAGCCGCCTTCCCCGGCAAGCGTCAGCGCAGACCGGGGATCCAATCGTTTCCAGAACCGTCGAGGCTGGCGAAGCCAATGCGGCGAGGCCCTGCCCTCTCTCGAAGTCCCGAGGACTGCCGACAGGTGGAATGGGTCCCCGATCAAGTCGGGGAAGGCGCAGAGTGTGAGGCGAGGGCGGGGTTGTTTTTTGTTACTCCGCTGCCTGCCGATGTCCGTCCGGGCCGATCCGGGCGGCGCAGAACTTGAATTCGGGGATCTTGCCGAACGGATCGAGCTGCGGGTTGGTGAGGAAGTTCGCCGGGGCCTCGAAGAAGCAGAACGGGATGAACAGCATGCCTGCGGCCACGTCCCGGTCGGCGCGCAGGGTCAGCGTGATCGAGCCGCGCCGTGTTTCCACCGTGACCTGCTGACCTATCTCCAGGCTCGCGCGCTCGATGTCGCGCGGGTTCATGGAGACAACCGGTTCCGGCTCGATGGCATCCAGCACCGCGGCGCGCCGGGTCATGGCGCCGGTGTGCCAGTGCTCCAGCATGCGGCCGGTGGTGAGCACCAGCGGGAAGTCGTCATCCGGCAGCTCGTCCGGCGGCACCAGGTCGGTCGGCACGATCCTGCCGCGGCCATCGCTCGTGGGGAAGGACTGGCCGAACAGGATCTCGTTGCCCGGCCTGTCGGGTGCGTCGGCCGGATAGGTGACCGTGCCGTCGCGCTCCAGCCGCTCCCAGGAGATGTTGTCGAGGGATGCCATATGCGAGCGCATTTCCTCGTAGATCGCCGGCACGCCGTCATAGGACCAGTTCAGGTCCAGCCGGTTGGCAAGCTGGATGAGGATCTCCCAGTCGGGACGGGCCTCGCCCGGCAGCGGGACGCAGGGCCGGCCGATCTGGACCTGGCGGTTGGTGTTGGTGTAGGTGCCAAGCTTTTCCGCATGGGCGGACGCCGGCAGGATCACGTCGGCATGCCAGGCGGTCTCGGTCAGGAAGATATCCTGGACGACCAGGTGCTTGAGGCTCGCCAGCGCCTTGCGGGCGTGGCTCTGATCCGGGTCCGACATGGCCGGGTTTTCGCCCTGGACAAACATGGCCTCGATGCCGCCTGCGAGAATGTCACCCATGATCTCGACCACGGTGAGCCCGCCGAGCGGATCCAGTGTCCGCCCCCAGGCGTCCTCGAATTCGGCGCGGATATCCGGGTTTTCAACGGAGCGGTAATCGGGAAACACCATCGGAATAAGACCGGCGTCGGAGGCCCCCTGCACATTGTTCTGGCCGCGCAGCGGATGCAGGCCGGTGCCTGGCCGGCCGATCTGGCCGGTGGTCAGCGCCATGGCGATCAGGCAGCGGACATTGTCCGTGCCGTGCACATGTTGCGAAACGCCCATGCCCCAGAAGATGATCGACTTCGCGCTGGTGGCATAAAGGCGAGCGACCTCGCGCAGGGTCTGTGCGTCGATGCCGCAGACCGGCGCCATGGCTTCGGGGGTGAATTCGCGGATCTTTTCCCTCAAGGCCTCGAAGCCGTCGACATGGGCCGCAATATACTGGCTGTCGTAGAGGTCCTCCGTGACGATCACGTTGAGAATTGCATTGAGCATCGCGACATCGGTGCCCGGCTTGAACTTCAGACCGTAGTCGGCGTAACGCATCAGGCCCTGGCCGCGCGGGTCCATGACGATCAGTCTGGTGCCGTTTTTCGCGGCCTGCTTGATGAAGGTCGCCGCGACCGGATGGTTCTGTTCCGGACGGGCGCCGATCACGATCATGCAATCGGCGTCTTCGGCCGCATTGAACGGCGCGGTCACCGCACCCGACCCGATGCCCTCCATGAGCGCGGCCACGGACGAGGCGTGACACAGCCGGGTGCAATGGTCGACATTGTTGGAGCCGAAGCCCTGGCGGATCAGCTTCTGGAACAGGTAGGCCTCTTCGTTGGAGCCCTTGGCCGATCCGAACCCGGCAATGCCGGCAGCGCCCTTGGCCTGATAGGACGCCTTCAATCCGGCCGCCGCCCTGTCGAGCGCCTCGTCCCATGTCGCCTCACGGAAAAAATCCAGATGGTTTTCCAGCGACATCGCAATGTCGCCACGCTTGGGAGCGTCATCCCGCCGGATCAGTGGCTTCGTCAGGCGTTCCGGGCTGGACACATAGTCGAAGCCGAAGCGTCCCTTGACGCACAGACGGTTCTCGTTGGCCGGACCGTTGCGGCCCTCGACGCTGACGATCCTGCCGTCACTGACGGAGACCGACGTCAGGCAGCCGACACCGCAGAACGGGCAGACACTGTCGACGGTTTCCTCGGCGTAGACTTCGCGCCGGGTCGCGGTCGTATCCAGGAGGCTCTTTTCCATCAGCGCCCCGGTCGGGCAGGCGGAAACACACTCGCCGCAGGCAACGCAGGTCGACAGGCCCATCGGATCGGCCAGATCGAACACCGGCACCGTGTGCGCGCCGCGGTCGGCCATGCCGATGACATCGTTGACCTGCACTTCGCGGCAGGCGCGTTCGCACAGGTTGCAGGCAATGCAGGCATCCAGATTGACCGCGATCGCCGGATGAGACACGTCGGGGGCCGGTTTTTCAGAAGCGCAGAAGCGACTTGTTGAAACGCCGACGCTGTCGGTCCATTTCCAGAAATCGCTGTCCGGGTCTGGATGCGCGTCGCGGGGCGGCTGGTCGGCGGCGAGCAGTTCGAACACCATTTCGCGGGCCTTGCTTGCCCGCTCGCTCGCGGTGTTGACCACCATGCCTTCGGACGGCGCGCGAATGCACGAGGCCGCCAGAACGCGCTCGCCCTCGATGTCGACCATGCAGGCGCGGCAATTGCCGTCCGAACGGTAGCCCGGGGCA
The DNA here is from genome assembly GCF_038900065.1 of Roseibium sp. AS2. Taxonomy (NCBI): domain Bacteria; kingdom Pseudomonadati; phylum Pseudomonadota; class Alphaproteobacteria; order Hyphomicrobiales; family Stappiaceae; genus Roseibium; species Roseibium sp. AS2. The sequence goes on from NZ_JBBMQN010000001.1 coordinate 629,813, forward strand.
TCCTTGTGGCAGAGATGCGGGATGGCGACGCCCTCGCGCCTGGCGACCTGCCAGATGGTCTCGCCTTGTTCCGCAGTGACCGTGGTGCCGTCGAGTGAGAAGGTTACCTGGCTCATTTCTCGAACTCCCCCGGAAAGAACTTCAGCACCGAGGCGACCGGATTTGCGGCCGCCTGGCCGAGACCGCAGATCGAGGCCGAGCGCATGACCGCATCCAGATCGGCGATCTTGGCCTGGTCCCAATCGCCCTGGGCCAGCAGATGTTCCATCTTTTCGGTGCCGGACCGGCAGGGCGTGCACTGGCCGCAGCTTTCGTGCTTGAAGAAGCGCATCAGGTTCAGCGCCACATCGCGCATGTCGTCGTGATCGGAAAAGACGACGATGGCATGGCTGCCGATGAAGCAGCCGTGCTTGTCGAGCGTGCCGAAGTCCAGCGGCTCGTCGGCGAGGGACGCGGGCAGGATGCCCCCCGACGCGCCGCCCGGTAGATAGCCCTTGAAGCTGTGCCCGTCTTCCATGCCGCCGCAGAATTCCTGCAGCAGCTCGTTCATGGTGATGCCCGCCGGGGCCAGCTTGACACCCGGCTCCTTCACCCGGCCGGAGACAGAAAACGACCGGAAGCCCTTGTGATCCCGGCGCCCCTTAGAGGCGAACCACTCCGGCCCCTTCTCGACAATGTCGCGCATCCAGAACAGGGTCTCGACATTGTGATTGAGCGTCGGCCGGCCGAACAGGCCAACCTGGGCGATGAAGGGCGGCCGATGCCTCGGCAGGCCGCGCTTGCCCTCGATCGATTCGATCATCGCGCTTTCCTCGCCGCAGATATAGGCCCCGGCGCCGCGGCGCAGTTCGATGTCGATGGTGGTGATGATGCCGGCGGAGCGCAAGGCCTCGATCTCGGCCTTCAGAATGTCCAGCACCGCCGGATACTCATCGCGCATGTAGAGGTAGATCCGCTCGGCCGAAATCGCATGGGCCGCGATCAGGGCTCCCTCAAGCAACCTGTGCGGATCGCGCTCCAGATGGACGCGGTCCTTGAAGGTGCCGGGCTCGCCTTCGTCCCCGTTGACGGTCAGGTATTTCGGACCGGGCAGATCGTGAACGATCTTCCATTTCGTGCCGGTCGGAAAGCCGGCCCCGCCGAGACCGCGCAACCCGGCCTCAAGCGCATTTTCGGCGATCTCGACGGCTTTCAGTTCACCGGCCCTGACGCGCGCCAGCAACCCGTAGCCGCCATCGGCGCGATAGGCTTCAAGTCGGACATAGTCCGGAATATCCGGAGCGGTGTTGCCCTCGAAGACGGCAGACCGGGCCGAGAGTTCCGTGGCCTGGTCGAGCGCCCGCTTGCCGATCTGAATGGCAGGCGCGCCGGCGCAGCGGCCGATACAGGCCACTTTCTGAACACGCACCCTGCCCGGATCTAGGCTGTTTTCCAGCGTGGTCGCCAGTTCGTCCGCGCCTTTCAGCGAACAGGCGATGCTGTCGCAGACGCGGATGGTCAGCGGCGCCGGTCTGGCCTCGCCTTCGCGGACGATATCAAAGTGATGATAGAAGCTGGCGACTTCGTAGACCTCTGCCTGCGACAGGCGCATCTCCTCGGCCAGGGCCTTCAGATGACGCGCTTCGAGGCACCCATAGGCGTCCTGGATCTTGTGGAGATGCTCGATGAGCAGATCCCGGCGGCGGGCTTCATTGCCCAGAAGAGCCTGAACCTCGCTCAGGGCCGCGTCGTCCAGTTGACGCCCTTTGGGCTGGGACGGCTTTCTTGAAAGCCCCTTGCCGAAAGACATTGGCGTTCCTCCCAAATCCTCTGAAGCGCGGCCCCGGAATCAACTCCGCGCTTGTCTCCCAAGGTTGCGTGTTCACTTGGCAATTCCGCTCTGGCGGATGCTGCAATACGACGCATTTGGTCGGTATGTTAGCGAGGCCGATCAGACCTGTCTGTTCGAAAAACGACAAGCAGGACATAAGTACTAACCGGTGTGGCCTTCGCCGGATCAGGCAGTCAGGTGCGAGAATGCGGCAACCACACGCTCATAGACCGGCCGCTTGAATGGCACGATCAGCTCCGGCAGATGCGCGGCCTGTTCCCAGCGCCAGGAAGAGAATTCCGCGGTATGGCCATCCGGCGGCGACAGGATGTTGATTTCCTCGTCCGGCCCGTCGAACCGGTAGGCGACCCAACGTTGCGCCTGTCCCCGGTATTTGCCTTTTCGCGATCTGCGGACAACCTCTTCGGGGTAGTCATAGGCAAACCATTCCGGTGCCTCTTCCAGAAGGGTCACGGACCTGATCGAGGTTTCCTCGTAGAGTTCACGGCGCGCGGCGTGCTCCGGCGTCTCGCCCTTGTCGATGCCGCCCTGGGGCATCTGCCAGCTGTATTCGTAATTGGCGGAACTGCCGCCGTCGTCACGGCTGCCGATCCAGACCAGGCCGTCCTTGTTGATCAGCACGATACCGACACACGGGCGGTAGGGAAGCCCCTCCCCGGGCGCCGGGAAATCTGCTCCGGGCTCAAGCTTCGTCACGATTTTTCCTTGCCTGAAATCACCTGTCACCGGTCGATGGTGGCGCTGACGGGCACAAGCTGGATGCCCCGTTCCTCAAGGTCCCGCACCCATTTTTCCAACTGGCGCACGGTAACTGGAAGCGCGGAGGCCGCCGCCACCGCAACACCGCGGGACCGGGCAACGCCTTCCAGCTGAAGCAGTTTGGCGTCGATACTGTCTTCCTTGGGAACTTCGTCCAGCACGACATCCACGCCGCTGAACGGAATGCGCTTGTCAGCGGCCACCTCGGGCGACAGGCTGCGCGAGGAACTGCCGTTGTCGACAAACATCAGACCGCGCGATTTCAGTTTCTCAAACAGATATTCCATGGATGGTTTGGTCGATGTGAACCGGGTCCCCATCTCGGGAATGACGCCGACATAATTGGTCACACGGGTCAGAAGATACGCGAGCCGGTCCAGCATCTCGGCCGGCCGGAGGCTGACGAGCAGCGTGTGCGGCCCGGGATCGTTGTCGGGGAAATCGAAGGGTTCCAGCGGGAGCTGCAGGAGCAGTTCATGGCCCTTGCCGCGCGCCTGCTGCATCCAGAGATCCAGATCTCCACCGTAGGGTGCAAGCGCGAAGGTGATGTCGGACGGCAATCGGCGGATGGCATTTTGGGTGCCGGTCTCGCTCAGGCCCAGTCCGGTCAGCACGACGGCGATCTTCGGAATTGACGTGAACTCGCGCACGATCGGCCTTGAATAGGCGTCGAGCGGCCGGACGCCCGCGTCGCTGATCTTGGGAAGAAACCCGTAATCAGACCGCTCGCTGACACGGCTGTCCGGATTGACCGACAGTCCGGTTACCGGGGCATCCGGCCCCAGACCGTCCGGGCGCTCGATCATTTCGTAGCGGGGTCCAAGCAGGTCCTCCGCGCTTTGCGGGCGCAGGTTCGGTCCGAGGTCGTCGCCGATGGCCGGCCGGATTTCGACCACTTCGATGTCCTGGGAAGTGACACCCTCGACGACCGCTTCGAGAGGCAGAACGGCAACCGGCTCGCCACCGAGCGGGTCGTCGACGACGGCGATCCAGATAAACGTCGTCGTGAACACCACGCTCAGGATACCGGCGCCGATCAGGCCGAACGGCAGCTTGACGAGCCGCCGCTTGCCCATTCCAAGAGGAGCTGTGAGATCTTCGCTCGACATGTCGTCCTGAGCCTTATGTCCGGTGCCGGACCGGAAACTTCATTGTTTTAGGAATACGCAGAACGAAAGCGGGGACCCGCGCGCCGGAAGACCGGCGTGCGGGCCTGATATCAGTTTTTGACAGCCGCGCTGTCGGAAACCGGCGGGAACGCGCTGTTCACCTGGTTCCCGCGCAGAAGGTCCAGCGCCAGTTTCAGCTGGGTATCGTCTTCCGGGTCCGCCGGCACGTAGGCCTGGCTGCCGGATTCCTCTTCCCCGTCGGCTTCAAGATGGCCGCGCAGGCCGGCTTCGCCCTTGGTGTCGACGCGGCCGACCAGTTCGTCGGGCAGGTCCTGCAGAGCCTCGATGTCCGGCACGATGCCCTTGGCCTGAATGGACGTTCCGGACGGCGTGTAGTAACGCGCCGTGGTCAGGCGGATCGCGCCGTTGGCACCCAGCGGGATGATGGTCTGAACCGATCCCTTGCCGAAGGAGCGGGTGCCGAGAATGGTCGCGCGGCGATGATCCTGCAGCGCCCCGGCAACGATTTCCGACGCGGAAGCGGAGCCGCCATTGACCAGGATGATCACCGGCTTGCCATCGGCCAGATCCCCGGCGCGGGCATTGTACCGCTGGGTCTCGTCGGCTTCACGGCCGCGGGTCGAGACGATTTCGCCCCGGTCCAGAAACGCATCGGATACGGCAATCGCCTGATCCAGAAGACCGCCCGGATTGTTGCGCAGATCGACGACGAAACCTTTCAGGTTGTCCTCACCGATCTTGGCCGCCATCTCCTCGACGCCTTTTTTCAAGCCGTCGAATGTCTGCTCATTGAACTGGGTCACGCGGACGTAGCCGACGTCGTCCTCTTCACGCCAGCGCACGGACCGGATGCGGATGATGTCGCGGGTGATGGTGATGTCGAACGGCTCGGCCCGGCCCTTGCGGCGGACGGTGACCACGATATCGGTCTTGACCGGTCCGCGCATCTTCTCGACGGCTTCGTTCAGCGTGAGACCCTGGACCTGCTCGCCGTCGATATAGGTGATCAGATCACCGGACAGAACCCCAGCCTTGGCCGCGGGCGTGTCGTCGATCGGGGAGACGACCTTGACGAGGCCGTCTTCCATGGTGACCTCAATGCCAAGCCCGCCGAATTCGCCGCGGGTCTGAACCTGCATGTCGCGGAAACTTTTCGGAGACATGTAGCTGGAATGCGGGTCCAGCGATGTCAGCATGCCGTTGATGGCGTTTTCGATCAGCTGAGCGTCGTCCGGCACTTCCACGTAGTCGGAACGCACGCGCTCGAACACATCGCCAAAGAGGTTCAATTGCCGATAGGTATCGGTTGCCGCGGCATTGGCCGCCACCGAGACATTGATCGGCATCTGGGACAGTGTCGTGACTGCTGCAGCTCCCACCAGGGCACCCACCAGCAGCAAGGAAGCTTTCCGTATCATCCGCGAGCCTTTTCTTCTTCTGTGCGTCCCCACCAGGGTTTGGGATCGATCGCACGTCCGTCCTTCCGAAATTCAACATATAGGATCGGCTGGGTCGAACCCAAGCCGAATGTTGATGCGCTCGCCCATTGGGTCGCGCCCATGACACCAACCGGTTCCCCGGTCAAAACAAATTGCCCCAGTTCCGCATCGATCCGGTCCATCCCGGCCAGCAGCACATGGTAGCCGTCGCCCGTGTTCAGGATCAAGAGCTGTCCGAACGAGCGGAACGGACCTGAATATACCACCCAGCCATCCGCCGGCGACGTGACATTAGACCCCGGCCTTGTGGCGATAGATTGTCCTTCCGTCACACCACCGAATTCGTCATCCTGACCGAACTCCTTCAAAACGGTTCCGACCACAGGCATCGGCAACTGGCCTGTGGTGTCCTGGAACGCGATCGCCGGCGCCAGACGGCCCGGGTCGGAGAACGGATCAAACGCTTTCTTGTCCCTGCGGCTGGCATCCAGAGACGCCTGCCTGGATTTTTCGGCCGCTTCACGCGCGCTTTCGATTTCCGCCTCCAGGCTTGCGATCAGCTCCTGAAGAGAACCCGCCTTTTCGGCGAGTGCCTGGGCACGGTCCTTTTCCGCCTCCAGATCGCGAACGGACTTCTGATGTTCCTGCCTTTTGGCGCTCAAAAGAAGCTCCAGCCGGGACTTTTCCTCAGCCAATCGCATCGCGTCGCCGCGCAGCACGTTTTTTTCCTCCGCAATCACCGACTTCAGCCGGTTCAATTCCTCCAGGTCCGCCGCGAGCGCTTCGGTTTCAACTTTCAGCTCCGGCATGACCGCGTTCAGGAGAATCGCGCTGCGCACGGCGGACAGGGCATCGCTCGGGCGCACGGCGAGTGCCGGTGGCGGCCGTTTTCCAATTCGCTGGAGCGCGGCCAGGACCTCGGACAGAATATCACGGCGCGCGATCAGCGACAGCCGGACCGCGTCCTCGTTCGCGCCCAGCGACAGCAAACGGCGCTCGGTATCGCCCAGCCGGGTCTCCAGTCCCTTGATCGTGTCGGAGGTGCCGATGATCTTTGCATTCAGGGTCTCGCGGTCGCGGTCAAGCGCCCTGATTTCACGGGCGATTGCCGACTGACGGTCCGTCGAGACCTCGATGTCGCGCGAGAGCGCGGCCAGTTCCTGCTCGCGCTCCCTCTTGCGGTCGAGCGCGGCATCAACTTCCGGCGCAGGAGACTTGCTTTCAAGTGCCTGGCGATCCGGCGCCGTTTCATCAAGGCTCTCGGCGGCGCCCACCGGCAGGGCGGGAACAACAAGGACCGGCAACAGAAAGGCCAGAACCAGAATTTCAGGCAACAGAGTCGGGACGCGACGTCTCAAGAACGGGCGTGCGAACCGCCGCTGCTCAAGTCCTGGACACGCAATGCCTGTGCGATCCGGTGTCACCCTGCCTCAACTCCCAAAGGTTATCCTTTTATTGCGATACACAGACTGCGTTAACGAACCGTTTACCAGTTGGGCCCGCAACACCTCATCCCACGCAAATGCCGCATAACCTTGCAAAAGGATACCTGTTGATCGATACGGGGCGAATGCGGCGAGATACGGGCGGCCAGCCGCTCTTAGCGGCATTCCCGGAACCTGAAGTCCAACTGTGAAGGTGCCGCACGGCCAGCGCGAGCCCTGTCATCCGCCCATGTCTTCATTGGCCGGTTAACTGGTCTATTCACTGGTCACTGGCCGACTCACTGGCCGAAATGCCTGTAGACAAGATCCTCCGGTGCGGGGCGGGGCGCTTTCGGGTCGAGCACCGCCCCCAGTCTCACGGCCAGCCGCGCCGAGCGGTGGTTGTCGCGATCCATGTAGCTGACCAGTTCCGGCAGGCCGCGCGTGTCCCTTGCCCAGTCGCGCATGGCCCGCGCCGCCTCCAGCGCAAAGCCTTTGCCTTCGGCATGCCCGTAGACGAACCAGCCAAGTTCATGCTCGGGAAAAAGCGGCCCGTGGTTGATGCCCACCTGGCCGAGACACCGGCCGGTTGCCCTGTCTTCGATCATCAGCGCGCCGTGTTGCATCAGCGGCCACTGCGCCACGTCCTGGCAGAACAGTCCCCAGGCAGCGGTCTCCGGCATGGGTCCGCCCATGTACCTGGACCGATCCGAGCGCATCAGGTCCAGATAGTCCGGCCAGTCTTCCATGCGCATCGGCCGGAGGACCAGGCGTTCCGTTTCGAGTGTTGGTGCCGTCAAATTTAACCCCTTTCCGCGTCCGGGAACCGTCACACCCGGTGGTAGGGGTGACCGGACTGGATCGTCATGGCGCGGTAGATCTGCTCGGCCAGCAGGATCCGGGCAATCTGATGCGGCCAGGTCATGGCGCCGAGCGCGAGTTTCAGGTCGGCGCGTGCCAGCACGTCCGGTCCGTGGCCGTCGGCGCCGCCAATGACAAAGGCGACTTCCGGCACACCCTCATCCTTCCAGGCCCCGAGCCTGCCGCTGAAGCCCGCGCTGGTCAGGTTTTTGCCGTTCTCGTCCAGGACCACAAGACGCGCACCGCCTGCTAGCGCCGCGATGAGGCCACGGGCCTCTTCCGCCTTGCGGTCATCGGGGCGCTGTGCGCGGCTTTCGGGAAGTTCGTGGAGGCCGACATCCGTGATGCCGAGCCCGCGCCCGGTCTTGCGGGCACGGTCCACATAGCGGTCGAAAAGATCCTTGTCCGCACCGGCCTTCATCCGGCCGATGCAGTAGAGCGAAAAGCGCATGAAATCCCCGCCGGTTCCGGAGCCGGTGCTTTATCTTCCAGCGACGACCGAGGCCCCGGTATCGGAACCTCGCGGCCCGCTCAGCTGATGTATTGCGGCGTCTCGTCGGTGTCCGGCGCCCACATCTTTTCAAGATTGTAGAAGCCGCGCACTTCGGGACGGAAAATGTGAACGATCACATCGCCCGCATCAATCAGCACCCAGTCGCATGTTGCCAGACCCTCGACCGTTGCCTTGCCGGCTCGGGCCACTTTCAGGTCCTTCAGCAAATGATCCGCAATCGCGCCCACATGACGATGGGAGCGCCCGGACACGATCACCATGTGATCGGCCAGCGAACTCTTGCCTGCTATGTCGAGAGTAACCGGGTCCTCAGCTTTCGAGTCGTCAAGACTGGTGAGAACCGTGTCGAGGAGGTCTGCCGCAAGATCTTTGCTTACGGAAGCCGTCAGAGGAGTGGACATGTCTGCCCGCTCGCTTTCAAAGGTCATGGTCAGATGGTCTGCCTTTCGCCGTATGTGCCGTCCTGCGCCCGACGTGGTCACGAACTGAACTGTCCGTCTGCGCACGTTACCCGTTTTGGGTTCAGGACCGGTTGACCTTACCTCGGCCGCGTTCGCCGCGACCGTGCCCATAATATCGCTTCCCGTTTGGCAATTTCAAGACAACCGGAAGTTCTCGGTAGTTCTGACGATCACCGCGACGTGCCACGCCTGATGTCCGTGGACGACGTCCGGTCGAGAGGCGTGTGCAAAAACGTCCAGATCGGCGGCTCCATTTCCGGCAAAAGCGCTGCATCTTCTTCCGGAAGCCTATATTTTTCAAAGGCTTTCGTCATGTGTGACGAGAGGACGGAAAGCGATGCCCCCGGGCGGTCGACGATCGCGACCGGCACCGATCCGACAATGGCGCGCCAATCCTGCCATCGCTGGAAACCCGCCAGGTTGTCGGCGCCCATGACCCAGACGAATCGCACGGCGGGACGCATGGCGCGCAAGGCCATCAGCGTTCTTGCCGTGTAGGGCGTGCCCAGAACCGTCTCGAAGGCCGTCACCTTCATGCGCGGATGGTCGGCCATGGCGCTGGTCAGATGCATGCGCATTTCCAGAGGCGCCAGATCGGAATGGCTCTTCAGCGGATTGCCGGGCGTAACCAGCCACCACACCTGATCGAGACCGAGCCGCTTGAGCACGGTCGCGGCCACCAGCCGATGGCCCGAATGCGGCGGGTTGAACGAGCCGCCGAAGATGCCGATCCGGTTGCCGGCCTCCGCATGGGGCAACTTCAGCCAGTCGCGGTCGAGACCCGGTGCAGGACTCAATGGGTTCATGGACGCGTCTGCCCCGTACCGTGAACCTTGTACTTGAAGCTGGTGAGCTGCTCGACGCCCACCGGTCCGCGCGCATGCATGCGGCCGGTGGCGATGCCTATTTCCGCCCCCATGCCGAATTCACCGCCGTCGGCAAACTGGGTGGACGCGTTGTGCAGGACGATCGCCGAATCCACTTCCGACTGGAACCGGTCGGCCGCCGCCTGGTCCTCGGTCAGGACGCAATCGGTGTGGCTGGAGCCGTAGCGGGCGATATGGTCCATCGCCGCATCCAGATCCGCCACCACCTTCACCGACAGGATCTTGTCGAGATATTCCGTCGACCAGTCGTCCTCGCTGGCGGGCACGATGTTCTCGCAGATATCGCGCACACGCGCGCCGCCGCGGATCTCGCAGCCCTTGTCCTGCAAGGCCCTGACGATCACCGGCAGATGGCTGTGGGCAACGGCCTCATGCACCAGCAGCGTTTCCAGCGCGCCGCAAATGCCGGTCCGCCGCAGTTTGGAATTGACCACGATCTCAACGGACTTTTCCAGATCGGCCGCCTTGTCGACGAAAATATGCACCAGGCCTTCCAGATGGGCGAATACCGGCACCCTCGCTTCGCTCTGCACCCGCTCCACCAGGCTGCGTCCGCCCCGGGGAACGATCACATCGAGATTGCCGTCGAGCCCGCGCAGCATTTCGCCAACGGCCGCCCTGTCGGTGACCGGCACGATCTGGATGGCATCAGCGGGCAGGCCGGCAGCCTCGAGGCCCTTCTGGAGTGCTGCGTGGATCGCCCGGTTGGACCGGATCGTGTCCGAGCCGCCGCGCAGCACCACGGCGTTGCCGGCCTTCAGGCACAGGGCCCCGGCATCGGCCGTCACATTGGGCCGGCTTTCGTAGATGACCCCGATCACGCCGAGCGGCGTGCGCACGCGTTCGATCTTCAGGCCATTGGGACGCTCCCAGGACGCGATCACGCTGCCAACCGGATCGTCGAGCGCGACGATTGCCTCAAGCGCCTGCGCAATCGCCTCGATCCGCTCCGTGTCGAGCGTCCCCCGGTCCAGGAACGAAGCCGCCTGGCCGTTGGCGGTCATTGCGGCGAGATCGACCTGGTTGCCGGCCAGAATGTCCGGCGTGGCAGCGCGGACCGCGGCCGCCATTTCACGCAGAGCCAGGTTCTTCCGCTCCGCCGGCGCCGTTGCAAGGATCCGCCCGGCGGCACGGGCCCGTTGCCCGATTTCCGTCATCAGTTCCGCGGTGGTCTTCGCCTCGACGACGTCCAGCATTTTTCTCAACTCCTTGATTGCGTCCCTGCCGGGCCGCTCGGGGCATCCCGCGCCTGAAAGCGCACGGGAGGCTCCAACACTTTCGGATCGGTCACCTTCTGGAGCGTTTTAACGCGTTCCGGTCCAAAAGGCATCCTTCTGATGGATGCGCCGTCAATCGAACGCGGGCAACTCAAGCACCAGGTCGTCCCGGTGGATCATTTCCGCCCTGCCCGGATAGCCGACGATTGCCTCGATCTCACGGCTGTTGCGGCCGGCGATCAGCCTTGCCTCGTCCGCATCATAAGCGATCAGGCCGCGGCCGATCGTACGCCCGTCCGGATCGGCCAGGACGACGGCGTCGCCTCTCGAGAAACTCCCGGTGACGGCGGCGACACCGGCCGGCAGCAGGCTCTTGCCCGATCGCATCGCCCGCACGGCGCCCGCATCCAGCCGGATCTCGCCGCGCGGTTCCAGATGGCCGCCGATCCAGGCCTTGCGCGCGCTCGCGGGCGTGGCAAGAGCGGGAAACCAGGTGCCGCGCGCGCCTTCGCTCAGGCGCCGCAAGGGATTGAGCAGCTTGCCGGAGGTGATCACCATCGACGTTCCGGCGGCGGTCGCGATCTTGCCGGCATCGATCTTGGTCTTCATGCCGCCGCGAGACAGCTCGGATCCGGCGCTGCCGGCCATCGCCTCGATTTCCGGCGTGATCTGCGGAACTTCCGGCAGGAACACCGCATCCGGATTGTCCTGGGGCGGCGCAGTGTAAAGCCCGTCGATGTCGGACAGAAGCACCAGGCAGTCGGCGCTTGCCATGGTGGCGACCCGGGCCGCGAGCCGGTCATTGTCGCCGTAGCGGATTTCCGAGGTGGCGACAGAGTCATTTTCATTGATGATCGGCACCGCGCCCAATTTCAGCAGTGTGCCGATGGTGGCGCGGGCGTTGAGATAGCGCCGCCGCTCTTCCGTATCTCCGAGTGTCAGCAAGATCTGGCCCGCCTTGCGGCCATGGGCACCGAGCGCATCGGCGTAGGCCTGCGCCAGGGCGATCTGCCCGGCGGCGGCCGCCGCCTGGCTTTCCTCCAGTTTCAACGGTCCTTTCGGCAGGCCGAGAATGCCGCGGCCGAGCGCGATCGAGCCCGAAGAGACGATCAGCACTTCCGCTCCGGCGTCCGCAAGAGCCGCCAGATCGGATACCAGGGCGTCCATCCAGGCACGTTTCAATTCGCCCCGTTCCACCAGCAGGGCAGAGCCGATCTTGACGACGATGCGGCTGTAGGCCTTGAGAGTGCGGGGGGCGGACAGGGCGGCGTTCACGCTCATCAGGGGTGCCAGCCCTCCTGCTCGGGCGCAGGCACCTGATTGGCCGCGTCTTGCTTGTCCCTGTCGATGGCCCGCACGATCATCCGCAGCGCCCGGTCGACATTGAGGCCGCTGGCCGATGACAGGATCAGGGGCTTCTGGCCACAGGCGGCCTCGAGGCTGGCGGATTTTTCCGCGATCATCTCCTCGGTGAGCGCGTCGCATTTGGAAAGGGCCACGATTTCCGGCTTGTCGATCAGACCGGCGCCATAGGCTTCCAGTTCGCCGCGCACCACCCTGTAGGCCTCGCCCGGATCGTCCTCGACCGAGCCGTCGACCAGATGGAGCAGCACCCGTGTGCGCTCGACATGGCCAAGAAAGCGGTCGCCGAGGCCGGTGCCTTCATGGGCGCCCTCGATCAGGCCCGGAATATCGGCCATGGCAAAGCTGTTGCTGTCGATCTGGACAATGCCGAGATTGGGATGCAGCGTCGTGAAAGGATAGTCGGCGATCTTCGGCTTGGCGGCGGTCACCGTGGCCAGAAAGGTCGATTTCCCGGCATTGGGAAGTCCGACAAGCCCGGCATCGGCGATCAGTTTCAGCCGCAGCCAGATCCACTTTTCCTCGCCCTCGAGGCCCGGATTGGCCCGGCGCGGCGCCTGATTGACCGACGACTTGAAATGGGCGTTGCCGAAGCCGCCATTGCCGCCCTTCAAGAGCTTCACCTTCTGGCCCAGCTCGGTCAGATCGGCGATCAACGTGTCGTTGTCTTCCTCGAAGACCTGCGTACCCACCGGCACGTTCAGGACGACATCATCGCCGTGGGCACCGGTTCGGTTGCGGCCCATGCCGTGAATGCCGGTGCCCGCCTTGAAATGCTGCTTGTAGCGGTAGTCGATCAGGGTGTTGAGCCCGTCGACGCACTCGATGATCACGTCACCGCCCTTGCCGCCGTCACCGCCGTCCGGGCCGCCGTATTCGATGTATTTCTCTCGCCGGAACGAGACGGCACCGGCCCCGCCATTGCCGGCACGCACATAGACCTTGGCCTGATCGAGGAATTTCATTGTTCTTCTCTTGTTGTCCTGTTGTAAGGCCCTGGTTCACGTCAAAGGCCGTTCAAGAATTCTTCCCGCGTTATTTCCGCCCGGACCGCGGGCACCGTGCCGCCACGCGACACGCTGGCGCATCCCACCTCGGCAACCTTCCGAAACCCGATTTTCTCCGCCAGCCTGATGGAGGCCGGATTGTCGATCATGGCTTCGCAGGCAACACGCGTGTGGTCCGTATTCTCGAACAGCCAGACCATCGCTGCCCTGGCCGCCTCGCTCATGAACCCCTTGCCCCAATAGGCGCGCCCCAGCCAATAGCCGATCTCCGGGGTCTCCTGCAACTTCTTGAAGGCAAAACAGCCGATCACTTCGCCCTGGTGCTCGATCTGAAAGGTCAGATCCTCCGCCTTTTCGAAGGCGCGCCAACTGTCCTGTGCTCTCAAAAGGCGCGCCCGTCCCTCGTCCCTGTCATAGGGGTAGGGCACACGCGACAACATCTTGCAAACCTCATAGTCGCCCAGAAGTTCGGCGTAGCGGTCAAGATCGTCCACGCGCGGCCGGGTGAGGCAAAGACGCTCCGTCCTGACAAGTTCTCTCTTCATGGTGCGTCTCCTGCCGCCGACAGAAAGGCCGTCCGGGTCAGTTTCATACGTGTTCCCGGCAGGTCCTGGCCACGCGACCTGATGGCGAGCGTGTACGGCCCGGCGGTCTCGAAACCCAGTTTCGACAGAACGTTCAGCGAAGCGGTGTTCTCGTCGAGCGCACCGCTCACAACCGTCTGCGTTTCTGTCGCCGCGAACAGCCAGCCCAACGCGGCGCGCCCGGCCTCGCTCATGTAGCCACGGCCCCAGTGGGCCTTGCCGAGCCAGTAGCCGAAATTCGGTGTCTCCACCGGCCGGCCAAGCGAGACAACGCCGATCAACCCGGTGCCATTGTCGATGGCAAAGTTCCTTGCGCCATCCGCCTGCCGGACCCAGCTCTGCTCGAACCAGCCCTGCGCGTCCTCAAGCGTATAGGGATGCGGAACCACCGCGAGCATCTTCGCAACGTCGAATTCTCCGATCTGCGCGCTGATCGCCGGCAAATCCCCGGAGGCGACCGGGCGCACTTCAAGGCGCCCGGTCCTGATCACGGGAAGGCTCATGCCGCTTTCCTCCTGGCTTCGAAATCGGCGTGTTCCAGCCGCACGACGACGTTGGACACCCGCCGGTCGAGCGCCCTGGAGAAGCGTTCGGTCATGCAATAGGGCTTGAAACCCATCTTGCGCAGCAGACCGCGGGACCGGAAGTTCTCCTCGAAAGCCCTTGCCGCAATCGCATCGGCCTCGAAGACCTCGAAGGCCCAGGAGAGCGCCGCTTCGACCGCCTCTCCGGCGTAGCCATGGCCCTGGAAGGCGCGACCGAGCCAGTAGCCGAGCGTCGGCAGACCCGGCAGCTCGTCCAGATCGCCCGGCGGTTCGACCGCCACGACACCGATGAAGACGCCCCCGAGCGTGATCGCGAACAGGGCCTCGGTCTGGAACGGATCCGTGCCGACGACCGATTTCAGGAACGCTTCCGCCGCACCGTCCTCATAAGGCCAGGTGAAGGAGGTCAACCATCTGGCGACCTCGAAGTCCCGGCCCGCGAGGGTGGCCATGGCCTCGGCATCGCTCAAGGCAACCGGCCTGAGGATCAGGCGGCGGGTTTTCAGTTCCGGCAACATGCTCATCGTCCCTGCCCCCATCCTTTCAACGACTTCCAGACGCCCCGTTCCAGCGTATAGCGCTCGATCGGCACGGAGCCGCCCGCTCCCAGCGAGCGGATCATGGCCTGGTCCCGATACTGGAACCCGGACTTGACCAGCACCCGGCGGGACGCCGGATTGGTCACCCGGCAGGAGCCCTGCAGTTCCTGGATGCCGTTGTGGGTAAAGGCATGATCGACCAGAACATGCACTGCTTCGGTCGCCAGGCCCTGACCCCAGAAAGGTTCGCCCAGCCAGTAGCCGACATGAACGGGCCCGTCCGCATCCACATTGGCGTAGCGCGCAACGCCGATCAGCCGCCCGGTGGTCTTCAGGCGGATCGCGAATGTCGCGGACTCGGGTCTGTTCAGATCGGCCCTTGCAAGCAGAGCCCGGCCGTCGTCCTTGGTGAAAGGATACGGCATGGTGGCGAGATTGGCCGCCACGGTCTTGTTGTCGGCCAGATACACCAGATCGGCCAAATCATCCGGGCGCGGCTTGTCCAGCCGTACACGGACCGCTTCCTGCGGCAACGGGGCCGCGACCCGACAGCTCTCGTCTAAACGTCCATCACTTTCAACAACCATCTTTTCCTCCAGCCAAAACAAATCAAGGGAGAGATGGCGCCCCATCTCTCCCCTGGATCTCTGACTGGCCGGTTGCTGGCCTCATCTCGAAATGCCGGGGTCAAGTGGGACGCCGGCGTTTCGAAACTTCACGTCGGCTTTACTCCGCTGCTTCCGCTACCGGGAGCACATTGATGTAGGTTCGCTTGTTGGCCTTGGCCTGGAACTCCACCTTGCCTTCCACGGTCGCGAAAATGGTATGGTCCTTGCCCATGCCAACGCCATTGCCCGGGTGCCACTGAGTGCCCCGTTGACGTGCGATGATGTTGCCGGGAATCACAGCTTCCCCACCATATTTCTTGATGCCGAGACGGCGGCCGGCTGAGTCGCGGCCGTTGCGGGATGAACCGCCTGCCTTTTTATGTGCCATCTTTAGAACTCCTCGTTCTTCGAATTCTTTTCAACAGTCGCAATGAAACGGCGGCTTATTTGCCGGCCAGTTCCTTGGCCTGTTCAACCCAGTTGTCGCGCTCGATGCGGCCCTTGAAATTCAGGACGTCATCAACACGGGCGATGTCTTCCGCGGAGAAGCCGATGATCTGCTCGTAGGTGGTGATGCCCAGAGCGTTCAGCTTCTTCTCGAGAACCGGGCCGACACCGGAGATCTTCTTCAGATCGTCCTTGCCGTCCGGAGCGGTGAAGAGCGGCTCGACAGCTGCGTCTTCGCCTTTCGCATCGGCCTTGGCATCCGCAGCCTTGGCTTTTTCGGCTTTCGGCGCATCGTCCTTCGGTGCGTCGTCGGCTTTCGGCGCGGCCTTCTTCGGCGCTGCCTTCTTGGCCGGCTTGGCACCACCGGTCAGGATGTCGGTCACCTTGATGAGGGTGAAGGACTGACGGTGGCCGTTGCGGCGGCGGGAATTCTGACGCCGGCGCTTCTTGAAGATGATGATCTTGCGGTCACGGCCCTGTTCGACCACTTCCGCAACAACGGTGGCGCCTTCGACGAGCGGCGCGCCAACGGTGGTGTCGGTGCCGTTGCCAACCATGAGCACGTCCTCGAAGGTGACGCTGCTGCCGGCTTCGGCATCGAGTTTTTCGACCTTCAGGAGGTCGTCTGCGGCGACGGTGTACTGCTTGCCGCCTGTCTTGATCACTGCGAACATGTCTCGCACGTCCTTCTTTTCGTTTTTGACACACCGGCCGCGTGCTTTAAAAGCCCGTCAGACGGCTGTTTCCGGGTCGAACGCGAGGCGCCTGTCCCTCCGGTCTGAACCGGTTGACAGGTCTTCTGGTGTCGGGATGCGCGTGAAGCGTGGAAAGCCCGGCTGGCCTGGGTCGACAATCAACGCCCGAAAAAGCGAACCTTTTCGAGCCCGCGCAATATAGTCAGCCATCCCCCGATGTCAAACGGAAATCCGCGCCGCGCCGCCGGAAAAGCGCTGTTTGCCGGCTTCCGCGCCTGGCCGGCCCGCCCAGGAGCGGCCCAAGGCGGCCCGGAGCGGCGACAAGCGCTCGCGCCGGGCGCTGCATCACAGCAGCCTGGCGGTCGCATTGACACGCCCCGACCGAGCGAAGGACAAGGCCCGGGGAAGAGGCTGAGGAAACGCCCCGGCCGGCCCCTTTCCGGCCGCCCGGAGCCGAAACCTTCGCCGGACGCCGGCAGCGCTTGTCCGGGCTGGGCTCCGGGAGACGGGCCAGGCGGCGGGCCAGATGACGGGCCAGGCGGCGGGCCAGATGACGGGCCAGATGACGGGCCAGACGACGGGCCGGGGGGACGCTTGGCAGTGACGCGTGCTTCCGCAAAACCGGACAGGTTCAAACCCGGCCTTGCCGGCCGATTGCACATTCGGTGAAAAACACCGAAATCCGGTCTTGCGGCGTGCGCGCTTCATGTCTATGTTCCGCGCCACTTGAGACCCGTTTAGTCAAAAGTGCCGCGGAGAGGTGCCGGAGTGGTCGAACGGGGCGGTCTCGAAAACCGTTGAGCGCGCAAGCGTTCCGAGGGTTCGAATCCCTCTCTCTCCGCCATTCTTTTTGTCGCGCCACCGCCTTCGGCTGATTGAGTGCGTGGCTCCGGGTTCGGACTTTGTCCTCGCTCCTCCGCCATCCCCTTTCCACTCTCCACCATTTTGGCGAACCGCAGAATTCCGTGATCCTGTCCTGCCTTCCGGGCAAGGAGTTCTCTTCGCCGGAAAATCTGCGGCATTTCAACCCGCCCCTGCCCTCAGGGCCCAATGCTGCCCTCACCGGCAGCAAGGCTTTCCCTGGCGCCGTTTCCCCGTCCTGAATTTTCAGCTTGACATAATACCAAATGGTATCGTATTAACATGACACCAAAAGGTATTATAAAGGGGTATCCGGCATGAAACCAACGGCTTTCCTGGCCGCCATAACGGGTCTTGTTCTTGTGCAGCCGGCGGTTGCCGGGGACAGTGAGATCACCGTCATTCCAGCCACGCAGCTTGACTATCAGGTCACGCCGGAAGGGGTCGCCTTCGCGCGGCTGCACGGTGACAGGTTCGAGGGCGCGTATATGGCGATGGTCCGGCTTCCCGCCGGGCTCGTCAGTCCGCCCCATGTCAAGTCCGCCAACATGTACGGGATCGTCGTGTCAGGCGCGATGACCCATCAGCCGGCCGGAGCCGATCCCTCGGGCGGGGTGCGGCTGGAAACGGGCGCGTTCTACGAGGTTCCCAAGGGGCTGGCGCATGTCAGCCGCTGTGTTTCGGACGTTGCCTGCGTGACGTTTCTCTATCAGGACGGCAGGTTCGATTTCCTGCCGGTCAAGCCATGATCGTCGCGGAACCCGGGACGGGCGGGCTGCAAGGCGCGTTCCGCGCCCTGGGCGATCCCACCCGCAGGGGCATCCTGTTGCTGCTGCGGGACCGCGACATGACGATCCAGGAGGTGTCGGACCGGTTTCCGATCACCCGGGCCGCCATCAAGAAACACCTCGACATTCTCGAAACCGGCAAGCTGATCTCGGTGCACCCGTCGGGCCGGGAGCGCGTCAACCGGCTCGAGCCCGCCGCGCTCGCAAAGGCCAATGACTGGTTCGATCACTTCAGCCGGTTCTGGGATGGACGTCTGCAGGCATTGAAAACGCGTGTCGAGCAGGACGAAACCGAAGACGACACTTCAGCAGAACCAGCCAAACCGGAAGGAAACACCAGCAATGACTGACACAACTCTCAGGAAATCCGTTTTCATCAAGGCCGCCAGGGACAAGGTCTGGCCGTATCTTGTCGACAAGACCAAGCTGGGCGAATGGTACCATCCGGCGGAGGCGGATCTTGCCGCCGGTCAAAGCTATGTCCTGCTTGGCAAGGACGGCAACGGGCAACCCGAGAAACAGGTCTGGGGCGACGTTCTCGAACTCGTGGCCGGACAAAAACTGAAGACGACGTTCTGCATCGGCCCGTTCGGTGACCGGTCAACCGTTGTCACATGGGTCCTGGAGGAGGTGGCCGGAGGGACGATGATCTACCTGACCCATGAAGGCATTCCGGAAGCCGCCGGCGAACACGCAATGCACCTGATCAGCGCGCTCGACAAGGGCTGGGACATCCATCTCGGGCACCTGCGGGAAACCGGCGCCTGAGCACGGCCTCACCCGGTGGCCCTGGCGCGGTAGCCCTGTTCCAGCTCGATCAGGCGCTGCTTGCGCCACAGGCCGCCGCCGTAGCCGGTGAGCGAACCGTCGGCGCCGACCACCCGGTGGCAGGGCACGACCACGGCGAGCTGATTGGCGCCGTTGGCGCGGGCGACGGCGCGCACCGCTTCCGGGCGGCCGAGGGTCCCGGCCAGTTCCGAATAGCTGCGGGTCTCGCCCGCGGGAATTTTCAGGAGTTCGCGCCAGACATCGCGGGTGAAGGCGCTGCCGTGGAGCGCCAGCCTGGTTTCGAAAGTGCCGCTGTTTCCGGCGAAGAACCGGTCCAGCTCCTCCTGGATCTGGTCGGTAACTTCGGTGCGGCCCATGCCGACCCGCCCGCCGGCATGGGCCTGCAGCTTTCTGAATTCGGCCGGCAGCGCCTTGCGGTCGAGAAATTCCAGAAGATGCAGCTGACTGCTGTCGGTGACGGCGACCAGCGGACCGAGCGGCGAGGCCACCCAGTCGGCATGCAGCAGCGGTTCCCTGGAGAACGTTCCCGGCGCCTGCCCCAGCAATCCGGCGAAGGCCTCGCGGAAGGCGCTTGGCGAGGAAAACCCCGCCGTGATCTGCGCCTCGATGACCTTGCCGCCGCCGGCGAGCGTCGAGAAGCCTTCCTGCAGGCGGCGCTGGCGGGCCATTTCCAGGAAGGTCATGCCGAAATGGCGCTTGAACGCCCGGCGCACGGTGGACGGATCCAGCCCCATGCGTTTGAGATCCGGCTCGCCCCAGCGATAGCCGGGACGCTTTTCCAGCGCTTCGATCAGGGGCTTCACGACCGGATCGGCACTGGCCTCCGGGGTTGTCGGTCGGCAGCGCTTGCAGGGGCGGAAGCCGCCGTCGATGCATTCGGCGACCGTTTCGTGAAACGCGCAGTTTTCCGGCTTCGGCTTGCGCGCCGGACAGGTCAGCCGGCAGAAGATGCCGGTGGAGGAAACGCAGACGAACATGCGCCCGTCATAAGACGCATCGCGCGCCAGCAGCGCCTCGTAAAGCGTGTCGAAGGAAGGTCGGATCATCAGCATGGCCGGAGACTAGTCCGACCGGACAGAAGATGCAGCCGGAAATCGGGCGTTTATTTCACTTGTCGCACGGACCACCGTCCTTCCCCTGAGCCTCCCCCGGCAAGCGGAGCGTGGCCTGGGGCCAATCGTTTGCAGAGCGGCTGGAATGCGCAATTGGGATGCCGGCATGTGGATCTAATCAAGCCTGACGCCGCGTGGCGGCCGGGGTGGATCCCCGCTCAAGGCGGGGAAGGCCGCCTTGGGGGTGGCAATGTGGGGTGTCCGCCGCTCAAAGGGGAAAGGCTGCCTTGGACGTGGCCGGGCTGCGCTCCCGCGCCGCAACACCGTGAATCGGCCCCTCTCCCGGTGTCGCCCCCTCCCCCGGCATTGCCCTCGACGACGTCCTGCCGGCCGACCTTGGGGAAGGGTCTCCCCTTGCTCCCCTCTCCCCCCTTGCGGGGGAGATGTCCGTGCAACGGACAGAGGGGGTTAAAACGGTGCGGCACATGCTGACATGCTGCGATGATCCGGGAGACCGATCCCTCCTCTGTCTCCTGACGGAAACATCTCTCCGCTAGGGGCAGACGGGACCCAGCGGCATCCTTGTCACCGGTACACCTGATCCTCACCCGGAAAGCTCCGGTCCTTCACTTCCTCCGCATAGGCCTTGACCGCCGCCTCGATCCGGCCGCCGAGATCGCCGTAGACCTTGACGAATTTCGGCGGTGCAGAATTAAGGCCGAGCATGTCTTCGAGCACCAGGATCTGGCCGTCGCATTCGGCCGAGGCGCCGATGCCGATGGTGGGGATGGCGATCTGTTTCGTGATCCTGGCGGCCAGCGGTTCAACCATGCCTTCCAGCACCAGCGCGAAGGCGCCCGCTTCAGTCACGGCACGGGCGTCTTCTTCATGTTGCGCCCAGGTGTCCTCGTCGCGGCCTTGGGTCCGGAAGCCGCCCATGACGTTGACCGACTGCGGGGTCAGGCCGATATGGGCCATCACCGGAATGCCGCGTTCTGTCAAAAAGCGGATGGTCTCGGCCATGCGCGTGCCGCCTTCCAGCTTGACCGCGCCGCACTGGGTTTCCTTCATCACCCTGGCCGCGTTCCTGAAAGCCTCGGAGGGGCTTTCCTCGTAAGTTCCGAAGGGCATGTCGACGACCACCAGCGCTCGCTGCGTGCCGCGCACCACCGCCGTGCCGTGCATGATCATCAGGTCCAGCGAGACGCCGACGGTCGATTCCATGCCGTGCATGACCATGCCCAGACTGTCACCGACCAGAATGAAATCGGCGTATCTGTCGACGATGGCCGCCGTATGGGCGTGATAGGAGGTCAGCGACACGATCGGCTCCCCGCCCTTTTTCCGGGTGATCTGGGGCGCCGTGATGCGGCGGACGGGTTTTTGGGTGCTCATGGGGCATCCTTTCGAAAAAACAGAAAATGAGAGGTCAGGGCGCCGGGGCGACGACACGCTGATCGATCAGCAGGACGGTGCCGAAGCGAACGGCCAGCAGCACGACCGCCGGACGGTCCAGCGGGCCGCAGACCTCCGCCAGCGTGTCCGCATCGCGGATGTCGACGCTTTGCACATCGGCCGCCGGCGCGGTGGCAAGCGTGGCGCGCACGGCCCGGTCCAGGTCGGCGATATCCGGTCCGGCCCCCGCCAGCTCCTCCGCCGCCGCCAGCGCCTTGCCCAGGATGGCGGCCTGGCCGCGGTGATAGCTGCTCAGACGGACATTGCGGGACGACATCGCCAGCCCGTCGGCTTCGCGCACGGTCGGATGGCCGAGAATGTCCAGCGGCATGTCGAGGTCGCGGACCATCTGCCGGATCAGGGTGAGCTGCTGGTAGTCCTTTTCGCCGAAGACGGCAAAATCCGGCGTGACGATGTTGAACAGCTTGGTGACCACGGTGGCAACACCGCGAAAATGTCCCGGCCGCAGCGCGCCCTGCAGGATCGCGGACAGGCCCGGCACCTCGACATGAGTGTCGCCGCCGCTGCCGTACATTTCCTCCACATCGGGAATGAAGACCGCATCGACGCCCTCGCCGTCCAGAAGCGCCAGATCGCGCACCTGATCGCGGGGATAGCTGCCCAGGTCCTCGTTCGGTCCGAACTGGGTCGGATTGACGAAGATGGAGACAACCACCCGGTCCGCCTTGTCACGGGCCATCCGCACCAGCGCCAGATGTCCCTCGTGCAGATAGCCCATGGTCGGCACCAGAGCGACGGCCGCGCCCTCACGCTTCCAGCCGCGCACGGTATCGCGCATCTCCGCCTTTGTGCGGCAGATTTTCATTTTTTCCTCCCGCGGCCGGTTTCCCGACCGGCCGTTCTTTTCGCAGGTGCAACATAATGGGGGGGACGGGGCAGGTCTAGGGGGCTCTGCCGTGAGCTTGGATAGGCGGGATGATCGCGTCCGGCCGAAATCACTGGCCGCGATCTCAGAAGTCTCTCTCCCACGGAAAGAGATCCCGACCGCTGAACAACCCGCAACCCACCATCAACTCGGTAGTCCAGCGACAGCCTCGCCACGACCAAGGCAGCCTTCCCCGCCTCCGCGCGGGGATCCAACCCACGGCGCCGCTGGCTTCCGGCTCTGGTCCTGCAGCCTACGCTGCAGACCGGTGAGCCCTTGCCTCCGCCGGAATCGGCGCCGGTTTTGGGCCACTGGCTGGAGCGCTGTATCAGTTCGATCTGTGACACACTGTTGCCGACCACCCCACCGGCCAATCCCTGTCGCAGGAATGTGATTGGCTTTGGAAACCTCCGGTTGGAAAGATGACGCCGCCAGCGAGGTGTTGAAACGGGCTCAGGGCCGCAACACCAGGAAACGGAACACGGGACACTCAATGCGTCGGATCTTGATCTGGGTTACGGGATTCGTGCTTCTCAATCTTGGTCTCGGCCTCGCCGCGTATTTCTCGGGGGTGCAGTCGACAGCCGCGCATTGGAGCACTGCCAGCAGGGCGCCGCTCGGGATCGCACCCGATCCGCGCACCGAACGGCAGGCCATCATCCAGGTCTATGCCGCCCGGGCCTTCAGCTGGCGGGGGTATTTCGGGGTGCACAGCTGGATATCGATCAAGCCGCCGGAGGCAGAGCACTTCACCACGTATGAGGTCACGGGGTGGCGGGTGCGCCGGGGCGGAAGAGCCGTCTCCGCCTCCCGCCGCGCTCCGGACAGCCGCTGGTTCGGTGCGGAGCCGCGACTGATTGCCGAGTTTCGAGGCCGGGAGGCCGCTGCCGCTATACCGAGACTGCTTGACGCCATCAACCAGTACCACCACGACGACGAATATACCGTCTGGCCGGGGCCCAACTCGAACACGTTCATCGCCCATCTCGGCCGGGTCGCGCCCGAACTCAGGCTGGACCTGCCCCCGACCGCTGTGGGCAAGGATTTTCTTCAGACGGGGCTCTGGGCAAAGGCTCCGAGCGGCACCGGATACCAACTCTCTGTTCGAGGCCTCCTGGGCATCCTGGTCGCCTGGGAAGAGGGACTTGAGGTCAACCTCCTGGGCCTTACTTACGGCATCGACCTGAATGATTTTTCACTGAAGCTTCCGATGGTCGGACGCGTCGGGTTTTCGCCGAATCGCTCGCCCGAGGCGTGATTTGCAAGCACTTGCAGACGGGGATCGTCCCCTTCGGCCCGCCCCGGTTTTTTGACGATCCCATCGGCGGTCATTCCAGGCAAGTGCAGCGACGCTGCATGGCAAGAGCCGGAAGCCAGCGCTTACTTTGCGCCGCAGGCGCGCCTTTATTCATGATTTCAAATACTTAAATTACTTAGGTGCTCGCTGTCGCTCGCGCTGACACGCTGGGTCCCGGATCTGGCCATGCAGCTTCGCTGCAGACCGTCCGGGATGACGAACTGAGAGTTTGTCAGCAGTCTGAGCCATCTTCGGTGATGGTCCGCTTCAATTACGTCCCTCAAAACGCTCCATCATACGCGCGCCGCTCGATCCGGCAGGCCAGCAGGGTGAAGCCGTCGCGGCCCAGCGCCGCCTCGGCCTGCGAGCTGAGCGTTTCCGCATCCTCGACCCACACGCCATGCCCGCCATAGGCCTGGGCCACCGCCGGGAAGTCCGTTTCGCCGAAGTCGACGCCGACGTTGGGGCGCTGGCTGGAACGCTGTTTGAGTTCGATCAGCGACAGGCTGGTGTCGACGAGGACGCAGATGATCACCGGGATGTTCAGATCGCGCAGGGTGGAGAGTTCGCCGAGACACATTTCCAGGCCCGCGTCGCCGACGAAGGCGATGACCGGGGACTGGTGATCCACCAGCCGGTGGCCCATGGCCAGCGGCACGGCGCAGCCCATGGTGCACAGCGCCGAGGATTGCAGCATCCGGCGGGGCATCGGGCAGCGCCAGATCTGGCTGACGAGGATGCGGTGGGCGCCGCTGTCGGCGGTGGCGACCGTGTCGGCGGGCAGGATGGCGCGCAGGGTGTGGAAGACGGTGCCCGGACCCCAACCGGAAAGTTCGGGCGCGAAGGCGGCGTCGAGATCGGCGCGGGTGCTGCCGGGCTCGCCCGAGGCCCAGGACGGCATTGCCGGGTCGCGCACCTCGCCCAGCCGTTCCAGCACCGGTTTGACGGCGCTCCTCAGGGTCGCGCTCACGGCGTGCATGCCGTGGGTCCTGAGCACCGGGGTCACGTCGATCACGGGCGCATCCTGACCCCAGGGACCCCGCCAGTTGATGCGCATCTCGATCGGATCGTAACCGAGCAGCAGGATGCAGTCGCTCCTGTTGATCAGTGGCAGCAGGTGGTTGTCGGCTTTCGGCGACAGGCCGGCGCCGCCGAGCGCCAGGGGCAGGTTCTCGTCCAGCAGGCCCTTGCCCTTGTAGCTGGTCACCAGCGGCACGTTGAATTTCCGGCAGAATTCCGTGATCGCGGCGGAAGCCCCCTCGTTGACGGCATCGACACCGGCCAGCGCGATGGGCCGTTCGGCCCTTGCAAACAGCTTCAGGGCCATGTCCAGATCGGCGCCTGCGGCCGGCGCCGTGGTGACCGGTGCGCACCGGAAAGCATCGCTCCAGGCTTCCGCCGTTTCGCTTTCGGCGACCTTGATGGGCACGTCGATATGGACCGGGCCCGGCTGGCCGTCGAGGGCAATGGCCAGCGCCTTTTCCATCATCACGTCGAGCGCGTCCAGGCGAGCGGAAAAGCTGGCCTTGACGATGGGGCGCAACAGTTGCTGGTGGTCGAAGACCTGGTGGGTGTAGCTTTCCGCCTCGCCCTGGTCGACGCAGCCGGTCAGGAAAATCAGCGGCACCCGGTCCTGCCAGGCATTGGCGACCACGTTGACCGCGTTGGCGGCCCCCGGTCCGAGGGTTGCCAAGAGCACGCCCGGCGCGCCGTCCGCGTGCCAGCCGCCCTCGGCCATGAAGCCGCCGGCGTTCTCGTGTTTCACAAGCACGAATTTGAGGCCGGCCTGGTCGAGGGACTGCATCAGTGCCAGCACCTCGCCACCGGGAATGCCGAAGGCATGGCGGCAGCCTGCCGCGTGCAACTTGCCTGCAATGATATCCGCGCCGGTGGTCATGAGTTTTCCTGTTCCTGAGGGCCGAGGCCCAGAATGCCGTTTGCCGCGAGCTCGGCAAGTGTTTCGGGGGAAAGACCCAGGTGCCGGGTCAGCACGCCGGCCGTGTCCGCGCCCAGGAGCGGCGGCGCGCTGCGATAGGCAACCGGGGTCTTTTCCAGGTTGATCGGCGAGCCGATGAGATCGACCGCGCCGCTCGAGGGATGGGGCAGCGTGATCCGCATCTGCCTGGCCTGCACCTGCGGGTTGGCGAAGACCTGCGCCAGATCGTTGACCGGGCCGCAGGGCACGCCGGCGGCCTCCAGTGCGGCGATCCATTCGGCGGCCGTCTTCTCGATGGTGAGGCGGCGCAGGATCGGGATCAGCTGGGCGCGGTTGCGCACCCGGTCGGCGTTTTTCGCATAAAGCGGATCGGCGGCCAGCTCCGGCGCCTCGGCCACCGCGCAGAACTTCTCGAACTGGGTATCGTTGCCGACGGCCAGGATGAACGACGTGTCCGATCCGGGAAAGGTCTCGTAAGGCACGATGGTCGGATGCGCGTTGCCGCGCCGGCCCGGCACCTCGCCGGAGACCAGATAGCCGACACCCTGGTTGATCAGCCAGGAGACCTGGGCGTCCAGCAGGGAGATGTCGATGTGCTGGCCCTCGCCGGTGGCATTGCGGTGATTGAGCGCCGCCAGGATCGAGACCGCCGCATACATGCCGCACATGACATCGGCGATGCCAGTGCCGCATTTGGTTTCCGTGCCGCCGTCCTCGTCGGCAAAACCGGTCAGGGACATGATGCCGCCCATGCCCTGGATCAGGAAATCATAGCCGGCCCGTTGCGCATAAGGCCCGGTCTGGCCGAAGCCCGAAATCGAGCAGTAGATCAGGCTCGGATTGCGGCTTTTAAGCGTGTCGTGGTCGAGCCCGCGGCGCTTCAGGTCACCGACCTTGAAGTTCTCGACTAGGATATCTGCCTTTTCGGCGAGATCGGCGATCAGCTTCTGTCCGTCGGCGCTGGCGAGATCGATGGCAACAGAAGCCTTGTTGCGGTTCGAGGACAGGTAATAGGCGCTTTCGGAGGTCTCCCTGCCGTCACGGTCCTTCAGGAAGGGTGGTCCCCAGCCGCGGGTGTCGTCGCCCTTGCCGGGCCGTTCGATCTTGATCACCTCGGCGCCGAGATCGCCGAGGATCTGGGTGCAGGTCGGACCGGCGAGAATGCGCGACAGGTCCAGGACAACAAGGCCGGAAAGCGCGCCGGGCGCGGGAGAAGACTGTGAGGTGGGGGAAGACTGGGACAAGGGTCACCCTGGGGGTCGTGAAAGCGATGTTTCCGGGAACTGGCCACAAGGCGCATCCGGCGTCAACTGCGCGGGGTGGCGGCCCCGAACACACCGGCTCACATTCGTGTCAGCAAAGACGCGAACTCCCACACAGCACCCGCGCCGTTCCTGTCCCGAGCCGAAACCTTCGCGCGTCTCGTCCGAAGAGGGCCCCGGCTCAAGGCCGCGGCGGCGCAGCGGGCTGGCGTCTCAGAACCACCCGGGGACGATTCCGGGAAGTGGCGCAGGCGATGGCTGCGTGTCCAGGGGGCTTTGCACATGATCGAAGCCCTTGCTATCGGCCGTCCCGGACGCAGCGCAGCGAAGATCCGGGATCCAGTAACCCCCGGCGCCGATTTGCGTCATGGACGTCTCTGTGTCGTGGGCGTCATGGATTGCTGGGCCCCTGCCTCCGCAGGGGCGGCGCAGCGGGCGTGATTGGGCAGCGGGTACGGTTGCGCAGTCGACGTTGTTGCGTTTGGGCCTGTCTCCCGCATACCGCCCTCCCCACGGCGGTCGTCTCTGGAAAGGTGGATCGGCTCTCTCCTTGCTCCCCTCTCCCCCCTTGCGGGGGAGAAGGGCGCAATGAGAGATGCCCGGGCTAGCAGGTGTCCCGATCCGGACGGACAGTTGGCCCTGGCCCGGTACCGGCGGATGCAGAGCGATCTCAGCTTTTGCTCGACCAGCCCTTCATTTCGGAAAGTTTGGTCCAGGCGCGCCGGATCCAGCTTGCCTGAATGCTGTGGCCGCCGTCGTGCAGGCAGAGTTCCAGGACGCCGGTGACGGGCTGCCAGCGTTCGCATGACAGCTTGCCGTCGGCCTCGGTCTTCGGCGCCGTGGCGGCGAGGCCGCTCTGGCGGCGCCAGACATCGAAGCTCTGAAAGACGTCGCCCTGTTTCCACTTGCCGCCGCCCAGCCAGCGGCCTTCCAGCGGCACCACCGTGTCGGACGTGCCGTGGACGTGAAACAGATAGGGCGGCTCTGTCGGACAATCGCGCGGCAGCGGCTCCCAGAACGCGCCGGCAATCGGGGCATATCCGCCGAAACGGCCGGAATCCGCGCAGGCCAGATACCAGGTCATGAAACCGCCGGAGGAAAAGCCCGACAGCAGGGTGCGGTCGCGGTCGACGCCGAAGCGGGCGGACAGGTCCTTAAGCACGTCGTCGAAAAACGCCGCCTCGTCGCGCAGGTTGCGCGGCGCGGTCGGAAAGGACCAGGTGCCGTTGACGCCCTGCACGGCCACGAAGGCCACGCCGAGGTCGTCGGCCATCTGCTGGAAGCTCTTGTTGCGGATCGCGTTGACCGCCTTGCCGCGATGACCGTGAAGATAAAGGATGGCGCCGAGCGGGGCGTCGTCCGCCTTCGCGGCTTGCGGCAGGTGAATGTAATAGTCACCGGTCTTCAGGCTGCAGGCCGTCTCGCCGCCGCAGCCGGGATCGGATTCGGCGATGGCCGGCGCAGCCAGCATCGCGGCGCAGGCAAGCAGGCAAAAGCCGGGCAGAGGAAAACGCCTGGTCGGTCGAGACATGAAGGCTCCATCGGTCGCGGGAGAATGGCACGGTGTCTGACGCCAAGAATGGGTCATGGCGGACCATTGTCCAGCGTGATGCCTTCACTTTTCGGCGAGACAGTGTCCTCACAGGGCGCTCCGCAGCGTCAGTCCCAGACACCCTCGGTGGAGATGTTCAGCGTGCGGCCGCAATGTTTGCAATGGACCGCGTCCGGGTCGTGCCGGTTCAGACCGCAATCGGGGCAGGGATAACTCACCTTGGTCGGCCGGAAGATGGTCTGCACCAGCCTCAGGAACAGGGCGACGCCGAAAATCATGATGAGCACGGTCATCAGCCGGCCGATGCTGTCGGTCATGGTGATGTCGCCGAACCCGGTCGTGGTCAGGGTCGTCACCGTGAAATAAAGCGCGTCGAGATAGGTGTTGATGTTCGGGTTGCGGTCGTCCTCAACCACGAACACGATGGCCGTGACCACGAAGATGAACACGGCGAGATTGACCGTGGACTGCAGGATCTCCTCGTTGGCCCGAAACCATCTGGACGCGTCCCTCAGTTCCTTCAGCAGGTGGTAGGAGCGCATCAGCCGCAGCATGCGCACGACGCGCAGGAAAGCGAAGTTCTCCAGGAAGGCCGGCGCGATCAGCGAGGCGATGACCACGATGTCGGCCACCGAGGTGAAGCTGAACACATAGCGGACCGGCCGCACCGAGGCGATCAGCCGGGCGAAATAGTCCAGGACCAGCACCCCGGCGATGGCGTAGTCCAGCACGTGGTGATGGCGCGCCGGGTCGAGAATCGAGGAAATGATGAAATAGGCGATGGTGATCAGATCGAACGCCAGCAGGGCATAGCGGAAGATCCGGGCCCTGGTGCCGTGACCGAAATATATCTGGCGCAACATGATCTGAAGCGCCGGCTTTTCCGCGGCCATCAGGTCCGCCCCCTTGTTCGCGTTCAATGTATCTGCGCCCAGAGCACGCGAGGCGGCTGCGGAAGTCAATCGGCTGCGGCATTTTGCAGACAATAGCCCCATTCATGGGGATCGCGCAGCACACTCCGGCGAAGAAGGCGGTTTATTCCCTGGCGCAGTCGCATTAAAGCACT
Source organism: Roseibium sp. AS2 (assembly GCF_038900065.1). NCBI lineage: Bacteria > Pseudomonadati > Pseudomonadota > Alphaproteobacteria > Hyphomicrobiales > Stappiaceae > Roseibium > Roseibium sp. AS2. The sequence goes on from NZ_JBBMQN010000001.1 coordinate 659,067, forward strand.
TTCAGGACATATCATCCGTTTGTCGCAAACGCACAGAAGAAGAGGACGTTCCATGTTTGATCTGTCGGGACAAGTCGCCCTGGTCACCGGTGCCAGTCGCGGCATCGGCGAGGCCGCCGCACGCAGCCTTGCGAAATACGGCGCCAGCGTTGTTCTGGCCGCCCGCTCCGGCGGCGACATCGAGCGGACTGCCGCAGAGATCAGGGACGGTGGCGGCAAGGCGGCCGCGGTGACCTGCGACGTGGCCAGTTTCACGGACGTGGACGCGGCGGTCCGCTCCTGCGTGGATCTGTTCGGCGGCATGGATATCCTGGTCAACAATGCCGGCGTGATCGAGCCGATCGCGCGCATCGAGGACAGCGATCCGGTCACCTGGGGCCAGGCCATCGACATCAACGTCAAGGGTGTCTATCACGGCATTCGCGCCGCCGCGCCCCACATGCTGGGCAAGGGCACCGGCACCATCGTCAATATCAGTTCGGGCGCCGCGTCCGGTGCGCTTGAAGGGTGGAGCCACTATTGCGCCTCCAAGGCCGCGGCCCTGGCACTGACGCGCTGCGCCGACAAGGAATTCGGCGATCACGGCCTGCGCGTGGTCGGCCTCAGCCCGGGCACGGTCGCGACCCGGATGCAGGTCGATATCAAGGCCTCGGGCATCAACCCGGTCAGCCAGCTGGATCCGTCCGTCCATATTCCCGCAGAATGGGTCGGCGAGGCGATCGCGTGGCTGTGCACGGATGCGGGCGATGCCTATCGCGGCACGGACTGCTCGCTGCGCGACGAGGATGTGCGCAAGTCGGTCGGACTGGTGTGAAGCAGGCAAGGCCCGCGTCCCCGGATGCGGGATCTCCCGCGTTCGGTTGAAGGCAGGCAAGCTGCCGGATCACCTTTGGGTCGGTCAACGTCGGGACAGCGGGCGAAGGGGTCCGGAATCAAAAGAGGGCCGCGATGCGGCCCTCCCATGAGATCAACGTGACACGAGGTCCGGATCAGATCCCGGCGAAACCGTTCAAGACCGGAGGCTGCTCCAGAACCGAACCATTCCACCCAGACACACGGGCCACGTTCAGATACTCATTAGACATGGGCACACCTCCTTTCAGTTGTTAACGACACACAGAGTGTGGGGTCGCCGGGCCGATTTCACAAGCCTAAAAACAGGACCTGCCTGCCCAACACTTGCGCACGTCGCGCCTTTGTTACCTGGATGCCACAGCCCGCCCGGCGATCGTCTGAAAGACGGCGTCGAGCTCGGCGGCGAGTTCCGCCAGCGGTTCGCCGCCCTCGTCCATATAGGGCGCGAACACGAAACTCGGCGTTTTCCAGGACAGGGTCGCCGTGCCGTCGCCGGTCTCCGTGACGTAGAAGCGAATCGGCGCCTCGATGCCCGCGGCCACGGAGGCTTCGAGCATGCGCACCGCGTAATCGTTGCGGTAGACCCCGATGATCCGGTTGCCCGCAATGGTCAGCCCCCGGCCCTTGGCACCGGACGAGGCGCTGGCCTGCGTCACCAGAAACATGCCTTCCGCCTTGACGGCGGTCTGGAGGTTCTCCACCAGTTCGTCGTATCCGAGAGACGTCGGCAGCACCTGCCAGCCCTCCCGGGCAGCGATGCCGTCTGCCCGGGCAATGCCCGCAGCAAGCATCATCACCATGAAATACATCAGCATGCGCATTGTATTGTCTCCCGCATTTGAGCAATCGGGATCTTGCGATCCCGTTTGCACATGAGGACACGACTTCAGGTCACGGACATCTCACAATGCGGTGTGGCGCGGCAAATCGGGCCTTTAGCATCAAATCGGGCCTGTTCGGCAGGGGCGCGCAAACGGCAGCTGCGCACGGCGCCGGATCGAGCTTGTGGATCCTTCCAGGGCCTACACATTGCCAACACCTTTTTGTGTTTTGCAGTTCAAGTGAAGCCTGCGGATTTTGAGCGTCGGGGATTCATCGGCCGGACACTCGCGGATCCTGGCGAAACCACAGACGCGACACCTGTCCGGACCGGAAACAAAAAAGGCCTGTTATGCGTCTCAGTGATCAATTCGGGTATGATCTCACACTGTCGGACAAGGGCGCCCTCGCGGCCTGGAACGACACCGTGAGAGCGTTTCTTGCCCACGGCAAGACGACGCCGCAGCATCTTGAAACCTGCCTGAGCCTTGCGCCCCACTTCGCGCTCGGCCATGCGACACGCGGCCTGTTCTGCCTGCTGCTCGGGCGCCGGGAGTTCCTGGACACGGCAAGCGAATGCCTGAAGGTCGCCCGCGCCTCCGCCCTGCATACCCCGCTGACGGACCGCGAAACGGCCGTGCTCGACGCGCTCAATGCCTGGCTGCAGGGATTTCCCACCCGTTCGGCCGATATCCTGGACGCCGCTCTGGTGAAGGTGCCCGAAGACGCGCTTGTCATGAAGCTGGTCCATGCCATCCGTTTCGTGCTGGGCGATGCCACCGGCATGCGCCAGTCGCTCGACCGCGTCTATTCCGCCTATCACGAGAGCCATCCGGCCTACGGCTACCTTCTGGGCTGCCGGGCTTTCTGCTTCGAGGAGACGGGCGATTACCGACTCGCCGAAACTTCGGGACGCAGAGGGCTGGAATTTGCCCGGGACGACGCCTGGGGACTGCATGCGGTCGCCCACGTCCACGATATGACCGGACGGTCCGAAGAAGGCGCCGGCTGGCTGGAGAACCATCCGGACGGCTGGTCCCACTGCAACAATTTCGGCTACCATGTGTGGTGGCACCTGGCGCTGATGTATCTGGATCAGGGAAACGCGGACAAGGCGCTGGCGCTCTATGATTCCGACATCCGCAAGGACAAGACCGACGACTACCGGGACATTTCCAATGCGGCCTCGCTGCTGGTGCGGCTCGAACTGGAAGGGGCCAATGTCGGTTCCAGATGGGACGAGCTGGCGCTTCTGTCCGACAAGCGCGCCGAAGACGGCTGCAATGTCTTCGCCGACCTGCATTACCTTCTGGCCCTTTTGAACGGCGGCCGCCGCATGGGAGCCGAACGGCTTCTGGCGGGGTTGCGGCAGCGCGCCAGGAGCGAGACGGACATCGGTCACGTCACGGCGGAAGCCGGCCTGCCCGCGGGCCTCGGCCTGGAGCAGTACCGGAAAGGCAATTACGCCTCCGCCTTCACCCTGCTGGCGTCGGCCCGGGACAATCTCCATCTGGTCGGCGGCTCCCATGCCCAGCGGGATGTCTTCGAACGGATCACCATCGACGCCGCCCTGCGGGCCGGATTGCCGGTCGACGCGGATCGGCTTATCAAGAGCCGCACCCGCAAGCGCGGCGCTCTCGACCGATTCGCCGAACAGCGCCTTGAAACCTGCGAGAAGATGCATCGCGCGCAGCAGGTGATGGAAGACAAGAAGCTCAGGGCCACCGGTTCGGTCTGACCCCGCCCGGCCCGGCACATGATTTTTCTGGATACAAAGTGAACGCACACACGCAAACGAAACGCATCCGCGACCCGCGGCTCGATTTTTTCCGCGGGATCGGAATGTTCATCATCTACATCGCCCATCTGCCCGGCAACTGGTGGACACTCTGGATCCCGGCCCGTTTCGGTTTTTCCGATGCCACGGAAATCTTCGTTTTCTGTTCCGGCATGGCGTCGGCCCTCGCTTTCGGCAAGATTTTCGATCTTCATGGCTGGGGCATGGGCGCGGCGCGCATTGTCCACCGCATGTGGCAGGTCTACTGGGCCCATATCGGCCAGATCCTGGTGATCGCCGTCGGGCTGGTGATGCTGCATGAAAGCAATTACCTGACCACCTGCTGCGATCTCACCCAGGATTACGTGGCATCCCTGAACCTGTGGCATCTCTTCAACAAGACCGAAATCGCCCTGCCCGGCCTGATGACCCTGACCTGGGTGCCGAACTATTTCGACATATTGCCCATGTATATCGTGATCCTGGCGCTGATCCCGGTGATCATGCTGGCGGCAAGATATTCGGTCACAGCCGCGTTCGCGCTGTCCATCGGGCTCTGGCTCGCCTCCCAGTTCGATCTTTTGAACCTGCCGGCGGAACCCTGGACCATGTCGAACGGGCTCCACCGGGAGTGGTTCTTCAATCCGTTCGCCTGGCAGATGCTGTTCTTCACCGGCTTTGCCTTCATGCGCGGCTGGATACCGGCGCCGCCGGTCGACAGAAGGCTTGTCGTCCTGTGCGCCGTGGTTCTGGTTGTCACTGTTCCGTTCGCCTATTTCCGCATTCACAGCGAACATTATCTGGACCTGGTCTGGGCGCGGGAGATCCGCGAGGCGATCCGGCCGCTCTGGATCAAGACGGAATTCGGACTGTTCCGCTACCTGCATTTTCTGGCATTGGCCTATCTGGCCTGGGTGGCGGCCGGCGAGCACGGCCGGCGCCTGCTCGGACATGGCGCGGTGTGGGGATGGTTCCTGGGGATCGTGCAGAAGGTGGGCCAGCAATCGCTGCCCGTCTTCATGGCCAGCCTTGTGATCGCCCAGGCCGCCGGCCTGCTGCGCGACATGGTCTGGGGCCGGGGTGACTGGATCCCGCAGATCCTGTCGAACCTTCTCGGGTTTGCTGCCCTGATCGCCGTTGCCTATGTGGCCGGCTGGTACAAGAGCCAGCCCTGGCGTAAACCGCCCAGGGCGGTCGCGGAGGCTGCGGAGGCTGCGCCCGCCGGTCCGGATCCAGAGGGCCGGGTCGACACAGACGGGAACAGATCAAGGCAACGCGAGCTGAGTTGAGACCGGAGGTCCCTCAGCAGGACGCGTGAAGTTCATCGGCAGCAGGTAAGCCGAGACAGACCCTTGCGAAAAGGAAACGGGGCCCGGCGACACGCGCCGGGTCCCCGTGTGTCCACTCAGTGCAGAGAAGCCATTTCCAGATCGGCTTCAAAGGCGTTGGCGACGGCGGCCTCGCGGCTGTCCGCCAGCAGGATCGGCGTTCCGTCCGCATTCAGCAGCGCGTAGAGCGTCATGTTGTCGTGCAGCGGGGGAACATCCGGGAACATTTCCTTCAGTTCGCGCGCCTTGATCGGTTTGATATAGGCGATATCGCCGGTCCCGAGCTCGGTCAGCTCGTCAACGGACATGAATTCGGACAGAAGGGTTCGGTCTGTCCAGGCCATGATCTTATCGTGCATCAGTCATTCTCCATCTGTTAGCCGACGAGGGTCTATTCGCCGCTGGAGATTTCTATTTTTCTTATGACACGTTCCGGTTCCGGTCGTGCCAGATCAATGGACAAGAGTCCATCCTTCAGGTCGGCTCCGAGGATCTCGATCCCCTCGGCCAGGACAAACGCCCGCTGGAACTGGCGGGCCGCGATGCCGCGATGCAGGTACTGACGGGTCTTGTCGTCGACCTGCCGTCCGCGGATGACCAGCTGGCTCTCCTCCACGGAGACATCAAGCTGGTCTCTGGTAAACCCGGCCACCGCCAGGGTGATCCGGATGATATCGCCCTGGCCTTCGGTTTTCGGAAGTCTTTCGATATTATAGGGCGGATAACCGTCATTGGCGGCCTTGGAGACGCGATCGAGCACGCGCTCGATATCGTCGAACCCGAGCATGAACGGGCTGGAAAACGCTGACATGCGTGACATCCTCAAAGTCCTTGTGGAAGCGACCTTGCGCCCGGACCCTCCAATAGGCATCCGGGTCGGAACCAACGGTTCCATTCGTCATTAAATATGGAGCTTCGTTAAAATTGATTCAAGGAGCACGGATCTGACGGGATTCATGCGGCTCCCGGGTGCGCGTGATTCAGGAGCCCGAAGTCAGAACAGGGCTTTTTTTCAACAGGTTGGCGAGAGACGATATGGCCTGCCGCAGATCCGGCTGATGACGCTCGTCCTGATGCATGACCAGCCAGCGCTCGGTCGTCAGGCTTTCGATCGGGTCCGACAGGCGCACCAGGTCGTCAAAGGCATCACCGACGAAACAGGGCAGCACCATGCGCACAAGGCCCTTGCGCACGAGCGTCAGCGCGTAGGTCGCCTTGTTCAGGGTGACGGTCACGTCCTCGTTGTGGTTCTCCCTGATCCACGTCGCCGCCGGAAAATTGGCTTCGTCCTCGACAAGTCCCACCCAGCCGATGTCGCGGCCCGCCGGAACGCTCGCGGCCTGATAGGCCGCGAAGCGGACCGTGCCGACCTTCCTGCCCGCAAGCCATTCCTGCTGGGGGCGGCGATTGCGGATGCCGATGTCGATCTGGCGTCTGGCGACATCCCGGTCGCGCGGATCGGCCAGGAACTCCGGCATCCAGCCGAGATCCGGTGACCAGAACGCGTCCAGATGATCGAGCAGAAGGTGCATGGTCCAGCCACCGGCCGAGATCCGGATCCTGCGGCGTGTGCGGCCGCTTTGCCGCCAGAGGTCGATGGCCCGGGCGGTCTGGTCCATGTCTTCCAGCTGAAACATCAGCTCCCGGCCCGCGGTCGTGAGCTGATATCCGCGCGCCTCACGCTCGACCAGCCGTACCTCGAGATCCGCTTCCAGTGCGGCGACTCGCCGTCCGAGGGTTGCGGCACTGACGCCCGTCGCTTCCGACGCGCCGGCCAGCCCACTTGCCCTCGCCACCGCCAGAAACAGCCTCAAATCCTGCCAATCGATATTTCGTTTCATTTTTGAAATCTCGATTTCAACTTAAAAACAATTAGATAATGCAACTTTGTGGAATGCTTTGCAAACACCGATCAACTGACTCCAAATTTGACAAGGTGCACGCAATGATCGTTTTGCCATCCATCAACTGTCGACGTGACGATCAGAAAGGCGTCTCCCCCGCCTGGAACGATCCGATCAGATCCCTTCATTCCCATCACGCCGAATTCTGGCCGGAAAACCTGCCGGAGAACGTGCTGCTTGAAAGACGGCACAAGGCCCGTGCGCTCAGGATCAGGAAACTCCACTGCAAGTGCCTGCTGCGCAGGTTGGTCCGCCCTTTCCGACGCCTTGCCCGGCGGGCAAGGATCGCCGCGGCACGGCTGGAGCGCAACTGATTTCACGGGTCCGCAGCTGCCGCCGCATGCAGGGACAGCACCGACCCGGCCGCAGCAGGTCAAGCCCTGGAATGACGTTACCGTGATCCGGTCCGGCTTGCGCCCGGGAGCAGGACAGGCCAGTCTCGGACCCTCGCCGATCCCATGTCTTTTCCTGCCAGCATGAAGTTTCCCATGACCCGCGACGAGTTCGACATCTTTTGCGGCGCCCTGCCGGCGACAACCCATGTCGTTCAATGGGGCAATGCGTCCGTCTGGAAGGTCGGCGGCAAGATCTTCGCCGTGTGTTCCAGCTGGGGAGAAGGGGCACACGCCAAGTTCAGCTTCAAGTGCTCGGATCTGTCCTATGCCCTCCTGACCCAGCAGGACGGCCTGGTTCCGGCCCCCTATCTGGCGCGCGCCAAATGGGTACAGATGGAAAGGAGCGGCGCCCTGCCGGAAGAGGACCTGAAGGCCTATATCGCCGCCGCCCACAAGATCATCGCCGGAAAACTGACGAAAAAGCAGCGGAAGGATCTCGGCCTTGCCGTCTGACATGTCCGGGAAATGGCGCTCGCTTGCCCTGCTGATGCTGGCCGAGATCGCCGCGATGAGCCTGTGGTTCATGTCCGCCGCCATTCTTCCCGACCTGACGCGGGAATTCGAGATTTCGGAAGGCCGGCAGGCCGCGCTCTCAAGCGCTGTCCAGATCGGATTTGTCTTCGGTGCCGTTGCCTCCGCATTGATGGGCCTTGCCGACAGGATCGACCCGCGGCGGTTCTTTGCCGTCTGCGCCATCCTTGCCGCGCTATTCAACGCCAGTCTGCTCGTTGCCGAACCGGGCGGCACGGTTTCGATCCTCGCCCGCTTCGCCACCGGCGCCCTTCTGGCAGGGGTCTATCCGGTCGGCATGAAGATTGCGGTGGGCTGGGGCCGGAAGGACCGCGGCTTTCTTGTCGGCACGCTGGTCGGGGCCCTGACCCTCGGTTCCGCGGCGCCGCATCTGCTCGCCCTTCTGGGCGGTACAGACTGGCGCTGGAGCCTGAGCGTTGCCTCGCTCGCCTCGGCGGCAGGAGGCATCCTGTGCCTGTTCTCCCGTCTCGGTCCCTTTCACGCCAGGGCGCCGCGCATGAAGATGACGGCCATCCTGACCGCCTGGACAGACACCAGGATCCGCTATGCCTATGCGGGCTATCTCGGTCACATGTGGGAGCTCTACGCCATGTGGGCCTGGATCGGCGTGGCGCTCGCAGCGTCCTTTTCCGCGCATATGCCCGGGGAAGCGGCGACCGTTCTGTCACGCCTGATCGCGTTTCTCGCGATTGCCGCCGGAGGGGTCGCCTGCATCGTCGCCGGTCTCGTCGCCGACCGGGTCGGCAAGGCCAATATCGCCATTCTCGCCATGGCGGTCAGCGGCACCGCGGCCCTGGCTTCCGCGCTGGCTTTTGGCGGACCTGTCTGGCTGACGATCCTGTGCGTTCTCATCTGGGGCGCCGCGATCCTGCCGGACTCGGCGCAGTTCTCCGCGCTTGTCGCCGACTACGCACCACCGGACCAGGCCGGCAGCCTGATGACCTTCCAGACCGCGCTTGGCTTTGCCCTGACGTTCTTCACCGTGCAGCTGACCCCGCTCGGCGCGGAACTGATCGGCTGGCCCGGCGTCTTCGCGCTCATGGCCATCGGTCCCGCGCTCGGCATCATCGGAATGGCGAGATTGAAACGGCTGGCTCAGACGGCGCCGTGAACAGAGGGCGCGCGACCGGCACTCCCGGATATCAGTCCTCCGCGTCCGCCATCACCAGCTCAAACTCCGAAAAGCCGAAATCCCGGCCGTTGATCCTGAAGTTCACGGCCTGCGTGCCGCCGTAATAGACCCGTGTGGTGATCGGTTTGATGGTGTGTTTGCGGGCCAGGGAAACCGTTTCGCCGGGAGCCAGTGTCAGCTTGGTCCACTTGAACACTTTCGGCGCCAGCGAGCCGTTGGCCTTCTTGAAATGCACCAGATAGTCAAGCACCAGCTCCTGCGGCGTCTTGCCGGTTGAGGTCAAGTCGATCCGAAAACCGAGCGCCGAGCCGTACTCGACTTTTTCGGTCGTGATAAGCGGCCCGTCGACTTGAATCTCCGGGGGGTTCAGGCCAAAGGCAGCAAGCGTCGCAGAATGGCCCTGCTTTACCAGCGAGCGGCAGGCGTGGCGGACCAGCTTTTCCCGGTTTTTGTCGGCATCTTTCAGCCAGCGCACGGCGATCTCCGCCACCAGGTCCGGATGGTCCTTTGCAATGTCATTCAGGTGATTGGCAACCGAGCGGCGGACATAGTCCTCCGGATCGTCCTTCAGCGCTTCCAGAAGAGGCAGGGTGGGGGAAGGATCGTCCACCAACTTTTTCAGGCGCAAGCCCCAGGGCAGGCGCGGACGCGTGCCTTCCGAGACCAGCCGGCGCACATGAACGCTGTCGTCGGTCACCCAGGGCGCCATGATCGCCAGAGCCTTGTCCTGACCCATGTCCAGAAAGGGACGCACATCGAACTCCGCCGTCGCACGCCGGGTCATCTCCTTCAGAAGCGCGAAGGACGCTTCGTAATCGTTGAGACCGCAGCCGGAGACCACCATGCCGAGTGGCATCATGCCCCAGCCGCGGATGCCGTGTTCGTCGCTGCCGCGGTCGAAGGCAACTTCTGTCATCGGATGCAGCATTTTTCGCAAGACGGCGAAGCGTTGGCCGAGGTCATCCGGCAGATGCTGGTCCATGACCTTCGCGATCAGTGCCGCACGTTGCTTCAGCTCTAGCGTTTCGAGCTCGGCAAGGATGTCCGTTTCAAACGCACGGCGGTTGAAACCATCAAGATGCCGGACGATATGCCCGCCGATGCAGCGCACCAGCTCTGGCGAAATGTTGTTTTTGAACGGTTCCAACAACAGCTCCCATGTTCGATTAGGCATCCATGTGCCAGAGCCTGGCCTTCGGTTCCAGAGCCTTGCAGGAAAGCTCCTGACAAGCACCGTCAGGAAGCACGGGATGAAACCGCTCCGGCAGACACGCTGCCGGCCGGTCATTGGTGTTTGCGACGATCAGCTATAAGTCGCCAGCGAACGATACATCGGCATCTCGGCATCCATATCCACATCGGACAAGTCCATCATGGAAAAGAACTCCATACAGTCAGGAGACGATCTTTCCGCCTCCATGACTTTTTCCGCATCGTCGGCGCTGCGGAATTGCACGATATCGAGATACTGGCCTTCTGCCGTACGCACGAGCTCACGCCGAAGGATACCGTTCTGATGCCTGACAAAGTTCTCCTGAAACCGGCTGGAGGCCTCCAGCAAGTCTGTTTCCGTCTTGCCGGACGCGAGCTTGATGGGGGCGAGAACGGTTACTGGTTCTGACATTTTTGTCTCCTAGAGTTGTTGATGAGAGAACCCTATGGATAAATATGACATTATGTGTCTTATTAATTCGATGCCCAAGAGTTCCATCACCGAACGCATGAAACGTCTGGAGCTGATAAGCGCCCGGCTCAAGTCGGATGAAGCCCTGACAGTCACGGGTCTCTCGGATGAACTCGGTGTCAGCAGTCGAACCCTTTCTCGTGACATCCAGGTTCTCCGCGACCAGGGCCTGCCCATTGAGGCCGATCGCGGACGGGGAGGTGGTGTCAGACTGCACAGCAGCTGGGGCATCGGACGCGTGAATTTCAGTTATTCGGAAGCAATCGACCTTTTGGTGAGCCTGGCGGTCGCGGAACAGATGAAGTCACCTTTCTTCATGGCTGAACTGGCCCCCATACGGCGCAAGTTGCTTGCGTCCTTCTCACCCAGGCTGAAGAACGACATCTCGGACATCAAGTCCCGCATCCGGGTTGGAGAAGCCGCCTCGCATATGGTCCTGTCCGCCTTTTCGGCACCTGGTCAGCCGGTGGTCGAGGAGCTTCATCAGGCCTTTTTCACCCGGCACCTTCTCGAGATCTCCTACAGGTCAATCGAGGGCCGGGTTACGCGACGCACCATAGAACCGCACTACCTGCTGCTGCACAGTCCCGTTTGGTATGTGCTGGCATTTGACCAGTTGAGAGGGGCAATTCGAACTTTCAGGTGTGATCGGATCGAAGCAGCGGCAATGCTGGAGGCAAGGTTCACTGTCATCGGGATCGATCAGTTCGACGCGACGCTGAAGAATCTGGATGTCATACGCCCGTAAAAAAGCCACCCCGGTTGCCCGGAGTGGCCTGTTCGGTTTCGGCAGGATCCGCCGGACGCGGGCGTGTCAGTCGATCCGGCGGCCGGTGTCCGCGTCGAAGAAATGCACGTCCTGCGGCTGCGCCTTCAGGCGGAGTGTTTCGCCGGGTTCGTGGCGGGCATGACTGGATACGCGCACGACAATTTCCGGTCCGCCGTTCGCGAAGCTGGCATAGATGTAGCTTTCCGCGCCGACGGGCTCGAGCACATTGACCGTGACCTCAAGATCGATGCCCTCGCCACCGGCGGGACCGTCGACCACGGCCAGATGCTCCGGACGGATGCCGATCATGTATCGGTCCATGCCCTTCGGATTGGTGCCGGACAGGCCGTCGCCGTTTTCCAGCGCAAGTCCAGAACCATCCGTCTTCACCGGCAGAAGGTTCATCGCCGGCGAACCGATGAAGCTGGCCACGAATGTGGACGCCGGCTTGTCGTAGACATCGATCGGTGCGCCGATCTGCTCGATGTTGCCGCCGTTGAGAACCACCAGCCGGTCCGCCAGGGTCATGGCTTCCAGCTGATCATGGGTCACGTAGACGCTGGTGGTGCCGAGAGCCCGCTGCAGGCGCTTGATCTCGACACGCATCTGCACACGCAGCTTGGCATCAAGGTTGGACAGCGGTTCGTCGAACAGGAACGCCGCCGGTTCGCGCACGATGGCCCGGCCCATGGCGACACGCTGGCGCTGGCCGCCGGACAGGGCCCGGGGCTTGCGGTCGAGATAGTCGCCGATTTCCAGCACGCGGGCGGCTTCCTTCACCCGGCGGTCAATCTCGGCCTTGTCCATGCGCCGGTTCTTGAGACCGTAGGCCAGGTTGTTGTAGACCGTCATGTGCGGGTAAAGCGCGTAGTTCTGGAACACCATGGCGATGTCGCGGTCGGCCGGGTCGATATTGTTGACCACACGCTCGCCGATCTTCGCCTCACCGCTGGTGATGTCCTCCAGGCCGGCAATCATGCGCAGCAGGGTGGACTTGCCACAGCCGGACGGGCCGACCAGAACGATGAATTCGCCATCGGCAATATCGATGGAAACGCCTTTGACGGCCTCCACGTTGCCCGCATACACCTTCCGGACGGTGTCGAGAGTAATCGTTGACATTCAATACCTCACTTATCGCTCTCGACGAGCCCTTTGACGAACCAGCTTTGGAAGACCACGACGATCAGCACCGGCGGCACAATGGCGAGGATTGCCAGGGCCATGGCCTCGTTGAAGGCCGGAATCTGCGCGCCCACCCAGACCTGCAGGATCTGCTTGATGCCGCGCACCAGGGTGAACAGGGATTCGTCGGTGGTGATCAGGGTCGGCCAGAGATACTGGTTCCAGCCGTATACGAACATGATGATGAAGATCGCCGCGATCATCGTCTTGGAGATCGGCACCAGGATATCCTTGAAGAATTTCCACGGTCCGGCACCGTCGATCCTGGCTGCTTCCAGCAACTCGTCGGGAACCGACATGAAGAACTGGCGGAAGAAGAAGGTGCCCGTCGCGGATGCGATCAGCGGCACGATCAGGCCGGAATAGGTGTTCACCATGCCGAGTTTCTGAACGATCTCGTAGGACGGCAGGATGCGCACCTCGAGCGGCAGCAGCAGCGTGGCGAAGATCACCCAGAAGCACAGTGTCGCGAAAGGGAAGCGGAAATAGACGATGGCATAGGCCGCCAGCATCGAAATGACGATCTTGCCGATGGCGAAGCCGAATCCGAGAATCATGGAATTCTTGAGCATGACGAAGCCGTCGACTTCCTTGGTGAAGCCGCCTGCCTCGAACAGGACCTTTTCGTAAGTCTCGAGAAACTTGCCGCCGGGCGTGAACTGGATGCCCTGCTTGTAGACGGTCAGCGCATCGTGGGTGCTGGTCAGGAATGCCAGCACGACCGGCGTGACCATGAAGAAGACACCGAGAAGTAGGATCACGTGGTCCGAGATCTGCAGTCGTTTCATTTCAGACCTCCATCAGGTGTAGTGGACGCGCCGCTCGATCAGGCGGAACTGGATGATTGTCAGGACGAAGACCATCGCCATCAGGATGACGGACTGGGCCGAAGACCCGCCAAGATCGTTGCCGCGGAAGCCGTCCAGATAGACCTTGTAGACAAGGGTCACCGGATTGTTGCCGGGCTCGTTCTTCACGATGACGTCGATGATGCCGAACGTGTCGAAGAAGGCGTAGGTGATGTTGATGATCAGCAGGAAGAACCCTGTCGGCGCCAGCAGCGGAAAGGTGACTGTCCAGAACCGGCGGAAGCCGGACCGGCAGTCGATGCTGGCCGCTTCCTGGACCGATTTGGAAATGCCCTGAAGGCCGGACAGGAAGAAGATGAAGTTGACCGGGATCTGTTTCCACACCGCCGTCGTGATCATCGCGAAGCTGGTATCGAAGTAGTTGACGCCGATCTGCATCTGCCAGCCGAACAGGGCGAAGAAATCGACCATCGGGCCGACATGCTGGTCGAACAGGAGAACGCCGATCAGACCAGCCACCGGGGGCGCGACCGCGTAGACCCACATCAGCAGGGTCTTGTAGGAGGACGCGCCGCGCAGAACCTTGTCGGCCTTGACCGCCAGCAACAGGGCAAGGCCCAGTGACAGCAGCGTCACGGAAAACGTGAACACGGCCGTGAACCGCGCGGTGCGGCCATAGTCGGTGGACGTCAGCGTGTCCGTGAAGTTGTCCAGGCCGACAAAGGTCGAGCCGAAGCCGAACGGATCTTCAAGATAGAAGGACGACTGTACCGCCTCGGCGGCCGGCCAGAGGAAGAAGACCGTCACGATGCCGAGCTGCGGCAACAGCAGCAGATAGGGCAGCCACGGGGACTTGAAGTGGACTTTTTTCATTGGATTGCGTCTCGACCACCGGGAACGGGCGAAGCGGGCCACCGGTTGTCCGGTCTGCCCGCTTCGCTTTTATGGGAATGGGGGCGCCTGTCTGGGAATAGGGGGCGCCCCCATCGGGATCAGATCAACTGCCGATCAGTTGTTGGTGGTCTTGGCGAAACGCTCCAGAAGCTTGTTGCCGTCCGCCTCGATCGTGGCGAAGGCGTCTTCAACGGAGGTGTCACCGGACAGGATCTTGCCGTATTCGCGGTTCATGACGTCGCGGATCTGGACGTAGAAGCCCATGCGGTAGCCCTTGGTCCATTCGCCGCCCGGCAGGGTCAGCTGCTTGATGCCGACTTCGGCGGCCGGCGTGCTTTCGTAGTAGCCGTCCTTCTTGGCCAGCTCATAGGCAGCGTTGGTGATCGGCACGTAGCCGGTTTCCTTGTGCCACATGTACTGGACTTCCGGGGAGGTCAGGTACTGGTAGAACGAGGCAACGCACTTGTTCTCTTCGTCCGGCTTGCCGGACATGGCGAACAGGGCAGCCCCACCGATGAACGTGCCTGTGCCGGCGCCTTCAACAGCGTCCCAGTAAGGCAGGTAGGTCGCGGAGAACGGGAATTCGACGGTCTTGGAGATGCCGCCGAAGGACCCCGAAGAGCCGAGCCACATGGCCACCTTGCCTTCGTTGAACGGGGTCTGGTTGTCGCCCCAGCCGGTGCCGTAGTAACCGAACAGGCCGTCGTCCAGCCAGCCCTTCACCTTGGTGAAGTGGTTCTTGATCGGCTCACCGAAGACAAGCGTGGTGCCTTCCGAACCGTCGTAACCGTTGTTGTTGGTCGCGAACTGCAGGTTGTGACGGGACTTGAAGTTCTCGGTGAAGATCCACGGCAGGTGAGACTGGGCAAGCGGCACGTAACCGGCTTCCTTCAGCTTCGGAGCGATGGCTTCGAACTCTTCCCAGGTCTTCGGCGCTTCGACACCGGCCTTCTTCAGAGCTTCCTCGTTGGTGTAGAGGATCGGCGTGGACGAGTTGAACGGCATGCCGATCATCTTGCCGTCGCTGTCGGCGTAGAAGTAGCGGACGCCGTCGATGTAATCTTCGATGTCGAAGGCAACGCCGGCGTTTTCCAGGATGTCCTGGGCCGGGATGACAGCACCCTTGGCACCGATGATGGTGGCGGCACCGGCATCGAAGACCTGCAGGATGTTCGGCTGTTCGCCGGCGCGGAATGCGGCGATGCCCGCTGTCAGGGTTTCTTCGTACGTGCCCTTGAACACCGGAGTGATCTGGCAGACGTCCTGGGAACCATTGTAACCATTGGCGATGTCAACGACGACTTCGCCAAGACGGCCACCCATGGCGTGCCACCAGGAAATGTCGGTCGCGGCGTAAGATGCGGAGGAAGTGCCCAGAAGGGCAGCCGCAGCAACAAGGCTGGCGACGGTCTTGCGATAAGCCATATTCATTTGCTCCCATGTCGAGGGCTGGTTCGCCCCGGTCAGCAGTTTGTTTTTTCACGGCGCCGAAATGGCTTCATCGGCACCAGGAACGGTAACGCCTGCGTTTCGTATTGTTTTCATATGAACGTTCTATGACGCTCATATGAACATTAAAAGACGCCCAGACCGCGTCCGCAAGGGGAAACGGGATAAAATCGTCAAAACCCCGTTCTCAGTCAAAAATGAGACCGCATTTTCGACAGAGCGGCGGCATGCAACGGTTGCACACGTCCATGTCCGCGCGCGCCGCGACACGCGCGTCAGTGCGGTTTCGGGATCTGTTCTGGAGAATATTAGGCGGCTCACATGAACCTTGAGCGTCGTTCACATGAACCTATGGTGACGGATCCGGGGTGACGGATCCGGCAGCAACCGGCCCGCCTGATATTCCAGGGGCCTGATTTGCTTCGGCTCCGTGCCTGCAGTGTGAAATATGCCCGGTTCCTGAATCGCCGGGCTTCGGCTAAGCTCGGGCGGTGTTTTCCCGACCCGGCGCCGCATGTCCCTGTCCTTCACCTCCGTCTATCCGCCCAAAACCGCCCGTGCCCACGAGATCTGCGGCGACGGCGCGCTGGCCTTTGCCGCCATTGCGGCGGGCGCGGCCCCGAATAGGGACAAGGCTGCGCCGGGAGCCGTGGTGTGGATTGCCGAACGCCGGCGGCCGACCGTCAACCCGGAAGGCCTCGTCCCCTATTGCGACCCCGGCAGGCTGCTCGTCACCCGCGCCGACAGCCCGCTCAACGTTCTGGCGAGCGCGGAGACGGCGCTGAGGTCCGGCGCCGCCGGGCTGGTCGTGGCCGAGGTTTCCGGCGCCATCGGCCTGACGGAAGGACGGCGGCTGCAACTGGCCGCGGAAGCCGGCGGCACCACCGCGCTCCTGCTGATCGCGGAGGGCGCGGGCAGCAATGCCGCCGAAACCCGCTGGCGCTGCACGGGGGTTCCGGCGCCCTCAGGCCCGCTGTCCGCCGTCCCTCGTCAAAACCGCCATGACTCGACTCACTGGCGCTGGTCGCTTATAAAGAACAAAATAGGAACATTATCGGAATGGGTTGTCCGTTGGGATGCAGCGTCGCATCGTATCATTGTGGTTTCCGAGGCTGGCGGCTGAGCGGTCCCTGCGCGCCCGCCCCGTCGACGCGCCCTTCGCGCTGAGCCTGTTCGACCGCAACTCCGAACGCCTTTACGACCTTTGCCCGCGCGCGGAAGGCTTCGGCCTTTCCCGCGGCATGACGCTGGTTCATGCGCGCAGCTTCTGCCCCGGCCTGCTGACCCGGCCGGCCGATCCCGCCACCGATCAGCGCTTCCTGGCAGTGCTCGCCCGCTGGGCGACCCGCTACTGCCCCTGGATCGGTCTCGACGGCCGCAACGGACTGTTTCTCGACATCACCGGCTCGGCCCATCTGATGGGCGGCGAGGAACCGCTGCTCGACGACATCCGCGCCCGACTCGCCCGCGCCGGCCTGACCGCCCGGCTGGGTCTGGCCGACACGCCCGGCACCGCCTGGGCGCTCGCCCGGTTTTCCGAAGGCATCGCCGCGCCCGGCGAAAGACTGTCGCGAATCGGCCCGCTGCCGCTGTCCGCCCTGCGCCTTGCCGACCAGACCTGCACCAGCCTGGAACGGCTCGGCATCGCCACCGTGTCTGATCTCTACAACCTGCCGCGCGCCACCGTCGCCCGGCGCTATGACCGGGAGGTGCTCACCCGCCTCGACCAGGCGCTGGGGACCCTGCCCGAGCAGATCTCCCCCCTGAGCGAAGACCGGATCTTCGCGGTGCGCATCACCCTGCCCGACCCGATCGGCCTTGTCGACGACGTCATGGCCGCCGCCCGCCGCCTCACCGACCACCTGTGCCGTCGGCTGGACGCGGCGCAGAAGGGCGCGCGCGCCCTGAAGCTGACCTTCCGCCGGGTCGACCAGGAAAACCGGTCGGTCGAACTCAAGCTCGCCCGGCCGATGCGCGACGGCGCGCGGCTGCTGGCCCTGTTCGAGCGCGGGGTGAGCACGGTCGACGCGGGCTACGGCATCGACATGATCCGGCTGGAGGCAATCGCGGTCGAGCCGCTCGGCATGCGCCAGCTGGACCGCTCCGAGGGGCTGGAGAAGGACGGTCTCGACGACCTGATCACCCAGCTCGGCAACCGGGTGGGGCTCGACAACATCCTGCGCTTCCAGCCGGTCGACAGCCACATTCCCGAACGCAGCTTCAAGCTGGTGCCCGCCGCCCACAGCCGGCCGGCACCAGGCTGGCCCCACCATCGCCCGCGGCCGATCCGCCTGTTTGCCCCCGAACCCATTTCCGGTGCCGGTTTCGAGCCGCCCCGGCGCTTCCGCTGGCGCGGCCGCGCCCTGAGCGTGCTGGAGGCGGAGGGGCCGGAGCGGATCACTCCCGCCTGGTGGGACCCGGACGATACCTGGGACAAGGGCCTGCGCGACTACTGGCGCATCGCCACCGGCGAAGGCCTGCGCCTGTGGCTGTTCCATACGCCCCAGGCCCCGGGCTGGTTCGTGCAAGGGGAGTTCGGCTGATGGGACCCGCACGCTTTGACCCTCCTCGTGTCACCCCGGACGCAGCGGAGCGGAGATCCGGGGCCCACTCATTTGCAGAGCGGCGCGATCAGGGTCCTTCACTCCAGCTTCGGCAAGCGGGCGGGCGAGTGGGTCCCGGCTCTGCGCTGGCGCTTGGCCGGGATGACAGCGGAGGAGAACGGAGCCGCCGCGCCACGCCACAGCCACCCCGCCGTCCCGGCCTTGAGCCGGGACCTCGTCAAGCCCCGATTTCGGGCAGGCCCCGGCTCAGGGCCGGGGCGGCGCCACGGGTTGGGCACACCTGTCGGTTGGACCACGTGCTGCAGGAGCCACACCGATGAGCGTTGAACCCCTCCCCGGCACATTCCGCGCCGAACCGGTGCGCTATGCGGAACTCGCCGTGACCTCGAATTTCTCGTTTTTGCGCGGCGCGTCCCATCCGGAGGAACTGGTGACCCGGGCGGCCGCGCTCGGGCTGGAGGCGGTCGCGATCACCGACCGCAATTCGCTGGCCGGAGTGGTGCGGGCCTATTCGGCGCTGAAGGAAATCAGGCGCGCGGCGGCGGAGGAAGGCGTGCCGGTGCGCTCGCATGCGCAGACCGACCCGTCTTCCCGCCAGGTCACCACCGCCGCGCCGCCGCTTGCCCTGGCCCTGCCTGCACCGGCACCCGGGCCGGCATCTGGGCTGGCACCCGGGTCGGTGAAACCGCCCCGGCTTCCCCGGCTCATTGTCGGCGCCCGGCTCGTGCTTCAGGACAGCCCGGTCGACTGGGTGGCGCTGCCCACCGACCGGGCGGCCTATGAGCGGCTCAGCCAGTTGCTGACGCTCGGCAAGCGGCGCGCGGACAAGGGCGATTGCCATCTGGAGACCGCCGATCTGCGGACGGCCTGCAAGGGCCTGATCCTGATCGCCCTGCCACAGGTGTCCGATCCTGCAAAGGGGCTTTGTGAGACGGCTAAAGACCACATCCACGCGCTGCGCCAGGAGGCGCCGGGGCATGTGTTTCTGGGCGCCGCGCCGCGCTATGACGGCACCGACCAGACCTGGTTCCGCGCCTGCGCGGCCGCCGCCCATGCGCTGGCCGCGCCGATGGTCGCCGTCGGCGACGTGATGATGCACCATGCCGGCCGGCGCAGGCTGGCCGACGTGCTGACGTGCCTGCGCGAAGGCTGCACCATCGATCAAATCGGCACCCGTGCCCTGCCCAACGGCGAGCGGCGGCTGAAGGCGCCCGGCGACATGGCAAGGCTTTACCGCAACCATCCGGCCGCGCTGCGGCGGACCCTGGAGATCGCCACCCGCTGCAGCTTCGATCTTTCCGAGCTGTCCTATGAATATCCCGACGAGACCCTGGGCGGCGAAAGCCCCCAGGAACGGCTGGAGCGGCTGACCCGCGAAGGCCTGGAGCGCCGCTACCCGGCCGGTGTGCCGGAGCACGCGCTGAAGCTGGCGGACAAGGAACTGACGCTGATCAAGAAGCTGAAATTCGCCGCCTATTTCCTCACCGTCCACGACATCATCCGCTTTGCCCGTGACCGGCAGATCCTGTGCCAGGGCCGGGGATCCGCGGCCAATTCGATCATCTGCTACGCCCTCGCCATCACGGACGTGGGCCCGGAGACCATCACCATGGTGTCGGAGCGCTTCATCTCCGAGCACCGGGGCGAGCCGCCGGACATCGATGTGGATTTCGAGCATGAGCGGCGCGAGGAGGTGATCCAGTATGTCTATGAAAAATATGGCCGCGACCGCGCCGGCCTGTGCGCCACGGTGATCCATTTCCGGTCCCGCGCGGCGATCCGCGAGGTCGGCAAGGTGATGGGGCTGAACGCGGATGTCACCGCCGCCCTGGCCGGCCAGATCTGGGGCAGCTCGAACAGCGGGCCGGAGGACACGCGGCTGAAGGAACTCGGCCTTGACCTTGCCAATCCGCGCGTCATCCAGACCATCGAGCTGATCCGCGAGATCATCGGCTTCCCGAGGCATCTCAGCCAGCATGTCGGCGGCTTCGTGATCACGCAAGGCCGCCTCGACGCGCTGTGCCCGATCGAGAACGCGGCTATGGAAAACCGCACCGTGATCGAATGGGACAAGGACGACATCGACGCGCTCGGCATCCTCAAGGTCGATCTGCTCAGCCTCGGCATGCTGACCTGCATCCGCAAGTGCTTCGACCTCCTGAGGGACCATCACGGCCGGGAGGTGACGCTGGCGAGCGTGCCCCAGGCCGACACGCCCACCTATGACATGCTGTGCGTGGCCGATGCCATCGGCGTCTTCCAGGTGGAAAGCCGGGCGCAGATGAACTTCCTGCCGCGCATGCGTCCGCGCCAGTTCTACGATCTCGTCATCGAGGTGGCGATCGTGCGCCCCGGCCCGATCCAGGGCGGCATGGTGCATCCCTACATCAACCGCCGCCAGGGCAAGGAGAAGATCGTCTTTCCCTCGAAAGAACTGGAGGAGGTGCTCGGCAAGACCCTCGGCGTGCCGCTGTTCCAGGAACAGGCGATGCAGATCGCCGTCGTCGCCGCCGGCTTCACCCCGTCGGAAGCCGACAAGCTGCGCCGCTCCATGGCCACCTTCCGGCGCATGGGCACGATCGGCCAGCTCCGGGAAAAATTCATCTCCGGCATGCTGGCGCGCGGCTACGAGCTTGAGTTCGCGCAGAACTGCTTCGGCCAGATCGAGGGCTTCGGCGAATACGGCTTCCCCGAAAGCCACGCGGCGGCCTTCGCCATGCTCGCCTATGTCTCGGCCTATCTGAAATGCCACTTCCCGGCGGAGTTCGCCTGCGCGCTGCTGAACGCCCAGCCGATGGGGTTCTACGCCCCGGCGCAGATCGTGCGCGATGCCCGCGACCACCAGATCGAGGTCCGGCCCGTCTGCGTCAACACCAGCTTGTGGGACTGCACGCTGGAGCGGCGCGGCGACGGCGCGCTGGCACTCAGGCTCGGCTTTCGCCAGATCAAGGGCCTGCGCGAGGAAGACGCCGCCTGGATCGTGGCCGCGCGCGGCAACGGCTATCCGGACACCCAAACTCTCTGGCTGCGCACAGGCATCGCGCCGGCCACCCTGGAGCGCCTCGCCGAGGCCGACGCCTTCGCCGGCATGGGACTGAGCCGGCGCGCGGCGCTGTGGCAGGTCAAGACCATCCGCTCGGCGAAACCGCTGCCGCTGTTCAACGACCCGATCGACGGCGAGGCGATCTTCGAGCCGGAGGTTCATCTGCCGGCCATGCATCTGGGCCAGGAGGTGGTCGAGGATTATCTTGCCACCCGCCTGACCCTGCGCGCCCACCCGATGGAACTGCTGCGCCCGCATATCCCGCAGCTGACCCCGCACGACCGTCTCGCAGCTCTCTCCCCGCGCGAGGCCCGCCGGGTCTCCGTCTGCGGCCTTGTGATCACCCGTCAGCGCCCGGGCACCGCGTCAGGCGTGATCTTCCTGACGCTGGAGGACGAGACCGGGGTCAGCAACGTGGTCGTCTGGCCAAAGATCTACGAACGCTTCCGCCCCACCGTCCTCGGCGGCCGCCTCGTCAAGGTCTCCGGCCGTCTGGAGCGCGAGGGCCAGGTCGTCCATCTGATCGCCGACCATATCGAGGACCGCTCCACCGACCTCTCCCTGCTCGGCCACCCGAACGGCGACGTGCTGGGACAGACAACGCCCAAGACCGACGACGTCCCCGCTCACATGAAACCACCCCCGAGGCCAAGGGCGATGCATCCGCGGGATCAGGCGAAGCGGCTGTTTCCGAGCAGGGATTTTCATTGAGGGGGGGAAATTATCACCTCAACAACACCAGCAAAGGAGCGAACACCAAAATCAGATTGAAGATGGTGTATTTTAGTATGACAATTAAAAATTGTTTTTTATAAAATATGTCTAGGTAGGAATTTACCACCTATCAAAAATTAAGCTTCGTACGGTTTCTCGAAAAACCCGATGTAGGGATCAAATTAAGAAGATGACTTCCCCAATTCTGGAGATAAACAAGATTTCTTCGACCACATCTATAGGTACCGGTCAAGAAATTTTGAAATCATATCATAGCAATGAACTATTCATCGCAATTGTTGGTCCTGCGGGAGCTGGTGCGGGCACTGCCGCAAAACTATTAGAAGCCTTTTTTGAGGATAGCGAATATGAGGCAAAAACTGTCAAAGCCAGTACTCTAATTCGTGAAACTGCAATCAAGCATGGATTGGAAGTCCCAGCAGAAGACCTTAGAAAGAGCATCGGAACCATAACAAAGATGCAAGATAGAGGAGATGATCTGAGACAGGGCAACTATCCTGGCGGTCAGGAAGATCACTCAGCTGTAGCCCGACTTGTACTTAGAAAAATTGCTAAATTAAGGGCCGAATTACAGGGAAAACCATTTAGCGAATCTTCTAAAGTGGAGCCAGATGGGAGAAAACGCGTCTATGTTATAGATTCCTTACGACATCCGGCAGAAGTTCAATTACTCCGGAGTGTGTATCAAGATGCATTTGCTTTGGTAGGTGTAGTTTGTGATCCAGCCGTGAGGGAACGTCGAATTCGAGAGAATTTATTTGACAGGTCCGTACATGGCCACGAAAAAACAAAAAGGGAAGTTAAAAATTTCTTAGAGAGAGACGAAAACTCTCCTCAGAAATTTGGACAGCATGTTTCAGATACTTTTCAGGAAAGTGATTTTTTCGTCGACAACACTGAGAAAGGCGATGAAACCTTATCAGTCACCGGTATGAACGACAGTTTGAAGCGCTTTGTTTCACTAATAGGTCATAATAAAATAGTTCGCCCGACTATTTCGGAGACGGCAATGCATCAAGCACGCTCAGCACAAATGAGAAGCGCTTGCCTATCGAGGCAGGTTGGAGCGGCACTTGTAGATGGTTCTGGGAATATTGTTGCGACAGGAACAAACGAAGCTCCAAAAGCAGGAGGCGGCGTCTACGGAGAGGGCTTTGATGTTGATGAAACTGCAGATCATCGATGCGCCTTTAGGGAGACAGTTTATTGCAGTAGCAACAGAGAACAAAATGAAATTATCGAAGAACTAATTGATACTTTCCCAAATTTGACGCAAACGGAAAAAAAATACGAAATTTTAAAGAAAATTCGGAAAACTCGCGTAGGTAGCCTCCTCGAATTTAGTAGAGCCGTACATGCCGAGATGGATGCGATCCTTTCCGCCTCTTTGTCTGGCGTATCAACGAAAGGATGTAGACTATATGTAACAACGTATCCCTGCCATTACTGCGCAAGACATATAGTCGCAGCCGGTATTGATGAGGTGCAATTTATTGAGCCGTATCCGAAGAGTAAGGCAACAGACCTCCATTCGGACGCAATAACCACTGAATCTGATGGATGGGTTGCGCCCTCAAAACAACCTTACCTCACAGAGGAGGGAAAAGAGGGTCATTTCAAGGAAGCGCCAAAAGTTCTTTTTAAGCCTTTTGTGGGAGTTTCTCCCAGGATGTATCGGCGAGTTTTCTTGAAGGATCGCGACTATAAGAATAAGGTGACGGGTGAAAGGATCGAAGCGTCCCCGGACTGGAGCGGTCCGCTCGATAGCCTTAAAATATCATATGTTGAGTTGGAACTGGAGCTAGGCTTGGGAGGTACAGATGGATAGAATCAATCTCCGACTTGTTCATGATTCCTCAACAGAGCTTTTAGAGCGCAATTCAAACGAACCTTATGAATTCAAGAATGCAAAACAGCTCTCTCTTTTTCAGGATGATGAGCGCGTTTGTTTAAGCTTCGTTGCAATGAACGAAATTGATCAATTTGGTTTCAAAAATTTATTACATGTCAGTAAACCTGATACGATTATGGACATGAGACGTTATCCTGATTTCTTTGGATTCTATAAATCTACTCAATTTGCACTCGAGTACTTTCAATGCTTACAAATTAATTATATTCATCTTCCTTTCAGCAGGAAAATAGCAGCAGACTCTAAAGAATTATGGAATCTCAGGTCTAATTTTTTGAACGGGCTAAATGAGGCCAAAACGCAGCTTGATCCATTTGGAAAAATGTCGCTTCTTTTGGTCGCATCAAGAGAAGATGAAATTAAATACTCACAAACCCTACGCTCTTTGCCGCGCTTTGATGATTTTTGGCGTATCGGCTCATTTGGTCCCCAGAATTGAGACCGATAATTACGAATTTTAGATTTCACTATTAACAGTTATCTACACCTTGACATTATATTTCATTTCACATTCCTTAGAATGGGCTCATTCCACTAGATGAATATTGAGGTAGGAAGTCTTGACCTCGACTGCCTCACCCAAAACTCGTCGCTGTCAGCGTCACATGTGCCTCCCGCGGCGGGCGCAGTTCGATGGCCTTGGGGGTGCGGGCGAATTCATAGAGGCGGAAGAGATATCAGTCGTCGCGGCGTACATTCTCTCTTTACACTTATTTCTCTTATTTCATTTGAGATCCATCGCCAGAAATCCTATCTTGTCTGGAGACGGAAGGGAAACGCTGCCATGGCTGCAACACTCGAGGAAACGAGGTCCGACGCTCTGGACCACCGATTGCCAACGCCGGATGAGATCGAAAGCGCGGCGCATGCGGCGGCGGCCCTGGCCAATTCGCTGGACGCCAAGGGCGCGCTTGTCGTCGCGGGCACGGCAGGCAATGAACTGCGCATTGCTCCGGCCATCAGCGAGCTGATGATCAACCTCCTGTCGGAAGTTGCCAGCGGCAACATGGTCACGCTGGTGCCGACCGGAGCGGATCTGACCACGGCCCAGGCCGCGAGCATGCTGAACGTGTCGCGCCCTTTCCTGACAAAGCTGCTGAAACGCGGTGACATCAGGTGCTTCAAAGTCGGGTCGCACCGGCGGATCAAATTCGATGACCTGATGGATTACAAGGCCAAAAGAGACACACAACAGGAGAAAGCCCTGGCTGAACTGGCCGCGCTCGGCCAGGAAATCGATGCCGGCTGATTTCGTCGCGGACGGGTTTTGCGTCGTTCTGGATGCCAATGTGCTCTACCCCAACCGGATGCGCGACATCCTTTTGACCATGGTCCATCACGGCCTGTTCAGGGCCGTCTGGACGGATGAGATCATGGACGAATGGTCGCGGAGCGTTCTCGCCAATCACGCCACGACACGAGACAAGATAGATCGCACCGTGGCCATCATGAAGGACGCCTTCGAACCCTGCTGGGTTCATCGTCACCGACCGTTGATCGCTGCCATTGAAGGCCTTCCGGATCAAGCCGACCGTCACGTGGTTGCCGCAGCCCTCGCAGGAGAGGCACAGCAGATCGTCACCAATAATCTGAAGGACTTCCCTGAGGATGTGCTGGAAAAACACGAACTGGAAGCCATCGACCCGGACACATTCCTGGTCGGGCAATTCGAACTCAATCGCCCTCTCACCGTCAGCGCCATGCGATCTGTCCGCAAGCGTCTGGACAATCCGCCTTTTACCAAAACCGAATTCCTGACCGATCTGACGCGCAAGGGCATGCCGAAGTTCGCAACGGCCCTGAAACCCTTCTTCGAAGACCTCTGACAGACGAGCCCCTCACCCGAAACTCGCCTGAAAACTCGTCGCCGTCAGCGCTACATGTGCCTCCAGCGGTGGGCGCAGTTCGAAGGCTTTGGGGGTGCGGGCGAATTCGTAGAGGCGGAAGAGGACCCAGTCGTCGCGGCGGGCCTCGGCCACTTCCAGTTCGTTGCGCGAGATGTGAAACGGCGTGCGTTCCCAGCCGTTGGTGGTCTTGACCTCGATCAGGCGCTCCCGGCCCTCCGGCGTGAAACTCTTGATGTCGTAGCCTGCGCCGTCGCCCTCTTCCTTGGACACCCAGACGACCTCCCCGGCAAGATCGTCGCGGCCATGACGCAGCAACTGCCCGCGTTCGCGGTGATAAACCAGTTCCTCGCCCGCAAGGCCCAGCGTCCGGTTGCGCTCGTCGCGACCCGCGACGTCGAATCGCCGGGCGACGGCCTGCAGTTTTTCCGTTTCTTCTGGGGGCGGTGCGTTTTGGAGTGTCGGCGCAACGCCGACGAACAGGGCCTGCGGCTCCGCCAGTCCGGCCGCCTGTGGGCTTTCCCGGTGCTCTCATGCGTGCTGGCGAGCGCCGTTTCCCATTCCGGATGCCGTGCCAGCCAGCGGGAAACGGCTTCCGCAAGTGTCATCTGGAAATTGAGCCACGGCTGCGGCCGGTCTGTTCCTGCAGCAAACGGTTACGGGCGGCCTTGTTGTAGGAACGACCGGACAGCTCATTGCCGAGCATGTCAAAATAGGCCGCGACGACGGCGTCATTTTCCGTATCTGACCAGTCGGCTGCGCTCATGCACGCCAGGGTAGATCGGCGGTCCGGTTGTGTCATGCGGGAAAAGCGCTTCCGGCACGCCGAAAGACCTTCGCTGCCCAGACGGTCATCCCCGGCGCAGCAACGCGCGTCCGGGGATCCATTCGTTTCCAGGGCTGGCGATACGGAAGACGGCGTTGCCGGGACGTCTGACGTGCCAACCCTATGCCCACGAAGACGCCACACGACAATCGTACGGCTCCCACGATCAGGTGGGGCATGGGCCCTTCCCATCGACGCAAGGCGGCAAAAACGAGCGCCATAGATGCCGACCGGGAACAAGAGTGGTCAAGGCAATACGTCTTCTTCCCACCTTGCGACAATCTCTTTTGAAGCCATTACCAAGCCCGTATGGAGCGACACCATTTTCAGGGCGGCGTCTTCCATTTCCGGATTGGATCCACGCACCAAGTCTGCCGCCACACAGACCCGGTATCCCAGATTGGAGGCGTCAAACGTGGCGTTCAAGACACAGCAATCCGTCATTCCGCCATTCAGGACAACCCGTTTGATCCCCATGGACCGGAGCAAGAAATCCAGGTCGGACGGGTAGAAGGGCGACAACCGCCGTTTGGTCTCCACGATCAAGTCGGTGTCCAAAACTTCCGTTGCAAACTCGGTCCACTTGGATCCCTGAATTGCGTGTTCGTTGATACCCGGGATAGGATCGGCATACAGGGCGACCAAAGATCGCCAGGCAGCCGGATGCTGCCCCATCAGGTCATCCTCGCCGGTTTTGCGCAAAATCGAGCGAACGTGGATCACCGGTACCCCCAAGGCGCGGGCGTGTCTGTGAAATTCATTCACAGGCTCAATGATCGCCCGCCCTCGCGGTGCCGGGCAGGGGCACATTGGATCTTCAGACAGGTGACCCTGATGCATATCGATGGAAATGACGGCCGTCTCCGGCCGTTTGATCCATTCCTTGAAGGGCGCGTCCGGGATTTCCCTTTCCGTGCCGTAGACAATGGCTTTCACGGGTTCATGTCCTTTTGGCTTCAAGGTGGAGACGCATTGCTCCACCTTCGCTTTTTCATGGGGTAGGACATGCCAGACGGATGGCATTTCCGTCCGGATCTCTCAAAACAGCCATGTACCAGTTGTAGTAAGTCATGAACTGTTCTTTGACGAGATCAGCGCCCCGCGCAACAGCCGTTTCAACACACGTGTCGAGCTGTTCCCTGGTGTCGAATTTGAACGTGAAGGCGGTTTGATCGCCCTCCCCCTTCTTCCGCTCCTCAAGGCCGAGCATGTCATACGCCGCCAGCGCGCTGAATCCGATCATGACGTCGCCGGACAGATACCCCCGGAAGACATCGGAACGAAGGGCCTCCACCTCCGGGAGCTCGAACAGATCCCGGTAGAATTCCGACAGACCGATAAAGTCCTCGGAAAACAGGCTAACTTGCATCAACAGGTTCATCAGATCGCCTTCACGCCGCAGTGCCGAACGTTTTTTCAAATTGAGCCCGCAGGTGTTCACCAGCAGTCATCGCCGGGTATTTGGCGCTGCCATCCTTTTCAAGAATGGTGGGAGCACACTCCACTTTGTAGAAATACTCCGGGTCGCAGAACGTCGGGCAGGAATAACGCACCTTGTCGCTGTTATTGTTCAGCACCCGATGCATGGTTGCCTTGTAGAGGTCATTGGTGATGACCGGCAGCATCTCACCAAGATTGATAATGTAGCTGCCCTCGATCGGTGGTGCGGAAATCCACTGGCCATCCGCATTGCGGACCTCCAGGCCACCGACATCATCCTGGAGCAACAAGGTCAAAAGGCCCCAATCAGAATGAGCTCCCGCCCCGAGCTGGTTCGGAGCTGCATCCGCGGGCATGGGAGGATATTTCAGGATACGGCAATAATGGAGCGGCTCTACGAGAGACTTCTCAAAATAGTCCTCCGGCAAATCCAGAGACAAAGCAACAAGACGCGCCAGATGGCGCCCGAGCTCGAGTACCTTTGCAGTGTAGGCCTCATATTCAACCTGAAACTCGGGAAAGCTCTCCGGCCATTGATTGCGGCCTGTTCCGGGGACCTTCAGCTCGGTATAGCGATGGTTTTCATCGGCATCGACACTGGCCATGAACCCCTCCTTGAGGTCAGGCGGAGATCCTTCATCCAGGGTTTGCGCCGCCATGGGTTCGTAGCCGCGTGTGGAATCCTCGTTCTTGGAATCCAGCTTGATTTTTTCCTCAACTGGAAGATCGAAGAACTTCGCCGCAAGAGCCAGCTGCTTGTTCATGTCCTCTTGGGAGATGCTGTGGTTCTTGACATAGAAGAAGCCAGTATCAACGCATGCCTTGTGAATCTCCCAGGCGACCTTCTTCCGCTTTTCCAGATCGCCGGAATAGCTGTCGGTCAGATCGATGAGCGGGATTTCGGTCGCCGCATGAGGGGGTTCGTAGACAATCATAACTTGATCTCCATCTTGAAGGTTAGATGTTCAATTTCTGTCTTCTCTTATGTGGTGGAGGCCCAGAGCGGCTGGCTGGGCGTCGTTTCCGGTCCCGCGTGTGGCCGCCCAGATCATGACGGCCAGTGTTGCCAGATACGGGGTCATGTGCAGGAAGTAGCGCGGGACATCCACACCAGTCGCGGCAATCCGGGGGATCAACGCTTCGATGCAGCCAAACAGGAGCGCGCCGAACAGCGCGCGCCAGGGATGCCAGCGTGCGAAAATCACAAGCGCTATCGCGATCCAGCCCCGGCCGCCAACAACAGAATTCGTCCAGATCTTCGACACCGCAACGGTCAGGTAGCCTCCGGCAAGTCCTATCATCGCAGCGCCTATCAGGATGGCCAGGATGCGCATTGTGGTGACATCAATGCCGGCTGCATCTGCAGCGGCAGGATTTTCGCCAACGGCCCGCAAGGACAGCCCGAAACGGGTATGGTTCAGCAGAACCACACACCCCAGGCAAAGCAGAGGTGTCAGCCAAACGATTATATCCTGCCCCATCAGCACAGGCTCCAGACCCTTGATGGCCTGGTTCGTCCAACCGGCATAGGACCCGATGTAGCGCGTCAGCGCGTCGCTGAAAAAGACGAGCGCCAAACCCGCGATTACATGATTGATGCGAAGGCTGGCTGTTAAGCCGGCAAACACCAGACCCATCGCGGCCCCGGCCAACACCGACCCTCCAAGAGCCACCAGCGGCGGCATGCCATTTATCGTGAGGCCGATCCCCGCCAGGGCACCTGCAAGCATGAACCCTTCGGCGCCGAGATTTAATACGCCAGCCCTTTCACTCAGGATGAGCCCGAATGCCGCCAGCGCAAATGGCGCGGCAAATCCGGGAACATTTGTCAGCCAGTTGACCAGAAACTCTGTCATGCTGTCTTCCGCCAATGCATGCGATACGTGAGGAAGAACTCCGATGCCGCGACGCAGATGATAAAGATCGCTTGCACCAGCTGAACAAGCGCCGGCGGGACCTGAAAGAAAACCTGGAGGCTTTGGCCGACAAGAAGCAGGATCGCCATAAAGAAAGCGACCAGCACCACCCCGAGTGGATGATTGCGACCGAGAAACGCAATGAGAACGCCGGAAAACAGATAGCCTGAAAAGAAATCCTGGGTCATGCGGAATTCCACGCCCGCCGTTAATGCAAATCCTGCAAATCCGCCGATGGCACCGGAAGCCAGGATGGCGGCAAGCGTCAGACCGGCAACCGGCACCCCGACGGCTTTGGCCATTTGCGCGTTGGAACTGTTCAAATCGAGCAGATATCCGATCCGGCTGAAATTCAGAGCCCAATATAGAACCAGGGCAAGAACCGCAGCGAGCGGCAGGGTCCAGGTCACGTTCATCCAACCAAGCATCGGCAGACGTTCAAACGCTTCAAATTGCTCCGTGTGCGGAAAACCGCTGACCGGGTCTTTCCAAGGCCCATAAAGGAAATGTAGCAAAAGATTGAAGGCGATATAGTTCAGCAGCAGCGTTGTGATTACTTCGCTTATTCCCATACGCCGCTTGAGAAAAGCCGGTACCGAAATCCAGATCATGCCGCCGGCCATGGACGCCAGGGCCATGAGAACGAGCCGGCCCTGATCCGGACCAACATCATAAATCGCAACAAAAGAAGCAAAAATTGCTCCCAGGATCATCTGCCCTTCAAGGCCGATATTCCAAAAATTGGAACGAAAGGCGATTGCCGTGGCAAGACCTGCAATCACCAACGGCGCCGTCTGGACCAGAACCGATCCTAACGCACGCGGACTGGAGAAAGCTGTCATCGCGACTTCACTGGCCAGGTCTGACGGTGGGACACCGGAGAAAGCCAAAAGCGTAATCGACAGGGCTGCCGCAACCGCCAGGCTAAGCACATAACAGATCAGGCGATGGGTATCGTGGAGATTTTGCCGTATTTCGAGTAATGGTACCAGGCGGAAACGCCCGTTCGGCTTTGCCGAAGCGTCTTCCGGCCGATCTATATTTTCAGGTACAGCCGTCAATTCTGCTGCTTTGCCACTAATCATGGGAAATCATCGCCTTGCCAACGTCCGTGCGATTGGCTGGAGCGTCGAATTCCGCGGCAATACGGCCTTCGGCAAGAACACCTATGCGGTCAGACAAGAGAAAGACCTCATCAAGATCCTCGCTGATAAGGATCACCGCCGCTCCATTGTTCCGGGCCGCACGCAGGCGCTCATGCACAGCCGCTCCTGCCCGCACGTCGAGACCGCGCGAAGGACTGTGCGCGAGGATGACATCCGGATCGGCTTCAAATTCCCGGGCAATCACCAATTTTTGCGCATTGCCACCCGATAGCAAACCAGCGCGCATTCCTGTTCCGCGGACGCCTTGGATATCAAAGGCCTTGACCGCATCCCGCGCTTTTTCTTGAGCTTTTTTCCGGTCAAACCTGAACCAGCCGCCGTATTTTCCCGCAAGCACGCCACGAATAGCGTAATTTTCCACCACGCTTCGCCGCCCTGCCAGGCCAAACCTGTACCGGTCGACGGGTATGTAGGCGAGGCCGAGCGCTCGTCTTGCAGCGGGCGCCATATCGCCAATATCACCATGGCCTTCGAATTCGATGCTGCCCCCGACCTGGTCCGCGAGGCCAGTCAGGACTTCAGCCAGCTCGTTTTGACCATTCCCGGCAACGCCGGCGATGCCGTAAATCTCGCCACCTCGAACCCGGAAACTGATCCCTTCCAACCCCTTGCGCCCGTTTGCTCCGGCAACCCGGACTTCCGAAAGCCGGACACGCGTCTGCCCGATGGATGGCGATGGCGATGATGTTTCAACGATCTGCTCACCTACAATGAGGTCCGTCAGCTTGACGGGATCCATCTCCTGTGGCGAGGTTTCCGCAATTTTGCGTCCTGCGCGCATGACCGTAATCCGGTCGCTGTGGCCAAGTGCTTCATGCAGCTTGTGGGTCACCATTATTATGGCGCTGCCATCATTTGCGAGGCTCCTGATAATTGCCATCAGCGCCTTGGCTTCCTGATCACTGAGGACGGCTGTCGGCTCATCGAGAATGATGAAACGGGCACCGGCAACCAGAACCTTCAGAATTTCAAGCCTCTGCTGTTCCGCCACGCCCAGCGTTCCGGTTCGCCGGTTGAGATCGAGATTGAACCCCATTTGCCCGGCAAGCCTTTGTGCTTTTCCGGCAATCTCGCTCATGGCACAGCCGGGATTGAACAGCGCAATGTTCTCCAGGACTGTAAAGGCGGGAACCAACTTAAAGTGCTGGTGCACCATACCGATGCCTTTGGAAGCGGCATCACGGGCATCGGAAAGGGACACCGCCTTGCCATCGATCTCGACGTGCCCGCCATCGGGCGCGTAGAGACCGCAGGCAATATTCATCAACGTCGATTTGCCGGCGCCGTTTTCTCCAAGAAGTGCATGCACTTCACCCGAACGCGCTGAGAAATCCACACTATCCAGGGCTTTGAAAGTCCCAAAGCTCTTCGACACGGAGCACAATCTCAGCGCGTTCGGCATTGTCGTCTATCTCCGCCCGTTATTGGCCGGAGACCCCATCCACGAACCAGTCCATTGCCCACAGATCACCATCAGAAAGAACCTCGCCATCCTTGACGCGGACTGTTCCGTCACGGTCTGACAGCGGACCGGCAAAGACATGCTTTCCTGCGATAATTGCATCGCGTTCAGCCATGACCTTTTCCTTGAGTTCCTCGGAGACGGCTTCGCCGCAGCACGCCACGTCGATCAGCCCGTCCTTGATGGACAAGAACGCTCCATACTCCGCAGGCTCGAACGCACCGGCTGCGATTTTTTCAATTTCGGGCTTGAGAAAACGGTCCCAAGTCCAGACGGATGAACATTGTGTTGCTGCACTGAACTCCGACAGGTCCCGGTGGTGGCCTGTACCGTAGATCCCATTTTCACCTGCAACCACCTGAACCGTCGGCGTATCCACATGCTGGCCGATCACGTCAATTCCCTGTTCGACAAGAGCTTCGGCTGCAGCACGTTCCTTTACCGGATCAGCCCAGGCGCCTGTGAAGACCACGGACAGCGTGGCATCGGGATTCACCTGACGCGCGCCCAGCAGGTAGGCGTTTACGGTCCAGTTGACCAAACCGAACGGATTGGCAGCCACAAAACCGATCTTGTCAGATTTCGTCAAACCGCCTGCAACCATTCCACATAGGTATTGGCTCTCATAGGTCCGACCATAAATGCTTTTGAGGTTCGGCCCGTTGGTGGTTCCCGCCGGATTGATAAAAACGATGTCTGGGTGTTGCTCGGAGAGTTCCTTGAACGTGTCCGAGTAACCGAAAGCGGAGCCCAGAATAATGTTCACGCCGCGCTCAATAAACAACTCGGCAGCCGGACGGACCGCGATAGCGGATTCCGGGACTTTGGCTGCTTGCGGAATTCGGAGATCCAGCTCTTGTTCCAGTATTTTCCGTGACTCGTCGAGAGACTGTGACCAGCCACCATCATTGACGTCGCCGAAGAGAATGACTGCCGGTTTAGGATCACCTTTGGCTGCGAATTCCGCTGCAGCGATAGTAGTGAACTGAGACAAACCGGCCGTAGCCAATGCCAGACGGAAGACAAATCTCAAGTATAAATTCATTCTGGACCTCATCGACATTATGAAAGACCAAGCAGAATTTCTCATTGCGCGAAATATATTTTTCGCACAATAGAAGTATCAACGCTCAAAGATATTATTAGAGCATTTTGCTTGTCGCTAATTTTGATTACTTGATCCTAAGAGTGGAAAATTTAATCCGTCAAGCAAATTTTGGAACTGTGCCGCCAATTGGAGAATTTTTTTTACAAATGGTCAAATTAAGGGCAAGAAGATTGAAAAATAGGCGAATTTTCCGCCCAAAATGAACTTGCGGGTGTCTGCAAATATTTTCGGAGACCGAAACCTTGCGGCTCCGCACCGGCGTCGCCTCCGCCACCCTGGAGCGCCTCGCCGAGGCCGACGCCTTCGCCGGCATGGGGCTGAGCCGGCGCGCGGCGCTGTGGCAGGTCAAGACCATCCGCTCGGCGAAACCGCTGCCGCTGTTCAACGACCCGATCGACGGCGAGGCGATCTTCGAGCCGGAGGTTCATCTGCCGGCGATGCATCTGGGCCAGGAGGTGGTCGAGGATTATCTTGCCACCCGCCTGACCCTGCGCGCCCACCCGATGGAACTGCTGCGCCCGCATATCCCGCACCTGACCCCGCACGAGCGTCTCGCAGCTCTCTCCCCGCGCGAGGCCCGCCGGGTCTCCGTCTGCGGCCTTGTGATCACCCGTCAGCGCCCGGGCACCGCGTCAGGCGTGATCTTCCTGACGCTGGAGGACGAGACCGGGGTCAGCAACGTGGTCGTCTGGCCGAAGATCTACGAAAAATACCGCCCCGCCGTCCTCGGCGGCCGCCTCGTCAAGGTCACTGTCGGCGGGACACAGTTTTCCCGGAATGCGCGGCACCGCGTCACCCCCCTGTCCGTTTTACGGACATCTCTCCCTCAAGGGGGAAGAGGGGTGCAAAGGGCACGGCTGGCTCGAACCGCGAAGCCAAAGGAAGCGCGGAAAAGAGCTACCCTTCCGCAATGCCCCTGCCTATTGCTCGACCAGACGCAGGGAGCTCACGATCCAGGCGCCATTTTCAAGGCTCATTTCCGCCGACCCGAAGAGCCCTTCGATCGGCAGGCTGAATTCGATGCGGCCGCCGGTTTCCCCGAGCTCAAGCGTCGAGACGATCAGGCTGGCCCGGGCCGGGTCCGGCGCGGTGGCCGGGTTCAGAAACACGGACGGGACGCCCAGATCGAGCGCCGCGAAGCGTTCAGTGTCAGTGCCCACCGGCAGCGTGACCTGCAACGGAAACCGCCCGCTTTCCTCGGGATGCATAAATGCCTGCACCCGCGGATCGCCGATCACGGCCTCAAGCGCAATGGGGTCGTACGCCATAACGGATTCTCCTCTTGCGATGGGCGCGCCAGAAACCACGAACGCCCAGATGAACACGCCTGCGGTGCGGCGAAATGTCTTGAAGTGCGCGGCGGGGCTCATCCCGAGGTGTTCCGTCCGTAAACCGCCGTTTCGAACAGCTCTCCCTCTTCACCGGGATAATCGATGCCATCCTGATCGTCGCCCCAATGCACCAGCTCGTGCAGGATGGTCACCCCGACGCGCGGCAACTGCGTCCCGGCCGCGTTGGTCGTATAGGCCATGTTGGCAGGGGTCCCGTTTTCATAGGCCGTCACCAGGATCTGGTTCAGGCGAATTTCATTGGAGCCGGTGTTGGGCGTGAACTCGCCATTCCTGAAAGTGCCGGCGGGCGATGCGAGCGCCGTGATGTTCAGTGTCGGCTGGTTTCCCCAGGCGAGCGCCCGCTGCAAGGTCGTGCGATTCATTTGCGCGTATCTGAGAAAGGCACGCCGCATGGCCGCGACATTCGCGATTGCAGGCAGGCTGTTGCGAACATAGCGCGTGAATTTCGGGTATCTCGTCTGATCGACGCGGCTGATGATCATGGAATTGCCTCACTGCTCTGATTGCCCGCAACACCCTCCGGGAACGATACGGCCAACAGGGCGTGAAAAGTGTGATGTGGCACACAGAAAATACAATTCGTGCTCCTGGCGGCCGGGCGCGCGGTGCAACGAAGTCCGGCGGGCGTAAATCAGCCACCAGATGAGCCGTGATCAGCACTCTTTGGGAGGAGACGCTCTGAACATCGCCGGATACCAGGTCATTGCTCGACATTGGTTTGGAGGGGCGTCCATGCTATTCTGGATTGTATTTCCAGCAGGCGGTGCGGGCGCTGGCCGCGCAGGCATCGAAGGCTCTGTTTTCCGGGAGGGGGCAATGTTCGCTCGACTGTTGTTTTCATGTTTCTTTGTGGCCGTTTGCGCCACCTATTCCGTCACCCTTTCCGCCACCCATTCCCTCGGCGCGGAGTTGCGGGAGGGCTTCAGCAACGGGCGTCTCAACAAGTTCGTCTGGGCCACCTGTCAGGCGGATTACCCGCGGCTGTTCACCTTCGACGAGGAGGTCACGAACACGACGACAACCCGCTATCTGACTGCCTCGATCGACAAGGACCGCGGCGATGTCGACAACTGTGCCAGCAGGGAGGCCTACCGGAAACAGGGGGTTGACCTCGGCCTGGCGCCGGAACGTCTCGAGCGCTACACGGCCGACGACGATGCCACGGATCTCGGCTTCAGCATGATTGCGCCGGACGCGCTGAGCCTCGAGAGCCGCTGCGAGGAAGGCGACAGCACGAAAGTGCAACGCAACGAGTTGCGCCTGCTTCAGAAGAAATATGTCCACGACGTGTCGGATCCGCACTGGTACACGATCCGCTTCCGCACAAGGGGCACGCCGCCGCCCTGCGGCTCAAGCCGATGGATAATGGCGCAATGGAAATACGCCCCCGCTTCGGAGTGGCCGCACGACTACAGCCAGAACCCGTTTCTGGCTCAAAGGTTCGACAATGGCGTCTTTCACATCACCGCACAGCGCGACAGGTGCCGCTGCATGGTGGCCGTGGCGGACGGCGACCCCGACCTGAAGACCGACGACC
Source organism: Roseibium sp. AS2 (assembly GCF_038900065.1). Lineage (NCBI taxonomy): Bacteria > Pseudomonadati > Pseudomonadota > Alphaproteobacteria > Hyphomicrobiales > Stappiaceae > Roseibium > Roseibium sp. AS2. Next base: position 695,503 of record NZ_JBBMQN010000001.1, read on the forward strand.
CGTCTCTGCCGGCCGCGCCCGAAGGGCAAGGGCAGCGGGCCTTAAAAAAATCGCAGCCCCTGAAATGCACCCGCAAGGACAAGGCCTGCACCCCGGAGGGGTTCACCGTCTGGACAACCGACGGCGGCGAACCCCCACTGCTTCCGGATCCGCGCAAAGGCTGGGTGACCATGTCCTACCGGGTCAAACCCCTCGGTGCGGAACAGGGACAAATCGACGTCTACGCGAACGGGCGCTTCATCGTGCGGATGAGCGGTCATGTGGGCCATGACGGTTTGGGCCCCAGCCGGATGAAATTCAAGTTCGGCGCCTATCGGGACAGGATAACCGGAACGCACCACATGGATGTCGACCGGATCTGCATTTCCAGAAAGATCGGCAATTGCGACAGGACGATCACGCAGGTCGGGCTGACCGACTGACAGGTGGCAGGGCGGTCCCTATCCGCCTCCTGCATCGCCACCGTCAACCGCCCCCCGCCCCTTGGGTGTCAGGCCATAGATCCCGCGTTCGACACGTTCGAACCAGCCGTAGTGATCGTCGGCCATCATGCGGGTGGCGCGGGTGACGCCGGTTGCCCTGGCCACATCCGACCCGCGGCTGGGGCCGTTGGCGTGAAGGTGTCCGGCGCAGCGGATCGCGTCCTGGCGGTAGGCGGTGACCAGCGTCACCCGGGTCGAGCCGCCGGTGTTGGGATCGCCGACGCGGCGGGAGAATTCGCGCAGCAGCCGGGCCTTGCGGGGTTTGGACTTGCGCGGCGAAAACGGCGCCGGGTCGAGGGGAACCTCGACCAGACCGTCGGCAAGGCGGACGGTGATGACGCCAATGCCGAGCCGCCGGGCGAGCTTGAGGTTGTTCTTCAGGCTTGCCAGAAACCGCTTGCCCGGCCCGCGGGCGACCGCGACATAGACCGCATCGGTGATCGATTGGCGGTCGACCGCCTGGTGGAACAGGCTCAGCGTGAAGCCGGTCTTCAGTTCGACGATCACCGGGTCTTCTTCGCCGCGGCAGGCGACGATGTCGGCAGAGCCGACCTCGGCCTTGACCTCATATCCCTGACCCTTAAGGAAGGTCTTGACCGGCAGGTAGAGATCGGTTTCCAGAATGCGTTCCATGCCGGGAGTTTAGGCAGGAGGCAAAACCCGGACAATCGGCAAGCCGCCGCTGCCGGAAATGGTCCACCGTTTCCGGGCCGCAATGACGGATCCAGCTCCCGGCGCGGTGTCCCGAAGGGGCGGCCGCCGATGCCGGCCGGCTCATCCCCGCACACGCCGGTCAGATCGGGAGACCGGCAGCGCAGTCCGGACTTCACGCAACCGTGAGCGCTCTTTATCGTGTCTGTGCGGGCCCCATCTCGGAAATCGCCACAAACACACTATAATTTCCTGACGAAGCGCTCGTAATTCACAGTGATCCCGGCACGCGGCAAGCCGCCGGGAAGTGACTGTCCGACAGGAGAGATCCCGATGACCACCGACCTCCTCACCCGCCGCGGCCTGCTTGCCACGGGCGGCGCAGCCGTTGTGGCGGCCGCGTCCGGGCTTGTCGTCCCGGCCCGCGCCGATGGCCTGGCGCCGACGCGGTCCATGCGCGGCGGGTCCAACAACTATCTGCCGGACGCGCCGATCGTCAGCCGGATCGGCGGCGGCGGGTTCTGGATGACCGGCACGGTGCGGCGCGCGGGCGATGGTGCGCCACTGGCCGGACAGCGCATCCAGGTCTGGGCGCACACTACCGAGGGCCACGAGCGCGACCGGCGCAGCCATGGTGCTACCTTGAGCGACGCGAACGGCGTGTTCCGTCTGGAAATGCCGCAGATCGTGCCAGCCTTCGGCCAGGCGCACGGACATCTGGCCTATGACGGCGGCGAATTCGAGACCGTGTTCCTGCGTCCGGTGATGTCGAGCGCGCGGGACACCAGCCTGGAAGCGCATTTCGTTCTGCAGCCGGCCTGAGCGGGGAATGCGGACAGCCAGCCGCCGAACCGCTGCGCTCCTGACCTGGGCCGCCCTGGCGGCGGCGCTCCTCGTGCCGGTCGCAGCCGCGGCCCTGAGCCCGCTGCTTGCCTGGCGCCAGCCGGTCTATATCGCAGCCGGGTTTGCAGGCATTGCCGCGATGGCGCTGCTGCTGCTCCAGCCCCTGCTGGCGGGCGGAGGTCTGCCGGGTCTTTCCGGTGCACGCGGGCGGCGCATCCACCGCTGGGTCGGCGCTCTGCTGGTCGCCCTGGTGCTGATCCATGTCGCCGGCCTGTGGATCACCAGCCCGCCGGACGTGATCGACGCGCTCTTGTTCCGATCGCCGACGCCGTTTTCAGCCTGGGGCGTGGTCGCGCTATGGGCGGTGCTTGCCGCCGCGCTGCTTGCCCTCTTTCGCCACCGGTTGCGCCCGCGGGTGTGGCGCCGCGCGCATACGGTGCTGGCGATGGTCATCGTCACCGGCAGTGTGGTCCATGCGCTGCTGATCGAAGGCACGATGGAGACCTGGTCGAAGGTCGGCCTGTGCATGCTGGTCGTGGCGGCGACCGTGAAGGTGGCAGCGGACCTGCTGGCCCGGAAGAGAGGACCGCGGCGCGCGTGACGCGAGGACAAAAGCACGATGAAACCGGCCTGTGACCGGCTGTTTCCGGTCGCCGGTCGCGCTTCTCCCAAGGAGTTTTACAACCCCGCCACCATCTCCCGCAACGCCTCCAGCCGCAACAGGTCCGCCGCCTGCGGCGCCGATACCCATCGCCTCTGCCGGTGGCTCTCCTCCCAGTCGGCCCCCTCCAGCACCTTGGTCACCTCCATGATGAACAAGGTGACCTCGCAGATCGCGCCCCATTTTTCATAGGAGAAATGGCCGAGCGGATCCTTGCCGATCCGGCCCTTGATGCCGGCTTCTTCGCGGGCCTCTATCCTGGCGGAGGCGGCGGGCGAGAGACCCGGATCGACGATGCCCTTGGGGACGGTCCAGTGGCGGCCGCTGGAGGAACCGACAATCAGGATTTGCGTGCCTTCCGGCGTGTGCCGGACCGGAATGACGGCGGACTGGCGGTAATAATAGGCCGGGCGGTCGCGGCGGCCCGCGCCGTCCGGTGCCGGATAGGGGAAGAGGTCCGGCAGGTCTCCGGCATCTGTGCGTGCGATCAGGCGGAAGCGACCGTCCTGTCCGGCCAGACGCAACAGACAGCCGGGGCCGAGTTCCTCCACACGCCCTTGCGGCAGGCCGAAGGCCGGATCGCCGAGAAGCTGTCTCACCGTTCCGGGCAGCGCCACCAGCAGCGGCCGCTTCAGGGCATCACGCGCGGGCAATCGTCCGGCGGCGAGATCTTCGCTCGTACTGATCCCCCGCGCGGTCCAGCCGGCCGCCTTGAGGGCTTTTTCCGCGCTGACATGCGCCCGCAAGCTGCCATCGGTCAGCACAAGGTCCGGGCGCAGGCGTTCGCCGCCCAGAAACGCGCCGACCTTCTGCATCTGGCGTTTGCCGCTGCTGCGCAGCGGGCGACCCGAACGCGGTCCGTGCCAGTGTCTTTCGCCCGCGCCGGCGCTGAGGATCATCAGGTCCATGAGGTCTTCCTTGCGGTGAGCACAGCGATATCCCGCATTCCAGCAAAAAGGATAGCGCGGCCTGGCCTTGCTGTCACAGGCGCGTACCTCCCGTGTCCTATCGCAACGGCTCCGGCCCCCGAGCCGGGATCCGCCGTGATCGGCGGAAGGCCCCGGCTCGGGGGCCGGGGCGGCAGGGGGTTCGACGAAATCGCCGGGAGGCGGCCCGGGAAACAGGAAAGTTTCGACTGAACCGACGCCATGGGATATCGGTTGGCCATGACCGACACACGCACAACAGCGCTGGCCACGGCGATCGTGCTTGGCACCGGCGTGCTCTGGGGCTTTTACTGGCTTCCGGTGCGCGCGCTCGCCGACACGGGGCTGGACGGCCCGTGGGGCACGCTGGCGATCACGCTGGCGGCGACGCTGCTGCTGGCGCCGGCCACGCTCCGCAGATGGCGGACCCTTGTCAGCACCAGCCGCGTCGCGCTTGTTTCCATCACCCTTGGCGGGGCCGCCTTCGCGCTGTATTCGATCGGCTTCATCTATGGCCGGGTCGCGATCGTCATCCTGCTGTTTTTCATGACGCCGGTCTGGAGCACCCTGATCGGCCGCTATGTCATGGGCTGGCCGACGCCGCGCCGGCGCCTCCTGGCCATCGGCCTCGGCCTTTCGGGACTCGGCGTGATGCTGGGCGCGGACGGCACCGTGCCGCTGCCGGACGGCGCCGGAGAATGGATGGCGCTGATCGCGGGGCTGCTGTGGGCGATCGCCACCACCGGCATCAAGGCCAGATCGACGCTCGGGCCGGTGGACGCCACCTTCGTGTTTGCCGCCGGCGCGGCCCTGACCGCGCTGCTGCTCGCTCTGATGCTCACTCTGGTACCGGGCCTGTTCACGGAAGCGGTCACGGGAACTGCCCATGCTGCCGGACCGTCCGCCCGGGAAGACGCGGCGGTCGGTCAGATCCTGCGCATCGGCGTGCTGGCGCTCACGGCCGGCGGCCTGTGGTGGGGCCTGTCGACGGCGGCGCTGATGTGGGCAACCGTCCGGCTGGAACCGGCGCGCGTCGGCATCCTCCTGATGACGGAGGTTCTCGTGGGTGCGGCTTCGGCGGCGCTCCTGGCCGGGGAGTTCCTGACACCGGTGGAAATTGCCGGGGGCGCGATGGTCCTCGGCGCAAGCCTTCTGGAGATCTGGAATCCGCGCCGGCCAGGCACCATTTCCAACCGGTGACAGGCATCACGCCCCCCTTGAGGGACAGTCTCAAGAGCAAAACCGGCCAAAGTCCGCATTTTACGGGTGACAGAGCCGAAAAACCTGAATATGGAGCGAAGGATTCGTGCGATCCGGCTGATGCACGGGATTGCCAACCGTTTCCGGATCGGGAAAACGATCAAGGTCACGGACCTGAAACGAGCCGTCAATAGCCATGAACGAAGTCCCTTTGCCGATGACCGGCCTGCAGGATCACGCCGCCTTTCTCGCCGGGAAGCACGATTTCCAGGCGGATATCGAGGCCATCGCCACCAGCGACACCGTCGGCGTCATCCTGGAAACGGTCATGCTGGCCACAAACATGCGCTTCGCTGCGGTCGCCCGAGTGACCGAAGACCGCTGGGTCGCCTGCCGCACCGTCGACGAGATCAATTTCGGCCTTCAGTCGGGCGACGAGATCGAAATCCAGTCGACATTCTGTCAGACCGTGCGCGAAACGGCGCAGAACGTGCTTTTCAACGACGCGGCCACCGACGAGGTCTATGGCGGTCATCCGATCGCGGCCAAGTTCGGCATCATCAGCTACGCCTCGATCCCGATCTACCGGAGCAACGGCGTCTTCTTCGGAACCCTGTGCGCCATCGACACAGAGCAAAGAGACGTCAAGCAGCCGCGTGCCGTGGCCATGCTGCAACTGTTCGCGGACATTATCGGCCGCAGTCTGGAGACCGAGGAACGGTTGCTGGCTCATGAACACCTCGCGGCCCATGAGCGCGAGATGACCAAGATCCAGGAAGAGTTCGTGGCCGTGCTCGGTCACGATCTGCGCAGTCCCGTGGCGGCCCTCTCGGCGGGGATCCGGCAGCTGGAACGGGAGCCCCGATCCGACAATGCGCAACTTGTCCTGTCACTGATGAAGTCCTCCCTGCTGCGCATGCAGGACCTCATCGAGAACATGATGCTGCACGCCAAGTCGCGCCTCGGCGGCGGTATCCGTGTCCATGCGGTGCCGGACGCGCCTCTGAATGAAGCCATCGAACAGGTGGTCGCGGAAATCCGCGCCGCGTTCCCGGACCGCGCGATCGACCTCGCACTGGCCTTCGACCAGCCCCTGATCTGCGATGCCCCGCGCGTTGCCCAGGCGGTGTCCAACCTTGTGTCCAACGCCATCCGGCACACCGATCCCGGCCAGCCGGTGCAAGTACGCAGTCTGAAGACCGGCGGAGACATGGTCCTCCAGGTCATCAATCGTGGCGAGGCCATTCCTGACCATGTGAGAAACCGTCTGTTCAAGCCGTTCCAGCGCGGCGAGGACACGAAAGGCGAAGGGCTCGGTCTCGGCCTTTACATCGCCTCGTCGATCGCCGCCGCTCATGGCGGCCGCCTCGACGTGGCCTGCGAGAACGGCCTGACGACTTTCGCCTTCACGCTTCCGGCTTCCCCAGGGACATGATACCGACGGACCTGTTCTGGCGCGCATGTTCTGGCGGACCGGTGCGGGTTTGAAGTCGGAGTGCCGGTCCCGTCGCGCTGATGGCGAGACCCCATTTGGAACGATCCTGACGCCCGCCCGTTGACTCTCCAGACCCAGAAACGGAACAGGAGGATCAAATGACCGACGAAAAGATCACAATGAGCCCGGAACAGCGCAAGGAAGCCGAGGAAGAAGCGGCCCGGATCAAGCGCGTCGCGGACAACACCAGTGCTGGCGGACAGCTCGGCGGCACGTTTTTCGGCCAGGAGCCCGATGCCGGCATCGCACCGCAGAAACCTGGTTCCGGCAAGGACTGACGGCGCGGCGCATGCTCCGCTCGCTCAAGTGCCGCAAAGGCCCCGGCTCAAGGCCGGGGCGCGCGGGGCGGGGTGCACCGCGGGTTCTCAATCAACGCAGTCCCGGACCAGATTCGAGACCTGCCGACTCGCCAGACCGCGTTTTACCCTTCTTCCAGGATCACATGAGGCACGAAGCGCGACAGGTCCTGGGTAACCAGCGCCTTGTCCTCGCGCAGGCAGATGCCCGAAGCCTGGCCACCGATGATCCACGAGCCGATCATGACGTAGTCATCGCCGAATTTCGGTGGTTCGGCATAGGCCTGCAGGACATGGCCCTCGGCGCCGTAGTGGCCCGGCGTGGTGATGTCCTCGACCTCCGGCCTCAACACCGTGATGTTGGCGCCTTCCCGGCTGAAGAACGGCTTGCGCACATGCGCACCCTTCAGGAATCCCTCGTCCGCCTCGCCCTCGAAGAATGCCGGCAGCAGATTGGGGTGGTCCGGAAACATCTCCCAGAGCAATGGCAGGATCGCCTTGTTGGAGAGGATCGCCTTCCAGGGCGGTTCCAGAAGCTGCACCGGCGCCCCGGGCAGATACGGGCCGTAGTCCTCGCGGAACATGTCCTCGAACGGATAGAGCTTGAACAGGGCGTCGATGATGTGGGATTCGGTGTCGGCAAAGCGGCCCTCCCCGTCCACGCCTATGTCCTCGACGGCGACAAAATGCGGGATCAGACCCGCCTGCCGGGCGCAATCCTCCAGATAGCGCACGGTGGCGCGGTCTTCGTCCTGGTCCTTCGAAGAGGCGAAATGAATGTGATAACCAGGCGCGAACATGGCCGCGAAGCGCTCGATCAGCCTGTCCTGGACGGAGTTGAACTGGTCGGCCTCGGGCGGCAACACACCGGCCGCCATCTGCTGCTCCAGCCACATCCACTGGAAAAAGCCGGTCTCGTAGAGTGCCGTCGGCGTATCGGCGTTGAATTCAAGCAGCTTCGCCGGACCGCTGCCGTCATAGAAAAAATCGAAGCGGCCGTAGAGCGACGGCTGTCCGGCTTCCCAGGAGGTGCGAATCCAGGCGCGGTAGGCCTCGGGGATCGCCATTTTCTCAAGCAGGGCGTCGTCGCGCACGACCCGGTCGACCAGATCGAGGCACATGCCGTAGAGCGCCTGCGAGGGATCCTCCAGATCATCCTCGATCTCGCGCAGCGTGAAGCTGTAGGCGTGACTTTCGTCCCAGTAGGGCGCGCCGTACATGGTGTGGAAACCGAAGCCGAGACGTTCGGCCTCTTCCTTCCAGTCCGGCCGCTCGGGCAGGTCGATGCGCTGCATCGGGCGGCCGTCAGAGCTTGGCCAGGAGCGCCTGGACATCGTTGCGGCCCGGGTTTTCCAGGGCCTTGATCTTGGCTTCCAGGTCGGCGCCGCTTTCCTGGCGGGCATCCTCGTCGGCGGCTTCCAGCATGGCCTGCTGTTCCGCCTGGCGCTGCTCCAGACGGGCAAGGCTGTCGACGGCGCTGGCGAGCCGGCCATCGGAGGCGGTGGTGTTGGTGGAGGCCGCCTTCTGGGCCTTGATCAGCGCTTCGTTGGCCTTGGCGCTCTCGATCTTGCGCTGCAGGGTCTCGATCTTGTTCACGGACTGGCGGATGCTGGCGTCCATGCGCTCCTCGGTCGACTTGTACTGGTCGAACAGGGCCTGATCGGCTTCCGTCTTGTCGCGCAGTTTCAGGATGCTCTCGATGATCTCCACGGCCAGTGGCTCGTCGCCCTGGGCCTTGGCATTGCGGGCCGCATCGGTGCGGCGCTCGATCTCGCCCATCATCTCGCCGACGGATTTTTCCTTCAGCTTGCGGTTGGCGGCCATGCGGGCCTTTTCGTCCTTGGCGGCGGCGATGGCCTGTTTGGCCTCACGCACTTCCTGCTCAAGGATGGTCATCAGATTGGCGTCCTGAATGGCTTCCGCCGCTTCGTTGGCATGGCCCTTGAATGCCGTGATCAATTTGCCCCAAACAGTCATTTTCAGATGTCCTCGCTCATCAACGGCGGTTTCAGACGACGGCCTTCGGACCGACATCCGAGGCCAGTTCCAGGGCGCTGTTGGCGATGGTGCGCAGCTCGGTTTCGACGGAGTCCAGCGTCGAGCGAACCGACATGGCGCCGAAGAGCTCATAATATTCGCGGCCGTCGATCAGGTCGATCGACAGCGCGCACAGCGGCAGCAGCTTCTTGTGATTGCGCAGCATCATCGCCTCAAAGGCTGCGGGATCGTCCTGATCCTGCCTCGGCCAAAGCACGGTGGACGTGAGGATCTGGGTTTCCCCGACGGTCACGAACAGGGCGATGCCGCCCGCCGAGCCCAGCCGGACTTCCAGCACATCGGACTGCTCAACGCTGAGCGCACAGCTGATTTCGTCCCCGCCGAACGAGGCGGACTGCTCGAGAGCCTCTTTAAGCTCCTGCAATGTCCAGGGTGTTTGCCTTGCAGTCATTCCAGAAGCTCCCGTTTCCGCTGTCTTGGCCTTTCGGCACCGAACAAGTAGAAGTCAAACATGACTGATTCAAGCGATTTTTCCCTGCGCGATCCGAATTGACAAGGCCGCCGCCGCTGGTCAGAGTAGCCGCCATTGAAACCGGGGCCGATTTAAGCCGTGCCTATTCTGCAATTAATTGTTTCGCGACTTTACCAGCATGTTCTGGAACTCAAGCTCTGGCTGCTGGGGTCGCTGATCTGCGCCTATCTGCTGATTTCCTGGGTGCTTTTCGCGCTGGCGGGCGAGAGCGGGCTGACGGACAGCCCGCTGACTTTCATCTATTTCGCGGCAACGACCGCCTCCACGGTCGGCTATGGCGATCTGTCGCCGGAGACGGAAGCCGGGCGCATGGTTGCCGCCTTCTGGTTCTTTCCCGGGGCTCTTCTGATATTCTCCGCGGTTCTGGGCCGGCTGACGGGTGTCCTTGTGGAAGGAGTGAGGCGTATGGCTGACGGCAACGGAAATTTCGAACGCGTTCAGAACGCGACGGTCATCGTGGGGTATCGCCGTGACCGGACCCCGCTGATGGTGGAAAACCTGATCGCCGGCCAGGACGGCGACGACAAGATCATCCTGCTGGCGGACTCCAAGAACGTCGAAGTTCCCGAAGGGGTGCGCCTGATCCGGGCCGAACGCATGGATGCGCTGCAATCGCTCCGGCGCGCCGCGATCCCAGGCGCGCAGAAGGTGCTGGTCTATGCCGGTTCGGACGCGGAAACCTTCAATACATGCCTCGCCATCCGTGAACTCAACGAGACCGTCCACGTGGCTGCCTATTTCGAGGACAGGGACACCGCACGGCGTGCGGGCAGGCTCGCCGGCATCGAGCCGGTCGTGTCCAATTCCTGCGAGGCGCTGGTGCGGGCCGCCCAGGACCCGGGCGCTGGACAGATCCTGATGGCCCTGTCCACGGCCGGTCTCGGGGCCACCATCTATTCGGCCGTCATCGAGACGGAGGGCACTACTGGCGGCAATGGCGGCGCAACCGAAACGGCCTTTCTGGAAAAAGCGCTTTCCGGAGCTGAAGGCACGCTGATTGCCGTGTCACAGCCGGACGATGCCGCCTTTCTGTTCCGCCCCTTCCCGAAAACATTGAAATCGGGCGGCTCGTTCTATTACCTTGCGAGCGCGCGATTGTCCGAAAGCCAGATCCTGGCCGGCCTGGAGGGAAGCGATGTTCGGGTCTCTGTTTAAGCGGTCGAAAGGCCGGCAGCCGCCGGAAGTTCTCGGTCTGACCATCGGCCGCGGCATCACATTCGACCCGATCGCGCTGCGGCTCCTGCCCGCCGACAGCCTGATCGAACGGCCGGACACCACACTGATGATCACGGCCCAGGGTCACTGCGACCTCGGCGAGCAGTCGCACATGCACCGCTTCTACCCCGATGACGACCGCTTCCTGATCCAGTTTCAGGGCGGCGACGGCGAGACCGACGAGCGGGTCGACGAGATCATGCTGTGGTACTTTCACGATGTGCAGTATCCGTCCGGCGACGCCGAATGGGGCCGCATGAAGACCGCGATCCGCCAGACGGGCTACACGCTTCGCGGCGAGGACGGCGACCACCGTTTCGAGCGCGCCTGGTTCGACACCTCCACCGCACCGGAAGACCCGATGACCTATTGGGAGGACGTGTGCGACGCGCGGGACGGCAGTGGCCGGCGGCGCATCTTTCAAACGGCCATGCTGTTCGCCCGGCCCCTCAAGGACGGGCGCGACGAAATGCTGCTCATCAACATGGAAGAACCGGAAGGCGCGGAAAGAAGCGTCGCCTTCATGATCGGCTTTCCCCTCGAGCGCCATAATTTTTCTGTCTAATAACGTCACGGGAGACACCAATGGCAGACCTACAGGCATCCCTTTACGGCATCATTCCCTTTGTCGCCTATTTCATCGCGGCCATCGCGATGCTGCTGATCTTCATGAAGATCTACACCGTCATGACACCGCATGACGAAATGGCCCTGATCAAGGACAACAATGTCGCCGCCTCGCTGGTGTTCAGCGCCGCCTTTCTCGGGTTTTCGCTGCCCCTGGCAAGCGCCGCCGCCAATTCGGTCAACATCTTCGACTTCATCCTCTGGGGCATCATCGCCTGTATCGCGCAGTTGATCGCCTATCAGATCTTCCGCCGGTTCTACCCGAAGATCACCGCCCGGATCGAAGCGGGCGAAATGGCCATCAGCACCAAGCTCGCCGCGATTTCGATCACCGTCGGACTGCTCAACGCCGCCTGCATCACCTATTGACCGGCTCGCGCGGCTCCGGCCCCGCGGGACCCTCAATCCCAACAGATCAGACCGTTTGGAAGGTCGGGAGAAACTCATGAAACGCTCCAAGTCGATCAAGCTGGTGGTCATGGCGACGACAACCGTGACACTGGCCGGTTGCGCAGACGAACCGGACCTGGAAGGCCGGGTCTACAAGACCGAAGCGGAATGCATTGCCGACGACTACGTGCCGGATGAGGTCTGTGCCGCGGCCCTCCAGGCCGGCAAGGCAACCCACGAGACCAGCGGGCCGCGCTACAAGACGATCACGCTTTGCTCAGAACAGCACGGCAACGCCTGTCTCCAGGAGACGTCCAGCGCGGGCCCCTATTACACGCCGTCGCCTTCGGGATACTTCCTGGCGGGGACACTCGCCGGCGCGGTCGCGTCCCAGGTGATCGGCAACAATGTCCGCCCGGTGTATTCGAGCCGGGGCCAGAAAGGCTTCTACACCAGCGGCGGCTACTATGTCGGCAACTACGGTGGCAGTTCCTGGCGGACCTACAACGATGCGGTCAAGACGCCGCCGAAGCCTGCCAAGGTACAGACACGCACATCCGTCGCCTCGCGCGGCGGGTTCGGCAGCCGCTCCAGTTTCAGCTCCCGGGGCGGCTAGACCCGCCGGCGCCGGCAGCACGCAGCGGCCTCAGGTGAACCGCCGGCAGGTCCCGCCCGTATGTCAGGCAGAATTTGGAGGCTGACACATGATCCGGATTGCCGCTGCCGTTTTCCTGTCGATTTGCGCGCTGGACACGGCCCGGCCGGCGTTCGCGCAATCCGGTACCGGGAAGGATATTGCATCCGGCACAGGTCCGTCCGCCCATGCCTTCAGCTTCGCCATGCCCCATGGCGACCCGCTGGCGCTGAAGGACTTCAAGGGCAAAGCCGTGCTGATTGTCAACACGGCGACGGAATGCGGTTTCAGCGGGCAGCTTTCCGGGCTGCAGGACCTGCACGAAACATACGCAGACCGGGGCCTCGTCGTCCTGGGCGTGCCGTCGAACGATTTCGGCGGACAGGAGCCGCGGGCAGATGGCGAGATCGCAAAATTCTGCGAAGGCAAATACGGCGCGACGTTTGCCCTGACCGCCAAGACGCCGGTCCGGGGCAAGGCCGCGCATCCGTTTTATCGATGGGCGGCAGACACACTCGGCTCCGCAGCACGGCCCTACTGGAACTTTCACAAGTATCTGATCGGCCCGGGTGGCCGGGTTGTCGCCTGGTTCCCGACACCGGCACCACCGACGTCAGCCGGCGTCACCCGCGCCATCGAGGCGGTGCTTGCGGATCTGCCGGACGCCCCGGAAAGCCGCTGACAATCCGTCAGGCGTCCAGAACGGACTCGAAGCCCTCGAATTGCGGGTGACCGACGTAAAGACCCTTGTTGTTCCCGGCGTTCCTGTGCGCCTGACGGAAGTGCTCGGACTTTGTCCAGTTCACAAAATCCTCGTGGCTCGCCCAGACCGTATGCGAAGCATAGAGCGTCGTGCCGGCGTCCTCGTCGAGGGGGCCTTTCAGAAGATGAAAAGATTTGAACCCCGGGACATCTTCCAACTTCGATTCACGCTCTTTCCAGACGGTTTCAAAGGCCTTTTCCTGGCCTCCCCTGATCGTGAAACGGTTCATGGCGACATACATGATCTTGGATCTCCTGCTGTTGTCCGGCGGCCTGATCGTTGCAGGCCGGGTCATTTAACCTGATTTGTACAATCAGGTTTTAGGAAGCACAAGGCGTCCTTCGGCAGTCCCCTGGCGCACACCTTCGAATTTCCTCTCAAGCCTATTGTCAGCAGAGCGCATCTGGGCTACCTCATCAAATGTAATGTAATAACATAACTATTTTCGTTCCCATCACCTGTCTCTGCATGAAAGGTTCAGACAATGGCACCCAGAAACTTCCGGATTGCCGGCTCCCTGGCACTCGGCGTAATGCTGCTTCTCGCCGCGCCGGCAACCGCAAGCTCAACCGACAGCAAGGCACATACCCATGCCCACAGTCATGACGAGGCCGCGAACAAGGAAATCAGCAACGGCTATTTCAAGGACGAGCAGGTCGCGAACCGGTTGCTCTCCGACTGGGACGGCGACTGGCAATCGGTTTACCCCTATCTCCAGGATGGCACCCTGGCTCCGGTCATGGCGCACAAGGCCGCCCATAGCGACAAGAGTGCCGAGGAGTACCGCGCCTATTACGAGACCGGCTACAAGACCGATGTTGACCGGATTGTCATCGGCGACGGTCAGGTCACGTTTCACAGGGGAGAGGACAGTGTTTCCGGGCAGTATGAAACAGATGGCTACGAGATCCTGACCTACACGAAGGGCAATCGCGGCGTCCGCTTCATCTTCCGCAAAACCGGTGGCGACGACGGCACGCCGGGCTTCATCCAGTTCAGCGACCACCGCATAGCTCCGGCCGACGCCGATCACTATCATCTTTATTGGGGCAACGACCGCGCAGGCCTTCTGGAACAAGTGACCAATTGGCCGACTTACTTCCCTGCCTCCCTCACGGCCGGAGAAATCGTGGAGGAAATGATCGCTCACTGACCGGGAAGCGTCCGGCGCGAATATTTCGTGCCGGACCCATCCCCCGTTGAGACAGGTCAACGCTGCCCGGTTCGCCGCCACCTAAGGTCCCCTCGGAAAGTGCCTCATACCGAACAGGGAGCCAGAAGCATGGCCGTATCCGACTGGGAAAATTTTGTCGCGCAGACCGACGATCGCATGGCCGCCGTCCGCAAGGGCATTCCGGATGTCGCAAAGGGCTTCGGCGCGCTGGCCAAGGCGGCCACAAGCCCGGGCGCGCTTGACGCCAAGACCAAGGAACTGATCGCGCTGGCCATCGGCATCACCGCGCGCTGTGACGGCTGTCTGGCCTATCACGCCCGTTCGGCAGCCCGGCTCGGCGCCAACCGGGACGAGATCCTCGAGGTCATCGGTGTCTCGGTCTATATGGGTGGCGGCCCGTCGATGATCTACGGCGCCGAGGCCCTTGCCGCCTTCGACGGACTTTCAGAGGAAAGCTGAACGCGCCTCAAAGGCCATTTCCCGGGTCTTCCAGCAAAACCAGGGCCAACGCTTCGCAGGGAGCGTTGGTCGCGTTCCCGCTGCGCACCAGGATGATATCCAGAGCGTCAACCGGAGGCAGACCCAGGCTCCTGCCGAGCCGTTCGACCGAGGTGGGAACCGCCATCTGCGCAACGGCGGCCACTGCAAGGCCAGCCTCGACCAACGTGACCAGCGCCGAGTGACTGAAGCTGGAATAGGCCGAGCGATAGCTCAAACCGCTTCGATGCAGTGCGGCCAGAGTCACGGTGCGGGCCTGACTACCCGGTTCATAGAGCGCGACCGGCAGAGGGTCACGTTCCAGGGCCTGACCGTCTTTCGATCCGACCCAGACCATCGGCTCACGCCGGATCAGGTGGCCTTGGGTGACACCGGTTCGCGTGACGATGGCCAGATCAATGTCACCCGCATCGACTTGCGGCAGGAGCGTTGTGGACTGGGCGCAGACCACATTGAGTTCCACGCGCGGAAACATTTCGCCAAATCGCCGGAGCACGTCGGGCAACATGGCGACGATGTAGTCGTCAGGCGCACCGATCGTCACCGAACCTTCCATGTCCGGTCGTCGGAAAGCCGCAACCGCTTCGTCATGCAAGCGCAGGATACGCCTTGCGTAACCCACCAGTTCTTCCCCTGCACTTGTAAGTGCAAGATTTCGCGTATCACGCAGGAACAGAGGCTTGCCGATGCGCCCTTCCAGACGCTGGATCTGCATGGACACCGTCGCCGGCGACTTGTGCACGCGTAACGCTGCGCGGCTGAAACTCATTGCATCGACGCAAGCAAGAAAAGTTCGGAGAAGCGTGTGATCGAGCTGCATATCTTTTAGATAACCTAAAGAGTCTCTTTAGACTATATCGTTTGACCGAATAATGAAACCGAACCCATTCTGTCGAGAAGAACGACCGCGCACAGTGGCCCCAATCCCGACGCAAGGAAACTTCCATGACCAGACAGAAGGAAGGCATGATCGGCGTCATGGCCGCGCAGACCCTGCTCGGTACAATCGGTCTCTGCGTCCTGGAAAGCGGGGCGGGCCCCGTTACCGTCGCCTTCTACCGATGTATCGTCGGCGGGCTTGCCCTGGCGGCTTACTGTTTCTGGCGCGGAGATCTCACCTGCATCTTTCGTGCACCGGGCAGGGTTCTCTTGCCGGCCGTGGCCAGCGGAGTGCTGATGGCGGGCAATTGGGTGCTGTTCTTCGAAGGTATCCGGCAGACGGGGATCGCGGTGGCCACGATCACCTTTCATATCCAGCCGTTCCTGGTGGTCCTCCTGGGGGCCCTTGTCTTCCATGAGCGCCTGCGGCCTGTCACGCTGATATGGATCGCCCTGGCGTTGTTCGGACTGGTGCTTGCGACCGGTCTGACCGGCGCAGAATTTGCGGCTGACCGCAGCTATCTTTTTGGTCTTGGCGCTACGCTTGCTGCCGCCTGCTTGTATGCCGGTGTGACGATCATCGCCAAAGGACTGACAGGCCTTTCAGCAGCGCAGTTGGCCACAATCCAGTTTCTGACAGGCTCTTTGGTTCTCGTGGCATTCCAACCGCTGTCCCCGTTCGAGTTGTCCGCCGGGCAATGGGTCTGGCTCACGGTCATCGGCCTGGTTCATACGGGCGGAGTCTACGTGATGCTCTACAATGCCTTGCCGAAGCTGACGACACCGGTGATCGCCGTGCTGCTCTTTCTTTATCCCGCGAGCGCGATCGTCGTCGATGCCCTCGTCTATGGCCAGTTGATCAGCCCCGGCCAACTCGCCGGACTCGGCCTGATTGTGCTTGCCAGCCTCGCGGTGACGCTGAACTGGGGAAGACGGCCGGACGCAGCCGCTCCTACGAAACCGCCCGTGTCGTGCCGCGCTTCTTCAGGCTGACGCTGCACACACGCACCTGTTGCGGCAGGTCCGGGTTTTCCAACCGCTGCATCAGAAGCTCCAGCGTCGCCTCGCAAAGGACCTTTCTGCTCTGTGCCAGCGTGGTGAGATCATAGGCCTTCCAGGCAGCCTGAGGGATGTCGTCATACCCGATCACCTGAATGTCTTCGGGTATGGCCACACCGTGACCGTGGCGCAGGCCGTCGAGGACACCCAGTGCCAGATAGTCCGCCGTACAGAAAACGCCGTCGATTTCGCTCCGGATGCGATTGACGAACGCCGCCGCTTCCAGGCCGCCTTCATAGGACTGCGAGCCCCAGGCGATCCGGACCACGGGAATGCCGTTGTTGTTGGCCGCCTGTTCAAAAGCAAGCGCGCGCCCGTTGATCGAATAGGACGAACTTTCGGGCGTGACCACGGCAAGCTTGCGGCAGCCACTCGCCACAAGGTGCTCGAACGCAAGCCGGCCGCCGTCCTCGAAGGCCGTCACGACCCGGTCGACCGGCGCGCCCGTGTCTCGCTTGTTGACCACGACGAGCGGAACGCCGTTTTCCAGGCATTCCATGCAGATTTCCTCAGGAGGCGTGTCGGAAGTCACGATCACCCCGGCGACGCTGTATTGCAGCAGCGATCCGATCAGGTCGGCGACATCGGCAGACGGCTCGCCGCGCAACAGGATCGGCCGCAGGCCCCGTTCCAGAAGCCCCTTTGACAGGAGATCGATCTGCTCGGCACGAAACGGATTGTCCAGGTCGGCGGCCACCACGCCGACCAGATCCGATTTCTGCTTGTGCAGCGAGCGGGCCAGAACGTTGACCCGGTAGCCGAGCTGTCCCGCGGCGGCGATGACCTTCTCCCGGGTTTCCCTGGAGACGCTGGCACCGTCCGTGAACGTCCTGGAAACGGCGGACCGGGAGACGCCGGCAAGCTTGGCCACATCAAAGGAATTGACCGTTTTCCTGGTCCCGGAGGGATCCGACATTGTTCCATTCCTGTTATTGGTTTTTTTCGGTCCGGCGCGCCACCAGAAACGGCGCGTTCACATTGATGAGGTTCGGTTCCAGTTGCAACAGCCGGTCCATCTCTTCAGGGTCGTTGCCCATGTAGGCAATCATCACCTGCCGACCGGCCGCGTGGACCGCCGCAATGGCGGCGGCAGTCGCGTTGCCTGCGTTGAATTCGATGATTGCCGCATCGAAGGCGGTCAGACAGTCCTCGAGCGTGTCGAAATCCTCCGGCCGCGCCATCAGTTGCGCTTCCGGAAAAGCCTGCCGGATCCGTTTCAGCCAGTCCGCGTTCCAGGACCAGAAGAAGACATCCTCAGCTGCAAGCCGGCCGAGAACCGTTTCCGCCGTTCTGACCGGATCCGCCTGCTTGATCTCGACGTACAGCCTGCCGCCCGCCCTGAACGCCAGGTCCGTGATGTCCTCGAGCAGCGGGATGCTTTCGCCTGCGTAGAACGGATCGAACCAGCCGCCGGCATCGAGCACCGAGAGCTGCTGCACGGTTGCGGCACTCAGGTCTCCGGCGGCGTCGGTCGTGCGGTCCAGTTGCGGATCGTGATGGACGACAAGCCCACCGTCCGCGGTTTCCCGGACATCGATCTCGACAAAGTCGAAACCTGCGGACCAGGCGGCATTTGCCGAGGCCAGCGTGTTCTCCGGTGCGATGCCGCAGGCACCCCGGTGACAGACGATGGCCGGCTGCCGCCCGGAAGCGCGCCTGAATCGGCTGACAAGTTCGGGCTGGTCGGAACAGATGCCGAGCACCGGCATATTCACCAGCGCTTCGACCACATCGACGCGTTCCTCGTGCCAGGTGACAATCGCCAGCCCCCGCCCTGCCGCCTCCGCAAAGAAGGCGCCGTCCAGCAGCCTGTCCGGCCGCTCGCCCGCCCGCTCCCAGCAGGGATGCACGATTTCCGCACCACAGAAATCCGCGACCGGGAACGGATCGATCCCGATCCCGACCAGGATGGAAACAGGAAACGGACAATCCCGGGCGATCAGGTCGGCGCAATAATCCGGCGTGTTCGCGCCGACGATGACCCGCTCGATGCCATGGCCGCGCAGAATGTCGATGGCAAGGGTCGCCGCGTCCGCTTCCTTGGCATCCAGGTAGATCCCGGCACCACACTTGGCCGCGAGTTCAGCGACCTCTTCAAACCGCGGCGCAGGACGCCCGGCTGCAGCGGTCAGCTCCGCCAGTTTCGCGGCACTCACGTCGCCGACCTTCAGATCCAACCCGCAGACCTTGTTCAGGTCCGCATCGTGAAAGGCCACCGGCACACCGTCCGAGGTCAGCCGGATGTCGACCTCCCACATGTCGGCGCCGAGTTCGCGGGCGACCTCGAAGGCACGCAGCGTGTTGTCGAAGGCATAGGCGCTCGCACCGCGATGGGCGATCGCCAGTGGCGGACCTTCATGGATGTCGATCCAGGTTCTGCCGGGCCGGAACTGCGTCATGCCGTCTCCGTCACAACCGGGCCCCGTCGGGCCCGAACGCGAGGATCCTGTCCTCGGCAATGCCCCACGAGACGTCCTGCCCCAGCTCGAACCCGGCGCTCTGCGACTGGATGGAGCGCAGCACGGCGCCGTTTTCCAGCGTCACGTCATAGAGCTCTTCCCGGCCCTGGGTCTCGACGAAGCTGACCTTTCCCGGAACCTTGAGCGGATTGCCGGGCTGGAAGAATTCGGGACGGACGCCAAAGCGCATCGGCGCGCCTTCACCGGGCAACGTGATGCCGGAGGGCACCGGCAGGGTGACCTGCGAATTCGCCAGCCTGAAACCGCCCGCGGCCAGTGTTCCGTCCAGAAAGGCGATCGGCGGATTGCCCAGGAAGCCGGCAACGAAATCCGAGGACGGGTTTTCGTACATGTCCTTCGGCGTTGACAGCTGCACGATCCGGCCCTTGTCCATGATGGCGATGCGGTCGCACATGGACATGGCCTCCACCTGGTCATGGGTGACCAGAACGGCGGTGATGCCGGTGGCAAGCTGGATGCGGCGGATTTCGGATCGCATTTCCAGGCGCAGCTTGGCGTCGAGGTTGGCCAGAGGCTCGTCGAGCAGGAGAATATCGGGCTTGCGGATCAGCGCCCTGGCGAGGGCCACCCGCTGCTGCTGGCCACCGGAGAGCTGCATCGGGCGCCGCTGAAGCAGCTCGCCGATATGCACCAGGTCGGCGATTTCCTGCACCTTCCGGTCGATCTCGGCCCTGCTTTCCTTGCGCACCTTCAGCGGGAAGGCGATGTTCTCATAGACGTTCATATGCGGATAAAGCGCATAGTTCTGAAACACCACGCCGACATTGCGTTTCTGCGAGGACACGTCCGTCACGTCGGCATCGCCGAACATCAGGCGGCCGGCGTTCATCCGGTGAATGCCGCAGATGGCGAACAGCGTCGTCGATTTGCCGCAGCCGCTTGGTCCCAGCAGGGCGAGCATTTCGCCATCCCCGATTTCCAGCGACATGTCCTTGATGACAGTGGTGTCGCCGAAGGACTTGGTGAAGTTTTCGATCGAGATACGCATCAGCCCTTCGTGCCTCCACCATAGATGTTCATGAGTTGCTTGTTGAAGATCAGATAAACGATGATCACCGGCAGCGCGTAGAACACGCCGACCGACTTGAACATGTTGAAGTCCGGTTTGATGTCGTCGAAGATCAGGTTCGAGAGGTAGGTGGACAGCACCTGCGCGCTGCCGCTCGGCGCCAGAACCTGGGGAAGAATGAACTCGCTCCAGGCGGACAGGAACACGAACACGGCCAGGGCCGCGACCCCGGGCTGGACCTGCGGCAGCACCAGTTTCCACCAGACGGTGAAGCGGCTGGCGCCGTCCTGCAGCCCGGCCATCTCGATTTCCCAGGGCACGTTGTCGAAGAACCCCTTCATGATCCAGATGCCGAACGGCAGTTCCAGAGCGGTCTTCACCAGAATGACACCGATCAGGGTGTTGTAGAGGCCGATCATCTGCAGGATCAGGAAGATCGAGATGATCAGGGTGATCGTCGGGAAGGCGTGCAAGGTCAGAATGCCGCCCAGAAAGAAACGCTTGAACGGCATGTTGAGGCGTGACAGCGCATAGCCTGCGGTGACGGAGGCCGACACGTTTATCAGCGTCGTGCAGATGGCGAAGATGAAGGTGTTGAGCGTCACCCGCCAGATGCTGACACGGCCCGTTTCCGGCTCTTCCCACAAGAAGCGCCAGTGGTGCAGCGTGAAGCGGTCCGGGATCAGCGACCCGGCCGTGGTGTCCGTGACGGTGTCCACGAACAGGTAGACATACATGATCACCAGCGGCATGGAGATCACGGCCAGAACCAGGAACAGCGGCCAGGAGCGGAAATTCGAGGATGTCATGTCGGCCTTCCTCACTGTTCGATCCGTGGCTTGGCCACGAGGTCGTTGAAGTTGAAAATGCGCAGATAGACGAGCGATGCCAGAATGCCGACGATCACCAGCATCAGCGCCATGGCGGCCCCGAGGCCGTACTGAAGATTGCCCGCGTAATTGTCGAGCGCCGTGTGAAACGCCATCAGTGACCAGACTTCCGTCGCTCCGCCCGGTCCGCCATCGGTGGACAGCAGGATGTATTCGAAGCTGGTCAGCAAAGAGAGGGTCGAATAGGCGCAGATGAACATGATCGGCCAGCGCAGCTGCGGCAGGATGATGTAGCGGATCTGCTGCCAGCGCGACGCCCCGTCGACTTCACTGGCATGGAGCATCGATTGCGGGATGGACTTGATCGCACTGCCGAACAGGATCATGCCGAGCGACGCGCCGACAATGCCGTTGATCAGCACGATGAACACCCAGGCGTTGACCCCGGTGTCCAGCATCCAGTTTCTGGGCGGCACGCCGAAATTGGCGAGCAGGGAGGACAGGAACCCCGTGTCCCAGGCAAGCCACTTCCACATGAGGACGAAGATCACGTTGGGCAGGATGCGCGGCAGAAACCAGATCGCACGATAGGTGGTCGCCGCGCCGGACGGCAGATAGAAGGTGGTGATCGCCAGAAACAGGCCGAGACCGACCGAGGCTGCGAGCGTCAGCACCACGTACAACACGGTGTTGCCCGCGACCCGCCAGACATAGGGGATCTGTGCCATCAGCGCGAAATTGTCGGATGTCCAGGTCCAGCCGGTATAGATCGTTCTTGTCAGCAGCTCGGTCTGATCCGGTGTCATCTCGATGCCGTTGCCCGCGACCGCGTCCACAAGTCCGCCGGCCGTCTCGAAACGGATGTTGAGGACGGAGCGCTTGAAGAGGTCGGCGGCTTTCTTGATGTCGCGGGTCGATCTGGGCCGGGATTTCAGCTTGCGGAAGGCCCGCTCCAGATCGCGGCGGCTGGAAAACCGCTCGCCGAACATCTGCGAGCCGACCTCGTTGGCGAATTGCTCGCCATAGGCGGCGGCGAGCGCGGTGATGCCGGCATCGTCGACGACGAAGGCGTCCTTGCCGAGCGTTTCGACGAAACTCTCCGGCGCCCCCGCATCCGCCAGCCTGCGCAGCGACGCCGCGTTGATCTCATAGGCACCGCCGGTGATCCCGGTCGCCGTGCTCATGTTGGTGAAGGAAAACATCACGGTCAGAAGGACCGGGACCAGAAACAGCATAACAATGATGATGAGGGCCGGCGAAAGGAAGCCGAGGCCCAGCAGATGTGCGCGCCGCATGAGGTAACTCCTGAAGGCTCCGGGCGGCAGCGCCCATGACGCTGCCGCCCGGTATCCTGTCCTTAGATCGGGATCAGCGGATGATCACTTCGTCGCCGAGGGTCGCCTTCATTTCGGCTTCGACTTCGGCCACGGCCTCGGCCGGGGTCCGTGTACCGGTCCAGGCCGTTTCCAGACCCTTGAACATGATCTGGGAGAACTGGCCGTAACCGGTGTGGTTCGGCTGCGCGTTGGCCGTGCCGAGCAGACGCTCGGTGGCTTCCGCCGCCCAGCGGTCGTTGGCATAGAGTTCGATGTTGGACTGTTCCTTCGCGATACCCAGATGCGCG
The DNA here is from genome assembly GCF_038900065.1 of Roseibium sp. AS2. Classification (NCBI taxonomy): domain Bacteria; kingdom Pseudomonadati; phylum Pseudomonadota; class Alphaproteobacteria; order Hyphomicrobiales; family Stappiaceae; genus Roseibium; species Roseibium sp. AS2. The sequence continues at coordinate 717,769 of NZ_JBBMQN010000001.1, forward strand.
GACTTGATCGCGTGCAGCGTGTTGATGCGCGGCTCGGAGGCGATCTTGATCAGCTGGGCCGCGATTTCGACATCGTCTTCGTTGTCCTGTGCGGTCAGGAGATAGGCCAGCGGATGGGTGATGGTGTTGGCGCGGCCGTTTTCATTGCCGGCCGGAATCAGCGTGAACTGGATGTTGCCGAAGAAATCGTCGAGGCCTTCCTTGCCGGTGTAGCGGGCATAGTGCCAGGTGCCGCCGTGCCAGGTGGCTGCCTTGCCGCTGGCCACTTCCGCATACCACTGGTCCCACTCGGTGCCGATGTGGTTCTTGCGCGTGACCTTTGCCTCAACGGCGTCGACGAAGAACTGGTAGAAGTCGGTCATCGCCTGCTTGTCGAGAAGCAGCTTGCCGGTGTCCTTGTCGAGCAGCTCACCGCCGAAGGACTGGTAGAACTGGGCGTAGTCCGGGCCGTTGGAAACGCGCGGGTAGAAGCCGTAGCCTTCTTCCACCAGTTCCATCTCGACAGCCTTCCTGGCGTCTTCCAGAACGTTGGCAAGCGTGTATTCGCCGGATTCGACCTTGGCCGGCAGAGCGTCGATTTCCGCGTCCGAGTAGCCGAGCTTTTTCATGGTGTCCTTCCAGAAGAAGAACGGACGGCTTTCCGCGTCCTGCGGCAGGCCGTAGACGATGTCGTTATAGGACGTGATCTCGACCAGGTTGTCGTAGAGGTTATTCAGCGGCCAGGCGTCCATGTCGACATAGTCCTCGACCGGCACGATGAGGCCGGCCTGGCTCCACGGCGCGATGTCCAGGTGGCTGGTGACGACGATGTTCGGCGCGTCGCCGGCTTCGGCGGCCAGGGTCACGGCCTGCTTGAAGGCGGCCCAGTCGGCAAAGTCGCGTTTCTTTTCGACGGTGATGTTCAGCTCTTCGCCGTTGATCGCGTATTCACGCGTCAGCATGTCGGCCGCCATCTCGATGGCGTCGAGACGGTAGACGTCGCTGTCGTTGGTGCCACCGGCCCAAACGGTGATGGTCAGGTCTTTCGCGAAGGCGTCACCGGCAAAGGATGCCGCGGTGACGGCCAGAACGGCAGCCGCTGTGGACTGGCGCAGTTTTGAAACTAGAGTTGTCATCTGATCTCGCCTGCTGTCTGATGCGCAGCGTCCCTCCCGGAGGCGCCATGCACAGAATAGATACATTTTGCACACGTGTGCAAGGCCGGTTTTAAAGCGGGCAGATTACGGAGATATGACAAGAGGACGAGAATCGGTATTTCGGCTGCGGAGCCTGCTCGTTTCCGGCGAGCGAACGACCTCGCGGACCCTCGGCTGGTAAAATTTGTCCTGCTTCAACATGTTGCGCTGCGAGTAGGCCCCGGCACTGCGCTGCACCTGACCGGGGCGGCGCGGCGGGTGTGTTGCGCCTGCAAACCTGATTGACAGCCGGCGAAGGGTAAACCGCCGCGACATCCCGGCTTGCCCGCGCTCAGATGTCGCCGGATTCGATTTCCTCGGCGAGGTCGGCGATCAGGTCGCGGCGGGCCTTGGCGCGGCCGCCGATCCGGTTGGCGACCGTCGCCGCCAGAAGCTGCGTCATGGACAGGACACTGGTCTGCGTCAGCTCGCTCCAGGGCGTGGAGACATGGCAGTTGAGCACCGTCGCCTCCTTGCGCCGCGCTCTTCCGGTGTTGGTGGGATCGGTGATGACAATCGTTTTCAGCCGCGTGGTGCGGGCGAAGGTCAGGACCGTCGAGATCTGCTTGGTCCAGGGCCGGACGGCAATGATGATCAGGGCGTCATTGGGCCCGGTCGAGGCCAGTTCTTCCGGCCATGTCGCCGCATTTTCGGAAATCATGTGAACGCCCGGACGCACCCGTGTCAGCAGGATGCGCAGGTAACGGGCGATGCCGTTTTCAATCCCCAGACCGGCGACCCAGACCCGGCCCGCCCCGGCAATCTGCTCGGCAGCCGCATTGAGGACATCGGGCCGCAGCTCCTCGAAGGTGCGCGTCAGATTGGCGCTTTCCACCTGCAGATGCGTCGGCACGGTGACCGTTTCGTCCACCGCCGCCTGCGGCATGGGGATCTGCTGGACCGGACCGGTGCGGTTGCGTTCCTCGCGCGCCTGCAGGCGCACGTCGTTGAAATCATTGTAGCCGAGATTGCGGAACAGGCGGGCGGCGGTCGCCTTGGAGACACCGGTGAACCGGGCGAGTTCGGTCGCGGAAGACGCAAGTATCTCGTCGGGCCGATCAAGCAGGAACTGGGCGAGTTTCTGCTCCGAGGGCGTTAATTCCTCGAACCGTTCCTGGATCCGCAGCGCCAGTCGAGTTCCCATTTCCTGCCTTCGTCCTCTGCCGGAGTTTCACCGCCCGATTAAAGCAAAATCACGGCGGCTTGAAAAAACACGTGACAAGCGAGAATGTCTATGAAACTCTTGTTTCAGAAAAAGTCAATTTAGAAACAAACGGAACCTCTCGTGACAAAAACAAAGATCGTCCGCGAAAAAATCTGGTCGAAACTCGATGCGGTGGCCCTGCCGGATTCCAGATTTCACAAGAACTTCGCGGAAGTGATCCCGGACTTCATCGGTTCTGACAAGGCGACGGACCGGATCGTGGAACAACCATTTTTCCAGACCGGGAGCTATGCCTTCATCACGCCCGACAATTGCCTCGTCGACCTGCGCCGCCGCATGCTCGAGGCGGGCAAGTCCATGGTGGTGTCCACCTACGGAATCTATCGCGGCTTCTGGCTGCTGGAACCGGAGATGGTGCCGAAGGGCCAGGAACTGTTCGCCGCCTGGCTGGACGGGCTGGAGCATTTCGGGCGTCCGATCACGCTTGCGGAAATCGCGGAGCGCGGCCGGTTCGACTTTCTGGTCACCGGCGCTTCAGCAGTTTCGATGGACGGGGTGCGGTTCGGAAAAGGGCACGGCTTTTTCGATATGGAATGGGGCATGTTCACAGAACTCGGCATTGTCGACGACAAATCACCCGTGACCGCCATCGTGCACGACATTCAGGTGGTCGAGGACAAGCTGTTCCCGAGCCCGACAGACATCCTGGTCGACCATATCGCCACACCCGAACGCTTCCACACAATCGAGCACCGCGGCACGCGGCCGCGTGGCATTCACTGGGACCTGCTCGAACCCGAACAGATCGCCCAGACGCCTCCCCTCCAGGAACTTCGCCAGATGCGAGGCCTCAAGACCTGACCCTTCCGCCGTATTTGAAAGGATGTGAATGATGACCTTTATGACCAGCCGCCGCCGCTTTCTGAACCTCATGGGCACGGTCGCCGCCGCCGGAGCCATGCCGGGCCTCGTTTCGCGCGCCGCCGCCGCCACGCCGCTGACCATGCAGGCCGCCTGGATCAACGACGCGGAATTCGCCGGCTACTTCGCCGCCATCGACGACGGATTCTACAAGAACGCAGGCCTGGATCTCACCTATCTGCCCGGTGGTCCCGACGTGATCCCGGAAAGTTCGATCATCGCCGGCAAGGCGGACCTGGCGCTGACCACACCGGACACGACCATCAAGACAATTGTCGATCAGGGCGCACCGTTCAAGATCATCGGCGCGCAATATCAGAAGAACCCGATCGGCATCGTCTCCCTGGCCAAGACACCGATCAATTCGCCGGAAGAGCTGAAGGGCAAGACGCTTGCCGTGCCGCCGGTCAACGTCATCTCGGTGGAGGCGATGCTGGCGATCAACGGCATAGACCGGTCCGAGGTCAACATCGTCCCCTACGCCTACGATCCGACGCCACTCATCAAAGGTGAAGTCGACGCCTCGCTCGACTTCACCACCAATGTGCCCTTCACGATCGAACAGTCCGGCGAAAAAGCCGTCAGCTTCCTGCTCTACGATTTCGGCTACAGGACCTACAACGACACGGTCGTGGTGACCGAAGAGGTATTGAAGACCAAACGCGCCGAACTGGTGGCCTGGCTGAAAGCGAGCCGCGAAGGCTGGAACGCCAACTTCGCCGACACCGCTGCCTATCCGCCGAAATTCGCTTCCACCTGGTTTGCCGGAACCGGCCGCACCATCGAAAACGAAGTCTTCTTCAATGGTGCCCAGAAGCCGCTTATGGAACATTCCGGCGGGATCTTTACAATGGACGCGGAGGGGATTGCCGCCAATATCGAGACCCTTGGCAAGATCGGCATCAAGGCAACGCCCGACATGTTCGACATGAGCCTCCTGGAAGAGATCAAAGGCTGACCGGACATGCAGGGCCTTCCCCTTCGCTTCACGAGTGTCTCCAAGGCGTTTTCAATCAAGGGCAAGGCCCTGCCCGTCATCGACAATCTCTCGCTCGACTGTCCGGCCGGGTCCTTCACGGCCCTGCTGGGGCCGTCGGGTTGCGGCAAGTCCACACTGCTCCGGCTGGCACTGGCGCTGGAGAGCGAGGATTCCGGATCGCTGCGGATCGGCGGCGACAGTCCACGGTCGGTCTGCCGGTCCGGAGCGGTCGGGGTCGCATTTCAGGATGCGGCCCTGCTCCCCTGGCGCAGCGTCGAGGAAAATATCCGCCTGCCTTTCGAGGTGCTCGGGCGCCAGCGTCCGGACGCCGGGAAGATAAACGGCCTGATCGAGCTGGTTGGACTCAAGGGGTTTGAAAAGGCCCGTCCGGGCGAATTGTCCGGCGGCATGCGCCAGCGTGTTGCCATTGCCCGGTCACTGGCGACGGAGCCGCGTGTGCTGTTGATGGACGAGCCGTTCGGCGCTCTGGACCTGATCCTCAGGCGGCAGATGAACCTCGAACTGCAGCGTATCTGGTCGGCGAAGCGGCCGACGACACTGCTGATCACACACGGCATCGACGAGGCGGTCTATCTGGCCGACCGTGTCATCGTGCTGTCGCCCCGGCCCGCACGGGTGCTTGCCGATATTCCGGTGTCCTTCTCCCGCCCGCGCAGCGCGGAACTGCTGCGCGACCCCGCGTTTCACCAGGTCTGCGACAGGATCGCCGCCCTGCTGGATCCCGAAACCTCGGCGGCCAGCGCCGCCGCCGAAACCGCTGCCCTGGATGCCGTACCTGTTGCCGCTACCGCTAAATCCGGAACATCCGCATGACCCGGTTCGGTGACCATCTCGCCACGGGGGCCCTGATCCTGCTGCTGCTGGCTGCCTGGGAATTCGCCGGTCAGTTGAAACTGGTCGCCGACGGCACCCTGCCACCCCTGTCAGAAATCCTCCTGCGGCTGGCGGCGGAATGGCGCGAATACCGGCCGCATGTCGCCGCCACGCTTTACACGGCCTCGCTCGGCTTCCTCATCGGCAACGCCGTGGCGCTTGCCGCTGCCGTCTCCTTCTGTCTCTGGCCGGTGGCGGAGCGGATTTTCCGGGGCGTCAACATTGCCGCCTTCACCGTGCCTCCGATTGCCATCGCGCCGGTGCTGGTAATCGCGCTCGACGGCGAAACGGCGCGGATCACCCTCGCGGCCCTGCTGGTCTATTTCCCGACGATGACGGCTGCCATGGCCGGGTTGCAGTCGGCCGATCCGCGCGCGGTGGATCTCATCCGCGCCTATGGCGGCGGTCCGCTCAGGACACTGTGGCTGTTGCGGCTGCGATCAGCCCTGCCCGCCATCCTGAGCGGGTTTCAGGTGGCGGCACCGGCCGCGGTGCTGGGCGCCGTGCTGGCGGAGTTCGGCTCCGGCGCCCGCTGGGGTCTCGGCACCTTTCTGCTCGGCTCGCTCGGACGCGCCGAACCGGACCGTCTGTGGGGGATCGGCCTGACCGCCACGGCGATCGCCGGACTTGGTTATGCGCTGTCAGCCGCCCTTGCCGCCCGCACGACATCGCTCAACCGCGCTGTGAACATCGGTGTGACGGGCCCCGAACCCGGAGCGGCAAACGAAGCCCCCGTCCGCCGCGCGCTGCTGCTGGCCGCTGCGATCCTGATGCCGCTGCTGATCTGGCAGGCAATGCTGCTCTGGGCCGATCTTTCCCCGATCATCGCCAAGACGCCGATGGGCGTGGTCGACTACCTCATCACCGGAAAGACCGCAGCTTCGGCGCAGACGCGCCTGCTGGCAGCACTTGCCGAAACCGTGCCGATCACCATCGCCGGCATGTTGCTGGGACTCGGCTTTGCTTTTGCCCTGGCGCTCCTCTCCTTCGCGGCCCCTCTCCTGATGCGGGCGCTTTTGCCTTTCGCGCTGGTGACGCAGACCATGCCGCTGGTGGCGCTGACACCACTGGCCGTGCTGATCTTCGGGCGGGGCATAACGGTGACGCTGGTGATCACCATCTCCGTCACCTTCTTCGCCGCCTTCGTCGTTCTGGCGCAAGGCTTTGCGATGATCCCGAAAGCCGCATTCGATCTTGTGGATGCCTATGGCGCCACGACCTTGCGCAAGCTGCGGCTGATCGCCATTCCCGCCAGCCGGCAGTGGCTGTTCGTTGCTGCGCGCCTCGCCCTGCCCAAGGCCCTGCTGGGCGTGATGATCGCGGAGTGGCTGGCCACCGGCAAAGGCCTCGGCAATCTCCTCAACCAGTCTCGCGGATATCTCGACTACGGCATGATCTGGACCGTCGCGGTGGTCTCCATTCTCCTGTCGGTGCTGCTCTATCAGCTGGCGCCGGTGCTGGAATGGATCGGGCGGCGGGACCAGCGGGACACGTGATGCTGCACGATCCCGTCAATACACCCTCCCTTGCCTGACAGGCCCACCACCGATTTCGCTTGAGGATTTCGGCCGGCCTGGTTCTCGATACGTAATCGGACGAACTGGCGGCACCCGACGGCCTCCCATATGAATTCCGGCATCGCGCGAAACCGGTTTCAAGGACCGCGGGCGTTCCGGCTGTTTGTTCGAGGTCGACCGTCACCGGTTTGCGACACGGTATCGCCTGCCCCTCGAAGCAGCCTTGCCCGCAAGGGATCCGGCAAGACAAGCGTTTCGCGAACCATAGAGAGAAGGATATCAGCAATGGTCAGCATGAAAGCCGCCGTGGTGCGCAAGTTCGGTGCTCCTCTCGACATCTGCGAGGTTGAAAAGCCGGTCGTTTCGGACGGCAAGATTGTCGTCAAGGTGAAGGCCTCCGGCGTCTGCCACACGGATCTGCACGCCGCCAACGGCGACTGGCCGGTGAAGCCCAATCCGCCGTTCATTCCCGGCCACGAAGGTGTGGGGATCGTCGCCGAGGTCGGTGCCGGCGTCACCTCGGTCAAGGAAGGCGACCGCGTCGGCATTCCCTGGCTGCACTCTGCCTGCGGTCACTGCCGCCATTGCATGGGCGGCTGGGAAACCCTGTGCCACGACCAGCAGAACACCGGCTACAGCGTCAATGGCGGTTTCGCGGACTACGTCCTGGCCGATCCCGACTATGTCGGGCACATCCCCGACGGCCTGGGCCTTGCCGCGGCAGCGCCTGTGCTGTGCGCCGGCGTCACCGTCTACAAGGGGCTGAAAGAAACCGACACCCGGCCCGGCCAGACCGTGGTCATCTCCGGCATCGGCGGCCTCGGTCACATGGCCGTGCAATACGCCAAGGCGATGGGGCTGCATGTGATCGCGGTCGATATTGCCAACGACAAGCTGGAGCTGGCGAGAACCCTGGGCGCGGACCAGGTGATCAACGCGTTCGAGTGCGATCCGGTTGCCGAGGTTCAGGCCGGCGGCGGCGCGGAAGGCGTTCTCGTCACCGCGGTCGCGGGCAAGTCGTTCCAGCAAGGGGTCGGCATGCTGGCGCGTGGCGGCACCATGAGCCTTGTCGGCCTGCCGCCGGAAGACTTCCCGCTGCCCATCTTCGACACCGTGCTCAACGGCAAGACAATTCGCGGTTCCATCGTCGGCACACGGCTGGATCTGATAGAATCCCTTGGCTTTGCGGCCGAGGGCAAGGTCGCGGCGCATTACACCGAAGAAACGCTGGACGACGTCAACAGCATCTTCGACCGGATGAAGGCAGGGCAGATCGAGGGCCGGATCGTCATGAGCATCTGACATCGGCGTGCACCACGAACCCTTCGGCACCGGCCTGTATCGCGCACCAGCGCGCTGAGGGCGGCGTCGAACCCGGCTTCGTGGCGCCGATGGCAGAAGGGGCGGCAGAGAGCCTTCAGCTCCGGTTTTCCAGGAGCACCTCTGCCTCGCTCCGGAAAGCGGTGACGGTTGAATAGAAGGCATCGAACAGCAGGTTTCGTTCGTCCGTCAGGGAAAAGACCTGCTCTTCATACTGGCGATGCATGTCGGACACCGGGAGGCGGTGGACGATGTCGGTCCGGCCGGTTCCGAACCGCCACATGAAGCCGGCCCCCAATCCGTTGACGACGGCCTCGTAAACCGCGTCACGGGTGTCGAGGGTCAGCAGCGGCGACGGTTCGAAGCCGGCGGTCCGAAAGGCCCGGTCGACCACCCGCTGTGTGGACGATCCTTTTGTGCGGAAGATCAGCGGTTCAGCCATGAGCCGCTCGCAGGTCACCGACTTTTCCCGCGACAGCGGACTGTCGGGATGAACGATTGCGACCACATTCTGCCTTGCCAGCAGTTCGCGCCGGAAGCGGCCGTCGGCCGGAACATCCGGCAAGACGCCGATATCCACCTCCCGGGTCAGCACCCCACGGGTGATCTGTTCGTGCGATCCGGTCTCCACTGCGATTTCGATGCTGGGATGCCGTTTCAGGAACAGGGCGATCAAAGCCATGCCCGGCATCGAGTTTCCAAGACCGATGACCAGCCGGCCGTTGAGCAGCGTGTTGTGCCGGGTCAGGAGCCGGGTTGCCGTGCGCTCGGCCTCTTCCATGCGTTCGGCAATGTCGCAGAGGTCATTGCACAAGGGCGTCGGTGACAGAACGCCGTTCTTCCGGTCGAACAGGCGAACACCGTATTCCCTTTCAAGGTCCTTCACGTGCCGGGCGACAGCCGGCTGCGAAACCTTCAGCGTGCGCGCCGCGGCGGCATAGGACCCACCGGCGGCAACGGCGTTGACGGCACGAATACGGGGCAGGGTTACCGACATTTGAGGCTTTCCATCCGGTTTGAAGCAAAATGTTGCACCGCCCCAAACCTTAGGTTCGCCCTGTAACAGCCACGTCACACAGAAACGACAGTTTGATCCCGACCTCGGCAGGCCGCCTCCACCGGGCACTGCTTCTATTTGAAAACAGACCTGCGCCGGACCGATCGGCGGACATGTCACCGCCGACCAGCACGGGCTGGGCGGCGAACGGGAAGGTATGGGCATCGCAATGCGTGCGCGCACAACAACACTGACAAAATCTCTGAGCGCGGCAGATGTCGATGCCTATGCGGCTGTCCTTTGCGATCTGGATGGATGCCTGATCGCGGAGGCGCACCCCCTGCCCGGAGCGCAGGCCTTCGTGCAGGCCGCCGGCAACCGGCTGTCGATCGTATCGAACAATTCGGCGGACACCGGCGCCACGCTTTCAGGCAAGCTCAGGGCGATCGGTCTGGACCTGCCGGCCGAGCGTATCTTTCTCGCCGGTGAGCTTGCTGTCCGCACCGTCGCGTCGGAGCATCCGGGCGCAAGGGTGCTTGTGTTCGCGGAACCGCCGCTTCAGCGCCTTGCAGCGGATCTCGGCCTGCAAGATGCGGACGACAAGGCCGATGTCATCGTTCTCGGCCGGGATACCAGCTTTACCCTGACGTGCCTGGAACGCGCCCTTCGGCTGCTGGACAAGGGCGCGGAGATGGTGCTCACCAATCCGGATCTCTCCCACCCGAACGGCGATGGACGGCCCGTTCCGGAAACCGGGTCGCTTTTCGCCGCATTCCGGGCCTGCGGGGCCGACACCCCGGCAAGGGTGTTCGGCAAACCCGAACCGTTCCTGATCGAAGCCGCGCTGAACCATGCCGGTGCTCCGGCAAGCAACGCGGTGTTTGTCGGCGACAATGCCGCCACCGATGGCGTTGCCGCCATCCGCGCCGGTCTCGATTTCATTCACCTCGTCGCCCACGCCCCCCGAACGCCGGCAGCCGACCTTCAGAAAGCCTCCGCCGGTTCCCCCGAACAGACCCCCATGGAGGTGGCGTCATGCTGATCTACGTGTTGCGCGCCCTGGTAAAGATGGCGGTCACCCTGCTCGTCATCGTGACTCTGGTGTTCTTTGCCACACGGCTGTCCGGCAATCCGGTCGATTTCGTTCTCGGCGAGGGCATTACCCGTGAGGATCGGGAACTCCTGATTGCCTATTACGGTCTGGATGCGTCCATCGGAAGCCAGTACTGGCGCTATCTGGTGTCCGTCTTCTCCGGCGAATTCGGCCTGTCGTTCCTTGAACGCCGTCCGGTGTCGCAGATCGTGCTCGAACGAGCCTGGCCGTCGCTGAAATTGCTGCTCAGCGCAATCACCTTCACCCTGATCGTGTCCGTGCCGCTCGGCATCCTGTCAGCGATATACCGCACCAGCATCATCGGCAGCGTGGTCATGGTGATCGCCTTTCTCGGCTATGCGGTGCCCGCCTTCATCATCGGCATCCTGCTGGTGCTGATCTTCGGCTACACGCTCAACTGGCTGCCGGTGATCGGCGACGGCTCTGCCCTGCACTTCATCATGCCCACCCTGGCGATCTCGGGAATTCTGGTGGCCGCCATCACCCGCTTCACCCGCAACGCCATGCTGGACGTGCTCAGCCAGGACTATATGCGCACCGCCCGGGCGAAGGGTCTGCCGGAGTGGGTCGTCATCCTGAAGCACGGTCTGCGCAACGCCGCCATCACGCTTCTTTCGGTGATCGGTCTGCAGATCGCGGTGCTGGCGGCCTCCGGCAGCGTCGTCGTGGAAGCGATCTTCGCCTGGCCCGGCATCGGCGACCTGCTCGTGCGGTCCGCCATCCTTCGCGACTATCCCGTTCTTCAGTTCGCCGTGCTGTCGGTCGCCATCGTGGTCATCGTGATCAACGCGGCGGTCGATATTGCCTACGCCTACGCGGATCCGCGCATCCGTCTATCGAAAGGATGAGCAGATGAGCGACCTGACCCAAACCTCTTCGCCGCGCGGCACCGCCCCCTTCCGTATTCCGGTGTGGTCGGATGCGAACTGGATCGTCCGCATCGCACTCGTTGTCGGCCTGGTCCTGATCTTCACGGCGCTTGCCGCGCCCCTGATCGCGCCTTTCGATCCCAATTCACAGAGCCTGATCTCCCGGCTGCGGCCGCCGGTCGGCTTCGAGCGCTACAGGGACGGTTTCTTTTTCGGTACGGACGAACTTGGCAGGGATGTCCTGTCCCGCTGCATTTACGGCCTGCGCCTCACCTTCGCACTGGCCCTGGCGGGCTCCGTCATCGGTCTCCTGATCGGCGGCACGCTGGGTCTGCTGGCCGGTATCGCCGGCGGTGTCTTCGAAGACTTCGTCATGGCCATGGTCGATACCCAGATCGCCATTCCGTTCACGCTGATCGCGCTTTTGATCCTGGCCGTGATGGGATCGTCGCTCGATGTGATGGTGCTGGTACTCGGCGTCTACGGCTGGGAGCAATACGCGCGGATCGTGCGGGCGGAAGTGAAGAAGCTGGCGCAGATGCCGTTCGTCGAAGCCGCGCAGGCGGCGGGCGCGACGCCTTTGCGGATCGCCTTCCACCACATTCTGCCGAATGTCGTTTCGCCGATCGTGGTCCAGTTCACCCTGAATTTCTCCAACATCGTGATCCTGGAATCGACCCTCTCGTTTCTCGGTCTCGGCGTGCAGCCGCCGACGGCGACGCTGGGATCCATGGTCGGCATCGGCCGCGACTACCTGCCGACCGCTCCCTGGATCGTGCTCACGCCCGCTGCCGTGATCCTTCTCCTCACCTTCGCAGTCCAGATCCTCGGTGACTGGCTGCGCGACAAGGCGGATGTCCGTCTCAGGTCCCGCTGATCCCGCAACACCAACAGAAGCCGGAAACGGCCAGAACAACACCCCCCGAAGCCTTGGAGGCTCAAGATGACGAAACTACTGGCAACCACCGCACTCGCATCGCTGCTTGCGACCGGTGCATTCGCGAGCGAACTGACAGTTGGCGCCGCCAACGTGTCCAGCTATCTGGATCCGGGCCGTGACCATTCCAACGTCGGCTCGCAGTTCTACTACAACTCGTTCGACACGCTGATCGCCAAGAACCACGACACCACCGACACCGAGTGGCGTCCGGGTCTGGCAACCGAATGGAAGCTGATCGAGCCGACCGTGATGGAACTGAAGCTGCGCGAAGGCGTGACGTTCCACAATGGCGAAGACATGACCGCCGACGATGTCGTCTTCTCGCTGAACCGCATGTATCAGGCGGACTTCCCGCCCTACCAGGTGCGTGCCCGCGATCGTCTCGGCAACTTCGAGAAGGCCGAGAAGGTCGACGACTTCACCGTGCGCATCACCGCAAAGCGCCCCGAGCCGCTGTGGGAAACGCTTTTGAACCTGCAGCAGGTCATGATCATTCCGCAAGACTACACCATGAGCCTGGCCGGCGATCCGGACAAGATCGAGCATGACGACTACGAAGCCTTCTCGCTGAAGCCGGTCGGCACCGGCCCCTACAAGGTTGCCGAATTCGTGCCGGGCGAGCGTGTCGTCTGGGAGCGGTTCGACGGCTTCTGGGGCGAAAAGGCGCCTCTCGACAAGGTCACCGTCAGGCACATGCCGGAAACAGCTTCACGCATCACCTCGCTGAAGACCGGTGAAGCCGACATCGTCACCAACATCGCTCCGGACCAGCTCGGCCTGATCGAAAGAGATCCGGACATGAAGGCAGCCGGCAGCGCCACCGCGCTGTTCCACGTCATGATCATGAACGTGAACCATCCGAAGCTGAAGGATGCCCGCATCCGTCAGGCAATGTCGCTCGCCATCGACCGCGACACGCTCAACGAAGCCCTTTGGGGCGGCAAGGCCGTGGTTCCCTCGACCCATACGCTGAAGGAATTCGGCGAGCTTTACCAGCCGGAGCTGACGACCTTCGAATACAATCCGGAAAAGGCCAGGGAACTCTTGAAGGAAGCCGGCTATGACGGTTTCGAAATCACCTACGACACAGCCCCCAGCTACTACACCAACGGTGTTCTGGCAGCCCAGGCCATCATGGAAATGTGGGCCGATGTCGGTATCAAGGGCAAGGTCAGCGTTCAGGACAAATGGAGCGGCGGATCCGCGGACATGATGTCCCGCAACTGGTCCAACCCGATGTATTTCGCCGATCCGTTCGGTTCTTTCGGTGTCATGTGGGCTCCGCACGGCCCGTCCGAATCCGAAGGCCGCTTCAACACGGACGAGGACTACGCCAAGGCCTGGGAACAGTTCCGGTTCTCCGGCGACACCGAACTGCGCCGCGCGGCCTATGCCGAGATGATGGAACGCATCAAGCAGGATCCGCCGGTTCTGCCGCTTTACCGTCCGTTTGAAAGCTGGGCAATGAAGAACAACATCGACTGGGCGCCGAAGCCGGGCCACATCCCCTATGTGCTCGATTTCCGCGCCGGATCCGTCGCCGTCAACTAGGCAAACGGGGGTGCCGCCGGCATGCCGGCGGCACCCCTCCCCCAATTGTAGTCTCCAGTCAGGAAACCCGCCCGTGTCAGTCCGTATTGCCGTTGTCGCCGACATTCATCACGGCGCCCCCTCCGCCACCAAGCGCGGCGATACCGCGCTGGACCTGATGGCGGACTTCGCCCGCTTTTCCAATGACGCCAGACCGGATTTCGTCGTCGATCTCGGCGACCGCATTTCCGACATCGGCCGGGACGAGGACCTTCGGCTCGAAAGGGAAGTCGCCGAAGCCTTCAAGGCCGTCGAGGCCCCCATCCATCACATCAACGGCAACCACGACCGCGATCATCTGGAGGTTGCCGACAACGAGGCCATCCTGGGTCAGCCGATGGTGAACACCACGTTCGATGCCGGCGGCTGGCGGATCGTCCTGTGGCGCGCGGACAGCAAGATCATGCGCAAGCCGGAGCACACGGGGTTCATCCTGCGCGAGGCGGACCTTCTGTGGCTGTCGCGGGTCGCACAGACCACTGACCGCCCGCTTCTGGTCCTGAGCCATGTGCCCGTATCCGGCCATGGTCAGACCGGCAACTACTATTTCGAACGCAATCCGTCCGCTTCCACCTATCCGATGGCCGAGCGTGCCCGGGCGGCCCTTGCGCAATGCCGGTTCCCGGTCGTCTGCCTGTCCGGCCATGTCCACTGGAACACCGTCACCACCGTCGACGGCATCACCCATCTGACTCAGCAGTCGCTCACCGAGAGCTTTACCACCAGCGGCGAACCCGCGGGTGCCTTTTCCCTGCTGGAACTCGATGACACAGTCTCGTGGCAGGTCCGGGGCCGCGATCCGTTCGCCTTTTCCTTCCGGCCGACGGCCACCCGCTGGACGCCAGTGCTGCCGCCCTTCAGCCAGCACGTCGAAACAGCTGCAAAAAGACGCGGAGACCTCACATGAGCGGACCTGTCCTTGCGGTTGAGGACCTCAGGATTTCCTTTGGCACGCATGAAGCGGTCAAGGGTCTTTCCTTTGAAATCCATGCAGGCGAAACACTGGCGCTGGTCGGGGAATCCGGCTCCGGCAAGTCCGCGACGGCGCTTGCGATCCTTCGCCTGATCGAGCGCGAAGGCGGCACCATCCGGTCGGGCCGAATTCTGCTGGCTGACGGCGATGCCAGCCGGGACCTGAGAGCGCTGGACGACGTGCAACTGACCCGGCTGCGCGGCAATGCGATCTCCATGGTGTTTCAGGAACCGATGACCTCGCTCAATCCGGTTCTGAAAATCGGCGACCAGGTTGCCGAGGTTTTCATCCGGCACCGGCGCCTGTCCCGCCGGGAGGCGCTGAAAGCCGCGCAGGAGGCCCTGGATCAGGTTCGCATTCCCGAACCGGTCCGGCGGCTGGACCAGTACCCGCATGAGCTTTCCGGCGGCCTGCGCCAGCGCGTCATGATCGCCATGGCCCTCGCCTGCCGGCCCAGGCTGCTGATCTGCGACGAGCCGACCACGGCCCTTGACGTCACCACCCAGGCCGAGATCCTGTCGCTGATCAGGAGCCTTCAGGCAGAGATCGGCATGGGCGTCCTGTTCATCACCCACGACATGGGCGTGGTCGCGGAGATGGCGGACCGGGTGGTCGTGTTGCGGCACGGGGAGAAGGTCGAGGAAGCTGCCGTTGGGGATCTCTTCAACCGGCCGCAAGCCGCCTATTCGAAGACACTGATGGCCGCAACGCCAAAGCTGGGCACCGGCAGCAGCACGAAGGCCACGGGCACGGACATGGTGCTGGAGGTGGACAGCCTGTCGACACGGTTCGCTTCGAAGACGGGCCTGTTTTCAAAGGCCTCGGAGGGTGTTCTGGCCGTAAAGGGCGTGTCCATCACAATCGCGCGGGGTGAGACACTCGGACTGGTCGGGGAATCCGGCTGCGGCAAGTCCACCCTGGCGCGCTCCATCCTGCGCCTGATCGAGCCGGAAAGCGGCACGGTTCTTCTTGACGGAAACCATCTGACGGGGTCCTCGAAAGCGGCACTCAGGCGAAGCCGCAAGGAGGCCCAGATGATTTTTCAGGACCCTTATGCGAGCCTCAATCCACGCCTTCCGGTCCATGAACTGATCACCGAACCGGCACGGATCCACGGGCTTGTGTCGCGCAGGGATCAGAAGGACCTGGCGGCGCGGCTCCTCGCAAGGGTCGGTCTTGAAACCGATGCCATCCATCGTTTCGCGCATCAGTTTTCAGGCGGTCAGCGTCAACGGCTGTGCATCGCCCGGGCCTTGTCGGTCGAACCGAAGCTGATCGTCGCCGATGAAGCCGTTTCGGCGCTCGATGTCTCGATTGCCCGCCAGATCACCGACCTGATGCTGGAACTGCAGGCCCGCGACGGTCTTGCCTTTCTGTTCATCTCGCACGACATCGCCGTGGTCGAGCGCGTCAGCCACCGCATCGCGGTCATGTACAAGGGCGAGATCGTCGAGACGGGTCCTGCCGGCGAGTTGCTGGCCGCGCCCCGGCATGCCTACACAAGACGGCTCCTCTCGGCCGTCCCTTCCGGCATTCCCGTCAGGCGCCGCAAGCAGGCAGCCGGTGTTCCCGTCGGCGACGCACCGGTATCGCTGTCCGCCTAGGAGACAGACCGTCGATGGCAGGGCGCGCCTTGTAGGGGCGCACGGACCTGTCATCGCCGCCTGTGAAAAGAAACGGCGGGATCAGGCCGACTGCATGTCCACGGCTGCCCCGTCGAAGCGGTCCGTCGTCGCCGCAACGGCGAGGAGGCGGGCGACATCGGCCCGGCTGGCTGTCGCGGTCTTGTCGACATCGGCGCCCAGAACGACACCGTCGCTGCCGTCCTCATCCGACAGGGCGACGGGTCGCAGAATGGCGAAGTTCAGGCCCGAGGCCTTGAGATGTTCGTCGGCATCATGCTTGGCCTTGAGATAATGCGCCAGATCGCCGTCCGGATCGCTCTGGTCCGCACCAACGGAACTCAGCATCACGAACCGTCTCACGCCGGCCTCCCGCGCCTGGTCCACAAGCTTTTGCGCCCCGTCCCGGTCGACCTTTTCGGTCATGTCCGCTCCGGTGGACCCGCCGGACCCGGCCGCGAAGACAACGGCATCCATCCCCTGGCAGACACCGGCCTGCAAGGCTGTCAGGTCGCCCTGGCGCAGAGCGACACCTTCCGGCAGAGTCTCGATATCGGACCCCGCGCGCACGAGCGCGGTCGGCGCGTGACCCTGTGCGATCAATTCGTCAATCACAAGCTGGCCGGTTTTGCCGGTAGCCCCGGCGACAAGAACATTGAATCTCATCTGGAATTCCTTTTCGTAGTCTGTCTGTTTCTGGAAAATTCTGGCGCTTTCTGGCGCCCCTCAGCCCGGAGGTGCCATGGGCCCGCTGGCGTCGACCGCCGCGATGTAGCCGGGCTGCTCCTGCAATCCTTGCCAATAGGCCATGATGCGCGGAGCGGTCTTCAGGAACCCGAACCGCTCCAGCAGCGCCAGAAGGTAGGACATCTGGATATCGGCCAGGGTCAGCCCGGCGCCGCACAGGAACGGCCCGGTGTCCCGTTCTCCGGCGATGTAGGACATGTGAAGGTCGAGAGCGGCTCTGGCGGGTTCCGGCACGTCCTGTCCCGCGAAGGCGGGCAGAATTGCAGCCAGAGCCACCTCGGCAAACGACGCCTCGACATAGTCGAGCAGGGCCTCGTGATGCCAGAACGCGGGCGTGCCACGCTCTGGCTGATGGCCGGTGTCACCGTATTTGTCCACCAGATAGCGCAGGATCGTCGCCGATTCGGCAATCACCTGACCGTCGTCCTCGATGACCGGGAACTTGCCCAGGGGATGCGCTGCGGCAAGGTCCTTCGGCGCTCGCACGGCTGACCGAGGTCGTTCAACAGCCAGAGGACCCGGGTGGCGCGCGAAAATTTCAAAGCGTGAAGCGTGATCATGGCAGGTACACCGCCTTCACGTTGACGAATTCCTTCATGCCGAAGCCGCCGTGCTCACGGCCGTAGCCGCTGTCCTTGACCCCGCCGAACGGCATGTTCGGATCCGCCGCTCCAAAGGAGTTGATGTGCACCATGCCGGTGTCGAAATGCTTGCGGGCCAGCTCCAGGGCCCGGTCCTCGTCACTGGAGAAGATGCCGCCGCCAAGACCGTAGCGGCTGTCGTTGGCCAGCCGCATGGCGTCTTCATCGTCCTGCGCGCGGATGACCGCGGCGACGGGACCAAAGATCTCGTCGTCATAGGCGGGCATGCCGGGTTTGACATCGACGAGCACCGTGGCAGGATAATAGGCGCCGGTGCGGTCGGGAACCTTGCCGCCGCACAAGACCCTTGCGCCGTTTGCGACACTCTTTTCCACCTGGTCGCAGACCGTCTCGAACTGGTCCTGGCTGGACAGCGGGCCGAGCTGCGTCGCCTCGTCCAGCGGGTCGCCGAGGGTGATCTCCTGCATCTGTGCCACGAAAGCCTCGACGAATTGATCGTAGACCTTGTCGGTGACGATGAAGCGCTTGGCGGACACGCAGGTCTCGCCGTTGTTGTAGAGCCGGCCCATGACCGAGAATTTCACCGCCGTTTCGATATCGGCATCTTCCAACACCAGGTAGGCGTCGTTCGAGCCCAGTTCCAGCACGGTCTTCTTCAGCGCCCTGGCGGCAACACTGCCGACATGGCGACCGGCGCCGTCGCTGCCGGTGAGTGTCACGCCGCGCACCTTCGGGTGCTCGATCAGCTTGTCGCTGGTGTCGTGGTCGATCAGGATCACCTGGAAGAGATCCTCCGGAAGGCCCGCCTCGATGCACAATTCGCGCAGGCGCAGCCCCGAGCCGGTGCAGATGCTGGCATGTTTCAACACGCAGCCGTTGCCGGTCATCAGATTGGCGGCCAGCACGCGGACCGGCTGATACAGCGGAAAGTTCCAGGGCTGGATCGAATAGATGACACCGACGGGCTGATAGGTGACCACCGCCCGCTTGCCGTTGGCGCCGTGGGTGCGCTCCTCGTCGGCCAGAATGTCCGGACCGTTCTGGGCGGCATACTCGAACAGCAGGGCGCAGATCTCGACCTCGGTCAGGCCGTCCCCGTAGAGCTTGCCGGTCTCCGCCGTCATCAGTTCGGCGAGCTCATCCGCGTTGTCGCGCAGCTTCGCGGCAATCCGGTTCAGATATGGCGCGCGCTCTTCATGAGACAGCTCGCGCCACTTCTCGAAGGCAGCGTGACATGTCTCGATCCGACCGACCGCCTCGGCCTCGCTCATCATGTCGTAGGACTGTATTTCTTTCCCGGTCGCGGGATTGACGGTGGTGATCTTCGGCATGAAAGCTCCTGTGGTTCACAGGGCTAACTGCCGGAACGGCTCAAGGTTCCGGAATTGGCGGAGGTTCAGGTGGTGAAGGACTTTTTCTGGCGCGCACTCAAGCCTGCGGCGACGGATAGGAGACTTCCTCGATGAACCGGGGATCCGTGTGCCATTGCCAATAGGTCCGCCTGATCGTTTCGGTGATCGGGCCGACCTCGCCGTCGTTCACGTCGTGCCGGTCGATCCGGGTGACCGGCATGATGCCGCCCGCCGTCGAGGTGATGAAAACCTCGTCGGAACCGCGCAACGCCTCCGGCGACACCGCGCCCTCGTCGACATGAAGTCCGAGCTCATGACAGATCTCCATGACGGTGCGGCGCGTGATGCCGCGCAAGACGCCGGCGGCGGGGGTCAGCAGGGCGCCGCCTCGGACGGAAAAGACATTGAAGCCCGGACCTTCCGCGATATTGCCGGCACCGTCCAGCAACAGCGCGGTCTCGCCGCCCCGATCATAGGCCTCGAAAAGGCCGCCGATCAGATCGAGCCAATGATAGTTCTTGATACGTGGATCGACGCTGCCAGGCGGAATCCGGGTCACATCGGTTACACTCACATGCAGGCCGCGCCGCATCTGCTCGTCGCTCGCCACAGAGCCATATGGCACCGCAAAGGCGAGGAACCTGTTGACGGCAGACCTCGGGTCACGACTGAAATCGGGGGCAGCTCCCCGGGTGCAGATCATTTCGACATAAGCCCGGCGATGACCCGAGAGCGCGACGCACCCATGCAGGATTTCGCGTATCTCGCCGGCGGAAACCGGCAATGTCATGCGCAGCCGCTCGACCCCGGCCAGGAACCGTTCGATATGCGCGTCGAGGCGAAAGAACGCCCCGTCCCAGACATGCACGGTGTCATAGGTCGCATCGGAATGCAGGAAGCCGTAGTCCAGAACGGAAATCTTGGCTTCAGAAACCGGAATGTACTGCCCGTCCTGCCAGGCAACACCGGCGGGATAAGGGTGAGGATCCGAATAGCTGTGGGAAAGGGTCGGTTCCGGTTTCATCGGCTGGCGCTCCGTCTTTGCTGACACCGGAACAGGCTAGCTCAAGAATTTGACCTGTTTTGCTCGACGTTGAGTTTCCTACCGGTTAAATTGCATCAATACTATCAATTTGGAGATGCAAATTGCCCACTTCCCTCGACCAGATCGACCGGAAGATCCTGTCCATCGTGCAGCAGGACGCCCGGCTGTCCGCAGACGCGCTTGCCGACCGGGTCGGCGCGTCGCGCTCCTCGGTTCAGCGGCGCCTGAAACGGCTCAACGAGACCGGCGTCATCGAGCGCGAGGTCGCGCAGCTTAATCCCGGAAAAATCGATGCACGGATGACCTTCGTCGTCGAGGTCGAACTGGAGCGGGAGCGCGTCGACCTGCTGGACGACTTCAGACGGTCAATAATGGCCCTGGAGGAAGTGCAGCAGTGCTACTACATCACCGGCGACGCCGATTTCATCCTGATCGTTCTGGCAAGGGACATGCAGGACTACGACCGCTTTTCGCGTCAGGTCTTCGTCGAGAACCCCAATATCCGCCGGTTCGCGACATCGGTGGTCGTGGACCGGGTGAAGACGAGCCTTCAGGTGCCGCTGGCGGACTGAGAGGCTGCGGCGTGACACACGTCCAATTTCAAGGGAAATTATCGCGAAAGAGAAGGAATGGTGGAGCCAAGGGGAATCGAACCCCTGACCTCTTCGCTGCCAGCGAAGCGCTCTCCCAGCTGAGCTATGGCCCCGTGTTCCGTAACCGGCCGGCTTGGGTTCCGGCGTCGATGGAGGCGGAACATAGTCACACCTCCAGGCAAGATCAAGCAGAAAATGGAACGAAATTTCCCGTCTGCCCCGGAAAACAACAGGCAGGGAAAATTCCCTGCCTGATCAGTCTCTTAGCGATCGACGTCGTCGTCGGATTCGACGCGGATGCCCGGAACGGACTCTTCGTCCTCGTCCTCGTCGTCGATGAACACGTCGTCACTGCCGCTGGCGTCGTCCTCATCTTCTTCCAGCTCGACTTCGCCGCCTTCAAGGTCAGGCACGTCGTCGCCTTCAGCTTCCGCGTCGGCCTCCTCAAGGGTGACGATCTCCGGAGCAGCAGCGTCTTGCTCCTCCTCTTCCTCGTCTTCCTGGGCCTTTTCCTCCACCTTGGCCGCTTTCGCAGCCCGGCTCGTCATGACCGTCTCGAACACGGTGCCGCATTTCGGGCAGGTCACCGGTTCCCGGTTGAGATCGTAATATTTCGAGCCGCAGCCCGGACACAGCCGCTTCGTGCCTAGTTCAGGTTTTGCCACTGTGCTCACCCTCTTAAAGTTATTAGCCGACTTGAATTAGTGGGCAGCCCCATAGCCTTCGGAGGTTTCCCTGTCAAAGACAAATCGGAGAAAAAAGTTACAGGGCCCATTGTTCTGCATGTTGCGCACCAAATTTCAAGCGTCACACAATGCCTTTCCCACACTCCCTGCATCCAGCGGTGCATTTTATGCCCTCCCGCCCGGATCTGTGGCCGGCCTGCGGAGCCATCGGCGATGCGCGGCAAGGACCACCGCCCGAATGCCCGCCTGTATGCCTGTCCGGATGACCTTCCAGGCAGCCGTTCGGCTGGCCGCCGGTGCGGACCGGCGCAAAAATCCGTCCCTGCGGGAAATGCGGGTGTCAATGGATGACGCAGCCGCATCCGCGTGATAGGACGTGTCACCTTTTGACAACCGATCCTAGTTGCGGACATTCAAATGTCACACGATACCGCGCCGCAGGGCGCATCCGGGCCGCTCACATCGCGTATGGGCAGCCCCCTTACCGGCACGATCCGCGTGCCCGGCGACAAATCCATTTCCCACAGATCGCTGATGTTCGGCGCGCTCGCCGTCGGGCGCACCACCGTCAAGGGCCTCCTGGAATCGGAGGACGTGCTGGCCACGGCCGATGCCATGCGGGCCGTCGGCGCCACCATCGAGAAACAGACCGACGGCAGCTATACTGTCGACGGCATCGGGCTGGGCAGCCTGCTGGAGCCCGAGCATGTCATCGATTTCGGCAATGCCGGGACCGGCGTGCGCCTGACCATGGGCATTTTCGGCAGCCACAACATTGCCGCTACCTTTGTCGGCGACGCCTCCCTGTCCAAACGGCCGATGGGCCGGGTGCTGAACCCCTTGCGTGACATGGGCACGAACGTGATCGCGCGGGACGGCGACAGGCTGCCGGCTTCTATTCGCGGACCGGAGCTGGCCCTGCCGCTGACCTACCGCGTGCCGATGCCCTCCGCCCAGGTGAAATCCGCCGTGCTGCTGGCCGGCCTCAACGCGCCGGGCGAAACCACGGTGATCGAGCCGATCCCGACCCGGGACCATACCGAAAGAATGCTCAAGGGATTTGGCGCCGACATATCGGTCACGCTGAACGACGCGGGCGAGCGGGTGATCCGGCTCAAGGGCCAGCCGGAGCTGAAACCACAGGATATCGATGTTCCCGGCGATCCGTCCTCCGCAGGTTTTCCGGTGGTTGCCGCCCTGATCGTGCCGGGTTCCGACGTGACCATCGGCAATGTGCTTCTCAACGAACACCGCACCGGGCTGATCACCACGCTCATCGAGATGGGCGGGGATATCGAGATCGTCAACCGGCGCGAGACCGGCGGCGAGGAGGTCGGTGACCTGCGTGTCAGGGCCAGCCGTCTGAAGGGCGTCACCGTGCCGGCGGAACGGGCACCGTCGATGATCGACGAATATCCCGTGCTGGCGGTTGCCGCCGCCTTTGCCACGGGAGACACGTTCATGCCGGGCCTTGAAGAACTGCGCGTCAAGGAGTCGGACCGCCTGGCGGCCGTCGCCCGGGGCCTTGAGGCCAACGGCGTTCCCTGCCGCGAGACCGAAGACACACTCACCGTCACCGGCGGGGCCAACGCCATCGGTGGCGGCACGGTTGTCACCCACCTCGACCACCGCATCGCCATGTCGTTCCTGGTGCTGGGCATGGCCGCCCACAAGCCGGTGACCATCGACGACGGTGCCGTGATCGCCACGAGCTTCCCGGATTTCACCGGTCTTTTCGAGGGACTGGGCGCACAAGTCGCCGCCAACGCCAGCGAGGCCGCATGATCATCGCAATCGACGGGCCGGCCGCGTCCGGCAAGGGCACCCTGTCACGGCGGCTGGCGGACCATTTCGGCCTCCGGCATCTGGATACGGGTCTGACCTACCGGGCCGTGGCCGCCGCCCTTCTTGTCAGGGGCCTGCCGCTCGGCGACGAAACCATCGCCATCGACATCGCCCGCCATCTCGATCTCGCGCAGATGGACAAATCCGTTCTGTCCGCGCATGAAATCGGCGAAGCGGCTTCCCGGATCGCCGTTCTCGGCGGCCTGCGCAAGGAGCTGGTCGAGCTGCAGCGCCGGTTCGCCCGGGTTCCTCCGGGCGCGGTTCTGGACGGCCGCGACATCGGCACGGTCGTGTGCCCGGATGCCACCGTCAAGCTGTTCGTGACCGCGTCTTCCGAGGCGCGCGCGCGGCGCCGCACCGACGAAATGCTGTCCAAGGGCCAGGAAGCCGTGTACGCCTCCGTTCTGGACGATCTGAAGCGCCGGGACGAGCGCGACAGCCAGCGAACCGTGGCTCCGATGAAACAAGCTGACGATGCGGTCTTGCTTGATACGACAGAAATGGATATAGAGACCGCGTTCCAGGCGGCTGTGGACATCGTCTCCCGCGCCAGGGATGCCTGAGAGGATCTGGGGTTCACCATCGGTGCGCCCCTGTTCGTGCATCCGGAACGCTTGCCGGCCTTGAGGCCGGCGGTTCTTTTTAAAGAACAAACCGAATTTCGGCAGGGCGCTCCTGATTTGCGTCCTGTGACGAGACCGGATTTTCCGGCTCCCGCCCCGCCGGCCCGTTTCCTGGAGGAACGGAAGGATCAGCGAAAATCGCGGTCCCGGGAGACTGAAGTTCCGGAGTGCAACACCAACCCGCCGGCGGCGCGCCAACTGGCGCCAGGAGAAACATTTGTCTGATTTCAATCCCTCCATTGAGGATTTTGCGACTCTTCTCGAGGAGTCCTTCGTCCATAACGACCTTTACGAAGGTGCCGTTGTCAAAGGCACCGTCGTCGCCATCGAAAAAGACCTGGCCGTCATCGACGTCGGCCTGAAAGTTGAAGGCCGCGTGCCGCTGAAGGAATTCGGCGCCAAGGGCCGCGACGGCGAAATGGGTGTCGGCGACGAAGTCGAAGTTTACCTGGAGCGTGTCGAAAACGCGCTCGGCGAAGCTGTTCTGTCGCGCGAAAAAGCTCGCCGCGAAGAAAGCTGGGTCCGCCTCGAAGTTGCGTTCGAAGCCGGCGAGAAGGTCAATGGACAGATCTTCAACCAGGTCAAGGGCGGCTTCACCGTCGACCTGGATGGCGCCGTTGCCTTCCTGCCGCGTTCGCAGGTCGATATCCGTCCGGTCCGCGACGTGACCCCGCTGATGCACACGCCGCAGCCGTTCCAGATCCTGAAGATGGACAAGCGCCGCGGCAACATCGTCGTGTCCCGCCGTGTCGTTCTGGAAGAAACCCGCGCCGAACAGCGTTCGGAACTGGTCCAGAGCCTGGAAGAAGGTCATACCGTGGAAGGTGTGGTCAAGAACATCACCGACTACGGTGCGTTCGTCGACCTTGGCGGCATCGATGGCCTGCTGCACGTCACCGACATCGCGTGGCGCCGCATCAACCATCCGTCGGAAGTTCTCACCATCGGCCAGACGGTCAAGGTGCAGATCATCCGCGTCAACCAGGAAACCCATCGCATCAGCCTGGGCATGAAGCAGCTCGAAACCGATCCGTGGGACGGTATCGAAGCCAAGTACCCGATCGACGCCAAGTTCACCGGCCGCGTGACCAACATCACCGACTATGGTGCCTTCGTCGAACTGGAGCCGGGTATCGAAGGCCTGATCCACGTTTCGGAAATGTCCTGGACCAAGAAGAACGTTCATCCGGGCAAGATCGTTTCCACTTCCCAGGAAGTCGAAGTGATGATCCTGGAAGTCGATCCGGTCAAGCGCCGCATCTCGCTCGGTCTCAAGCAGACCCTGCAGAACCCGTGGGATGCCTTTGCCGAGCAGTTCCCGACCGGCACCGAAGTCGAAGGCGAAGTCAAGAACAAGACCGAATTCGGCCTGTTCATTGGCCTCGACGGCGACGTGGACGGCATGGTTCACCTGTCCGATCTCGACTGGAACCGTCCGGGCGAGCAAGTCATCGAAGAGTTCAAGAAGGGCGACATGGTCAAGGCCGTCGTTCTGGACGTCGATGTCGACAAGGAGCGCATCTCGCTTGGCATCAAGCAGCTCTCCGGCGACCCGATGGACTCCGGCGCTGCCGGTGAACTTCGCAAGAACTCCGTCGTTACCTGTGAAGTCATCGAAGTCAAGGATGCCGGTCTGGACGTCAAGATCGCTGACAGCGACCTGACAGCGTTCCTCCGCCGCACGGACATCAGTCGTGACCGCGAAGAACAGCGTCCGGAAAGATACTCCGTCGGCGACAAGTTCGATGCCCGCATCACCCAGTTCGACAAGAAGACCCGCCGGGTCACCGTGTCGATCAAGGCTCTGGAAATCGCCGAAGAGAAGGAAGCCGTCGCACAGTACGGTTCCTCCGACAGCGGCGCGTCCCTCGGCGACATCCTCGGTGCGGCTCTGAAGCAGCAGTCCGACGACTGATCAATCTGAGCGTCATCAGATCGAAAAACGCGAAAGCCCGGCAGCGATGCCGGGCTTTTTGCATTTCGGCAGGGTCCAGCCCGTTGTGTCCCTCGACAGACCGAGCACCTCCTTCACGATTGCCCTCCCTGACGCTGCACACTACCGCCCCACCCCTTGGCGACTCCCCCGGCAAGCGCAACGCGACCGGGGGGGCCAATCGTTCGCAGAGCAGTCGGACTGTTCATGGCGGTTGCCGCGCGGTGGGTTCAATCAAGTGTGCTGCCGGGTGGCAACGTGGGATGGATCCCCGATCAAGTCGGGGAAGGCACTGCGGGGTGTAGCGGGGGCACGGTACCGATCCGACGCGGTTGTTTGGGTCGGCAATCCTGTTAAGAGCACCGCGAGCCTGAGCACCTCCTTCACGACTGCAAGTCCCGGACGCATCACACAGCCGCAGCACACTCCCGCCCTGCCCCTTGGCGACTCCCCCGGCAAGCGCAGCGCGACCGGGGGTCCATTCGTTCGCAGAGCGGTCGGATTGTTCATGGCGGTTGCCGCGCGGTGGGTTCAATCAAGCGTGCTGCCGGGTGGCAACGTGGGATGGGTCCCCGATCAAGTCGGGGAAGGCGCTGCAGGGTGTGGCGGGGGCACGGTATCGATCCGACGCGGTTGTTTGGGTCGGCAATCCTGTTAAGCGCACCGCGAGCCTGAGCACCTCCTTCACGACTGCAAGTCCCGGACGCATCACACAGCCGCAGCACACTCCCGCCCTGCCCCTTGGCGACTCCCCTGGCAAGCGCAGCGCGACCGGGGGTCCAATCGTTCGCAGAGCGGTCGGATTGTTCATGGCGGTTGCCGCGCGATGGGTTCAATCAAGCGTGCTGCCGGGTGGCAACGTGGGATGGGTCCCCGATCAAGTCGGGGAAGGCGCTGCAGGGTGTGGCGGGGGCACGGTATCGATCCGACGCGGTTGTTTGGGTCGGCAATCCTGTTAAGAGCACCGCGAGCCTGAGCACCTCCTTCACGACTGCAAGTCCCGGACGCATCACACAGCCGCAGTATGCTCCCGCCTCGCCCCTAGGCGACTCCCCCGGCAAGCGCAGCGCGACCGGGGGTCCATTCGTTCGCAGAGCGGTCGGATTGTTCATGGCAGTTGCCGCGCGGTGGCCGGATCAAGCCTGCTACCGGGTGGCGAGGTGGGATGGATCCCCGATCAAGTCGGGGAAGGCGCTGCGGGGGGTGGCCGGGGCATGGTTCCGGAAGGACCCTGGGGGAGAAGGGGAAGGCCCGGGGGAGAGGGGGGAAGGCGCTGCGGGGGTGGCCGGGACGTGGTTCCGAAAGGATGCCGAGCGGAGCGGTATTCCGTCTTTTCCGCCATCCTCCCGGGGCCCTCACAGGCCGGCCCTTGGAGGGCACACGGCCCATGCCTCCTTGCCCTGCGCTGGTTTTGCGTTCCCGCTCAGGCCGTCTTCAGGCCGTAATTGGCAACCGCGCCCAGGACGCTGTCGATTTCGCTGTCGGAGAGAATATGCGGCGTGCCGATGCTGCGGCTGAGGATATAGGCGCGGGCGAGCACTTCCAGTTCCTCCAGGCGCCAGAGGCCCTTGTCGAGCGTCTCGCCGGCTACCACGGCGCCGTGGTTCGCCATCAGGCAGCCATGGCGGTCGCGCATGGCGGCGACCACGTTGTCCGCGAGTTCCTCGCTGCCGAACAGGGCGTAACCGGCCAGTGGCACGGTGTTGCCTCCGAACAGCGCGATCATGTAGTGGCAGGCCGGTATTTCCTCTCGGTTGATGGACAGCGCCGTGCAATGCACCGGATGGGCGTGAACGATGGCGTTCATCTCCGGCTTTGCCCGCAGCAACGCCAGATGGAACTGCCATTCCGTCGACGGCGGCAACGGTCCTTCCGGCGCACCCTTGCCGTCTAGCGGCAGGGACACCAGCATGTCCGGCGTCATCCGGTCATAGGCAACACCTGAGGGTGTGATGATCATCCGGTCGCCGGCCCGGGCCGAAATGTTGCCCGAGGTGCCCTGATTGATCCCCCTGCAGTTCATGTCCCGGCAGGCGTCTATGATCGCCTGCCTGAGGTCCGGCGTGTCCTGATAGAGTGTATTCGGCATGATTTCAGGCGAGCTCCAGCATTTCGGCGGCGGTTTGCGAGCAGGTGGCGACATGGGTGGCGTAGCCGCCCCGGATGGCGGCCAGCATGGGCCTTGCCCGGGCGGGGCCGGATCCGACCAGAAGTCCCATGTCCTTGTTTTTCATCTGGTCCAGGGTCACGGCGATCATGCGGTCCTCGATGTCCCGCCTGACGCCCGCGCCCTTGTGATCGATCAGCCGGCCGCAGATGACGCCAACGGCGCCCTTGCCGGCGCAGGCGTCCACGTCGGACCGGTCGAGCAGCCCTGCATGGACGACGTGGCTGTCGGCGGTACAGGTGCCGCATGCAAACAGGGTCTTGTTGCAGTCGGCGACCGCGTCGAGCTGTTCCCGGATCACCGGTTCCTGCTTGAGACGGTCGACAAGCTGTTTGTCCGACAGGAGAAGCGGGACGTGAAGATTGATGCAATGGGCGCCGTAGCGGCGCGCCAGCGTGGCCGAGCAGGTTTCCGCCGCAAAACCGAGCGCGGCGGGCCGCGACCCGACAAGCTGCACGACGGTCAGCCCTTCCATGGGGACACGGGGTGCGGCTTCCGCGACCCGGTAGACGGTCTCGCCCCAGGCCACCCCGAGGCGATCGCCCGGCTCCAGCAGGCTGGGAAGCCAGTCCGACACCACCCGGGTCACCCGGTCGAGCGACTGGTCCGCGCCGTCAGGCGAGGACGGCACGACGACGGCATCGCGCAGAGCGAACCGGTCCACCAGTTTGCGGGCCAGTTCCTGGTCACGGAAGATGTCATGATCGAGCGTGATGCGGACATAGTCCCGCCGCCGCGCCTCGGACAGGTAATTGACCACGGTCGCGCGCGAGATGCCGAGCCGTTCGGCAATCTCGTTCTGGTTCATGCCTTCCTGGTAGTAGCACCAGGTCACCTCGATGATCGCCTCGTCCTGGGACCGGGCGCGGGCGACGGTTTTTGCGTCACCCGACCGGGATTTGCCCGGACCCGGCGTCATGCGCTCTTTTCGAGATTGGCAAGATCCGGAAACAGGCCCGCAAGCCCTTCCGCGCTCGCCTCGCAGACGCCACGTTCGGTGATCAGGCCTGTCACGAGGTGGTTCGGCGTCACGTCGAAGGCCGGGTTGCCGCCGGGGGTCCCGGGCGGTGTCACCTGGACCTGGCCGATGGAGCCCTGCTCTGTAAGCCCCTGGATATGCGTGACTTCCCGTTCATTGCGTTCCTCGATCGGGATTTCGACGACGCCGTTGTCGACCGTCCAGTCGATGGTCGGCGACGGCAATGCCACATAGAAAGGCACGTCGTTCGCCTTTGCCGCCAGCGCCTTCAGGTAGGTGCCGATCTTGTTGCAGACG
This sequence comes from Roseibium sp. AS2, assembly GCF_038900065.1. Taxonomy (NCBI): domain Bacteria; kingdom Pseudomonadati; phylum Pseudomonadota; class Alphaproteobacteria; order Hyphomicrobiales; family Stappiaceae; genus Roseibium; species Roseibium sp. AS2. The sequence continues at coordinate 746,714 of NZ_JBBMQN010000001.1, forward strand.
TCGCCCCGGCGGGTGGTGCGGTCGGTTCCGACGATGACCATGTCGACAAGGCCGTGCTGCATCAGATGGCCACCGGCATTGTCGGTGATGTAGGTGTGCGCAATGCCGTGGCTGCCGAGTTCCCACGAGGTCAGCGCCCCCTGGTTCCGCGGACGGGTCTCGTCCACCCAGACATGGATCGGCACGCCGGCATCATGGGCATGATACATCGGGCTGGTTGCCGTGCCCCAGTCGACTGTCGCGATCCAGCCGGCGTTGCAATGGGTCAGCAAACGCACAGGTTCGCCATCCTTCTTGGCCGCGGCGATCCCGCGGATGATCTCCAGGCCGTTGAGACCGATCTGCCGATTGATTTCGACATCCTCGTCGGAAATCTCGTGAGCGAGTTTCAGGGCGGCGTCGGCGCGCGCGCCTTCAGGCAGCCCCTTCAGCAGCGTTCTGCAGCGGTTGAGTGCCCAGCGCAGGTTGATCGCCGTCGGGCGCGTCCGGTCGAGCGTGTCCCAGGCCCGGTCAAGATGCGCGTCGGACGGGTCGAGCCGGGCAGCCAGGGCCATGCCGTAGGCGGCGGTCGCACCGATCAGCGGCGCGCCACGCACGCGCATTTCCACGATCGCGTCGGCGAATTTTTCCAGTGTATCGACCTGCTCGATCCGGAATTCATGCGGCAGCCAGCGTTGATCGATGATCTGCAGGGCGGCCTTGCTGTCATCCCACCAGAGGGAGCGGTAATGGGTGCCGTTGACCTTCATGGAACATCCTTTGCGTTGAATTGGCGGGCCAGATCGAGAAGCATCCCGTTCGTGCCGATCTCCTCGGCCCGCAGAAGCAGTTCGGCCCCCATCAGGAGATTGCGCGTTTCGAGGCGGCGCTTGAGAGTTTCGTCGCCTATGTCCTCGAAATCCGCGTTGTGGGCCAGTGAAAGCGTGCGCCGATGCATCTCGATACCGCAAAATCCGAGGGCATCGGAGCGGATTTCCGCCAGCAGCTCGCTGCAAGCCTCCACCGACGACTGCCCCTGATCCTCGAACAGGGCAGCCGGATACAGCATTCCGGTGCGCTCAGCGGACCAGAGTGTCCTGAATTCGGCTTCGAAGGCGGTGAGAACCTCCTCGATGACCGTGAGGATCCAGTCCTGATAGGACAGGAGAGCCGATGCCTCGCGATGCGCCGGCTGGCTGAAATAGGCCATCAGGAAATTGGCGACAAGCATGCCGACATCGAAGCCGATGGGACCGTATTGAACGAATTCCGGATCGATGACCTTGCTCTCGGCATCCGTCGACATGATCGAGCCACTGTGCAGGTCGCCGTGAAGCATCGTCTCGGCGTTGGAGGCGAACTTCATCAGCATGCGCTGCGCCCGCGCCTTCAGATGCGGGTTCGCGCGCAGGTCCGCCACCACCGGATCGAGGCCCGGCGTGTGGTGGTTCATCTTGGCGTCGTAATAGGGATCGGTGAACACCAGCGCTTCGGTGATGGCCGGGATCTCGACATTGCCGGAAAACAGGCCGACATCCTTTTTCTTGTCGGCGCTCTTCAGGGAAAGCTCCGAACCGCGGAACGCCGTGCGGGCACAGAAGCGTCCCAGAAAACCGCCGAGACCTGCGACCTTCTCGCCGTCGATCAGCTTGCGCCGCAGGATCTTGTGGGGCGAAAGGAACTCCATCACGATCAGCGCCTGGGCCTCGTCAAAATGATAGACCTCAGGGACGGAGCCCGGATCACGTTCCGCCTGCCGGACCAACGCATGGTTCTCGTAATAGGCGCGATAGAGCGGCAGCGGCCAGCTGTCCCCCACCAGGCGCACATAGGGCAGCGCCTGCTTGACGATCACCGTGCCCACTGGCCCTTCCACGATGAAAACCAGGTTCAGGTTGCCGTCGCCGACCTCTTTCACCGTCCATCGCGCCGGGTCCTCGCCGACGCGTGCGGCAACGACGGGCACTGCCGACAGACGGCCGCCAAGCTCTTCAGGGGTTAGGGGGCGATAGAGATCCGGTGTGTTCATCTTGCTGCACTTTCCTCCCGATTTTTCTCGAATAAAGGTCAAGATTATTCAAAAGTCAACTCAGTTGACAAAAGGCTATTCACCGTGCTGTAACGATTGCAGCGAGAGAGGAGCTCGTCAAAAATTGGGAGGAAAGGTGAAAGACATCACCTGCAAATTGACCGGTCTGGAGAAATCCTTCGGACACAATCACGTGCTGCGCGGGATCGACCTGGACCTGCGCGCCGGTGAGGTCACGGCCCTGATGGGCGCGAACGGCGCCGGCAAATCGACGCTGGTCAAGATCCTGTGCGGCTACCATTTCGCGGATTCGGGCAGGCTCGAGCTGGACGGCGCCCCCTATGCGCCGGTGGATGCGGCCGATGCCATTTCCAAGGGTGTCGTCACCGTGCACCAGTCCATCGACGACGGTGTCATTCCCGATCTCGACGTTGCGACCAACCTGACCCTCGACCGCCTGACCGAGCCGGGTGTCGGCCTGTTCGTCAACGACCGCAAACTGCGCCGTCAGGCCCGCGCGGTCGCCGAGAGCATGGGTCTGACGATGGACGTGCGCACCCGTGTCGCGGATCTCGACGTCGCCGACCGTCAGATGATCGCGATCGCCCGGGCACTCGCAAGATCACCGAAGCTCCTGATCCTGGACGAACCGACTTCGTCCCTGTCCGCGTCCGAGGCGGAGAGGCTGTTCGCCCTGATCGACAGGCTCAGGGCCGACGGCGTCGCGATATTGTACATTTCCCACCGCATGTCCGACATCCGCCGGGTGGCGGACCGGATCGTCTCCATGCGCGACGGTGCCGTTTCGGGCCTCTTCGACACGGAGCCGCTCGATTATGTCGGTGCGGTCAATGCCATGCTCGGCCACCAGATGACCGAAGTGGATATCGATCCGGTCAAGGGCGGCGAAGCCGTTCTTCAAGCCAGAGAGCTGCGGTTGTTCGAGGACAGCCCGCCAATCAACTTCACGGCCGGGGAAGGCGAGGTCATCGCGTTCACCGGACTTCTGGGCAGCGGCACCACCGAACTCGCCGAGGTTCTATTCGGCCTTGCCGAACCGGCGGGCGGCGTTCTGTTTCTCGACGGAAAGGCCTACCGCCCGACAAGTGCCACAGAAGCCGTCGCCAGCGGCGTGTTCATGTCGCCAAAAGACCGCAGCGTGAACGCGGTGATCGCGGATTTCGACATCGCCGACAACATGACACTGCCCTTCCTGAAGGCTTTCAGCCGGTTCTCGTTCCTGAGCGAGCGCGCCCAGCGGCAGGCCTGCAGCGGCATGATCGACAGGATCGGCGTCAAGTGTCAGAGCGACCGGGACGGCATAGGCACACTCTCGGGCGGCAATCAGCAGAAAGTCATGATCGGCCGCTGGCTGCTGAAGGCCTCGCGGGTGCTCCTGCTCGACGAGCCGTTTCAGGGTGTGGATATCGGCGCCCGGCGGGACATCGGACACTATATCCGCCAGACAGCCGCCGGCCGGACGACGCTTGTCTTTGTCGCCGAAATCGACGAGGCCCTCGAAATCGCGGACCGGATCATCGTCCTCAACGAGGCCATGATCGCCGGTGAATACGTCAACAGGGACGTGGACCTGAACAAGCTGGTCACGGCTGTCTCCGGCCCCGTCCGGGCGCCGGCTCCGGACACTCTGCCTTCTCCGTCCCAAACTCAGAACCAGGCAATGGCATGACATCAAACGACACCTCCAGGACCGCACTCGAGCTGGCCATCCGCTACGGTTTCATCGTGCTGTTGTGCGGACTTGCGGTCTTCTTCAGCATCTATGCCAGCGGTTTTGCCAGCGCCCGGTCGGCGGTGTTCATTTTCCAGTCGGTGGCCATCACCGGCATTCTGGCCCTTGGCGTGACCTGCACGCTGGTCGTCGGCGGTTTCGACCTGTCGATCGGCTCGGTCGCGACCTCCGCGCTGATGCTGTCCGCCTATACCATGGTGATCCTGGAACAGTCGGCGTTCGTGGCCGTCGTCGTGTGTCTTGCCATGGGGGCCCTTGTCGGGCTGATCAACGGGCTTCTGATCGTGAAGATGCGCGTGCCCGATCTTCTGGCGACGCTCGGCATGATGTTCCTGCTGATCGGCCTGCAGCGCATCCCGACCCAGGGCAATTCCATCGCGACCGGCATGAATCTGTCGGACGGGTCGGTTGCCGAAGGCACCTTTTCCGCTGCCTTCCTCTGGCTCGGCCGGCACCGGTTCGATCTGTTTCTGGACCGGCTGCTGCCGGTTCCCGTGGTTCTCTTCCTGCTGATCGCCCTGATCATCTGGCTGTTTCTCGGCTACACGCGCCACGGCCGGCTGATGTATGCCATCGGCTCCAACGAGCGCGCCGCCGGTCTGGTCGGCACCAATGTGCACCGCTACAAGATCGTCGCCTACATGATCTCCGGCATGCTCGCCTCGGTCGGCGGCATCCTGCTCGCCGCACGGCTCGGCCGCGGCGACATCGCGTCGGGCAACAACCTTCTGCTCGACAGTGTCGCCGCCGCCCTGATCGGCTTCGCGGTTCTAGGCGCGGCCCGTCCGAACGCGTTCGGGACGGCGGCGGGCGCCCTTTTTGTCGGCATTCTTCTCCAGGGGCTGACCATGATGAACGCCCCTTATTACATGCAGGACTTCGTCAAGGGCGCCGTGCTTGTCGCCGCCCTTGTCTTTACGTTCTACCTGTCCTCGCGGCGCGGCGGCAGGAGAACAGCGTGACGCCGGAAAAGGCGCCCGTTCAAAAAATGGGAGGATACACAATGTTGAGACGTGAATTCATGAAGCTCGCGGTTGCCGCCGGGCTGGGACTGTCGGGCAGTGGCGTTGCGCTTGCCGCCGACATGCCGGCACCGTTCGACAAGCCCGAGGATGTGAAGATCGCGCTGGTGCGCTACCTGTCCACCGGCGACTTCTTCCAGTCGTATCTTTCAGGCGTCGAAAAGCAGGCCGAAGCCCTTGGCGTGGACCTGCGTGTGCTGGACAGCCGGCAGGATGCCGCCCTTCAGGCCGACATGGTCGATCAGGCAATTGCCCTCGGCGTTGACGGCATCATCATCCAGCACGGATTGACGGAATCCATGAAACCGGCGGCCCAGCGCGCGGTCGAGGCCGGGATCAAGGTCGTCGCCTTTGACGTGAATGTCGAAAACGACGCCATTCCGCAGGTCGAGCAGTCCGATTACCTTCTCGGCAAGCTGGCCCTGGAACAGGCCATCAAGGACAATGGCGACAGTTTCACCGCAGGTTATGTCTATGTACCGGGCATTGCCCCGCTCGACCGGCGCGACGTCGCCTGGAAGGAAGTCAAGGAAGCCAATGTCGGCATCAAGGAAGCGGCCATGTTCGGCACGCTCGACAATCCGATCGCCAATTCCGTCGCCAACCAGGCGCGCTCGGTGCTGCAGGCCAACCCGACGATTTCCGTCGTCTTCGCCCCTTACGACGAATTCGCCAAGGGCGTGAAGATCGCCGTCGATGAAGCAGGTCTCAGCCAGGACATCAAGATCTACTCCGCCGATGTCTCGACCGCGGATATCTCCGCCATGCGCGAACCGGACAGTGCCTGGGCCGCAACCGTCGCGACCAACCCGGCCGTTGTCGGCGAAGTCAGCGTGCGCACACTCGCCCTGATGCTTGCAGGCGAGAATCCCGGCAAGCAGGTCGTCGTTCCGCCGACACTGATCACCCAGGACTTCCTGAACGAGCAGGACGTGAAGAACATGGCCGAGCTTGGCGAGAAGATGCCGCAGTTCCAGCACGCGGATGTCTCCACCGCCGAATGGATCCCGCTGCCCGGACGCTGACCCACCGGCCGTCCCGTTGAATGGCGGTACCGGATGAGACACAAACCTTCGAAAGCCCGGCAGCGATGCCGGGCTTTTTGATTCAAACAACCCGAGCAAGGATCAATTGGCTGCAACCCGGATAAAATGAGGGTAGAAAATCTCTTTGAGCCAAGCTCACCCACTTTTTCCTTGCAGCTTCCCAAGGGTGAGGCGGAAATTTTCCTTTTTGTCCGACAACTTCCCCTGGGTATTATGAAAGATACAACCATTATAGTTATCAATGGTTGTAATTTATAATGATATATACTTTTTCTATTGACTCCATCACGTGCCAGTGACAGCCTTTCTACCTGTGATTTAACTCATGGTCTTCGACCTTTGATTTTTCTCTTGGGAGCTTTGATATGGAACAGCAGGGAAGAGCACAGGACATCAGCGCGGAAGCCAAGAAACTCTATGCCGAAAGTGCGGCCCGCTCCATGGAAGAACTGGTCGAACGAGTGACAGGCGACAAGGGATTCACCGAGGCCCTGTCGAAGGACCCACGGACAACCCTCGAAAAGGCCGGTATCAAACTGGAAAAAGAGGCTGTCGAGCTCTTGATCGCATACGAGCCCGAGCGCTTCGACAAGATTTGCGACAAATTGTTCGACGTTCTCGACCCGGATTTCCTCGCAAAGTCGGTTTCGCCTTCCTGCGACGGTTCGACGACACCTGTCAGGTCCACCTATACCTTCAGACAGGTGCCGACACCTTAAGGGCAAGGATGACGGCTCGATCGCCGACAGCCGGACAAGGTTCCGTGGCACGCGTCCTGATCATCAATCTGGCCAGTCTCCCCATGCCGGGGAATGAGCCAATTTTCCCCATCGGGGCGCGGTGCGTCGAGGACGCTCTGCGCTTCGCCGGTCATTTCGTGCGTCTGATGGATTTTGTCGAGTCTCCACAAGCGCTCGACGACTTCAGCTGGCTCAACGACGCCTACGACATCGTCGCCTTCGCGATCCGTAACATCGATCCGATCGACCTGTCCTGTGACGGACATGTTCTGGAATACGCGCGTTTCGCCGAACGGGTTCACGCAGCTCTGGATCCGAAACAGACCGGCGGTTCCAGGCCGCTTCTGGTTGCCGGGGGCCCCGGTTTCAGCCTGTTTGCCAAGTCCCTTGTGGACCTCCTGGGTGTCGATCTCGGTATATCCGGACCGGCCGAAACGATCATGCTGGAGGTGGCTGCAGACCCCGGGGCATTCCTCGGCTCCGGAAGTATCCTTCAAGGCCGGCGTTACGACGGCTTTGTCGAGCGCGTCCTCACCCATCCGCCGGCATTGATGCGAGCCTACGCGAACACCCGGAATGCAATGATCGGCGTGGAGACGATGCGCAGGACATGTTTCCAGAAATGCATCTACTGCCCCTATGCCCACATCACCGGAAACAACTCCGGCGACTACAAGCCACTCGCCCTCATGGCAGCGGAAATTGACGCCATTCACGGGGCCGGCTTCCGGCGTATCTTCTTCACAGACAGCATCTTCAATTCCCAGCGCGCGGCGAAGGATATTGCCTGTCTTTTGGGCGGATCGGACTTCCCGGACCTTACATGGTCCGCTTATTTCTCTCCCAAGCCTTTCGACGACGCATTCGCCGGTCTCCTGGCGAAAAGCGGCCTGGAAACGGTGGTGATCTCCCCGGACAGCCTCGACGCTGGCATGATGCGCAACCTGGGAAAGAACTTCGATCTCGCCTCCGTGGAAAAATTCCTGAAGCGCTGCCGGGCGCACGGTTTGACTCCAATGGTCAATATCGTTTTCGGCGGCCCGGGGGAAACGCGCGAAACCGTGCGAAACACCGCCCGTTTCATCAACGAAAATCTGCGGGCGGGTGAACTGTCGATGCATGTGGGATACCGGATCCTGCCGCAGACAGCGCTGTCTGCCCTGACCGGGCTGACCGAGCCTGACCTGCTCGCGCCGACGTTTTACCCGATCGAGGAGCAGATCGTTCAGTGGCTGATCCAGGATCTCGACTCCCGCTTCCTGACCCCGTCCGTGATGGTCAACCTGCTGGCGGGCCGCGCCGCTGCGCGCCGGATGAGGAAGATACCGGCGACAGCGCTCCGGGGCGAAACGTCCGATGGCTTCTCTCATGTCGCACTGAGCCGGGAACCCGCCTGAGATGTCCGTGTCCGCAGCCGATCCCGCGCTGACATTTCGTGTCCTTGGACCGGAAGATGCAGACCTGGCTGCCGCGACTGGTCTGTCGCGTTTCACGGTAGCGGAACTGCTGTCAGAGCTGCAGCGGCCACGCGACTATGTCTGGGCGGCGCTCTTTTGCGATCTTCGCCCCGTGGCGCTGCACCGGAGTATGCGTTGGGGCGATTTTCTGCTGTTCAAGGGCCTTTATGTCCTCGACGATTTCCTCGGCACACCGGCCGGGCTGCGACTTGCACTGCTCCTGCGCAACTACGCGCGGACAGCAGGATACCGGGGGATCGCCGTCTGGATCGAATCAGGCAAACCCGAGCGGGCGATCGCGGCACGGCTTCGCGTCTCACAAAGCGGGCCAATTCTGCACCGGTTTCTGCTGCCGCTGCCGCCCTCCTCCGACGCGCCGGGGACGCTGCCTGAGGCGTGCTCCGGCCGTGTCGAAGTCGCCTGCAGCGGCCCGCCTCTTGTCGCCGATCTGCTCACCGGAACCGAAAGCCCGGAACCGCACGTCAACTGGGTGCTCGATCGAGACCTGCTGGTCCTGGGCGGCGCGCCCTGCACGTCCATCGGACAACTGCCGGACCTGACCGGTGGCCTCGCAGCGCTCGGCCATTCGCTTGGAGCTCAGGCGATCGAACTGCCCCTTCCGGCGTCGGACCTTTTTGCGATGTTCGCACTGACCTCCACCGGCGCGCAGCGCCTGAGCCGCACACCCGTGCGTCTCGGACTGCATCGCTTTGACCGACAAGCAGGTCTTTCGCTGGACGGCGGAGCGGGAGCTCAGACAAAAGACATCGCGGAGGCGGCACATGCTGGATGAGCCGACATGCTTCGCCGTCAGGGATCTCTGCCGCAACCTCCCGGTTGACGAGGCAGTGGCGGAATTGAAAGGCCACAATTGCAACGTCGGCCAGGCCGGACTCATGCTGGCCACATCGGGTGCGACCGGGGCGGGCCGACACGCCGGGGCGGCCATCCCGCCGGGCGAAACGGCAACGCTCGAGCTGCGCGGACCCAAAGGGTGTTCAACCCGGATGTTGGTCTGCCGGCCGCGCCCGCGGCCCGGCCATCCGCCCGGCGTCGCCGTCTGCCTGCATGGCGCGGGTAGCAGCGGCGATCAGTTGCAGTCCGATCTTCGGGAGCTCGCCGAATTCGGCTACGTGACACTGTTGTGTCCGGATGCCGGCGTATCGGCCGCTGGAGACAGCAATCTTGACCTCGCCGGGCTTTTCGGAAGGCAATTCCGGCACCCCCGCTGGACCACCGCGAGCGATGACTTTCCGATGCTCGCCCTCGACTGGGCCCGCGCGGAACTGCCGGTCGACTCCGACCGCATGTTCCTGCTCGGATACTCCATGGGCGCGGTCGCAGCCTTGGGCCTCGCCATGCGCCGAAGCCATGCCTTTGCCGGGGTGGTCTCCGTCTGCGGCGCGGTCTCGGCCTGGCACCTCTACGGTCCGGACAGGATTGCCGATGCGCTCCTGCCCAATCTGCTCACGCTGCCGCTTTTCCTGGTCCACGGCGCCCGCGATGATCATTTCCCGGTACGATTGACCCGCGATCTGGTGACTGCGCTGCGCAACGAGGGACACGCCGATTGCGCATATCTCGAAGTCGCTGAAGCGGATCACGCCTTGTCCAGCCTCGGCTTGAGGACGCAAATTGCCAGACTTGAACGTGTTGGCGCATGGATGACCGGCAAGCGGCGGGCGCGGTGGCCGAACCGGGTGGCGCATACCGCCGTCGATGCCGACCATGGCCGCTGCCACTGGCTCGAACTTCTCGACATTTCCTTCGGAACGGCGGCATGCGCGGCCACGTGGGTCCCCTCAAGGAACACGATTGAACTCAGTGTCACCGGAGCCAAACGGGTTCGGTTGCATCTTCACCAAGAGCTGGTCGATCCGGGCCCGGTGACCGTGCTCCTCAATGGTGTCGCGCACCGGCGCCAGTTTACGCCTAATCTTCACGATCTCGTCCGATCGTTCCAGAAAACCAGCGACCCGGCTCTGTTTTGCGAACAGGCGCTGACGCTCGACGTGCCCTGCCCAACCGGACAAGGAGCAAGCGCATGCTGACACGGGCGGAATTGAAGACCATGCTCCGGTCGCGCGGTGACGAACAGCGCGGCCTTTTCGAGGCTGCCCGTGCGGCACGCCTGACGGGGATCGGCGACAGTTGCATTTTGCGCGGCGTCATCGAAGTCACCAACGTCTGCAGGGTCAACTGCGACTACTGCCCGATGCGGCGGGCCAACACCTCCCGGAACGACCACTATTTCCTGTCGGCCGACCAGATCGTCGACGCCGCACGGACGATCCGGGACAGCGGGATCGACATCATCCTCCTGCAAGGTGGCGAAACCACCGGCATCCTGCCACAGATCGAGGAGGCGATACCGGAAATCATCCGGATGTTCGACGGCTCTGTCGAAGTGCTGCTCAACCTCGGCTGCCTGACCACCGAGCGGTACAGGCGGCTCAAGAAGCTTGGCGCCGTCAGCTATATCCTGAAGCATGAAACCAGTGATCCTCACTTGCACCGATCCTTGCGCCACGAGGCTCTTGATGACCGGCTCGCCTGTCTGGGCGCGCTCAAGGACACGGGTTTCAAAATCGGAACCGGGCTGATTTCCGGACTTCCCGGACAGACCCTCGACAGCATCGTCGACGATCTTCTGCTGGTTGACCGCTATGATGCCGACATGTGCAGCATCAGTCCGTTCATACCGGCGCGCGACACACCCATGGCCCAGGTCGCAGCCGGGGACCTTGAGCTCTCGCTCAATATCGTTGCCTGCCTTCGCATTCTCTATCCGTCGCTGCTGATCCCCTCGGTGAGCGCTTTCGAACGCGCCGCGGGCGGTGGCCAGACCTCCGGCCTGAATGCCGGAGCCAACGTCCTGACGGTGAATTTCTCGTCGTCCGAAAGGCAAAAAGACTATCTGATCTACGGCAGGGACCGGTTTGTTGTCACCGCCGATCACGCGAGAAAAGTCGCACGCATCGCAGGGCTGAACGTGCGCGGATCGGTTTTTCTCCCCCGTTCCGGTACCAGCTCCCCCTTTCCGGACCAGTCCGGCGAACGCGCGCGGGAGCGCGCCAGCCGCCCGGATCTGGCGCGGCGAATAAACGTTTCGGCGGAGGCAAATCCCCAGTCCAATTTTTCGGATTTTGCCCCCTCGGCGGCCGACCTGCGAACGAGCTTCGAGGAAGCGGGTGTGCGCCCCAACGATGTGGTGGCTCTTGCCGGGCTGCGCGGACCCGATATTCTGGCCGGTGCGGTGGCCCTCTGGTCTATCGATGCCATTCCCTTCCCCCTGCCGCCGGACACGCACGTTCCTTTCGCGGATCTCATCGTATCGTCCGATCTGACGGTCATGGCGGGAACCGGTGTTCCGGATCGCCGCGGGCTGGACCGGACCGCAGTGCTGCAGCTGACTTCGGGCAGCACCAACGTACCGAAGATTGCCCGGCGCAGTATCGAAAGCGTTTACGACGAAACCGCCGGCTATATCGGCGGTCTCGGACTGGACTTCAGCAGTTGCGTCCGCATTCCCGTACCGCTGGCCCATTCGTTCGGCTGGGGTGTCGCAATTAGCGCCGCTCTCGCCGGATGCCGTCTCATGCTGGATCTCGTCAGTCTGCCGTCCCGGCTCGCCCGCGAATTGGACGAAGGCACAATCAGCCATCTCGCCGTGACGCCCGCCCTTGCGGGCCTCGTTGCCACTTCGAAGCCTTCGGGTGACGGCCGGCTTGCGACCGTTCTGGTGGGTGCGGGCAGCGCCTCGCCGATCCTCCTGGATGCCTTGCGCGCACGCTTCGGCGCACAGCCGGTGCTTGGCTATGGATCCACCGAAACCGGAGGTACCTTCCTCGGCTCAGATGGGATCGGAAAACCGATCGAGGCGGTCGAAGTGCGCGCTCCCGCCCTCGGTCAACGCGGTGAGTTGGTGATCGAGACGCGCGCGCCTGTCCTTGGATACGTCGGAGACCCGCCCGGATGCGACAGGGTCTGGCGCACCGGAGACCTGATCGACTGCGAACCGGACGGAACCTTCCGCTGTCTCGGACGCATCAGCGGCCCGTTGCGGCTCAACAGCCGGTTCGTCGAGACCGAACCCTACAAGGCGGCGCTGTTCCGCCTGCCCGAGGTCGACGACGTCGCCTTTCTGGTTCTGTCAGAGGATCACAGAAACCTGGAAGTGCTTTGTGCCGCCGTGGCCGGGCAAGGTCTGCGTCGGGAGGCGGTGGCACACGCCCTTGCCAATGCATCAAGACAGCACGGCGCTTGCAGCATCTTCCTGTTCGACCGGCTGCCGCGAAACACATTGGGCAAGCTGGACAGGAACAAGCTGATCAGTTCGATAAGAGGAGGCATGGCATGAACGCGTGCGACATCCGGATCCCCAAGAGCGCCTCGCCGGCAGTTTCCGACTTGTGCCTCGGGCTGATCGCTCAGACCCTCTTTCTTCAGGATCAGCCGGGAGAGGTCGTCGCGGGTCGCCCCTCCTTCGCAGAATTCGCATCGACGCCGTCCCTGCACGAGGCTCGTTTTTCCAGCCTCGGTGTCAGTTCCCTGGCCTGGATGGCGCTCATGACCAGTCTGGAAAGCCAGCTTGGCGTTACCTTCGATGACGAGCTTATGATGACCGGACTGGCGACACCCTCCGACGTTGCGAAGGCGGTCGCGCGCCTGCTGGGGCCGGAAGGTTCCCGGAAGAGCTCGACCGGCGACGAGAAGTCGGCGATCACCGGCGACCATTTTCTGGTCATCGATGATTTCCTTCCGCCTGACCAGTTTTTCGCCTTGCAAGAGCGGATGCTTGCCGCGTCTTACACGTTGAAGGACAGTGTTGTCGATCAGGCGGTCGACGGCTCGGCCTACCGGTCGGATGGCTCGGTGCTCAGTGCGGCACAGGCCCTCGCAATCACCGAGCCGCGGGATGCCTTTCAGATGATCGCGCAACGGGTCTGCGAAACCCAGGGGATCTACGGATTGCCGTCCGAGGCCTGGTCGATACTGAGTTTTGCGTTCTGGAAGTACCCGGTGGGCAGCCGGCTGGGCTGGCACAATGATGCCGGGCGCGGCAGAAGTGGCGAGTTCATTCTCTACCTGCACGACCGGTGGGACCCCTCCTGGGGAGGCGAACTTCTCCTGCTCGACAGCGGGCCCGACGCCGCCTTTCTGAACGACCGGGAGGCTGATCCCTTCAAGCGGATCGCATCAGCGGTCGCGCGCTCCCGCGCGGCGCCCGCCGCAATCATGCCACGTCCGAACCGCCTCGTGTTGGTGAAGGCCGGCACCCCCCATTGCATCAATCGGGTGGACAAAGCCGCCGGCACCGCAGAGCGCTGTTCACTCACGGGTTTCGCGTCCATCGCAGAAGACCGGGAAGAGGCGCCAGAGGACCGGTTGTCGCGACTGGGAGATCTTGTCGGCTGGCTAGGCGGCAACACCGCTTCTCCGGCCGCCAACCACACCCCGGGAAACAGAACGGACGCACAATGACAGACTGGATTGGCGGAACCCTGGACACCCTGAACGTCTGGCGCAAGAGCGAGGGGATCCCCGACGGCGCCCTCGAACGGATCGTCTCCGGTCTCGAGATTACGGGACGCAACGAGATTTCAAGATACGCCGCCCCCCGGGATCCGACGCTCTTCTTTCCCGGGCTGACGGCCAAGGCCTGGTGGTCGCCGGAGGAGTTCGACTGGTCTCGCAAGGTGACGGAAGCCCTTCCGGACATGGTTGCCGAATTGGCGATGGCCGGTGGCGTCAGAACCGGACAGATTCAAAATCAGTTCACGGACGGGGGGAACTGGTCCGTTCTCTATCTGACCTGCATGGGCCGGAAGGACGAACAGGGGGCCGCCGCCTTTCCGGCAACCTGGAAGGCACTGAGCGCTGTTCCGGGGGCAACGACTGCCGGGATGACTTATTTTTCTGCGATCGAGGGCGGCACGCACATTCTTCCCCATACCGGTTTCACGAACGGGCATCTGCGATGTCACCTCACGCTCGCTTCCAGCGACGAATGCCGGATCCGCGTCGGAGACGAAACCCGGACCTGGGACCCTGGCGGCCTTCTGATCTTCGACGACACATACGAGCACGAAGTGTGGAACGACTCGGCAGACAAACGTCTCGTGCTGTTGTTCGATATTTTTCACCCCGAGCTTGAAAAAGAGGAGACCGAAGCGCTGAAGATCGTTTTCAAGTGCTATCGAAAACACTATATGAGATCCTATTGGAAGACGGTTCTCTCTCCCGGCGATGCAGGGCGGCGACAGGTCTCCGCACAGACCTGAACTCCGGCGAGTTCAATGCGGGAGACAGTCGCTTTTATCCGCCGGAGAGCCTCATTCGCGAGACGGAGGCATTCTTGGAAGGCGAAGACCTGCGCCTGTTGTCGAAAAAGCTGACCCCAAACGACATCTGTGCCGAATTTCTGGCGCTCAGCGTGGTGGAACACAGTTTCTCTCCGAACCTGGGCATTCGCGTCGAACTCAACACGACTGGAGCGACGATTTCGGACACCGGCCGGGGAATGAGGCTTCATCCGGATAGCGGAGACACGATGTCACACGCGGAACGGGCCTTGACGAGCTGCTATCCGTGCCTGCCTTCGGATCCGGACACGGAACGTACCTTGTTGGACATGATCTGGCGCGACCGCGGCTCGCTCGGACCTGCTCTTGCCAATTTTGCCTGCCCCTCCCTGACCTTCGTCAGCAGGCGTCGCGGTGAGGCCTGGTCGCAGGTTTACCGGTACGGAGTCGCCCAGAGCGCTCCCTTCAGGATCGGACCAACAGACCGCAAGGGAACGACGATTTCCTTTGAAACGCCAGGTCGCATCGAACCGGCAGCCTTCAAAAGGCTTGCGGCAGACCTGTCGGTCCGGATACCGGGGCTGCGTATCTCGCTGTCCGAGCGGGCTGCTGTGTGACGCAAGGTCTGCGTCTGCGACCTGACCATGGCTCGCCCTAATTCGCAGGAACCGGAGAGTGTTGATTTTCACTCATCTGACAGGACCTGGAGAACCACGCCCTCCATCCGGACATCGTCACGCCGTTTTCCCGCACAACCTGGCAGCTCCGCGCGGCCGTGTTTCCGGAAGGATGCCGGAGGGGCTGGCGGTCCGTTACGTCTGCCGCAACAAGACCCTGTCGAAAAAGGCCGCGAGATCGCTGTGGGCGGTCAGGGGCAGGAGTTCGGCGACGTACTGGTCGGGCCGGACGATCACCAGGCAACCGTTGGCGCGGTCAATTCCGCGCAGGTCGAAAATGTCGGCGCCCTCTGGCTGGTCCGCGCAGAAGATCTTTTCATAGTCCACGAGCCCGTAGCGTCCCTTTGCCGGGAGCAGGAACGCAGGCATTTTCTCGATGCCGAGATCCCGGTGGGACTGCTGGAAGATCGCCCGAACGTCGATAACGGCGTCCACGTCCCTGCCCGGCGGCGTGTGCCGCAGGATCGGCGAGCCGGGGGCGGTCTGAAGAAACTCGCAGAGGTCGGCGAGGGCCGCATGCGGTGACATGCTGTTCCCGGCAAAGGCGAAGACACGCCAGCGGCCGTCCGCCGTGATCGTGTGGCCCAGATGCATCCGCCTGGCGTCGGCAAGGCGAACCACAGGTGCTGAATGAAAGCGCATGCCGAGCAGACATCCCGTGGCCAGATGCTGGTGTGTGCCGGTTCCCGTCAAGACCGACGAACGGTAGCGCGACGCGGTGCCGGCGGTGTAACGGCCGTGCCGGACGAAATATTTCCGGACTTCTTCCGGCTCCACGCCGTCGGGGGTTTCCGCCGACTTCACCGGCGCGCTCAGCATCCTGGCCCAGTCGCGATCGAAATCGATCAGGTTGCGCGCGATATCCTGGCGTTCCGCCGAATAGCTGTGCAGCAGTTCCGGTCCACTCAATCCCGTCAGCACATGCGCCAGTTTCCAGCCCAGGTTGAACGTGTCCTGCATCGACACATTCATGCCCTGCCCGGCTTTCGGACTGTGGGTGTGACAGGCATCCCCGGCGATGAAGACATGGGGCAGACGGGGACCGGTCTCCTCCCCTTCCAGCTCCGCCTCCGGCACGTCGTCGAACCGGTCGCAGAGCCGCTGGCCGATTTCGTAGACCGACCACCAGGCGACTTCCTTCACGTCGAACGTGAAAGGATGCAGGATCCTGCGCGCGGCCTGGATCAGGTGGTCGACGCCGATGTTGCGGCCGGCGACGCGTTCGTCCGGCCTGAGCTTGTCGAGTTCCACATAGATCCGCACCAGATAACCGCCTTCGCGCGGAATGATCAGGATGCTGCCCTCGACGGCGGATTGCACCAGCGCCTTGTAGCGGATGTCCGGGAAATCGGTGACCGCCAGCACGTCCATGACGCCCCAGGCCTGGTTGGCGGCCTCGCCCTTCAGGTCGCGGCCAAGGCATTTGCGCACCATGCTGCGCGCGCCATCGCAACCGACCACGTATTTCGCGCGCACGATCTCGCCCTCGCCTTCGCGGTCCGGGCCGGTGCGTTCCAGGTGAACCGTGACCGGATGGCCGTCCTCGCGCGCCGCCACGTCGATCTCCAGCGCGGTGACACGGCGGCTGTAATTCGGCTCCAGCCGGTTCAGCGCGTTTTTCATGATTTCGAGGTAGAAGTCGTGGACACGCGCCTGATTGAGGATCACATGCGGGAACTCGGACAGGCCGTCCTCGACATCCTGCACCCGACCGCTGCGGGCGATCTTTTCCGGTCCGGCCGGGTCCGGTTTCCAGAACGTGGTCTCGTTGACCCAGTAGGCTTCCCTGGCGACCTTTTCCGCGAACCCGAAGGCGTTAAACATTTCCATGGTGCGGCAGGCAATGCCATCGGCCTGGCCAAGCTGCAGCGGGCCGGGTTTCTGGTCGACGATCCGGGTTCTGATATCGGGAAACGCCGCCAGTTGCGCCGCCAGCGTCAATCCGGCCGGCCCGCAGCCGACAATCAGGACATCGACCTCTTCCGGCAACCGGTCAGAATCGGCCAGAGCGGCCTCGTCCCTGGTCGGGTCGGCAATGTCCGGATCTCCGGTCCTGAACCCGTTCAGATGAAACTGCATCGACCGTCACCTCCGCCCTTGCTGAAGACCCGTGCCTCGGAAGATCCTCTGATGCCGCTCCGGTTCGGGGCGCCCGTTTGGCCCAGGTTGGAACGATGCTACAAGAAGCATCGAATCCTGCTATTTAATAAGCATACTGATTATCAGTATGCTGTCAATTAATCTGCATCTGGAGACTGGCGTGAAAGACCTCAACGATTTTCCGGGTCATCTGATCCGCCGACTGCAACAGATCGCGGTGGCCGTGTTTCATTCAGAGGTCGAGGCGGCCGGTTTCGATATCACCCCTGTCCAGTTCGCGGCCCTGTCCCGTGTCGGAACCCATCCCGGCATCGATCAGGCCACGCTCGCCGGCCTGATCGCCTATGACCGCACCACCATCGCCGGTGTGGTGGACCGCCTGGTGACCAAGGGGTTCCTGTCGCGCGAGATCAGCGCGAGCGACAGGCGCGCCAGGGTTTTGCACATGACCGAGACGGGGCGGGCCGCGCTGGAAAGGCTGACCCCAGCGGTCGAACATGCGCAGACGGTCATGTTGAGCGGACTGGATGAAGCGGAGACCGAGGATTTCCTACGGCTGTTGAAGAAAGCGACCGACGCGGTCAACGATCTCAGCCGCGCGCCCCTGCGCCCCGCGCCAAAGGACCGTTGAGGGCTTCAGGTATGCACAAGCCTACCTGGAAAGACGGTGTCAGTGGCCGTCAGTCGTGTCCCCGCCAGGAGACAATCTCGTCATAGACGCCGCCCTGGATCAGGACGCCCCGATTGACGAAGTCGCCCGTGGTGTGAATGGCGATGACATGGCGCTGGCGCGCGGACTTGTCGTAGAAATAGACCGGGCTGCCGCTCTGTCCGCCTTCCGTGTCGACCATGTAGTCGATGAACGCGCCATCCTTGCTCAGTCCCGCGGTGCGCCCGGCGTTGTACCAGAGCGTGCCATAGGGTTTGTCGGGGGAATGCGGATAGCCGGCCGTGTTGACGAAAAGACGCTCGTTGTCGGCCGCGTCGAAGGTGGCCGCGAAATCGCGCAGGCCGAAATAGCCGAGGCGCTCACCGATTTCCCGGGTGTCGATGCGCAGGCCGGCATAATCCTGGCCCTGTGCCTGGCGCTGAAAATCGGCAGCTTCGGCGGTCGATCGGGCGATCTTCTTCCACAGGTCCGGAACCATGTGGTTCTTGCCCCGCGAAGGCACGTCGCACACACGGGTGCCGTAAGGGGCAAGTGTCGCGTCGCGGCCCGGCGTGATCCGGACGCGTTCGGCCAGGCGCGGCGGCTGCTCCCAGCCGTAAAGGCTGCGGTCGACCAGCACATGGGCAGCGGTGACAACAAGGTCCGCGCCCGCCAGAAAGCCGGTGCCGAAGCCGACCGGACCCCGGTCGTACTGGACCTCCAGATGACAGATGCAGCGCCAGGGCGTCATGGCCGTGTCGGCGATGCGCTGGCGGCTGTCGAAGCCGATGACCTTTTCCTGCTGCGGCACGGGCGGCGTGCCGAAACGGCCGCCGTCGGAGAAGAAGCCGCCATCGGGCCGGTCCCGAAGAAGCTGCGGCCCGAACACATCCTGCCGGAAGCCGGCGGTGGCCGCCCGGTAGAAGTTGAAACCCTCGACCGGTTCCGGCGAGCCGCCGCCGTTGGTCTCTTCCATGTAGCTCCGGACCTTGCGGTCCGGGCCGGATTTTCCCGACTTTGCCATGGATCAGCCCTCCCCCAGGAATTCGCCGAGCGACAGGGCGACATAGCCTTGCGGCGCCTCGACCCTGGCGCCGGCACGGGAGATCCGGAGCGGACGGACACTTTCCCTGTCCGGCGCGGGACGGTGATCGCCATACTGGGTCCAGTCATGCAGGAAGATGTCGGCGAAATAGGCATTCGCCCGGGCATTGCGGACAATCAGGCTGGCATCCCTGTTGGGGCCGGTGCCACCGCCGGTCAGATTCTGCGAGCCGAGCATCACCGTGTGATCGTCGACGACCATGCCCTTGGTGTGGTTCTTCGGGAAGAACCGCATGTGATCCCGGTCGGTCCGGATGCCGAAGGCCTTGAGCCGGCGCATGGTCTTCCTCTCGCTGCCGAAGATGTTGCGGAACAGGATGCGCACATCGACCCCGGCCCGCTGACGTTCCCGGATCGCCCTGGCGATGGCCAGGAAATGATCCGGCGTGTCATCCAGGTTTTTCCAGAGGTTGAAGGACTGGTTGCAGATCCACAGACGGGTGGTCGCCGCGTTGACGAGATCGAGCACCTCTTCGGGATAATTGTCGGGCGTCAGCAGCGGATGAACGGTCATGTCCTCATGGAGGTCAAGTGGCGGGAACGGCCTGAAGGCCGAGGGCCGGCGTGAGCGCTCCAGCATCTCGACGGGCACCAGGATCTCGTCGTCCAGAAGCCGGCGGCCGGATTCAAGGCTGCTCGCAAGCGCGTTGTCGATCTGGTCCTGCTCGAGATGCGCGCGAAACGTCCCGGCGAGCCCCTCATGCTCGACCACCGCGTGATACTCGCGGTTATAGTCGGCAACGGTCTCGAAGCCGAGGCCCGGGATCTCGTCGACGGCTATGTCCAGAGGTTGCTGGTTCGAGGACTGCCAGTTGCCGCTGGACAGCCAGAAGATCTTGTCCTCTTTCTTGTTGCCCGGCAGCCGGTCGGTCCAGACCGCCACCTTGATGTGATAGGCGGTCGCGAACAGGCCGCCGCTGCCCAGCGCCGCCTTGGCATAGAGAAACCGCTTGCCGAGCGCGTCTTCCAGATCCCTGATCGTGTCGCGTTCGGGAATGTCGTCCTTTTTGGTGCCGTCGCTGATGTCGTCCGGATTGACCGGCTTGTCGCCCCTTTGCCGGTCGAGGGTCAGGGTGATCCGCGGCGTCGGCCGCGACCGCCCGGCAATCGCCTTCAGGGCGTCGACCACATGCGGTGCCGTGACGTGGTACATGCCGATGGTCAGCTGCTCGTATTTGTCGATCTCGAGGAATTCGCGCAGGACCGGCCAGCCGGCCTCGGGACTGACGCACAGGCGCATCTTGATCTTGTCCGTCACCGGGGACAGGTCGAAGCGCTGGTCCTGCAGATCGCGGGAATACCCGGCACGGCGCCCGCGAAAGGCTTCGGTTTCCACCCGGTATCCGAACATCTCTTCCGCGATGACCTGCGGATCGGCGAATTCGATGACCACCGGAACCCCGGAGAAGCTGTCCTCCAGACCATAGGCGGCGCTGGCGAGAGCGGCCCCGGGTGCCACGGCGACCACGACACCGGTGTCGTCGCTCAGGTCGTCGTCGATGAACAGGAATTCGGCACTGACCTCCAGCACGGCAGCGCCGTTGGGCGAGGCCAGGGCGATCGCACGCACGGCATCGACCACGGCATCGGCGCTGGCCCGGTCGGTCTTTCGGGAGACATTGCCTGCATCATCCGCAAGCGGCGCCGAAATCGAGGCGCTGCCGCCGCCCAGGCTGAGCCGGATGCTGAGCGGCACGGTCAGATTGACCGAACCGTCGGGCATGACCCGGGCCGGGCTCTGGCCGGCCGGTTGCGGCTGGATCGCGCCTTGGGTGGGATTGCCCGTTGCCTCGTCTCCCCGGATCCAGGGGCTCATGGCAGTCCCCTGCCAGGGCCGGAGGCGGACGAGTTCGCGCAAGGACCGGACCGGGACCGCGAAATTGTTGGAAAACGCGGTGCCGGCAAAATGCAGGCCGACGGCGGCTTTCGACTGGCAGTCCCAGACGAGTGCGCCCGAGTTGCCGGGCAATGTCGAGCAGTCATGGGTGATCACCTGGCCGCTGTCGCCTGTCAGCCGCCCGAGCGCCAGCCGCTTGATCCCGAAACTCTCGCCGAACACCCGGGACAGGTTCTCCGCGTATTCGACGCGATCGTCCTTGCCGGGATACCCCAGAACCGCCAGCAGACTGGTCTGGTCGAGACCTTGCGCGAGAGGAACCGGAGGCGAAATACGGTCGGCCCCCGCCTGCCGTCTGACACGCAGAAACGCCACGTCCCGACGCTGATCCGGCGAGATCCAGATCACTTCGGTGATCGGAAACTCCCGCGGGTGCGCGCTGCCGATTTCCTCCCTGAAGTCGATCATGGCCCGCTGCGGGATCTGGAAATCGGGAATGCCGGGGCGGAACACGAAGCCGTCCCCGCCCCTGTGCGCGAAGACCTCGGCGACATGGGCGTTGGTGACGACAATATCGGTCTCGCCGTCAAAATCGATGATCCAGCCCGTGCCGGCCCACTCGTAATGCATGTTGTTGAAAAGCTCGATCCGGCCGACAGAGGGAATGATCGCCGTGATACCGGCCTGGTGGGTTTTCATCTCCTCCAGCAGATCCGGGTCCATTTCGTGATTGGCCGCGATGGAATAGTCCGTGGCGATTGCGTCTTCCCGGATCCAGAGGACCGGGCGGGACCAGCGAATGACGGCCTCGAGCGAGGCGGCTTCGGTCTGGCCGCCGGCTGCACGCGGAAATCCGGGAGCCTCGGGATCGATGCCCGGTGCCATCGGATCCGTCATCCTGCGTTTCACCGCAGCAAGCGACATGCCGTTGTTCGCGGTGAGTTGCTGGACCTTTGCCTCAAGGCGCGCCAGATATTCCTTTTCCAAAGCCATGATCCGCTCCCCCAGAGGCCGGTTGAATGAAATTCATACTATACCTTACCGGTTGTGAAAATTGTGACTGCCCGATGACCATTTCCGCTAGGGAATATGGCCGGGAGCTGCAAGTATCCGCTGACAGGGCAAGGTCTTTACATTTTGTGCTGCTTGTTTAGGCTTGTCGGCACGACGAGCACCCGCCAATGCACGCGGCCTCAACACCCACACCCCCAGACAGAATTGCGATACGCACCATGACCGAAGCCAAGAGCGGCGACACGGTTCGTCTTCATTACAAGGGCACGCTGGACGACGGCTCTGTCTTCGACAGTTCGGAAGGACGGGACCCCCTGGAATTCACCATCGGGTCCGGGCAGATCATTCCCGGTCTCGACGAAGCCATTCCCGGCATGAAGGTCGGTGACGAGAAAACCGTCCGGATCGAAGCCGAAAACGCCTATGGCGCCCACAATCCGGACGCGCGGCAGGCCGTGCCCCGGTCCAACATTCCCGACAACGTTCCGCTGGAGGTCGGCCTTCAGTTGCAGGCGCAGACCGACAACGGCCAGATGATGACCGTCGTCGTGGCCGAGATTGCGGAAGACGAAGTCGTGCTGGACGCCAACCATCCGCTGGCGGGCAAGGCGCTGACCTTCGAGATCCAGCTGACCGCGATCGGCTGATACGGCAAGCCGCCGTTGGACGGCACGCTCCGAATGCACAAGCCCCGCGGTTTCCCGCGGGGCTCTTGATCCAAGGAGAGCGAAAGGTCTTCCGGTCGCTCTCCTTGCCGCTCTGGCGGGTAAACTGTCAGTTCAGGTAAGCGCTGTCATTTGCCTTCTGAACCTCGGCCTTGAAGGACTTCAGCAGTTCGTTCGCCCTGGCGTCGAGATTTTCCGCCACGTGCGCTTCGAATGCCGGTTGCGCGGCGGCCGCCATAGCAGCACGCTGGTCGGCGCTGAGCGCGGTCACTTCCATCTTGTCCATCAGGCCGGCCAGACCGCGGTCGGAGGCCTCGATGATGCGCGACAGGCCACGGCTCGCAGTCGTGCAGGATTCAGCCGCATAGCGCAGGGTTTTCTGCTGATCCTCGCTCAGGCCTTCAAAGAAATCCCGGTTGACCATCAACGTGTAGGGCGAGAACAGGTGGTTTGTCAGCGTGAGGTATTTCTGCACTTCCGAAAACTTCGCGAAGGAAATGATCGGCACCGGATTCATCTGGCCATCGATGACGCCGGTCTGCAGTCCGGAATAGACCTCACCCCAGGACAGCGGATAGGCCTGGGCACCCAGCGCCTGCATGATGGTCTGGTGCGAAGGCAGCGTCATGGTGCGGATGCGGATGCCGTCGAAATCCTCAAGCGACGCAATGGGCTGCCTGGAATTTGTGACCGCGAAGAACCCGCCCGTATCCGGAAAGCCGAGAACGACGACATCGCCGAGTGTCGCCTCGATGTCGGCTGCGAGTTCCTTGCCGAAGTCGCCGTCGAAGACCTCATAGGTCGCCGCGTTGTCGGCAAAGGCAAAGGGAAGGTTCAGAACATCGACGCGCGGGTAGTAGCTCGCCAGTGCGCCGGTCGAGGTCAGCGTGGCCTGCAGCACACCGTCGCGCACGTGCTGAACATGTTCGGCGGCCGAGCCGAGCTGGTTCGAACCGAAGACCTCCACCTCGACCGCGCCGTTGGTGTCGGCCGCGACGATGTTGGAGAAGACGGCCGTGCAGGCATGAGCCGGATTCTCGAACGGGTCGGTCTTGTTGTCGTGACCGAATTTCAGCACCTTTCCGTCGGCGAGCGCGCTTCCAGCCATGAGCGTTGCGGCAAGACCGATAGCCAGTCCCTTTGCGATTGATTTCATTTTCTTCTCCACTTCCTCTGTCAGGTTGTTTTGGTTTTTTATTGGGCGAACCCGAAGGCGCGCGGCAGAAACAGCGCCGCGCTTTCCCAGAAAGCAAACAGGAACAGGACCGCCAATTCCGCGACCAGAAACGGCCACAGCTTGATGGCGATCCGTTCCAGTTTCTCTCCGGTAACCGATGAAAGAACGAACAGGCACGCGCCGACGGGCGGCGTCATCAGGGAGATGTTGAGCGCCAGAACGAAGATGATGCCCGCGTGGATCGGCTCCAGGCCCACCTGGGCGGTGAGCGGGACCAGCACCGGCGCCAGGATGATCAGGATGGCGGTGATATCCATCACCATGCCGACAACGAGCAGAAAGCCGATGATGATCGCGATCACGAGGTAGCGGTTGTCGGAGAGCCCCAGAATGGTCTCCGCCAGCAACTGAGGCACGCGCTCGAAGCTCATCCACCAGCCGAGAATGCCGGCAAAGGCGATGATCACGAAGATCACGCCCGTGATCCGCGCGGTGCTCACGAGCATTTTGTAAAGCGCCGCCATCGTCAGTGAGCGGTAGACGAACGCGCCGATGAACAGGGCATAGGCCACGGCAACCGAAGCCGCTTCCGTCGGCGTGACCACACCGCCCAGAATTCCGCCCAAGATGATGACCGGCATCAGCAGTGCGGTGAGGGAGGACACCAGAACCTGCCGGATCTCCTTCAGGTTCGCCCGGCGCTCGGCCTTGGGCAGACTGTTGCGGGTCGCCCCAAGCGCGATGACAGCCATGCACACGATGCAGATGACGAGGCCCGGCAGAATACCGGCGGCGAACAGGCCGCCGATAGAGACCCCCATCAGCGATCCGTAGACAACCATCAGGCCGGACGGCGGAATGGTCGGGCCGATGATCGAGCCGGCCGCGGTCACCGCGCAGGCATAGTCGCGGCGATAGCCTTCCTTGACCATGGCGGGCACCAGCGTGCGCCCGAAGGCGGCGGCATCCGCCGTTGCCGAGCCGGTCAGCCCCGCGAAGAAGACGGAGGCCAGCATGTTGGTGTGCGCCAGGCCTCCCCGGAAATGGCCGACAAGGACCTGCGCGAGACGCACCAGGCGGTCGGTGATGCCGGTGTGGTTCATGATCTCACCGGCCAGGATGAAGAACGGCATCGCCAGGAAGGGAAA
The DNA here is from genome assembly GCF_038900065.1 of Roseibium sp. AS2. Taxonomy (NCBI): domain Bacteria; kingdom Pseudomonadati; phylum Pseudomonadota; class Alphaproteobacteria; order Hyphomicrobiales; family Stappiaceae; genus Roseibium; species Roseibium sp. AS2. The sequence goes on from NZ_JBBMQN010000001.1 coordinate 771,416, forward strand.
GATGTTCAGGCCGTTGAAGATGCGGCTGGGTCCGATCGCAAGGAACTGATCGCCGCCCATGTCGATCAGCCCGATCACCCCGGCTGCGCCGATGGCGAAACCGATGGGCATGCCGAGAAGGACGAACCCTATGAAGACAGCGGCGACAATCATGCTGAGGTCTCCGCGAACGGCGGTGCATCAAGATGTGTGCCCGCATCCCGGATCATGGCAAGAACCGTCTGGACCGACGCGAGCGCGGCGGCTGCCGGTATCGCGGCGTAAAAGGGTTGAAGGCTGACGCCGAAAATCATTGCCTGACGACTCGCGCCGCTCGCGGCGAAGCCGAGCCCGTACCAGAAGACGTATAGAAACAGAGCCAGGACACACAGATCCACAGCGATCAGGACCGCCCGGCGCAATGGGACGGGCACACGCATGATCACGGCCGTCAGGCCGATATGGTCGCGCCGGGCAATGCCGGAGGAGACCGCCAGCAGTGCCGCCCAGATCATCAAGTAGCGGGCGACAATCTCGGGCCACGGCAATTGCCAGTGAAAGTAATACCGGTCGACAACCCCCAGCCAGACATCGAGAACCAGCAATGCCATCAGCACGGCTATGACGGCTTCCGCAGCCGTATTCAGCTTCGCGCTGGTATGAACAGCCCACGCACGCATGTGGCTTCCCTCTAAAATGTATCTTAGTTACATTTTCAGAGGAATTTCAGCGTTCAGTCAAGCCTATTTTGTTTCTTAATTACATTTTTGATGAAAATCAGTCTATATTCAGCCCCGCGTTGACGCTTTTCTGTAATCAAATTACAAATTTGGCAACCATGGAGACATATGTGCAGGCTAAAATAAGACCCCCGTCCGGCGACCGCTCCAGCGGCCATGCTGCGGTCGACCTCATTTCGGCCCTCCGGGACCACACCGGCTTTTCGGCGCGCGAGCGCAAGGTGGCGGATTATGTGCAATCTCACCTGTCCGAAATCTCGGACATGACCATCGCCGCCCTGGCGAAGGCCTGCGGTGTCAGCACGCCGACGGTGGTCCGCTTCTGCAGAACGCTCGGATGCGACGGGTTTCGCGAATTCAAATTGCGCCTGGCGCAGAACCTTGCTGTCAGTCTTCAATATATCTCGCCGCCGCCTTCCAGCGAGCAGGTCGCCAGCGACACCGCCATCGACCGGGTCTTGGGTGCGCTTTACGCGACCGCCAATGTCATGCGCCGGCAGGTCGATCCGCAAGACCTTCAAAGGGCCGTAACCGAGATAGCGTCATGCCGTCAGCTCCTGACAGCGGGAATTGGCGGCGGGTCGTCGATGGTCGCGGGGGAAGCGGCCAACCGGTTCTTCCGGCTGGGCATTCCCTCCTTTGCGCTTGAGGACAGCTACCTTTTGCAGATGCGGGCCGCGACGCTCGGCCCGGACGACGTACTGCTGTGCGTCTCGGCCAGCGGCGAAGCGGACGAACTGGTCAGCGCCGCCGAGATCGCCGGCGGCTACGGCGCGACCACCATCGCGATCGCGCCCAAGGCGTCCCGACTGGCGAAGATTTCCAAGATCGCCATCCTGGTTGATCTGCCCGAGGACCCCGACATCTACAAACCGACCGCTTCGCGCTACGCGAATCTGATCATCGTCGATGCCATAGCCATGAACGTGGCCCAGACGCGTTCGGCGACGACAAGCGAAAACCTGAGACGCATTCGCGCCTCCCTGACCGCATTCCACGGACGCACCGGTCCGCAGCCTCTCGGCGACTAGGTCAAGAACCGGTCCATGAAAAAAAACGCATGAGACTCAAATCGCCGCAATCTGATGCAAATCTCAGAAGGCGATTGCATTTCTTGTGGCGGTCACCCTATTTAGGTTGCTGGTTTTCAAACGCTCTCGACCGGAGATACGGAATTCATGTCAGTAGATGTTGACGCGCTGGTGGACAGAAGGCGGCTGAGGCGCAAGGTGACCTTCTGGCGGATCGCGACCTTCGCCATCGTCGCCCTGGCGCTGATCGGCGGCCTTCTTTACGTATCGGGCGTCGCGGGACTGTCCAAGCGGTCCGCCCATATTGCGCGCATTCCGATCGAAGGCGTCATCCTGGAAGACCGCAAGACCCTGAAGATGATCGAGAAGATCAGCAAGTCCGATGCTGTCAAGGGCGTCGTCATCTCGATCAATTCTCCCGGCGGAAGCACCACCGGCGGCGAAGCACTCTATGAAGCCCTGCGGGGCCTTGCCGAAAAGAAACCGGTCGTCGCGGAAATCCGTACCGTGGGCACATCCGCCGGCTACATGGTCGCGCTGGCCGCGGACCACATAGTCGCCAGGTACAACACCATCACGGGCTCGATCGGTGTCCTGTTCCAGTTCGGCAACATCCAGAAGCTGATGGAAACCATCGGCGTGAAAATGGATGCGGTCAAAAGTGCGCCGCTGAAGGCCGAGCCGGACTTCTATTCGCAGACCAGTCCCGAGGCGCGAGCGATGCTCGAAACCCTGGTCATGGCCTCCTACGACTGGTTTGTCGGACTGGTGGCGGAGCGGCGTGAACTGGACCTGCCCAAGGCGAAGGAACTCGCCGACGGCCGCATCCTGACCGGTCACGACGCGCTTTCGGAAAAGCTGATCGATGCCATTGGCGGCGAGAAAATCGCCATCGACTGGCTGGTCAGCGAGAAGGGCGTGGCAAAGGACCTTCCGGTCGTCACATGGACGACCAAGGAGAACCTGGAAGAGCTTCCTTTCTCCTCGCGCATTTCGCGAGAATTCGGAAATGGAGTCGGATCCGCCCTTCTGCAGCCTATTAATAACGCTAAGGGGCTGATTCCGCGAGGCCTTACGCTTGACGGGCTCGTATCCGTTTGGCAGGCTTCTGACGCGGCGGACAGCAATCGTTAAGCGAGGGGGCCTTCATGATCAAATCTGAGCTTGTTCAGCACATAGCCGAACAAAATCCGCATCTCTATCAGCGGGACGTTGAGAACATCGTCAACGCCATATTGGACGAGATCACCGAGGCCCTGATGCGCGGCGACCGCGTGGAGCTTCGCGGCTTCGGCGCGTTCTCCGTCAAGAACCGCCCCGCCCGTATCGGCCGCAATCCGCGAACCGGACAGAAGGTGGAAGTGGACGAGAAATTCGTGCCGTTCTTCAAGACCGGCAAGGAGATGCGCATCCGGTTGAACGATGGTGTGGATCACGGCGACGACTGATTGCGCCGGTGTCACGATCCCATCTAGAATCGAACCGTGATTTTGAAAAGTCCGGGAGAAAGCTGTGACCCGTTTCATCAAGAACGTGATCTTGTTTGTGATCGCGGTTGTCGTTATTGCCCTGGCGGTTACCAACCGGCACACGGTGTCCCTGTCCCTGAACCCGTTCGATCCACAGGACCCGCGCCTGACCATTCCGGACATTCCGTTGTTCTGGGTGATGTTCGCCAGCCTCTGTGTCGGCGTCGTCGTCGGCGGCCTGGGAGCCTGGGCAAAACAGGGCCGCTGGCGCAAGGAAGCCCGCGTCAAACGCCGGGAAGCCGACAAGTGGCACAAGGAAGCCGATCAGCTCCGCGACATGCAGGCGCCCGCACAGCCGGCCAGCGGCGTCAAGGGCCTGGCGGGGCCAGACACCCGCTCGGCTGCCTGACAGGCGGGTGATATCCAGGCATGCGGATTATCGCCAGCGGTGAAATCGATGCCTGTCTGGAAGACAGGGCCGTCCTGGAAACCCTGCGCCACGCCTACAGATCCAATACCATCGCGCCTCGGACCAGCCCCATACCGATCGACCGGCCCGATCACCTGACGGGCACGCTCTCGCTGCAGCCGGCCTGGACAGACTTTGCCGCCCAGGGCGACGTATCGCGCGGCTATGTCGGTTGCGCCCTGTCGCTCGACCTCCCGGAACAGCCCGGCCTGGCCTCCAGTCTCTATCTTCTGTTTTCAGGATCCGGCGGCCAGCCGGTCGCACTTCTGGACGGCATGCGCCTGAATGCATGGCGCACCTCCGCCCTGCACGCGCTCGCGGCCGGTTACCTGTCGCGGGAAGACACGTCCAGGCTGCTGGTGATCGGCGACGATCCGCGCCTGCCCCGGCTGGTCTCCGCCTATGCCGAAGTCAGAAACCTGTCCTCGGTCCTGCTTGCGGGAACCTCTCAGGGGACGCGCTCCCGGATCGGCGGACTTGCCGCGCTCAGGGACGTGCATGTCGGCGAGACCGGCGACATCCGGACGGCGCTGGACGGTGCCGACATGGTCTGTATCGCGGGGCTTGACCATCAGGCGGGCCACCTGGATGCCCTGGCCGCGCTCGACCCGCCGGCAGGTTGCCACATCGACGTGCTCGACCCGTTGGCGCCCCTGCCGGAACTTCTTTTGCAGGAAGCCCGGCTGTTCACATCGGATCTTGCCGCACCGCCCCTGACTGGGCTCGAATGGGCCGCGGACATGAAGGAACTCACCCGCGGAAGCAAGGCCGGACGCCGGTATTACGGCCAGAGAACGCTGTTTCTGCCCGGCTCGGGCACCGGTCTCGCGGACCACGCACTCGCTGCACACATTTTCTTGAAAACCTGACCTCTGGAACGTCCGGCGGAAGGCCCCATATTTGCGGACAGCAGGGGGTATCAACGGGGACGTGCGCCTCAAGGGACAGCCCGGGAAACCGGGCGTGGCACCAGGAGCCGTCTTCGAAAACTGTCGTATCTCAAGAGGAGCAAATCATGCTGACGACCCTTGCCTATTCGGCAAGCCTACCAGCAATCGCAATCGCGCTGATGTACTGCGTGTCGGCCACGACCGGGCTTGTCTACTAGGACATAACCTGGTTTCGGCGGCGCACACGGCCGTTCCGCGATGTCGCAAAAATTCAGGGCCGGTTCCAGCGGGACCGGCCTTTCGTTTCAGCCGGCGGGTTCGGAAGGCGTCATCCACCCCTGAACCGCACCGCCGGAGTCTTTCAAAATGGCGATACGGCCAATGCCGGGAACATCGAACGGCGGGCGGATGATTTCGCCGCCATGCGCCCTGGCAAGTTCCAGGCGTTCATCGATATCGTCGACCGACACATAGGCCATCCAGTGCTCCGGCACGCCGTCGTATTCCGGCCCGGTCATCGGGAAGATGCCGCCCACCGGCTTGTCGCCAAGATTGGCCAGGACATAGGTCACCCCCTCGTCCATGGGCACCTCGGTGAAGGTCCATCCGAGGGACTTGCCGTAGAAGTCCCGGGCCTTCCCGGTGTCCCGCGTCATCAGCTCGTTCCAGTAGAAAATGCCATGTTCTGCCATCTGGTTCTCCAACCTCGCCCATGAAGCCACCGGTCATCTTATACCAGAAAGTGCCGATTTTGACCCGTCTGATGGCCCATTGACACCCGTAGGCCAGCGTCCGGTTTCAGGCTTCAGGCTTCAGGTGCCGGCCTTGCCCTGATGGCCGGGCAGGGTCCAGCCGTGCAGAATGGCGCCGCCGCGCAGCAAAAGCGCCAGCGCGGCGGCAATAATCGCGCAAGCCACCGGGCTGAAACCAAGCTGCGCCAGAGCGACAAAGCTGCCCGCCCCGGCAAAGGCCGCGCTGACATAGATCTCGGGTTTGACAATGGCGCTCGGTTCTCGTGCGATCGTGTCCCTGAGCACACCGCCGAAAGTGGCCGTCGTGACGCCCATCATGATCGCGACCAGGATGGTGTCACCGACAGACAGGGCCTTGGCCGCGCCCATGACCGAATAAGCCGCAAGACCGAGCGCGTCGGCCCAGCGCAAAGGTTTGCCGACCTTCTCGATCCAGGAGGCGAAGAACCAGACGAGAACGCTGACGACCAGACAGACGAGCACATAGGCTTCGTTCTCGACCCAGAAGACGGGCACACCGAGAAGCAGATCCCGCAAGGTTCCGCCGCCGATGCCGGTCAGCGTCGCGAAGAACATCAGGCCAATGAAGTCCAGTTGCTTGCGCGAGGCGACGATGCCGCCGGTGACGGCGAATACGGCAACTCCGAGATAATCCAGTATCTGCAGCAGCATGTCGTCTCCAGTGGCCGCGTTCCAGAGCGTCCTTGAAAGGGTCTGTCGTGTCCCGTTCAGGTCTTATGGCAAGCTGTTGCGGGCCAAAACACGATTCCACCTGCCTTAAGGAACAGCAACTCGGCAGCCTGAGCGGTCCGCGGGAACAGAGGTCATCTGGTGCCCTTGCAGCCTTCTGCAAACAGAAAAGCCGCTCCCGCACAGGCGGAAGCGGCATCTTGAATTCGGCCTGACCGGGTCGCTGTCAGGCGCTCTTGTCGACGGTCTGTCCCGAAGCGGATGCCGCTTGCGCACCGTCCTTCGGACCGCCCTTGGAGACGCCGACCATGGCCGGGCGCAGCACGCGGTCACCGATGACATAGCCGGCCTGAACCACCTGAACCACGGTGTTGTTCGGGACTTCGGTGTTCGGCACCTCGAACATCGCCTGATGGAAATTCGGATCGAACTTCTGACCTTCGGGGTCCAGTTTCCGGACGCCGTTCTTTTCCATCTGATTGAGGAAATCGCGTTCGATCATCTCCACGCCTTCGATCAGCGAAGCGATGCCGGCATCGGCGTTCTTGCGATCGTCTTCCGGCAAGGCTTCCAGTGCCCGGCGCAGATTGTCGGACACCGTCAGCATGTCGCGCGCGAAGCTCGAGACGGCGTACTGGCGCGCGTCCTTGATTTCCTTTTCGGTGCGCCGGCGCAGATTTTCCATTTCCGCGATCGCCCTCAGGGAGCGATCCTTCAACTCGGCGTTCTCCGCTTGCAGAGCTTCGACCGGATCCGCGCCTGCCTCGCCGGCAGTGTCGGCTGCAGCTTCGGTTTCCGGCGTTACATCCGCCGGCTGATCTTCCGGGGTTTTGTTGTCTTCACTCATGAATGTTCCGTTTGGCTCCAGGCTGTTTCCGGATGCTTATACGACCGGTCGGCCGGATTTTCAAAGCGCATCGGCGGACAGCATTCAAGCTGCCCGCCGGCTGAGCTCATCTGGCTGCCGCCGGCCGGCCGCAGGAAAGGGTGTGATCAGATGGCGCTCTTGATCCAGTCGGAAAGCTTGCCTTTCGGCGCGGCTCCGATCTGGGTCGCCATCGGCTCGCCACCCTTGAACAGGATGAGCATCGGAATGGAACGGACGCCATATTTCATGGCCATGTCCTGATTCTCGTCGATGTTGAGCTTGGTGATCTTCACCTTGCTGCCCATCTCCTCGGAGATTTCCTCAAGCGCCGGCGCGATCATCTTGCAGGGGCCGCACCATTCGGCCCAGAAATCCACGACCACAGGGGCGTCGGATTCAAGAACTTCGGATTCAAAGGAAGCATCGGTGACTTGCGTGGTTGCCATGTCAGGATCTCGTGATTTTGAGCGCGCGCCTGCCCGATGCAGACGCGTCAGTTGGCACGAAAGTAGGAAGCCGGAGGCGCGCCGTCAAGCGGCTGTGCCGTCTGGACGCAGACCGGCGAACGTCCGGTCGAGCATCTCTGCCGGGATTTCCATCAGAGAAGGGGCCGCCGTCCAGAGGAGACAGGCGAAAATGTCCCTGCCGGGATAAATCTGCTTCAGCATTTCCCTGTAGACACAAAGCTGTGCCCGGTACTCGAGCGGGACAGACGCGGGCGTGTCCGGCGGATTGAGATTGGTCTTGTAGTCCACAATCACAACCCTGTTTTCCTCCACCAGCAGGCGGTCGATCTGGCCGGAGACCTCGACCTCGGTGCCGTCGCCTGACCGAATCGTTCCCACGAGCGGAACTTCGGCGCGGGCATGGGCCGAAAACAGCGGCCCAAAATCCGGTGCCTCCAGGATGGCGGCAATTTCTGCCAGAAGACCGGCGTGGCGGTTCTCGAATTCCGGCTTCAGCGCCTGCCGGAGAAAGGCATCCGCTGCCGCCCTTCTGTCTTCGGCGGCGAGATCCGGCAACAGTTCGAGCAGCCGGTGAACCAACCGCCCGCGCTCAAGCGGCCAGGAGGCGGCCTCCCGGCCGGCATGAAGACGCGATACGGCAGGCACCGGCTCGATACCCTGTTTTTCCTCCATCGCTTCAAATGCGCGGGAAGGCTGCAGGCGTTTTTTCCTGGCCAGCGGACGTACCGGCATCTGGAGCCAGGCGGGCAAGTTCGGGGCAGCGGTCTGCGCTTCGCCGCCGGAGGCTGCTGGCTGCGGCGAACCGTCTCCGGCACCGCCTGTCTTCATCTGCCAGCGCCAGCCGGACACGCTATCGTCGGGACCGGTCATTTCCCGCGCTTCGGGCTTCAGCGCGCGCGAGACCAGCGCATACCAGCAGTTTTCATGGGCGCCGCGTTTGGGCTGCCAGCCGCAAACGACCAGCCTGTCCTCCGCGCGGGTCAGCGCGACATAGAGCAGCCGGCGATATTCTTCCTCCTGAGCCGCGCGCAAGGTGTCGACGGTCTCCTCATGCCAGGCCATGCGGCTGGCCTTGGGCGGCAACCAGACGAGGGCGGGCGGCAGCAAGCTGTTGGCGAGCCTTGCATGGGGCAGAAATGCGGGATCGTGGATCGCGCTGACCGGCGGCGCCCCCGGGTCGACCAGGATCACGATCCTGGCCTCCAGTCCCTTCGAGCCATGCACGGTCATGATCCGGACCATGCCCTTGGTGTTGGTCAGTTCTCGCTTGATCTCCGTCGGCGCGGCCGCCATCCAGGCCAGGAACCCTTCCAGGCCGGGCGTGCCTGCCTGCTCATAGGCAATCGTCAGGGCCAGGAATTCGTCCAGCACGTCATCAACTTCGACGCCGAGCCTTTCCCGGAAGCTCCGGCGGCCGCCGTCCGCGCCGAGAAGCCTGGCGTAGAATTCGTAGGGCGGCACGAAGTCGGCGCGTGACCGCCAGTCCTCCAGCGTCGCCCGGACCGCGCGCCATTTTTCGGACGTCTCGCTGCGCCTGACCAGCATCTGCCAGAGCGTGCCGGGCCGGATCCTGTCCGGCGTCTCGCGGGCAATCTCGAGCAGGTCCTCATCTTTCAAGCCGAACAGCGGGCTCTTCAGGACGCTGGCCAGGGACAGATCATCCTCCGGCAGCAGCAGGAAACGGCCGAGCGCCGCCAGATCCTGGACCGCGATGTGATCCGTCAGAACAAGGCGGTCGCTGCCGGCAGCCGGGATGTCGAGTTCCTTCAGTTCACGGTTCAGTGCCTCGACGAAGGGACCGCGCTTGCGCACCAGAACCATCACGTCGCCCGGATCCGCGGTTCCATCGCGCATCCAGTTGCCGATTTCGACAGCGATGCGTTTCGCCAGCTTCAGCATGGGGCTTCCCGAGCCGACATGATCGACGGGCTGCCGCCAGTCGTCGGGTTCCTCGATGTCGGCTTCGGCTTCCAGCGGCCACAGGTCGACAATCCCCGGATCCCGGCGGATGGCTTCGTGCACGGGCGCCTTCAGATCCTGGGAGAGGCCCTTGTGGGCAGTTTCGTCATGGAACACCTTGTCGACCGCCCCGAGCACATCCGGCGTGGACCGGAAGGAGAGCTGCAGGTTGACGGAATGGAATTCACGTCCGGCGGAATCCGCCTGTCCGGAGAACGCCCGGCGCATGGCATCGAAATAGGCGGGCACCGCGCCCTGAAAGGAATAGATCGACTGTTTTTCGTCGCCCACCGCGAACAGGGTGCGCACGCGCTCATGAGCGCCCTCCCCTGCGAAAAACTCGTCGGCAAGCGCGGTCACGACGTCCCACTGACGCGGGCTGGTGTCCTGGGCCTCGTCGACCAGAATATGGTCGAGACCCTGGTCAAGCTTGTATTGCACCCACCGGGCCGCATCGGATTTCTTGAGGAGGGTCGCGGTCTTGACCACCAGGTCCTCGAAATCAAGGTAGCCGCGGGCGGTCTTGGCGCGCTCATAGTGCCCGATCACCGCATCCGCCAGGCGCAACAGCGCCGCCGTGCCTTCAAAGGTGACGATCCTGCAGCGCTGTTCCAGAAGGTCGAGCAGGCGGAGCTGCTCCGCCTCCAGCGCCTCGACCATCTGCGGGAAGGCTTCGGCGACCTTCTTGGTGGCCAGCGACTTTCGTGGTTCCAGCTTCGCCGTCAGGAAGATCGCCTGCCAGGCCTCGCGAAACATCGCCGGATCCGTCAGCTTCGCGGCCGTGATCAGCGCATCCGCGCGGGCCTGGTCGGTTTTCGTTCCGGTGTTCAGAGCTTCGGCATAGGCACGGCAGGCGTTCAGGTCGAGCGGTGTTTCGGCCCGAAAGCGCAGGTCGAAATCCGCGAGCCGGTCTGCGGGCCGGACGCCGAGAAGCCCGGCCAGTTCGTCCAGGGCGGCATCGAGCCCATCGGTATCAACGGTCCAGCGGCGGAAAGCGTCGCGGCTCTGGATGAGTTCGTCGAGCGCCTTCTGGGCACCGCCGTCGCTCATCAGGTCCATGACGGAGGCAAGCGCTTTGCCGAAGGCGCCGTCCGGATCGGTTTCAGCCGCATGCAGCACCGTGGCGCGCGAGTCCGCCATCAGTTCCGCCGCGACACGGTCATCCAGAACGGCGAAATGCCCGGCGACATTCGCTTCCAGCGGAAACTGATGCAGCAACGCTTCGCAGAAACCGTGGATGGTCTGGATCTTCAGCCCGCCCGGCGTTTCCAGTGCACGGGCGAACAGGCGCCGCGCCAGCGCCAGCCGCTTCGCGTCCGGCCGGCGGCCCTCGATGTCCTGCAGTTCGGCTGCAAGCGAGGCATCGTCCCGGGTGACCCAGTCGCCGAGGATCCGGAAGACGCGTGTCGCCATTTCCGCAGCGGCCGCCTTGGTAAAGGTCAGCGCGAGGATGCGCCCCGGATCGGTGCCGTCGAGCAGCAGACGCACAACCCGGCGCGACAGCACGAAGGTCTTGCCCGAGCCCGCATTGGCGCTCACCCAGGCGGAAGCCTGTGGCCGGGACGCAAGGTCCTGGCGTTCGCGTGTCAGCTCGGGGATCTGAAATCCGCTCATGCGGGTTCCTCCCCGGACAACGCCCATTCCTGGGTGCGTGCAAGATGATCGTAGTCACCCTGCATCTGCCGTTCGCGCATGACGCGGGCGCGGGAGAGATACCCGGTTTCCACGCTGGCGTAATGTGCGATCAGTTGTTCCAGCCGCGCCCAGGCATCCTCGATGAGACCTTCGAGCGGAATATCCTTGGGATTGCGCGGCGCCTCGATCACCGGATCCGAGCCTCCCTTGAGCTGGAGGTAAAGCAGGTCCGATATGGCAGCATCGGCGGGCACGTCCTTGAAACCGAACCGTTTGATCATCGCGGCTTCCAGCGGCAATTGCGGCGACAGCAGCGCATCGATCTGTTTCTGTGAGGGCACCTGGCCGGTCTTGTAGTCGATCACCGAAAGTCCGCCGCTGTCCAGAAGGTCGATCCGGTCGGCCCGTCCGCGCAGGCGGAAGTCGAACCCGGGCAGATTGAGATCAACGCCTCCGCCGATCTCCAGGAAGCGCTGAGTAACGGACTTCGAACGGACGGCCTCGAAGGCCACGAACCCGGCGGCAACTTTCTGGAACCGCGGCCACCAGAGGGCACGGATTGCCGGGAAGGCATCAAGCGGCTCGAACAGGACCTCGCCGATCCCGACCAGTGCCTCCACGGCGCTGTCGTCGAACGGCCCGGTCCAGGTCATCAGGAACTCGGCAAGCGCGTCGTGAACCAGATTGCCCTTGTCGGCGGCTCCCGGCTCGCCGCCGATCGGATCAACCGGCTGCAACTCGAGCACATGTCTTGCGAAAATCGCGTAGGGATCGCGGATCAGGCGCTCGATCTCGGTGATCGACAGCGACCTCGGGCGCGCCTCCAGGGGAGGCTTCGGCTCGGGCCGTCGCGCGGGCCTGACCGGACCATCGGGACGATCCAGCAACGCGGCAAGCGCCGAATAGCCCGCGCCCCGTCTTTCCATTTCACCGGTCAGACCGGGACCTGCCAGGGTGGTCAGGCGCTGCAGCCAGCGCGAGGCGACGGTCGGCGCGCCGTCGGCGCGCGCGGTCCGCGACAGAAGCACCCGCCCGGCCCCGAGACCCTGGGCGAAATCATGCGCAGCGGCTCCCAGCCGGCGTTCGGGAGGCTCCAGTCCCATGTCGCGTTTCATGGGCCGGTTCAGCCAGGGGTCGTTACGGGTGCGCTGCGGCCAGACCCCCTCGTTGAGACCGCCGAGGATCATGATGTCAAAGGATTGCAGACGGGCCTCCATCGGGCCAAGGATCTGCACCCGCGTGTCGCCCGGCAGCCTCCGGCGCACCGCCTGCCCGGACATCAGGGCAGGCAGCACCGAGGGCCATTCGCCCGGCGGGATCTCCAACCCGCTCGAACCGGCCTCCAGAAGACCCGTCAGGAACTGCGCCAGAGCCTCGCCGGCTTCCGCCGCAAAAAGCTCGGCAACAGAGCCGGCCTCGTCCACGGCCACCGCCTCGATCACCTCGACATGACGTCTGGCCAGTTCGATCACATCCACCGGCGCGCCGACCGCCACGAGCTCTTCCAGCGGCGCCAGTGCGGCAGCGAGCCGGTCCACGAGACCGGCGACAACATCCCAGTCCGCCTCGTGGATTTTCTTCCAGCGCGGCGTGTGGGCCTTGCCCGCATCGTCGCGGCTGGCCTGCACCGCCAGTTTGAGACCCGTTGTGCCTGGCCGCGCGCGCGGACCGCGCACGACGCCGCGTTCCAGTGCCCGGGCCGCCGCGCGCACATCCTTGACCGGCATGCCGAGCCTGGTCAGGGGATGTTTCAAGAGGGCCAGCAGGTCAATCGGATCGCAGCCGTTCAGCGCCAGTTTCGCCGCCAGGATCGCCAGGATAGCCGGTGCCGTCTGGTCGAGCGGGCGCCCTGCGCTGTCGTCGACCTGTATATTCCAGCGCGCGAGCTCCGCCGCCACCCTGCGGGTCAGCATCCGGTCCGGCGAAACCAGGGCGGCCGTCTTGTCCTGCTCGATTGCCTCGCGTAGGGCAATGGCGACGCTCAACGCTTCGTCCGCCTCGTTCCGCGCTGTCAGGATGGCGACCTTTTCAAGTGCCGCGGCCTGGTCCGCTTCCGGGCGTCCGGCCAGAAAGCCGGTCCAGCCATCGGAGGTCTCGGCGGGCCGCAAGGCCTCGGAAACGAGCTCCTCGCGCAGCAGCAGCGCCGGGTCCGGATCCGGACCAAGCTGGCGGACATCCGAGCGCGCCGCACCGAGCCTTTCAAGAAGCTGTTTCAGCGAGTATTGCGGATGGGAGGGCAGCGTGTCCGCACCGGATCTGATTGCTGTGGGCCGCCGCGAGGCCGCTTCGCCGCGCTGGCCGAGGACCGTCCAGGACCGGTCGTCCATGAACCGGTCGAGACCGGGAAGCACGATCGCCCCGCCCGGGAGACCGGCAACCACCTTGAGGAGTTCGGCGGTTGCGGGCACCGATCCGGTCACCCCGGCCACGATGACGGGTCCGCGCAGGGGCGCCCGTCTCAGACGTTGCGCTTCGCGCCGGATCAACGCCGACCTGCGCGCCTTCGGGTCCATCTGGCCGAGTTCACGAAGATGCGCCGGCCATGCGTCACGCACGATCTGCAGAAAATCGAGGGTGATCTGCCAGTAGCGGGCGTGGTCCTCCGGCACCAGTCCGGCAAGACCGGACCAGTCGGCTTCCTCGGTCTCGACCTCATCCATCAGCGTCAGCAGATCGCCGGCCAGCCAGGCGGCATCGGCGGTGGAGGCCGGCAGGCCCAGAGGTTCGTCCGAGCGCAGGCTGAGCACTTCCCGCCGCAGCGTGCCCTTCCAGGCCTTGACCAGCCGGGTCATCGCCAGATGGCGCTCCAGAAGCGGCATTGCGGCCGGCAGCGGTTCCAGGTCCGCCTCGCCGGTCAGGCTCTGCATGTCCTCGTCCGTGTCGCCGACCGGCCGGATTGCCGGCAGCAGAACGGGCCGGCCTTCGAAGCGGTTCTGGAACAGCTCCGGCAACAGGCGGGCGGCCCGGCGGGTCGGCAGATACAGCGTCACACCGGCCAGCAGGAGCGGGTCATCCAGCGGTCGGAACCCGGGAACCAGCGTGCCGTCGACCAGCGTGTCGACCAGTGTTTTCAGAAACGGAACCGAAGGCGGAACGGACCACAGCCGCGCACTGTCCGTCATTCTCAGGCCGCGCTTTCGCGGACGGCATACTCGGCGGCGGCGATGGCTTCAGGGGTGCCGATATGAAGCCAGAGACCCTCCATCTGAACACCGAACAGACGGCCGTTTTCGATCGCCCTGTCAAACAGAGTGTTCATGGAGAACGGTCCGTCCGGGGCGCCGACGAACAGGCGCGGATGCAGGATGGCGGCCCCCGCATAGGCAAACGGGGTGACCGCCTTTTCCGGCCGGCGCGTCAGGGCGCCGTCGCGGGCCATGTCGAAATCACCGCGTCCATAATATCCGACGGACTTGACGGTTTCCGCGATCAGGAGCAGCGCGTCCATGCGGCTTTCGTCCCAGGCATCGATCATGTGTTCAAGGTTCGGCTTGACACCCTCGATCCAGTAACACGTATCGGCATTGAGCTGGAAAAACGGCTCGTCGCCAAGCAGAGGCAATGCCTTTTTGATGCCGCCGCCGGTCTCCAGCAACCGGGCGCGTTCATCGGACACGACGGTCTCCATGTCCGTGCGGCGACGGACATGAACTTCCACCAGATCGGCCAGGTAATGCACATTGACGACGCAGGATTTCACCCCGGCCGCCTTCAGGCGATCCATGCCATGATCGATCAGCGCCTGGCCGTTGACCTCGATCAGCGGTTTCGGGGTGGTGGCCGTCAGTGGACGCATGCGCTTGCCGAGGCCGGCGGCCAGGATCATGGCCTTGGAAGGGCGGAACCGGGATTGTGTCATTGGGTGTCTCAATTGGTGGCATCCGGCCGGGCTGGACGTTTTCGGGGCGTGTCAGGGCAGATAGCGGGCGTACCAGTCTTTCAAGTCCGACAGGACCGGTCTGTCAAGCACCCGGCCAAGATAGGCTAGCATGCGCGGCAGGTGGTTCAAATATGCCGGCTTGCCGTCACGTTCTGCCAGCCTGACGAAAATCCCGAGGATCTTCGAAATTCGCTGCGCGGCCATGACCGCATAGGCATCCGAAAACACGTTCCTGTCGAAATCCGGCGACACCGCTTCCCTGGCCGTCACATAGGCATCGAAGAGCTCCTTTTCCAGAGCCGCGCCGATGTCCGTGCGGGCGTCCAGAAGGAGCGATGCAACATCGTAGGCGACCGGTCCGCGCACCGTGTCCTGAAAATCGATCAGACCGATGCGGCCGATCCCTTTCCCACCGTCCTGCCAAAGCAGGTTGGGCGAATGAAAGTCACGCAGCACCCAGCCTGTCTGCGCATCCGGCAGCCGGTTCAGCACCTTGCGCCAGAGCGCTTCGAATTCGGTGCCCGCGCGCGCATCCGCCTTCAGAGGAGAGCGCTCGGGAACATACCACTCGAGAAAAAGAGCCGCCTCGGTGATCAGCGCGTCCTGCGAATAGGCGGGCAGTGCATAAACGCTGCCGTCGGCCAGCCCGACGGTGTCGGGCCAGGTCTGCGCATGCATCGCGGCAAGAACCTCGACCGCCGCGTGATAGCGTTCGGGCACCGGCCTGCCGTCCCGGACAATCGTCTCGCGGCCCAGATCCTGCGACAGGACAAATCCCTGATCGAGATCCGCCGCCAGGATTTCCGGAGCCAGGAAGCCGTGCCTGCGCAGCTCGGAGCCGACCGCCACAACCGCGCGGCAGTCCCGCGCCAGATGAACCTTCTCCATATAGGCCCGGACGTTGGCGGCGACCGCGTCCCCCTGGAACGGCCAGCGCATCAACACGTCCGCTCGCGCGCCATCGTGCACGGTCTCGAAGGTGCGCAAGGAAGCATCGCCCGCGAGAAACCGGCGCTGCGCTCCACCGTGGCCGCTTGCGCGCAGGAAAGTCCTGGTCTTCAGTGTGCCGCCGATGCGCTGCTGCCAGTCGGGCAGGTTCGAGGACAAGTGGAAGACCCGCCGGTCCGTCTCCCCCGGCGGCTGCGTGATCCGGATCCAGAGCGCGTTTGCCGGCAACAGGTCCTGCGCCTTCTCCGGCCATTCGATCAGGGCCGCTCCTGTTTCGAGCAGATCCTCCAGTCCGAGCTCCTCGATCTCTTCCGGCTCTTCCAGACGATAGAGATCGAAATGGGACAGATCGAACCGGTCAAGCCCGTAGGTCTGCACCAGCGTGAAGGTCGGACTGGGCACTTCCAACTCCGGGTCGCCGGCGAGCGCACGAACGAGGGCGCGGGAGAAAGCCGACTTGCCGGCACCCAGATCGCCCGACAGGCAGATCGTGTCACCGGTCTTCAGGATCATCGCGATGTCGTTGGCGAGTTCGCGCGTTCCGGCCTCGTCGGCTATTTCCACGGCCAGGAAAACCGCCTCGAGGAGGCTCAGGTCATGATCTGCCATCGAGGGCCTCAAGGACAAGGGAGAGAGTGAAATGGCACCCTATTCGGCCGCGGCGTGTTCCGCCAGTTCGGGCCGCGCCGGGAAGGCACAGGCGACCGTTGTGCCCTTGCCTTCCGCGGACTGGATATCGACAGTGCCGCCGTGCAGTTCCACGAAGCTCTTCACGATCGCAAGTCCAAGGCCGGCCCCCTGACGCCGGGCACCGGTGTCGTGGCCGACGAACCGGTTGAACACCTGGGTGAGGATTTCCGCCGGAATGCCGTAGCCGTGATCCTTGACGATGAAGGTCACCTGATCGTCCTGCCTGCTGCAGCTGACATCGACCACACCATCGGCTTCGGAATAGCGCACGGCGTTGGCGATCAGGTTGAACAGCACCTGACGCAAGCGCTTTTCGTCCGCGACCATCATGCCTATGTTTTCCGGCACATGGGTCCGCAGATTGATCCGCGCCTCGGCAATCCGGTCCTTCAGGCCCTCGACCGCAGCCGACACGGTCGAGGCCACGTCGACCTCGCCCAGGTCCAGTTCCATGATGCCCGCGTCGAGCGTGGCCAGATCCAGAATGTCGTTGATGATGGCCAGAAGCGCGGACGACGAGGACTGGATGTAATCGGTGTATTCGCTCTGCTTTTCCGACAGTTCGCCGAACTTGGGGTCCGCCAGGAGCTGGGCGAAACCGATGATGTTGGTCAGCGGCGAGCGCAGTTCGTAGGACACGTGCTGGATAAAGGCGTTCTTGATCTGGTCCGCCTGTTCCAGGGCCTCGTTCTTTTCCAGAAGGGCGCGTTCCACGTTGACGCTGTCGGTCACGTCCACAAAGGTGACAAGCGTGCCGCCGTCCGGCAATGGCACCGTCGCATAGTCCAGAACGTCGCCGTTGTGGCGCTCCAGCCGGCTGACTTTCTGCGTGCGGTTGTCGAGCAGGCCGGTGACATTGCCGACAAGCTGCTCCCAGGCCCCCCGCTCCAGGTCATTGAGCGTGCAGGCCGACACCACTTCGTTGACATGCGGCAACTCGGCGAGCTGGTCTTCTTCCAGACCCCAGATCTGGCCGAAAGCCGGATTCCACAGACGCAGTCGTCCGTCGGAGCCGAACACGGCGACGGCTTCCGAAAGGTTGTCGAGGGTTTCGCCCTGCACCCGGGTCAGTGCATTATAACGGCTCTCCAGATCGAGCTGTTCGGTGACATTTTCATAGATATAGGTCACACCGCCTTGCGGATGCGGGTTGGCGATGACGCGCAGCGTGCGCCCGTCGGGCAGATGCCACCAGCTTTCGCGGGCTTCCAGCGACTGGTAGCTGTCCAGCATCTTGTTGCGCCAGACCCGATAATCCACCTGTTCCGGGAGCTTGCGCGCAGCCCGCAAGGCATCGAGAACGGCGCCGTCCTCCGGATGACCTTCCAGAAATGCCTGGTCGAGATCCCAGAGCTGGCGGAACGCCGCGTTGTAGAACTGCAGTTTGCGGTCCGCGCTGTAGATCGCGACCGCCGCGGCCAGCTGGTCGAGCGTCCGGCCATGGAAATCCTCGGCGCGGCCGAGTTCCTTGCGCGCCTGTTCCAGTTCGCTGATGTCCACGGCAATGCCGGCCCCGCCGACATTCGCGTTGACATCGGTCACTTCGAACACCCGACGGTCGCCCGAGGCCACGATCGGAATACGGGCGTTGAAACAGCCGTCTTCCGTGCGCTGAACGGCCATCGCCGTGCGGGCCGCCGCGTCCAGGAACGTCACCCCCTGTGTGACGGCGCTTGTCGCATCCGGCATTTCGACGGCCTCGGCGTAGGCGCCGTTCGCCCAGATCAGATTGCCTTCCGCATCCCGCTGCCAGGCCGGTGCAGGCATCGCATCCAGCAGTGCATGCAGCATGTGCAGCTCGCCGGAGATCTTGGCGTTGCGGGCAGCCAGCTCGGCCTGCATCTGCCGCTCGCCCGTCAGGTCGCGCAGGCGCAGGACAACCGCCCCGCCGGTGGTGCGGCCAAGCGCTTCCACATAGCTGCCGGTGCGGGTTTTCAATGTGGTGGTGAAAGCTTCTCCGGTCCGGAACAGCGTGTCCAGGAACCGCTCCAGGTCGACGGCGCCTTTCGCGGTCAGCCAGCTTCCGAAAGCAAGCAATTGCGCGGGTGGACGCGGCACGCCGGATTTTTCCGGCAGGACACCCCAGATCTGGGGCATGGCGCCGTTGCCGGTCCATACAACGACCCGCTGCTCGTCGGTGTTGAGCATCGCTTCCAGGCGGTCCACCCGGAATTTCAGGTCGCTCTTTTCCTGTTCCAGGGTGCCGGTCTGTTGCGCGGCCTGCTTGCGGTGACGGACCAGGGCAACGGCCGCGGTGACCGCGAAGGTGCACATTCCGCCGAGCGCACCAAAAAGAATCATGCTATCGGGATTTATGGCGGCGGTTGTGTCGGCCAGCATATCCGCGGCAGCCGAGCTTGAAAACAGACCCGAGCCCACCAATGCGGTGCCGCCCAGCTGAACCGATTTCAGACTCCAGTTGCGCCACGTCGCGCGTGGCCGCGCGCCGTTCCTGCTGCCTTTCGGCATATTGTGATCCCCTTAACGCCGCCATGCCCGCTGATGCGGACCGCAGCTCCCGGATTCCGGGAGCAAATCAAGGACATCCGCCTCCTGGCCCTTGATTCGCTTAAACCATAACCTTTTTGAGAATCACGCAGAAGAGTCCGTAACTGAAAAGTTAACAGGACCCTTAAAATTCTAGGGTCCCGTATTTTTTTGTTCACAAGACCGAATCAGGGCGGTCACCACATCTAGTGGGCCGCCCCGACAAAATCAGTATTTGTAGTGTTCCGGCTTGAACGGACCGGTCTTGTTAATCCCCAGATATTGAGACTGCTCGTTTGACAGCTCGGTTAACGTCACACCGAGCTTCTCCAGATGCAGGCGGGCAACCTTCTCGTCCAGGTGCTTCGGCAGCACGTAGACTTCGTTCTTGTACTGATCGCCCTTGGAGAAGAGTTCGATCTGCGCCAGAACCTGGTTGGTGAAGCTCGCGGACATCACGAAGCTCGGATGACCGGTGGCATTGCCCAGGTTCACCAGGCGGCCCTGGGAGAGCAGGATCATGCGCTTGCCGTCCGGAAACTCGTACATGTCGACCTGGTCCTTGACCGGGCGCAACTTGGTGTTCTTCAGCGCGGCAACCTGAATCTCGTTGTCGAAGTGGCCGATGTTGCAGACGATCGCCATGTCCTTCATGCCACGCATGTGGTCGAAGGTGATGATGTCCTTGTTGCCGGTGGCGGTGACATAGATGTCGCCTTCCGGCAGGACCTGTTCCATGGTCTTGACCTCGAAGCCGTCCATGGACGCCTGCAGGGCACAGATCGGATCGATTTCGGTGACGATCACGCGCGCACCGGCGCCGGCGAGCGACTGCGCGGAACCCTTGCCGACATCGCCGTAACCGCAGACCACGGCGACCTTGCCCGACATCATGACGTCGGTGCCGCGGCGGATGCCGTCGACCAGGCTTTCGCGGCAGCCGTAACGGTTGTCGAACTTCGACTTGGTGACGCTGTCGTTGACGTTGATTGCCGGGAACGGCAGTCCGCCCTTCTTCTGCATTTCATAAAGACGCAGAACACCGGTGGTGGTCTCTTCCGAAACGCCCTGGATCAGGTCTCTCTGTTTCGTGAACCAGCCCGGGTTGGCTGCCATGCGCTTCTTGATCTGCGCGAACAGGCATTCCTCTTCCTCGGAGGTCGGGTTCTCGATGAGATCGGTCTCGCCGGCCTCGACCCGCGCGCCCATGAGAATGTAGAGTGTGGCGTCGCCGCCATCGTCCAGGATCATGTTGGCGCCATCGGCGAAGTCGAAGATCTTGTCCGCGTAGTCCCAGTACTCTTCCAGGGTCTCGCCCTTGACGGCGAAGACCGGCACGCCGGTGGCGGCGATGGCCGCGGCAGCCTGGTCCTGGGTGGAGTAGATGTTGCAGGAGGCCCAGCGGACTTCGGCGCCCAGCGCGGTCAGCGTCTCGATCAGGACGGCGGTCTGGATCGTCATGTGGAGCGACCCGGCGATCCGGGCACCCTTGAGCGGCTTGGACGTGCCGAATTCCTCACGGCAAGCCATCAGGCCCGGCATCTCATGCTCGGCGATCTCGATTTCGGTACGACCCCAGTCCGCGAGCCCGATATCCTTGATAATGTAGTCGGTCATGAATGTGTCCTGCTGTTGGAGCCTGTTGAGAGCCCAGCCCGATAGGAATGCAGCCGCCCTGTGACATGGTGATGCCGGCATCGCAGGGCCGCAAGCCGGTCTCCGGACACTGCCGGAGACCATTGCCGGGCGTTATAGCGCCCGCGGCGCTGCTTAGCAATAAAGATATAAAGAATTCTTTATATGATCAAACAGGCGAACTGATTTTGAACGGGCCCGTCAGGACCGGTAGAGATCCTCGCGCGTCGGCGGCATCCCGGAAGGACCCTTTGCGCGCTTGCTGGCGACTGTCTGGAAGATGCCGATCGAGCCCCGCTCGAACCCGAGCGAGACGCCGATGAGATAGGCAAGCCACAGCCGGTACCTGTGTTCACCGATTTCCGCGATCGCCGCGTCCTTCACATCCATGAGGTTCTCGGCCCAGAGCCGGGTGGTGCGGGCGTAGTGCTCTCGCCAGGCCTCGACATCGTGAACCTCGAACCCATGGGCCTCGAGGTTGGTGAGCGTCCAGCCGATATGGTCGACCTCGCCGCCCGGAAAGATGTAGCGGACAAGCGCCTGATATTCCGGCTTCTTGCGGCGGAAGGCCTTCAGGTCCTTCTTGCCGCGCCGGGTGATTGCGTGATGAAGGTAAAGACCGCGTGGCCGGAGCAGCCGGCGAACGCTCTGGAAGTAATTGTCGAAATTGTCCAGGCCGACCGCCTCGAACATGCCGATGGAGGAAATCTTGTCGAACGACCCCTTCATCTCGCGATAGTCGATCAGTTCCACGGAGGCCCTGTCGCCGAGACCGCGTTCCGCGATGCGTTCCCTGGCGAGTTTGAGCTGTTCCTCGGCCAGTGTCACCCCCACGGCGGTGACGCCGTAATGCTCCGCTGCATGGCAGATCAGCGCGCCCCAGCCACAGCCGATGTCAAGCAGGCGGTCGCCCGGCTTGAGCCGCAGCTTGCGGCAGATCATATCCAGCTTGTCTTTCTGCGCCGTCGCCAGATCGTTCGACCAGTCGGTGAAATAGGCGCAGGTATAGACCATCTCCGGATCGAGAAACCGCCGGTAGAAGTCGTTGGAGACATCGTAGTGAAAGGCGATGTCGTCCTTGCGGCTGCCGGAGCCCCTGTCCGCGCCCTGGCCTGCATCCAGCCCGCCGGGCCCCCGGCGCGCCTTTCCGGCCCCCCATCCGAGGACCAGCGGCACGGCGCATTTGAGAAGCAGACCCTTGTTCAGGCGCTTGCGGATGTCCCGGCTCTTGATCGCGGGCCGCCTTGCGGCGAAATCGAAGATGCTGCCGCCACGGGGATCGACGTCGCCGGCGGCGTAGAGATCAATCAGGGTCTTGAGCTTCGGACGGCGCAGCAGCCGGGTCAGCGCGGCCCCGGACAAGGCCAGCCGCAGGCCGTCGGCGGGAGCGTCCGCGGGAACCCGGGACCCGTCCCAGAGCTCGAATGCGAAGTCCAGGTCCAGCGTTTCATGAACATGCGCGAGGGCGGTTCGCGCAGCGCCAATCAATCGGTCGTCAGTCTGACTCGGCATTTCGTTTCCCAACCGGCGGTGAAGACAAGTGTCGAAGGATAAAATTCAGCGTCTCAGCACGCTCTGATCGACGCGCCGTATGGTGGCGCCGAAACAGGTGAAAATCAATCGGTCTCGCCGAAGCCACTTTCGACCAGCTCGCATATCGCCGCCAGGGCCGCATCTGCATCCGTTCCGCTGACGCTGACGCTGATGCAGCACCCGGGGCTGGCCGCAAGCATCATGAGTCCCATGATCGACGTGCCTCCGACCGTCTGGCCATCCTTCGACACATGCACTTCGGCCGCGAAGGTTTCCACCAGCTTGACGAGTTTCGCGGAGGCGCGCGCGTGCAATCCGCGGCGGTTGACTATCCTGAGGTCTTTTTGCAAGAGGTTCCGCGTCGTCATTGTCTGTGTCAGTTCTGCCCCGACAACACCTGACTGGCGACCGAAATGTATTTCTGACCGGCCTGGCGGGCTTCGTCGACGGCTTCCGCGAGGGCGCGGTCGGTGCGCACACTGGCCAGCTTGATCAGCATGGGCAGGTTGACACCGGCCACCACTTCAACGGATTTGCTGTCCATGACCGAAATCGCCAGGTTGGAGGGCGTCCCGCCGAACATGTCGGTCAGCAGCACCACGCCCTTGCCGGAATTGGCGGCTTCCACGGCGGCCAGAATGTCCTGGCGCCGCTGCTCCATGTCGTCATCCGGCCCGATTGAAATCGTTTCGACCTGTTCCTGGGGACCAACAACATGTTCCAGCGCCGCCTTGAATTCTTCGGCGAGGCGTCCGTGGGTCACAAGTACAAGTCCGATCATACGTGGGATTGCCTGATTATCGAGTGCAATGAACTTCGGATCCACACACGGGATCCGGACGGAGCCGGGCGTTTATCAGTCAGATGCACTCTCTTCAACCGTTTGATCAGTTGCAAGCAAAAAACACCGGCAGTGCCCTAAATATAATCAGGGGCGTCCGGGAGAAGACCGCGAAGCGCCCAGCGAACAAGCCGCAGCGAAACATCGGGCCTGTCTGCCGGGCAGGACAGGGCTGGCACGTCAACACCTTCAAGGCACATGGACACGATGGCCGCTTCCGGCAGACGCTCGAGCCGCTCCATCGGCAGCAGGTCGACGATCAGATCTATGCGGGCGCGGGGCGTATATTGCGTGTCGACAAGCCCGAACCCGCGGATCTCCATTTTTCCCAGGATAGTGTCCGGCGGGCTGGCCAGCAACCGGCCGTCTTCCGGCACGACATGGACGTAGTCATCGGCGACCAACCGTCCGAGATTGCCCTTCGCCAGCGCGGCCTCGATCAGGGTGTCGCAGAACGAGGACTTGCCGCAACCGGCGCCGCCCCGGATCAGGACGCCGCAGGTTCCCAGAACAAGGCAGTTGGCGTGGACGGCGGGCCGGGTCACTTGCCGAGCCCGGCGGGCAGGCGAATGGTGAAGCGGGCGCCGGCGATCCTGTGGCCGCCGTCCGCAAGAGGCTCCAGCCGGTTGGCCGCGGAGATGGTGCCGCCGTGTGCCGCAATGATCTGCCGGGAGATGGACAGGCCGAGACCGGAATTGTTGCCGAACCCCTCGCCATCGGGCCGGTCGGTGTAAAAGCGCTCGAAAATGCGCTCCGTATTTTCCGCCCGGATGCCGGGACCGTCGTCGTCGACGGTGATCTTGATCATGCGGCCCTCGCGGCTCAGGTCGACCCGGACAATGCCGTCGGCAGGCGAGAAGGACCTGGCGTTGTCGAGCAAATTGCTGACGACCTGACCGAGGCGGATGTCGTGACCCAGCATTCTGTAGGGCCTGCTTCCCTGGGCGTCTGCAACGGTGAGCTTGACGCTGGCCTCCTCCACCGCCGAGCGTTCATTCGCGGCGTCCGCCATGTTGCGCAGAAGTTCGGCAAGATCGATGGGATCCGCCTGGATCCGGGCCAGTTCGGCATCGAGCCGCGACGCGTCGGATATGTCGCTGATCAGGCGGTCCAGACGGCGGACATCGTGCTGGATCACCTCCATGAGCCGATCCTTCGACTCCTGCGACCTGGCCAGCGGCAGGGTTTCAACGGCGCTGCGCAGGGAGGTCAGCGGGTTCTTCAGTTCATGGGCAACATCGGCGGCGAACTGCTCGATGGCGTCAATCTTGTTGTAGAGCGCATTGGTCATCTCGCGGAACGAGCGCGCCAGATGGCCGATCTCGTCCTGCCTGTCGGAGAAGTCCGGAATTTCCTCGCGCGAGTTAGATCCCCGGCGGACCCGGTCGGCCGCTGCCGCCAGCCGCCGGACGGGGCCGGCGATGGTTCCCGCGAGCAGGATCGACAGCAGGATCGTGACCGTTGCCGCGAACAGGAAGACCCGGATGATCGCAATCCGCTCCGCACGCACGATCGCATCGATGTCGCCGCCCTGCGTTGACAGCAGCAGCGATCCCAGCACTGCGCGAAACCGTTGGATCGGGACCGCCACGGACACGATCAGCTCACCGCGCTGGGAGACCCGGGTGACGCTGGCCGGCGAGCCGGCAAGCGCTGCCTCCACTTCAGGATAGGCGCGCCCGTCGCCGCCGCCGACCTCCTGATAGACCGGCAGATCGCCCTGTCGCAGCCAGCGTTTGGTCCACTGCCATACCGTGTCCCAGAACCCTTCTTCCACGGCGTTCGGCGGCGGCAGGTCGAAGCGCAGGATCTGGGCGCTGGTGTAGAGATGCCGGCTGTCCAGGATCAGGATGCCCTCGGGATCATAGATCCGGGCGCGGGTCTTGGTCGGCGAGATCAGCCTGCGCAGGACCGGCCCGACCCTTTCCGGGTTGATCGGAAAGTCGAGGCTGTCGAGATCTTCCTGGGTCGGTGTGATGCTTTCGCCCGCCTGAAGCTGCAGCAGGCGTTCCGGATCGACAGTGATCGTTCCCGTGTCGACGGTGGCCGAGGCCGCAATCGCCCCGGCGATGATTTCGCCCTGCGTCAGAAGGCTTTGCACCCGCGCGTCGATCAGACCGGCCCGGAACTGATTGAGATACAGGATGCCGATCACCAGGGCCAGCAGGCCGACCAGATTGATGGCGATGATCCGCCGGGTCAGGGAAGACAGCACATAAGTGCCGAATATACGTGCGAACTGGTTCAGGAGGCGGCGGCGGATGCGCTTGTTGCCGAGCTGACGCAAGCGGGGACGTTCCGAACCGGATTGAGGTTCGGAGGCGGACATTCCTTCCGCGCTCTCACCGTCAACCGCCATTTGGAGCCTTCCCTGACTGTATTGAAGCGTTCCCCGGGCCACGCCCGGACGAGGACCGGATCGGGGCCGGCGACATCGCCACCCGGGTTCTCCTCCAGCACACCCCCTGCCGGAGTACGCCGGAGACCACCCGGATCGTTATCAGGCCTCCCGGAAGCGGTAACCGACACCATAGAGGGTTTCGATCATGTCGAAGTCGTCGTCAACCACCTTGAACTTCTTGCGCAGGCGTTTGATGTGACTGTCGATGGTCCGGTCGTCCACATAGACCTGATCGTCATAGGCCGCATCCATCAGGGCATTGCGGCTCTTGACGACGCCCGGACGCTGCGCCAACGCGGACAGGATCAGGAATTCCGTCACCGTCAGCGTCACCGGCTTGTTGTTCCAGGTACAGGTATGCCGTTCCTGGTCCATCAGCAACTGGCCGCGTTCCAGCAGCTTGTCGGCGTCGTCGCGCGGAGCGGAGGCATCCTTGGGCTGCGCGCGGCGCAGCACGGCGCGGACGCGCTCGACGAGGAGCCGCTGCGAAAAGGGTTTGCGGATGAAATCGTCGGCGCCCATTTTCAGACCGAACAATTCGTCGATCTCATCGTCCTTCGACGTCAGGAATATCACCGGCAGATCCGAGTTCTGGCGCAGGCGGCGCAACAGCTCCATGCCGTCCATACGCGGCATCTTGATGTCGAAAATCGCCAATTCCGGCGGATCGCTCTGCAGACCGTCGAGTGCGGATGTGCCGTCCGTATAGGTCTGGACGCGATACCCTTCGGCTTCCAATGCGATCGAGACCGAAGTCAGAATGTTGCGGTCGTCATCGACCAGAGCAATTGTCGGCATGCTTTGTTTTTCCATTTCCGGCAACGCACCGAATGGTGTGCATCGGTTAACCAGCATTAATGTAACACACAGCCTTTGGCCTGCTAAATGCGCATAAATTAAGGCAAACCCGGCGGTCGGCGGGTCTGCTGCCGCATACTGGCTCAACAGACTGCCCAGCGGCCTCAGTGGTGGGGTTCGATGTGGACGAATTCAAGACGGCCTCACACCGTAACCCCTGCACCCGGACCGTCAACCTGCGGCGCAGGCCCTCTGGCGACGCGAAATAAACTCATTTTCTTTCACTTCAATCACCATAACGAACAATTCGAAGGTTTCGGTTTTTAGTTCGACGTCCAAATTAATCATTGGCAATTTAAAGGGTTTTTTTAATCGATTTAACAAGGACATAGCCCCTTTGGCAGACTTGCTGCCCCATAGTCATTCCACTACGTTCGCAGCCCTCACAGCCGGATTCAGTCTTTCTTAACTTTCTCCGGTGGCGAAGAGACAAGCCCACATCACGAGGACTGCGGGAAAATGCAAGAAGTTGGCGTCAGGAACCCCTCTATTGGCAGCGAGATCTTCGGCTTCAAGGGCCTGAAGGCGCTCTATTGGAACCAGAACGAGCCTGCGCTTTACGAATATTCGATTTCCCGCGGCGAGTCCCGGCTGACCGCAGGCGGTGCCCTCGTCGCAGACACGGGTGCCCATACCGGCCGGTCGCCCAAGGACAAGTTCGTCGTCCTCGATGAGGAAACAAGGGACACGGTGTGGTGGGACAACAACGGGCAGATGTCCCGTGACCAGTTCGACTTGCTGCTGGCCGATTTCCTCGACCATGCCGAGGGCCGGGAGCTGTTCGCGCAGGATCTCTACGGCGGCGCGGACGCTGCACACCGGCTGCCGGTGCGCGTCTACACCGAGTATGCATGGCATTCCCTGTTCATCCGCAATCTGCTGCTGCGGCCCGAGAGCGGTGATCTGGCCGGTTTCGCGCCGGACATGACGATCGTCGACCTGCCGAGCTTCAAGGGCGATCCGGCCCGCCACGGCTGCCGGGGCGAAACGGTCATCGCATGCGACCTGACCCGGAAGATCATCCTGATCGGCGGGACGTCCTATGCGGGTGAAATGAAGAAATCGGTTTTCACCATGCTCAATCACCTGCTACCGGCCAAGGGCGTCATGCCCATGCATTGCTCGGCCAATGTGGGTGACGACGGCGATACGGCGGTCTTCTTCGGCCTCTCCGGCACAGGCAAGACAACCCTGTCCGCCGATCCCTCCCGCACGCTGATCGGCGATGACGAACACGGCTGGAGTGAAAACGGCGTCTTCAATTTCGAGGGCGGCTGCTACGCGAAAACCATCAAGCTGTCGGCCGAAGCGGAACCGGAGATCCATTCCACGACCCAGCGTTTCGGTACCGTTCTTGAAAATGTCGTGCTCGACGAGAACCGGGTTCCCGATTTCGACGATGGCTCGAAGACGGAAAACACCCGCGCGGCGTATCCGATCCACTTCATTTCCAACGCCAGTCCCACCGGCCGCGCGCCGGTGCCCGGGACCATCATCATGCTGACCGCCGATGCGTTTGGCGTGATGCCGCCGATCGCCAGACTGACCCCGGCCCAGGCCATGTACCACTTCCTGTCCGGCTACACCGCGAAGGTCGCCGGAACCGAGAAGGGCGTCACCGAACCCCAGGCAACCTTCTCCACCTGTTTCGGAGCCCCGTTCCTGCCACGGCACCCGTCCGAATACGGCAACCTTCTGAAAGACCTGATCGCCCGTCACAGTGTGGATTGCTGGCTGGTCAATACCGGATGGACCGGTGGCGCCTACGGCACGGGACAACGCATGCCGATCAAGGCCACCCGCACCCTGCTGCAGGCAGCTCTTTCCGGCGACCTGAAAGACGCGGACTTCCGGACCGACGCTAATTTCGGTTTCGAGGTTCCGGTGTCCGTCGCCGGTGTCGACGCCCGGATGCTGACACCGCGCGAGACCTGGGCCGACAAGGATGCCTATGACCTGCAGGCCGCCAAGCTGGTGGAAATGTTCGTCAGCAACTTCGAAGCCTTCGAGTCCCATGTCGACGGCGCCGTGCTGAGCGCCGCGCCGGCTCTGCGCATCGCCGCGGAATAAGACCCCGGCGACAACAGCTGCTAACACTGTCAACGGCGCCTGCCACTGCGGGCGCCGTTTCTGTTCTCCGGTCTCTTTCATCGCCTGCAGAAAGGTCTATATTGATCGTCCGAACTTCAGGGACGAAACCATGCCAGCCACCCTTGCCTCACCTGATGACTCAACTGGCGCTTCATCCGGCGCCCCAGCCGTTGCCGACGTCCTGAAAACCGCCGAGGACTGGCGCGGATCGGGGCGGCAGGTCGCACTTGCGACCGTGATCGAAACCTGGGGATCGGCACCGCGGCCGGTCGGCGCGCATCTGGTCATCGACGCGGACGGCAATTTCGAGGGGTCGGTGTCCGGCGGCTGTGTGGAAGGTACGGTTGTTTCCGAGGCCATCGATGTCATCGACACCGGCAAACCGGTCACTCTCGAGTTTGGAGTCGCCGACGAGACAGCCTGGCGTGTCGGCCTGTCGTGCGGCGGCCGGATCCGGGTCTATGTCGAACCCGTAATCTGAACCGGAACCGCTCTGATGACAATCGAAACCATGCTTGCCTTTGCCGCCGCGACCGTCCTGTTCGCCTACATGCCCGGCCCCGCCCTGCTTTACACCGCCGCACAGACGATATCACGCGGTCAGCGCGCCGGGCTGATGGCCGCGGCCGGCATCCACCTGGGCTGTTATGTCCACGTGCTGGCAGCCGCGTTCGGACTGTCGGCGATTTTCGCAGCCGTGCCGACGCTTTATTTCGCCCTGAAACTGGTGGGAGGCGGCTACCTGGTGTTTCTCGGCATCCAGATGATCCGGACACGGGTGGCAGCCGGGCCCATTCCGGAGTTGCCCGGAAAATCCGCGCACCGCGCCTTTGCCGACAGCATTCTGGTGGAAATTCTCAACCCGAAGGTCGCGGTGTTCTTCATTGCCTTTCTGCCGCAATTCGTCAGCCCGGACGCCGGTCTGCCGATCTGGGTGCAGTTCCTGCTGCTGGGGACAATCGTCAATTTCGCCTTCACCTCGGCCGACCTGGTGACCGTGTTCTTCGCCGCTGAAGTCAAGAAGCGGCTCACCCGGTCCTCCAGGTTCCAGGACCTGACACGCTGGCTGGGCGGGTCCCTGCTCGTCAGTCTCGGCCTCAAGCTGGCAACGGACCGGACCTGACCTCATGGATCTTTCCCTGCTCAAGGAGCTGAACGAAGCCCGTACCGGACGGCGCGCGACCATTGTCGTGACGGAGATGCCCGGCGGTGCCCAGCGGCTTGTGCGCCAATCGGACGACTTCAGTGCCGACGCGCTGGCCGGGGACTTCGACCGGCGCTTCCGGTCCGGCAAGTCGGGCATGGTCACGACCGGCACCGGCGAGGTCTTTCTGAACGTGTCGGTGCCGGCACCGAGACTCGTCATCATCGGCGCGGTTCATATCAGCCAGGCACTCGTGCCCATGGCGGCCATCGCCGGCCTTGATGTGACGGTCATCGATCCGCGAACGGCCTTCGCCACGGAGGCGCGGTTTCCGGAAGGCACCTTGAAAGCCGAATGGCCGGAAGACGTCTTGAGGGAAACGCCGCTCGACACGTTTACCGCCGTCGCCGCGGTCACCCACGATCCGAAGATCGACGACTATCCGCTGATCGAGGCGCTCCGGACCGGCTGTTTCTACGTCGGCGCGCTCGGCAGCCGCAAAACCCATGGCAAGCGGCTGGAGCGCTTCGCCGAAACCGGGCTCGATCCGTCCGTCTGCGGCAGGATCGACGCCCCGATCGGCCTTGATATCGGCGCGGCGTCGCCCGAGGAAATCGCTGTCGCCGTGCTCGGATCCGTCATCGGCGCGTTGCGCAAGGGGCCGGGAGCAGCCGCATGAAGTTCGGCCCGTGTCCGATGGACCAGGCGCCCGGCTGCATTCTCGCACACAAGACGGCGCTGCCCGGACGCGTCCTGAAAAAAGGCCATGTCCTGACCGGGCAGGACTGCGCGGATCTCGCCGCCTCGGGCGTAAGCACCCTGGTGGTTGCCCGGCTCGAACCGGGCGATACAGGTGAGGACGAGGCTGCCGGCCGGCTGGCCATGGCAGCGATGGGGCCCGGGCTCAGTCATGATGACGCCTTCACCGGACGCATGAACCTTTATGCGGATTGTGACGGACTGCTGGTTGTCGATGCGGACGCCGTCACGGCCGCCAATCGCATCGACCCGGCAATCACATTCGCCACCCTTGCCAATTTCAGCAAGGTCGGTGCCGGACGGATGGTGACAACCGCGAAGATCATTTCCTTCGCGCTTCCCGGCGCCCTCATCGCGGCCGCCGAGCGAGCGCTCGAGGGGGCGGTGCGGATCGCGCCCTTCAAGCCGCGCCGGGTCGGACTGGTCGCAACCCGGCTTGCGCATCTGAAGACGGCCACGATGGACAAGACCCGCCGGGTGCTGGAAGAGCGGTTGCGCGCGAGCGGCAGTTCCGTGTTCCGCGAGACCCGGGTGCCGCACGAGGCCGAAGCCGTTGCCGAGGCCATGACCGAGCTGATCCGGCAGGGGGCCGATTTCCTGATCCTGTTCGGTGCCTCCGCCGTGATCGACCGGCAGGACGTTCTGCCCGCGGCCGTCGACCGGGCCGGTGGCACGGTGCGGCATCTCGGCATGCCAGTCGATCCCGGCAATCTGCTGATGCTTGCCGAGTTGTCGGGCGTCCCCGTACTTGGCGCTCCGGGATGTGCCCGCAGCCCGAAGGAAAACGGCTTCGACTGGGTACTCGACCGGCTGCTGGCCGGGCTCGAGGTGACACCCGGCGACATAACCGCGATGGGTGTGGGAGGATTGCTGATGGAAATCGGAACCCGGCCTCAGCCGCGGGAAGCCAAGCGCTCGGGCAGCGCGCCCAAGATCGCCGCGCTTGTCCTTGCCGCGGGCAAGTCATCCCGCATGGGCGGTCCCAACAAGCTTCTTGCCACGCTGGACGGCAAACCGCTGATCCGGCACGCGGCCGAGGCTGCCTGCGGCGCGGGGCTGACGCAAACCATCGTCGTCACCGGTCATCTGGCGGAGGACATCGCGGCCCGGGTCGCGGATCTCGATGTGACCCTGGTGCACAATCCGGACTTCGCCGACGGCATGTCCGGGTCGATCCGCGCCGGAGTGAACGCCCTGTCTGCGGATATCGACGCCGTGATCATTCTCCTGGGGGACATGCCAGGCATCGGGGCAGATGCGCTCGGCAAACTCGTGTCCGCCTATCGCGGCAGCCGGTCTTGCCTGATCGCGACGGCGACGGCGGACGGCAAACGCGGCAACCCCGTCCTTTGGGACCGCCGGTTTTTCAGCGCCCTGAAGAACCTGAGCGGCGATGTCGGCGCCCGGCATGTCATTGCCGAAAATCCAGGTTTCGTGACGGAGGTTGAAATCGGCGTTGCGGCAAGACTTGACCTTGATACACCGGAAGCATTGAGAGCTGCCGGGGGCCGGTTGCCTGAAGATCGGCAAGGCAGCTGAATAAACACCAACAATCATGGAATGATAACGGGGTGTTAACCCGGTATGCACTGTGCGCAGGCCGGAATTGCCAGCTATTCTATTGCATTTTTGTGACGTGCCGCTTATGTAAGGCCTGCGCTTGCTGAAGAGCACCCTTGCGGGTGGACAACGGATGACGTCCCGGGCGCTGATTACATCCGATTTCTGACAAAAGCTGTTCGGATCCTCTCCTACCGGAGGATGCTCGAGCGCTTTTGCCGCTTGGTTAGAAAGAATAAAGGAAAACATCATGGCTGACTTGTCTCTCCCGCGTCCGGGCTGCTGCAAATGGGCAGAGGGCGACTCCGGCAACTACGTGTTCCCGTGCAACACGCGCGTTGAAGCGGGCGTGTCCTACTGCACCGAGCACAGCGCCATTGTTTACATTCCGCCGGAAGAGCGCCGTCGCAACCGGTCCGGTGGCGGCATGAGCCTGTCCTTCCGGCGCGCAGCCTGACAATCAAAGCTGCTTGAAACAAATGCAGTTATCCGCGGGTCTGCCGCGTACCTTCAAACCCGGTCTCGCGACCGGGTTTTTTGTTGGCGCGCGGCTCTCCATCATCTGGCCGGGGAGCACGCCCGGTCTTCGCTACCCCGGGACGGACTGTGGTTTTTCATTCTTAGGCTGCTCAACCCCGAACATGCCTCATCAGTAAAAATATCAGGAAACACAATCTTTTTTCATTGAAAATACTGTCATAATACGATTTTATTTTTTCTTTTCTTAAAAGTTGCAATTTACTTCAGATTTCCCTTGAAGTTAATCTTTTATTTTGAGCTCCAACCTTACCTTGTAAGGGAAATTACTACTACTCCGGGGCCAAGGCTTCGAGGAAACCAGCTACATGACTATTGTGCAGGGCAAACACGAACGGGAACGCATCGAAGCGTTGCGCGCACTTCAGATTCTCCACTCCGAACGCCTGCCCGAATACAATGCGGTTGTTGAAGCCGCCGCCGGCATCCTGGACTGCCCCATCAGTCTCATCGCGCTGGTCGATGTGGAGGAACAATGGTTCAAGGCCCGCTACGGCCTGGATGCCGAGGGAACCGAGCGCAGTGCTTCCTTTTGTCAGCACGCCATTTTGAGCGATGACATCTTTGTCGTTCCCGACGCGGAAACGGATGATCGTTTCAAGAACAACCGGCTTGTCACCGGTGAGCCGCATATCCGGTTTTATGCGGGCTGCCCCTTGTCGATAGACGGCCGCAACAGGCTCGGCACATTGTGTGTGATAGATACAAAACCGCGCATTCCCACCCGGCAACAGCTTGAGCAGCTCCGGCGGCTTGCAACCGCCGTGGAAGGTCTCATCAAGGCACACCGGTTCAGTGTTCAGAACCAGCAGACCCTGATCGAAATGGAACGGCACCAGAAGCTGGCCGCCGGAAAACACGATCTCCTGCAGGAAGTCACGAGCGTTTCGGGTGTCGGCGGCTGGGAAATCGACCTGAACACCAATGTCGTGACCTGGACCGACAAGACCTGTGAGATTCATGAGGTCGAGAGCGGTTTTCAACCGGATGTCAAAACCGCGCTCTCCTTTTACCCTGAAGAATACCGGGATGAGATAACGACAGCCGTCAATCGGGGCATCAAGGAAGGTATCGGCTGGGACCTGGAGCTCCCCTTCATCACTGCCAAGGGCCGGCATACCTGGGTGCGGGCTGTCGGACGTCCGATCCTCGAAAACGGTACCGTGTCCCGGCTGGTTGGTGCGTTCCAGGATATAACCGAACGCAATCTTGCCGACCAGGCGGTCCGCCTCTCCGAAGCTGTGCACCGTGCCACGCTTGAAGCCCTTACCGAAGGAATTCTCCTGCTCGATCAGGAGGGGCGGATTCAGGCGTTCAACCCGGCAGCCGCCACCCTGCTGGGCAATCAGAAAGATCTGAAGGGCAAGGCCGTCCAGGATCTCGACCTTGACTTTTCACATCCGGCCCCGGACCCGGCCGTGGATCTGAACCCGTTGATGCTCGCGGCTCGGGAACCTGAAAAGATCAAGAACCGCCTTGTGAAGCTGAGCCGGTGCGGGCAGTCAGAACCTGTCTGGCTGCGCCTCAACGCGCAATCCATTGCCGATATCGACCACGCGCCCGGACAGGCTGGCGTCGTCGTTTCCCTGACCGACATCACCGAGACGAAACAGCAAGCGGACACGCTGCAGACGATATTCGATCATTTTCCCGGCGGCATTGCCTATTACGGCAAGGACCTCAGGCTTGAATCAAGCAACGACGAGTTTCGCCGGCTTCTGGACGTGTCGCAAGAATTCACCGACGGGCGCCCCGCCCTGTACGATTTCTTCACCCACAATGCGAAACGCGGGGACTATGGCCCCGGCGACATCGATGCGCTCGCGCAGGAACGGTATTCGTTCTACGATCTGACCACAGCCCAGGTTTTCGAACGGCAGACCGCGAACGGCGTCTATATCGAAACCCGCAGCACACCCTTGCCGTCCGGTGGTCTGATCCACAATTTCTACGACATAACCGACCGCAAGCTTCTGGAAAAACTGCTTGCCGAAAACGAACGGACAGCCCGCCACCGCTGGGAAGAACTGGATGCCGTTCTTGCCAACATGCGTCAGGGCGTGAGCGTTTTCGACGCCCAGGGCCGCCTGACACTGTGGAACAAGCAGTATGTCGACCTTTTCAGCAAGCCCGAGGGCGAAGTTCAAGCGGGCGTTTCGATAACCGAGCTTGTCAAAGCCGAGAAAGTCCGCGGTGAATTCAAGGGCAATGTCCACGATCACGTCATGGACCTTATGACGCGGCTTTCGGCCGGCGACGTCGTCCGATCCAAATTCAAACATCCAAATGGCAAAGTGATCAGTGTCATTCAAACGCCGTTGCCCGCCGGTGGCTGGATCGGCACCCATGAGGATGTGACGACCCGGGAACAGGCTGTTGAAAAGATCGAGTATGCCGCCCATCACGACACGCTGACCGGGCTGGCCAACCGCACTCTTTTCAATGCAACGCTCGAGGATACTCTTCGAAAGGTTGCCGCGCTCCAGTGCGAAGGCGATCTGATGCTGCTCGACCTGGACAATTTCAAACCGGTCAACGACGCCTATGGCCACGATGCCGGAGATGAAATGCTCAAGCTGGTCGCGCAGCGCCTGCGCGATTGCGTACGGTCCTCGGATCTTGTTGCCCGTCTGGGTGGTGACGAATTCGCGATCATCCTGAGCCGCTCGGGTTCCGGCGTTTCGTTCACCAGCGAAATCGCCGACCGGATCGTCCAGAACCTCCAGATGCCGTTCGAATTGAGCGGAAAGCAAGTGACCATCGGTGTCAGCGTCGGCATCGCCCAACTGACCGGTGAGTCAATCGACGTGAGCTCGGTGATCAAACGCGCCGACATCGCTCTTTACATGGTCAAGAAGAGCGGCCGGAACGGCTACAGGTTCTTCGACGAAGCACCCGTCTGCCAGGTTTCCATGCAATAGCTCCGGCCTCGTCGCCAGTATCCAGGCACGGTATC
Organism: Roseibium sp. AS2; assembly: GCF_038900065.1. Taxonomy (NCBI): domain Bacteria; kingdom Pseudomonadati; phylum Pseudomonadota; class Alphaproteobacteria; order Hyphomicrobiales; family Stappiaceae; genus Roseibium; species Roseibium sp. AS2. Next base: position 806,685 of record NZ_JBBMQN010000001.1, read on the forward strand.
CAGGCACAAAAAAACGCGGCCCGCCAGCGAGCCGCGTCTTGAAAGTCAATCACAACACAATCGTGCCGGTCAGGCCTTGTTGAGGGCCTCGACGACATCCTTCAACTGGCCAAGCGTCATCTCGGCCTTCTGCCGGGCATCGTCATCCCTGGCGTCGGCGACGTCTTCTTCCGCGTCCTTGATGGCCTGGGCGAGTTGCTCACGGCTGATTTCCGAGACAGGAACAGCCTGCTCGGCCAGCACGGTCAATCCGCCTGCAGCAACATCGGCGAAACCGCCGCGAACGAAATACTCGTCCCAGCCACCGGTTTCCCGGTTGACCTTCAGGATGCCCGGCAGGATCGTGGAGACGAACGGGGCATGGTTCTTCAGAACGCCAAACTCGCCTTCGGCGCCGGGCACCACGACCTCGGTCACCTGTTCGGAGAGCAGCTGGCGCTCAGGCGAGACCAACTCAAACTGGAAAAGTTCAGCCATTTGGCGTCTTCCTTGTCAGTCTTGAAGTCCGATGAACGGGCCATCGGACATGAGGAACCGGGCGCCGATCGGGGCGCCCGGCCGTTTCCAGACCTTAGGCGGCTTCCGCTGCCAGCTTCTGAGCCTTCTCGATAGCTTCCTCGATCGAACCGACCATGTAGAAAGCAGCTTCCGGCAGATGGTCGTATTCACCTTCCACCAGGCCCTTGAAGCCCTTGATGGTGTCTTCCAGGGCAACCAGCTTGCCCGGGGAACCGGTGAAGACCTCGGCCACGAAGAACGGCTGGGACAGAAAGCGCTCGATCTTGCGGGCACGGGCAACGGAGAGTTTGTCTTCTTCAGACAGTTCGTCCATGCCCAGGATGGCGATGATGTCCTGAAGCGCCTTGTAACGCTGCAGGGTCACCTGCACGGCACGCGCGGTCTCGTAATGCTCGTCACCGATGATGCGGGCATCGAGCATGCGCGATGTGGAGTCCAGCGGATCCACAGCCGGGTAGATGCCTTTTTCAGCGATCGAACGGTTCAGAACCGTGGTCGCGTCCAGGTGGGCAAAGGTCGATGCCGGTGCCGGATCGGTCAAGTCATCGGCAGGAACGTAAACGGCCTGCACGGACGTGATCGAGCCCTTGTTGGTGGTGGTGATGCGTTCCTGCATCGCGCCCATGTCGGTCGCCAGCGTCGGCTGGTAGCCCACAGCGGACGGGATACGTCCGAGCAGCGCGGACACTTCGGAACCGGCCTGGGTAAAGCGGAAGATGTTGTCCACGAAGAACAGAACGTCCTGGCCCTTGTCACGGAAATGTTCCGCGAGGGTCAGACCGGTCAGGGCAACACGGGCACGCGCTCCGGGAGGCTCGTTCATCTGGCCGTAAACCAGGGCCGCCTTGGAGCCTTCGCCGCCGCTTTCCTTGTTCACGCCGGAGTCGATCATTTCCCAGTAAAGGTCGTTGCCTTCACGGGTCCGCTCGCCGACGCCGGCGAACACGGAGTAACCGCCGTGCGCCTTGGCGACGTTGTTGATCAGTTCCATGATGAGAACGGTCTTGCCGACGCCGGCACCGCCGAACAGGCCGATCTTGCCGCCCTTAGCGTAAGGCGCCAGCAGGTCGACGACCTTGATGCCCGTCACCAGGATTTCAGCCTCGGTGGACTGCTCGATGAATTCCGGAGCTTCCTGGTGGATGCCGCGGCGTTCCTCGAACTTGATCTCGCCGGCTTCGTCCACCGGCTCGCCGATCACGTTCATGATGCGGCCCAGCGTGCCATCGCCGACCGGCACGGCGATCGGGCCGTCGGTGTCGACCACTTCCTGCCCGCGCACCAGACCCTCGGTGGAGTCCATCGCGATCGTGCGCACGGTGTTTTCACCAAGGTGCTGAGCAACCTCAAGCACCAGGCGCGTGCCCTGGTTGTCCACTTCAAGAGCATTCAGGATCAGCGGCAGATGGTCATCGAACTTGACGTCGACAACGGCGCCGATGACCTGGGTGATCCGTCCGACCGTTTTGTCAGCCATATCCCTAATCCTCGTCTCGAACCCGTTAGATCAACCTGCCTTCACGTGAAAGCTGAAAAGTTGATCGATTTTGATGTTTTCGAGCATCGTCGTCTGTGCCGTTACCGACACAGGATGCTCTAGAGCGCTTCCGCGCCCGAGATAATTTCAATCAGTTCCGTCGTAATCTGCGCCTGCCGCTGGCGGTTGTAGTTGATCGTCAACTTGTCGATCATTTCGCCGGCGTTGCGGGTGGCGTTGTCCATTGCGGACATACGTGCGCCCTGCTCGGATGCGGCATTTTCCAGAAGCGCCCGGAAAATCTGAACGGAAATGTTCCGCGGCAGCAGATCCGCAAGGATCTCGGCTTCATCCGGCTCGTATTCGTAGATCGCGTTGGACCCCGCTCCGGCATCCGCTTCCGTGCTCTCGAAGTGAGCCGGAATGAGCTGAAGTTCGGTCGGGTCCTGTGCGATTACGGACTTGAAGGTCGAATAGAACAGCGTGCAGACGTCGAACTCGCCATCCTCGAACATCGTGATGATTTCACGTCCGATCGGATCGGCGTCGGAGAAGCCGACATTCTTGACGTCGCGCAGATCGACCGTCTTGATCACATACTGGCCGAATTCCCGCTTCAGGGCGTCGTAGCCCTTCTTGCCGACACAGATGATCTTGACCGTCTTGCCCTGCTTGATCAGGCTGCGGGCCTTGATCCGGGCCAACTTGGCAATGTTGGTGTTGAAACCACCGCACAGCCCGCGTTCGGCAGTGGCAACGAGCAGGAGATGTACCTGATCCTTGCCGGTGCCGGACATCAGCTTCGGGGCGTCGTCACGGCCTTCGAAAGCCACCGCGATGTTGGCCAGCACAGCACCCATGCGTTCCGCATAGGGGCGCGCTGCCTCCGCAGCCTCCTGAGCACGACGCAGTTTCGCCGCGGCCACCATCTGCATGGCCTTGGTGATTTTCTGCGTCGCCTTCACGGAAGCGATGCGGGTTCGTAAGTCCTTCAGGCTCGGCATGGCCGCCCCTGCTCCTTATCCCGGCGTGTGGTCTTAAACGAAGTTCTTGGCGAACGCGTCGACGGCAGCTTTCAGCTTGCCCGTCAATTCGTCGTCGAGAGCCTTCTTTTCCCAGATTGCGTCGAGCAGGTCCTGATGCTCGCCACGAAGGAACAGAAGCAGGCCTTCCTCGAAGTCGCGAACCCGATCAACCGGCTGCGTATCAAGATAGCCATTCACGCCGGCGTAAATGACAGCAACCTGTTCTTCGGTCTTCAGCGGCGAGAACTGCGGCTGCTTCAGAAGTTCGGTCAGGCGTGCACCGCGGTTCAGAAGCCGCTGGGTGGTGGCGTCGAGATCCGAGCCGAACTGGGCGAAGGCCGCCATTTCGCGGTACTGCGCAAGTTCACCCTTGATCGGGCCGGCAACCTGTTTCATCGCCTTGATCTGAGCAGAAGAGCCCACGCGGGACACCGACAGACCGACGTTCACAGCCGGACGGATGCCCTGGTAGAACAGGTCCGTTTCCAGGAAGATCTGACCGTCGGTGATCGAGATCACGTTGGTCGGAATGAACGCGGACACGTCGTTGCCCTGGGTCTCGATGACCGGAAGAGCCGTGAGCGAACCACTGCCGTTGTCTTCGTTCAGTTTCGCGGCACGTTCCAGCAGACGGGAGTGCAGGTAGAAGACGTCGCCCGGGAATGCTTCACGTCCCGGCGGGCGGCGCAGAAGCAGGGACATCTGACGGTAGGCAACGGCCTGCTTGGTCAGATCGTCATAACCGATCACTGCGTGCATGGAGTTGTCGCGGAAGAACTCGCCCATCGCACAGCCGGCAAACGGTGCCAGGTACTGAAGCGGTGCGGCGTCGGACGCGGTCGCGGCGACGACGATGGAGTATTCCAGCGCGCCGGCGTCTTCCAGTGTCTTCACGAACTGGGCGACGGTGGAACGTTTCTGGCCGATCGCAACGTAGATGCAGTACAGCTTGGCGTTTTCATCGTCGGTGGCATGCAGCGACTTCTGGTTCAGGAAGGTGTCCAGAAGGATCGCGGTCTTGCCGGTCTGACGGTCGCCGATGACCAGCTCGCGCTGGCCGCGGCCGACCGGGATAAGCGCATCGATGGCCTTCAATCCGGTGGACATCGGCTCGTGCACGGATTTGCGCGGCAGAATGCCCGGTGCCTTGACGTCGACGCGGCGCTTTTCGGTCGCCTCGATCGGGCCCTTGCCGTCGAGCGGGTTGCCGAGCGGATCGACAACACGACCGAGCAGACCCTTGCCGACCGGAACTTCCACGATGGCGCCGGTCCGCTTGACGGTGTCGCCTTCCTTGATGTCACGGTCGGAGCCGAACAGAACGACACCGACATTGTCTGTTTCCAGGTTCAGGGCCATGCCCTTGATCCCACCCGGGAACTCGACCATCTCACCGGCCTGGACCTTGTCCAGACCGTAAACACGGGCGATACCGTCACCGACGGAGAGCACCTGACCGACCTCGGAGACTTCGGCTTCCTGGCCAAAGCTCTTGATCTGATCCTTGAGGATTGCGGAAATTTCCGCGGCCCGAATATCCATCAGCCGACCTCTTTCATCGCGAACTTGAGTGAATTGAGCTTGGTACGCAGAGACGTGTCGATCATGCGGGAGCCGACCTTGACCACAAGGCCACCGATCAGGGCAGGATCGACTGTCGCTGCGATGTTTACGGATTTGCCCGTGGAAGCGGTGAGCGCTTCTTTCAGGGCAGCGACATGTTCGTCGGACAAGGCCGTGGCGGACGTCACCTCAGCAGTTGCCTCGCCCCGCTGCTCGGCAAGCAGAACGCGGAACGACTTGATCATGTCGGGAAGTACGAAGAGGCGCCGGTTACGGGCGACCAGCTTCACGAAATTCGAAGCGAGACCGGAAATACCGGCCTTGTCCAGAAGGGCGGAAAGCGCTGCGAGCTGCTCCTCCGCGCTGAATACAGGGCTTCTTACCAGACGGTCGAGATCGTCGCTTTCGGCAATCATGCCTTCGAAAGCGGTGAGATCCCGTTCCACGTCAGCGGTTACGCCTTCGTCCTCAGCAAGGCCGAGAAGGGCGGAGGCGTAACGTTTTGCCACGCCGGATACGAGAGATACGTTGTCAGTCACCAGGTCCGTGCTCTCTGACTTTTTTCAAGCCCGCCAGGCGGCTAGCGCCCGCAAGACATTGAAAAAATGAATGATTTCAAGGTCAGAAGGTATGACGGTTAAACCGCTGCCCCCAAAGCCGCGCCTCAATTAGCACAGGGTTTCTAAGTGTGCAACTTCGCCAAATGACTGTTCTTGCCGATTCCTCGGTGTTTTTTGCAGGCGGCCTCCAAAAAGCCTTTTCAATCAATGGCTCGGCGCCATCATAAACCTTTAGACGGTATTTTGCCACGGGGCCGGTCAGGCCGGTCCGGAACGCGTCCCGCGGGAGCTCTTTTCCGCATGGCAAGTCTGTGGAAGCTCAGTACCGGATGAGCGGCTCGAAGCCGCCGAACATCATCCGCTGCAGGCTGATCACCCCGCCGGCCGCAGGCATGGCCTCTTCCCAGCGCGGATCGTTCTCCATCGATGCGGCGCAGGCATCGGCCGTATCCTTGTCGGGCCAGACGATCCACGAGAACACCACCGTTTCATCCGGTTCCTTCTTGACCGCCATCGGAAAGGAGGTCACCTCGCCGTCCGGCACCGCGTCTCCCCAGCCCTCGCAACAGCCCAGGGCGCCGTATTCCCTGAACAGCGCCCAGGATCGTTCGGCGATGTCCTTGTACTCCGCCTTCTTTGCCGTCTTCACCGGCGCGAGGAACCCTTGAATGTACGCCATCAGTATCTCTCCCTGCGTGGAAACAGGTAAAAAGATGCCATGTCGACGTGCCGGCATCAACGCAGCGTGGCGGCGGGATCCGCGCGATCGTCCTAAAGAAAATGCTGGGGATCGATGTCCACCTGCAGGCGCAGCCCTCTGGACGGTTTCGGGCCCGCGGCCAGCCAGCCGCGCAGATAGGCCTGCAGATCGAACTGCCTCGGCGCCATGGCCAGGAGCCGGAACCTGTAGCGGCCCCGCACCATGGCCAGCGCGGCTTCCGCAGGCCCCAGAAGGGTCACCGCCTGCTCCGGCGGGGCGGCGCGGGCGAGCGCACGGGCAAAGCCTTCGGCGAACGCGCGGTCCGGTCCGGAGACGATGACGGCGGCCAGCCGGCCGAACGGCGGCAGGCCGGCGGCGCGGCGGGCGTCGATCTCGGCCCGGTAGAACGCGTGCTTGTCGCCGCCCAGCAGGGCCCTGATCACCGGGTGGTCGGCGTTGTAGGTCTGGAGAATGCCCTTGCCGCCTCCGGTGACGCGGCCCGCGCGGCCGGTGACCTGCGCCAGAAGCTGGAAGGTCTTTTCCGCCGCGCGCGGATCGCCATGGGCCAGTCCCAGGTCGGCATCGATCACACCGACAAGCTTCATCTTCGGAAAATTGTGCCCCTTGGCGACCAGCTGGGTGCCGATGACGATGTCCGCGCCGCCCTCCTCGACGACCTTCATCTCCCGCTTGAGCCGCTCCGGACCTCCGGCCATGTCGGAGGACAGGACCAGCACGCGGGCCTGGGGAAAGAGATCGGAAACTTCCTCGGCGATCCGCTCAACGCCCGGTCCGCAGGCAACCAGACTGTCGGTGCTCTGACAGGACGGGCAGGCCTTCGGGACAGGTTCGTTGTGGCCGCAATGGTGGCAGACGAGCTTTTTCTGGAACCGGTGCTCCACCAGCCAGGCGCTGCAATGGGAGCACTGGAACCGGTGGCCGCAGGTGCGGCACAGGGTCAGCGGAGCATAGCCGCGCCGGTTCAAGAACAGCAGCGACTGGTCGCCCGCGGCAAAGGTGTCCTTGATTGCATGCACGAGTTCCGGCGCCATCCAGCGGCCGCGCTCCGGTCCTTCCTGGCGCATGTCGATGGCTTTCAGGTCCGGCAGGGCGGCCCCAGATGCCCGCTCGGGCAGTTCCAGCAGGCTGTAGCGACCGACATCCGCGTTGACCATGCTTTCCACCGACGGCGTTGCCGAGGCCAGGACAACCGGAAACCCGGACAGATGCCCGCGCACGACCGCCATGTCACGCGCGCTGTAAGGCACCCGGTCATCCTGCTTGAAGGCCGCGTCATGCTCTTCGTCGACGATGATCAGACCCAGTTCCCTGAAGGGCAGAAACAGCGAGGATCGCGCCCCGATGACCACACGCACATCGCCCGAGGCCGCGCCGCGCCAGACGCGCACACGATTTTTGGCCGTGATCTGCGAATGCCACTCGGCCGGGTAGACGCCGAACCTTTGTTCGAAGCGGCGCAGAAACTGTTCGGTCAGCGCGATTTCCGGCAGCAGCACCAGGGCCTGCCGGCCGCGCCGCAGCGCCTCGGCGATCGCCTCGAAATAGACTTCCGTCTTGCCGGACCCGGTGACACCGTCGATGAGGGCGACACTGCCGCCCTTGTCGAAGCTCCCGATCAGCCCGTCCACGGCCGCCTGCTGGGCAGGCGTCAGTTGCTTCTGCGCGAAGTCGAGCTGCGGCACGGGCGGCGGCGGCGCGGCCGGCATCAGCACCGCCTCCAGCACGTCCTGCTTCAACAGGCCGTCGATGACCGAGGCCGAGACCCCGGCCGCATGGGCAAGGCCGCTTTTCGTCCAGGCAAAACCGTCTTCCATGGTTGCCAGCACGCGCCCGCGCGCCGGGGTCATCCGCTCCGGTTCGGCGCCCTCTTTGCGCCGCACCCCCTGAACGGGGGCCTCCGGCTCCAGCGCTTCTTCCGACCTGAGCACCATGCGCAGGACCATGCCGGGCGCTCCGAGCGTCCAGCCGGCCACCCAGTCTACGAAGCGGCGCAGATCGTCGTCCAGCGGCGGCGTGGTGTCATAAACCCTCGAAATCGTCTTGAGCTTCTTGGGATTGATCGCCGCGTCGGGTTCGATGTCCCAGACGGCGCCGATCACCTCGCGCGGGCCGAGCGGCACCTTGACGATGGTGCCCGGCACGACGGTTTTTCCGGGCGGGACCTTGTAGGTATAGGCACCGGCCACGGCGACCGGGACCAGCACGCTGGCAATCGTCTCCTGGTGGTCTGGGTCGTCAAACAGCACGGAATTTATGATCCTCAACGCCTGGTCCGAGCCAACTTGCACCTCGCGGAAAGCGGTCCGGACAGGTGCAAGACTTCACCTGTCCGGATGCGGCGTTCAAGAGCGGGCCGCTCTGAGGTACGTACCACAAAAATTTCGTCCACCGGAGAATCAGGGGTTCTTCTTGTCATCATCCTAGGGTAAAGAAAGCGCGGCTGACCATGCAAACGTTTGGCCCCTGCCCCGGGACAGCGCTTCCGGCAACCGGCGCCAGGCTGGATAAGGGGCACCCCACAGGGAGTAGACACTCATGAAGTTTTTCGTCGACACCGCCGACACAGCGGACATCAAGGAACTGGACTCCACCGGTCTTCTCGACGGCGTCACCACCAATCCGTCGCTGATCGCCAAATCCGGCCGGGACTTCAAGGAAGTGATCGCAGAAATCTGCGCCATTACCGAGGGCGATGTCTCCGCCGAGGTCGCAGCGACCGATTTCGATACCATGATGAAGGAAGCCCATGTCCTGCGCGCCATTGCAGACAACGTGGTCATCAAGCTGCCCCTGACCTTCGATGGTCTCAAGGCCTGCAAGCAGCTCACGGAAGACGGCACCAAGACCAATGTCACGCTGTGCTTCTCGGCCAACCAGGCCCTGCTCGCCGCCAAGGCCGGCGCGACCTTCATCTCCCCCTTCATCGGGCGCCTCGACGACATCAACATCGACGGGCTGGAACTGATTCGCGAGATCCGCGTCATCTATGACAATTACGGCTTCGACACGGAAATCCTGGCGGCGTCCATCCGCACCGCCAACCACGTCAAGGATTGCGCCATCATCGGCGCGGACGTCGTCACCGTGCCGCCGGCAACGCTCAAGAGCCTCGTCAAGCATCCGCTGACCGACAAGGGCCTCGATGCGTTTCTCGCCGACTGGGCCAAGACCGGTCAGAGCATCCTCTGAAGACCCATCTGCAAAACGATCAGGCGGCCCGGAAATCCGGGCCGTTTTTTTTCGCGTTGCGAACTCAGGAGGTGCCGATTATCGTGCGACAAGGCCCCGGGCGGGGCCTCCGGTCCGCGGAAAGGTGTCCACGCCCAGACGTCCAGAGCGCGCCCCGCGCTCACCACGATTGACACCCGCTCGTTCCGGAGATGCGGACGCTGGATGACAACCGAGCCCGGGAGTCGCCATGACCGACCAGATGCGCGATGCGCAAACCCTTCCCCTTTTGAGCCCCACCGACCTGTCGCTTGACCTCGACCGGCAGAAACGGCTGGCAAAGGACCTTAAAAACGCGGTCCGCGCCGGTGATGACGCCGCGATTGCGCGCCTGCGCAAACATCACCCCAGGTACAGTGCGCTGGATCTTGCCGCACTCAAGCTGACCGATGCCCAGTTGACGATCGCCCGCGAGGCGGGTGTTGCCAGCTGGCCGGCGCTGAAGAGCCATGTCGAGCGGATCGACGCCGCACGCAACGCGATCGAAGCCCGTCACCGCGCGCCCGACGCCGACTTGCCGACCCTGCATGTGCGCTGTGGCAACGACATCGAGGCCGCCTTGACCCGCGCGGGCTTCGCCGGCGATTTTCTCATGTTCGCTGATCCCATCTGCCAGGGACCCGTCACCAGTGGCCGCGGCTCGCTGGAGACCCGCGCCGGTTTCATCGCGTCCGAATATCCCGGCGAATCCCATGAAAGCAACCTTGAGAGGCTGCGCACTGCCGAGCACCGGATCAGCGACGCCGGCAAATACGGCCGGATAGCCCTGTGGTTCGAACACGACCCCTATGACCAGCTGTTGCTCGCCAGACTGCTTGCGATGTTGCAGGAGACGGCCACGGACCGCAGGAAGATCGAACTGATCTCAGTCGACAGGTTTCCCGGCATATCGAAATTCATCGGGATAGGCCAATTGTCGCCGGCCGCGCTCCGGCACATGTACGACCTGCGCCAGCCGGTGCCGGTTTCCGCCTTTGCACAGGCGCGCGAAGCCTGGACCGCCCTGTGCGCGCCGACGCCGCTGCCCCTGTTCGAGCTGGCAGGCCGAAGTGGTCCCCTGCCGTTTCTGGGCGGTGCCATCCTGCGTTATCTGGCGGAATTGCCCTCCGTTGAGAACGGCCTGTCCTTCACCGAGCAGATCATTCTGGAAATCCTCGGCAACGGCCCGCGTCCCTGGGGAGAGATTTTCAGGGAGTTCATGAGCGAAAGCGACCCGCTGCCCTATCACGGCGACCTGATGTTTCTCGGAACGCTGCTCCGCCTGCGGGACGCCGGAACACCCGCGGTCCTCGACGACGGCAGCAGTCTCGACCATGCCAACCGGGGCAAGACGGTCTTCTCTCTTTCAGATACCGGCTGCGAGCTTCTGGAGGGTCGGCGCGACTGGACATCCTGCAGCCCGCGCAGGCGCGACCAAGGTGGCGTCACCTGCTTCGGCGAGCCGGACTGGCGGTGGAGCAAGGAGCAGCAGCGGCCCGTAGTCTTCTGAAGCCCGGCGGCGTCCGTATCCGCGCGCGAGAACTATCCGCGCGCCGGAACGGGACGAACCGCCCGGTGCAGGGCCGGGCGGTTCCAGTCGGCGGGAGGGGCGTCCTGCCGGCTGCATGGGCCGCTTCGCAGAAAGCGGCCCAATTTCGTTTTGAAGTCAGTCCTGGCGATCAGGTGACCAGAAGTCAGGTCACAGGAGCGCGGTAGTCGTCGGAAGCACTGGTGCCGGCCTTTTCGTGGGTCCATTCCACCTTGCGGTAGGTGAAGGACCACTTGTCGGTGTCGCCGCGCGAGGCGTTCTTGTCGTCGGTGACGTCCGGCAGGATCGTCTTGCCTTCCACCAGAACCGCGTCCTCGAACTTGATCGTGTAGTAGTGCTCCTGGACGCCGGTCGTTGCGGTGCGCCAGAAATGGACTTCGATTTCCAGGGCTTCGCCAGTGGCCAGAGCCTGCCACAGCAGCGGCGTGGCCTTGTCGACCGGCTTCATGAAGGTGGTCGGCATGTGGCGGCGGGTGGCGATGATGGACCCGGACTGCGGGTCCCGCGGAACAACGGCGTTCTGCTCGAAGTGGTACACGAGGGACTGGCCCTCATGGCCTTCCTGCCACAGGTTGCCGATGCTGTCGGCGGTGGTTGCGTCGGCTGTCATGTCGCCCTGGGTTGCGCCCTTGACGGTGATGTAAGCGATGTTGGACATTTCAGTACTCCTTGCTGGCATCTGAAGGCGATGTTGCCTGAATGCGATATTGCCTGAATTCCGGGGCGCCGTTGGTGTGTGGCGCCGATACCAAGGGAATTGCAACGGGTGTGCCAGTTTGCCGAAAAATCATCAACTCATTGATTTTATTGCCTGAACCGACGATTCTTTGGGTCTCGTGAAATATGGCTATGTGCAGAAATCTGCACAGTACGCCCCAGGGTGCGAACAAACATGCGCAGCCAAAGTGTGACGAAGATCACAAAATGAGGTTCCCGCGGGTCATGCGGGTCTGTTCACACCGGTTTCAGGCGTTGTTTTCCGCGATGCCCTGGGTGGTGTCCTGCGTAAAACTGCACAATTCGTTTGCCCGTTAACGGAACCGTTGCCGATCCGGCGTCAGACTGATGCCATGAATGCCACCAGAAAAGATACCGAAGCTCTTCTCGTGAGCGCTCGCCCGGAGCTGAACCGGCGCGTCGACAAATGGCTCGACCACCTGTCCGACGAGCGGCGTCTCTCGGACAAGACCCTGCTTGCCTATGAACGGGACCTGCGTCAGTTCCTGCGTTTCCTGACCATGCATCTGGGCGGCGCGCCCGGTCTGGACGACATTGCCGGGCTCCGTCCGGCCGACTTCCGCGGATTTCTCGCCAATCGCCGCCGCGAGGGCGTCAAGAGCCGGTCGCTGGCCCGGGGCCTTGCCGGGATCCGGTCGTTCCTGCGGTTTCTCGAACGGCGCGGCGAAGTCAATGCGGCCGCCTCCTCCGCCATACGGCCGCCGCGTCAGGCGCGGTCGTTGCCAAAGCCGGTCTCTTCGGGAGACGCCCTGAACATCACCAGCGGCGATCTGGCAATGGAAACCGAGCCGTGGCTCGAGGCCCGCAACGCCGCCGTGCTGACGCTGCTTTACGGATGCGGCCTGCGCATCTCGGAAGCCCTGTCACTGACCGGCGCCATGGCGCCGCGAACCGGCACCAGGACACTGCGCATCGTCGGCAAGGGCGGCAAGGAACGGATCGTCCCGATCCTGCCCGCAGTCTGCCAGGCGGTGGATCTTTATCTGAAGCTCTGTCCCTATGCCGTCGACGCGCAGGGGCCCCTGTTCCTGGGGGCCAGAGGCGGACCGTTGAACCCGCGCATGATCCAACTGGCCATGGCCAGGTTGCGCGGTGCACTCGGCCTGCCCGACAGCGCCACACCCCATGCGCTGCGCCATTCCTTCGCGACCCATCTTCTGGCCGGCGGCGGCGATCTGAGAACCATCCAGGAACTGCTCGGCCATGCCAGCCTTGCCTCGACGCAAATCTATACCGAGATCGACAGCGCGCATCTCCTGTCCGCGTATGACAAGGCCCATCCGAGGCGTTAGGGCGGTCCGGGAAATCCATAGACCGTGCGCTCCAGACCATCCGGAAAGTGCTCGCGCGCAATGGGCTCGCCACCCAATTTGCGAACCAGCCCCCGGGCGGCGAGATTTTCGTCGTTCATGTGGGTTTCCACCTTCGACCAACCAAAGCACTCGTAAGCGTGCCGGATCGCCGCCTGCGACACTTCAACGGCCGCACCTGTGCCGCGTGCGGCCGGCATCAGCCACCAGGTCAGTTCCCGGCGCGGCCAGCCCTCCGGCCAGACAAAACCACACCCGCCGATAATGTCAGCGCCCCCCTTCGGCGCAATCGCCCACACACCATAGCCGCGCAGCTGCCAATGGCCGAGATGGCCGGCGAGCACGCGCCATGCCTGGTCCGCGCGCAGCGGCCCGCCATAAAAACGGGACGCTTCGCCATCGCCGTAAAATGCCCGGTAAACCGAAAAATCGCGCGCCTCCGGCAGGCGCAGAAGAAATCGCCGTGTTTCCAAGAACTGCATGATAATACCAACCTCAACAAATAAGAACCCATCTGACCGTGTCTGGAGACTGTTCAGCAAGAAGCAGGTCGCAGGGCGATATGGGTTATCGTCCAAGACCTTCGACGCTGCGGAACAGTCTCCAGACACGGCCTTCGGTGGCCTGTTCCGGCCCGCCGGACGGCGTTGCACTGCTTGAACGGCCAACCAGGCCGTCCTGCGCAACGCGCCTGGCCGGCAAACAGGAACAGTGCCATCAGATGGGTACTTATTTGTTGAGGTTGGTATAAGTCTCTGGTTGCGTGAACGGAATCCTTTACGAAGGACTTGTTGCCTCAAACCATGGTGTAGCCGGACAGACACCAATCGGCTAGGTTGCTGTTCAGACCCGCACCGATCCGGGTTCTGTTTCTTGGGAGAATGCGCATGCGTCTGATCCTGCTCGCAGCCGGTTTTGTTCTGTTCCTGGCGACGCCCTCCCTGGCCCAGCGCGTCTATTGCCCGCTTCCCGAAGACGGTATCTGGGTCAATGCAGATGCCGCCCCGAAGGAAATTTCCCGGATAGAAGTGGAAAGCCGCTGCGAAAACGAACGGGTCCTTGTCCGGGTCCGGGCCTTCACCTCCTGTATCCCGCGCGATTGCAAATGGGGCTGGACCAGGGCCGAGATGCGCTCCGACGGCGCCATTCAGGTTCTGCTGATCGGCTTCCTGAGCAGCAAGCAGCTCACGCTCAAGGTGTTTGGCGATCTTCTGGATACCCATGTTGTCAACATCGTCAATGACCTGTCCGAGCCCCGCAGGGAGAAGACCTACAATCTGGTCCGCAAGAAATGACAGCTCACCACGGGCCTTTTTCGGTTTTTTCTTGCCAGATCGCGGATTTGCCTTACCCTGCGGCAGATGCCGTTTCTTCAAACGCGCGACACCGACGGAGGACTATCATGCGTCTGACTATCATGCGTCTATTGAGCACCAGTGTCGCGGCCATTGCGTTGACCGCATTCGCGATCGCCCCGGCAAATGCCTGTTCCTGGGGCAAGTCCGCGAAAGCCAAGGAAAAAATGACCGTAGCGGATACCATGATCGTGCCGCAGGTTGAAACGGATGTCGCCATCGCCACCAATGATCTGAGCGATGACATTCTCAAGGAAGAGATCATTCTGCCCACGCCCGGGGAAAAGCCGGTCGAGTGATCCCGCGACTGCGATGCGCCTGACCGGCACGACCGCCGGAGACAGGCAGATAAACCGGTTCGTGCCGGGGTCCGTCAGGTCTCCGGAACGGTCCGGTCGGCGTCGCTCCGGTATTCGCGGATCGCCTGGGACAGGATCTGGACAGACGAACTGACAAACAGGCACGCCATCAGACCGGCGACGATCAGATCGGGCCAGGCGGCCGCCGTGCCCCAGACGCCAAGCGCCGCGAGCATTACGGCGACATTGCCGACAGCATCGTTGCGCGAACACAGCCAGACGGAGCGCACGTTGGCATCGCCGTCCTTGTAGCGGACCAGGATCAGCACGCTGGCGAGATTGGCCGCAAGCGCCATGAACCCGACTGTGCCCATCACCGCCGCCTGCGGAACACCCAGAACGAAGACCTGATAAAGTGTCGAGCCCGCGACCCAGATGCCCATCAGGAGCAGGCTGGCGCCCTTGGCCAGCGCCGCCAGAGAACGGGCCCTGACGGACGCCCCGATCACCGCCAGGGAAATGCCGTAGGTCGCCGCGTCGCCGAAGAAATCGAGCGCATCCGCCTGAAGCGATTTCGACCCGGCCGCCTGACCGGCAACCATTTCGACGGCGAACATGCCGGCATTTATGGCAATGACCAGCCAGAGACGGCGGCGGTAATCCTTCGACATGCCGTCAAAGGTGCCTTGCGAATGTCCGCAACATGCGCTCATGAAAACTCCCCGGGTCTTGAAAATTCAACACGGATACCCTTGTAATCCCTCTAGCGACTAGAGGTTCAAGAGGCTTGTGATGGATTTTTCGATCGGTGAAATGTCAAAGCGCACCGGCGTGAAGGTGCCGACGATCCGCTATTACGAGAAGGAAGGGCTGCTGAATGCGCCGATGCGCAGCAGGGGCAACCAGAGACGCTATCGGCCGGCGGATCTGGAACGGCTCGGTTTCATCCGGCACTGCAGGGAACTCGGCCTGCCCATGACCGCCATCCGCGACCTGATCGAACTCGGCCAGCATCCGGACAAGCCCTGCCGGCAGGCCGACCGGATCGCCGCCGACCAGTTGAAGGCCGTGCGCCGGCGCATCGCGCATCTCACCAGGCTGGAAGCGGAACTGAAGCGTATTGCCACCAGTTGCAAGGGCAGCCATACGGTGACGGAGTGCAATGTCCTGAAGGCGTTCGGGGATCACGGCCTGTGCCAGTCCGGTCATTCTGCGGAAGACGCCTGACCGCACCGCTAGCCCCGGCGGCAGACAAGCGGACCTGAGAGCAAGATACTTCAGTCGGCTTCAAGCACACGCGGTCCGGTCCCTTCGCCGAGCTTTTCGGCGAGGACCCTTCCGGCCGTCCGTTCCAGACGCATCATGGTCCAGCGTTCCTGCGGCAGATTGCAGGACTGGCGGCCGAGGACGCAGGGAATTTGCGGAACCCGCCGGTACTGCGGATCCTGCCAGAGCGTCTTCGCCGTGTCATGGTGGCCCTTCAGATATCCGAGCAGCGTGTATTCGCTGACGTACCAGACATCGCCATCCTCCAGATCGGCGGTGCGGGTCGGCCGGCCCTTGGGAAAGGTGCCGCCCCAGGTCCAGGCAAGCGCGCCGTCCGTCTGCTGATCCAGATAATGATGCGCCATGATCTCGTCGATGAACACGCGCCGGCCCGCCGCGAGATCCCGGGAATAGGCCGCGGCGACGTCCTTCGCGTTGCCGGCAGGGATGGACAGAAGATAAAAACTGACAAAATTGAACGACAGCACCCCGAACAGCAGCGCGAACAGAACTGCCTTGGCCCTGGCCCGGCGCGCCGAGAAAGCGGCATCGACGGCGACAAGAAACACCATGGATGCGGCAAGGTTCCGGATCAGCGCCTTGTCGTGCAGGAACGCCGCCAGAAACTGGCCCGCGGCAAGGCTCGCACACAGAATCGCGGCGGCGCGGGCCTTGCGGTACACGATCCCGGCCGCGGCCGCGAACAGCACGGCCCGGAAGATGGCCTCGTCGTTGAACCCGCCACCGGTCGAGCGGCTTGCGTGGTAAGCAAATTGCTCGAAGAACGCCGCGAATTCGAAATCGACGGAGACAGCAAAGACAAGCAGGGCAAGACCCAGGGCTGCCAGTCCCTCGCCGGCAAGCCTGACGGGGCCTGCGTGCCGGGAAGCCAGACGCGCGATCTCGATCATCGCGATGGCTCCGAGACTCCAGGCAAAAACGGCGGGCGCGGCCAGCGGTGCAGTGGCGAGCAGAAACTTGCCGAAGACGCCGAAGCCCGTCCGGAAACGGCTTCCGTCTCCCGGGCCTTCGCTCTGGAGCAGCGGCAGGGACACAAGCAGTCCGGTCAGGAACAGAAGAGACCCGGTCAGTTCCAGCCGGAAGCCCGCGACCACAAAGGCAGGCGCGAACAGCAGCGGCGTGAACATGGCGGCAAGGCGCAAGTTCAGCCTGAGGCAGATCGCCACGAAGGCCAGGCTGGTCAGGCCGTAACAAAGGAACTCGAACAGCACCAGTGCCGTTGTACCTGTGCCCGCCCCCGCGAAGAACCAGCCGGCTAGGACCATGTGGAGACGCGGTTGCAGGTGATAGCTTTGAAGCCCCGGAAATTGCACCGCGAGCAGGCTGTTCCAGTGGCGGCCTGTCCCGGCCCATTCCATCGCCCAGGGAATGAAAAAGAGATCGTCGACATTCGGGATTGTCCGGTCGGGCCAGAAAAAGACCAGACCGCAGACAAGCGGCAGGAGAAACCCGGAAACCAGGAGCAGACGAACCCGCGTCACCGGCGAAGCGCCATCGTTTGCGATTGAGGCCTGGTTCACGGAAGACTACCACAGAGCATTACTGATGACTCATCCGACCGGTTCCGGGGTTTCCGGCCAAGGGCACAATGCGCCCCGCCGAAGCAGGACGCATGAGTGACCCTCAGGAATGGATCGGCTTCGCGAAGGCGCCCATGGCGGCTTCCTTGACGGCTTCCGACATGGTCGGATGGGCGTGGCAGGTGCGGGCGAGGTCCTCGGAAGAGCCGCCGAACTCCATCAGCACCGCGGCTTCATGGATCATCTCGCCGGCGGCGAAGCCGACGATGTGCACGCCCAGGACACGGTCGGTCTTGGCATCGGCCAGCACCTTGGCGAACCCGTCGGTCTTGTTCATGGCACGCGCGCGGCCGTTGGCCGTGAAAGCGAACTTGCCGGCCTTGTAGTCGATACCAGCCGCATTGAGCTCTTCCTCGGTCTTGCCGACGGACGCCACTTCCGGCTGGGTGTAAACGACCCCCGGGATGACATCGTAGTTCACGTGACCGGCCTGACCGGCGAGAATTTCCGCGACGGCGACGCCTTCATCCTCGGCCTTGTGGGCGAGCATCGGCCCGGCGACCACATCACCGATGGCGTAGATGCCGTCGACATTGGTCTTGTAATGCTTGTCGATCTGCACCCGGCCACGCTCGTCCAGCGCAACCCCGGCCGCGTCGAGGCCGAGACCTTCGGAATAGGGCCGGCGGCCGATGGCGACCAGCACGATGTCTGCATCGAGGGTCTCGGTGTCGCCGCCCTTGGCAGGCTCGACACTGACGGAAAGGCCCTTGCCCTTCTTCTGGACGCCGGTGACCTTGGAGGACAGCTTGAACGCCATGCCCTGCTTCTTCAGCATGCGCTGGAAGTTCTTAGAGACATCGCCGTCCATCGGTCCGAGGATCTTGTCCATGAACTCGACCACGGTGACCTCAGATCCGAGGCGGTTCCAGACCGACCCGAGCTCAAGACCGATCACGCCGCCGCCGACCACGACCATCCTGGCCGGCACCTTGTCCAGCTCAAGCCCGCCCGTGGACGAGACAATCTGCTTCTCGTCAATCTCGACACCCGGCAGGGGCATGACGTCGGAGCCGGTAGCAATGACGATGTTCTTCGCTTCAAGCACGCTTGCCTTGCCGTCGTCGCCGGTCACCTCGACCTTGCCCTGGGCGAGAACCTTGCCGGTGCCCGTGTGCACGTCGATCTTGTTCTTCTTCATCAGGAAGGCGACGCCGTTCACGTTGGCGTCGACCACGTCGGTCTTGTGTTTCATCATCGTCGGCAGGTCGAGCTTCGGCTTGCTCACCTTGATGCCGATTTTTTCAAAACCGTGGCCGGCTTCCTCGAACATTTCCGAGGCATGCAGCAGCGCCTTGGAGGGAATGCAGCCGATGTTGAGGCAGGTGCCACCAAGCGTTGCGCGTTTTTCGACGACGGCCGTCTTCAGGCCAAGCTGCGCGGCCTTGATCGCGCAGACATAGCCACCCGGGCCGGTTCCGATGACGACAAGATCATATTGGGACATTTTGGTCGCCTTTGTCTCTTTCACTTCAGGTTTAAAAACAGGTTACGGCAGAATTGCCCGGCCTCCGGACACATCCAGAATGGCGCCGGTCGTATAGCTTGACTGATCGGAAAGCAGCCAGACGATGGCATCGGCCACCTCGTCGGCAGTGCCCGCGCGTTTCATCGGCAGCCTGGACTGGAGCTGGGCAACACGGTCGGGCGCGCCGCCCGAAGCATGGATTTCGGTGTCGATGATGCCCGGGCGGACGGCGTTGACGCGCACGCCCTCGTCGGCGACTTCAAGCGCAAGTCCCACCGTCATGGTGTCGATCGCGCCCTTCGAGGCCGCGTAGTCGACATATTGAGCGGGCGATCCGAGTTTGGACGCGGCCGAGCCGAGATTGACGATGGCACCGCCCTTGCCGCCGTGCCTGGTGGACATGCGTTTCACCGCCTCGCGCGCACACAGGAACGAACCGATCACATTGATGGAAAACATCCGGCTCAGACGTTCCAGCGACATTTCGTCGACCCGCTGCGTGAGATCGACAACACCGGCGTTGTTGACCAGCCCGGCGAGATCCCCCAGATCGTCGGCGGCCCGGAACAGGGCCAGAATGTCGGCTTCGTTGCCGACGTCGGCCTGCACCGCCTGCGCCCTGCCGCCGGCTTGGGAAATGTCGGCCACAAGTGCCTCCGCCGCCGCGCTGTTGCTGGCGTAGTTGACCACGACCGTGTGCCCGAGCGCCGCGAGCTTCCTGCAAACGCTGGCCCCAATTCCGCGGCTGCCGCCGGTGACGATGTGAACTTGATCGGACATGCGGGTTACGGATGACACTCTATTTGACCGGACGCAGGGTTTCCGAGGCACGGCCCCTGGCCCAGGTTCCGAACAGGGATCCATCGGCCTCGATCCGGTAGTGCACCGGATCGGTTTCGCCCCAGTCGATGACAAGCGTGTCCCCGGTCAACGGCCCCTGGCCGTGAAAGGTCTGACCGGCGATCCGCCACTGAAAAAAAGCCGTGCCGTCCTTCACCGAGATGGTGACCTGGCCCTGATAGGGCGATCCGTCGGGGTTGCGGCCCAGCACGGAATAGACCCCTTCGATCTGTGGCTGGTAGGCGGTTTTCGTCGTTGCGTGAGACGGCACGGAAAATGCCGCCAGCACGGGTGCTGCAGACACGGCCAGAATGAGAACCGCAGCAAGCCTCAACGAGAGTGATTTCAGTCCAGCCGCATTGTTCCGTGATGCCATCTGCACCTCCCGTCGGTTTACCGCTCCGCCAGAGCCAGCCGCAGACCGAAGCCGGCGAAGGTGGCGGCGATCGTCCGGCGCATCCAGACCATGACCCGGTTGCTTTTCAGAACCCTTTCTCCGATCAGGGCGGCGAACAGGCCGTAGATCGCGAAAACGACGAATGTCATGGCCATGAAAACGCCGCCGAGCAGAGCCATCTCCAGTGCGGCATTCTTCGCTGCCGGATCGACGAATTGCGGCAGGAAAGCGAGAAAGAACACCGTCAGCTTCGGGTTGAGTATGTTGATCAGGAAGGCCGTGCGCGCGGTGGCGGCAAAGCTCTTGCGCGCCCTGCCGTCCGCCTTCAGCTCCAGCGGACCGCTGTCCTTCAGCATCTGCCAGGCAAGATAGAGCAGGTAGGCGACCCCGGCATATTTCACCGCCTGGAACACCAGGGCACTGGTATGCATCAATGCCGCCAGACCGACCACGGAGGCCACGATCGCCAGGATGATCCCGAGGGTACAGCCGAAGGCGGCGGCGATGGACGCCCGCCGCCCGCCGCCGAGCCCTGCGGCCACCGTGTAGACGACCCCGGTCCCCGGAACCAGCACCACGATCAGGGCAGTCAGCAGAAACTCCAGACTCATGATGCGGTCCTCCAGAAACGGGGGCGAGGCCGGCTGCTCCGGATCTAGAGATCCAGAACCAGCCGCTGCGGATCTTCCAGGCTTTCCTTGACACGGACCAGGAAGGTGACGGCTTCCTTGCCGTCGATGACCCGGTGGTCGTAGCTGAGCGCGAGATACATCATCGGACGGATGACCACCTGGCCGTTCACAGCCATCGGACGGTCCTGGATCTTGTGCATGCCCAGAATGCCGGACTGCGGTGCGTTCAGGATCGGCGACGACATCAGCGATCCATACACCCCTCCATTGGAGATGGTGAAGGTGCCCCCGGACATGTCAGCCATGCCCAGTTTGCCGTCCCGGGCCTTGCGGCCGAGATTGCCGATTTCCTTCTCGACCTCGGCGATGGACATCTGGTCGGCGTCGCGCACCACCGGAACCACCAGGCCCTTGTCGGTGCCGACGGCCACGCCGACGTGGCAGAAGTTCTTGTAGATGATGTCGCTGCCGTCGATTTCGGCGTTGACTGCCGGGACCTCTTTCAGGGCATGCGTCACCGCCTTGGTGAAGAAGCCCATGAAGCCAAGCTTGACGCCATGCTTCTTCTCGAAGAGATCCTTGTACTGTTTGCGCAGCTCCATCACCGGCCCCATGTCCACCTCGTTGTAGGTGGTCAGCATGGCGGCGGTGTTCTGGGCGTCCTTCAGGCGGCGCGCGATGGTCTGGCGCAGCTTGGTCATGCGCACGCGCTCTTCGCGGGCTTCGTCGCCGGCGGCCACTGGGCCACGGGGAATGGCGGCCGGAGCCGGTGCGGCGGCGGACGTGGCACCGGAGGCAAGCGCGTTGATAACGTCTTCCTTCAGAACCTGGTCGCGTTTGCCCGTGCCGGACACCTGATCGGCGGACAGGTTGTTTTCCGCCATCATCTTCTGGGCGGACGGTGCCGGCGGCATGGACGAGCCGGTGCTTGCGGCGGGTGCCGGCGCGGATGCGGCCGGGGCCTCGGCGGCCGGCGCGGCGGCGGCACCTGACGGATCGATCTGGCACAGCAGGGCGCCCGGCTCGACGGTGGCGCCGGTTTCGGCAGTGATCTTCACGACGGTGCCGCCGACCGGCGCGGGCACTTCCTGCGCGGCCTTGTCGGTTTCCAGTTCCACCAGCGTGTCGTCGACCTTGACGGTGTCGCCAACCTTGACGCTCCATTCGCCGACTTCGGCCTCGGTGACGGATTCGCCCGCGCTCGGGGTGATCACATCGACAAGGTCCGCTTTGGCGGCGGGCTTGGCCGCCGGCTTGTCGGCCGATTTTTCCGGTGCGGCGGGTGCGGCGGGCGCGGCGGCCGCGCCTTCCGAGATCTGACCGAGAAGAGCGCCGACCTCGACGGTGTCGCCTTCCTTGACCACGATGCTTTCCAGGGTTCCGGCAGCGGGAGCGGGAACTTCCACGGTCACCTTGTCGGTTTCCAGTTCCACCAGCGGCTCGTCCTGTTGAACGGCGTCGCCGGGTTTCTTGAACCACTGCGCAATCGTCGCCTCGGAAACGGATTCACCCAGCGTGGGCACGCGAATTTCGGTTGCCATGGTCGCCTTCTCTTAAAATTACCTGGCCAAATTTTGCGAAGAGGGCCCGAAGGCCCTCTTGAACGAATTGCGTCTAGCTTCCAAGAGCCTGTTCAAGGAATGCCTGCAGTTGCGCCAGATGCGCGGACATCAGACCGGTCGCGGTCGAGGCCATCGCATTGCGGCCGGCGTAGCGCGGCCGCCGGTGCTTGGCGTCGATCTGTTCCAGCACCCATTCGATATAGGGCTCTACGGACCCCCAGCCACCCATGTTCCTGGGTTCTTCCTGACACCAGACCATCTCGGCCTGCGGGAAGCGGGCCAGTTCCAGCATGAGCGCCTTTTTCGGGAACGGATAGAGCTGCTCGATACGCATCAGATAGACATCGTTGATGCCGCGCTTCTCGCGCTCCTCGAACAGGTCGTAATAGACCTTGCCCGAACACATCACGACCCGGCGCATCTTGTCGTCGTCGACAAGCTTGCTCTTCTCGTTGAGGTTGGGTCCCCAGTCGTCCCACAAGACACGGTGGAACGTGGAGTTGGGACCGAGTTCGCTGAGTCTGGACACCGCCTTCTTGTGACGCAGCAGGGATTTCGGCGTCATCAGGATCAACGGCTTGCGGATGTCACGGCGGAGCTGACGGCGCAGGATGTGGAAATAGTTCGCCGGGGTCGAGCAGTTGGCGACCTGCATGTTGTCTTCCGCGCACATTTGCAGGAAGCGCTCCAGCCGCGCGGAGGAATGCTCCGGTCCCTGGCCCTCGTAGCCGTGCGGCAGCAGGCAGACCAGACCGGACATGCGCAGCCACTTGCGTTCGCCCGACGAGATGAACTGGTCGAACAGAACCTGCGCACCATTGGCGAAATCGCCGAACTGGGCTTCCCACAGGGTCAGGGCCCGCGGTTCGGCCAGCGAGTAGCCGTATTCGAACCCGAGCACGGCTTCCTCGGACAGCATCGAGTTGATGACCTCGTAGCGATGCTGATCGGAGGAGATGTGGTTCAGGGGAATGTAACGGCTTTCGTCTTCCTGGTCATAGAGAACGGAGTGACGTTGCGAGAACGTGCCGCGCTCGCAGTCCTGGCCGGACAGGCGGATCGGATGGCCCTCCTTCAGCAGCGACGCGAAGGCGAGGGCCTCGGCGGTTGCCCAGTCGATGCCTTCACCGGTCTCGATCATACGCTCGCGCTGCTTCATGAACCGACCGACCGTGCGGTGGATGTTGAAGCCCTCGGGCACACGGGTCAGCGCCCGGCCGATGTCCTTCAGTTCGTCTATCGGCAGGCCGGTTTCACCCCGGCGCGGATCGTCCTCGTCAGAGGCCCGCTTCATGCCGGCCCATTTGCCGTCGAGCCAGTCCGCCTTGTTCGGCTTGAACGCCTGGCCGGTGTCGAACTCCGCGTCCAGATGCTTGCGCCAGTCGGCCTTCATCCGGTCGACTTCTTCCTGGCTCAGCACGCCTTCCTTGATGAGGCGGTCGGAATAGAGCTGCAAGGTGGTCGCGTGCTTGCGGATCTTGCGGTACATGATCGGCTGCGTGAACGCCGGCTCGTCGCCCTCGTTGTGGCCGAAACGGCGGTAACAGATCATGTCGATGACCACGGGACGCTGGAACGTCTGGCGGTATTCGATGGCGATCTTGGCCGCGAACACGACCGCTTCCGGATCGTCCGCATTGACGTGCAGGATCGGTGCCTCGATCACCTTCGCCATGTCCGACGGATAGGGCGAGGACCGCGAGAAGCGCGGATTGGTGGTGAAACCGATCTGGTTGTTGATGATCACGTGGACCGATCCGCCCGTGCGGTGGCCGCGCAGCGCGGACAGACCGAAACACTCCGCAACCACGCCCTGGCCGGCAAAGGCGGCATCGCCGTGCAGGAGCAGCGGCAGAACGGACCCGCGATCGACTTCCGTCGTCTCGATGAACCTGCCGTCCTTGTCGGCCGCCAGTTGATCCTGTTTCGCGCGGGCCTTGCCGAGCACCACCGGGTTGACGATTTCCAGGTGGGACGGGTTGGCCGTCAGGGACAGGTGAACATTGTTGCCATCGAAAGTCCGGTCGGAAGACGCCCCTAGGTGATACTTGACGTCGCCGGAGCCTTCCACGTCGTCGGGTGCGGCGGATCCGCCCTTGAACTCGTGGAAGATGGCCCGGTGCGGTTTGCCCATCACCTGGGACAGAACGTTCAGCCGGCCCCGGTGGGCCATGCCGAAAACGATGTCCTTCAGGCCGAGCTGGCCGCCGCGCTTGATGATCTGTTCCAGCGCCGGGATCAGCGCTTCGCCGCCATCAAGGCCGAAGCGCTTGGTGCCGGTGTATTTCACGTCCAGAAACTTCTCGAAGCCTTCCGACTCGATCAGCTTGTTCAGGATCGCCTTCTTGCCCTCGGAGGTAAAGGCAACCTGCTTGTCCGGACCCTCGATGCGCTCCTGGATCCAGGATTTCGCCGCCGGGTCGGAAATATGCATGAACTCGACACCGAGCGTCGAGCAGTAGGTCCGCTTGAGAATGTCCAGCATCTCGCGGATGGTGGCGTATTCCAGACCCAGAACGTGATCGATGAAGATCTTGCGGTCCCAGTCGGCTTCCGAAAAGCCGTAGGAAGACGGATGCAGTTCCTCGTGATCGCCCTTGCCGGCAAGGCCGAGCGGATCGAGGTCCGCGTGCAGGTGCCCGCGCATCCGGTAGGCCCGGATCATCATCAGGGCGCGAACGGAATCGCGCGTCGCCTGATGCACCTGGGCGTCGGAAACCGGCTCGCCCTTGACCTCGGCCTTCTTCTTCAGCTTGTCGCCGAGCTTCTGCTCGATCGGACCCCAGTTGCCGTCAAAGGCATTGACGAGATCGCCGTTTGCCTCGATCGGCCAGTCCTTGCGTTTCCACGTCGCCCCGCGCGCTTCCTTCAGGACCGCTTCCTTCTCGTCGTGGAACGACGCAAAGAAATCCCGCCAGTCGGCGTCAACCGAATTCGGATCCGTCTTGTACTGTGCGTAGAGGTCTTCGATATAGGCTGCGTTGGCGCCGTAAAGCAACGACGTCAGTGCGAATACGTTGTTCGCGTCCTGCCGTGCCATGTTCATCTAGCGGAGGATTGCTCCGCCCTTTTTGTTTAGGCGGGCCGAAAATATGACCCGCGGCCGGTTCCCTACCATGGCCGGTGCGCGGGATGTCCTGACACGCCAGCCCCTCGAAAAATGGTCACGGCGCGCTGCCGCGCCGTAACCCATCCTTTCATCATGCACCGGGAAACGTAAACAGTTTCCGTCTCCCGCAGCAAATAATCTTGTTGAATCAGCCCTTCAAGACTTCGAGAAGCGTCTCGCCGAGCTTGGCCGGAGACGGTGACACCTTGATGCCGGCGTCTTCCATGGCCGCGATCTTGTCTTCCGCGCCGCCCTTGCCGCCGGAAATCACCGCACCGGCATGACCCATGGTGCGTCCCGGAGGAGCTGTGCGGCCCGCGATGAAGCCGGCCATCGGCTTCGAACGGCCCTTCTTGGCTTCGTCCTTGATGAACTGCGCCGCTTCCTCTTCGGCCGAGCCGCCGATCTCGCCGATCATGATGATCGACTCGGTCGCGTCGTCCGCCAGGAACATTTCCAGGACGTCGATGAACTCGGTGCCCTTGACCGGGTCGCCGCCGATGCCGACAGCCGTCGTCTGGCCGAGACCTGCATTGGTGGTCTGGAAAACGGCTTCATAGGTCAGCGTGCCGGAGCGCGAGACAACACCCACGGAGCCCTTCTTGAAGATGGAGCCCGGCATGATGCCGATCTTGCACTCTTCAGGGGTCAGGATGCCCGGGCAGTTGGGCCCGAGCAGACGGGAGCTTGATTTCTCCAGCCGTCTCTTGACCTTGACCATGTCGGCAACCGGAATGCCTTCGGTGATGCAGACGATGAACGGGATTTCCGCATCGATCGCCTCGATGATCGCCGCGCCCGCGCCTGCCGGCGGGACGTAGATCACGGAGGCATCCGCACCAGTGGCTTCCTTGGCCTCACCCACGGAGGCGAAGATCGGCAGCTCGGCGGCGCCCTCCAGGCCGGAAGACCAGGTCTCGCCGCCCTTTTTCGGATGCACGCCGGCAACCATCTTGGTGCCGTAGTATTCCAGCGCCTGTTCGGTATGGAACGTGCCGGTCTTGCCGGTCAGGCCCTGAACGATGATTTTCGTGTCTTTGTTGACCAGGATGGACATTATGCGCCCCCCTTCACGGCTTTGACGATTTTCTGGGCGGCGTCGTCGAGATCGTCTGCGGCGATCACGTTGAGACCGCTTTCGTTGATGATCTTCTTGCCGAGTTCCACGTTGGTGCCTTCCAGGCGGACAACGAGGGGAACCTGCAGGCCGACTTCCTTGACCGCCGCAACCACGCCTTCCGCGATCACGTCGCAGCGCATGATGCCGCCGAAGATGTTGACCAGGATGCCCTTCACGTTCGGATCGGAGGTGATGATCTTGAACGCGGCCGTCACCTTCTCCTTGGAAGCACCACCGCCAACATCCAGGAAGTTGGCCGGCTCGGCGCCGTAGAGCTTGATGATGTCCATGGTCGCCATGGCCAGGCCCGCGCCGTTGACCATGCAGCCGATGTCGCCGTCGAGTGCGACATAGGCAAGATCATGCTTGGACGCCTCGATTTCCTTGGCGTCTTCTTCGGTCACGTCGCGCAGGTCCATGATGTCCGGATGGCGGAACAGCGCGTTGCCGTCGAAGGAGACCTTGGCGTCGAGGACACGCACGCGGCCGTCCTTCATGACGATCAGCGGGTTCACTTCCAGAAGGCTCATGTCCTTTTCGACAAAGGCCTTGTGCAGGATCGGGAACAGGGTCATGGCATCTTCGCGGGCCGTGCCGGTCAGTTCCAGCGCGTCGCACAGCTTGCCTGCATCCGCCTCGGTGACGCCGGTTTCCGGGTCGATCGGCAGAGTGATGATCTTGTCGGGGGTCTCTTCGGCCACCGCCTCGATGTCCATGCCACCCTCGGTGGAGACGACGAAGGCCGGACGGCCGACGGTGCGGTCGACCAGGATGGAGAGGTAAAGCTCGCGCTCGATGTCGGCGCCGTCTTCGATGTAGAGACGGTTGACCACCTTGCCGGCCGGACCGGTCTGCTTGGTGACCAGCGTGTTGCCGAGCATGTCCTTTGCGTTGGCGATCACGTCTTCCAGGGAAAACGCGAGGCGGACACCGCCCTTGGCGTCCTCGGGAAGCTCCTTGAACTTGCCCTTGCCGCGTCCGCCCGCATGGATCTGGGACTTGACGACCCAGAGCGGTCCGGGAAGCTTTTTCGCCGCGGCTTCGGCTTCGTCGGCCGAGAAGATGGCGACGCCTTCGGCCACCGGAGCGCCGAATTCCTTCAGCACCGCTTTGGCCTGATACTCATGAATGTTCATGTATTCCCCCGTTATCGGCGATCCGCCTCCGGCATGTACCGGAAGCGGCCGCTACGGTTTCAGGTCAAACGCTGCCTCAGGCGAGCGCGGGCTGAATCTTCTTGCATGCCTCGATAAGGCCGTCGACCGATGAGACCGACTTGTCGAAGTTGGTCTTTTCCTCACCCTGGAGGTCGATCTCGATGACCCGTTCGACGCCGTCGGCACCGATGACCACCGGCACACCGAGATAGGTGTCCTTCAGGCCATACTGGCCATCAAGGGCGGCAGCACAGGGCATCACGCGCTTCTTGTCCTTGAGGTAGCTTTCGGCCATGGCGATGGCCGAGGATGCCGGTGCGTAGAAAGCGGAACCGGTCTTCAGCAGACCGACGATCTCCGCACCGCCGTCGCGGGTACGCTGAACGATCTCTTCAAGACGTTCGGCCGTGCACCAGCCCATCTTGATCAGGTCCGGCAACGGAATGCCGGCAACGGTGGAGTAGCGGGTCAGCGGCACCATGGTGTCGCCGTGGCCGCCCAGAACGAAGGCGGTGACGTCTTCAACGGACACATTGAACTCGTCGGCCAGGAAGTAGCGGAAACGGGCGCTGTCGAGAACGCCGGCCATGCCGACAACCTTGTTCTTCGGCAGGCCGGAGAATTTCTGCAGCGCCCAGACCATGGCGTCGAGCGGGTTGGTGATGCAGATGACAAAGGCGTTCGGAGCGTTCTTGGCAATGCCGGCGCCGACCTGTTCCATGACCTTCAGGTTGATCTCCAGAAGATCGTCGCGGCTCATGCCCGGCTTGCGGGGAACGCCTGCGGTCACGATGACGACGTCGGCGCCCGCGATGGCCTCATAGGTGTTGGCACCGGCCAGTTTGGCATCGAAGCCATCGACCGGGGAGGACTCAGCGAGATCGAGGGCCTTGCCCTGGGGCATGCCTTCCGCGATGTCGAAGAGAACGATGTCTCCCAGTTCCTTCAAACCTGCCAGATGAGCCAGCGTGCCGCCGATCTGACCAGAGCCGATCAAGGCAATCTTGTTCCGCGCCATATCGAAAGTTTCCCTTTACGTAAGATGGAACTCCATGCCATCCTCTGATGACTGACGATGGCACTACTCGGTTTGCCGCGACCGCGCAACCTCGCCAAAAGATTATTGCGCAATCTCAGCCAAAAAGTCTCTAATCTTCCCGCCTGCATACTTCTCGTTAACGATATGCAGACCTATGCGTGCGAATTCCGTCTTTCTCCCGCAAGATACGCTTCGGACCGCATCTCGATCAACCGCGACGCCGTCCGGTCGAATTCGAAGGCTTCCGTACCGTCCTCGCCCACATACAGATCCTGTGGCTCGGCTGCCGCCGACACGATCAGCTTGATGCCGTTATCGTAAAGCGTGTCGATCAGGTTGATGAATCTCTTGGCCTCGTTGCGCCGCGCCTTCGACAGGACCGGCACGTCTTCCAGAAACACCGTTCCGTAGGCATGGGCGATGCGCAGATAGTCGCTCGCACCCAGCGGCTGCATGCACAGGTCATCGAAGGAAAACCGCGCCGCGCCGGCGGCCACACTGGGCACCGGAATTTTGCGGCCCTTGTTCTCGAGCTCCTCGGAATGCGGTTTCATGCCATGGGTCAGCTTTGCGAAAAGCGTATCCATCTGTGTCCGTGCGCCGTCCAGCGGGGTGATGTAGACCGGGGCGCCGGCAAGCTTCTCCAACCGGTAGTCCGTCGGCGAATCCAGATGCAGGATCTCCACCCTGGAAATCAGCATGTCGATGAAGGACTGGAAGAGCTGCCGGTTGAGGCCATCCTTGTAGAGCTTCGACGGCTCGACATTCGAGGTCGCCACGACGATCACGCCTTTCTCGAAGAGCTGGGTGAACAGGCGGCCCAGGATCATCGCGTCGGCAATGTCGGTGACGGAAAACTCGTCGAACAGCAGCAGCCGCGTTTCTTCCGAGATCTGTTCGGCCACCGGGGGGATCGGGTCGTCGCCCTTGACCTCGCCGCGCTTGTGCGCCTGGCGGTGTGCGTGAATGCGCTCGTGGACATCCGTCATGAATTCATGGAAATGCACCCGCCGCTTGCGGCGGATGACCGTGACCTCATGGAACAGGTCCATGAGCATGGTCTTGCCGCGCCCGACGCCGCCCCACATGTAGAGCCCCTGCACGGCGGACCAGATCTGGTTCTTCTTGCTGGCGAACAGCCAGCCGAGGGAGCTTTTCTTGGAGGCCAGGCGCGTTTCGGCAAGACGGGTGTTGAGCAGGTCGAGCTGGCGCACGGCCGCCCGCTGTACCGGGTCTTCCGATATCTCGCCGGATGCGACCAGCGCATCGTAGCGCGCGCTCATCGCGCGGTTGACCGGCAGTTCCATCTTCAAAGGCGATACTCCCTCCATGAGAACTCATGGGGTCGCGCGTGAGACCAATTGCACGGCGGAATAAGGTCAAAACGTCGCAGATGCAAGTCATGAAATCGTCTGATCCATCCCATCCTGTCATTTCAACTGATTGAAATGCAAAGCCTCTCGGACAAGTGCCTGGCGATCATCGCCGCAGATACGTCTTCCGACTTCAGATAAGACCCTCATCGACGCTCTTGAGTAGCCTGGACGTCTCCAGGCTCAGATGGGTCACGAATTCCTGCGCAAGCCTTGAGGCCGGGCGGTTCGCCGGCGTCATCACCGACATGTTTAGATAGAGGTTGGGCCGGAAGGGCCGGAAGATCACCCCACCCCTGTCCCCGAAGCTCCGGGCATGACTGGCGGCACTCAGGCTTTCGCAGATCGTGTAGCAGCACCCCTGGGAGACCAGTTGCAGCGCAGGCAGAAAGGTCCTGAGTTCAAATCTCTGCCTGAGTCGCGCGCCAGCGTCTTTAAACGCCTTGCGAATCTGCACGGTGCTGACGTGGTCCTCAAAGAGCACAGCCATCGGCTTGTCGTGAAGGTCATTCGGCGTAATCGCGGACTTGTGGGCCAGAGGATCCCCAACCGGCATTGCGCAAAGGCAGCCAAATGCAAAATCTTCCGTCCGAATGGTACTGCGCGGCTCAGGCGTTTCGGCAAAGCCGATGTCGTATTGCTGAGAGGCAATCCATTCAGCAACGACGGGCGAGGACCGCATCATGAGCGAGACCTCAATGTTGGACTTGTCCCGCGTAAATTCTCCGACAACCCTCGGCAGGAAAAAGTTCGACGCAGCCGGGTTGCAGGCAATCTTCAGCTTGCCCCTGTCAAGATTTCCGATTTCCCGCAGGATCCGGGCGGACTGGTTCATGCGTTTGAGCATGAACTCCGCTTCTTCCATGAAATAGTAGGCTTCCGGTCTGGCGACCAGCCGCCGTCTTTCCCGCTCGAAAAGCGGAAAACCTATCTCCCTTTCCAGCCCCGCAATCATGGCGCTGATTGCCGGTTGGGTCCGGCCGAGCGTCCGGCCCGCCTCCGACACAGAGCCGGTTCGCATCACTTCGACAAACGTCTGGAGTTGGCGGAAAGACAGATTCATGCATTTTCCATAAAGCCACTCTATCAAAATAGCAATATTTTCGATTTGTATTTATGTATTGACGGCTTCTAAAGTCGAGACAAACACGCAATGGCCAGTCAAGAGGCCGGACACGGTTGGGGATCGACTTTGGAAAAATACGCACAATGGCTGCTCACAGCATTGATTTGCTGTGTGGCGCTTGGCCAGTTTGTTCAGGTTATTACACGCTATGTTCTGCAGGTTCCGGTGATGGGCCTGGAAGAGACGATCCTGTTTCCGACCCTTTGGCTCTACATTCTCGGCGCCGTCAACGCGTCGCGTGAAAACACGCACATTCGCGCGAATGTACTGGAGATCTTTCTCAAGACCGAACGCCAGCACACGATCCTGGCCATCATCGGGGAAATCATCAGTCTCGCAGTCGGTCTGTGGCTGCTTTACTGGGCGTGGGACTACACCAGCTACGCCTGGCGCGTGTGGCGGGAAAGTCCGACCCTCTACATTCCCACCTTCTATGCCGACGTTGCTCTGGTCACCGGCCTCTTCCTGATGATGGTCTACACGGCCCTTTATCTTCTCGGCCACATCAGGACCTTGATGAACGGAGGCGCACGATGATCGATATCGCGCTTCTTGCCATCGCTCTGCTGGTCGTGACCCTGACATTCGGAGTGCCGCTTCCCTGGTGCTTCGGTGCCGCCCTGATGACGATGTATTTCATCGGCGACGTCACCATGAAGGGCATGGTCCTCTGGGGGTTCCAGCAGCTCGGCAATCCGGTCCTGCTCGCAATTCCCCTGTTCGTGCTGGCCGGCACCATCATGTCGGAAAGCGGCATCGCTGCCGCCCTGCTCAGATTTGTGAATGCATTCGTCGGCCATGTGCGCGGCGGGCTCGGCGTCGTGGCGGCGGTCACCTGCGCGGTCATCGGCGCCATCTCCGGCTCAGGCCTCACCGGTGTCTCGGCGATCGGACCGCTGCTCATTCCCGAAATGGAAAAACGCGGCTATCCCCGCGCCTATGCCACCGCGCTGATTTCAAACTCATCCATCCTGGGTCTCCTCATTCCACCTTCGGCAACGATGATCCTCTATGGCTGGGTCACAGATACCTCGATCGCCGCCTGTTTCCTGGCAACGCTCGGTCCCGGTTTGCTCATCATGTTCAATTTTTCAGTGGTGAACCTCTGGATGGCCCGCAGGTTCAACCTTGTGCTGGACGAAAAGCCGACTGCGGCGGAGTTTACCGGTGAAGTGGTCAGACGAGGTATCCACGCCTTTCCGGCTCTGCTCATGCCAGTCATCATCCTCGGCGGCATCTACGGCGGCATCATGACACCGACGGAGTCCGCGGCTGTGGCGGTGATTTACGCGATCCCCATCGGATTCCTCATCTATCGCGGCCTGCGCCTCGACAACTTCCTCGCAGCCGGCAAGAACGCGGCCACGGCCGTCGGCGCCATCATGCTGATGATCCTGTTCTCGATGATCCTTGGCCGGATGTTCATCTACGAAGGCATTCCGCAACAACTTGTCAGTGTGATTTTCGACATCACCGAGAACAAGATCGTGTTGCTGATCCTGATCAATATCCTGCTGTTTCTCGTTGGAATGGTGGTCAATGACGCCACAGCCATCCTGCTTGTCGCACCGCTTCTCCTGCCGCTCATGCAGGCGCTGGACGTGAGCCCTGTGCAGTTTGCCGCGATCATGGGTGTGAATACCGCCATGGGCGGCGTGACCCCGCCCTATGCGTCCATCCTCTATCTCGGCGCCAGAATCGGCAACGTCAAAGTCACCCAGGTCATACCTCCCGCCATGATCCTGATCCTGTTCGGCTACGTTCCGGTGGTCTTCCTGACCTCCTTCTGGCCGGACCTCTCGCTCTACCTGCCACGGCTGTTCGGCTACTGAACCGAGCCGTCCAATGAAACAAAAAACAAAACCCGCATAACCAGAAAGGGAACTATCATGAACATACTCTCAGGAGCGACTGCCGTCGTCGCCATTGTCGGTCTTGCCTGCGCCGCTCAGGCCACGGAATTGAAGATGAGTCATGTCCGTCCGCAGGGAGCCACGATCGATGTCGAACTGAAGGACTTCGCCAGGTCCGTGAAGGACGCGACGGACGGCGGCATAGACATCAAGATTTTTGCCGCTTCCGCGCTTGGCGACTATACCGTCGTCCAGGAAGCTGTTTCGGTTGGCGCCGTCGACATGGCCACCCAACCAGCCGCGACGGGTACCGACCGGCAGATGCAGATCGCATCCTTTCCGTTCCTTGCCTCGAGCTGGGACGAGGCGCGCAAGATCTATGGGCCGGAAGGCGTCCTTCATCAGACCATGGCCGAACTTTACGCCAAGCAGGACATAACCATGCTGGCTGCCTATCCTGTCTATTTCGGTGGAATTTCGCTCAACCGCGACCCGATCGATCCGGGAGACCCGTCGAAATCAAACGGGATCAAGGTCCGCGTTCCAGGCATCAAGAGCTTCCAGCTTACCGGACAAGCGCTCGGGTACATTCCCTCCCCGATCCCGTTCTCCGAGGCCTTCACGGCCATTCAGACAGGCGTCGTCGATGGCGTCATAGGTTCAGGAGCCGAGGGTTACTACGCGTCCTTCCGGGACGTGACCAAGACCTACATCCCGGCCAACACGCATTTTGAAGTCTGGTTCATGATCATTTCCAACGAGTCTCTGTCTTCCATCGACGCGCAAGAGCAGGACGCCCTGAAATTGGCGGCTGCAAACTTCGAGGCCCAGCGCTGGGTCGTTGCGGAAGAAGATCAGGGCAAGTGGGAACAACGCCTTGCCGACGAACTGGGGACCAATGTCGTCGAACTGACCGATGCCCAGCTTGCCGCCATGGCCGCCAAGGTCCGCAAAGACGTCTGGCCGCAGGTGCTTGCCGACATCGATGCGGAATGGGGCCAGGACATCCTGGACAAGGCGCGGAACTGAGCATCCCGCTTTCGAACGCGGATAGCCTTGAATCAGGAGGCCTCCGCCGGTCGGCAAGATTTTGCCGGCCGGACTTTCAACCACATGAATGAGACACATCATGGAATCGGACTACGCCATCATCGGCGGAGGTGTTGTAGGGCTTTCCGTCGCCTGGGGTCTGCTCAAGAAGGGCAGATCGGTGACGGTCATCGATGGCGATGACGGAAGCTTCAGGGCTTCCCGCGGAAATTTCGGACTGGTTTGGGTCCAGTCCAAGGGGATGAACCAGCCACGCTACGCGCAATGGTCCCAGCAATCGGTCAAGGCGTGGCGCGCCTTTTCGGACGAGCTTCACGGCAACACCGGTTACGAGGTCGGCCTCGAACAAAACGGTGGCTACGACTTCCATTTTTCCGAAGAGACGCTCGCCGACACTGTCCGGCAGTACGAAACGCTGAAAGCGAAACTGGGTGGCGACTATCCGTATGAGATCCTTGGACACAATGAATTGCGAAAGGAAGAACCCGAAATCGGTCCTAAGGTGATCGGAGCGATCCTCCATCATCAGGATGGTCATGCCAATCCGCTCAAGCTGCTCAAGGCGCTGGCGGACGATGTTCGCCGTCTCGGCGGCCGTGTCCTGACCGGCAAGACCGTACAATCGGTAAGCCGGACCGGAAGTTTCAGGCTGACCTGCAACGACGGGACCATGGTCGAGGCCGCCAAAACCGTGCTTTCGGCCGGCCTCGGCGCGACCGAGCTCGGACCCAGGATGGGCTTCAGGGCTCCGATACGACCACAGCGCGGGCAGGTTCTGATTACCGAAAAGCTGCCAAGGATCATGAACCGGCCGTCGCTGATCGCCCGTCAGGTCGAGGAGGGAGGAGTCCAGATCGGTGCGACGAATGAAGAAGTCGGATTAGACGATACGGTCACATTGGAGGGTCTGTCCGGTCTCGCCCAGACCGCCATTGAAACCTATCCCGTACTCGGCAGGGCCCAGCTTGTGAGAAGTTGGGGCGCGTTGCGGGTCCTCTCTCCGGACGGACTGCCCATCTACCAACAGAGCAAGGAAATGCCCGGGGCGTACCTGGTAACCTGCCACAGCGGCGTCACGCTGGCGGCGGCCCATGCACGATTTCTCCCGCACTGGCTGGAAGGAACGCCAGCCGCTCCCGACGTGAAGGTGTTCAGTGAGGACCGCTTTGCAAATTCGTAAACTTTCATCCGGCGAACAAACCGTACGCGTGAATTTTGCCGGAACCGATCTTCAGCTTTGCAAGGGTGAAAATCTTGCCGCGGAACTGCTCGCGGCAGGAGCAGGGCCCTTCCGCTACACGCCGGTGTCCGGCGCACCCCGCAATCCCTATTGCATGATGGGTGCCTGTTTCGACTGTCTGGTGGAGATCGACGGCATCGTCCGACAGGCCTGCATGGTGGAGGTGTGCGAAGACATGCGCATCTCGAGGCCTGCTGCCCCGGAGGCCGAACATGACTGAAACGGATCTCGTGGTCGTCGGCGCGGGCCCGGCTGGAATGTCCGCAGCCCATACAGCGGCCGACGCGGGGCTTTCCGTCCTGCTTCTGGACGAGCAGAACCGTGCAGGGGGGCAGATCTACCGCGATGTGGAGCGTGCCGCGACAGCGCGCAGCGCCGTCCTCGGAACTGATTTCAGCAAGGGTCTCGACCTTGTCCGTTCACTTCGGCACCCTAAAATAACTCATGTTGCGGGCGCCGTCGTCTGGCAAATCGAACGCGATGCCCGTGTCGCCTACACGGTTCAGGGCGAGGCATCCGTCGTCACCGCAAAGTGCTTGCTGATCGCCACTGGCGCCCTGGAACGGCCCATGCCAATACCCGGCTGGACCCTGCCCGGTGCAATGACCGCGGGTGCTGCACAGATCCTTATCAAACAATCCGGCATGCTTATCGAAAACGCGGTCCTCGCCGGTTGCGGGCCGCTGCTTTACCTCGTCGCCGCGCAAATGTGCCGGGCCGGCACACCGCCTCTGGCCCTGGTGGAAACCGGATCGACCGCAAATATTTTTTCCGCCTTGCTTAACCATGGCCTGGGAGCCGTACTCGGCTGGCGCCAGCTAGCAAAGGGTCTTGACCTGTTGAAGGAGCTTCGCTCATCGGCAGTGAAGCGTTTTACCGGTGCCTCGGCGCTTGCGATCGTGGGGGACGAACATGTCGAGGCGATCCGTTTCAAAGCCCGCGGACGGCAACACCAAATGGACTGCTCCACGGTACTGCTGCATCACGGCGTCGTTCCCAATACGCAGGCAGCCCTGTCTCTAGGCGTTCCTCACCATTGGAACGAACTGCAGCGCGCGTTCATTCCCGAAAGAGACGAATGGGGCCGCACCCCGCTCCCGGGCATCTTCATAGCCGGCGATGGCGCCGGTATCGGCGGTGCCGAAGCGGCAACCATGGCCGGCCGGATTGCTGCACTGGCGATCGCTGGCGAGATTGGCGCAATTACACAAGCGGAACGCGACGCGGTTGCGCTACCCTTGCACCGCGGCTTGCGGAGGGAACTGGCTGCGCGTCCCTTCGTAGACCGGGCCTATCCCCCATATGCCAACGCCCTGACCCCGGCGGACGACACCATTGTCTGCCGCTGCGAGGAGGTCACGGCCGGCGACATAAGAAGATATGCAAAACTGGGCTGCCGCGGCCCGAACCAGACCAAGGCGTTTGGACGGCCGGGAATGGGTCCTTGTCAGGGGCGCTCCTGCGGGCTGACAGTAACCGAACTGCTCGCCGAGGCCAACGGGCGAACGCCTCGAGACACCGGCTATTTCCGCGTCCGCGCACCTGTTAAACCGGTCACCCTCGGCGAACTCGCTGCGTTGGCCGGACAGCATGAACATGACAAGGAAACTTCCCAATGATCGAGCGCCTCGAAACCGGCACCCGCATGAGCAAAATAGTAAAACACAACGGCGTTGCTTACCTTTGCGGTCAGGTCGGCGATGGCGAGTCTGTCGCGGAGCAGACCAGAGAATGCCTGTCGCGGATCGACGCGCTGTTGCAAAAGGCCGGATCGTCTCGCAACGGTATCCTGCAGGCCATCGTCTGGCTGGCTGATATGTCGGATTTCGACGAGATGAATTCGGTCTGGGATGCGTGGGTCCCGGAAGGAAACGCCCCCGCCAGAGCCTGTGGTGAAGCGCGGCTGGCGCGTGCCGAGCTCAAAGTGGAGATCATCATCACGGCCGCTTATGCCGAGCCCGACAAATCAGCAGACATTTGAAAACCATTGGAGGCTCCCGATCAGCAGGAAAGAGCAAGTCACCGGGGAAACCGATAGCACCGGCTGTATAAAATCGCGGAAAAGGCCGAACACCCGCAGCCGGTGGGGGGAACTGCGGGTGCCAGGCACGGAGCACGGGGCTGCCGTGCGGGAGGGCGCTGAGGATTGACCGGACCCGTTGCTGCTAGCGCAGCAGCAGGGTCGCCTTGCGGCCGCTTTGCACTTCCTGCAGGTAAAGCAGTTGCGCCACGAGATAACATTCCGACTGATCGTCAAGGTTGGCCTTGCGGCCCCTGCCGTCCGTGAGCAGCCATGCGTTTCCGAACTTGACCAGGTCACATTCGGTCGGCGCCGACAAGTCGAAACCGTCGGTCTGATAAAGCTCACGGCCGATCTGACTGTCGGTATCGTTGTTCAGGCCTCTCAGTGCCATGCGCAGGCTGCGATAGGCCTTGTGTACGGACAAGGTGGCCACGATCACGGTGACGACCCCGTCACCGTTCAAGGTGGCCAGGCGAAGCACACCGCCACCCCGGGGGATGCCGGCGTTTGAACAGGGCGTGCGCAGAACGTCCCCGAGTGTCGTCCATTCGGAGCGCAAGGTCACGGTCGCCGGCTGGCGCAGTGCCGCCATCTCCTTGGACAGCCGCTTTTCCGCTGCTTTCTGGGGGTTTTTCGCCGGACGGTCGGTGCGGCTCGACATTCCTGCCGCGGTCCCGCCAATGCGCAGACGGCGAAACACGATGACATCGCGCATCAGATCCGTGCGCTCCACGCGCCAACCCGCATCGAGCCAGGCATTCTGGTGAACCAGGCTGCCGCCGGAATTCGCCCACCAAGTCCGGTGTTCCCGGGCGCTTTTGGGAAGAGATGAACCAATGATCTCTTCTACCTGATTGAGCTTGGCAGCCCAGACAACGTCCTCGAGACGTGCCAGATGTTCCCGCAATGGTTCATATTTCGACATTTACACAGCCTTTCCGGTTGCTGTGCAAATATACACCTATAACGCGAACTGTCCAGCAAAAATGCGGAGGGCCGTTAACGGTAGAGGGAAATGGGGGCGCCCGCCGACGTCTGCCCGTTGAACTGCCCGGAAGCGCTGGAGTAAAGCTGTGCCACGATCAGGCCGGACCCGTCCTTGAGCACCACCTGATTGCCATTCAGGTCCCACGCGGCAATTCCCGACAGGGCCTGGCTGGCACAACCTCTGGTATTGGCCCGGTAGCCGCCCGACCAGGTCGTCAGGGTCATGAATGCCATGCAGTTGTCGCCGCCGGACGAGACCTTCCAGCCGCCCAGCAGATCCGTGCGGCCAACGTCCTTGGCATCGGTGGGGGCTGTCACGGGATTGTTCGCGAGGTCGGCGGGCTGCGCTGCCGGACCGTCGAGGGCCGTTCCTCCGGGCGCACCGGGATCCAGAGGAGCCAGCGTGCCGGATCCCACCGGTGTGGTCGGCGTCGCGGGCAGCGGCGCGGCATAGTTCCGCCCCCCTGACAACCGCTGGCACCCCGCAGCCAGGACAACCAGTCCGACAACCAATATGAATTTTCCAGCGCGCATCATGACGAATCAGTCCCTCAACTTCGTCCCAGTATGGCAGCATCTCTTAGCCCACAATTTGGCGAAAATCCAAATAGCCGCAACCGGACCGCCGATCGACGGCCCGGGCAATCGCCCACAACACGGGTTCCGCAACGGCCTGCGGCGGCCCGACAAGGGCGTCGTCCGCCTTGGCGATCTACCTGAAACAAGCGCCACAGACCCCGAAACCCTCGGGAAACAGCCCGTTCCGGCGCAGCGCCACCCTGACCGGAAGATGTCGCCTTCCATCGGGACGGCT
Source organism: Roseibium sp. AS2 (assembly GCF_038900065.1). Taxonomy (NCBI): domain Bacteria; kingdom Pseudomonadati; phylum Pseudomonadota; class Alphaproteobacteria; order Hyphomicrobiales; family Stappiaceae; genus Roseibium; species Roseibium sp. AS2. The sequence goes on from NZ_JBBMQN010000001.1 coordinate 845,665, forward strand.
GCGCGAAAAGCGCCAGTTTCGTCAGGCATATGCCCCTCTCCGGAAGCTGCGCATGCGGCATCAAAAAAATGTCAACCGGCCGGGGAGCAAGGCCGGAGATATCGACACCGGACGCGGAAGGCAGCCTGCGCGCATGCTGATCGAGTGCCCTGGCCGGGGCGCCGCAGCCCCCACGCGCGTTGCTGCAACGGGCCTCCCCATGACAAAATGGCGCCCTTTTTGAAAATCATGAGGATATCGCCGCCGGGCCTGATAGAACGGCGGCGCAAGACCGCAGTCCTTCCCAGGCCTGCCCCACGCAAAAAGGAAGCCTCAATGCCCATCGCCCTCTGGTGCGTCCTCCTCGCCGCGATCCTGCCGATGCTCTCGGCTTTTCCCGCAAAGCTCGACAAGGCGTATGACAACGCAAAGCCCCGGGATCCGGACTTTTGGCGCGACGGTTTCCGCGCGCGTGCCCAGGGAGCACAGGCCAACGGCTTCGAGGCCTTTCCCTTTTTCGCAGCCGCGGTCTTCGTGGCCCTGAACCAGGGAGCCGATCCGGGCTGGGTCGACCGGCTGGCGGTCTTGTTCATTCTGCTCAGGCTGATTTACGTTGCCTGCTACTGGGCCGACCGGGCCTCGCCGCGCTCTATCGCCTGGGGAGCTTCCCTGCTGACAACAGTCGCGCTGTTCACCAGCCCCGTGTGGGGGTAAGCTGGCTTCCTGCGGCGTCTTGCTCCAGAAAGGTTCAACGAAAATTTGCACCAAGCGGCTGATTTCGTTAACGGTGCACGAAAGTATCGCGAGTTACCCAAGGGCAGAGGTGAAGTGTGCGGACGACTGATCAGACGACAGACACCCTGCCGGCGCGCCCGCAGGCGGCGCCTCAGAAGCTTCCCTCGGACCAGCATATCGTCGACACACTCATCAATGAACGGGGCAAACTGGTGATGGCCAGCCCGTGGTGGCCCTTCATCAAGCCCTTTGCCCACAAGATCCTGCGCTACAAGTCCGCGGTCAACATGGCTGACACGATCGCGCCCATGGAAGCACTGGATGTGTTCGCCCATCTGAGCGAGTTGCTCACGCTGAATGTCACCACGCTGGGTCTGGATCGGGTGCCGGCCGAAGGCCCGGTGGTGCTTGTCTCCAATCACCCCACAGGCATCGCCGACGGCATCGTGCTCTACGACGCCATCAAGTCGCGGCGGGACGATCTGGCCATCTTCGCCAACCGGGATGCAATCCGCATCAATCCGCGCCTTGCCGAGATGATCATCCCGGTGGAGTGGCGGGCAGACTTCAAGAGCCGGCAGAAGTCCAAGGAGACGCTGAAACTGGCCTCGACCGCCTTTACCAACGAGCGTGTGGTGGTGCTGTTTCCCTCCGGCCGGCTCGCGCACTGGCACGGTGGAAAGCTCACCGAACGGCCCTGGATGAGTTCGGCCCTGGCGCTTGCCCGCAAGAACAAGGCACCGATCATTCCAATGCACATGGGCGGCCGGAACTCGGGACTGTTCTATTTCCTCGCGCACGTCTCCACCGAACTGCGCGACATGACGGTTTTCAACGAACTGCTCAACAAGAAAGACGCCAGGTTCAATGTCCATTTCGGCAAGCCGATCCGGCCAGAGAAGCTTTCGGGCGACCTGAGCGAACTGACGGAACTCATGCGCGTTCATTGCGCCGAGACCCTGGCAACGGATCCCGACGCGGAATTCTAGGGTCCAATGAGCTCAAGAGAGCCGTGACCATCTTCAGGTCAGTGCAGGAGGATGGGCCAAGAGGATGGCCGGGCGGCCCGGCGCCGTGTCATCCACAGGCCCGGATCCGCGCCGATTGCCCTTGTGCCCCGAATAAGACATGGTGCGGGAAACTCAAAGGATCCGTCTGGTCATGTCTGTTTCGCCCGCGTTCTCCGCGGATGACGCCCGTCCACCTCAGCCCGCTGCCGCTCCGCTTGTCCGTGCGGAGCCAAAGCCGCTTGCGGTGCTGGAGAAGGTGTTCGGCTACAGCAGCTTCCGGGGCAAGCAGCAGGCCGTCATCGAAACGCTGGTCGGCGGCGGCGACGCCGTCGTGCTGTTTCCAACCGGTGCCGGCAAGTCGCTGTGCTACCAGATCCCGGCGCTTTGCCGCCGGGGCGTCGGCATCGTCGTCTCTCCGCTGATCGCGCTGATGAAGGACCAGGTCGGTGCGCTGCGGGCCGCCGGCGTCAACGCGGCGGCGCTGAATTCGACACTTTCGCAGCCAGAACAGTCGGACCTGCTCGACGCCGTGCGCGCGGGAACCGTCGACCTGCTCTATGTGACGCCGGAGCGCCTCGCCAACGAGGGATTCCGGCGGTTTCTCGACACGCTCGAAATCGCCCTATTCGCCATCGACGAGGCCCATTGCGTCAGTCAGTGGGGTCACGATTTCCGTCCGGAATACCTGGCGCTGTCGTGTCTGCGGGAACGCTATCCCGGCGTGCCGCGCGTCGCGCTGACCGCCACCGCCGATCCGCATACCCAGAAGGACATTCTGGCGCGGCTGCAGCTCGAGGACGCGGAAGTCTTTTCCACCAGCTTCGACCGGCCGAACATCCGCTACGAAATCGTCGAACGCACCAACCAGCGCCAGCAGCTTCTGGATTTCCTGAAGAAACACGAAGGCGAGAGCGGCATCGTCTATTGCCTGTCGCGGGCGAAGGTCGAGGACATTGCCGACTGGCTGAGTTCGAAGGGGATCAGGGCCCTGCCCTATCACGCCCGCCTGCCGGCCGAACAGCGCGCCGCCAACCAGGACGCGTTTCTCCTTGAAGAAGGGCTTTGCCTGGTGGCAACGGTGGCCTTCGGCATGGGCATCGACAAGCCGGACGTGCGGTATGTCGCCCACCTGGACCTGCCGTCCTCCGTCGAGGCCTACTATCAGGAAACCGGACGTGCGGGACGGGACGGCGCGCCTTCGGAGGCCTTCATGGCCTATGGCATGGCGGATCTGGTTCAAAGACGCCGCATGATCGCCGAGGGCGATGCACCCGACGAGGTCAAGCGGGCGGAAAACGCCAAGCTGAACGCACTGCTGGGCATCTGCGAGACCGTCGGTTGCCGCCGCCAGGCCCTGCTGGCCCATTTCGGCGAAACCTATCCGGAGCCTTGCGGCAACTGCGACACGTGCCTGTCGCCGGTCGAAACCTGGGATGGAACGGAAGCCGCCCAGAAGCTGATGTCGGCCGTCTACCGGACCGGCCAGCGGTTCGGCACCGGCCATGTCATCGATGTCCTGCTCGGCAAGAGCAACGAGAAAACGGCCCGCTTCGGCCATGACAGCCTGTCTGTCTTCGGCATCGGCCAGGACGTGCCGCTAAAGACCTGGCAATCCATCGCGCGACAACTGGTGGCGGCCGGGTTCATCGACGTCGACCACGCCCAGTTCGGCGCCCTGGTCCTGACCGAAAAAGCGCGGGGGATCCTGCGCGGCGAGGAAAAGCTGGCCTTGCGCAAGGACCGCAGTGCCGCCGGACTGAAGAAGACGCGCGCCTCGCGAACGGCGTCGATCGCAGACGAACTCGATCACGAGGACAAGCTCCTGTTCGAGCGTCTGCGCCGCCTCAGAACCCAGATCGCCCGGGACCAGAACGTGCCGCCCTATGTGGTGTTTCCGGATGCAACGCTGGCCGGCATCGCCGCCGCGCGGCCGGTCAGCGCCGACGCGCTGCTCGCGGTCTCCGGTATCGGCCAGTCGAAGCTGGACAAATACGGTGAAGCGTTCATGGAACTCGTCGAGGCCTTCGAAGCGGGGGTTTGATACACGGAGTTGTTCTGGGGCGTCGTTCCGGGGGCCGGCGACCGGTTCCGGAGCGTGTCAGGTCAGCTCCCGGGCGTCCTCAGGCTTCGGCCTGCAGGCACAGCTGGTAGACATCGGCAAGGTCGGCGAGCGCCGCCTCGTCAGGACGGGACAGAAACTCCTCGATGATTTCACCCAGGGCCACATGCATCTGCCTGTGCTGGCGCAGGCGCCGGTAGGACGATCCAAGCTTGTAGATCTGATCGATCTCCTCACGGGAAAAAAGGTCGAGGCCGGCAATCCCGAGAACGACCCCAAGGTCCGCGTTGGTCCGGCGGCTGAGCTTGTGGGCCACGAGGAAGCCGAACAGACCCGTCACGAACCTGTTTTCGAAAGACAGCTTGGCGAAGTCGCGGCCGGCCGTGACGAGGACAAGTTTCATGATCGCGACGGTCGCCGCGGCGGCGAATTCCGTCGGTGTGTTGGTGTCGTTTATCTCAAGACCGGCGGCATCGAGCAGGCCGGCCATGGTTTTCCGGAGGCGGTCCTCCGTCTCAACAGCCCTCAGTTCAGAAATGAATTCCGGCTCCGTGTGGATACGACTGGCAAACAAATTCAGCATGGTACCGGCCTCATGAATCTTGAGCCCCATCAGAATGTAGTGCAAATGTTACCCTGCGGCAAACACAAGCAAGATATCCCGGTCCTGCGGATCAATTCAGTGATGCGGAACACATTTGCGTCCCTTGTCCGTGCCGCGCGTGCCTATAACCCCGCTTTCGGCAATCCCTTGTAGGCCTCCTCACCCCAGACCGCCTCGACACGGGCGTCCCGGCCGCAGCCCTTGCGATAGCCCTTGTAGGCCTCCGCCCGGGTGACGTAGCCGAACCGCGTGAGCGTGCGCGCCGAACTCTTGTAATAGTCCTGGTGGTAGTCTTCCGCGGGCCAGAACACGGCGCTTGGCTCGACCGGCGTGACCACCTTGCCGCCAAGAGACTTTTCAGCACTAGCGATCTCGGCCTCGGCCTGCTGCGCCTGAGCGGCATCCAGTGGATAAATGGCCGTCGAATAGGGAAAGCCGCGGTCGCAGAACTGGCCGCCGGCGTCGGTCACGTCGACCGTTCTCAGGAAAATGCCGATCAGGTCGCCATAGCTGATCCTGGTCTCGTCGAAATCGACCCGGACCACCTCCCGGTGGCCGCCGCGGCCATGGGATTTGTAGGTGGGGTTCTCGGTGGTTCCACCGGCGTAGCCGGAGACGACCTCGCGGACACCGGGCAGCGCTTCAAGATCCGATTCCACACACCAGAAACAGCCGCCTGCCAGAATGGCGGTCTCGGCCTTGAGAGAGGAGACCTGGACAGTGGCAGCGACAGCCACGGCCAGAGAGAGCGGCAGAAGGTGTGTCATGATCAATTCTCCATCGGTTGCCGCAAGACATAGCGCATCAGGCAGCCCCTGCAATTCAACTCAGATGCGGCCCATTGCACAAGGCCGTGAGCAATTCGTGACGGGCCGAGCTGTCGGCACCTGCATTTCCGGGGGAAAACGCATCAGTTCCGGCCCTGGTCTGGCGGTGCCGCATTGCCTTGCCTTTTTCCAGTTTTAATTGACGGGTCGGGCTTGTGCGCAGCCGTTGCCCGGTGCCAGAATGCCTAAGCCCTTGGGATTTATAACAATGCATCCATTAACTGACATGGCTCTCCAGGCGACGCCCGCCTATGCACGCCGTGCCGAATTTCTCCCTGCTCTGGTGAGCCGGCTGGACCTTGCCGAAAGCGAGGCGCACCGCTACCTGCTGGTGGCCCATCTCTTCGATGACACCAGGCGCATGGTGGATGCGCTTAAAGGCGTCATGGACTTCGACGCGATCATCGGAATTCCCTATTCGTCGGGCAGCGACGCGACACGCACCAAGTGGCAGGCGGCTTACGGCGACAAGGTGCATTGCCCCAAGTCGGAAGACGACTTTCGCAAGGTGCTGACAACGGTTCTGAAGTCGTGCTTCCTTGCGTGCCGCAACAGCGGCCAGAAACTTGTCATTCAGGAAGTCGGCGGCTACGTCGTGGAGTTGCTGCACGAGGATTTCGCGGACGATCTCCATCTGGTCGAGGGCGTCGTGGAGATCACCAAGCAGGGCGTCTGGCGGGCCAATCAGACCAGGCTGCGCGTCCCGGTTCTCCATTGCGCGGACAGCGAATTGAAACGCCTCGAAGCCGCGCGCTGCGGCGAGACCATCGCCCGGTGCCTGGACGGGCTCATGCGGGATCTCGGCAACAGTCTTGCCGGACGCCACGCGACCGTTTTCGGCGCGGGCTGGATCGGTTTCGGTGTGGCCAAGGCGCTCAGACGGCTGGATGTGATCGCCTCGCTCGTCGACCCCGACCCGCTGAAGATCGCCGAAGCCCGCCTGGCGGGCTTTCCCGCGACCATGACGCCGGACGACCTGGACCGCTGCGACCTCGTGGTCGGCGCGAGCGGACGGCTCTCGGTCACGGCGGACGTGCTGCGGCAGCTGCGCCACGGCTGCATTGTCGCGAGCGCAAGTTCGCGCCGGATCGAGATCGATGTCGCTCATCTCGAAACCGTGCCCTCTCATGATATTCATCCGTCGATCCGGGCCTTTCAGTTCGCCGGCGCTCCTGCCGGAAAAGACCGCCAGATCTGCCTGGTGAACAACGGCTACCCGGCAAATTTCATTCCCGGATCCGGCAGTGTAGCCGACGAAATCGTCGAATTGATCCTCGGCGAGTTGATCGTGCTGATGTCGGACCTGACAACATACACCTACGAACCCGGTATTCATCGCCTGGACCCGGAAGGAGAAGCCGCGTGCACCAAACTATGGATCGAGCAAAGAGACGCGATGTAACCGACCCGGCACCCGAGGTTGCGGTACATTCCGAATATCTGGTCAAGAAGCTTGCGAATGCGCAGCGCAATCTCTACGGCACGGTGAAATTCGATGTCGTGTCGCGCGAAATACGCAAATGGTCGGGCGGTCTCGACCGCAAGCCCCGCATTCTCGACATTGGCTGCTCGACCTCGATTTCCAAGGAGTATCTCGCCGATACCGGCCTGGAATTCGATTATTGCGGCGCCGACTACGAAGCCGCGTTCGAACCGGACATCGTGCTGGACGCGACGCGCCTCACCGAGCACCGTGACGAACTGCCCTGGCGTCCGGACGTGATCACGCTGCTGGATGTGCTTGAACATCTGCCCGGCAAGGGGCCGGCGATCGAATCCGTGATGCGCCAGTGCGGCGAGGTGGTCGCGCCGGGCGGCCTGGTCCTGGCTGTCGTGCCCCAGCTCTACCGGCTGGACCGGCTCAAGCTGAAGCACCTGCATTATCCGGAACACCAGGTGCGCATGACCTTGCGCGAATGGTCGGACATCATCGAACAGGCGGTGACGATCGAAGCGGTGATCGGGATCGGCTATCTGTCGATCCTGCCGTACCTGCCGATGCTGAGCCCCTGGTACGAAGAGACCAACCGCCACGGCAAGCTGTTCCATCACCTGCGCGGCAAGACCTTCGAATGGGGCCCGCTGAAGCCGGTGGAGACAACCCTTACCCGAGCCCTCGGCCGCCTGCCGGGTTTCCGCGGCTGGTGCAACAGCTCGCTGCTGGTGTGCCGGGCGAAGGGTGAGTAATCCAAACTGCCGGGACGATGATCGTGGGGTCCCCATACCAGCGAGTGTCGACGACGACACCTGACGCATCCGGAGCGAAGGGCAACTCGACTCGTTCCACAATGCCAGCAATCATCGTGAGGCTTCATTGACTGCGATTGGCGAAGACAGGACGGTGAGCCGGCAGCTTCATGTCGTTGTCTGCGGGTCCATGTCTGCACTCAAGGAGATGGAAGACATTGCGGAGGTTCTGCGCGCGAAAGGGTTTCAGGTGACAACTCCGGCACCGGAAGAAACCGGGCTGAACTGGGAGACCCTCTCCCTGGAAGAGGCCGTCGCGGTGAAAAAGGACTTTCTGAACGACTATTTCGATGTCATCGCCAGAGCGGATATCGTTCTGATCGCCAATTATGCCAAGCAGGGGATCGAAGGTTACATCGGCGCCAACGCCCTGATGGAGGCAGCCTGTGGCCATGCTCTCGGCAAGCCGGTTGTCTTTCTTTATCCCGTCGGAAAGCAGCCCTGTCAGCTGGAAGCATTGGCGGTCTCGGCTGGTGTGCTTGATGGAAACCCCTACCTCCTTGAAGACTTCATCTGAGACCCGAAGGCTCAGTCGTCCCAGGCACGTGCCGTTTCGTCAAACCTGGGCAACTGGGGCTTCATCACACAGAACCCGTGACTGCTGGTTGCTTCCTTAACCCTCCAGCGTCGGTATGCCCTGACGACCTTCGCGCCGAAAGACAAAAAGGCCGCCCCGGGGGACGGCCTTTTTCGTTTTCAACGGCGCGTCCGGTCAGACCCGGCGTTCGACCATCATCTTCTTGATCTCGGCGATCGCCTTGGCCGGATTGAGGCCTTTCGGGCAGGCCTGGGAGCAGTTCATGATGGTGTGGCAGCGGTAGAGGCGGAACGGATCTTCCAGATCGTCCAGACGTTCGCCGGTTGCCTCGTCACGGCTGTCGATCAGCCAGCGGTAGGCCTGCAGCAGCACGGCCGGGCCGAGATAGCGATCGCCGTTCCACCAGTAGGACGGGCAGGACGTCGAACAGCAGGCACACAGGATGCACTCGTAAAGGCCGTCCAGCTTGACCCGGTCCTCATGGGACTGGCGCCACTCCTTTTCGGGGGCCGGCGACACGGTTTTCAACCAGGGCTCGATCGAGCGGTGCTGGGCATAGAAGCGGGTCAGGTCCGGCACCAGATCCTTCACCACCGGCATGTGCGGCAGCGGATAGATCTTGACGACTTCGCCGGCGATCTCGTCCGTGCCCTTGGTACAGGCCAGCGTGTTGGTTCCGTCGATGTTCATCGCGCAGGAGCCGCAGATGCCCTCCCGGCAGGACCGGCGGAAGGTCAGGGTCGGGTCGACCTTGTTCTTGATGTAGATGAGACCGTCCAGGACCATCGGCCCGCAATCGTCCGCGTCGACAAAATAGGTGTCCACCCGCGGGTTGCGGCCATCGTCCGGATTCCAGCGGTAGATACGGTATTCGCGCAGGTTGGCGGCCCCCTCGGGCTTGTCCCAGACCTTGCCTTCCGTCACCGTGGAGTTCCGGGGAAGCGTCAGCTGAACCATTTTGTTACTGCTCCGCGTTTGGGCCCTTGATCGCGTCCGGGCCGGTCGGTCTCGTGGCTTAGCCTAGGCTGAAAGCTCGAAGACCATGTTGTCATTCGTCCGGCCGGTCGTCCCGTAGCCCCGGCTTGCAAGCTCAGCAATGCAATCCTCGGTCCAGTAGGGCCGGCAATTTGTTTCCAGAAGGATCACGCGGGGCCAGAGGCTCCTGTCCGCGTGCCTGAGAAAGGGAAGCACCACCCGGTCCTCGAACCCTTCCACATCCACTTTCAGAACATCGATCCCGGTCAGTCCGTGCTCGTCGGCGATGGCGGTGAGCGGCCGTACCTTCACGAAGGTCGCCGTCCAGTCGCCTTCCCATTCGCCCGTGGTCAGGTCCTTGACGAACGTGGCAAAGCCGCAGTTGCTGGGCTCCTGCCACAGCGGCAGAGTGTCCTCGCGCGGGCCGACCGCCGAATTGACGATCCTGACCGTGTCCAGTTCGTTGGCCTCGACGTTGAAGCTCAGCTTGCGCGCCGTCTGCGGGTTGGCCTCGATGGCCAGCACGGCCGCGCCGCTCCTGGCCGCAAACACCGAATAGGAGCCGATATTGGCGCCGACATCGACGAAGACCTTGCCCTCTCCCAGGTACGGCGCGATCAGCCGGTGCTCCTCGCGTTCCGGCAGGCGCCCCTTGGCCAGGATCTTGCGGTCGTCATAGTTCTCGCCCGGATAGATCCGGAACCTGAGGCCTTCGGCTTCCAGGTCGTAAGGGCCCTTGAAGACCCTTGCGACCAGCCCGCGGATCCGCTTGCGCAGGCCGCGCGAGAGATCGTGCCGGTCGGCCAGCCGCCACGCAGCCCGGACCAGCCGTTCGGCAGGATAGGTGCCGAACGGGCTGCTTGTGTCCGGAAGGGTTGCCGCCTGGCTCACCGGGGCCACTCCTTAGTAGACGCGCGCCTTGGGCGCGATCTTCTTCGGGTCGATGCCGCCTTCTTCCAGCGTCGTCAGCGGATCGGTGACAACCGGGCGGTAGTCCAGTTTCACCTCGCCGGCCTCATTGACCCAGGACAGCGTGTGCTTGCGCCAGTTGACATCATCGCGGCCGGAGAACGGACCGTCCTTGAAGTCCTCGCGGGCATGGGCGCCCCGGCTTTCCTTGCGGGCTTCCGCGCCATAGACGGTGGTGATGGCGTTGGCCATCAGGTTTTCCAGCTCCAGCGTTTCCACCAGATCGGAATTCCAGATCAGCGACCGGTCGGAGACCTTCACGTCCTGCAATTCGCCCCAGATTTCGGTCAGGCGCTTGCAGCCCTGCTCCAGGCTTTCCTGGGTGCGGAACACGGCGGCGTCTTCCTGCATGGCGTGTTGCATCTTGTCACGCAGATCGGCGGTCGGCGTGGACCCGTCGGCGTTGCGCAGGCGGTCGAAGCGTTGCATGATCTTCTCGCACGAGGCTTCGTTCGGCGTCGGCACAGGAGCTTTCGGGTCGACGACCTCGGCGGCCTTTATCGCCGCGGCACGGCCGAAGACCACAAGATCGATCAGGGAGTTGGAGCCGAGCCGATTGGCACCATGCACGGAGGCGCAACCAGCTTCGCCGACCGCCATCAGGCCTTCCTGAATGCGGTCTGGGTTGTTGGCGTCCGCGTTCAGCACCTGACCCCAGTAGTTGGTCGGAATGCCGCCCATGTTGTAGTGGACCGTGGGCAGAACCGGGATCGGATCCTTGGTGACATCCACACCGGCGAAGATGCGGGCGCTTTCGGAAATGCCCGGCAGACGCTCGGCCAGCAGCGCCGGATCGAGGTGATCCAGATGCAGGAAGATGTGGTCCTTGTTCTTGCCGACACCGCGGCCTTCGCGGATTTCCATGGTCATGCAACGCGAGACAACGTCGCGGGAGGCAAGGTCCTTCGCGGAGGGCGCATAGCGCTCCATGAAGCGTTCCCCCTCGGAATTGACCAGATAGCCACCCTCGCCGCGCGCGCCTTCGGTGATCAGGCAGCCCGAGCCGTAGATGCCGGTCGGGTGAAACTGGACGAATTCCATGTCCTGGAGCGGCAGGCCCGCGCGCGCCACCATGCCGCCGCCGTCGCCGGTGCAGGTGTGGGCGGAGGTTGCCGAGAAAAAGGACCGGCCGTAGCCGCCGGTCGCGAGCACGACCATCTTGGCCGAGAAGCGGTGGATGGTGCCGTCGTCGAGGTTCCACGCGATCACGCCCTGGCAGACGCCGTCCTCGGACATGATCAGGTCGAGCGCGAAATACTCGATGTAGAATTCGGCGTTGTGGCGCAGGGACTGGCCATAAAGCGTGTGCAGGATGGCATGACCGGTCCGGTCCGCGGCGGCGCAGGTGCGCTGCACGGGGGGGCCGTCGCCGTAGTTCTGCATGTGACCGCCGAACGGACGCTGGTAGATCCTGCCGTCCTCGGTGCGCGAGAACGGTACGCCGTAATGTTCCAGCTCATAGACGGCTTTCGGAGCCTCGCGGGCAAGGTATTCCATGGCATCGGTGTCGCCGAGCCAGTCGGAGCCCTTGACCGTGTCGTACATGTGCCATTCCCAGCAGTCAGGCGTCATGTTCTTCAGGGATGCCGCAATGCCACCCTGTGCCGCCACCGTGTGGGAGCGCGTCGGGAACACCTTGGTGATGCAGGCCGTCCTGAGGCCCTGCTCGGCCATGCCGAGGGTCGCGCGCAGGCCCGCGCCACCGGCGCCGACAACGACCACGTCATAGGTGTGGTCGACAAATTCGTAGGTATTGGCCATCCGGGTCAGCCTCCAAAGCCAATCTTGAGAACTGCGAAGATGCAGCCGAAACCGATAAAGACACAGAAGAAGGTGTTCGCCATCAGCATGAGAAACTTGATGCCGTCACCGTGCACGTAGTCCTCGATGATCACCTGCATGCCGAGTTTCATGTGGAAGACACCGGACAGGATCACCAGAAGCAGGACGATCGAAACGAGCGGGTTCCTGAGGGTCGCGATCAGTTCCGCATGGGTCGATCCCTGCATCGCGATCACCATGATCACGAAGAAGGAGATCAGGAACACGTTGGCGACAGCGGTCAGGCGCTGTTTCCAGAAGTGATCGGTGCCTTCCTTGGCAGAGCCAAGGCCGCGAACCTTGTTGAGGGGGGTGCGCATATCCGTCATGACGCTCTCCTTAGCGAACCGCGTAGCCGATGACCCAAAGGATCAGCGTCAACGAAACGGAACCGATGATGGTGGCCTTGGAGAGCCACATGCGGGCCTGCTCGCCGAAACCGGCGCCCATGTCCCAGATGAAGTGGCGCAGGCCGCCGAGCATGTGATGCACCAGTGCCCAGGTGAAGCCGAACAGGATCAGCCGGCCGATGATCGAGCCGTAGATGCCGTTGACAAAATCGAAGTAGGACGGGCCGGCGGCCGCTGCGATGAGCCACCACGCGAGCAGGATGGTGCCGAAGTAAAGTGCTGCGCCGGTAATGCGGTGCAGGATCGACATGACCATCGTCAGAATGGGTTTGTAGATCTGAAGATGGGGCGACAGCGGGCGGTTGCCCCGCAGATCGGCGTTCGACATGGAATTCCTCTCCCGTACGACGCTTGATCACCGGCATGTCCAATCGGGAGCGATTGACCAGCAGATGATCGATAGTAATCAGATGGCGCCTTCTGACCACGGCCACCCGGCCCTGGAAAGACACCAGAAGCGATATCAGCAAAAGAAGCCTGGTCCGGGCTCCCGGCGGTTTCCACCGCAAGGCACATTACCCTCAAACCTGACTTACTTGGCTCACTTCGCTTAACTTTACGTTTACGCAAACGTAAGCAAATCAAAGCGTTGTCCAAAGGGGTTCTAGCGCCATCACCTGCAAACGTCAAAATATCCTACAGGCCAAATTGCCCCGAAACCACTTTTGAATCGTTTAAATGTACCGAGTCTTACGAAGAGGCGTGACAAATTGCACCACCCGCATGCGGCACGCCGAAGACGGACCATCCCGTTCGGTGGGCAAAGAGTTCCATGGCCTCGGTACCGAGCTTCGAGTTGCCGTAGCGGTTGAGCCCCGGGGACCAAACGGCAATGGCCGCCCGTCCGGGCGAAATCACGAGAATGCCGCCACCGACACCGCTCTTGCCCGGCATGCCCACCCGAAAGGCGAAGTCGCCTGACCCGTCATAATGGCCGCAGGTCATCATGAGCGCATTGATTCGCCGGCGCCGCTCGATCGAGACCAGCGCGGGCATGCCCGGCGTGTCCACAAGGAAGCGCCCGGCCAGAGCAAGCTGGCGGCAATTCATCTCGACGGCGCACTGATGGCAATAGGTTCCCAGCACCTTGTCGACATCCGAGCGCATGTTGTCGTGAGACGCCAGGTAATGAGCCAGCGAAAAATTCCGGTGACCGGTCGCAAACTCCGACGTGGCGACCTGCTCGTTCATGTGGATGCCTTCGTCATCGGCGGCCGCACGGATAAACCGCAGCAATTCGCCCAGCGCCTCTCGCGGGCTGGACCCGGACAGGTAGGTGTCCGTCGTCACCAGCGCGCCGGCATTGATGAAGGGATTGCGCGGAATGCCGTTCTCGCGTTCCAGCAGCAGGATCGAATCGAATGACAGGCCGGACGGCTCCCGGCCGACCCGCCGCCAGATCTGGTCGCCGACACGGCCGAGCGCCAGGGCCAGCGCGAACACTTTCGAGACCGACTGGATCGAAAAGGGCGTTTCCGCAGCGCCTGCCGTGAACAGACCTCCATCCGCCGTGGCCACGGCAATGCCGAACTGGTCCGGGTCGATGCCGGCCAGCTCCGGGATATAGGTCGCGACCTTGCCCTTGTCGGAGTTTGCGGCCGCGGCCGCAGCGATGTCCGTCAGCAGATCCTGCATGTGCCTCTCCATTCGGGAGAGCTATGCAGAAAGTTGCGCGGAAAAGCCAGCCCTTGGAGATTTCATGCGCCGTCCCGGCCGGGACCCGGGAGCCAATCGATGCTGAGAAAAAGGTCCCGGCTCAAGGCCGGGACGGCGACGAATACGGGGTAACCTCCTGCCGCGCGGCCAGATGCTTGTAGAGATGCAGCATGAAGATGGTTGCGAAGATCGGTGTGACCAGGTTCAGGATCGGCACAGCCAGCAGACCGGCAATGACCAGGCCGGCGACAAAGACCGTGCCGCCGCGAGCCTTGCGGAACGCCTTGGCCTCGGCGGGCGGCATGAAGCGCATGGCGGCGAATTCGAAGAATTCCCGGCCGAGCAGATAGCCGTTGACCAGGAAGAACGCCACCAGATTGACGCCCGGCACGAGCAGCAGCAGAAGCGCGAACAGGTTGCCGAGAATGACGATACCGGTGAACTTGAGGGTCTGGCCGACAGACTGCGCGAACGGCAGCGCCTTGCCCGGACTGTCACCCGGATAGTCTTTCCGGTCGACGATGTCGGCGATGTCGTCCTGGAACAGACCCGCGAACAGCGCGGAAATCGGCGCGATCAGGAACCCGAGGGCAAAAACAGCGCCGATCCCGGTCAGAACCGACAGCGCCGTTTCCATCCAGCCATAGGGCAATTCGACAAAATTCGCCACAAGACCCTGGAGGGCAATCCAGATCACCAGCAGAACGCCAAGCGTGAAACCGAGCATTTTCCAGAAAATCGCCCGGAACTCCGGCTCGAAAACCTCGGACATGGCACGGGAAGCGGCTTGGAACATGGGACCCCTTGGGAACAGATACGGACGGAATTCAGATAGGAAAGGAGGACCTGAGGCACAAGGTCCCGGTCGCATGAATGAAATCCCACGGCACCGGATCGCTAGAACCGTGTCCGGGCCTTGAGCGCCTGTGCAAGCGTGCCTTCGTCCAGATAGTCGAGTTCGCCTCCGACCGGCACACCATGGGCCAGTCTGGTGACGCTGACGTCCAGATGCGAGAGCTGATCCATGATGTAATGGGCTGTTGTCTGGCCCTCGACGGTTGCGCTGATCGCCAGAATAACTTCACGGAAGCCCTCCACGCCGCAGCGGTCGATCAGCGAGGCAAGATTGAGGTCCTCCGGGCCGATGCCGTCGAGGGGCGACAGCGATCCGCCCAGAACATGGTAGCGGGCATTGACCGCGCCGGCCCGTTCCAGCGCCCACAGATCCGCGACATCCTCGACCACCACCAGCACATCCTGCTCGCGCCTGGGATCTGAACAGATGGTGCAGGGATCGGAGGTGTCGACCGTGCCGCAGGTGGAGCAGATCCCGATTTCCGCGACCGCGACGCCCATGGCGTCCGCGAGCGGGACCAGCAACTGATCCTTCTTCTTGATGAGATGGAGCGCGGCGCGGCGTGCGGAACGGGGACCAAGGCCGGGCAGCTTCGCCAGAAGCTGGATCAGCCGCTCGATTTCCGGACCCGCCACACTTTTCTGCGCCATCTATCCTGTCTTTCGTACCACCCTTGCGTGCCAGACCAGGGTCTGATCGCTCACCGGGCCAGAAGTTCGACCTCTCCGGAAAAGAGAGGTTGCCGCATGCCCGGGACAGGCTCGCCACGTGCGTCAATGCCTCCCCCCTCGGGAGAAGGCAGGCTCAAAGACCGGAGGAGGGGTTTGGCGCCTGCCACTGCCGCAGGCGTCCCCATCCCGAAGAGCGCGTCAGAACGGCAGTTTCATGCCTTCGGGCAGGCCGAGACCGCCCATGAGTTCCTGGGTCTTTTCCTGGATCGCCTGCTCGACCTTGGCGCGGGCCTCGGTGTGGGCGGCGACAATCAGGTCCTCGACGATCTCCTTTTCGTCCTCTTTGAGGAGAGACGGATCGATCGACAGACTCTTCATGTCGCCCTTGCCATTCAGCTTCAGGGAGACCATGCCGCCGGCGGCGGAGCCCTCGACCTCGATTTCGACCATCTGGTCCTGCAGGGAGCCCATCTGCTCCTGCATCTGCTTGGCCTGTTTCATCATCTTGAGGAAATCCATGGAAATACTCCTTCCAGCATCTCATGCGCAGCAGTCTGCGGCGCGCTTACCTGTCCGTGGCCTGCATGTAGAAGAACACGGCGCCGCGATCAATCCTCTTCATCGTCGCCGAGGGCTTCATTCAAGAGCGGATCGCTGACCATGGGATCCGCCAGAGCCGCGTCATCCTCTTGCGAGGCCTGGACCTTCACGTCGACGACCTTGGCACCGGGAAATGCGGACAGGAGCGCGGCCACGGTCGGATGAGACCTGGCGTCGGACAGAAGCTGCTGCTGGTTGGCTTCCTGCTCTTCATGAATGGTCGGCCGTCCCTGGGTGCGCGAGACCACAACGAACCAGCGTTGTCCCGTCCATTCGGTGAGCTTGCGTCCGAACTCGCCAGCAATGTCGGGCGGCGCATCCTCGGTCGGCTGAATCTCGATCTTGCCGGGCTCGAACTTGACCAGCCGCATCTGGCGCTGGATTGCCACCTTCATCGGCACGTCCCGCTTTTCGGAAGCGAGCGCGACGCAGTCATGCAGGTTTTTCAGGTTGAAGGCCGGTTCCGGCTGGATGTCCGGCTGCGGCTCCGGCAGCCGCGCGGGCACAGGGGTGGCACCGGCGCTCGGCAAGCCCCCCTGAATGGTGGACAATTGCGGCCTGGCGCTCGCCTGCATGGCCGGGCCGTTGCCGGAATTTGCCGGCCCGCCTCCCATACCGACGGCAATGGCCTGGGCTCCGCCGCCTCCCGAAGGGCTCCCGCCGCCACCGGAAGGCGCGGCGCCGGCAAAAGGATTCTGCCCGTTGCGGATCTGCGCCACCAGATCGCCCGGATCCGGCAGGTCGGCGGCATAGGCCAGGCGCACCAGAACCATGTCGGCGGCGGCCAGCGGTTTTGAGGCCGCCTGCACTTCCTGCACACCCTTCAACAGGATCTGCCAGGCGCGGGACAACAGCCGGATGGAAATGCCGTCGGCGAACTCGCGGCCACGGCCTCGCTCGGCCTCCGTCACCGAGGCTTCGTCCGCCGATTTCGGCGCGACCTTCATGCGGGTGACCAGATGGGTGAAATCGGCGAGATCCGTCAGCACGATCGCCGGGTCCGCACCGACCTCGTACTGCGCCTGCAGTTCGCCGAGGGCCTCTTCGATCCTGCCGGCCATGACATGGCCGAACAGGTCTATCACCCGGGCGCGGTCGGCCAGACCCAGCATCTGGCGCAGGTCGTCGGCCTCGATGGCGCCTCCGCCATGGGCCATGGCCTGATCGAGCAGGGACAGCGAATCGCGCGCCGAGCCCTCGCCGGCCCGCGCGATCAGCATGAGCGCCTCGTCGGAGATCCGGATATTCTCCGCATCCGAGATCCGGCGCAGAAGACCGGTCAGCTTGGACTGGTCGATCCGGCGCAGGTCGAAACGCTGGCAGCGGGACAGCACCGTGATCGGAACCTTGCGGATTTCCGTGGTCGCGAAGATGAATTTCACATGTTCCGGCGGCTCTTCCAGGGTCTTCAACAGGCCGTTGAACGCCGCGTTGGACAGCATGTGGACTTCATCGATGATGTAGACCTTGTAGCGCGCCGTCGCCGGGCGGTAGCGGGCCGCGTCAATGATCTCGCGGATATCACCGATGCCGGTGTGGGAGGCGGCGTCCATCTCGATGACGTCGACATGGCGGCCTTCCATGATCGCCTTGCAGTGCGTGCCTTCCTCGGCCAGCTTCACCGTCGGCCTGTCGGCGACGCCGGGAACCTCGTAATTGAGGCCGCGGGCGAGAATACGGGCCGTGGTCGTCTTGCCGACGCCGCGCACACCGGTCAGCATCCAGGCCTGGGCAATACGGCCGGTGTCGAATGCGTTTTCCAGGGTCTGGACCATCGGTTCCTGGCCAACCAGATCCTCGAAGGTCTTCGGCCGGTACTTGCGCGCCAGAACACGGTAGGCACTGTCGCCGGCCGACCCCGAAACGCCGGAAGCACCGGGAGCTTCAGGTACAGATGCGCCTGCTGCCGTGCCGTGAGCCGGTCCGGCGGCGTCTGCTGCGCCCTGGTCGGGAAATCCTGTCTCGTTCATGAGCCGCACCATACCGGTTTTTTCACAAAGTGGGACTGGCATTTGAAAGTTTTTGTGGGGACGAGCCACGGCATTTCACCGAATGTCTCCGGTGATTTCAGCGCCTTGTCGCGGGCAACTTTTTTAATTGCTGGCCGTTCTCCTCCCGAACGCCTATCTTGCCCGCTCGTTCGCTTCGGGGAACACCACAGGTTCTGTGATTCCCGCGAGCTGCCCCATCTCACGGAGATACCGTCATAACCAGAAAATCAAGTCTTGCGAACGACATGTTCAGCCTGTGGTTTCACGCGCCGATGGTCATCGCAAAACGGTGCGAATCCATGGCCACTTCCGCTTTGGCGGGCGAAGCACACGACGCGACCGAGATGAACCGCATGGTGTTTGAAAAGGCCGAGGCCTCCATCGAAAGCGCCCTTGCCATCAACAGCGCCATGGCGCTCCAGGGACTGGATTTTTTCAGAACCATGAGCGTTGGGGGACGGCCGGACTTTTCAAGCCGGCACGGCGAGGCCCTGGCGGCCGCCGCCGTGAAGCCCTACGCCAAACGGGTGCGCTCGAACCAGCGCCGCCTGACCGGCGAAAAGTCCTGACAACAAAAAAGCACCGCGGAAAACCGACGGTGCTTTTTGAATTCGCCCGAGGCAGGACCTGAGGCTGAAACAGGGTGGGAGGCTGGCACGGCGACCCGTGCCGAGGCTCGTTAGGGCTGCTTCCTTCCGGATCTGACCCGGTTGGCGAGTGGCTCGTCCACCACCAACCTCCCGAGCGCCTTATATCAGATGCCCCCTGGGGTTTGGCAAGAGGCGGAGACGCTTTATTTGTTCGCCGGAAAACCGGCGGCCGTTTCGGGGACTCACGGCTGCAGGGACGCCAGTTTCACGCCGAACCCCATGAACACCAGACCGGTGACACCTTTCAACCAGCGCTGGAAGGTCGGTGTGCGCGCCGCCTGCCCGACCCTTGCCAGCATCAGGATAATCGCGGAAAACCACAGGGCGTTGATGAGGGAATGTAGCGCGACAAGCGACATCGCTGCTGAAATCGCGCCCTCGCCCGCCGGAATGAATTGCGGGAATGCGGCCAGGTAGAACATAGACACTTTCGGATTGAGCGCATTGGTCAGAAAACCTTCGCCATAGGTTTTCGCCAGCGTGCGCTTGCGCCGTGCCGGCGCCACGGCGAGAGTCCGCCCACCCGTGGTGAAGGCTTCGCGCAAGGCTTTCAGTCCGATCCAGAACAGATAGGCGGCGCCGAGCATCTTGACCACCAGAAACGCCTCCGCGGAATGAACCAGAATCACGGAAATCCCCAGGATCGACAGGCTCCCGTGAAGGAAGAAGGCCGTCGTAAACCCTGCAATACCGGCAAAGGCCGCCGCCTTGCCGGACGTCGGAACCGTCTTGGCGATGAGAACACCATTCGGTCCCGGCGACATGACCAGCAGACTTACAACAAGGGCGAAACTCAGGATTGTTTCGAATGACATGGCAGAGTTTCCGGGATTGTGAAGCGAACTTGTCCGGAACCCGGCAAAACCGGTTCCCCTCAAGCTCACTCTAGCCATAAGGTGGGCGAATGCAATTCGGGCGCGACAGGTGTCCGGCACACCGACACCAAAATTCTGGATCGCAAAATGACATTCTTCAATCTCAATCCCCGACTGGAAGGCGACAGTTATTTCATCGCCGATCTGCCGATCTGCGCCGTCCGCCTCATGAAGGACGCCAACTATCCATGGCTACTGCTGGTCCCGCGCAAGATCGACATGGTGGAGCTCATCGATCTTGAGGAAGACGACCAGCTGCAGCTGATGCGCGAAATCGCGCAGGCAAGCCGCGCCCTGCGCGCGGTCACCGATGCCGAGAAGCTGAACGTCGGCGCCCTCGGCAACCAGGTGTCCCAATTGCATGTCCATGTCATCGCCCGGTTCCGCGACGACATCGCCTGGCCGGGCCCTGTCTGGGGCGTCGCCCCGCCCCTGCATTACGATCCGGAAAAGGCGGAAACGCTGATCGAACAGCTCAGGGACATACTGTCATCGGACGCCGACGCGGCTTGACAAGAACCGCCTGTTTCACGAAGTCGCGCCCGCACAAGACATGCTGAACGCAGCGATGTGGACAGCAGCCGGGTCCGTATCCTAGTCTCGGTCGAAACCACCAGCCAGCACGTCTCCCCGACCATCCTCTCAAGGACCAGAACATGCAAGCCACCGCTGCCGGCCTCCAGCCGATAGAGATGAGTTTTCTCGGCAACACGCTCGACAGGAGATCGACCCGGCGCGGCGACAAGGCCTATCTGGCGACTCTCTTGCGCAAGGCAGATACGGAAATCGTGCTGTCCACGGCGCGCACGCTGGTGTTCGCGGACGGAACGCCCCTCAGGCTGGGACACGATCTCGATACTGCCTTGGCGCTTGACGCCGATCCGCAGGAAATGGTTTTTCTGGGACTGCGGGCAGGCTCCGGCTCGGCCGTGTTCGCCACGACGCTGCCGCAGGAGGACGAGGACCTGTCCGAACGCGGCGACCTTCAGCTGATCGACCTGCGCACGCTGGCGCTGCAGAATGCCCTGCCGCCCGAGGACATGGGTGCGCTTGCCCAGGCGCGGGCGATGATCCACTGGCACCGCACCCACCGCCACTGCTCCCGCTGCGGTGACCGCACCGTGATGGCGGAAGCCGGATACCGTCGGGACTGCCCCTCGTGCGAGGGCCAGCATTTCCCGCGCACGGACCCATGTGTGATCATGCTGATCACGGATGCCACCGGCGAGCGGGCCTTGCTCGGGCGGCCCGCACGGCTGCCGGAGGGCATATTCACCACGCTGGCCGGTTTCATGGAGCCGGGCGAAACCATCGAGCAGGCGGTCCGGCGCGAAACGCTCGAGGAATCGGGTATCGCGGTCGGCGACGTGCGGCTTGTCTCCAACCAGCCATGGCCGTTCCCGGCCAACCTGATGCTGGGCTGCACGGGCATCGCGACGTCCTCCGACATCGAAATCGAGGACGACGAACTGGAGGCCTGCAAATGGTGTGACCGGGAGGAGGTCAGGCAGATGATCGCCGGCACCCACCCGGAAGGACACCTGATCCCGCCGTCGATCTCCATCGCCTACGAACTGATCACCGGCTGGCTGAAGCAGGACCTCAGATGAGCTGGTGTATCTATCTGACCCACCCGGAAGTCAGGATCGACCCGGAGGTCCCGGTACCGGACTGGGGCCTGTCGCAGATAGGGCGGGAACGTGCAGCCCTCGCGCCCGCGCTTGCCTTTGCACCGGACATCCGTCAGGTGATTTCCAGCGGCGAGGCCAAGGCCATCGAGACCGCTCAGGTCTTTGCCGGCCGGCGCAACGTCTTTCACAGGGTTCTGCATTTCCTGCACGAGAACGACCGCAGTGCGACCGGTTTCCTGCCGCCGGACGAATTCGAGGCAACCGCCGACGCGTTTTTCGCAGCGCCGGACAGATCCGTTCGCGGCTGGGAGCGGGCGCTCGATGCGCAGAACCGGATCGTCACCGGGATCAAGAGCGCGCTGCGCCATGTCCCCGACGCCGATCCCGTGCTGTTTACCGGGCACGGCGGCGTCGGCACGCTGCTGATGTGCCACCTGATGGGCGCGCCTGTCTCACGGGCGCACGACCAGACGCGCGGCGGCAGCTGGTTCCGGTTCGACAAGGCCTGGCTGAGCAACCAGACCGGCCGCAATTTGGCTTGGACAGAGCTGTGATCGCGGTCGGTTCGGGCAGGAGATCATGTTAGGTTGAGACCGGTCGTCTGAACTGGGAGCCCACCGTGATCCGCCGCTTGCCGAGCCTTCTTATCTCAACACTCGCCGCCGTGATGATGTTTCATCTTCCGGCACAGGCCGGGAAATACGATGCCCAGTTCCGGCAGTTCCTGAACTCCGAGATTGCGCCGGCCGCACGAAAGGCCGGAATTTCCCAGGCAACGCTCGACCGGGAACTCAAGGGGCTCAGCCCGGATACGTCCCTGCCCGGCCTCGTTGGTCCAGGCGGAAAGGGCGCACCGCCGAAGATCAACTTTCAGGCGGAGTTCAAGTCACCGGCCCGCTATTTTCGCGACAGCCAGTTCAATGCACTGGTGCCGCGCGGACGCAGCCTGATGAAGAAACATGCCGGAACGATCCGCAGAATCGAAGCGCAATACGGTGTGCCCGGACGCATCATCCTGGCCATCTGGGCGCGCGAGAGCGGCTATGGCGGCGCGAAGATCCCCCATGATGCGCTCAGGGTTGTCGCAACGCAGGCGTTCATGGGTCAGCGCCCGGATTTCTTCAAGGGCGAGGTGATCGCCGCGCTGAAAATCCTGCAGAACGGCGACGTTTCCCGGCGGGCGATGAAAAGCTCCTGGGGCGGCGCGATGGGGCAGCCGCAATTCCTGCCGTCCTCCTATCTCAAATATGCCGTTGATTTTGACGGCGACGGCAAACGCAACATCTGGACCTCCGACGTCGACACCATGGCCTCGATCGCGCATTACCTGTCCGAGCACGGCTGGGCCAGGGACCGGGACTGGGGGTACGAGGTTCACCTGCCGGACAGCGTGTCCTGCACGCGCGAGGGACCGGACAATCGCCAGAAGATCTCTGATTTCGTGCGTGAAGGCGTCACGCGCGTCAGCGGCAAGCCGTTTCCGGCGCATGAATTGAACCGGCCGGGCAACATTCTCCTGCCCGGCGGCCGCTACGGCCCGGCCTTCATCGCCACGGAAAATTTCTACGTGATCAAGGACTACAACGAGAGTGACACCTATGCGCTCTTCGTCGGCCATCTGGCCGACCGCTACGGCAGCAACAAGGCCTTCGTCGGCACATGGAAGCCGATGAAGGAAACCACCCGCGGCGCGGTGCGCAACCTGCAGCGGCGCCTGGAAGGCCTCGGCCATGATGTCGGCGGCGCAGACGGGCTGATCGGCTTCAAGACCCGCCGGTCCATCGGCAAGGATCAGGAAAAGAACGGCTTTTTCGCGACCTGCTGGGTGGGGTGACCGGCGCGGGGCTGCCTATCCCACGGCCGCTGCCTCTTCCCGCGCGCTCTCTTCCGCCTTCAACTGCCGCAGCGCCGCGTCTATGGACGCCTTGTAGCGCACGTCGGGCGGTCGGACATTGTGGGTGACCAGCATGCGCCGTGTCTGTTCCGAAGCACCGGTTATGAAAAAGCGCACGCCGGCCCTGCGCGCCTTGCGCACCGTCCCTTCGATGACGCTCGCGGCGGTGGAATCGAGAAACGGCACCGCCGAACAATCGAGAATGAAGTTTCGCGGCCGGTCGGCGATGCGGTCCAGCACCGAGCCGACGGTCGAGGCGGCGCCGAAGAAGAAGGCTCCGGAGATCCGGTAGATCACCGTGTGGGGATCGGCCGCCTCTTCGGCATGATAGGCCGGGTGGCTGGCGTCGATCCGGTCGGGCACATCCTCGAGCGGCGGCGGCACATGCGCCTCCACGGCGATCGTCTTCGACATCCTGTTGATGAAGATCACCGCGCCGAGCGCGAAGCCGACGACGATGCCCTCCGTCAGGTCGCGGAAGACGACCAGCAGGAAGGTCACCAGCAGGACCAGCGCATCGCCGTATGACGAACGCAGCAACGCTGCGAAAGCGTGTTTTTCGACCATGTTCCAGGCCACCACCGCAAGGACACCCGCAAGGGCGGCCAGCGGGATGTAACTGGCCAGCGGCGCGGCCACCAGCATGAAGCCGAGCAGGAACAGCGCGTGCAGCATGCCGGACATCGGCCCGTGGGCGCCGGCGCGCACATTGGTTGCCGTGCGCGCGATCGTCCCGGTTGCGCAGATCCCGCCGAACAGGGCCGAGGCGATATTGGCCAGCCCCTGCGCGACGAGTTCGCAATTGGACCGGTGGCGGCGTCCCGTCATACCGTCGGCGACCACGGCCGACAGCAGCGACTCGATGGAGCCCAGCAGGGCGAAGGCAAGCGCGTCCGGCAGGACTGCAAGCATCAGCCCGACATCGAGAGGCGGCAGGGCGGGAAGCGGCAGGCTGCGGGGAATACCGCCGAAGCGGGTGCCGATGGTTTCCACCGGCAGCGCGAACAGCGCGGCGGCCAGCGATGCCGCGGTAACGGCAAACAACATGCCCGGCCAGCCCGGCCGCAGCCGCTTCAGCACCAGGATCAGGCCGATCGTGAGGACAGCCACGGTCACCGCAGCCGCGTTGACCGTCGGCGCGGCCGCAGACAACGCCGCCAGCCGTTCGATGAATTCGCCCGGTTCCGCACCCGCCAGCGTCAGCCCGAACAGGTCCTTGAGCTGACTGGCGAAGATGATGACCGCGATGCCGGCGGTAAACCCGACCGTCACGGGATAGGGGATGAACTTGATATAGGTGCCGAGCCTCAGGTATCCGCCCGCGAGCATGAAGACACCGGACATCATGGTGGCCAGCAGCAGCCCTTCGACACCATGGCGATGGGCGGTCGCTGCGACCAGCACGATAAAGGCCCCGGCAGGGCCCCCGATCTGAAACCGGCTGCCCCCGAAAGCGGAAATCAGGAAGCCGCCGATGATGGCGGTAAACAGCCCCCGTTCGGGCGCAACGCCCGACGCGATGGCGATCGCCATCGACAGCGGCAGGGCGACGATGGCAACGGTCAGCCCGGCAATCGCATCGGCCTGCAAATGCGGCCAGTGGTAGCCCTCCCGAAAAACGGTGACGAGCTTGGGTGTGAAAAGATCGAGAAAGGTCGGTGTCCGGAACTCCTGACGTCCCGGCTCACCGCCCGAAGACATCGCATGTGCCTGTCGAGTAGCCTCCATTTCGCAGTCCAGCCTTTTTCAAGGCGGCGGGACCACGGACCTCAGGGCCGGCAGCCACCGTCGCGGGAGATTTGTCCGCACATCACTTTTTCAGATCGCCGGCCGGAACCGGCTCGATCAGCCGGACACCGCGTCCGCCGCCCGTGCTCGGCTGGTTGTCGCCGACCAGCTCGACGCCGCAGGCATTGAGCGCGTCGATGACCTTCGTCAGGGTCTCGATCACGCCGCGGACGTTGCCGTCGCTGGCCTCCATGCGCTGAATGGTCGGCACCGAGACACCGGCTTTCTCCGCGAGTGTCTTCTGGTCGATCCCGGCAAGGGCGCGGGCAGCTCGCATCTGTGCGGCAGTGATCATGCGAACCTATCCTTCATCCCTCATCTTGAATATCTGACATACAGATAGTCATGTTTCAAGCATTAATTATGGTATCAAAACATGTAGAGCATCGCGGACATTGCAAGACGCTGCACCGACCTTGCGGGTCCCGGCTCACCGCCGGGACGCACGGAGGATTTCGGCCGGCAAGGAACGGACCGGCTTGTCTGCGGTGCGACAAGGAAGAAAGACCGGCGAGCAAGAAAACCCGGCAAGGCTGCGTGCCTCCTACTGGACGAGCCCCTTACAGGACGATCCCGTCATCACACACTCACAACGCCTTCCGGCGCGGTTTCCAGCCGGAACGCCGCAGCCATCAGGGCCTTGGTATAGTCGGTCTGCGGCGCGTCGAAGATCTGTTCGGACGGGCCCGATTCCACCACCTTGCCCTGACGCATGACGATGACCTCGTTGGCAAGTGCCCGCACCACCTTCAGGTCATGGGAAATGAACAGGTAAGCCAGGCCATGGGCCTTCTGAAGATCGCGCAGGAGATCCACCACCTGGGCCTGCACGCTCATGTCGAGCGCGGATGTCGGCTCGTCCAGCATGACGAATTTCGGCTCCAGGACCATCGCGCGGGCAATGGATATCCGCTGGCGCTGGCCGCCGGAGAATTCATGCGGATAACGATGCCGCGTGGCGGCGTCGAGACCGACCTCCTCCAGCGCCCGGGCGACCTTGCGGTCCCGCTCCCCGGCGGTCAGCCCGGGGAAATGAACCTGCAGCCCCTCACCGACGATGTCGGCCACCGACATGCGCGGGCTGAGCGCGCCATAAGGGTCCTGAAAGACAATCTGCATGTCCCGACGCAGCGGGCGCATTTCCTTCCAGGAGTTCGCCTGAATGTCCTTGCCATGAAAGGCGATACGGCCCGTCGAGGAAATCATGCGCAGGATCGCAAGGCCGAGCGTGGTCTTGCCGGACCCGCTCTCGCCGACGATGCCTAAGGTCTGTCCTTCGCGGACCGTGACGTCGATGCCGTCGACGGCCTTGATGTGATCGACCGTCCGGCGCAGGAACCCGCGCTTGACGGGGAACCAGACCTTGAGATCGTCCGCTTCGACCACGACCGGCTTGTCCGTGTCGGTCGCGGGCGGCTCTCCCGTGGGTTCGGCGGCCAGGAGATGCTTCGTATAGGCGTGTTGCGGCCGGTCGAAGATATCGGCAACCGGCCCCTGCTCGACGATCTTGCCTTCGGTCATCACGCAGACCCGGTCGGCGAACTTGCGCACGATGCCCAGATCATGGGTGATGAACAGCATGGCCATGCCCTGCTGCTCTTGAAGATCCTTCAAAAGCTCCAGTATCTGCGCCTGCACGGTCACATCGAGCGCCGTGGTCGGTTCGTCCGCGATCAGGAGATCCGGCTCGTTGGCCAGTGTCATCGCGATCATGACCCGCTGACGCTGGCCGCCGGAGAGCTGATGCGGATAGGAGCCGAGCCGCGATTCCGCGTCGCGGATGCCGACCTGTTCGAGCAATTCCAGCACCCGTGCCCGGGCCTGGGTATCGCTCATGCCGCGATGGATCCTGAGAATTTCCGAAATCTGCTTTTCCACCGGGTGCAGCGGATTGAGCGAGGTCATCGGCTCCTGGAAGATCATCGACACATCGTTGCCGCGGACCTTGCGCATCGCACTGTCGCCGATGGTCAGCAGATCCTGCCCCTCCATCAGGATCCTGCCGGAGGGATGCGAAGCGGCCGGATAGGGCAGCAGCTTCAGCACGGAGAGCGCGGTGACCGACTTGCCGGAGCCGCTCTCGCCCACAAGTGCAACGGTCTCGCCCTTGTTGATGTGGAAGGAGATCCTGTCGACGGCAAGTGTCTCCCGGCCGCCCTGGGTGAAGGCGACGGACAGGTCTTCGACGGAAAGGAGTGTGTCTTGTTTCATTTCAATTGCGCCAGAACCAACTTCAGATTGTCTACGGACGGCTCGATCGCCGTGAGTTCCTTTGACGTTTGGCTTAAGCCCCATCGCGTCATCGTAATTTTCGAGGTTCGCGGGATCCGTTTGTCCGCAGTGAGAATATGTGTGCATCCCTTCAACAGCAAAGCTGTCGCCAGGTGAATGGCATCAGGCATTTTAACGCCCGGAAACTGTTCCCGGACCAGAGCTGTATGGATCAACAGGTCCCGGTCCACAGGCGCAACCTCAAGCCAGGGTGACTCAGGATGAACCCACCCCTCGTAGAGTTCTGCCAGCTTGTCGTTGTTCCGCCGAAAAGGAACGACGAGCAATTCGGCCAAAGTGAACTGACTCGTGCACAGAAATGGCGCTCCCGTCACAGGAGCCGCGCTCACGACATCGAGCAAGTGTCGCCACCGATCGTCCTCCTGCCCCTCTCCGAGAAGGATGAACATATTGGTGTCCAGATACAGTCGACCGACCGGCTCCATCAGTCATCCCATTCTTCACGAAGATCCCGAATGCGCTGCGTGGCCTCTTCTAGGGAAATCGTCTGCCCCAAGGAGGTCCGAGCACGATCCAGGCCCTCCCGGAACTTCACCCTGTCGAATGCCGCCCTCGCTCTTGGCTCGGTCTCCAGTGTCACCGTGACTTCAACGCCCTCCGGCAAGCCTTCCCGCAGTTCGACGGGCAGCTTGTCGACCGGGAAATGCTTCCTGACAATCCTGTTCATGGCCGCCTCCGTGCCTGATCTTCAAAATCTATCACAGAAAGCTCTTGCGCGGATCGAAGGCGTCGCGGACGGCCTCGCCGATGAAGATCAGGAGGCTCAGCATCAGGGAGATGACGATGAAGCCGGTGATGCCGAGCCAGGGCGCCTGGAGATTGTTCTTGCCCTGGGCCAGCAATTCGCCGAGCGAGGCGGAGCCCGGAGGCAGGCCGAAGCCGAGGAAGTCGAGCGCCGTCAGGGTTGAGATCGAACCGTTCAGGATGAACGGCATGAAGGTCAGCGTCGCCACCATGGCGTTGGGCAGGAGATGCCGCCACATGATCACTGGATTGGACACGCCCAGCGCCCGGGCGGCGGAAATGTATTCGAAGTTGCGGCCGCGCAGGAATTCCGCACGCACCACGCCCACCAGCGCCACCCAGGAAAAGGCCAGCAGGATCGTGAACAGTGTCCAGAATCCCGGCACCAGGAACGAGGACACGATCAGGATCAGATAGAGCGTCGGAATGGCTGTCCAGACCTCGATGAAGCGCTGGAACAGAAGATCGGTCCAGCCGCCATAGTAGCCCTGAACCGCGCCGGCCGCGATGCCGATCGCCGAGGAGGCCAGGGTCAGCGCCAGGCCGAAGAGAACGGAAATGCGGAAGCCATAGACCAGCCGGGCCAGCACATCCCGGCCCTGGTCGTCGGTGCCGAACCAGTTCCAGTTGCCCATGACACAATTGGGATCCTCGGCGCCCAGCGGATAGCGCGAGCAGCGCTCCTGCTCGTTCATGGTCCAGGAGGGCGGCGCAGGAGCGGGCACCGGAATGTCATGGTTCACGGACCGGTAGGAATAGCGGACCGGCGGCCACAGCATCCAGCCATTGGCGGCGATTTCCTCCTGGATGAACGGGTCGCGATAGTCGGTCACAGCGAGAAATCCGCCGAATTTTTCTTCCGGATAGTCGACGAAGACCGGGGCCAGCAATTCTCCCTTGTAGGAGACGATAATCGGGCGATCGTTGGTGAAGAACTCCGCCAGCATCGCAATAGTGAACAGCACCAGGAAGATCCACAGGGACCAGAGCCCGCGCCTGTTGGCCTTGAAGTTGGACAGGCGCCGCTGGTTGATCGGCGACAGGCGCATCCTTTTCGGCGGCGGTGCGGTTTCCTCCGGCATCGGGTTGAGCACGTCGTAGCCGGCGCTTTCCATGTTCTTGTTGATACGCGTGTCCATGGTCAGACCTCCCGGCTTTCGAAATCGATCCGCGGATCGATCCAGGTGTAGGTGAGGTCTGACACGAGGTTCACCAGAAGGCCCATCAGCGAGAAGATGTAGAGCGTCGCAAACACCACGGCGTAGTCCCGGTTGATCACGGATTCAAAGCCGAGCAGGCCGAGCCCGTCGAGGGAGAAGATGGTCTCGATCAGGAGCGCACCGGCGAAGAAGGACGAAATGAAGGCTCCCGGAAATCCTGCCACCACGATCAGCATCGCATTGCGGAACACGTGGCCGTAGAGCACCTGGCGTTCCGACAGCCCTTTCGCGCGGGCCGTCACCACATATTGCTTGCGGATCTCGTCAAGGAAGGAATTCTTGGTCAGGAGTGTCGTGGTGGCGAAGGCCGACAGCGCCATCGCGGTCAGGGGCAGAGCAAGGTGCCAGAAATAATCCGCGATCCGGGCCGGCCAGGACAATTCTTCCCAATTGTCCGAGACCAGTCCGCGCAAGGGGAACAGGTCCCAAAACGACCCGCCGGCGAAGAGCACGATCAGAATGACGGCAAAGAGAAAACCCGGAATGGCGTAGGCCACCACGATGATGCCGGACGTCCAGACATCGAAGCGGGAGCCGTCACTCACTGCCTTGCGGATGCCGAGCGGGATGGAAATCGCATAGGAAATCAAGGTCATCCAGAGACCGAGCGAGATCGACACCGGCAGCTTCTCGGCGATCAGATCCATGATCTTGATGTCGCGGAAGTAGCTTTCGCCGAAATCGAAGCGGGCGTAGTTCCAGAGCATTTCGAGGAACCGCTCCAGCGGCGGTTTGTCAAAGCCGAACTGGGCTTCCAGTTCCTTGATGAATTCCGGATCGAGACCCTGCGCGCCGCGGTATTTGGACGAGGCGCTGTCGGAAGAGGCGGCACCGCTGCCGCCCGAGGCATCGTTGCCGGCACCGATCATGTCGCCGCCGCCACCACTGATCCGCGACGTGGCGGACACGTCCGTTCCCTGAAGCTGCGCGATGACCCGCTCGACCGGGCCGCCCGGTGCGAACTGGATGATGAAGAAGTTTATGGCCATGATCCCGACGAGTGTCGGAATCATCAGCAGCAATCGGCGAAGAATATAAGCGCCCATGGAGCTGGTGCATTCCCTTTGTGAATCGGCCTTCTGAAACGGGCCCATGCTGTCACGACTGACCTGACCCTAACGGCCTTTTCCCAGTTTTTCCGCCTTTTCCTGCTCTATCCACCAGAGTTCCTCGATGGGGAAGAAATAGCGCGGCGGGTCCTGCGGGTACCCGTAGACGTCCCACATGGCGACCGTGTGGACGTTCTTGTACCACTGCGGGATCCAGTAATACCCGGCCCTGAGAACCCGATCCAGCGCCCGGGCCGCGGTGTTCATTTGCGCGCGCGATTGCGCCGCGATGACCACGTCCATCAGGGCGTCGATCACAGGATCCTTGATTCCGGCGATATTGTAGGTTCCCGGGACATCGGCCGCCCGTGCACCCCACAATTCGCGGATGGTGTCGGACAGGGTCGGCGAGCTCGACACCCGTTGGCTGGCGACATCGAAATCGAAGTCGTTCATGCGTGACTGGTATTGCGCCGGATCGACGATGCGCAGGCTTGCCTTGATGCCCAGCCTTTCCAGGTTCCGGATCATCGGATTGGTGATCCGCTCGAAAGCGGTGGTGTTGTTCAGGAACTCGATCGTCATCGGTTCGCCATCCGGCCCGATCAGATCGCTGCCCTGTCTGCGGTAGCCGGCCTCCTCCAGAAGTTCGCTTGCCTTGCGCAGCATGGACCGGTCGAGACCGCTTCCGTCGCTGACCGGCGGGGCAATGGCGTCACCGAAAACAGCCTCGGGAAGCTGATCGCGGAACGGCTCCAGCAGCGCCAGTTCGTCCGGCGCGGGCGGACCCGAGGCCTTCATGTCGGAATTCTCAAAGAAAGAATGGATCCGGTCATAGAGGCCGTAAAACAGGTTCTGGTTGGACCATTCGAAGTCGAAGGCATACCCGAGCGCCTGACGCACCTTCGGATCGGTGAATTTCTTGCGGCGGGTGTTGAAGAACCAGCCCTGGGCGCCGGAAGGCCGGCCGTCCGGAAACTCCCTGCGCACGACCCGGCCGTCCTGAAGGGACGGGAAATTGTATTCCGTGGCCCAGTTCTTGGAAGAAAACTCCTCGCGGTAGAACACATCGCCCTTCTTGAACGCCTCGAACGCGACCTGCCGTTCCCGAAAGAATTCAAGCCGGATGGTTGAAAAATTGAACCGGCCGGCGACCACGGGCAGGTCGTTGGCCCAATAGTTCTCGACACGGTGGTATTCGACGAAGCGTCCGACGGCATGTTTGCCGACCTTGTAGGGACCGGACGACAGGGGCGGCGTCAGCGTCGACTGCTTGAAGTCGTAAGCCGTGTAGTAGCGCTTGGAGAAGATCGGGTAGTCGGAGGCGACTTCGAGCGGCAACTGGCGGGCCTGGGTGCCGTCGAAGCGCAGGACCAGTGTCAGTTCGTCGACAGCCTCCACCCCCTGAAGCGCGCGCAGCGGCTGGCTGAGCAAGGGATGCCCGTCGGTTTTCGCAAGCAAGATCGAAAAGGCGGCATCCTCGGCCGTCAGTTTCGAGCCGTCGTGAAAGCGGGCCTCGGGCCTCAGGCGAAAGGTGAAGGTGTTGGCGTCCGCCGACACGTCGACCGTCTCGGCGACCAGGCCGTAGACGGCGTCCGGCTCATCCCAGGCGCGCACCATCAGCGTGTCGAAACACAGCTGCATGCGCGGTGGTGCGTCACCTTTCAGGATGAAGGAATTGAAGGTGTTGTAGGTCTGGGTGTTCTGGTTGAAATACCAGTAGGGTGCCTGAAAGGAGAATGTGCCGCCCTTGGGGGCATCCGGGTTGACGAAGTCGAAATGGGTAAAACCGGGTCCGTATTTCAGGTCCCCGAAGACGGACAGGCCGTGCCGGGGGCCCTGACCGGCGGCATTCGCCGCCGAAAAGGCCGGGCGAACGGGCCAAGGCGCCAGCCCGGCGAGGGCAGCAACACCCGTCAGGTGCATGAGGCGCCTGCGCGTGAAAGAGGCCGCCCCGCTCATCTTGCAGCCTCCGTCCTGGCCGCCAGTGCCTCGTCATACCACCAGATCTCGGGAAAACCGGTGCTGTATTCCGGCATTTTTTCCGGATGGCCAAACCGGTTCCAGCGGGCTGTACGGGTCTCGTCGGAATAGAACTGCGGCACCACATAGTGGTTCCACAAGAGCACCCGGTCGAGCGCGCGCGTCGCCGCGATCAGGGTTTCCCGGTCTTCGGCGAAGATGACCTTGTCGATCAAATGATCGATCGCGGGGTTCTTGATACCAGCGTAGTTGGCAGAGCTTTCGTTGTCGGCCGCTGCAGACCCCCAGTATTCGCGTTGCTCGTTGCCCGGCGACAGGGACTGGCCGATCGCCAGAACCACGGTGTCGAAATCCCGATTGCGGACGCGGTTGATGAACTGCGACGTGTCGACCAGGCGCAGCACCGGATCGATGCCGATGCTTTCCAGGTTCTTCGCATAGGGCAGCAGCGTGCGTTCGCTGCCCTTGTCGCTGTAGAGAAACTCGATGCTGAGCTGCTCGCCGGTCGCAGGATCGATCATCTTGCGATCCTTGAGCTCGAATCCGGCCTTGCGCAGGAGGGTGACCGCCTCGCGCAGATTGGCGCGCACGTTCCGCGGGTTGCCACCGACGGGATTTTTGAATTCCTCTGTAAAGACCTCCGGCGGCACCTGGTCCCGGACCTCCTCGAGAATTTCCAGTTCCTTGCCCTCCGGCAGCCCCGAGGAAGCAAGCTCGGTTCCGGCGAAGTAGGAATTGACCCGCTTGAGCAGATTGGCCGAAACGATTTCGTTGGTGGTTTCGAAATCATAGACGTAGTTAAGCGCCTGCCGGACCTCCGGATCCCGGAATTTCTCCCGGCGCAGGTTCAGGAAAAACCCCTGCATGACACCGCTCGACCTGTCCGGGAAGATCTCCTTGACGACGCGGCCGTCCCTGACGGCCGGGAAGTCGTAGCGCTTGGCCCATTGGCTCGAACTGCGTTCGACGTGGAAATCGTACTGATCGCCCTTGAAGGCCTCGAACTGGACGGCGAAGTCCAGAAACGAAATGTAGCGGATCTCGTCGAAATTGTGGGTGCCCACCCGGATGGGCAGGTCCTTGCCCCAATAGTCCTCGACCCGCTCGTAGATGACCTGCCGATTGGGCGAAAAGTCCCGGATCCGGTACGGCCCGGAGCCCAGCGGCGGCTCCAGGGTGGTGCGGGAGATATCGCGCGGCTCCCCCTTGGCGCTGGTTCCTTTCCACCAGTGCTTCGGCAGAATGGTGAGCTGGCCCATGATCTTGGGCAGCTCCCTGTTGCCGCTCACGTCGAAATCGAAGCGGATCGTGTGCGTATCGACGATTTCAGTCTTCTCGACATTCTGGAAATAGAACTTCCGCTTGGGATCGAGCTCGATTGCCTTTTCGAACGACCAGACCACGTCTTCGGCCGAGACAGGAACCCCATCGTGCCACCGGGCCTGCGGGTTCAGCCGGTACTCGACCCAGGAATAGTCATCGGGAAAACGCACGGCATCGGCCAGGAGGCCGTATTGCGCGCTGATGTCCTCCTCGTCCAGCGACGGCTCCATCAGGCTTTCATAGATATTGAGGATGCCCGGGGCGATGTTGCCCTTTTGCGCCAGCATGTTGAACGTGTCGAAACCGCCGCTGGCTGCCAGCCGGACGCTGCCGCCCTTCGGCGCCTGCGGGTTGACATAGTCGAACACTTGGGCGTCGGGTCCGTATTTGGGTGTTCCGTTGAATGCGGTGGCGTGCTGCCACTCGGGTTCGTCGGCGGCCGCCGTCCCCTGCCCGATTCCGCAGATCGCCACACCGCTTGCGAGTACAAACCCGGCGGCGGTCCGTTTTATTGCACGCCACGTGAACACCATCGGCTTCTCCGTCCCTTGTCTGATCCCGATCCCAAAACAGGAGATCTTGAGGGTCAGTCTAGGGACCAGCTCGCCCGGCGTCACGCGCTGCTTGCCTTGATGACAGAAATTTAACCCGTCTGGGGAAGACCCTTGCCGGGAAGTTCCCGCAAATCCCGCTTGGATTTTGCCTTCTGCGCGTACATCCGGCCGTCGGCCACCCGAAGCAGGTCATCCACGGTTGCCGCGTCCCCCGGATAGCTTGCCGAGCCGATGCTGGCCATCACGTCGATGCGCGCACCCGAATATTCGAAGACCTGCGCGACCCGCTCTTCGAGGCGGCTGAAAAACGCATCCTTCTCCTGGCGGCGCATGTTGCCCGGCGTCAGCACGATGAATTCGTCCCCGCCGACCCGAGCGACCGTATCGGTCTGGCGGACCTGGCTGTGCAGCCGATGACCGATTTCGATGAGAAGCTGATCGCCGACAGCATGGCCGTAATTGTCGTTGACCGGCTTGAAGGCGTCCAGGTCCACATAAAAGATCTCGAAACCGGCCCCGGTACGCTCACACATGGCGGCGAGCTGATGCATGCGGTCTTCCAGCAGGCGGCGGTTCGCCAGGCCCGTGAGCGGGTCATGCAGCGCCATGGACCGGACCTTGTAGACCTCGCTGATCAGGAGAAAGGCCATAGACCCGAACACGAGCGAGATCAGGCTGCCGACCAGCTGGGTGATCCAGATCTTGTTGCCTGCGCTCGACCAGCCGGTTTCCGGATACCCGATCAGGTTCCACTCCAGCCCGCCGGGCAGATGAAGCGGCAAGGACACATGGTCCTTTTCGAACAGTGACGGGCTGCCGAAAACCATCTTGCTGCTGTCGACGGTCGCCTTGTTGACAACGCCGATCCGGATTCCGCTGACAACATCCCCGATCCCCGACTGCGCCATCAATTCCGCCTGATCGAGGACGAGCGTGGCAACCCCCCAGTAGCTGCGCTCTCCCATGGCCTGACCCGGGTAGGACGATGGGAACACCGGAATTCGGATCAGCAGGGCCGAACCGCCCTGAACCAGTTCCAGCGGTCCGGCGATGACGACCTTGCGCGACATCATGGCTTCGCGGATCGCCGGCCACTGCGCGGTGTTCAGCCGGTAGTTCAGACCGATGGCCGACTGGTTCGGCTCTAACGGAAACACGGCACGAAGAATGTTGTTGGGCGCAAGTCCGACGGAGCGTATGGACGGATTTTCCTCGATCAGGTCGACCGCGATCTGGCTATAGTCATCCATGTCGAAGGATTTATCGACGAATTGCGCCACATAGGCCCTGATGCCAAGACCATGAGCAACCGTGCGGTTGATTTCGCCTTCCAGCCGGGCACGCGCTTCCGACAGGCTCGCAACAGCCTGCTGCTTGTGCAGGGACACCATTTCACTGCGGACCAGCTGACCGACATGGGCCGTCACGGTTATGCCCGCGAGAAAGCACACCGCGGCGACGGCCGCCGCGATCCACGTTCCGTTCGACCCTGAGAATATATTTCGCGTCAAATGTATGCCCATGCGGTCCTTGCCCGGCCCTGCCGGTCGCTTCAAGGCGACGTTGCGTAAGATTTATTAATATTCGATCTAATTCAAATAAAAAAGCCGGGTTGGGAACCCGGCTTTCAAACAATTCAGCATGCCATTGCCAGGTGGCGGAGACTTACTCCGCCGGAAGCGGCTTCGGCGCGTCGGACAGCTCACGAAGATAAGCAATCATGTCGGCGCGGTCGCCCGGCTTGCGCAGGCCTGCAAAACCCATGGTTGTTCCCGAAACATGTTTCTTCGGTGCAAGCAGGAAATGATCGAGTTCCTCGAAAGTCCATTCCGGATGTTCTTCGCCGTAAGCCACCATCGCGGAAGAATACCCGAAGCCTTCATGTCCACCGGGCTTGCGGCCGACAATATCCCAAAGTCCGGGGCCGACCTTGTTGGCGCCGCCCTGGCTGAAGTCATGGCAGGCCGCGCATTTCTTGGCGACCTTTTCACCGGCGGAGGCTTCCGCCTCGATCAGGCGCTCGGAAATCGGCGCGACTTCCGGAACAGCCTCGACTTCCGATGTGGAATCTTCCGCGGATGCCACGACGATTTCATAGCCCGGCTTTCCCGGAATCGTCGGATGGAAGATGATGTCGGATACAATCCCGACACCCATCGTCAAAATAAGGACCATCAGGACCGCCCCGGCGGCCTTGTTCAGCGTGAAGGAATCCATTCTCTCCGGCTCCAGGCTCATACGCGTCCGGGTCCGCAGCCAAACCGCGACCCCTATCAGCTTGTCGAATTTTGCCGGAACCTACAAATTTTTTGACCTTGCTGTCCATAGCTTTAAAAGGGCATCTGATACGACAAACGGACGCGGGCCTTGTTTTTTGCGCTTCGGCGCATCTCTGCGGCCCCTGGGAGACCCTGTTGACGACAGCACTTGTGATTATTCCGGCCCGTCTGGCGGCCACGCGCCTGCCGCGCAAGCCTCTTGCCGATATTTGCGGAAAACCGATGATCGTGCGGGTTCTTGAACAGGCCCGCAACGCCGATATCGGCCCGGTTGCGGTCGCCTGCGACAACCGGGACATCTTCGAGGCCGTTCAGGATCATGGCGGCCGGGCCGTCATGACGCGCACGGACCACGAGTCCGGTTCGGACCGGATTTTCGAGGCGGCAAGCCTGCTTGACCCCGATGCGGCCCATGACGTCATCCTGAATGTGCAGGGCGATGTGCCTCTGATCGCACCGGAAGCGATTCGCGCCGCGTTCACCCCGCTCGGCATCGCGGAGGTCGCTATCGGCACGATCATGACCGAGATCACCGATCCGGTCTTTCGGGACGATCCGAATTTCGTCAAGGCGGTGACCACGCCGAACGGCCGGGGCCATCACCGCGCGCTTTACTTCACCCGTGCGACCGCACCGAGCGGCGATGGGCCGCTTTACCAGCATATCGGCATATACGCCTATCGCCGGAGCGCCCTGGCGGACTTCGTCCGGCTGCCGCCCTCGCCGCTGGAGGCGCGCGAGAAACTCGAGCAGCTGCGCGCCCTGGAAGCGGGCATGCGGATCGATGTCTCGATCATCGACAGCGCCCCGATGGACGTGAACACGCCCGAGGACCTGGAGCGGGCCCGGGCAGCCTACCTGACCACCTGACAGAAGACCGCCGCGAGGCTGAAAGACCCATGAGCGATAGAAAAAAGATAGTGTTTCAGGGAGAGACAGGCGCCAATTCGCACATGGCGTGCCAGAGCGTCTATCCCGACTACGACGCGATTCCCTGCCCGACCTTCGAGGACTGCTTTTCGGCCATGGCCGAGAGCAGTGCCGACCTAGCGATGATCCCGATCGAGAATTCGGTCGCCGGGCGCGTGGCCGACATCCACCACCTGCTGCCGAAATCCAATCTGCACATCATCGGCGAGTATTTCATGCCGATCCGCTTTCAACTGATGGCTCCGAAAGGCGCGACGCTGGCCGGGCTGAAAAAGGTTCACAGCCATATTCATGCACTGGGACAGTGCCGGAAGGTCATTCGTGAACTCGGCCTGACCGCCGTTGTGGCCGGTGACACGGCGGGATCGGCCCGCCAGATCTCCGAGATGAACGACCCGTCCGTGGCCGCGCTCGCCCCGGAAATGGCTGCGGAGATCTACGGTCTCGACATCCTGCGCCGGGACGTGGAGGACGAGGCCCACAACACGACACGCTTTGTTATCCTCTCGCGCGATAAGATGGAGGCCGCGCATAACGGCCAGCCGGTCATCACCACGTTCATCTTCCGGGTCCGCAACGTTCCGGCCGCGCTCTACAAGGCACTCGGCGGATTCGCGACCAACGGGGTCAACATGACGAAGCTGGAATCCTATCAGCTGGAAGGCCGGTTTTTTGCTTCCATGTTCTATGCGGACATCGAAGGTCATCCCGAGGATCCCGCTGTTGCTCTTGCCCTTGAGGAACTGGCCTTTTTCTGTGCGGAACTGAACATGCTCGGCGTCTACCGGGCAAGCCCCTTCCGGGACAAGATCAAGGAACCGGAAGCCAATCGCGCCCTGCGGCCCAATCCACTCTCCTGACGCCGTATCAACGGGCAACCCCAGAGGACTTCATGACTGAAACGAGATTTGACGCCCTGTGCATCGGCAATGCCATATGCGACGTCTTTGCGCATGTCGAAGAGGACTTCCTGCTGCAGGAAAACCTGATCAAGGGCTCCATGCGCCTGATCGAGACGGACGAAGCCGTCCGCCTGTTCGACAAGATGGGACAGACCGTCCGCATATCGGGTGGAAGCGCCGGCAACACGGCGGCGGGCATAGCCTCGCTGGGCGGACGTCCGGCCTATTTCGGCAAGGTCGCTGAAGACGAACTCGGAGATGCCTATTATCACGACATGAACGGCACCGGCGTTTACTTCAACACGCCGCGGCTGCGTGAATGGAAGCCAACCGCCCGGTCGATGATCCTGATCACGCCGGACGGCGAGCGCACCATGAACACCTATCTGGGCGCCTGTACCGAATTCAGCCCCGTGGATGTGGATGAGGACGTCGTGGCCGCTGCCGCCGTCACCTACATGGAAGGCTATCTTTGGGATCCGGAGGAAGCGAAAAAGGCGTTCCTGAAAGCCGCCGAAATCGCTCATGCGAACGAACGCAAGGTGGCGATCACCCTGTCGGACTCGTTCTGCGTGGACCGCTACCGCAGCGAATTCCAGTCGCTGCTCACAGACGGCGTGGTCGATCTGCTGTTTGCCAATGAGCACGAGCTCAAGGCCCTTTACGAGACATCAGACCTGGAAACCGCCGTTTCGGCGGCCCGGGAAACGGGTGTCCTGACCGCACTCACGCTGGGCAAGGAAGGCGCCATGGTCTTCAATGGCGAAGAAACCAGCACCGTACCGGCCAACGACGTGGACAATGTTGTCGACCTGACCGGGGCCGGCGACCTGTTCGCGTCCGGCTTTCTGTTTGGCCTGGCCCGCGGGTACGCGTTGCAGGATGCGGCCGAACTGGGTTGCCTTTGCGCCGCCAGCGTCATCAGTCACGTCGGCGCGCGGCCTGAAAGGCCCTTGAAAAACCTCGCGTCGCAGAACGGCTTCGAGATCTGACAAAAAAGGGGGCGAAACCGCCCCCTTTTTCACATGAAATCCGATGCGGCCCCGCCCGGTTCAGTTCACCCGGTTCAGTCCGCAAGGTCCTGCATGCTGACGACGCCGCCGTTTTCGTCGAGCCGATAGATGATCGGCGTTCCGGTGCCCAGCTCACGTTTCAGGATCTCCTCGGGTGTGAGGTTTTCCAGTTCCATGATGAGCGCGCGCAGCGAATTGCCGTGCGCGGCTACGATCGTGCGCTTGCCCGACAGGACCCGGGGCAGGATCTCCGCCTTGTAGAACGGCAGAACACGCTCGGCGGTCATTTCCAGGCTCTCCCCGCCCGGCGGCGGAACGTCGTAGGAGCGGCGCCAGACATGGACCTGGTCCTCGCCAAATTGCTGGCGGGCCTCATCCTTGTTCATGCCGGTCAGGTCGCCGTAGTCGCGCTCGTTCAAGGCCTGGTCCTTAAAGGTTTCAAGACCGCTCTGACCGAGTTCCTCCAGAATGATGTCGAGCGTCTTCTGCGCGCGCGACAGAACGGACGTGAAAGCCAGGTCGAAGGTCAATTTCAGGTCCCTGAGCTGCTCACCGGCCTTGTGAGCCTCAGCCACGCCCTGCTCCGTCAGGCCCGGATCCTTCCAGCCTGTGAAAAGGTTCTTCAAATTCCATTCGCTCTGTCCGTGACGGACGAGCACAAGAAGGCGATCCATGCCTCTCTCCTCAAAAATATACAGTCCACGTCATGAATTCAGACCGAGGACATCGGCCATCGAATAGAACCCCGGTTTCTGATCAAAGCCCCACAGGGCGGCCTTCACCGCACCGCGTGCGAAGAGCTGACGGTCCTCGGACCGGTGGGTCAGCTCGATGCGCTCTCCCTCGCCGGCGAAAATCACCGAGTGCTCGCCGATGACGGATCCGCCGCGCAACGTGGCGAAACCGATATCGCCGCTCTTGCGCGGTTCCATGATGCCATCGCGCGCACGCACGGAGTGGGCGGCCAGATCCATGGCACGCCCCTCGGCCGCGGCTTCGCCCAGCAGCAGCGCCGTACCGGACGGCGCATCCACTTTGTGCTTATGATGCATTTCCAGCACTTCGATGTCGAAATCGGCATCCAGCGCGGTGGCCGCGCGGCGCACCAGGCTTGCAAGCAGATTGACCCCCAGGCTCATGTTGCCGGACTTGACGATCCGCGCATGACGGGCAGCCGCCGGGAGCAGCGCATCCTCGCCCTCGCTCCAGCCGGTCGTTCCGATCACATGAACGATGCGCGCCTGCGCGGCCAGTTCGGCGAACCAGAGACTTGCGGCAGGCGTCGTGAAGTCCAGGACACCGTCGGCGGCTGCGAATGCCGTCAGCGGATCATCGCTCAACGGAACGCCCAGCGTCCCGGTCCCGGCCAGATCACCGGCGTCCTGGCCAAGCAGTTCGGAGCCTTCGCGTACAATTGCGGCGACAACGCAGGCTCCAGACGCTTCGGTCACGGCGCGTGTCAGGGCCCGGCCCATTCTGCCGCCCGCCCCCACAATCACCAAGCGCATCTGCCCCATCGCATTTCCCTCATACAATTCCCGCAGCGGTATAGCAGTTTCACGGGGGCAGGCAAACGCCTCTTGTGCCGGCCGCTTTCGAGGCAAACCCATATTCGACATTGTCAATTTTTACAATAAATTTTCATTAAATTCTTTTAGAAGACCATGAAAACAGAACTCAACCTCAAGAAATTACTGTTTTATCGAGCTGATCGAAGTTAAATATTCAAATCTTCCCTATATGCAAAAACTCTTATTCTTAGTGTTTGCGAAACACAGCGATAGTTCTATGGTAGTACGATCCGTTTTCGACAACCCTGGACTACAAGAAAGCTTCCGTGACAGCTGCAGCGCATAATTTGTACGTACGAAATCCCGAGCGTTGCAATGCATCGCCACGGTCCGGCTGGCATCCCGGGCCTCATTTTTTCGTCTCGCGCCGGCGCCGTGTCAGAGAATGTCCGGGAGCGCTTCCTTGAAACCGGGTTTTTCCATACCGTTCAGCCGGCTCGTCATGGGTCTGTTCGCGATCGGACTGATTTGCACGGCAATCGCGCTGTTCTGGATCACCTATCTCGGCAGCCTGTCGATCGCCGAATACGAGATCGCCCGCAATGCCAAGTCCAGGGCGACCCTTGCCAGACTCGTCTTCACCCAGCATCTCGATCTTCTTGAAACCCAGATACGGTCGGTCGCCTCCGATCCGGCCCTTCGCAGGGCCCTCGTGGAGGGCGACAAGGTCGCGGCGAAAAGCATCATCGAGCGCGCCTCCACCGGCATGACCAGCGCGGTTCTCGACATCCTGCTGATCGACCGGCAGGACGAGGAAAGCTGGGTCAACGGCAGCCTGGGCCTGATCGACATCCGCCATCAGCTGCCCGCCAGCGTCCGCGCGGCCATGCCCCCGGACATCTGGCTCAATTATGCCGACTACTCCTCCGAACCGATCGAGGTGACCGCCGCGATGGCGACACCGATTCTGGATCCGGTATCAGGCCATGAACTCGGCAAGATTTTCGGCGGCACCACGGTCACCGATTCCTATACGCTGCCCGGTGTCGTCGCGAAGATCCTGAAGGTTGACGACCTGGCCTTTTATCATGGCAAGGAGATCGTCGCCGGTCTCGGCGACCTGACCACGGAGCGGCTTCCCGAAACGCTCAAGGGCGCCACCGCGGATGTCAATTACATGCTCAGGGAGGATCACCTTTACATCCAGGCCCCGTTGATGCTGAGCCTCGACGGCCTCATGCTGTCAGCGGTCATCAAGCAACCGATCGACACACTGCAGAAGGTCGAGGAGACCTATACGCGGCTGTTCGGCCCGTTCCTGCTTTACACGGCCCTTCTGGCGCTCGGCGCGGCGCTTCTGGTGAACCGGATCACGGGGGCAGGCCTCGGCAGCCTGCTCAACTACGCCATGAGCCTCAGGCAGGACCGTGAAGTCACCCCTCCGGCCCCGGGACTGATCACGGAATTCAACGCCCTGGCCCGCATGTTAGAGACAGCCTTTGAAACGGCGCGCGACCGGGACGCCCGGTTCAAGGATCTGATCGACGGGTCGCTTCACGGTGTGCTTGTGCAGGCCAATCACCGGATCCTTTATGTCAATGACGCCTTGCTGGTGATGCTGGGCTACGAAAGCGGCGATCCCAAGCAACTCGTGGACCTGCCGAGCCTCGTGATCTACGCGCCGGAGGAACGCGACCGCCTGAGCAGCTATTACGACCTGAGCGACAGCGGCACCGCCGGGCGCGTCTACGAGGTCAAGGGGTTCACGAAGGACCAGCGGACCGTCTGGCTCGAACAGCACGTTCGTGTCATGGAATGGCGTGGCGAGCCGGCCTTTTACGCCACGATCACCGATATCAGCGAGCGCAAGCGCCAGGAGAACCTGGTCGCCGTCAACACCAACATCGATGCGCTCACCGGTCTGCCGAACCGGCGCCTGCTGATCGACCGGCTGCGCCAGGCGGTGCAGCGGAGCAAGCATCAGGGCGGACTGACCGCGCTGATGATGCTGGACCTGGACCGCTTCAAGACCGTCAACGATTCCTATGGGCCGTCGGCCGGCGACCATGTGATCGAGACCATCGCCGCCAGGCTGACCAGCGCGGTGGGTCCCGACCATACCGTTGCCCGCATGGGCGGTGACGAGTTCGCGATCATCCTGTCGAACCCGGAAGACCGCTGGCAAATCGAACGGGTTGCGCGCGAAATCCTGGCCAGTGTCAGCGACCCCATCGATCTGGACAACGGCGCGCAGATCATCATGGCAGGAAGCCTGGGTATCACGCTGTCCCCCAACGATGGCGACGACGTCGAGAGCCTGTTGCTGCAGGCCGACCGGAGCATGTTCCAGGCGAAGACCGACAGTGGCTCCACGTACCGCTTCTTCGCAGCCCGCATGAACGCTCAGACCGCACGCAGGGGCCAGATGGAATTCGCCCTTCGGCAAGCCATCGACAAGCGTGAACTGCATCTGAATTTCCAGCCGATCGTCGATTATGCGAAGAACCGCGTTGTCAGTTGCGAAACACTGGCACGCTGGACCGATCCGGCCCTTGGAACCGTGCCACCGACCGAATTCATCAAGGTCTCCGAGGAATGCGGCCTGATCGTCCCGCTTGGCGAGTGGGTGCTGCGCGAAGCCTGTGCCTTCTTCCAGTCGTGCAACCGCGACGGATTGAAACTGGACGGCATAAGCGTGAACATATCGCCGCGCCAGTGCCGGGACACGGGCTTTCTCAGCCTGCTGGAGGACATTCTCCGGGAGACCGAGATAGATCCGGCCAGCTTGCAGCTTGAAGTCACCGAGAGCGTGATGTTCGACGACCAACGCCTCAATCCCGCAACAATCCTCGATGCGGTCAGCTCCCTTGGCGTGAAGATGTCACTCGATGATTTCGGAACGGGGTATTCGTCGCTCAGCTATCTGAAGCGCCTGCCCATCGACAGGCTGAAGATCGACCGGTCCTTCATAATGGGCCTTGAAAAGGACCGGGACGGCCAGGCCATGGTTCAGGCCATCATCTCGATGGCCGGCTCCCTTGGCATCGACGTGGTCTGCGAGGGCGCCGAGACCCGAGAGCAATGCGACCTGATCCACGCCATGGGCTGTTCCCTGATCCAGGGGTATAGTCTCGCGCGGCCCATGTCCGGCGCCGACTTCAGGCGGTATCTGGCGGGCATGAACGGTCCGGGCGCGGTTGTCGCCGAAGCCGGCTGACCGGCGCCGAGGAACGACCACCGGATCTAAAACGAAAACGGGGGCCATGCGGCCCCCGGTTCCAATGCTGTTCAGAAGAAGAGGCTTAGTCAGCGCCTTCGCTCTTGTCGAATTCCTTGCCGGTCTCCTGGTCCACCACTTTCATGGACAGGCGTACCTTGCCGCGTTCATCGAAGCCCATCAGCTTGACCCAGACCTTGTCGCCTTCCTTGATCACGTCAGTGACCTTGGCGACCTTGTTGGGAGCCAGCTGCGAGATGTGCACCAGTCCGTCCTTGGCGCCGAAGAAGTTCACGAACGCGCCGAAATCGACGCATTTGACCACGGTGCCTTCGTAGATCACGCCCACTTCCGGCTCTGCGGCGATGGAGTTGATCCAGTTGACCGCTGCCTTGATGGCCTTGCCGTCGGAAGAGGCGATCTTGACGGTGCCGTCGTCTTCGATA
Source organism: Roseibium sp. AS2 (assembly GCF_038900065.1). Classification (NCBI taxonomy): domain Bacteria; kingdom Pseudomonadati; phylum Pseudomonadota; class Alphaproteobacteria; order Hyphomicrobiales; family Stappiaceae; genus Roseibium; species Roseibium sp. AS2. Next base: position 889,914 of record NZ_JBBMQN010000001.1, read on the forward strand.
TTGACCTTGGCGCCGGTCTTTTCGACGATTTCGCGAATGACCTTGCCGCCGGAGCCGATGACTTCCCGGATCTTGTCGACCGGGATCTTCATCACTTCGATGCGCGGCGCATGTTCGCCGAGTTCGGCACGGGCTTCGGTCAGGGCCTTGGCCATTTCAGCCAGGATGTGGATGCGGCCGTCTTTTGCCTGCCCCAGAGCGATCTTCATGATCTCTTCGGTGATGCCATCGATCTTGATGTCCATCTGCAGGGAGGTGATGCCGTTTTCGGAACCAGCCACCTTGAAGTCCATGTCGCCGAGGTGATCCTCGTCGCCGAGAATGTCGGACAGGACAGCATACCGGTCGCCGTCCTTGATCAGGCCCATCGCGATACCCGCGACCGGAGCCTTCAGCGGCACGCCCGCATCCATCAGCGCCAGAGAGGTGCCGCAGACACTCGCCATGGAGGACGAACCGTTGGATTCGGTGATTTCGGAGACCACACGCAGGGTGTACGGAAATTCGTGATGCGGCGGCAGCATCGGATGGACAGCGCGCCATGCGAGCTTGCCGTGGCCGATTTCGCGGCGTCCCGGGGAGCCCATGCGGCCGGTCTCACCCACGGAATAGGGCGGGAAGTTGTAGTGCAGCATGAAGTGCGACTTCACGGTGCCTTCCAGGAGATCGACGAACTGCTCGTCTTCACCGGTTCCGAGCGTGGCAACGACGAGGCCCTGGGTCTCACCGCGCGTGAACAGAGCGGAGCCGTGTGCGCGCGGCAAGATGCCGACTTCGGAGGAAATCGCACGAACGGTGGACAGGTCACGGCCATCGATACGCGTCTTGGTATCGAGAATGCCGCCGCGCACGATTTCAGCTTCGACTTTCTTGAACTGATCGCCGAGCACATTCGCCTCGACTGCCTCGCCTTCAGCGGCGTTGGTGATCAGAGCCTCGACGACCTTTGCCTTGGCGGCATCGATCGCGTTCTTGCGCTCGGTCTTGGACGTGATCTTGTAGGCAGCCACGAGATCGTCGGCAGCCAGGGACTTGACCTTGCCGAACAGCTCGGAATGATCCGGAAGGACCAGTTCGCGCGGCTCCTTGGCAGCGGTTTCGGCCAGCTTGATGATCGCGTCGATCACCGGCTGGAAGCCCTTGTGACCAAACATCACGGCGCCGAGCATGATGTCTTCGTCAAGCTCCCTGGCTTCCGATTCCACCATCAGGACCGCGTCGCCGGTGCCGGCAACGATCAGGTCCAGAGCGCTTTCCGGCATGTCGTCCACGAGCGGGTTCAGGACGTATTCGCCGTCGATATAACCGACCCGCGCGCCGCCGATCGGGCCCATGAACGGAACACCGGAAAGGGTCAGCGCGGCAGAGGAAGCCACCAGGGCCAGAATGTCGGGTGCGTTCTCAAGGTCGTGAGACAGCACGGTGATGACGATCTGGGTGTCGTTCTTGTAGCCGTCCGCGAACAGCGGGCGGATCGGGCGGTCGATCAGGCGGGACGTCAGCGTCTCATGCTCGGACGGACGGCCTTCGCGCTTGAAGAAGCCACCGGGGATCTTGCCGGCCGCAAAGGCCTTTTCCTGGTAGTTCACTGTGAGCGGGAAAAAGTCCTGGCCCGGCTTCGGCTGCTTGGCCGACACGACTGTCGCCAGCACCTTGGTTTCGCCGTAGGTCGCCATGACGGCGCCATCGGCCTGACGGGCAACCTTGCCCGTTTCGAGAATAAGCGGACGTCCGCCCCACTCGACTTCCACACGATGAATGTCAAACATCATCTGTCCTTAAAGCTTCACCCGATCCGGCTGCTTACGGTACAGCACGGCTATCGGGCACATTCCCGGTCGGCCCCGGATGGGCCGGTTACCGGCGGACAGGTCACGGGCAAGACAACGGGCTGCTTTCGAAATATCTGCGGAAAGAAGCCGGCAATCCTGCCCCATGACGTGTCACGAGATGTCTATAGTGCGTTTGTCTTGAAATGGAAACGCAGTTGAAAAAAAACGCGGCGGGCACTCTACCCGCCGCGTTTTCGATTTTCGGTTGTTAGCGGCGAATGCCAAGACGCTCGATGAGGGTCTTGTAACGCTGTTCGCTCTTGCCGCGCGCGTAGTCCAGAAGGGACCGGCGCTGCGCAACCATCTTCAGGAGACCGCGGCGGGAATGATTGTCCTTGCCGTGGGACTTGAAGTGGCTGGTCAGATTGTTGATCCGCTCGGTGAGGATGGCGACCTGGACTTCGGGAGACCCGGTGTCGCCTTCCTTGATGGCGTATTCTTTCATGAGCTCGGCTTTGCGCTCTGTTGTAATCGACATCGCTCTTTCCTTTCGAAGAGTTGCGGTCCGTTGACCGGACGCGTTGAACTGCCGGGAACCGGCCTGATCCACGAGTTTCCAGAGCCGAGATGTCGTTCAGCAAAGGATTCCCATGGACGTATTGGACCTGAGTGCCCAATGGCGGCGATATATGGCGGAATATGCCCCAAAAAGCCAGTGGTTTCTTTAAGCGACCCTCAGTTGGTCCCGGGACGCAGGGCTGCCGGTTTCAGCCGGTTTCAGCCAGGACCGGCAAAATGGCGCAGCCAGGTCGCCGTGCGCTCCCGGTCCCTGGCCGCGTAGGCGGCCACAGCAGGCTCCAGATCGCCGTATTCCGGCGTTTCCCGGTCTTCCCCGATCTGGGTCAACCGCATCGTGTACCATGCGGTTATGCCGCCCTCCGGCGGATCGGTGAACCTCGGGAAAACCGGCTCAGCAGCGCGGCCGGCGTGCCACAGCCCGGCCAGCGCCGGCTCGAGCGCCAGCAGGCGGGCGAGGCCAACCACGTCGGCGTGCCCGGAGGCAACGGCCGTCACCGCCTGGGCCAGGGTCTTGAAGCCCCCGGTCACCATGAGCGGCTTGCTCGTGACACCACGCGCGCGTCTCGCGAAGTCGATGAAGTAAGGCCCCTTGCCGTCGCTGTCGGAAGCGGACTTGGCCCCCGGAAAGTAAGTTCCTCCGCTGAGGTCAATCAGGTCGATGCTCGTCTTGTCCAGCGCAGCCAATATTTCAAGCGCGTCGTCGCCGTTCAAACCGCCTTCGAGCTGGTCGCTCGAATTGAGCTTTACGGCAACGGGAAACGCCGCTCCGACCGCCTCGCGAACCGCATCGATGACCTCCAGCAAAAGACGCATGCGGTTTTCGACGGGGCCGCCATAGGCATCCTTGCGGCGATTGAACAAGGGCGACAGGAACTGGCTGATCAGAAACCCGTGCGCCGCGTGGATCTGGACACCGCCGAAACCGGACTGTTTCGCCAGAAGCGCCGTCCGCGCGAACGCGAGCGGCACTGCGCGGATCTCGTCCAAGGTCAGAGCGGCGCAGGTCAGACCGGGCAGGTCAAGCGCACTCGGCCCCCTGGGACTGCTTGTCGGCGGATAGGCCATCGCGCCCGCATGGCCGAGCTGGAGCCAGAGCAGGGCGCCGTTCGCAGCGCCGCTGCGTGCGAGATCCCGGAACCGGTCGAGGTCGGAAGCGCCGTCGAGCACAAGGTTGCCGGGCTTCTCCGCAAAGCCCGGTCCGCACTGAACTTCGCCGACAATCGCGAGCGCCTGCCCCCCTTCCGCCCAGCGTCGGTACAGCCGGCACTGCGCTTGCGTCGGGTGGCCGGTTCCATCCCCCAGGGAATCCGACATGGCCGATTTCGCGATCCGGTTCTTGAGCACCGCACCACAGGGCAACTGCAGCGGTTCGAACAGCACGTTGCGGCCATCGGGGCCGGAGTTTCTGGACAAGATTGCTGTCTTTCCTGTTCGGGAGCCGCCTCAAGGAACGCCCTGGGGAACGCCTCGAAAAGAGAAAACTGGATGCGGCCCGCCCTTTTGTCAATCAGGCCGTATGGGCGCGGACACCGTCCATTCCGGCGTCAGTCAAGGCCGCCGGCGGCATGGGCGCGGCGCGCGCGCCGGGTTTCCGTGAAGGAACCATCAGGGCCGCTGCACGTTTGAGGAACAGGGCCTGGAAAGACGGCTGCCGGTGCGCCCGGCGCCCACCGCCGAATTTCGGGCGATCCCGGGCAACACCCCGCGGCAGACAGTCCGGAGACACATGAGCAACAGCGCCTATCTGATCGTTCTGCCCGCTTTTGACGGAAGGAAGACGTCCCCGGACGGGGTGGAACTGAGCGTGCTCGAAAGCCCGCAATTTTCCTGGCTGTCGCCCTCCCTGGCGCTCGTCGTGACCGGCCTGTCAAGATCGAAGGTCTATCACCGGATCAAATGGCAATTGCCCGACGGAGACCCCTTGCTGGTCGCGCCGCTGGCCGACGCGCCAAAATTCAAGGGCCTGGCCCCGGGCACCACGAAATGGGTCCGGGAAAACCTTTGATCAGGGGCAGGCTTCGGCGGCGTTCAGGCCGCGCCGGATCCAGGCACTCCGGTCTTACAGATTGAACACGCGCGATGGCTGGAACCGGCCTTTTTCGACAGAGCCGATGGCGACCGGCACATTGGCGTGGCTGGCGAAGGCCACCTCTGTGTTGAGCGGCGCCTCGCGGCCGCGCAGCAGCACCGCCATGCCCTTGCGGATCTTCGCGGCGTCGTCGAGCGATACCGGAACCTCGATCAGATCGTCCATCGCCTCGCGCACCGGCAGGACGAATTCCTCGACCAGGGTCTCGATGCCCGCACCCTCTTCCAGGCTTTCGGCAGCTTCCAGGAGTTCGTCCAGGCCCACAAGATCGTCCTCACCGAAGGGCCCCACCAGCAGGCGGCGCAGCTCGGTGACGTGTGCACATGTGCCAAGACGGCGGCCGAGATCGCGGGCAATCGCGCGCACATAGGTGCCCTTGCCGCATTCGGCCTCGAAAACGGCGCGGTCGGCATCCGGGCAGTCGACAAGATCCAGCCGATGGACGTCGATCGGGCGGGCTTCCAGTTCGACTTCCTCGCCTTCTCGGGCAAGATCGTAGGCCCGTTCGCCCGCAATCTTGATGGCGGAGAATTTGGGCGGCACCTGCTGGATGGTTCCGACAAACTCGCCGAGGACAGCTGAAATGGCGTCCTGGGCCGGACGCGTGTCCGATGTTGCGGTCACCTCGCCCTCGGTGTCGTCGGTGTTCGTTTCAGCGCCCCAGGTCACCTCGAACCGGTAGACCTTGCGGCCGTCCATGACAAAAGGCACCGTCTTGGTCGCCTCACCCAGTGCGACCGGCAGCAGACCGGACGCGCGCGGATCGAGCGTTCCGGCATGACCGACCTTTTGCGGCGACAGGATCCGCTTGATCCTGCCGAGCGCCTCGTTCGAGGTGAGGCCGTAAGGCTTGTCGAGCACCAGCCAGCCGTTGATGATGTTCTTTTTACGCTTGATCTGTTTCTGACGTGCCATGAGTTCGCTTGTCGTTCAACGCTTGTTGCCGCGGGCGCAGTTTCCGTCATCGCCGGGCCGGAAGGCAGAGAAGCGCAGTTTGCTGCCCTCTCGCGGCGTGTGAATTGTCCCGGGTCCCCGCTTGCGCGGGAATGACACCGTTTGCCGTCTCGGGCACTTGCGTCCCCGAAAGCCTAGTCTTCTTTGTCTTTGTCTTCGTCGCCATCATTCAGATCGCGTGCCACATCCGGGGAATGCAGCAGGGATCCGATCCGGTCGTCGTCGTCAAAACGCGTGTCGAGCACGAAGCGCAGGTCGGGCATGTATTTCATGGTCAGCCGGCGGGCGACCTGGCCACGCAGGTATTTGGCGCTGCGGTTCAGCGCCTTTTCGACCAGTTCCGCGTTGACGCCGCCCAAGGGCATGACCAGGCATGTGGCCAGCCGCAGATCCGGCGTCATGCGCACTTCCGGAATGGTGACGATGACACCCTCCAGATCCGGGTCGGAAAATTCACCCCGCGTCAGAATATCGGACAATTCCTTGCGCACCGTCTCGCCAACACGCAGCTGGCGCTGGGACGGGCCACGGCTGTCCTGTCCGTGTTGTCTTGCCATTTTTGCTATCCTCAAACCACTGACAGTCCGGACAGGTGCAGCGCAGCCTGCGCGCGGATCCGGGAGCCAGCGTATATGCCGCGCGAAACGCGCGTCCAATTAGAAAAAGAGCGCGCTTTCGCGCGCCCTCCTATCTGGCTTCCGGTCATGTGCGGCGGTTGCCGTTCGTGACCGGAAGGACGTGAACCGCCGTCTCGATCAGAGCGTACGTGCGATCTGCTCGACGCGGAAACACTCGATGATGTCGCCCGCACGCATGTCCTGGTACTTGACGAAGTTCATGCCGCATTCCTGACCGGACTCGACCGACTTGACTTCGTCCTTGAAGCGCTTGAGCGTGCCCAGTTCGCCTTCGTGGATGACCACGTTGTCGCGAATGAGGCGAACATTGGCGCCACGCTCCACGACCCCTTCGGTGACCAGACAACCCGCAACCTTGCCGACCTTGGAGATGTGGAAGATCTCCTTGATCTCCGCATTGCCGAGGAAGGTTTCGCGCCGTTCCGGCGACAGCAGGCCGGACATGGCCGCCTTGATGTCGTCCACCAGGTCGTAGATCACGTTGTAGTAGCGGATCTCGATCCCGTCACGGGACGCTGCTTCGCGTGCCTGCTTGTTGGCGCGCACGTTGAAGCCGATGATCGGAGCCTTCGACGCCGCCGCCAGGGTGATGTCGCTTTCCGTGATGCCGCCAACGCCCGAGAGCAGGATGCGTGCGCCGACTTCGTCGGTGCCCAGCTCATGGAGCGCATGGACAATCGCCTCGGCGGAGCCCTGAACGTCGGCCTTGAGAACCAGCGGAAACTCTTTCTTGCCGGTTTCCTGCAGCCGGTTCATCATCTGCTCGAGCGAGCCGCGCGAACCGGAGGCAACCACCGACGCCTTCTCGCGGATCTGGCGCAGACGATAGTCGGCGATCTCACGGGCACGGGCATCGTTCTCGACGACCGCGACCATGTCACCGGCTTCCGGCGTGCCCTGGAAACCCAGAACCTCGACCGGTTTGGCCGGGCCGGCTTCCTTCACCTGATTGCCGTTCTCGTCCAGCATGGCGCGGACGCGGCCCCATTCGGACCCCGCAACCACGATGTCGCCCGGCTTGAGCGTGCCCTTCTGCACCAGAACGGTGGCGACGGGGCCGCGGCCACGGTCCAGTTGGGCCTCGATGACAATGCCTTCCGCCGTGCGGTCGGGATTGGCCTTGAGTTCCAGAACCTCTGCCTGCAGCAGGATCATTTCGAGAAGCTTGTCGAGACCTTCACCGGTCTTGGCGGACACTTCCACGTCGATAACATCACCGCCCATGGATTCCACCACGAGATCCTCACTGAGGAGCTCCGTGCGGACCCGGCTCGGATCGGCTTCGGGCTTGTCCATCTTGTTGATGGCCACGATGATCGGCACGTCGGCCGCCTTGGCATGGGCAACCGCTTCCTTGGTCTGCGGCATCACGCCGTCATCGGCAGCGACGACCAGGATCACGATATCGGTCGACTTGGCGCCGCGGGCACGCATCTGCGAGAACGCAGCGTGGCCCGGGGTATCGATGAAGGACACCTTGTTGCCGCCCTGATCGATCTGGTAGGCGCCGATATGCTGGGTGATCCCGCCGGCTTCGCCGGTGACCACCTTGGACTTGCGGATCGCGTCGAGCAGCGAGGTCTTGCCGTGGTCGACGTGACCCATGATGGTCACGACCGGCGGGCGCGGCTTGAGGGTGGACGGATCGTCCTCCTGCGTGAACAGGCCTTCTTCCACATCGGCTTCGGACACACGCTTCACGGTGTGGCCCATTTCCTCGGCGATCAGTTCCGCGGTATCGGCATCGATCACGTCGTTGATCTTCAGCATCTGCCCCTGTTTCATCAGAAGCTTGATGACATCGACGGCGCGTTCGGCCATGCGGTTGGCGAGATCCTGAATGGTGATAGCTTCCGGCAGCGTGACTTCGCGGATGACCTTCTCGCGCACAACCGGCTGCTGACCGCGTTTGGCCTTCTCCTGACGGCGGCGCATGGATGCCAGCGAACGGGCGCGCTGACCGTCATTGCCACCGGTGGCGGCGGAAATCGTCAGTTTGGAGCGGCGGCGGTCGTCACCGGTGCGCGGCCGCGCAGCCGGAGCCGGAGCCTGTTTCGGCCGTTTGACGGCGCGCAGACCCTTGTTGCCGCGATCTTCTTCCTCGCCACCCTCGCGCTCCGTCTTGGGACGCACGGCGGCAGGCTCATTGCGCTTGCCCATGTCGTCGAGGCTCGGCGGCCTGCCGTCATTGGCACGCGCCGGCTGGCGCCCGGCCACTGTTCTGGTTTTTGCCGCGGGTACAGGTGCGGCAGCGTCCGGGACTGCGGCAGGCGCAGCCTTGGCCTGTTCGGCAGCCTCACGAGCTTCCTCGATTTCACGCTTGGCGCGTTCCTCGGCCTCGGCCTTGGCGCGGACCTCATCTTCAGCCTGCCGTTTTGCGGCTTCGACGGCACGGCGCTTTTCGTCTTCCTCGCGGCGCTTGCGATCCTCGACCTCACGTTCCTTGGCCATCTTGAGGGCGACAGCGCGTGCGGCGGCCTCTTCCTTGGTCAGGGTCCGCAAGACGTTGCCGTTGCCCTTCTGGCGCTGGCCGGACGCGTTCTGGCGCGCCTGCTTGGCGGCCTGCGGATCCGCGGCCTGCGGCCTGCGCGGAGCTTCGGTCGGCCGGTCAAGACGCTGTGTCGTCGGCGCGGGAGCCTCGGGCTTCGGGTCCTGCCCCGGCGTTACGACACGGCGCTTCTTCTTTTCCACGACGACGGCTTTCGTCCGGCCATGCGAAAACGATTGCCGAACAGTTCCCTGATCGCCACCGCCGCGCTTGAGGCCAAGCGTCTTGCCACGCTCAACGCTGATTGTCTTGTCGCCTGGATTTTTCGTATCGCTCATATTGCCTTCAGTCCTGCGCAACCGTCTTTTCAGACGCTGCCTATGTCGCCGTGTGCCTGGGAAAAGCCGCGAAAACGTTCAAGGTCACGCACCCGTGCCAGAAAGTTTTCGCTCGCCTGCCCAACAAGCAGTGCAGCATGTATCACATTTGACCGGCCCAATGCCAAATCCAATTGGTCCGATTCGAACAAACGGACGATTTGCCAGCCATTTGCCAGTTCCTCGTTGCCGGCGACCACCGCCGCCAGCTTCCGCACCCCGTCCTCAGCAGCATCCGAGGCGTGGATCAGCCCGGCAACGGGGTCCCGCCGCAAGGCTGCTTCAACCTTTGAAAAACCGGTGACCAGCCCTCCGGCCTTGCGTGTCATGGCGAGCGCCTGAAGCGCCGATCGTTCCATGAGCGCATCAACCCGCTCGGCCAGTCCGGGCTCGACCCGGGCTTCGCTCTGAAACCCTCTGACGAACACCTTCTTCCGGTCTTTTTCCGCAACGGCCACACTGTCTTTCGTGGCCGTCACCCAAACACCGCGTCCGGGAAGCACCCGCTTCAGATCCGGCACCACCTGACCATTGGGGTCAAGTACAAACCGGATCAGCGAACTGACGGGCTGAACCTCCCGGGTGACGGCGCACAGCCGTTCGGTCGGTTCGTTCTTCCTGGGCACGCTGCCACTCCTTTGGACCAACCTGTCGCCGCACCGAATGCACGGCCACCTCAAGGCTGATCAGTCTGACTTTCCGGAGCAAGTGCCCCGCTTTACGACCGCAAGCGGTTCGCGACGGCGTTTGCCTGCCCCGTTATCCGTTCAGGATCGCTCCGTTTGCCGGTGCCTCTTCCCCGGCGACCTCGACAAGATCAACGACATCTTCGTCATCAACCTCGACCTCGCCTTCCGCCGCCTGGGCCTGCAACTCTTCCTCGGTCACCCAGCCGGCCGCCAAACGGGCCGACATCACGATGTTCTCGGCTTCGGCCCTGGAAATATCGAAACCGGACAGCGCACCCTCGAACCGCTTGGTCTCGCCGTCCTTGCGCTCGGTCCAGCCGACCAGGTCGTCTGCGGCACAGCCCGCCAGGTCTTCCATGGTCTTGACATCGTCCTTGCCGAGGGCGACCAGCATAGCCGTTGTCAGTCCGTCAATCGACCGCAGCTCGTCGGAAACACCCAGCGCGACACGCTCCTCGTCGAACTTGGCTTCAAGCTCGCCGAGATAGTCGCGGGCACGCGCCTGGATCTCCAGGGCGGTATCATTGTCGAAACCCTCGATCATGGAAATCTCGTCGAGTTCGACATAGGCCACTTCCTCGACGGAGGTGAAGCCTTCGGTCGCCAGAAGCTGGCCGACCATCTCGTCGACGTTGAGCGCTTCCATGAACAATTGCGAGCGTTCCAGGAATTCCTTCTGGCGACGGTCGGATTCTTCCTGCTCGGTCATGATGTCGATGGCCCAGCCCGTCAGTTGCGAGGCCAGACGCACGTTCTGACCGCGGCGGCCGATCGCCAGAGACAATTGGTCATCGGGGACCACAACTTCAATACGTTCCGCGTCCTCGTCGAGAACAACCTTGGCGACTTCGGCCGGCTGCAGCGCGTTGACAATGAAAGTCGCCGCCTCGTCGTTCCACGGAATGATGTCGATCTTCTCGCCCTGAAGCTCGCCGACCACCGCCTGAACGCGGCTGCCGCGCATGCCGACACAGGCACCGACGGGATCGATGGAGCTGTCCTTGGAGATCACGGCGATCTTGGCGCGCGAGCCCGGATCACGGGCCACGGACTTGATCTCGATCACGCCGTCGTAGATTTCCGGAACTTCCTGGGCAAACAGCTTGGCCATGAACTGCGGGTGGGTCCGCGACAGAAAAATCTGCGGGCCGCGCTGTTCGCGGCGGACGTCGTAGATAAAGGCCCGGATGCGGTCGCCGGTGCGGAAAATCTCGCGCGGGATCAGCTCGTCACGGCGGACGATGCCTTCACCACGGCCAAGATCCACGATGACGTTGCCGTATTCCGCGCGCTTGACCACGCCGTTGATGACTTCTCCGACCCGATCCTTGAATTCCTCGAACTGGCGGTCGCGCTCGGCCTCGCGCACTTTCTGCACGATGACCTGTTTCGCGGACTGCGCGGCGATGCGGCCGAAATCCAGCGGCGGCAGCGGCTCGGCAATGAAGTCGCCGAGGCTGGCTTCGGGATTCCGGGACAGCGCCTCGGACAGCGCAATCTCGGTGGAGATGTTCTCGACGTCCTCGACAACCTGCAGAAGGCGCTGAAGACGAATTTCACCGGTCTTCGGGTTGATTTCGGCGCGGACTTCCGTCTCCGTGCCATAGCGGGAGCGGGCCGCCTTCTGGATCGCGTCTTCCATCGCGGTGATGACGATCATCCGGTCGATCGATTTTTCCCGTGCGACCGCGTCAGCGATTTGCAGCAGTTCCAGCCGGTTCGCGCTGATTGCCATATTCCACTCCTCTTGCGCCAACCGTCATGCCGATTGTTTCTGGCGCGTTTCGTCCTGTTCCCGCCGAGCTGTCTGCTCAGTTGGGTTTGTTGTCCTGCGACAGCTCGTCCGTGCCGCTGCGGGCGGCCAGTGCCGCCTTTTCAGCCTGGAGAGCCGCCGTAACCAAATTGTCCGTGAGCACCAGCTTGGCTTCACCGATATCTTCAAGCGGAAGCTTCACAGTGTCGTCGTTGCCGTCCTTGACGTCGTCCAGGCGGATCTTCGCGATGCCGTCTTCTTCTCCCAGAAGAGTGCCCCGGAAGCGCTTGCGGCCGTCCTGAAGAACAGCCATCTCGACCTTCAGCTCGTGACCGGACCAGCGATTGAAGTCACCGGCGCGCACCAGCGGCCTGTCGATCCCCGGAGAGGAAACTTCCAGATGGTATGCCCGGTTGATCGGATCGTCGACGTCAAGCGCAGGGGAAACGGCACGGGAGATGGTCTCGCAGTCCTCGACCGTCATGGTGCCGTCGGGGCGTTCAGCCATGATCTGCAGCGTGCAGCCGTTGGCCGCGCTGATCTTCGTGCGCACAAGGCGGTAGCCGAGGTCCTCGATGACCGGCTCCACAATGGCGGCCACACGGGCATCAAGCCCCTGTTCCGTCACAATTCTTGGTTCGTGCGCGCTCACACTTGGCTCCTGTTCAAAACCGTTTCCGGCTCTGGAGCATCTTGTCCGGGCTCGTTCGAGCGCGGGCAAGATGCTCCAGTATTTCAAACTCGATCACCTGCCCCGCCGTCCTGTCATGCGACATGGATGCGGGCTGATCTTGAGCGTCAGATGTGCCTGGTCGAAGATTTACATTGGGCAGTCCTGCTCAAGCTTGTCAGTCTCCGGCCTATGCTTAAACCAAAAAAAGCGGGTCCCCGGCGGGCCCACTCTCAACTGCTCAGATAAGCCGTATGAGGTGAAACACGGGCTGTATAACGCCAAAGCGGCCAAAAAGGCAAGAGCCCACGTTTATTTCCGTGAAAAAGAAATCCATTCAGCCGGAATACCGCGCCGTTACAGCCGCTGGAATGTCAGATAACGCCCGGCACGGCCCTCACGGATCGCCTTGGCCTCGTAGCGGGTTCCCGGCCAGCCCTCCCAGGGCGTTTTCCAGTCGGCCGCCGTCCGCGCGGTCCAGCAGAAAGCGGGATGATCGCGGCACAGGCGAAGCGTCCAGTCGATATAGGTATCGATGTCGCTGGCAAAACGGAATTCGCAACCGGGCCTGATCACCCTGGCATAGCGCGACAGGTTCTGCGCGTTGATGAAGCGGCGCTTCCAGTGGCGCTTTTTCGGCCAGGGATCGGGGTAGAGCTGATAGGCCATGTCGAGGCTTGCCGGCGGCAGCCAGTCGAGCACGTTGATGGCGTCGTCGTCATAGAGCCGGACATTTTCCAGCCCCTCTTCAACGACCGAGGTCACGGCCTTGGCCATGCTGCCGACGAAAGGCTCTATGCCGATAAAGCCGACATGCGGGCTGGTGCGGGCCCGGTGCAGCAGGTGCTCGCCGCCACCGAAACCGACTTCGAGACAGACCTCGTCCACTGGAGCATTGAAAAGATCGGCCAGGCGCGCCGGAGCGGGACGGGCCAGATCCAGCCCCAGGCGGGGCAGCTCCCTGTCCATCAGCGCCTCGCGGTGCGGGCTCAGCGGCTTGCCCTTGCGGCGGCCGTAAAAGGAACCTTCGTAGCGGTCAGTCATCGTTCCGGAACCAGATCGCCGGCCCCGGGGCCGGCGATCGTATCAAGTCAGTGTTCAGATCGCGAGGGCGCCTCAGCCCGCGAGCGGACGCAGGGAATCAACCAGATCGGTCTTTTCCCAGGAGAAGCCGCCATCCGCATCCGGCTCGCGGCCGAAGTGGCCGTAGGCAGCGGTGCGCTCGTAGATCGGCTTGTTGAGATTGAGGTGCTGGCGGATGCCGCGCGGGCTCAGGCCCATGACATCGCGCAGGACCGTTTCCAGCCTGGCCTCGTCACACCGGCCGGTGCCGTGCAGGTCGACATAAACCGACAGCGGTTCGGAGACACCAATGGCGTAGGACAACTGAATGGTGCAGCGGTCAGCCAGATCCGCGGCGACGACATTCTTGGCGAGATAACGCGCCGCATAGGCCGCTGACCGGTCCACCTTGGTCGGATCCTTGCCGGAGAAGGCACCGCCGCCATGGGGCGCAGCGCCGCCATAGGTGTCGACGATGATCTTGCGGCCGGTCAATCCGGCATCGCCGTCCGGGCCGCCGATGACGAAGGCCCCGGTCGGGTTCACGTGCCAGTCGGTTTCCCCGGTGATCCAGCCTTCTGGCAGCGCCGTGCGAATGTAGGGCTCGACGATCTTCCTGACGTCGCCGGACGTGAGCGCCGGATCCAGGTGCTGGGTGGACAGCACGATCGACGTCGCGGCGACAGGCTTGCCGTTTTCGTAGCGGACGGTCACCTGGCTCTTCGCGTCCGGGCCAAGCGCCGGCTCCTTGCCGGACTTGCGTGCCTCGGCCAGAAGGCGGAGGATCCTGTGTGCATAAAGGATCGGCGCGGGCATCAGCTCATCGGTTTCGCGGCAGGCGTAGCCGAACATGATGCCCTGGTCGCCGGCACCTTCATCCTTGTTGCCACCGGCGTCCACGCCCTGGGCGATGTGGGCGGACTGGGCATGCAGGTGAACGGCGATGTCGCAGTTTTCCCAATGGAAGCCGTCCTGCTCGTAGCCGATGTCCTTGATGGCCATGCGCGCAAGATGGGCAAGATAATCGTTGGTAATGGTTGACGGACCACGCGTTTCGCCGGCGATCACGATGCGGTTTGTCGTCGCCAGCGTTTCGCAGGCAACGCGTGCTTCCGGCATTTCCTTGAGGAAAGCATCCACCACGGCATCGGAAATGCGGTCGCAGACTTTGTCCGGGTGTCCTTCGGACACGGATTCGGATGTAAACAGGTAATTCTGACGTGCCATTGGCGATCGTCCTTCTGGGAATGAATATAACAGAAGCGGCGAATGAGCTCGCCGCTTCTGATGCATCAATCTTAGAAGTTCCTCGCCACGTCAAGCGCGAGAGGCAATTTTGTCATTCGTCGCCGGCCAGGGAGCGGACGAGATCGACAATACGCCGACGGACCTTCGGGTTCTCGATACGCACGAATGCCTTGTTGAGGGACAGCCCTTCCGAAGAGGAAAGAAAGTCGACCACATAGGACGTCGGCTGGGTTTCTCCAAAGCCTTCGGCCTCATCAGGCGTTCCCGGTGCGTCTTCGAAGAAGAAGGAAACCGGCACCTTGAGGACGGTGGCAATATGCTGCAGCCGGCTGGCGCCGATCCGGTTGGTGCCTTTTTCGTATTTCTGAATCTGCTGGAAGGTGATGCCCAGGGCCTCACCGAGCTTTTCCTGGCTCATGCCAAGCATCATGCGCCTGAGCCGCACCCGGCTGCCGACGTGGATGTCAATTGGATTAGGAGATTTCTTACTGGGCATTCGCGTCGCTCTTTCTTCTACGGCGGTGGAAGTCCGCTCGTTTTCGTTTTCACAAGCTCCCCTGAAATCCCCCACAGGCCTCAAGAGACCGAACTTGTCTGCAACCCACCACTGTTACATGGCAGAGCCTTCAATCGGCTATTTCACGGTTGTATCACAAGTTCTTCACTCAACTCAAACAAAAAAATCAATCTAAGCGCGAAACGCGGTTGTATCGACGGGCACTGGTAAATACAACAAGGATAATCGAAACAACAATCACGGGCACATCGCCCAATATCCGATAAAGGGTGCTGCTTAACCTCTGTGGAAGCCTTCCGTCGATGAGCCCCTTCTCGAATACGCCAAGCTCTTCGATCACCACGCCCCTGGGATCAACGATCGCGGATATGCCCGTATTTGCCGCCCGAACCATGGGCAGGCCGGTTTCAATGGCCCTGAGCCGGGCCTGGGCGAAGTGCTGGTAAGGACCAGGCGTGCGCCCGAACCAGGCATCGTTGGTCACGTTCAGGAGAAATGCCGGGGACTCGCCAGGACCGGACAGCCTGCCCGGGAAGATCGCCTCGTAACAGATCAAGGGTAGAAAACCGACCCCGCCGGAAGTGGTCAGCACACGCGGCTGGTAGCCTGCCTCGAAACCATCGAGAGGTCCCGCCAGATTGGTAATTCCAAGTGTCTCGAGCAGGGGCTTGAACGGCACATATTCGCCGAAGGGCACAAGGCGGACCTTGTCGTAGATGCCGCGGACCGCGCCGCCTCCGTCAATGACATAGACACTGTTGTAGTAATCCGGTCCCGGATCTCCGGCGCCGGCTTCGGCCCGAACGGCGCCGGTCACCAGTTCGGCGGAGCTGCCGAGCGCCTTGCCGATCCGGAGCAGGGCACCCGGCTCCCGCGTCAGCAGAAAGGGCACGGCCGATTCCGGCCAGACCACCAGTCGGGGCTGTCCGACACGCGCCTGTCCGGACAAGGGCGCCTCGGTCATGTCGAGAAACGTGCGAAAGATCTCGTCCCGCATGTCGGGACGCCACTTGTCCTTCTGGCCGATCGAAGGCTGAACGATGCGGATGTCCAGATCCGCCGCCGGTGGCGCAGGCTGCCAGAGGCGGATCGCGCCGTAGGCGGCAATGGCGCACACAACGCCGGCCGCGGCCAGAACGGCTCTCAAGCGGACGGCATACGGCCTGACGTCCGCCAGCAGCGCCGGCGCCGACGCAAGAGCGACGGTCAGGAAGGTCAGTCCGTACAGTCCGACAAGACTCGCGGTCTGCGACAGGACCTGGGACCCGGAAATGCCCATGCCGAAGGAATTCCAGGGAAACCCGGTCAACACGTGACCGCGCAGCCAGTCCGCCAGGGTCAGGCAGGCCGCAAGCAGCAGGATGCGGCGGAACTCGCCGGTCCACAACAGCGCCGCGAGCGCAACGCCCAGACCGGTGAAAAGCGCAAGCCCTGCCGGCATGGCGAGAACCGCGAAGGGCATCAGCCAGGCAAAACGCTCCGCCTCGACCAGAAAGGCCGCACCGATCCACCAGAGTCCGGACAGGAAATAGCCGAAGCCGAACAGCCATCCGAGGGCAAATCCCGTACGCAGCCTGTCGAACAGCTTGTCCGCGCCAGGCTCAAGCGCACCGTCCAGCAGCCAGACCAGACAGGGAAAGCTCAACAGCAAAACCGGGGAAAAGTCGTAGGGCGGCAACGCGAACGCGCCCAGGGCGCCGCACAGGAGACACAGCATCCTGCGCTGCCAGCCCCATGCCAGAAGAAAAAAGTTCGGCAGAATCGACAGTCGTTGCGACAGCCAGTGCATATAAATGTTTTCCCGCTTCCGGAGCCAGGTCACGAACGAATTGAATCGCTTGACCGTAAATACTCCAGGCCGGAAGATTTGTCGGCTCCAGCCAGTCGGGTCAAGGTCTAAGTTTTTTCGCTGTGTTTCAGAACGCCGGGCGTCAGCCGCCGCCACCGGACGCGGCCGCCTTGGCCGGCGACGCATCGGTGTCCTGCATGGCTTCGCTCTGGGAAGGGTCAGGTCGCTTGGACCGCCGCCGCAGGTCCTGCGGCCGGGCCTCTGTCCGCCGGCGGCGGATTTTCAGGCGCTTGATGCGTCTGGGATCGGCGTCCATCACCTCGAATTCAAATCCGGGCATCTCGTCGGGCACGAACAGCAACTCACCGCGAACCGGCACCCTGCCCACCGACACGTAGAGCAGGCCGCCAAGCGTATCGACGTCCTCGGAGATCTCGCCGTCGGTCAGCCGGGTTCCCAGCACCTCGTCCAGATCCTCGAGCGGAAGACGCGGGTCGGCGATCCAGATGCCCTCCCCGTCCGCTACCAGCATGGCTTCCTCGTCCTCGTCGTGCTCGTCCTCGATATCGCCGACGACTTCCTCGACAAGGTCCTCAAGCGAGACCAGCCCGTCGGTGCCGCCGTATTCGTCGATGACCAGGGCCATCTGTATCCGGTCGGCCTGCATTTTCGCCATCAGGTCGGTCGCGGGCATCGACGGGGGAACGAACAGGAGGTTTCTGACCAGATCCGTCTCCTTGAGCGTAACCGACAGGTCGACGCAGGACAGATCCAGCGCCGGCTGGTTGTGACCGTTGCGGGCCGATCCGCTGCCCGAAGACGACGAGCCGGCGGTAGTGGGGGCGTTGTTGTCCACAGCGGTTGTGGTCCGGCGCGCTGCAGCCTGCTCCGCAATGAAGGCCATCAGGTCCTTGATGTGGACCATTCCGCGCGGATCATCGAGCGTGTCCTCGTAAACGGGCATGCGCGAATGCCCGCTGTTCTGGAACAATTCCATGACCCGGCTGAGGCTGGTGTCCTGATCGACCGAGTCGATATCGGCGCGCGGAATCATGACATCATCCACCCGCAGTTCCCTGAGCCTCAGGATGTTGCCGAGCAGCATGCGCTCCTCGGGCGAGAACGCGGCATCGCCGCCTTCGCGGGCGAGTTCGTCCTCGAGATTCTCACGCAGGCTCGAGGACTGACGTCCCAAGCGCAACAGGCGTTTGAACTTGTCAAGAAAGGCCGCAGTCCGCTGCGGCTTCATCTGTTGCGGGTCTTCCCCGTCCGGGGACTGCCCGTCCTGAGAGTGCCCGGGAGAAGCGGTATTTTCACCACCTGCCGGACTTTGCGGTTCAACTGCGCTCATTATCCATCAATCAAGAACATCGTGCCTCATGATCCCGCCTGGGTGCCGTCCGCCACAAGGGGCCGGTCGGCATACGGATCGTCGATGCCTATAGCAGCCAATACGGCTTTCTCAAGGCTTTCCATGAGTTCTGCTTCATCATTTTCCTGATGATCATAGTCGAAAAGATGTAGCAAACCATGAACAATCAAATGGGAAAGGTGGTCGGTAAATTCAATTCCAAATTCATCCGCTTCGCGGGAAACCGTTTCATGGGCAAGGACGATGTCCCCCAGAAGCGGACCGTAGACATCGCCTTGCGGATCGCTTCCGGGAAATGACAGAACGTTCGTCGCGCTGTTTTTTTCGCGCCAGCGAGCATTCAGCTTGCGGATCGCCGCGTCATCGGTGAACAGCAGCGACAGCTCGCTGTTGTCCGCCACCTTCAGGTCCGCGACCGCAAGGGCCGCCGCAATGGCGCGTTCGGCCAGGCAGGCCAGACGGTCTTCCTCGTCCCAGGCCCCTGCCTCTATCGACAGGTCAAGCAGAAAGCCGTCCGGAAGGGTTTCAGGCATGGCGGACTGCCGAGCTCAAGAGACCACCCGCTCGCGGGAGCGCGGCTTCCCGCCCGCATCCGCATCGCGCTGACGTTCCGTGAACCGCCGCTCGCGGACCTCCGCCTCCTCGCGCGAGGCATTGTCATAGGCCGTCACGATCCGGCCGACCAGCTCATGCCGGACGACGTCGGTCTCCGTGAAGCGCACATGCGCCACTTCCCGAATGTCCGTCAGCAGACCGAGGGCCTCCCGCAATCCCGATTTCTGGCCAGGCGGCAGGTCGATCTGGCTCGGATCGCCGGTAACGATCATTTTCGAGCCGTCGCCCAGACGGGTCAGGAACATCTTCATCTGCATCGACGTGGTGTTCTGCGCCTCATCGAGCAGGACCACGGCGTTGGAGAGTGTCCGGCCGCGCATGAACGCCAGCGGCGCCACTTCGATCATGCCGGACTGCAGTCCGCGATCGACTTTTTCCGCAGGCATCATCTCGTAAAGGGCATCGTAGATCGGCCGCAGGTACGGGTCGACCTTGTCCTTCATCTCGCCGGGAAGAAAGCCGAGCCGCTCGCCCGCCTCCACGGCAGGCCGCGACAGGATCAGGCGCGCGACGTCGCCGCGCTCCAGAAGCGCCGCCGCATAGGCGACCGCGAGAAAGGTCTTGCCCGTGCCGGCCGGGCCGGTGCCGAAGATCAGGTCGGCCCGGTCCATGGAGCGGATATAGGCGTCCTGGGTCGGCGTGCGCGCGACGATGGTCTTGCGCCTCGTGGCGATCTGCGCGAAAGCCAGCCGGGATTTCGGTTCGAGCGTCGGCAACGGCAGCTGTGCCTCGGCGGCGGCTGCCATGCGCAGGGCCCCGTCGACATCGCCGGGATGAATCTCATGCCCCTGCAGGAGCCGCTGGTACATGGACTCCAGCGCGGTCCGGGCCTGGGCGCAGCCCGCCTGTGTGCCCTTGAGCGTGACCTGGTTGCCGCGGGCAATGGCATCGACCCCCAGCCGCTGCTCCAGCAGCGCCAGGTTCTGGTCGAACTGGCCGAACAGGTCCCCGATCAGCCGATTGTCTTCGAACGCAAGAACAATGTGGGTCATATCGGTGGCCGACGCGGCGGCAGGAGACTGATCCGAAGGCTTGCGGGAGGAAGATTGGCTGTCACGCGTCAAATGACGTCTCCTGTCATCAACCGGCCTGGGCCGCCGGAGCCGGGATGGCCCCGGAAATGTCCGTTTTATCTTGCCCGTCAATCAGGCGCCCGAACAGCGAATTAGATCCGATCTCCACGATTTCCACCGCTTGTATGCTGCCGATCAGATTTTCAGAAGCATCCAGTTGAACCGGTTGCAGCCAGGGCGACTTGCCGACGATCTGCCCCGGATTGCGGCCCTTCTTTTCAAACAGTACGTCGCAGGTCATGCCCAGCCGGGATGCATTGAAGGCCCGTTGCTGGTCGCTCACGAGTGCCTGCAGCTCGGCAAGGCGGGCGGATTTCACGTCTTCGGGCACCTGATCGTCCATGCCCGCTCCGGGTGTGCCCGGCCGCTGGCTGTATTTGAAGGAAAACGCCGAGCCGTATCCGACGCGGTGGATGAGGTCCATCGTGTCCCGGAAATCCTGGTCCGTCTCGCCCGGGAAACCGACAATGAAGTCTCCCGACAGGGCGACATCCGGGGCCGCTTCGCGGATCCGGTCGAGCAGGCGAAAATAGTCGTCCCGCGTATGGCGGCGGTTCATGGCCTTCAGGATCCGGTCCGAACCCGACTGCACCGGCAGATGCAGGTAGGGCATCAGGCTTTTCAGGTCCCGGTGCGCCGCGATCAGGTCGTCGTCCATGTCGCGCGGGTGGCTTGTGGTGTAGCGCAGCCGGTCGAGACCGTCGATTTCGGACAAGCGCCGCAACAGCAGACCCAGGCCCCAGGTCTCCCCGTCCGGACCCTCGCCGTGATAGGCGTTGACATTCTGGCCGAGCAGGGTGATCTCGCGCACGCCCGCTTCGGCCATACGCCGGGCTTCCTCCAGGATCTGGCTTGCCGGGCGGGACACTTCCGCGCCACGTGTGTAAGGCACCACGCAGAAGGTGCAGAACTTGTCGCAGCCTTCCTGCACGGTCAGAAACGCGGACGGGGCGCGCCTGAGCACCGGCTTGACGGCCTGGGCGGACAGGTGATCGAATTTCGCATCGATGTCGAATTCGGTTTCGACGACCTTGCTGCCCTGGCGCACCTTGTCGAGCAGAGCGGGAAGCTGGTGGTAGCTCTGCGGACCGACGACCAGATCGACAATGGGTGCGCGCCGGGATATCTCCGCGCCTTCCGCCTGCGCCACACAGCCGGCAACACCGACCATCATGTCCTTGCCGGATCTGGCACGCTCTTCCTTGACCTTGCGGATCCTGCCCAGCTCCGAATAGACCTTCTCCGCGGCCTTTTCGCGAATATGGCAGGTGTTCAGAATGACCAGATCGGCATCTTCCATGACGTCTGTCGCCTGATAGCCTTCCGGCGCCAGCACGTCGTTCATGCGCTCGCTGTCATAGACATTCATCTGGCAGCCATAGGTGCGCACGAACACCTTGCGCAAGTTGCCCTTGGCACCGGAAGAAAGGGTGTCACCAGATGGCTTGCCAGAAGAGCTCGGGCCGGCGGGCACGGCGGATGGGGTCTTTTCCTGGTCTTGTTCCGGGCGGCGTGTCATTCGCTCCTCATGGCCGTTCTCGATCGGCCGGCATGTCCTGGGTTTTATGGCGGAGGGCTGTCCCTGTCCGCAAGTCGCCGGTGCCGCAATCGCGCGTCAAGCGGGTGGCACCAGAATTTCAGGCGCCAGCTTTAGCGGTTTTTTCCGCGTTTGAGAAGAAGTCGAACGGATCGATATCGCCGGTTTCGTCGCTTTCTACGGGCATTTGCAACAAAGAGGCGATCGTCATGGCCCTGACATCGGCCTCCAGCCGCCGGGTCAGGGCCTTGCGGTCGGTGTCCGTATCGACCAGAACCGGCTCGCCCCAGCGCACCACGACATCGAGGGCGCCGCGGCAAAAGACACCCCACAGATGCCCGGCCAGCTCCATATCGCCATACCAGGCGACATACGGGCGGTGGGCCCGGCCCATCGGCACGCCGTAGTATCCCTGATAGGCAATGGACAGGGGCTGAACCCAGACCCTGGAGGACTGTTCGCTGCCGGCCGGCCTCGTGGCCGCACCCAGCAGCGCGGAGCGGAACGGCAGCACGCCGTTGCCGTCGTTCGAGGTGCCTTCGGCAAAGAGAACCATGGTGTCGCCCGCTGCCAGGCGTTCGGCGATCGCGTCGGCAACCTGCGCTGTATGCGCGCGGCGGCTCCGGTTGACGAAAACCGTCCGCTGCAGTTTCGCCAGCAGGCCGAAAACCGGCCACCCCGACACTTCGGACTTGGCGATGAACGACAGCGGCATCAGCGACCCGATCACGGAGATGTCGAGCCAGGACGTGTGGTTGGCGGCAATCAGGAGCGGCCGGTCTGCGGCCGGTTCACCGATCTGGCGAATCCGGATGCCGACCAGACGGGTCGCTGTCCGGTGCCAGATCCGGGGCAGGATCTGCCGGGCAGGCAACCGCAGCCTGATCGCGGCCCATTGCAGCGGGATCAGAACCAGCGAGACAAGAGTGAGGAGCAGAATGATGATCCCCGCCTTGATTTCAGCCATCGTCCGGGTCGTCCTTCGGCTGTTCCAGAGGAACGCCATACAGCTCCAGCCGGTGGTCGACCAGGCGGTAGCCGAGTTTTCTGGCGATGAACTCCTGCAATGCCTCGATGTCTTCATTGCGGAATTCGATGACCTCGCCGGAGCGCAGGTCGATCAGGTGATCGTGATGCTCGTCGGGCACGGTCTCGTAGCGGGAGCGACCGTCGCGGAAATCGTGCCGCTCGATCATGCCGGCGTCCTCGAACAGCTTCACGGTGCGGTAGACGGTCGAGATCGATATGCCCGGATCGATCGCGACGGCTCTGCGATAGAGTTCCTCGACATCCGGGTGGTCGTCGGACGCGTCCTCGATGACCGAGGCTATGACACGGCGCTGCTCGGTCATGCGCATGCCTTTTGCAATACACAAATCCGCCAGCGATGTGTGCCGCTCATCCACCATAGGGGTGCCGTCCGTGCTTGTTCAAAATCGTTGCGAATGCGCCGGGCGCATCAAGCGAAAAATCTGCGTCAACCGAACCAGATTTATCGCCCTACGCTCTAACGAAGATCGATCCGCATGACAAGCGCCGTGCCGTCGCCGGCACTGCTGCCGTAATACCCCTTGCGCTTGCCGACTTCCCTGAAACCGAGGCCGCGATACAGCAGAAGCGCGGATTCATTGGCTGCGTCGACTTCCAGGAACAGGTGCCGACACCGGTCCGCGTACAGGCGGAACAGACCCGCTTCCATCAGTTTCTTGCCGATGCCGCGCCCCCGCTGGCGCGGATGAACGGCGATCGTGATGACCTCCGCTTCGTCCGCCGCAGACCTGAGCACCAGAAATCCAAGCGGTGTGCGGGTGCCGTAGGGACTGGCCCGGCGCGCCACCAGAACGACGGTGGCCTCCTGCGCCTTCATGCGCGCGAATTCTTCGATGTTCCAGTTGTTCTTGAACGATGCGGTGTGGATCTCGGCAATTTTCGGCAGATCTTCGGCCAGCGCCTCTTCAATCACCGGCGGCTGGGTCCAGAACCACCAAAAGCTCATTGCCTTTCAATCCTTCCCTTGGTCTGGGGTGTGGCGTCGGGCGGGCGCAAATACAGCGGCGACGGGGAAGACCGGGCCGGATCGGCGGTAATCCCGAGTTCCGCGACATCCCGGATACAAGGGAACCCGCGGCGCGACAAGATCCTGTCGGCGGAAATCCCGCATTCCCCTGCCACTTTTTCCGCTGCCGAACCTGCCAATCTTATGCCCTCGGGCAGGTTGGCCGCAAGATCGGCGAAGGTGAGCACACCGGCCTGTCCGGCAGGGGCGCCGGATGCGTCGAACTGCTGGCAGTAGACTTCATCGCCCTTGCCGGTCAGGGCAACGAGCAGCGGCGCTCCCGCATCCCCGGGGGCGGCGGAACGCGCGATGGCGGCCAGCGTGGTGATGCCGACCACGGGCTTGCCGAGCACAAGGCCGAAACCGCGCGCGACCGCAAGGCCGACCCGCATGCCAGTGAAACTGCCCGGCCCTATGGTGACGGCAACCCGGTCGAGACTGGAAAATGGGGTCGACGTTTCGGCCATGACCTCGCCGATCATGTCCATCAGACGTTCCGCGTGGCCGCGCCCGATCTCTTCGGCACAGGCTTCGAAACACGCGCTCCCGGCGTCGTTGTCGATAACGGCGGCCGCACAATTGGCAAGGGCTGTGTCGATGGCTAGGAGGCGCATTTGGCTCTGCTCACATGTCCCAGATACCAAGGAACGTTGATTATGACCCATCTGCCAGTACCCCGGCGGCCTTCAGGAGTCGAGCCAAGCTTTGGACCTACGTCCATTGGCGGGCTTGCCTTCCACAAGGAATGGATGTCCAAAATAAAAAAGGCCCGGCTGCCGGCCGGACCCTTGAAATACCTGAGGAACGACCGGTCAGATCGGACGGACTTCCTCGACTTCCGGCACGAAATGGCGCAGCAGGTTCTGGATGCCGTGCTGCAGCGTCGCCGTCGAGGACGGGCACCCCGCGCAGGCCCCGCGCATGGACAGATAGACCACGCCTTCCTTGAAGCCCTTGAAGGTGATGTCACCGCCATCCTGGGCCACGGCCGGGCGGACCCGGGTCTCCAGAAGCTCCTTGATGGTGTCGACAGTTTCCTGGTCGTCCGTCTCGAAGAATTCGCCTTCCTCGATGTCTTCCGACTGGCCGGCCGACATGACCGGCAGGCCGGACATGAACTGCTCCATGATGACGCCGAGTATGGCCGGCTTCATGTGCTGCCAGTCGGTGTCGTCCTTGGTCACGGTGACGAAGTCGTGGCCGAAGAAGACGGCGGCGACGCCCGGGATCTCGAACAGTTTCTCGGCGAGCGGCGACACGCCGGCGTCCGTCCTGGACCGGAAATCGTAGGTGCCTTCCGGCAGGACCACCCGTCCGGGAAGAAATTTCAGCGTGGCCGGGTTCGGCGTTGCTTCCGTTTGAATGAACATTTCGTGTTGTCCTTGCGCTTGATTTCGCGCCCAAGTATGGCCGTGTCCTGCGCGCTCCCCCATCGCAAAACACCGATGAATGAATCTACCGCATCCGGCAACAGTTTGGAACAATTAAAAACTAGATAGGTGCAAAGACGCTTCGTTCAAGCACCTTCGGGCTGTCCCGGCCCGCGACCTATGCCAATGCGTCGATGGAATCGTCATCCAGGTTGCCGGGTACGATGGTGACGGGGATCGGAAAGGTTCCCGCCGACTTCCCGGCAATCGACGTGACCAGAGGCCCCGGCCCCTCCGCTCCGCTGCTGGCTGCCAGGATCAGAATGGCAATATCGGCATCGGACTCGATCAGATCGAGTATCTCCTCCGATTTGGACCCTTCCCGGACAACCGATTCCGGTTCGGTACGGGCCACGGCCCGGACGCGTTCAGCCGCCCGGGCAAGCGCGGCCTCGGCCTGTTCCTGGGCTTCGGCGCGCATGATGTCCTCGACACCCAGCCAGTGTTGAAAATCACCCGGCGCGATAACGAAGACAAGCGTGACCACGCCGCCCGTGCGCGCTGCGCGTTTGGCGGCATAGACGATCGCCCGGTCGCACTCCGGCGTTTCATCGACCACAACCAGAAACTTCCGGCGGTGGCCTTCCTCGTTGCTCTTGCGAATGGCTACCATGCGCGCATGCTGCCACCGGCGGGCGCGCACCGCAAGTTGCGAAATCGCCGCGCACGATGAGCTCCGCTGGGAGGCCCTTTGTCAGGTCCGGTCACAGAATGAACTTCGACAGGTCGACGTTCTTCGCCAGGTCGCCGATATTCTCGCGAACGAACTCGCCGCTGATCTCGACTTCCTCGCCCGGCCGGTCCGGCGCGGTAAACGAAATCTCGTCCAGAATACGCTCCATCACGGTCTGCAGCCGGCGGGCGCCGATATTTTCCACGGAGGCGTTCAGGTCGACCGCGACCGAGGCAATCTCCTCGATGGCGTCCTCGGTGAACCTGAGCGTGAGCTTCTCCGTTTCCAGCAGGGCGACATACTGCTTGATCAGGCTTGCTTCCGGTTCGGTCAGGATCGCGCGGAAATCCTCCTTGGTGAGGGCCCTCAGCTCGACACGGATCGGAAGCCGGCCCTGAAGCTCGGGCAACAGGTCGGAAGGCTTGGCGACATGGAACGCCCCCGAGGCGATGAACAGGATGTGGTCGGTCTTGACCGGGCCGTGTTTGGTGGAGACGACGGTGCCCTCGATCAGCGGCAACAGATCGCGCTGCACGCCTTCGCGGGAGACATCCGCGCCGGCCCGGCCTTCCCGGGCGCAGATCTTGTCGATTTCGTCCAGGAAGACGATGCCCGAGTTCTCGACCAGTGCGATGGCTTCCTCGACGACCTTGTCCTCGTCGAGCAGCTTGTCCGATTCTTCGTTGATCAGGAGCGCGTAGCTGTCGCTCACGGAGGTCCGCTTGGTCTTGGTCTGGCCGCCGAAGGCCTTGCCGAGCAGGTCGGAAACATTCATCACGCCGACGCTGGCGCCGGGCATGCCCGGCATGTCGAAACTGGGCATCTGGGCCTGGGCGCGCACCTCGACCTCGATTTCCTTGTCGTCCATTTCGCCGTTGCGCAGCTTTTCCCGGAAACTTTCCCGGGTCGCCGGGCTGGCGTTCTTGCCGACCAGCGCGTCCAGCACCCGTTCCTCGGCCAGCACATGGGCCTTGGCCTTGACGGATTCACGCTTCTTGTCGCGTATCAGCGTGATGCCTGTTTCCACCAGATCCCGGACGATCTGCTCGACATCGCGGCCGACATAGCCCACCTCGGTGAATTTCGTCGCTTCGACCTTGGTGAACGGGGCATTGGCAAGCTTGGCCAGACGGCGGGAAATTTCGGTCTTGCCGACGCCGGTCGGGCCGATCATCAGGATGTTCTTCGGCAGAACCTCCTCGCGCATCGGGCCTTCAAGCTGCTGGCGCCGCCAGCGGTTGCGCAGGGCGATCGCGACCGCGCGCTTGGCATCCTTCTGGCCAACGATGTAGCGGTCGAGTTCAGAAACGATCTCACGCGGAGAAAAATCGGACATTTTTTAAGACACGCCTTTCGTGTTTACGAGTTCCATAAGCAGGTTGTCGCCCGTGCGGCCCTTCAGCCCGGCTATCTCGCGAAAGCCGGCCTTGCGATAGGCCTTCACGGCGCGCTGGTTGGCGATATCCGGATCAATGACGATCCGTTCGTGGCCATCGCGGCGCAATTTGCCGACAAATGCCTGCAACACCTTTGTTCCGTACCCTCTGGACAGCTCCGCAGCGTCGGCAATCGCCAGATCGACACCGACCGCATCCATCGGCAGCAGAGCCAGCCAGGGATAGGCGGCCACGGTGTCGGAACCTTGCTGATCCTTCACATACCAGACCTGTATGTATCCTGCGTCGCGGCCGTCGATCTGAAAGATGAAGGGCTTCGTCGTATCACGCCCCTCTATCTTTTCACGAAGCTTCTCAAGTTCCTGTCCCGGTTCGCCCCACCATTCGCGCCAATGCGGGCGCGCCATCCAGACTGCCAGAAGCGGCAGGTCCTCGGAAAGGACGGGGCGAAAGGTCACCATGACCGTCTACTCGGCCGTATCCAGCGATTCAACGGTGACACTTTCATTGGTGTAGACGCAGATTTCCGCGGCAACCGCCATCGCCTTGCGGGCAATCGTCTCCGCGTCATAGTCCGTGTCGACCAGGGCGCGGCCGGCCGCCAGGGCATAATTGCCGCCCGAGCCGATCCCCATGACACCGCCTTCCGGCTCCAGAACGTCTCCGGTTCCGGTCAGCACAAGGGACACATTCTTGTCCGCCACCAGCATCATCGCTTCCAGGCGGCGCAGGTAGCGGTCCGTCCGCCAGTCCTTGGCCAATTCGACGCAGGCACGCATCAATTGACCGGGATACTGCTCCAGCTTGGCTTCCAGGCGTTCGAACAGCGTGAAGGCGTCGGCGGTGGCCCCGGCAAAGCCGGCGATCACCTCGCCCTTGGCCAGAAGCCGGACCTTGCGGGCGGAATGCTTGATCACGGTCTGGCCGAGGGACACCTGGCCATCACCTGCAATCACGACCTTGCCGCCCTTGCGCACCATCATGATCGTCGTACCGTGCCACTGGGCCGGTTCGCGCGTTTGGCTCATTCAAACCTCTTTGGTCTATCCTGTCTGCCGCCCTATGTAGGCGCCAATCAAGGCATTTCCAAGCGGTCATTGGACCGCGTTTCCCCCACCCCGGTGCCGCCCGCGCCGGTGTGCCGGCAGCGATCAGCGGGACATCCCGGTCCGGGTTGCCCCGAGCAGGGCATCAACGAGCCCGTCCAGCTGACCGGCCACCCGCTCATCCACCAGGTCGCCCTTGTCGTCGAAGGCACCGGCCGCCTTCGACACCGAGATCATCTGAGGCAGGACCATCACGCCCAGCCCGACTTCCAAAATGGTGCGCATGCCGATGAGCCCGCGCATGCCGCCGAAGCCTCCGGGGGAAGCGGCACCCAGCGCAAATATCTTGTTCCGGAAGGCGTCCCCCGGCTCCTTGACACGGCTGATCCAGTCGAGCGTGTTCTTCAGGAGCGGTGTGACCCCGGCATTGTATTCCGGGCAGGACAGGAAAGCGCCATCCTGGCCCTGGAACAGCCGATGCAGCTTTTTCGCGTTTTCCGGCACACCCTGGCTTTCCTCAAGATCACCGTCATAGACAGGCAACGGATAGTCCTTGAGGGACAGTACCGTTACCTCGGCATCCAGGATCGCCAGCTTCTTGGCGGCAAGCGCCGCGAGACTGCGATTGAAAGAACCCGACCGGACCGAGCCGGAACAGACTAGAATTTTCGGACTGCGTATCACTTTGACCCCTCGCTTTTCCGATTGCCCTGAACGAGGCCATCCCCGGCAACGCGCCTGCCCAAGTGCCGAAGATCACCGACCCGCCTCAGGATTTCAATGCGCGCCAACAACTTTTTCAGAAAGCTTGCCAGGGTCCGGGATCGGGCTGCCGAGGCATGGCGACCGAAAGCCGGCTCGCGCCGCGTTCCCATCCCTGATCGAGCGCAGACCCCAGTGTCCTTTCCGGGAGATCCCGGTGCCCCTTCCGGTGGACCCTAGTGTCCCTTCCGGTAGACCCATACCCTGGCCGGAGGCAGGTTCTTCCAGACCCATTCGGACCCATGGACGGAGATCGCCCGGCTGTCCGGCCGGACCGGCGCGACAAGGCCGTAGGAAAACTGAATGAACGGTGCGCCCGGCCTCAGAAGCTCAAGGGCCTCGGCGAGCAGCGCCCTTCGGACCGGTTCCGGGCGGGTCAGGAGCGGCAGCGAAGACACGATGCCGTCCAGCGCATCCGGCCCTTCCGGACCGGCCTCGACCAGCCCGCTGGCGGGACCCAACGTCTCGCGAAGCGCATAGGCGTCGCCCTGCATCACGGTCAGCCCGGGAAATCTCGATGCCAGAAGCGCGCAGAATTCCGGGCAGTATTCGATCAGGGAGAGTTGAGGATGGGCAAACCCGCGATCCAGGATCGCCTTGGTCACAACACCGGTACCAGGCCCGAGTTCGACCACACGTGCGTGCGGGCGTGGTGTCAGGAAGGACGCCATCTTCGCCGCAAGATCCGGACCGGAGGGCGTTACCGCACCGGTTCGAAGCGGATTCTGTGCCCAGGACCGGATGAATTTGACTTCATCAAGCACTTTTGCCCTGACCAAATTTGCTTTCTCAAGCTTTCCCCGCAGCGACTCCCGCCGGCTCGAATTGCGTTTCAGCATTTTCCCTCACTCACTCCAACGGTGGGAATATAGGAATGATTGCAAGGAGATGCCATGGGGAAGCGCACGGATTGCGCGCTTTTACCCCGTCAACATGCGCCAGATCGGCTTCGGGCTAAGCGCCGAGATTGTCGATGAAATCCTTGACCTTGGAGAAGAACCCCGCCGATTCGGGATGGTTCTCGCCGGAAGACTCCGACTCGAATTCGGCAAGAAGCTCCCGCTGGCGGCGGGTCAGGTTGGTCGGTGTCTCGACGGTCACCTGAATATACATGTCGCCGTGCTGACTGGAACGCATGATCGGCATGCCCTTGCCGCGCAGGCGGAACTGCTTGCCGGTCTGGGTGCCTTCGGGCACCTTGACCCGGCTTGTGGACCCTTCCACCGTCGGCACGTCGAATTGTCCGCCGAGCGTGGCCGTGGTCATGGATATCGGCACCCGGCAGTAAAGATCCGCGCCGTCCCGCTGGAACAGCTCATGCGGCCTGATCGACAGGAAGATATACAGATCGCCGGCCGGCCCGCCCCTGACACCGGCTTCGCCTTCACCGGCGAGACGAATGCGGGTGCCGTCCTCAATGCCTGCCGGGATGTTGACCGACAGGGTGCGTTCCTGTGTCATGCGCCCGGCACCGCCGCAGCTTTCGCAAGGGTCGGTGATGACCTGCCCCCGCCCCTGACAGCTCGGACAGGTGCGCTCGAGGGTGAAGAAGCCCTGCGCCGCGCGGACGCGGCCCGCGCCACCGCACGTCCGGCACGTGCTCGGGCTGGTTCCCGGCTTCGCGCCCGTTCCGGTGCATTCCTCGCAGACGATGCTGGTCGGAACCTCGATTTCCACGGCCTTGCCGGAGAAAGCGTCCTCCAGCGTTATGTCAAGATTGTAGCGCAGGTCGGCGCCGCGTTCGCGGCCGCCTGACCGGCGTCCGCCGCCCATGCCGAAAAATTCCTCGAATATGTCGGACATGGTGGAGGAGAAGTCCTGGCCGCCCGCGCCGCCACCGCCGCCGCCGAAGCCGCCATTTTCAAAAGCGGCGTGGCCGAAGCGGTCGTAAGCCGCGCGCTTCTGGCCGTCCTTCAGCGTGTCATAGGCTTCATTGACTTCCTTGAAGACGGATTCGGCATCCGCATCACCGGGATTGCGGTCCGGGTGATATTGCATGGCCATCTTGCGGTAGGCGCTTTTCAGAACCTTTTCGTCCGCTTCGCGCGAAACACCCAGAATCTCGTAGAAATCACGTTTCGACATCAAGATCTCTCGGTCTTGTTGTTGCACCGCTGGCCGCCAGCAAACTCAGGCGCCAATTACGGCGAAGGCGCCGGGCACAAGCGCCCTTTTCATCAGGCAGTCACGCATCCGGCGCCGGTAATGAAACAGCCAGCCGAGGACCGGCTGGCTGTCGACTTTCAGTTAGGCGGACTTCTTGTCGTCTTCGTCCTTGACTTCCTCGAAGTCGGCATCGACGACACTGTCGTCCGTCTTCGCCTCGGCTTCGGATTCGTCTTCTCCACCTTCGGCTTCCGCATCGGCCTGGGCGGCCTGATACATGGCCTCGCCAAGCTTCATGGACGCTTCCGCCAACGTCTGGGTCTTGGCCTTGATGCCCTCAAGGTCCTCGCCCTCAAGAGAGGTCTTGAGATCGGCCAGAGCGGTTTCGATCGCGGACTTGTCTTCTTCCGATACCTTGTCGCCGTAGTCGCTCAGGGACTTCTCGGTGGAATGCACCAGGGATTCGCCCTGGTTCCTGGATTCCACCAGTTCCTTGCGCTTCTTGTCCTCGTCGGCGTGAGACTCCGCATCCTTGATCATCTGATCGATGTCTGTGTCGCTCAAACCGCCGGAGGCCTGGATCCGGATCTGCTGTTCCTTGCCCGTGCCCTTGTCCTTGGCGGACACGTTGACGATGCCGTTGGCGTCGATGTCGAAGGTGACCTCGATCTGCGGAACACCGCGCGGCGCGGGCGGAAGGCCGACCAGGTCGAACTGGCCGAGGACCTTGTTGTCCGCCGCCATTTCACGCTCGCCCTGGAAGACACGGATGGTCACGGCCGTCTGATTGTCTTCAGCGGTCGAGAACACCTGCCCCTTCTTGGTCGGGATCGTCGTGTTGCGGTCGATCAGGCGGGTGAAGACCCCGCCGAGGGTTTCGATGCCGAGCGACAACGGGGTCACGTCGAGCAGGAGAACGTCCTTGACGTCGCCCTGCAGAACACCGGCCTGGATCGCCGCGCCCATGGCGACGACTTCGTCCGGGTTGACACCCTTGTGCGATTCCTTGCCGAAGAAGGTGTTCACGGTTTCCTGGATCTTCGGCATGCGGGTCATGCCGCCGACCAGAACCACTTCGTCGATTTCACCGGGAGAAAGACCGGCATCCTTCAAGGCGGCCTTCATCGGCGCGATCGTGCGCTTGACCAGATCGTCGACGAGCGATTCGAATTTCGCGCGTGTCAGCTTCAGGGTCATGTGCTTGGGACCGGACGCATCCGCCGTGATGAACGGCAGGTTGATTTCGGTCTGCGAGGAGGACGACAGTTCGATCTTGGCCTTCTCGGCAGCTTCCTTCAGACGCTGCAGAGCCAGCTTGTCCTTGGTCAGGTCAATGCCCTGATCCTTCTTGAACTCAGCCGCCAGATAATCGACCAGCACCATGTCGAAGTCTTCACCGCCGAGGAATGTATCGCCGTTGGTCGACTTCACTTCGAAGACGCCGTCGCCGATTTCCAGCACGGACACGTCGAAGGTGCCGCCGCCAAGATCGTAGACCGCGATCGTCTTGCCGTCGTTCTTGTCGAGGCCATAGGCCAGCGCCGCAGCCGTCGGCTCGTTGATGATGCGCAGAACTTCAAGACCCGCAATCTTGCCGGCATCCTTGGTTGCCTGGCGCTGCGCGTCGTTGAAGTAGGCGGGAACGGTGATCACCGCCTGGGTAACGCTCTCGCCCAGGAAGCTCTCCGCGGTTTCCTTCATCTTCTGAAGGATGAACGCGGACACCTGCGACGGAGAATACTTGTCGTCGTTGGCCTGCACCCACGCATCGCCGTTGTCAGCCTTGACGATCTCGTAAGGAACAAGCTTCTTGTCCTTCGCGACGGTCGGGTCTTCATAGCGGCGGCCGATCAGGCGCTTGACCGCGAAAAGCGTGTTTGTGGGGTTGGTGACCGCCTGGCGTTTCGCCGGCTGACCGACGAGGCGCTCGCCGTCATCGGAGAATGCCACCATCGACGGGGTGGTACGGGCACCTTCGGCGTTTTCAATAACCTTGGGTTCCTTGCCGTCCATGACGGCGACGCACGAGTTCGTCGTGCCGAGGTCGATACCAATGACCTTTGCCATATCTGCCTCTCTTTCTAGCAAACCGGAAAGACCCATGAAGGCGTCTGTCCGGCTCCTCTTCACTTGGGTTCCGGGATGGACCCGGACATCGCGCCTGGGTTCAGAACCCGTACTCTAACGCGAAGCTTGAACGCTATATAGGTGGATGAAACTTTGCCTGCAAGACATCTGTTCACCGGCAATTTCCACTCGGTGCCCGATTTGCTAAAAGACAGTCATGCAGGATCACGCGATAACCGGCCCAGGCGGCCTGTCCTATCTGCCCGGCCATTTCGACCGGGCGGCGCAGGAAGAACTTGTGGAGAGCGTCCGGTCCATCGTTGCCGACGCGCCTCTGTTCCAGCCCGCGATGCCGCGCACGGGCAAGCCGTTCTCCGTGAAGATGAGCAATTGCGGCCCGCTCGGCTGGGTCGCCGACATCGATGGCTACCGGTATCAGCCCTTTCACCCGCGCACCGGCCGCCCCTGGCCGCCCATGCCCGCGATTCTGACGGATCTGTGGGCGGGGCTTGCCCCCGGCGTGCCGGCGCCGGAAGCCTGCCTCGTCAATTTTTATGAGGCGCGCGCGCGCATGGGGCTGCATCAGGACAGCGACGAACAGATGTTCGACGCACCGGTGATCTCCGTGTCCCTGGGCGACACTGCGACATTTCGCATCGGCGGCCTGACCCGCAAGGATCCGACAACATCCTTTCGCCTGCAATCGGGCGACGTGGTCGTGCTGGGCGGCGCGGCGCGGCTTGCCTTTCACGGCATCGACAGGGTGCTCTCCGGCACCTCGACACTGCTGAAAAACGGCGGCCGCATCAATCTGACCCTGAGGCGGGTCACGGCAGCTTAAGCGCCCCTGGTCCCGCCAATACAAATCACGGCGTGCCCTTCCGGCGACCGCCCCCTGGACTTGCAGACACCTTCCCGCCTGAATTTGAGGCGGGGAAGTCATCTAGGGCACCGACGGTTTCAGCGACGATTTCAAGGTGGCGGGCCGCGCGGCCGCGAGCATTGTTCAGCCGCTCGATCGACAAGGCCTCTACCTGTCAGTCGCCGGCTGGTATCAATTGGCCTTGAATGCGCTCAGAACCCGCCGCGTGGCGGCGACCATCGGGTCGTGCGTGTCCTTCAGGATTGAATTACGGTCGAAGCGGGACGGGTCGCTGTTGACAGCCTCGCGCAGTGCATGACCGAACGCCATGCGCAATTCGGTGCCGATATTGAATTTGCAGATGGCCGACCCCCGGGCCAGCACCGTGCGTTGTTCCACCGGCACGCCCGAGCCTCCGTGAATGACCAGCGGTACGGTGGTTACGGCTTCGATCGCGCGGATGCGGGCCTCGTCGAGCCCGCCTTGCTTGTCCTGCTGCAGGTGCACGTTGCCGACCGAGATCGCCATCGCGTCGACCGCGGTTTCCCGGGCAAACTTTGCGGCCTCCTCGGGATCGGTTCCGGCAGACGCTTCGCCGCCGGAATAGCCGACAAAGCCGATCTCACCTTCGCAGGAAATGCCGGCGGCATGCGCCATTTCGGCGATGGCGGCGGTTTCGTCGATATTCTTTTGCAGGGGATGACGTGAGCCGTCGAACATGAGCGACGTGAACCCGGCGTCCAGCGCCTGTCTGCATTCGTCCAATGTGTACCCGTGGTCCAGATGGGCCACGACCGGGACGGAAGCGTTCCCGGCCAGATGCCGGAACATCTTGCCCAGCACAGGCAATGGGGTGTGTTCACGGCACCCCGGTCCGGCCTGCAGAATGACCGGTACGTTCTCGGCCTCGGCCGCGGCCACATAGGCGCGCATGTCCTCCCAGCCCAACGTGACAAGTCCGGCCACGGCAAAGTGGCCTTTCAGGGCGGGCTGAAGCACATCCGACAGGGTGACAAGGGTCATTTGAACTTTGCGATCATGTCCTTGATACCCGGGATGGTTTCCAGCTGCGCGGCATGAGTCGGCTGGAAATACTGCACAAGGGAGCGCTGGCTCAGGCCGCCGAGGATGGTGAAATAATACATCTCGTATCCGGGCAGAACCGCGCAGGGGTGATAGCCCTTGTCGAGGCAGATCGTCGAGCCGTCCATGATGTGATAGGCGTCGCCGGGCTTGTTGTCCTCGCGCTGGAGCATCTGCACGCCGGAGCCGTAGTTGGGCCTGAACCTGAAGTTGTAGGTTTCGTCATGACGGGTCTCGACGGGGAGGCGGTCGGTGTCGTGTTTGTGGCTGGGGAACCCGGACCATCCGCCCTGACCGACGGTGAACAACTCGCTGACCAGCAGCCGCCCGACCTTGTCGTGATGGTTTGCCCCGAGGATGTGCTTGATCTTGCGGTGGGTCTTGGTGTCATCGGAACCGTATTGCACACGGTCGATGCCGTCGCCGCGTACATCGAACGGCTCCAGAACCTTGTCGTATTTCGCGCCCGCAATGAACGTTTCGGTTTCATCGGAGGTGCAGACGATTGTCACTCTGGCGCCGACCGGCACATAGACGCCCTCGGGCTCGCCGTCCCAGACATCAACCGTGCGGTTGCCGAGAGCTTTAAAGCGAACGCCTTCGATCTCGACATCCACGGTGCCCGTCGCCGGCACGATGCAGGTCTCATAGCCGGGGACGCAATATTCGAACGCATCCCCCTTCCTCAGCTTGACGATGTTGAAATAGTTCAGAGGGACCAGGGGGTTGTCGACGTCGACAATCGGCTTGTTGTGGTTGTCATGGGGCGCGATATGCATGTCTTCTTCCCTTTTAGGGTGTTGTGGGGCCGGGGTGCGAGGACAGGAAACCCTCAAGCTCGGCGGGTGTGGGCATGGCTGGTGCGCAGCCGACGCGGCTGACGACGATCGAGGCGCAGGCAGAGCCGCGCAGAACAGCATCGCGCAAGTCACGTCCGTCGGCGAGGCCTGCGATGAACCCACCCATGAAACTGTCGCCTGCGCCGGTGGGTTTCAGGGCCGTCACAGGGTAAATGCCGGTGCGGAATTCCCCTTCGGGGGTCAGCGTGATCGCGCCTTCCTCGCCCATCTTGTAGACAACGATCCGGGCGGTGGCGGCAACCAGTTCGCGGGCCTTGTCCAGGCCTTTGTCATAGTCCCCCGCCATGAACCCGAACTCGACATCGTTGCCGACAATGATGTCGCACATTGCGGCGGCGCGGGAATAGACGTCCGCGGCAACCTCTGCGGAAGGCCAGGAGTAAGGCCGGTAATCCACATCGAAGATCAACGGAAGGCCGGCCGCGCGGGCTGCCTCGAAGGCATGGAAGGTGGCGCTGCGCGACGGTTCGGCGGCAAACACCGTGCCGGTGGTGATCAGCGCCGAATAGCTGTCGTAGTCTACCGCCGCCACATCGTCGACGGTCATTTCGAAATCGGCGGCCCCGTTGCGATAAATCACCGACTGGTGGTCCTCGACCCGGCTTTCCACCACGGCAAGGGAGTTCCGCGCCTCGCCGCCGACCGATCTCACATGGGTTCGCTCGATGCCGTAGCGATCGAGCTGCTTGAGCGCAAAACGCCCGATCGCGTCGTCCGACACCGTGGTGACCAACGCAGCCTGACCGCCATGCCGGGTGATGGCCGCAGCGATGTTGGCAGACGATCCTCCGAGGCAGGTAAAGAAGTGTGTTGCGTCCTCGGTTCTGGTGCCGGGCGGATCGGCGTAAAGGTCCATCCCGGCGCGCCCGAGAATGACAAAGCTGTTGCTCTTGATGCGCTCCAGATCGGCCATCAGACGCCCTGCCTTTGCCTGGGACGGGCGGATTCCCAGTCTTCATGGGCTGCCCGGACTTTCGGATCGTCGGAGACCTGCTGGGTCCCGCATTCCCACCAGGTATGCCCTTCCTTGGTCCAGCCTTCATAGGCGTCCACTTTCATGCAGATGACAGTGGTTTTCTCCGCCGCCTTGGCGCGCTTGAAGGCCTCGCCCAGTTCTGCCGGATTTGCCACGGTTTCGGCAATTGCCCCTTGCGCGCGCGCATGAGCTTCGAAATCCACGCCGAACGGCTCGGGGATGGTCGGGCAATCGGCAATCAGATTGTTGAAACTTTCATTGCCGGAGTTGTTCTGCAGCTTGTTGATCACCGCAAAACCGCCGTTGTCGAGCACCAGAATGATGAGTTTCTTCTGGCTGAGCACGGAGGAATAAACGTCCGAATTCAGCATCATGTATGAGCCGTCACCGATGAAAACGATGGTGTCCTGACCGGGCTCGCGCTGGGCCTGGGCGATCCGGGCGCCCCAGGCGCCGGCAATCTCGTATCCCATGCAGGAGAACCCGAATTCCACATCCACCGTGCCCGGTGCAAGCGTGCGCCAGTTGGCGGTGACCTCTGCCGGCAGCCCGCCGGCGGCGGCGACCACACGATCGCGCGGATCGCACAGTTCGTTCACCACACCGATTGCCATCGCATAGGAATTGGGCCTGTTTCCCGGCGCAACGTTTTGCGCCACATAGGCATCCCAGTCAGCACGATGGCCCCTGGCTTCAGCGGTCCATGCTTCCGGCGCCGAATATCCCCCGGCACGCGCCGCAAGAGCCTCAAGCGACAGTTTGGCATCGCCGACAACCGGCAGGGACATGTGCTTGACCGCGTCATGGCGCGCCGAGTTGATCGAGATAAAGCGCGCCTCCCGGGAAAAGGCGGTCCAAGACCCGGTGGTGAAGTCCTGCAAGCGCGTGCCCACGGCGAGGATCACATCGGCTTGCTCCGCGATGGCGTTGGCGGAATTCGAGCCGGTCACCCCGATGGGACCGATGTTGAGCGGATGGGTCGCCAGCATGTTCGCGCGGCCCGCGATGGTTTCGACAACAGGTATCCGGTGCGCCTCGGCAAAGCTGGTCAGCTCTTCCACAGCTCGGGAATACTGCACGCCGCCACCGGCGATGATCATCGGCCTGCGCGCGGTTTTCAGCAACGCCACCGCATCGGCGATTTCCGCCATGTCGGGGGCCTGGCGACGAATGCGATGCACCTTCTTCTCGAACCAGATGGCAGGATAGTCATATGCCCAGCCCTGAACGTCCTGCGGCAGTCCGATGAAGGCAGGTCCGCAATCCGCGGGGTCCAGCAGAGTTGCGAGGGCATTCGGAAGCGAGGACAGGATCTGCGCCGGATGACTGATCCGGTCCCAATAGCGCACCACCGGCTTGAAGGCGTCGTTCACCCCGAAGGTCGGGTCTCCGAAGTTCTCCATCTGTTGCAGCACCGGGTCAGGCAGCCGGGTGG
This sequence comes from Roseibium sp. AS2, assembly GCF_038900065.1. NCBI lineage: Bacteria > Pseudomonadati > Pseudomonadota > Alphaproteobacteria > Hyphomicrobiales > Stappiaceae > Roseibium > Roseibium sp. AS2. Next base: position 927,889 of record NZ_JBBMQN010000001.1, read on the forward strand.
CATAGGTATCGCCGCACAAAAGCAGCATCGGCAGCCGGTTTGCATGGGCCAGCGCCGCGCTGGTCAACAGGTTCGACGTGCCCGGACCTGCACTCGCGGTGCAGAACATGAACCGCTGGCGCAGCCATTGCTTCGCATAGCCCGCTGCGGCAAATCCCATGCTCTGCTCGTTTTGACCGCGATAGAGAGGCAGTTCCTCGCGGACCGAATTCAGCGCCTCCCCCAGACAGGTCACGTTGCCATGACCGAAAATGCCGAAGCCGCCACCGCAGACGCGCAGTTCCTCTCCATCGATCTCGATGTACTGATTGGACAGCCAGCGAATGATGGCCTGCGAGGTCGTCAGGCGGAGTTTTTCACTTACCTTGCTCATCTTGGCAGGCCCTCCTGGGAATTTCCGGTCACGGACCGATTGCAACTTGCGTGGTTTCTAATCTCAAGATACAAAGTTTGCAACCGGTTGCAAACTATATTTCCGCGGGAGGCTAGGGGAATGAAAGACATCGGCATCGGAATCATCGGTGGTGGCTATATGGGCAAGGCTCACGCCGTTGCCATGGCCAGCGTTGCTGCCGTGTTCAACACCGCGCTCCGCCCCCGGCTGGAAATGATCTGCGCCACCAGCATGGAAAGCGCCGAGCGATACAGGCGTGCCTACGGCTTCGCCCGGTGCACGGATTCCTGGCTCGACCTCGTCCGGGATCCGGGTGTCGAAGCCGTGATCATCGCGTCGCCGCAAGACACGCATCGCGCTGTCGCCGAAGCCGCATTCGCCCTCGGCAAGCCGGTGTTCTGTGAAAAGCCGCTTGGCGCCTCGCTGGACGACAGCCGCGCGATGGTGGCTGCGGCGACGGCAAGCGGCGCCATCAACATGGTGGGTTTCAATTATATCCGCACCCCCGCCAGTCACTTCGCGCGCCAACTTGTGGCAGACGGCGAAATCGGCGACGTCACATGGTTTCGCGGCGAGCACACCGAAGATTTTCTGGCCGACCCGCGGACCCCCGCAACCTGGCGCACGACGGGCATGTCAAACGGCACCATGGGGGACCTGGCGCCGCACATGATCAATGGCGCGCTGGCCCTGATCGGCCCGATCACCCGCCTGATCGCCGAGGTCGAAACCGTGCATGCTGAACGGCCCGGCGGCAGCGTCACCAACGACGATCACGCCCAGATGATGTGCCGCTTCGAAAACGGCGCCATGGGGCAGATGTATTTCAGCCGGATCTCGAGCGGACGCAAGATGGGCTATGCCTACGAGATCTCCGGCACAAAGGGGGCGATCCGCTTCGACCAGGAAGATCAGAACGCCCTGTGGCTGTATCGTATGGAAGGCCCCGATTCGACGCGCGGGTTCACCAAGATCCTGACCGGCCCCGCGCATCCGGATTACGAACCCTTCTGTCAGGGGCCGGGCCACGGCACCGGCTACCAGGACCAGATCATCATCGAGGCCAAGGATTTCCTGACGGGCATCGACACCGGCAAGCCGGTCTGGCCGACCTTTCGCGACGGGATGGAGGTCAACCGCATCGTTGCCACCGCCCTCGCATCTTCCGAATCGAAAACCTGGCAGGACGTGGCGGCGTTCTGAGTATCTGAAAGGCTACGCAAAATGACTATTCGCATTGGCAATGCCCCGTGTTCGTGGGGCATCGAATTCCCAAGCGATCCTTCCTACCCCGCATGGCAGTCGGTCCTCGACCAGTGCGCAGGCGCGGGATACAAGGGGATCGAACTCGGCCCCATCGGCTACATGCCCGAGGATCCCGCCATTCTTGCGCCCGCGCTGGCGGAACGCGATCTGGAAATCATCGGCGGCGTCGTGTTCCGCCCCTTCCATGATCCCGCGAAATGGGACGAAGTCCTGGACGCAAGTCGGCGGACCTGCAAGGCGCTGGTGGCGCATGGGGCAAAACATCTGGTGCTGATCGACAGCATCTCGCCCCGCCGCGCCCCGACGGCCGGCCGTGCGGATGAGGCCGAACAGATGGGCGCGGCGGAATGGACCGCGTTCCGCGAGCGTATCGCAACGATTGCCAGGATGGGCACCGAGGAGTTCGGCCTGACCGTCGGCATTCACGCCCATGCCGCCGGCTTCATGGACTTCGAGCCGGAGCTTGAGCGTCTGCTGGACGAGGTCGACGAAACCATCCTGAAGATCTGTTTCGACACCGGCCATCACAGCTATGCCGGGTTTGACCCGGTGGCTTTCATGGATCGTCACATGGATCGCATTTCCTACATGCACTTCAAGGACATAAATCCTGCAGTCAAAGCCGACGTGGTCGCCAGGCGCACCGATTTCTACAAGGCCTGCGGCCAAGGCATCTTCTGTAACCTCGGTCAGGGTGACGTGGATTTTCCAGCCGTCCGTCAACGTCTTCTGGATGCCGGTTTCGAAGGCTGGTGCACGGTCGAACAGGACTGCGATCCCTCCATGCCGGGCACCCCGCTTGAAGACGCACGGGCCAACCGCGAATACCTTCAATCCATCGGATTCTGACCGCCGGCCGTGATCCGGTTGGCGAGTGTCGAACATAGAAATGCCAGGAAAGGCAAGACATGGCAAAATTGAAATGGGGCATGATTGGTGGCGGTGAGGGCAGCCAGATCGGACCGGCGCATCGGCTGGGAGCGCAGGCAGACGGGCTTTTCGAATTTGCCGCCGGCGCGCTGGATCACCGTGCGGACATTGGCCGAGACTATGCCCGCAGGCTTGGTGTGGCGGCGGACCGTGCCTATGGCGACTGGCAGGAAATGCTGGCCGGGGAACGGGATCGCCCCGACAAGGTGGATCTGGTTACGGTGGCTACACCGAACTCCACGCATTTCGAGATCACCAAAGCCTTCCTTGAGGCCGGATTCAACGTTTTGTGCGAAAAGCCGATGACCATGCAGGTCGACGAGGGCGAGGAGATCGTCAAGGTGGCCAAGGCCACGGGAAAGATCTGCGCGGTGAACTACTGCTACTCGGCCTATCCGATGGTGCGTCAGGCGCGGGCAATGGTGCAGGCGGGTGAAATCGGCAAGGTGCGCCTTGTGGTCACCAATTTCAGCCACGGCCATCACGGCGATGCGGCAGATGCGGACAATCCCAGAGTCCGCTGGCGCTATGACCCGGCCATGGCCGGTGTTTCCGGTCAGTTCGCGGATTGCGGCATTCATGCGCTTCACATGGCCAGCTTCATCTGCAACGACGAAGTCGCCACGCTGTCCGCCGATTTCGCATCGACGATCCCCAGCCGCGTGCTGGAGGATGACGCGATGGTCAATTTCCGCCTGTCGGGCGGAACGGTCGGGCGACTGTGGACGTCATCGGTCGCGATTGGCCGCCAGCATGGCTTCGATATCCAGGTGTTTGGCGAAACCGGCGGCCTGCGTTGGCAGTCCGAGCAGCCCAACCAGCTGATCTACACACCGGTTGGCGGCCGCACCCAGATCATCGAGAAGGGCGAGAGCGGCTTGCACGCAGACGCGCAACGTTTGTCGCGCGTTTCCATCGCGCATCCTGAAGGGTTCCCGCTGGCGGTGGCCAACATCTATTGCGATCTGGCCGATGCAGTCCGGGGCGAGGTCCGCGAGGGTCTGCCGGACGCTGCCGCTGGCGTGCGGTCGATGGCGGCAGTGCACACCGCCGTGGCTTCGGCGAAAAACCAGGGTGCGTGGATGGACGCCCGGCCGCCGATGTTCCGCTGAAAACAGCCGAAAGCCGGGTTTGCCCCGGCTTTCGGGAGCTCTGACCGGGGAAAGTTCTAGACCTTCAGGGGACGCAAGGTGCCGCGTTCGACAATCTCGCAGGCAAAGATCCGGGACTCGGGCAGTCGGTCCGGGTCCTTCAGCATTTCGGCCATCAACTCGATGGACGAGGCGACGATGTGACGGATCGGCTGACGGATGGTGGTCAGATTGATGTTCTGCCAGGCTGCCATTTCCATGTCGTTCAAACCGATGATGCCGATGTCGCCCGGCACTGTCAGATTGCGTTCACCGATCGCGGACAGCGCACCGATGGACAGCACGTCGTCACCGCCGAAATAAGCCTGCGCGGGGTCGTCCGCCAACAACCGCAACATCTCGCGCCGGCCTGCCTCAAACGAATAGGCCTCGGCAAAGGAATGTCTGACGCGAATGTCCGGGCAATTCGCCAATTCCGCCAGAAATCCATGCAACCTGTCCTGCGTGGAAGTTGCCGTCTCCGGACCGCCAAGAAATCCGATGTCACCATATCCGCGCGCGATCAGTGTGCGCGCGGCCATCCGTCCGCTTTCGATATTGTCGATGCCGACGACATGGACTTCGGGTGAGCTGGTCGGGCGGCCAAAGGCGTGCACGACCGGCATGCCTGCGTCGCGAAACGCCTTGGAAAACCCCGGCGGCAAGGTCGACGAGGCCACGATGACACCGTCGACCGAATATTGCCGCAGCATGCGCACGGAACTTGCCGGATCGGTTTCGTCGGTCAGATTGACCAGCAGCGGCCGCAGGTCCTTTTCCTGCAGCGCACGGGTGAACCGGTCGAAAACCTCCAGAAAGATCGGGTTGTGAAAGTTGTTGGAGACAAGACCGATCAGCTTTGTCCGCCCTGTTGTCAGGCTCGAGGCAAGCGCGTTCGGGCTGTATCCAAGTTCGGCGGCGGCCTTCAGGACGCGGCGACGCATCTTGTCGGAAACTGAAGCTCCATCGGTGAAGGTGCGCGAAACTGCGGACCGTGAAACGCCCGCCCGAATAGCAACATCCTTTAAAGTCTTCGGCATGCTCACAATTCCCCGCCCGTGACTGGCTCCTTTTATCATCTGGCTCATCAAAACGCATGGTGGCACTCATCGAAGTCTTTTGCAACCGGTTGCAATTATTTTCCGAATGTGATTGTCTGGAATACGAAGGGCGGACAAACGCCGTTTTCGGACCAGAGTTCTGGTCAAAACTGGGAGGACTACATGACTTCAATGATTAAGAAAGCCGCACTTGCGATAGCTGTCGCGGCGGTGCCGCTGATGGCGGCGACCGCGGCCTCCGCCGAGGGGGAGAAATATGTCCTGGTGAGCCACGCGCCCGACAGTGACAGCTGGTGGAACACCATCAAGAACGGCATCGCGCTTGCCGGCGACCAGATGGATGTCGAGGTCGAATACCGCAACCCGCCGACCGGTGACGTGGCTGACATGGCCCGGATCATCGAACAGGTTGTCGCATCGGGACCGAACGGTCTCATCACCACTCTTGCCGACTACGACGTGCTTCAGGGGCCGATCAAGGATGCCGTCGCATCCGGCATCGACGTGATCATCATGAACACCGGCACGCCCGAACAGGCCCGTGACGTCGGCGCCCTGATGTATGTCGGTCAGCCCGAGTATGACGCCGGTCTCGCAGCCGGTACGCGCGCCAAGGGCGACGGCGTGACCGCATTCCTGTGTGTCAATCACGCCATTCAGCAGCCCACGGTCGGGGAACGCTGCCGCGGCTTTGCCGACGGTCTCGGTGTCGAGCTGGGCGATTCCATGCTGGACAGCGGCACCGACCCGGCAGAAATCAAGAACAAGGTCCTGGCCTATCTGTCGGCTCACCCTGAAACCGACGGCATCCTGACGCTGGGTCCGGTCTCCGCAGGCCCGACCATGCAGGCGCTGAACGAAAACGGCATGGCCGGCGACATCTATTTCGGCACTTTCGACCTGGGCGATGAAATCGTCAAAGGCATCAAGTCCGGTGTCATCCAGTGGGGCATCGATCAGCAGCCCTTCCTGCAGGCCTATATGCCGGTTGTCATCCTGACCAACTACCACCGCTACGGCGTTCTGCCGGGCAACAACATCAACTCTGGCCCCGGCTTCGTCACTGCTGACGGGCTGACCAAGGTTGAAGAGTTCGCCGGCGAATACCGCTGAATTCTAAGGAGGCGCCCGATTGCGGCGCCTCCGTTTTTTTATTCTTCCAATCGAGAAACGGAGCGCGAGCGATGTCAGAGACAACGCAGCCAAAGCCTGTTGCCGATGAACGAGTCAAGGAAATGTCGTCGCTTCGGCGAGCCCTGATCCGGCCGGAACTTGGTGGGATTTGCGGTACGATCGCCGTATTCACTTTTTTTCTGCTGTTTGCCCACGATAGCGGCATGTTCAACAGCCAGGGTGTGCTGAACTGGTCGACTGTATCGGCGCAGTTCATGATCATCGCCGTGGGTGCCTGCCTCCTGATGATCGCGGGCGAATTCGATCTGTCAGTCGGGTCTATGATCGGCTTTGCCGGAATGATGATCGCAATTTTTTCTGTGACCCTCGGATGGCCTGTCTGGCTGGCCATCCTGGTGGCTTTCGTCCTTTGCCTCGCCATCGGGGCGCTCAACGGCGTGATCGTGGTGCGGACCGGGCTGCCCAGCTTCATCGTGACGTTGGCGACACTGTTCATCCTGCGCGGTTTCACGATCTATTTCCCGCAACTTCTCGAGAACAAGACCATCATCGGCGGTATCCGGGAGCAAGCCGAGGGCGATTGGCTGGCTCCGCTTTTCGGCGGCAAGGTCCTGACCGGCTTTTTCCGGTTTCTCGGTGAACACGACCTCATCGCCACGTTCGAACGTGGCTCAAGGCAGGGCGAACCGGTTGTCGACGGAATCCCGATGCTGATCGTCTGGGCGATCCTGCTGATCATCTTCGGCCATGTGCTGCTGACCAAAACCAAGTTCGGCAACTGGATCTTCGCCTCCGGCGGCGACGCACAGGCCGCGCGCTACGTCGGCGTGCCGGTGAACAGGGTAAAGATCCTCATGTTCACCTTCACCGCATTCTGCGCAACGGTTTTCGCCACCTGCCAGGTCATGGAGTTCGGTTCTGCAGGAGCGGACCGGGGTCTGCTGAAGGAATTCGAGGCCATCATTGCGGTCGTTATCGGCGGCGCCCTGCTGACCGGTGGCTATGGATCCGTTCTGGGGGCTGCCCTGGGCGCGCTGATCTTCGGTGTCGTTCAGCAGGGACTGTTCTTCGCCGGCGTCGAAAGCTCCCTGTTCCGGGTGTTCCTCGGTGTGATCCTTTTGCTCGCCGTGATCCTGAACACCTATATTCGGCGCATCATCACAGGGGAGCGGTAACATGAATTCCCGAACCACCCATGCACCCATCATCCAGATGAAAGGGATCGAAAAGCATTTCGGTTCCGTCATCGCCCTGGCCGGCGTGTCCGTCGAAATCTTCCCCGGTGAATGCCACTGTCTTCTGGGCGACAACGGCGCAGGCAAGTCCACCTTCATCAAGACCATGAGCGGTGTTCACAAACCGACCAAGGGCGAAATACTCTTCGAAGGCAATGAAATGCACTTCGAGGATCCGCGCGACGCAATCACCGCCGGGATCGCAACCGTCTATCAGGATCTGGCCATGATCCCGCTGATGTCGGTGTCGCGGAATTTCTTCATGGGGAACGAACCGACCAAAAAGATTGCCGGCATATCGTTCTTCGACCGCAAGCATGCCGATCGGGTGACGATGGAGGAAATGAGCCAGATGGGCATCAACCTGCGCGGCCCGGACCAGGCGGTCGGCACGTTGTCCGGCGGCGAACGTCAGACCGTCGCCATCGCTCGCGCGGTGCACTTCGGGGCAAAGGTGCTGATTCTCGATGAACCGACGTCGGCTCTCGGGGTGCGGCAGACCGCGAATGTTCTGGCGACCATCGACAAGGTGCGCAAACAAGGCATCGCCGTGGTGTTCATCACCCATAATGTGCGCCACGCAATGGCTGTCGGTGATCGTTTCACCGTCCTGAACCGGGGCAAGACCCTGGGCACCGCCCAACGAGGCCAGATCGAGCCGGAAGAATTGCAGGATCTGATGGCAGGTGGTCAGGAACTGGTCGCGCTCGAAGGCAGCCTGGGCGGCACGGTCTAGATGTGAGCTTTCAACAGGTTGCCCGTTCGGGGCTTTATGAGGAGACTATTGAGGCCCCGGTCATACCGGCTTCCTTCGGCGACACGGCCCCTTTCCGTGTCGTCGGCGAGGCGAGACTCGCGTTCCACGGCATCGACAGGGCCCTGGCCGGGACCTCGACGCTGCTTAAAAACGACGGCCGGATCAATCTCACGCTCAGGCGGGTGACGCAGCCGCTCCGAATTCAGGGCCGTCCTCACGCCGCGCGCGGGACAGCGCGGATCACACAGACTTCATGAAAGAGCGCTGCGTCGGGGTCCCGGTCCAGCAGGTCCTGCGCCTGGCTGGCGGACAGGGGCCTGTCGGCCTTTTCATCCGCAAAGAACGCGCAGACCAGGTCCTTTTCCAGCCCGGTCCCTTTCAACGCCTTTTCAAGCATGACGAAGAACGAGATATCGGTCCCCGCATCCTGGCGGACGATCTGGGAATACAGCTTTTCCGGCCGGAATCCATTGGCCTCGAACATCTCGAAAATAATGCCGGTACCGATCCGGCACCCGAAATTCATGATCACCTGCGCGGCCGGCGCGTGGTCCCGGATGCGGCGCAGCAGTGCCTCGTTCAAACCCAGGCCGACCGAGTTGAACGGATATTCGTCAAAAGCCGCCCACGGATAATAATGCGCAATATGATCGTCTGCCTGCCCTTCCGCGCTCTCCGGCAATGCGACCGCCTGGGCCTCCCGGAAGGCCGTCAGACGCCTGTCTCCGGGATCGCCGACCTGCGGCAGACAGGCGATGATGACATCGGTCCCCGCGATCATGGCCCGGGCTTCGTCGGTATCGATCAGGCTCACCGCGCCCCTGACCGGATGAAACAGGTCCGCCTCTTCCGGAGCCAGGCTTCTGACGTTGCGTTCGGCAAGATTGACCAGCCGCGGGTCGAGATCGCTGCCCGAGACGTGCGATGCACCGCACATGCGCAGTAGAAAGGCCACATTGGTCCCGGTACCGATGCCCACTTCGTAAATCCGCTTGCCGGACAGCCCGGCCCGCTCCAGACCTTTCTGGAAGGTCTCCGTCCAGGGGTCTGTCGGATCGAAAGCGAAATCCGGCACTTCCGGACTGACCCCATCGGCGGAAACCGGAACGGACGTTCCGGACGGCTTGTCGTCAACATTCAGATCAGACAAAAAAACATTCCTTGTTCGCCGGCCTTAATTCACCGGCCTTGTTCGCCAGCCGCACCAAACCGGCTGCCGTGCCCCGGCCGGCACAAATCCTGCCGGTCCGGATTTCGATGCATCTGGAGAAATCTCCCGGCGCGAAAGACGCACCGGACAAAGCTGTCGACGCATCGCGGCCCGGGGGACAGATCCGTCAGATCACGCTTGAAAAGCCCGGATCCGGACCCGGAAAGACCGTTATTGCGGCCGGGACACCAGTCGAACGGCATCGACCTGGCGCCCGAGCGAACGGCGCAACCGGTCACGGTCGCAACCGGCGTCCACCAGGATCTCGAGCGGCAGGGCGTTGTCGACCAGTCCCACCAGCGCCTGCTTGATCCGCAATAGGGTCGGCGCCGCGGACAACCCGTTGCAATCTATAGCGTTCGTAACGTTCATCAATCCAGTTCCTTGGCTTGCTTTAACCGCTTGCTGATTGTTTGCCACAGACCCGGCCGAGACCCGGCAGCGTTCACCGCGACCCGAGGCCGTCAACGGGCTCCGGCCTTTCTGCAAGGTCACGGTTTCCCGAAGCCGGACTCTCGTCGGCCAAATGCCCTGTGGCCCGGTGAACAGCTTTCCAGATACCTGGAATGCGCACCGGAGATAGTGTGCTTGTCTGGCAGACTGGTCAGCTACAGAAGACGCAACCAGGCGGTTCGGGCTCTCATCGTTTCTTGGCCCAACATCGCCGGGAAGCCGGCGACGTTTCAAACCTCTGCCGTGTTTCACGGACGAACGCTCGACAGTCTTTGCAATCGCCCATTCCTGGGCGACACAGACCAGATCAAACATTTCATTGCCCGTGAATGCCGAATGTCCGGCAAATCAGGATGCTGCAGAGGCTAACACGCAGATCCATCAAGTCAAGGACCGGCCTGACTATTTTGTGAGCAAGTGCAAAAATGAAGCAACAATTTACATGTTGCTGAACAGTTTCATGAAAATACGACACCAACATTACAAAGGACTGAAAAATCAACTAAATTAGTCTATTGGCGAAAACCCTTATCGAGGCGATCCGCGAGGCGCATCATTGCATTCCATTCAAGCAGCAGGTCACCGTCGTCGAAGGCCATCTTGTCGTATTGCCGGGTGACGTGTTCTGCCAGCGAGTCCACGATCCTTGCCAGCGGCAAGCCCATCGAAAGGGTGGATTGCTGAATCTCGCAGGCCCGGTCGAGGTAGAACATGTTGGAGAACATCTGCCCGGCGCTTTGCCCGACGGTCAGCAGACCGTGGTTGCGCAGGATCAGGGCAGGATAGGATCCCAGGCTTTCGACAATCCGGTCGCGCTCTTCCAGGTCGAGCGCAATGCCTTCGTAGTCATGGTAGCCGACGCGGCCGTGGAACTGCAGGGCGATCTGGTTCAAGGGCAGCAGCCCGTCCTTCAGGCACGCAACAGCGACCCCGGCCCGTGTATGCGTGTGCATCACCCAGGCTGCGTCACTGCGGGCCATGTGAACTGCGCTGTGTATCGTGAACCCCGCAGGATTGACCCGGTCCGGGCTGTCGCAGACCTTGTTGCCGTCCACGTCGATCTTCACCAGCGACGATGCCGTGATCTCCTCCCACATGTAGCCATAGGGATTGATCAGGAAGCGTCCCGGCTCTCCGGGCACCTTCGCGGTAATGTGGGTGTAGATCAGGTCGGACATCCTGAAATGCGCCGCGAGCCGGTAACAGGCTGCGAGCTCGACGCGGGTTTCATACTCGGCCTTGCTCACATCAGCGGACCGGCTGGTCTGCAACATCTGCTTTCCCCTTCAGGTGACTGCCCCGCAAGACACTTGCGCCTGCGGAGCTTCCAAACGCTTTACTCGTAAATATACATTTGTATAACTATACGCCGGGAGCAAGGAAAAACTCGCTCAAGCCACGCAGGAGACATCACTTGGAACAGGCAGAGACGATCGACGGCGTGCTCTTGAGCAGCACGATGGATCTGAAAAGCTTCTACGGCCTCGACTTCACGGACAGCAGCAGGCAGGTGCGGCTGTTCAATCCGGAAGAAGTCTCCGATCCCGCGTCCATCCGGTTCGCGGTCTGCTGGCAGCCGGACAGCGACTCCTTTGCCCGTTATCCGAACCTTCAGATGGCCATGTCCGTCGGAGCGGGTGTCGACGCCCTGCTCGCCAATCGAGGTCTTGACGAGGAAACGCTGGTCTGCCGGGTGCGCGATCCCCATCAGGCGGATCTGATGGCCGGGTACGCGTGTCACGAAGTGCTCCATTTTCTGCGCTCGTTTGCCCGGATGAAAGACCAGCAGAGCGCGCGCATCTGGAACCCGCTGCCCATGTCTCCGCCGGTCGAGACCCGGATCGCGGTGCTCGGCAACGGCACGATGGGCGCCGCCGTTGCCCGGGCCCTGGCCGCCATGGGCTTTTCCGTGGCCGTTGCCTGCCGTTCCGATCCAGAGGATCCACTGGCCGGGGTCAGCTACCATTCAGGCGCCGACTCCCTGGCCATGGCCTGCAAGGGCAGCCGGATCGCGATCAACGTCCTGCCGCTGACAGACGAAACGGAAAACATCCTGAACAGCCAGCTCTTCGACCAGCTCGAAACCGGGGCCTGGCTGATCCAGATCGGCCGGGGCGAGCACCTGCACGAGGCCGATTTCGCCGCCGCCCTGGACGATGGCCGGCTGGCCGGAGCCAGCCTCGATGTCTTCCGCGAAGAACCCCTGCCGGCAGATCATGCGTTCTGGCGCGACGACCGGTTGAGGATCACGCCCCATATCGCAAGCGACTCCACGCCGAGTGTGGTGGCCCAGCAGATCCATGCCTCAGCCGTCGAGCTTCTTCAGGGCCAGCGTCCGCAACTGGCAATCGACCGGCGTCAGGGATACTGAGCCGGCAACACGATTGCCAGTTGCGCTTTCCATAATTTTATACAAATGTATAACAAGCGAAACAGACCTCCAGACCTGCCACGCCGCGATGAGCCGAAAAGCATTCCGCCGACTGACCCTTGACGAGCGCAAGCGCAGCCTTCTGGAGGCGACGCTGAGCTGTGTCGCACAACATGGGCTAAAGGGAGCGACGGTACGCAGGATTGCGGAAGAAGCCGGCGTCACCGCAGGCCTCCTGCGCCATTATTTCGGCAGCAAGAACGATCTTGTCACCAGCGCCTATGCCTATCTGATCGGCCAGTTGACCGCCGACGCGGAAACAAGGGCGCGTCGGTCCGTGGGCGACGCGAACGACCAGTTGCGCGATTTCCTGATTGCCAACATGACCACGCCCAATCTGTCGGAAGAAAAAGTGTCCCTGTGGGCGACCTTCGTCGGCCGCGTCCGCTACGAGACCGATTTCGCCGACATCCACCGGGAAGGTTACCGGGACTATCTGGCACTGCTTGAGAGCCTGATCGAGCCCGTCCTTGCCGCGCAGGGCCTGCCGCACGCGTCCACCGACTGCCGGCGTCATGCCATTGCGGTGAACGGGCTGATCGACGGCCTGTGGATGGAAGGTTCCCTCAACGCGGGCCTCTACAGCCGCACCCTGTTGCCGGATCTTGTCACCGAGGCCTGCGAACGGCTGCTCGGGTTGCCGCAAGGCAGCCTGTCGGGCGGCCAGCAACACAAATAAAACAGGAACGCCCAGATGCGCTACGCAGGTATCACAGATCGCCTCGCCGACCTCGGTGGAGAAAAATGGGCCGTTCACAACGCCGCCCGGGAAAAGACGGCCGCCGGTGAGGACGTGATCGAACTGACCATCGGCGAACCGGACATTGCCGTCGACCCGCACCTTGTCGATGTCTGCACGGCCGCCATGCGCCGGGGCCGGACCCATTATTCCAACGGCCGCGGCGAGGAAGGCCTGCTGGACGCGCTGGTCGAGAAATACGCCCCGCGGTTTCCCGGGATCACCAGCGCCAACATCCTGTGCTTTCCGGGAACCCAGACCGCGCTCTATGCCGTCATCACGGCACTGGCGGGCGCCGGTGACGGCGTCCTGGTCGGCGATCCCTATTACGCGACCTATGAAGGGGTCGTTCGCGCACCCGGCGCGATCCTGCAGCCCGTCCCGCTGAACATCGAGGATGGGTTCATCATGCGCCCGGCGGACCTTGAACGGGCCATCACACCGACAAGCCGTGTGCTGTTGCTGAACACGCCGCACAATCCGACCGGGTCCCTGCTCGATCGCGACACGCTGGTCGAGCTTGGGCGTCTTGCCTGCGAGCACGACCTGTGGATCGTCTGCGACGAGGTTTACGAGGATCTCATATTCGAGGGCGAATTCGCCTCGCCGCTCGAGATCGGGGCGCTCCGGGAGAGGACAATCGTCACTTCTTCCATTTCCAAGACATTCGCGGCGACGGGCTTTCGCAGCGGCTGGGCGGTCGGACCGGAAGAATTCTGCACAAAGCTCCTGCCGATTTCCGAGACCATTCTGTTCGGCAACCAGCCCTTCATCGCGGACATGACGGAAGCCGCCCTGCGTGGCGACTTCGATACTGCGGCGCGCATGCGCAAGAGCTATGCCGCGCGGGCCGACCTGATATCCCGCGAGCTTGCAGGCTGCGCGTCTCTCAAGACCGGCAAGGTGTCCGGCGGCATGTTCATCATGATCGACGTTTCCGGAACCGGACTGGATGGGGAACAATTCGCCTGGAGCCTTCTGGAGACGAAAGGGGTCGCGGTCATGCCCGGGCCCTCGTTCGGCCAGAACGCGCATTCCCTGATCCGGGTGGCGCTGACCGTCCCGGACGAAACGCTGCGCGAGGCGATGCGGCGCATTCATGCCTTTGCCGATGCCCGCGCGGCTGCATGATCTCCTGATCCCCTCCGCCACCAGATCGGATGAAAGGCCGGACGCAAGACCGGTCAGAAAATGAGATGCACCGCAATCGCGCCGGCCGAAAGGGCGATGGCCCAGAGCGCGATCCTGCCAGAGCGGCCGTGACGGGCCTCCGCCTTGCCGATCGCTTCGGCGGTGGCATCGTCGAACCTCAGGCCGGTCATCGTCATTTTCTCGAGCTCTTCCGACATGCGACCGATCCGGTCGGCGAAGAACGGCAGGTCGTTGGCGATCCGGGCCAGGGCACTCAACGCATCGCCGGCGTCGCGCAGCTTGCCGACAGGCCCCAGATTGTCCTTGATCCAGCTCGCCACCACCGGCTCCGACGTTTTCCACATGTCGAGGTTCGGATTGAGCGAGCGGGCCACGCCCTCGACCACGACCATGGTCTTCTGCAGCATGATCAACTGGGTCTGCGTGCGCATCTCGAAGAGTTCCGTGACCTCGAAAAGCTGTGTCAGCAGGCGCGCCATGGAGATCTCGCTGGCATCGTGGCCGTGGATCGGCTCGCCGATCGCCCGGATCGCCTGGGCGAACATGTCGACATCCTGATGGGCCGGCACATAACCGGCCTCGAAATGGACCTCGGCGACGCGGCGGTAGTTGCGGGTGATGAAGCCGAACAGGATTTCGGCCAGGAACCGGCGCTCGCGCGTGTTCAGGCGGCCGGTGATACCGAAATCGACGGCCACCAGGGTGCCGTCGGCCTCCACGAACAGGTTGCCCTGATGCATGTCGGCGTGGAAGAAGCCGTCACGGAGGGTGTGCCGGAGGAAACTTTGAATGACGGCTGCGCCGAGCGCTTCCAGATCGTGGCCGTCTTCAGCTAACCCGTCGACATCGGACATCTTGCGGCCGTCGACCCATTCCATGGTCAAGACGCCCTTGGCAGTGCGCAACCAGTCGACCTGCGGCACCCGGAAGCCGGGGTCTTCGGCGATGTTTTCCGACATTTCCGACAGGGCCGCCGCCTCGAGCCTGAAATCCATTTCCATGGCAACAGATTGAGCCAGCGTGTCGACGACGGCGACCGGCCGCAGGCGCCTGGACGGCGGATGAAACCGCTCGGCAAGACGGGCGACCAGATAGTAGCTTTCCAGATCGCGCTGGAACCGGCGCGCGACCCCGGGCCGCAATATCTTGACGGCCACATCGCGCTCACTGCCGTCCTTGTCGCGGACCAGGGCGCGATGCACCTGGGCGATCGAGGCCGCGGCAACCGCAGGGCCGAAGTCCACGAAGACCTCCTCGACCGGTCGGCCCAGCTGTTCGGCGACCGCGGCCCTGGCGGCGGCGTCATCGAAGGGCGGCAGACGGTCCTGCAACGCGGACAGTTCGCGCGCGGCATCCTTGCCGACCACATCCGCGCGCGTCGCCAGAAACTGGCCCAGCTTCACATAGGACGGACCCAGCTTGTTGAGCGCGTCCGAGAGACGCAGATCGGCGCTTTTGGCACGGACCGCGCGCCGTTCCAGCAGGCGCGCCATCGCCAGGGCAAACCGGGGTCCGGCCGGCAGGTCCGGAAGATTGACAAGCCCGAAGACGCCCTCGCGCGCCATCACGAAACCGGCCCGCACGAGGCGGAGGAAAGGCATTACCGCAAGCGCCATTGATCAGTATTTCCAGCCGTGATGCAAGGCGGCGATGCCGCCGGAATAATTTCTGTAGCCGACCCGTTCGAAACCGGCCTCGCGGATCATGTCGGCGAAGCGCTCCTGGTTCGGAAACCTCCGGATCGATTCCACCAGATACTGATAGGGATCGCCGTCGCCGGTCACCCAGCGGCCGATGACCGGGATCGCGTTGAACGAGAACGTGTCGTAGACCTTGTCCAGGACCGGCACATCGACTTCGGAAAACTCCAGGCACAGGAAGCGCCCGCCGCGCTTGAGAACCCGGTGCGCCTCGCGCAGGGCCTTGGGAATGTCCGGCACGTTGCGAATGCCGAAGGCGATCGTATAGGCATCGAAGCTCTTGTCCGGGAAGGGAAGCTCTTCGGCGTTGCCCTGGGAAAAGGTGATGTGATCGCTCAGACCCGCCTTGCCGGCGCGGTCGCGGCCGACCTGAAGCATGGATTCGTTGATGTCGCAGACCACCGCCGTGGCGGTGTCCCCGGATCGCCTCACCACGCGGGTCGCGATGTCTCCGGTCCCGCCGGCGACATCCAGAAGGCGCCAGCCGGAAGCCGGTGCACGGGGCGGCGACAGGAAAGAGACCATCGCGTCTTTCCAGACCCTGTGGAACCCGCCGGACATCATGTCGTTCATCAGGTCATAGCGCTCGGCGACCTTGTGAAAAACATCGTCCACCAATGCCTGCTTGCGGCCCTCCGCGACCCTGGTGAAACCGAAGCTCGTCGGCATGTCTTCCGGTTGCCGGCCGTCGCTACCGGCTTTCCCCTGTGCCTGCTGGCTCATGAATATGCCTCCAGGATCAGCCTGCCCGTTCCGGAGCAGATCAACTGATCGTTGCTAACGTGTGTGGGCATCCCGTGCGGGATCGCCGCTTCAGGATGGTCGTCACGAATGCTCTTCAAATCGCGCCGGACCATAGTACAAGTGACTGTCATTCGCTATCTCTGCCGGCCACGGCACATCATATGCCGCAGGCCTATAGCGCGCATTTCAAACGGAGACCAGACCCGCGATGCCCGAACTGCCGGAAGTTGAAACCGTCAGGCGCGGCCTGGCCCCGACATTCGAGGGCGCGCTGATCCGGCGTGTCGACCAGAACCGGGCCGATCTGCGCTTTCCGTTTCCGGACGGCTTTGCCGAACGGCTGACGGGCCGGCGGCTGACGGCCCTGTCGCGGCGGTCGAAATACCTGCTCGGGGATATCGACAGCGGCGACGTGCTGATCATGCATCTGGGCATGTCCGGATCGTTCCGTATCGAGAGCGACGGCACGGGGCTGGAACCGGGCAGCTTCGCCCATGCACGCGGCAAGAACCCGAAGCACGATCACGTGGTCTTTCACCTGGAGGCCGCGGACGGGTCGCCGGCGCGTATCGTCTACAACGACCCGCGGCGCTTCGGCTTCATGGATCTTGTCGCCAGACCTGCCCTGTCCGAGCATCCCTACTTCCGCGATCTCGGCCTCGAACCTCTCGGCAACGATCTGAGCGGCGAAACGCTTGCGCGCCTGTTCGCGGGGCGCAAGACCAGCCTCAAGGCCGCCCTGCTCAATCAGAAACTGATCGCGGGTCTGGGCAACATCTATGTCTGCGAGGCGCTCTGGCGCACCGGCCTCAGCCCGGAGCGGTCCGCCGGATCTCTGGTCACCCGGACCGGGCGCCCGCGCGCACAGGCCGTGGCGCTCGCAGGCCATATCCGGGCAACCCTGGAAGACGCCATCCGGGCCGGCGGATCGTCCTTGCGCGATCACACCCAGGCGGACGGGTCCCTGGGTTATTTCCAGCACAGTTTCGCGGTCTACGACCGGGAGGGGCAAACCTGCCGCACGCCCGGCTGCGCGGGCACCGTCGCGCGGCTGGTCCAGTCGAACCGGTCGACCTTTCATTGCCCTGTCTGCCAGAAGTGACCTGTCCCTTCAGTCAAGCTTGCAGACCCGCCCCGGGTCGGTTAGGCATTGCGCGTTGATTTTGGATGTTCCGGGCTCTGCGGGGATCCGGTCCGCTTCGACACCGCGGCGGGTCCGGGATTGCGGCAAGGCCCGCCTTAGGGAGCGGCGTTATGGGATATGAAAACATCCGCGTTGAAAAACGCGGCAAAGTCGGACTGATCACCCTCGACCGGCCGAAAGCCTTGAATGCGCTGAATTCGGCGCTGATCGCCGAACTTGGCACCGCCCTGGACGGCTATGACGCGGACGAACGGATCGGCTGCATCGTCATCACCGGATCTGAAAAGGCCTTTGCCGCGGGCGCAGACATCAAGGAAATGCAGCCGCACAATTTCTCGTCCGCCTATCAGGGCGACCTGATCACGCCTTTCGACCGGGTTTCGCGCAACCGGAAGCCGATCATAGCGGCAGTCGCCGGCTACGCGCTTGGCGGCGGCTGCGAACTCGCCATGCTGTGCGACTTCATCATTGCCGCCGACACGGCCAAATTCGGCCAGCCGGAAATCACGCTCGGGGTCATTCCCGGCGCCGGCGGCACCCAGCGGCTGACCCGGTTCGTGGGCAAGTCCAAGGCCATGGAAATGGTGCTGACCGGCCGGATGATGGATGCGGATGAAGCCGAGCGCAGCGGTCTTGTCAGCCGCATCGTCCCGGCGGACGACCTTCTCGAGGAAGCGCTCAAGGCCGCAGAGAAAATCGCGGAATTCTCGCTGCCCGTGGTCATGATGGCCAAGGAAAGCGTCGACCGGTCCTACGAGACCACCCTTGCCGAAGGGGTCCGGTTCGAGCGGCGGGTGTTCCAGGCAATGTTCGCCCTGGAAGACCAGAAGGAAGGAATGAGCGCGTTCACGGAGAAACGCTCACCGGATTTCCGCAACAAATAATCTCGGCCAAACAACGATAAAGCCGTTGACGGTTGGCGCCAGCAAGATTATAAGCGGCGCCCAATCGGTGGCGGTCTTCTGCCGCCGTTGCTTTTTGATCGGGTCTTGCTGCCATCGTGCCTTGGTCCCGATCGCCACCGGACATTTGTCCCATTTACCGATCAGGATTGAGCCCATGGCCAACACACCATCGGCCAAGAAGGCGGCCCGTAAGATTGCCCGCCGGACGGCCACGAACAAAGATCGCCGCAGCCGCGTGCGCACCTATCTGCGCAAGGTTGAAGAAGCGATCGCTTCTGGCGACCAGACGGTTGCGAACGAAGCCTTCAAGGCAGCGCAGCCCGAAATCATGCGCGCAGCGTCCAAGGGCGTGATGCACACGAACACGGCTTCCCGGAAGGTTTCCCGTCTCAATGCCCGTATCAAGGCACTCGGCGCGTAACGCTTCCGTCACATCACCGTTAAAAAGACCCGGCCATCGTGCCGGGTTTTTTTTAGCCGTGCAATTTTGTGGATGAAGCGGAACACCCTCAGGCAGGGCCAATATCGCGATTTCTACCGAGTTTGGCGCTGCCAGAGAAATGTTAACGATTTCAATTGGTTACATACATGTAATAATGGGCAAACCCCGCCAAACCGGATTCGTTGAGAGTCAAGGCATGTGTGGCAATATTTTTTTTGAAATTGTTGTTTTTGAATTGTTACAGGGCCCCTGAAAGCGAAAAGTCATTGCGGCAAAAAGCATTTGTTCCGTGGCCCCAAGGCGCCCGCCTCGCCCGGATCAGGACGCGAAAACCGGCACTTTCCGCCGTTGGCGAAAACACGCGGTTGCTCCTCGGGTCGCTGTCTGTATATTAACAACACGGCTGGCGGAAAAGACCAGCAGACAATCTAAAACGGTGCTTGGATCAACAATGCATAAGTCCCATAAAAATACTGCTGAGCACTCATTCTCTATAGTGTGGATTGAATACGTCAATGTATTCAATACTTGAGGCGCTTAGCCGCGCTCCAGACCAAAACTTCTTTCCGTACATCTTGTTAGTTTCTATTAGTCAATGGCGTTTCGCTGTTGAAGGGGGCGTTTTTGCAATCAAAAGTTGAACATGCGGGAAATGTGACCGCGCAGGAGGCCTACAGCCGGCTCTCGGAACAGCCTGACGCTGTTCTCGTCGACGTGAGGACGCAGGCGGAATGGTCCTTTGTCGGCCTTCCGGATCTGCGCCCCATCGGCAAGGAACCCGTGCTGGCGGAATGGCAGAGTTTTCCGCCGTCGGGACCCAATCCCGATTTTCCAAAAACGGTTTCCGACCTCCTGGTCAAAAAAGAACTTGACCTCAGCGCGCCAATCTATTTCTTGTGCCGCTCCGGCGCACGGAGTCAGGCGGCAGCAATAGCCCTGACGCAGGCCGGACACACGCAGTGCTTCAATATTTCCGACGGTTTTGAAGGCCCCCTCGATCAGGCGGGGCACCGCGGAACGCAGGCCGGATGGAAGGCTGCAGGATTGCCTTGGATTCAAAGTTAGAAACCCCGCTCACAAGCGGGGGTGCGCGGCAGACCAGATTCGGCCGTCAATAAAATAACCGTCCCAAAAGGGACACTATAATGCTGCAAAAGCAGCAAGGCGTCGAAGATCGGCTGTGGCGGACTGGTCTTCAAATATACAGGAGGCTATTGATATGCAGGTTCAGGAGGCAGGCGGCTCCGAACAGTGGAAACGGGTCAAGAAGCAGCTACGGGCCGAACTGGGGGACGATGTGTTCACCAGCTGGTTCGCGCGCGTTGACCTTGAAGAACATCAGGACGGCACTGTGCGGCTGTCCGTTCCCACCCGGTTTTTGAAGCAGTGGATTCAGAACAACTACAATGATCAGCTGATGGGGCTGTGGCAGCGGGAATGTGACAACGTCCACCGTATCGAACTGACGGTCCGGGGGGCGATCCGGCCGCGCCAGGTGGTTGTGGCGAAACCGAGCCTCGCAGCGCCGCAGGGCACGCAGGCAGCCAGCACCGATGGCCGTGGCGAGGGCCTGGCCGATGCAGCGCAGGTCACCCGCGCCCAGGCGGCAACCGCCGCGCTCGGCCGCGGCGACACCGGCCCGGACAATACCCGGGACGTGCTGCAGGGAGCCTCGCTCGACCCGAAATACACGTTCGAAACCTTCGTTGAAGGAGAATCCAACAATCTGGCGCTGGCCGCGGCCCGTCAGGTTGCCGGCGGCGGAGCGGTCACTTTCAACCCGCTTTATCTGCATGCCTCCGTGGGCCTGGGCAAGACCCACCTGATGCAGGCTGTTGCCGCCAAGGCCCGGGCCGGCGGCCGCAAGGTGCTCTACCTGACGGCCGAGCATTTCATGTACAAGTTCGTGACCGCGCTGAAATCCCAGTCCGCCCTTGCGTTCAAGGAGAACTTGCGCACGATCGATCTCCTGCTCATCGACGACATGCAATTCCTGCATGGCAAGCAGGTGCAGCAGGAATTCTGTCATACGCTGAACGCCCTGATCGACGGGGCGCGCCAGGTGATCGTGGCAGCCGACCGGGCTCCCTCGGAACTGGACACCCTGGACGACCGCGTGCGCTCGCGCCTTTCCGGCGGCTTGGTCGTCGGCATTCAGGAACCGGACTTTGCCCTCAGGCGCAACATTCTGGAATCCCGTGTCGAAGCGGCCCGCAGAGCCTATCCGCAATTCGATGTTCCGGAAGGCGTGCTCGATTACGTCGCCCGCCACGTGGCCTCCTCCGGCCGAGATCTTGAAGGCGCCCTCAACCGCCTGATCGCCCACAATCAGCTGACCAATCATCCGATCACCCAGGAGATGGCGGAACTGACCTTGCGCGATCTGGTGCGCTCCAGCGAACCGCGCCGGGTCAAGATCGAGGACATCCAGCGGGTGGTCTCCAAACACTACAACGTCACCAAGGCGGACTTGCTGTCGGCCCGGCGGACCAGGACGATCGTGCGCCCGCGCCAGATCGCCATGTATCTTGCGAAGGTCATGACACCGCGCTCGCTGCCGGAAATCGGCCGCCGGTTCGGCAACAGGGATCACACAACGGTGCTCCACGCGGTGCGCAAGATCGAGGAACTGGCCCGTGCCGACTACGCGCTTGCACAGGAACTGGAACTGCTGAAGCGCATGCTCGACGCCTAGGTCCGCCGATGTCGGAGCCGTCTGCCGGCGCGCGTTTGAACGCGGGGCGTTCCGGGACCGGAGCGTGAGTGTTTCGGGTGCGGGGCCTGCACGATTGCCGATCAATTTTTGGGGGCGTTCCGACCGGACGCCCCCTTGATTTTGCAGCCGGTTAAGGGCAGGGTCTTACCCCGCTCCTCACCGGAGCCCCTGTCAGTTCAGCCGGGATTTCCACCCGGCCTTTCACGAGTTACGGAACGAGCGTATGAAAGCCACCCTCGAGCGGACCGACCTCCTCAAGTCCTTGACCCATGTTCACCGGGTGGTCGAACGCCGGAATACCATTCCCATCCTGTCGAACGTGCTGTTGCGTGCCGACGGCGGCGCGATCAACCTCAAGGCCACCGACCTCGACCTGGAAATCGTAGAATCCGTCCCGGCCATGATCGAGTTGCCTGGCGCGACCACGGTGCCCGCGCACATGTTCTATGACATCGTGCGCAAGCTGCCCGATGGCTCGCAGGTCGTCCTGGAGACAACCAGCGACAATGCGACGCTTGAAATCCGGGCGGGCCGGTCGCGGTTCACGCTGCAGATGCTGCCTGAAACGGATTTTCCGGACCTGACCGCCGGCGACTTCAGCCACGGCTTCTCGCTGACCGGCGCAGACGTTCGCAAGCTGATCGACACGACGCAATTCGCCATTTCGATGGAAGAGACCCGGTATTATCTCAACGGCATTTATCTGCACACGGTGGACACGCCTTCCGGGCAATTGTTCCGCGCGGTCGCCACGGACGGTCACCGGCTGGCCCAGGCCGAAGTGCCGGCCCCTGCCGGCTCCGCAGGCATGCCGGGCATCATCGTGCCGCGCAAGACCGTCGGCGAAATGCAGAAGCTCCTGGAAGACCCGGAAGCCAACGTGCAGATCGAACTGTCGGATACCAAGATCCGCATCACCACCGGCTCCGTGGTGCTGACCTCGAAACTCATCGACGGCACCTTCCCCGACTACGGCCGGGTGATCCCCCAGGGCAACGACAAGGAAATGCGCGTCGACCGGGACGAATTCAAGGAAGCCGTCGATCGCGTGTCGACGATCTCCTCCGAGCGCGGCCGCGCCGTCAAGCTGTCCCTGACCGAGGGCCGGATGGTGCTGACCGTGAACAATCCGGATTCAGGCAGCGCGACCGAGGAACTGGCCGTCGAATATGACGCGGATGCGATGGAAATCGGCTTCAACTCGCGTTATCTGCTCGACATCGCCAACCAGCTCAGCAGCGATACGGCCTTGTTCCGCCTGGCCGACTCCGGGTCACCGACGCTCATCCAGGACAACACGGTCGACGACTGTCTGTTCGTTCTGATGCCGATGCGGGTGTGATCCGGACCGGCATTTTCAGGCAGGTGGACGCAGGGACATGACAGACTTCCAGACGGCGCAGCTGACCCGTCTGTCCCTGACCGGCTTTCGCAATCATGCCACCCTGTCGCTGACCCTTTCCGCAAGGCTGGTCGCGCTTGTCGGCCCCAATGGCGCCGGCAAGACCAACATTCTGGAAGCAATCTCCTTCCTGACAGCCGGGCGCGGTCTGCGCAGGGCAACGCTCTCCGATATCGCGGACAGGCAGGGGGACGGCAGCTGGAGCGTTGCCGCCACCGTGCTGCTGGACGGCATGGAAACGAAAATCGGCACGGGCCTTGCGCCCGGCACCTCGGGCCGCAAGGTGCGGATCGATGGCGAGGACGTGCGCGGTTCGGAGAGCCTCCTCGACTACATGCGGGTGCTCTGGCTGGTTCCGGCGATGGACGGGCTGTTCACCGGCCCCGCATCCGACCGGCGGCGTTTCCTGGACCGGTTGACGCTCGCGCTCGACCCCGCCCACGGGCGCAGGGTCAGCGACTTTGAAAATGCGCTGCGCCAGCGCAATCGCCTGCTCGACCAGGGCGGATCCGATGCGTTTCTGGGAGCCCTGGAGCAGCAGGTCGCCGAACTGGGAACAGCTGTCTCCATTGCCCGTGGCGAAACCGTCGGTCTGCTCGGGCGGATGATCTTCGAACAGGCGGAGCAGGATCTCCCCTTTCCCCATGCCGCGCTTGCGCTGGAGGGCGCCTTCGAGGCCGAGACACTCGGGCTCGGCGCCTCGGACCGAGAAGACGCCTTCAGGCGCATGCTGCGGGACGGGCGTCCACGGGACCGCGCCGCCGGCCGGACCCTGAGCGGGCCGCATCTGAGCGACCTGAAGGTCCTGCATGCGGCCAAGGCGATGCCGGCGGGCCAGTCCTCCACCGGCGAACAGAAGGCGCTCCTGATCGGCCTCGTGCTCGCGCATGCGGATCTGACGTCCAAAGTGTCGGGAATGACCCCGGTCCTGCTGCTCGACGAGGTCGCCGCCCATCTCGATCCTGACCGGCGCGCGGCCCTGTTTTCCAGGCTGCAGAGCCTGGGTGGACAGGTGTTCATGACGGGAACCGACGAGGCCCTGTTCGAGGCCCTGCCGCCGGCCGCGGAGATGTTCGAGATCAGGGACCGTCAAAGCCGCCTGATCAGGGCAGCTTCCGGCTCTTAAAACCGCCTGAATCTTATGGTTTTCCACCATAATCCCTTCGCTGGCTTGCCAGCGGCTCCGGCGTGGTTGAACCCCCGCCGGAACCCCGTATAACGGGGTTAGAAAAGACAACCCGATTGGTGATTGATTCGCATGAGCGACACGTCCACGTCCGAGCCACAGCCGACCCCGGAAACAGAAGGCAACGCCGAATACGGCGCCGACAGCATCAAGGTTCTGAAGGGCCTCGACGCCGTCCGCAAACGGCCAGGCATGTATATCGGCGACACGGATGATGGCTCCGGTCTGCATCACATGGTCTACGAGGTGGTCGACAACGCCATCGACGAGGCGCTGGCCGGTCACGCGGATCTGGTGACGGTGGCCCTCAACGCGGACGGGTCCGTCACCGTATCCGACAACGGGCGCGGCATACCGACCGACGTGCACTCGGAAGAAGGCGTATCGGCTGCCGAGGTCATCATGACCCAGCTACATGCCGGCGGAAAGTTCGACCAGAACTCCTACAAGGTGTCCGGCGGCCTGCACGGTGTGGGCGTGTCCGTGGTGAACGCCCTGTCGACGCTGCTGGAGCTGCGGATCTGGCGCAACGACCAGGAACACCGGATGACCTTCTCCCACGGCGACGCCCAAGAGCCGCTCAAGGTCGTCGGGCCGGCCAACGGCAGAAAGGGCACGGAAGTCACGTTCCTGCCGTCTCCGGAAACCTTCACCAAGATCGAATTCGACTTCGGCACGCTGGAACACCGCCTGCGCGAACTTGCCTTCCTGAATTCCGGTGTCCGCATCACCCTCACCGACAAGCGCGGTGTGGAAGAAGTGACCGAAGAGCTCTACTACGAGGGCGGACTTGAGGCCTTTGTCCGCTATCTCGACCGCGCCAAGCATCCGCTGATCGAAGACCCGGTCGTCGTCAGCGCGGAACGGGACGGCATCACCGTCGAGGCGGCCATGTGGTGGAACGACAGCTACCACGAGCACGTGCTGTGTTTCACCAACAACATTCCGCAGCGGGACGGCGGCACCCATCTGGCCGGCTTCCGCGCCGCCCTGACCCGCCAGGTCACCGGCTACGCGGAATCGACCGGCCTGATGAAGAAGGAGAAGGTCTCCCTGACCGGCGACGATTGCCGCGAAGGCCTGACCTGCGTTCTTTCCGTCAAGGTGCCGGATCCGAAATTCTCCTCGCAGACCAAGGAAAAGCTGGTGTCCTCCGAGGTGCGCCCGGCCGTCGAGAACCTGATCTCACAGACCTTGAGCGAATGGCTCGAGGAAAATCCCGCACCGGCGAAGACGATCGTGTCCAAGGTGGTGGAAGCCGCGTCCGCGCGCGAGGCCGCACGCAAGGCGCGCGAGCTGACCCGGCGCAAGGGCGCCCTCGACATCGCCTCCCTGCCCGGCAAGCTGGCCGATTGTCAGGAACGTGACGCCTCAAAGGCCGAACTGTTCCTGGTGGAGGGCGATTCCGCCGGCGGCTCGGCCAAGCAGGGCCGGCACCGCGAAAACCAGGCCGTTCTGCCGCTGCGCGGCAAGATCCTCAACGTGGAGCGCGCGCGCTTCGACAAGATGCTGTCCTCCAACGAAATCGGCACGCTGATCACGGCGCTCGGCACCGGGATCGGCATGGAAGAGTTCAACATCGAGAAACTGCGCTACCACAAGATCATCATCATGACCGATGCGGACGTGGACGGTGCCCATATCCGTACGCTGCTGCTGACGTTCTTCTTCCGCCAGATGCCGTCGCTGATTGAAAACGGCTACATCTACATCGCCCAGCCGCCGCTCTACAAGGTCAAGCGCGGCCAGTCCGAACAGTATCTGAAGGACCAGGCGGCGCTGGAAGACTATCTGATCGCACAGGGCCTCGACGAGACTTCGCTCACGCTCGCAAACGGCGAGGTCCGCACCGGTCAGGATCTGCGCACGGTTCTGGACACCGCACGGACCATTTCCGATATCTTCGACGGTCTGCATTCGCGTTACAACCGGGACGTGGTCGAACAGGCCGCGATCGCCGGCGCCCTCAATACCGACACGCTCGAAGATCCGTCCAAGGCGGAAGAGGTGGCCGCCTATATCGCCCGCCGCATGGACATTCTGGCGGATGAATTCGAGCGCGGCTGGACCGGTGAAGCACGCGAAGACGGCAGCCTGGTATTCCGGCGCACGGTTCGCGGCGTGGAGGAAGCGGCGACAATCGACCCGGCGCTACTCGGATCCACGGACGCGCGGCGCCTTGCCGCCCACGCGGCCCATTTGAACGAGATCTACGGCAAGGCCGCCGTGCTCCGGCGCAAGGACGTGCCGATGGAGATCCGCGGCCCGCGTGCCCTGCTCACCCAGATCTATGCCTTCGGCCAGAAGGGCATTTCCCTGCAGCGCTACAAGGGCTTGGGCGAAATGAACCCGGAACAGCTCTGGGAAACCACGCTCGACCCGAATGTCCGCTCGCTGCTGCAGGTCAAGGTGAAGGAGGCGGACGACGCCGACGACATCTTCACCAAGCTGATGGGCGACGAAGTCGAGCCGCGCCGGGAATTCATCCAGGACAACGCCCTGGCGGTCGCCAACCTCGACATCTGACGGCTTGCAGGCAAACGCATATGACTTCGCGAAGCGTCGGGCTGGCATCAACTTTACTTTTTAATTACAACACCTTGGACGGAAACCAACAATCTGTCCGAGGTGTTTGGGCATGAGACTCATCTCGTCCCGAAACGGGTCTCCGGATTTGGAACCGGCCCGGGAAATCCTGCTCCTGTCATTGCCCGTCGCTCGCTGATCATGGACCATTTTGGCCCTGAGAAGACTTTTGATTGCAAACAGCGAAGAGCCGCTTCCAGCTCATCAACGACGTTCGCCAGTTCACAGCGAACGGCGGCTATTCTTGCCCTGATTTTTCTGCAAGCTTGATTTTGCTTTCGCCGGCTGCCGCTTTGGTGCCAGCGAGAACGAGCATTCCAGCAATGACAATCAGCGTCATCCCGGCGACCGTTGCGCGGTCCGGGACCTCTCCAAAAAACACAAACCCCCAGAACACGGCCGAGATCAGATAGGCGTAGTCGAACGTTGCGATGACCTGCGGACGAGGCGACTGGTAGGCCCGCGCCAGTCCTATCGTGACCGCGACGATCAGCAGCGCCATGACGAGAAGAACAGACATGGTATCGGGATCGACGGGGGACCAGGTTCCGAGCAGAAACGGGTAGTCTGCCGCCCCGCCCGGCTGAAAGAGGATGAGCGCCCCGCTGACGACGGATCCGCAGACCACCAGTGCGATGTTCAGGCTGATTGCCAGAGCGACGGGCGCCTCATCTGCGCATTTGGCGCGTGTCAGGACAGCGGCTGCCGCATAGAGGAATGCGGCCGCTACAGGGACGAGCGAAAGAGGCGTGAAGTCCGAGCCAACCGGCTGGACCACGAAGAGGACGCCGACAAAGCCAAGTGCCACGGCAACCCAATGCGCCGGTCGGACAGCGTCATTCAGGAAAACCGCTGAAAGCAAAACGATAAAGAGCGGCCCGGTGTAAAGCGAGGCTGCAATCACCGACAGATCAAGCACGGGGATCGCCGCGTAAATTGCCAGATACATGGCGACGAGCAGAGTGCTGCGAAGCGACACCCACCCCACTGCGCGCGGCCAAAACCGGCCCCATGCCAACAGCATCAGGACCGGCAGGGCAAGGCACGACCGGCAGACGTAGATCTGCCAGAGCGTCATGTCGGAACTGGCGTATTTCACAAATGCGTCCGTGAGGGCCATTGCGGATACGGTAAGCAGAATGGTGACGACACCGGAGGTGACGGTGCGCTCCGTAGCGGCTGATGTGGTCATGCGAGGTCCTTCCTGCCCCGCATCGTAAGGATTTACGGATTAGGTCTGAATGCTATATATTCTTAGCATCATGATTAGAAAAATTACACAATGAACCGAGCTGAACTTCTTGGCCTTCGCACTTTTCACACGATCGCGGAGCATAGGACGCTTCGGGCCGCGGCAGCGGTTCTCGGGGTCAACGCATCCGCCGTTTCCCAGCAACTGAAGGCATTCGAGGAGCAACTCGGAACGGCATTGTTCGTGCGCAACACCCGCTCGGTCGTGCTTACGGATGCGGGCCACGCGCTCCACGAACGGACGCGGCATGTGCTGTCCGAGGCAGATGCGGCTCTCGAAGCCATAAGGTCTTCCGCAGACGAAGCGTCCGGTCCGCTACGCATCACGTTGCCATTTCGTGCCTGGCAGTTGGCGATCGCTCCACGTCTGGCATCTTTCAGAATGGCCTTTCCCGGCGTCGAGCTCGACCTCTCAATCGACGAAGAGCTGACGGACATAGTGGCCCGGGGCTTTCATGCGGGAATCCGGCTTGGAGACTATCTGTCCGGTGACGTGATTGCCGTGGCGCTGACCAAGCCCATGCAAGGTGCGTATGTGGCGGCACCCGCCTATCTCGATACCTTTGGACGCCCGAAGGAACCGAGCGACTTGCTTGACCACGAGTGTATTCGCTATCGCCGGATCAGCACCGGGCAGATTGCACAATGGGAGTTTCTCGTGAATGGGAACGTACAGACGATCAGCGTGACCGGCTCTCTCGTATTTAACGATTTACGATCTGTCATCGATGCCACCTGCCATGGTTTTGGAATCGGATGGTCACTGAAGGCAGGGCTGGACCGCCTTATCGAGAGTGGGTTGCTTGCTGCCATCCTGACGGACTTCACGCCTGAACGCCCAGGGTTCTTTCTCTATTTTCCACGTCAGCTGCAAGACATGCCTCGCTTGCGTGCATTCATTGATCATTTCTCTCTCGGAGCTGCGTCATCGCCGGAACGCAGTATGTAGATAAGATGCCTCAATACCATCGGACCCCGATTGCAGACATTCAGCCAGCGGCAGCTTCGGCCGCGATGCAGCCGTTCGCCTAAACCGCAATGGATGACCGCTCTCCGCCCATTTTGTGAATTCGGCGCACGACACAACTCGCCCTTTCATCAGGGCCTTTTTGCCAAATAGTCTGTATCTGAGACTGCGACACTGAAGAGACCCGAAAACTGGTTCACAGGATTCGCCAACAACTTTGCCTTGGGCCGGGTCACGGCCCCGAGGTGCGTTCAAGACGCGCGCAAGGAAGGCGCGCTTCGTGTCCTTGCTGAGGAATTCTGTGGTGCGGTCAAAGATCCGCTCGAGCGCGCCGCGTCCCGGCTCAGGTGCTCAGATGCTCAGGCGCATCGAGGTCTTGGTTCGGTCCATCGTGACAAAAGTTCTGAATTTTTCGATGTTTTCGTTGGAGAAGAAGAGGCGCTGTGTCAGCGCTTCGTATTCCGCCATGTCCCCGACCATCACGATCAGCACGAAATCGACTTCGCCGGTGACGTAGTAGCATTGCTGGATTTCCGGAGCTTCCCGGAAGGCTTTCTTGATCTCGTCGGTCCGACCCGCAGCCTCGGACTTCAACGTGACGTCCACGATGATTGTCAGGGGCAGTCCAACAGCCCCGGGATCGATCTGGGCAGATTGAAGTACGATGACCCCGTCACGTTCCATCCGCCGGATTCGCCTTTGAACAGAGGCGGTAGACAGGTTGACGCGCTCGCCGATCAAGCGATGCGGCAGGGTGCAGTCGGCCTGCAGGATATCAAGAATCGCCAGATCAAAGGCATCCAGGGATTTCGAGGTGGTTTCCGGTTTCATGGGTCCATTTTGCATAATTTGCTCGAAAGAAGAAAGGATTGAGCGCAAATTTGTCGCTACAGGCGAGCTATCCTCGCAGGAACCACAGGAAAGGTTCCACGATGTTCCCGCTCGACGAAATCAAGAAGACCAGACTGCTTTCAATTAATCCGAGCATTGTCTCCTCGCGAGACGAGGTCCTGCCAGGAATGCTGTTCGATGAGGCCGAAGCTGTCATCACGTCCTGGGACGGATACAGGCGCACGCCCCTGATCGAATTGAGTGGCGTTGCGCGCGAATTGAACCTGCGCACCATCCACTACAAACACGAGGGTCCGCGTTTCGGCCTCGGCAGCTTCAAGGCCCTCGGAGGTGCCTACGCCGTGCTCAGGGTCATTCAACGTACCCTGTCGAAGCGCGCAGGACGCCTCATCGACATTCACGAAATCACGGATGGGCGTTTTGCAGACCAGATCTCTGAATTGACCATCATCTCTGCCACGGACGGAAATCACGGGCGCTCCGTTGCCTGGGGATGCAACCGTTTCGGGGCGAACTGCAGGATCTACATCCATGCGGAAGTGAGTGACTTCAGGGCCGATGCCATGCGCGAATTGGGGGCTGCCGTCGTGAGGATCGACGGCGACTATGACGCGACAGTCGAGCGGACCCGCACCGATGCGGAAAAAAACGGATGGATGATCGTCTCCGACACCTCGTGGCCGGGATACTCTCAAGCGCCGCGCGACGTGATGGCCGGATATGGTGTGATGGCACGCGAGATAATTCGCGAGATCGGCGCGCCGCCGACTCACGTTTTCCTGCAGGGTGGGGTCGGCGGTCTTGCCGCCGCCGTCATCGCAGTTTTCCAGCAGGAGTGGGGAAATACGGCGCCTCGCAATATCGTTGTCGAACCAGAACTCGCCCCCTGCCTTTTTGCCAGCGCAAAGGCGCATGAGCTGACCCGTGTCAAAATCGAAAGAGAGACGCTGATGGCCGGGCTGTCTTGTGGCGAACCCTCCCGGATTGCATGGGACGTGCTCGCCGAAGCAGTGCATGGGTTCATGACCATTCCGGAAACACTCGTCGGGCCCGCGGTGCGTCTGCTTGCCAATGGTGACTGCGGGGATACGCCCATTCTGGCCGGGGAAAGTGCCGTGGCCGGCCTGATCGGGTTGATGTCCGGAGCGCTCAACCCAGAAATGCGCGCCGCTATCGGGCTGGAATCCGAAGCCCGGGTTCTGCTTCTGGGGTCGGAAGGTGTAACGGACCCCGGTGTTTTTGAAGCCTTGCTGGCCAATCCGGCTGATCCTTCGCCGCACAGGGACACAAGCCCTCGGTGATCCTCCAGAGCCAGGGAGCAGTATCACGCGCGGCGGCCCGCCCGGGCCATTCGAAAACGTCGTCACCGGTCACGGTGTATCTGATGAACTTTCTATCCTTAATTGTATTTCCGGCAGGCACAGGCTAAGCTCGGCCGGGCGTAAATCCGCGACAAAATTCCCGGGAGGTGGTTTGTTCGATGGCCCGACATTTGTTGAGATCTGTTCTGACAGGCGCCTTTTTGACCGTTTTCACCGCCCTGGCGGGCCAATCGGTCCGCGCTGACGACATCTGCTTCGGCGGCCCCTTGAGCGGCAACACGGAAGCACAGGCAAAATGCCCCGGCGTCTGCAGCAATGTGGGCGGCAGCTTCTCCGGCGCCTGGACCAGCGACCCGGCGACCGTCGTCAACGCGGGCTGCGCCCGCAGCACCTCGGTCTGCGGCTGCAGCGGCGTGCCCGCCTCCGGCAAGATCAACCTCGCCTACTACATCGACGCGCCAAACACCGGCGATCAGCCGGTGATCGGGGACATCACGAGCGACCAGATGACCGCGCTTGGCAGTTCCGACTTCACCCATATCGTGTTCGGCTTCGGCAATATCTGCACAAGGGACACATGCGGGCAGTATGGCAACCAACCCGACAACGACCCGATCGCGGTGTGGAACATCAATCCGGCCTTTTACAACGGCGCCACCAATGCAGGTGCGGCCGAGGCAATGCAGACCCTGGCCGCCAAGGGCAAGGAGCTGTACATCTCGGCCGGAGCGGCCTGGAACCCTGAGACCTGGTATCTGTTCGGCTCCACCGACAGCACCACCGTGACCGCCGCGGCCAAGGAATTCCATACCTTCTTCAAAGCCTATGGCTTCACCGGGATCGACATCGACTTTGAGCCACTCACAGACGGCACCGGTCTTTGCGACTCCGATATCGAGCGTTGCAAGACCGGGATGGTGACCTTCATCACGGCGTTGAACGCGCAGGCCAAGGCGGCAGGCGATCCGGCGATCAAATGGTCGATGGCGCCCTACAGGACCCAGTCAGGGGACGTCTCGGGCACGAATGCCGACATCTCTTCGGCGCAGTGGCAGTACTGCATGTTCCTGGAAGCGAAGGTCGACGCCAGCAAGGTTCTGGTGAACCGGCAATACTATGACGGCGGTTCCGCCGGTCACACGCCCGCATCCGTGGTCAGCGCGGTGCAGCAAGAACTGCAAGCGAAGTTCCAGTGCAAATCTGGCGGCCCGACCCATCAGATAAACGCCGCGCAGCTGAACCCGCTGCTGGGGGTGAACCTGGCCCTCGCGCACAACCCGAACTGCCAATTCCCTGTGGGCTCGATCCCCGCGCCCTGCGCGCAGTTCGCCTCGGCCATCGTCAAAGCGGAGCCGAACATAGCGGGGGTGGGCGCCTATGACCTGAACAACGACCTGAGCAGTGTCAACGACATTGCGACCTACGCCGCGCAGATCAACGACGGGCTTGTCAACGGCGCGGCTGCGAACAACTAGTCCCATCGCGATCCCCGGGGCGGGACGAGCGCCTATTGCACGCGCTCCCCATCACATCGCGCGCAATACAGAGTTCGGCGGCAGACCTCGGCAAGTTAGCGCCTGAAAGAGACCGGCCCGCGCCGCAGGTCCTGTCCTGTCCAGCCGGAACATGTGCCCTCCGCTGCAGGCGTCAACGGCCCGGCCAGGGTGCCGGTTTGCCGAAATAATAGCCCTGGGCGGCCTCGATGTTCAATTCGCCCAGCAGTCTGGCTTCCCTGGCCGTTTCCACATGTTTGGCAATCACCTTGATGCCGAGTTCGTGGGCGGCGCGCACCAGGCCCGCCAGGATCGCCGCCTTGCCGGGCGCCTCCACCACCTGCTGGGTGAGGCCGGCTTCCAGCTTGAGCCATTCGACCCGCAGTCCCGTCAGCCGGGACAGCACCGGCCAGTGTCCGGCAAAATCGTCGACCGCCGTCTGGCAGCCGAGATCGGTGACGAACTTGAAGAAGGCTTCGACAACCGCCGGCTCGCGCAGGAAGTCCTTTTCGCCGATTTCCAGGCACAGTTTGGAGGCCAGCAGCGGATTGGCCGACAGGCGGTGATACAGACCGTCGCGGAACCCCGGGTCCCGGGCGGATTCCACCGAAACGTTCATCGTCAGGATGGCCCGTCCCGTGTTGCACTCGGCAGCGTCCAGCACCTTGTCGAGGGTCCAGGCATCCACCTTTGCAATGACGCCCGACCGTTCGGCGGCCGAAATCCAGGCCCTGGAGGAAAGCCCGGCGGCGCGGTCGCCCTGAAGGCGCAGGAGGATCTCCGATCCGAAGACCTGCTGGTCCTTCAGACGGATGATCGGCATTGCGAACAGGGTCAATTCGTTGCCCCGGAAACTGCCCGGCTCTGGAAGCTCCGCACGGCCGGCGTCCTGGGTCCGGCATTCAGCCGGGGCGACAGTGTGGATCTGCACCGAGCGGCCACCGAAGCGCTTGCCACGCAGACAGGCCCTGTCGGCCAGACCCAGAATGAGCGCCGCATCGGTAGCGCCGAGCGGCAGTCCGTCGCCGACGAAGGCGACGCCGATGGAGCCGCCGATGGTGAACACGCGGTCGCCGACCTCCAGACGGATCCGGTCGAAGCCGTCGAGGATTTTTCCGGCAAGCTCCAGCGCCGCTTCCTCGCTGGCGGCCGGAACCATGCCGGCGAACTCGTCGCCGCCGATCCGAGCGGCCGTGCCGACTTCACCCAGCGTCGCGCGCAGACAGGCCGCCACCCGCAGCAGCATGTCGTCGCCGACATCGTGGCCGCCGAGATCGTTGACCTTCTTGAATTCGTCCAGATCGATATAGAAGACGGCAAGCCCGTCGCCCGCGGTCCGGTCCCTATCCTGGTCTCCTGCCTCTCCACCTGCTTCTCCGGCGGCCACGCCTCCGGCCCCGTCACCCGCAAGGCGGCACAGTTTCCGCTTCAGCGCGCGCGTGAACGCCCTCCGGTTTTCCAGACCCGTCAGGGGATCGAGATAGGCCAGCCGCCTGTTTTCGGCGGTTTCACGAGGGCAGTCGACGTTGCGCCGGATGATCGCCATCGACGCCCCGGTGCGGGACGCCCCGGCAGTGGCCGTCAGGCTCTTTCCGGTGCCGTCGGCCGGAGCAGGAATGGGAACGATGCGGATCTCGCACATCTGCCGTTCATCGGTAAATGCGGCGGTCTCGAAGCTGCGGGTTTCGGGCACGTATAGGCTCTGTGTCCTGCCCGCATCCAGACCTTCCAGCGTTTCAGCGAACAGGTCGGCATCATGGTTGCTGCTGATTGCGTCCAGCAGCACGGCCGCCTTCTCGCCGGCGCTCTCCGTCCCGTTGAAAATCACGATGTCATCCGGAAATTGCGCCAGGAATTCCTCGGCGGCCGGCAGCCGGGGGGATGCCGTCTGCCCCACCGGGGGCGTTGCGATTTCGTCCTTTGCGCTGTCCGCCAGGTCGAACTGGACCAGCACCGCGCGGCGTGCGGCTGTCAGCGCAATGAATGTCGTGCAGATCAGGTGACGGCAGAAGACCTCGCCGGACCGCAGCAGGATCGTGCCGCTGGCCTGCGCCGGCACGCCCGCGAAGGCGGCCGCCAGGACCGCCTCGCAGCGGTTCCAGCTGCTCTCGGCCAGAAGATCCTTTAGGCGAGCGGGAACCTGCAAGACGCCCCTGTCCGCACACACCGTTTTCAGGCGGGTGTTGTGAACGAGAATGCTGCCGTCCTGCGTGATAAAGGCCGCCGCGTTCGGCAGCACTTCCAGCA
This sequence comes from Roseibium sp. AS2, assembly GCF_038900065.1. Taxonomy (NCBI): domain Bacteria; kingdom Pseudomonadati; phylum Pseudomonadota; class Alphaproteobacteria; order Hyphomicrobiales; family Stappiaceae; genus Roseibium; species Roseibium sp. AS2. The sequence continues at coordinate 962,738 of NZ_JBBMQN010000001.1, forward strand.
GGGACGCATGGAAATCCGAAAGTATATCGCTGTCCGCACGACCGGTCTGATCCAGCCGGCCGTCAATGAGCCGATGGCTGACTTGCACCATACCGCCCTTTCAAAAAATTGCCGTTTAAAAGGCGCATACTCAAACACACACTGCGCCGCCCCAAGATCAAAATAACTAGCACAGTTCAGTTTGCAATTTCGGCGCCGAAAAAATACCCACAAATCTTAGGATTATTATAGTAAACAAAACTTTTTGGTATCTGAATAAAATATATTTAAAATTTTATTCAACTACTATTCAAGATCCACTTTCACTCTGATATCACGCCATATTTTCATCATGCCACTGACTTAAAGACGCCTTGGCGACCTGCTATGGAGGGCGCCGCAGACCCGGGCCGATTTCAGCATGTGTGGACAAAGTCGCGGCCGAACAACTCTCATGAGGCGAATCATGCCCAGAACGCATCTCCTGCGTGCCCTCACCGGCACTCTCATGGTCCTGGCCGCCGGCGCCGCCGCACCGGCCCAGGCGTCCGCGATCCAGCAATGCGGCAAGGCCTCCTGGTACAAGCTGCGCGGCACGACAGCCAGCGGAGAACAAGCGGACCCCTCCGGACTGACCGCCGCTCACAGGACGCTTCCCTTCGGCACGCTCGTGGATGTGACCAATCTGTCGAACGGCAAGACCGTGACCGTCCGTATCAACGACCGGGGCCCCTATGCGAAGGACCGGGTCATCGATGTGACCTTGGCCGCCGCCAGGGAACTCGGCTTTGTCCGCAAGGGTGTGACCCGGGTCGAGGTCACAGGCAGCGGCGTGATACACGGCGACAAGCATAAGCAGTTTTGCCGATAAATACGCGTAAAAAGAGACAAAACCGCTGCGAAACAGCACGGAAATTCATCGAAGCAGTCAATTTAAGTTATTGATATAAATAGATTATTTTGCACTTTAATTGGTCCTGAAATGACTCAACATGAATAACGATCAGTCGCATTAAAGTGAATCAAAAAATAAAATATTTTACGGTAATGACATTCTCGAAAGATGCCGGTAGAGTTGCCGCCGTGGTCGATGGGGCCACGTGCACAGTAACTTTATTCGCGCAGTCTTAACCGGCTGCGCGTTTTTTTTGCCGTCCGAATTAACGGCACCGAAAAAAGGCGCCCCCAAACCAATCTCCCGGCAGGTCCGCATTGGTCCCGCTCCGGTCTTTCATTGACCGCCCGGTCCGAACCGGCACGCCCGGCCTCAGACCGGCCCGCCCCCGGCCAGTTGCTCCAGCACCTCTCCCGCATGCGCTTTCAGGGCCGTGCGTGTGTCGGCGTCCATGGCCGCCCAGGTGGCATAGGGCTGGTTGAGGCGCGGATTGCCTTTCAGCACATCCGCGTTGCGGTCGAGGAAGTTCCAATAGAGCGCGTTGAAGGGACAGGCGCCCTTGCCCGTGCGCCGGCGCACGTCATAATCGCAACCCTTGCAGTAGTCCGACATCTTGTTGATGTAGTTGCCCCCGGACATGTAGGGCTTGGAGCCCAGCAGGCCGCCATCGGCGAACTGGCTCATGCCGAGCGTGTTCGGCAGCTCGACCCACTCATAGGCGTCCGCATAGACCGCAAGATACCACGCGTGGACCTCCTGCGGCCGGACCCCGGTGAGCAGCGCGAAATTGCCGGTGATCATCAGTCTCTGGATATGATGCGCATAGGCCTCCTCGATCGTCTGGGTGATGGCCTCGCGCATGCAACGCATGCGCGTTTGCGCAGTCCAGTAGAAATCCGGCAACGGCGCAATGGCGTTCAGCGCATTGCTGTCGCCATAGTCCGGCATTTCCATCCAGTAGATACCGCGCACATATTCGCGCCAGCCGAGGATCTGGCGGATGTAGCCTTCCGCGGCGTTGAGCGGCACCTGGCCGTTCCTGTAAGCGGCCTCGACCTTGCGGCACAGGTCCATCGGGTCCAGCAGCCCGGCATTCAGATAGACCGACAGCATCGAGTGGAACAGGAATTTCTCGCCGCGCAGCATCGCGTCCTGATAGGTTCCGAACCCGGCCAGGGCCGTCTCCATGAAATGGTCGAGCGCCTCCTGCGCCTGGTCCCGGGTCACCGCAAACCAGAACGGTTCCAGATCGCCGATGTGATCACCGAACCGCCTGGCGACAAGGTCCAGCACCTCCCGGGTGGTCCGGTCGGGCTCGAACCGGCGCGGCGACGGCATGAACAGGTCCGCTTTCGCGGGCCTGCGGTTGTCGGCATCGAAGTTCCATTGGCCGCCGGCGGGCTTGCCGCCCTCCATCAGCAGTCCTGTCTTGCGGCGCATCTGGCGATAGAAATGTTCCATCCGCCGTTGCCGGCGGCCGGACGCCCAGGCGCGGAACTCCGACACGGAACACAGGAAGCGCGTGTCGGTGACAATGTCCACCGGCACACCCAGGGCGGACGGCCAGGCCCGCAAGTCCTCCAGCACCCGCCATTCGCCCGGCTCGGTCACCAGGACCCTTTCCGGACGATGGCGCGCGGCCGCCCGGGCGACCTCGCCCCGGAAACTGCCGGTGTTGCCGTCCGCGTCAAGTGTCACGTAATCGACCTTCCAGCCGGCCGCGCGGAGTTCCTCCGCGAAGTGGCGCATGGCGGCAAACAGGAAGGCGATCTTCTTCTTGTGATGGCGCACATAGGTCGCCTCCCGCCACACCTCGGCCATCAGCACCCGGTCGGATGCGGGGTCCGCGCGCTTGAGGCTGGAAAGGTCCGGCGAGAGCTGATCGCCGAGAACGACGACCAGGTTGCGGCAGGGCTGCGGATCGCTCATGGGACCTTCCGTGTCCGAGTAAGATGTCCTCTCTACGCAGCCCCCGCGCTGCCCTATCACTCCGGATCCGATTTTTTTGCAAAAAACCTGACCGTCTGGCGCGCGCCGGCGTCTCGCCGGACCGACGACCGGCCACACACCCCGACGCTTTCGGCCACCGCCTGCAATCTTGTCCAAAATCTCACAAAGCCATTGCTCAGCGCCGCCCGATCTAGTATCAGACCCCTCTATCCGCCACGCAGTTCTTGCGCGCGCGAAGAGCACCCGTAGCTCAGCTGGATAGAGCGCTGCCCTCCGAAGGCAGAGGTCACAGGTTCGAATCCTGTCGGGTGCGCCATTTTTTTCAAATAGTTGCTGATCGCTGGATTGTCGACTGATACTGCCGTGGGCCAATCATCATATCACTCCTATGCGGCCCGCGGGTCGCCAGGTCCCCTTGGCAAGTCGATGAACGGTGACGACTTCGCGCCCTCGATGTCGGCAACGCACGCCAGAGCGCCTTCCATGTTCACGAAGTGGCTTTATAGGTTGCCGAGGCTGACGTCCGCCTGGCGCACGATGTCGCGCGATGTCGCGTTCGCCAGTCTGGTGATACCCTTCTCAAGAAGGCAAATGACCGCCGCGTGGACGATGCCAAGCTTGCGCGGATGTGCGGGCCATCGGTCTTCATTCATGGGACGAGACTGGGACAAGGCTGGCTCCAGACAGGCACGTGACTGGCCCCAGACTGAGGGCCCAGACAGGCACGACCGTCTTCTGCCGGGCAGTGTCCCGCTCCCGTTTCCGAGGGCGTCTGGAGGGGAGCATCAGCCGTCCGGGCGCGGCCTTACTGGATCAGGGCTTCGCACCTGGCCTTGACGGCGGCGATATTGTCGTTTTCGTCCTGAACCTCGATCCTGAGGATGGTGCCCCCGGCGCTGGTCAGAATGGCGAGCGTGCAGCTGTCACCGGCCGGTTTGGGCACCTTGGAATAGGTTTTCGGGTTGGTGGAGGACCAGTAGTAGACAAGCTGCTTGGGATCGTCCTGCGTGACGATCTTGCCGGTTGCGTCCTTTTTCAGAGCCTGGTCCAGGCCGATCACCTGATCGGGCGGACCGTAGGCTTCGAAGAAGGCAGCCGAACTCCGGCCGACATAGTCGCTTTCCAGTTGAGGCGACTGGCTGGTCGACTGGCAGCCGGCGACGGCCAGGACCGCTGCCAGAACCGCAGGCAGCAGGGCGGTGCGCGGGAACCGGCTTCTGCCGGCGCCTGCCGAAAGGACATCAATGCAGCTCTTCAGCGCGGATTTCCCGAGCATGCGCATCGGCTCATGTGTTGCCAGCCTTCCTTGCGGATCTTCCTTGCCAAGGCTTTCCGGGCCGCGACTTTCCGTGTCAGCCTCTGCGGTCAGGAAATCGTCAGTTCCAGCGCCGGATGCAGACGCTGCAGGTTGCGAAGCGACTTGGATTGCCAGGGGATCGACTTGGACCCCAGCACCCGGACACCGACTTCCGGCTGTTTCCTGATTTCGATAGTGAATTTCGCAAGCAGGTTGATCCCGGAACTGTTCAGGAATTCCAGACCGGTCAGATCCAGCGTGATGAGTTCCGGCTTGGCGTCCAGAATGGAATTCATGATCTCGAGAATGGGCGCATAGGCATCGGTGCCGGACAGCCGCATCGTCCCTTCATAGTGGATGGCGGTGCCCTCAGTCCAAACGCGGTAATCGTTCGTGCTGATTTCCATTGTGATTTCTTCCTTTGGAATATATCGGCGATCAGGAAAGTCGCAAAGAAGCATATGTCGTCAACTCAAGGCCTTCACTTACACGCTCCGACGCGAAAGACCAGCCCAATTCGGCCCCGTAGTCACTCATCAGGGTGAGCAGCCCAAGGCCCGATCCGGAAGAATCCGGGTCAAGTGCATTTTCTTCAATGCGTTCCAGCAACAGTTCCCCGGGCTCGCGTCGCAGCAATTCCGTCAGCAGTTCCTGGAACCGCGTCGCGGTTTGCCGATCAACACAGTTCGTGATCTGGATCTCGAAGGTGTCGGCCTGGAGACTGCTGAGGATCTCAATGTTGCCGCCGTGGCGGAACTTGACCGCATTTTCCAGGATCTCGTTGATCATGTAGCTGATGGAATGGCGCGCATCGACGTCATCGATCTTTCCGCCGCAGGCCCGGCTGAAATACTCGCCGATGAAATCCGACGTAATCCCGCAATGATGCCAGCTCAGGTCCAGCGGTTCGGCCATCAGCTTCAGGCGGAACCGGGTTGCATCACCGCCATTCGAGGCAGCCGTTTGTCCAAAATCCTCGACCATGCCCTACCTATGCTTCAACACGACCAGTGTAATATCGTCAAATACCTTGTAGTCGCCGATATGCGACTTGACGTCCTTAATCACGGCTTCGGCAATGCCCTTGGCGGATTGACCGCGGTGGTCATGCGCGCTCTGGCTGAGCCGGTCGAGACCGTACATCTCGCCTGCGGCATTCTCCGCCTCGGTGATGCCGTCCGTGTGCAGGACGAGAATGTCGTCCGGACCGAAGTCCAGGTCCAGTGTCGCGACGAAGGGCAGAATGTCGGCTTCCAGACCGACAGGAAAACCGAGATCCATCGTGTCGATGCGCTCGGTCTCGCCGGTCGCCCGGATGATCAGGACTTCCTCGTGCTGTCCGGACAGCGTCACCTTGCCGTCCTCGTAATCCACGAAGGCCAGTGTCAGGTGCTTGTCGGACCTGGTGCGGGTGATGTTCTTGTAGACCGCGCGGTTCAGGACATCGAGGAAGGCGACCGGGTCCCGGTCCCCCTTTTCCTGCAGGGCGCGCGCCACCGACTGCACCATCAGCATCAGGACGCCGCTTTCCAGACCATGCCCGGTGACATCGCCGATGCCGACCTTGATGCGGCTGCCGTCGAACAGGACGTCGTAGTAGTCACCGCCAACCTCGTCGGCCGGCTCCATGAAGGCCGCGATCTCGACCTGGGGAATGCCTTCCAGCTCGCTCAGGCGCGGCAGCACCATTTCCTGAATGCGCTTGGCCACGTCCAGTTCGGCCCCGAGCCGCAGGTTCTCCGATTTCAGGCGCTGGTTGAGCGCGACGATCTCGCCATTCGCCGTTTCCAGCTTCCGGGTCCGTTCCTCGACCAGGTTTTCCAGGTTCTCGGTATGATAGCTGATTTCCTCGGCCATGTTGTTGAAGGCGAGGCCCACAGCGGCCACCTCGTCCCGGGTCGGGATGGCGACGCGGACCGAATAGTCCTTGTTCTGCAGCGACTTGGCGGCATTGGCCAGTTCGGACAGGCCCTTGGTGATCCTGCCGGACACCGCATAGACAGCCAGGGTCACGATCAGCAGGCTGACGAGCAGCGCGGCGATCTGCCAGGTCACGATCCGTTCGGTCGCTTCAGCCAGCTGGGTTCGCACCTCTTCCAGGGGAGCATAGATCTCGTCGGTCGCCACCATGAAGCCCAGGGTCAGGTTCTCGGAGACGATCTTGTCGCCGTCCCACAGATTGATGGGAGCCAGTTCCTTGAGAACGACAATGTAGCTTTCGCCCTCCCGGGAGGCGAAATGTTCCTCGCTGCCGAGCGTGATGGTATCGACCACCGTGCCGGCATCGTGGGGCAGTTTCAGGTTGGCGAGTTCGGGATAACGGCTCTGGTTGAGGAAGCGGTTGATGCCGGTAACGCCCTGGCCCTCGCCGCCCACAGACACAAGACCCAGCGTGAGCGCGCCGGCGTCGCTGACCGCAAGCACGTTGCCCGAGGAGGACGTCAGGAAACCAAAGCCGGTTTCCGCGATCTTGACGTTCTCGACCAGACTTGAGAGCTGATCGAGCGTGATGTCGACGGCGGTCATGCCGGCCACATCGGTGCGCTCCGCATTCCACAGCGGCGAGAAGAAACTGACGATGCGGGCGCCGGTGATGGCGTCGATATAGGGCGCCGTGCCCACGATATCGCGCGGCACCGGCCGGGTGGACGCATCCTCGAGCCAGCCCTGCCAGCCCTCGTAGACGCCGGGAAAGAAGAAGTCCCAGAAATTGTTGTCGTTGTGGCCGGGATAAAGTTCGTCGAAGGTCTGCGCCTGCCCGGTATGGGGTGTCGTGCGCATGATCGGCCGGTCCTTCGGACCGACATAATAAAGCTGCAGCTTGGGCGATCCCGTTTTCATCATGCCCGGAGCGACGAGATTGAACGCAGAGCTGTCCGCGATCTGGTCGGCGACCTCGGGCAGCGGGTTGCCGTCATCGTCGAGAAGATAGCCCCAGACGCTGACCACCGACTCGCCCGGCTCGTTCTGTGCCCAGCCGGCGTCGGCGTTGTAGACCAGCTTGTCGCCGAGTTTCGGGTCTTCCTCCACCGTCAGGCCAACGGCGGTGCCGGTCTCCGGATTGTCGATGAGGGTCTGCATCGCCGCGCCCAGCGCCTCGACTTCCGAATACACCTGATCCAGAAGCAATTCGGTGCGCAGCGCGGTCGTGTCGATATAGGTCCGCAGATATTCGTCCGTCGCATCGGACAGGCCCGTCTGAACCTTCTCGGTGGCGTCATCGGACAGGCGCTGCACGTTCCAGATGGCGACACCGCCGGCCAGCATCAGGTCGAACAGGACCGCCGCGCTGACAACCGCGATGAACTTCGCGCGGAAACTGTGCCTTGAAAAGCCGCCGATGTGTTCCGGCTCGCTCTTGCGCGGCGGCTCGGCATTTACCTGTGTCACGCTCATTTCGGTTTCCGTCCCGACGCGACCCAGACCGGCCAGCCCGCATAGCCCTTGGGATGCAGGGCCGCGAAGATATGATCCTGAAAGCCTTTCCGGAACTCGCTGATCTGCTCGTCGCTGTCGCCGCGCTCAACGGCCATCTTGCCGGCATAGACATCTTCCCAGGACTGGACGATGTCCGCGAAGTCCTGGGGATCGCCGTCCAGGTTGGTGACCATGAACGATTCCATGCGGATGTCTTCAAAGCCCGAATCCACCAGATAACGGCGGCTTTTCGGGCCCAGTTCGATGTCCATGTTGAAATGCGCCCACAGCCGGGCCACTTCCGTGTAGGTCCGCTGGATCGTCTCCGAGCGCGGCTCGCCCAGGCAATGAGAATTCTTCTCGTTGGTGATGTAGACCCTGCCGCCCGGTTTGCAGATCCGCAGCAGTTCCCTGAGGATCAGCTCCGGCCGGTCGAACACCTGCAGGGAATGGCGGCATGTCACGAAATCGAACTGGTCGCTCTCCAGCAGCATGTCCGAGGCATCCCCGAACACATAATCGATGCCGCGCACGCCGAAATCGGCCGCGACCTTGCGCGCATAATCCAGGCTGGAGAGGCTGTGATCGAGCGCCACGATCCGGTCAGGCTGGTATTCCTTCTGCATGAGGACGGCGAAATCGCCAATCCCGCAACAGATGTCCGCCACCTGCATGCCGGCTTTCAGGCCGTGCCGCGCGAGCATGTCGCGTTCGTGATGCCATGTCAGCTTGGTCTGGGTACGCAGGATCGGAATGAAGCCACCTTCCTCCAGGAAGGACTGTCCGGGATAAAACTCGTTGTCGTATTCGCTGACGGTGATCTTGTCCGAGATGGATTCCAGGACAGCGAATTTTCGCGTGGCCCAGCCGACCACGCTCGACGTGGTGACATGAACCTTCAGATCGCTGCGCGAGCGCACCAGATCGAGGATCTTGCAGCCGAGCGCATGGAAGGCAACATTGTTCATGCGCACCAACCGGCGGACATTGACGTAGAACAGGCCGTTCACGTTCGATACGGATTTTTCGAGCGCGGAAATGCAAGTGTTCAGATCTTCCACCCGCTGCGGCCGCAGGCTGCCATGCAGGGAGAACTCCTGATCGTTCTCGTTGTAGCTCCACTGGCAGGCCTGGGCCATGTTGTCGACGATCATTCCTGGTTGTCCTCCAGCGCGAGGTCGGCACTCAGACGCATCCGTCCGTCTTCACATCTTTCAATGGCAAATCGGGCCCCGTAGTCGACACCCAGTTCCAGTAGCCCGAGACTTGCACCCGGCTCGTCATCGGCGAACAGGGCCTCCAGATAGAGGGCTTCGGCATCGTCGCTGACAACCTTCCGGATTGTCTCCTGATAGATGCTGAAGGTCGCGTCATCCGCGGGAAAGGTCAGCACGATCCGGTCCAGATTGCCGTGGCGGTGGACGGCGCAGTCCAGCTTGCCGCTGTCCCCATGGGTGCGGTAAACGGCCTCGAGCAACTCGTTGAGCGCCGATGAATAGAGATTTGAAAACAGCAACGAATCCAGCCGGTTGTGGCTGACCATGCGGGCAAGATACCCGGACACGAGATCGCAATGCCCCCAATCGGAACAAAAGTCCCGGATATCCAGATCGAGGTGAATCATCTGCGGCAATTCCGAAACCGCTGACAAGCCTTCAGCAGGTGCTTGCATGGTTATTCCCCCGTTGGCGTAGTTCGTCGCAGCTGGTCATGGCGCCGTGCAGACTTGAAAGAAATGCGGAAAATGCGGTCGGTATCACTCGCGTCATCGATAATTCATCTATTTAACAATACGGTGTCGCTCATTGCCAAGAATATATCAACCGTGATTGTACCAATGATGTCTGCCCAAACTGTTAACCGGGACCGGTCAGAACTTCGGGTTTCCTCCGCACGCGCATGAAGGCATGATGGATATACCATGACCAGCAGCAACACAGTCAGCGCCACAGTGCCGCCGCAAAGCCCTGAGCAGGAGCTTGCGCTCGTGCGCAAGGAACTTGAGGAACTGCGCGCGGAGCATGACGATCTCAAACTGCTCTACGAGGGCACAATCGAGCATGGCGAGGCCGTGGAAGATCAACTGGCCGAATACAACATCCTGCTGACCAGAACCCAGGAACGGCTCGAATCGGAACTGCGCGACGCGGGCAACTACGTCTACTCCATGCTGCCGGAAAAACGGTCGGCGTCCCCCGGTGCGGACTGGCTGCTTGTCCCGTCAACCGAACTCGGCGGCGATTCATTCGGCTATCACGACCTCGACGCGGATCATTTCGCAATCTACCTGATCGATGTCTGCGGGCACGGTGTCGGCGCGGCCCTCCTGTCCGTCGCCATCATCAACGTGCTGCGGGCGAACACGCTTGCGGATACCGATTTCCGCGATCCGTCGGATGTTCTGGCAAAGCTCAACAATGCCTTCCCGATGGAACGTCAGAACAACATGTTCTTCACCATCTGGTACGGCATCTACCAGCGCTCGAGCGGACTGCTGTCCTTTGCCTCCGGCGGCCATCCCGCAGCCATTCACCTGAGAACCGGAGCGGACGGCTACGAGGTCACCGGGCTCGGCACGCCGGAAGGCATGGTCATCGGCGCGATTGCCGACATGCCCTTCGATGGCGGTTCGTTCCGGATGCTGCCGGGGGACCGGCTGCTTGTCATCAGCGACGGCACCTATGAAATCGAGGATGATACCGGCGCGACCCTGTCGTGGTCCCAGCTGGCCGACAAGACCCGGACCGTGACCGGCCCAGCGCCCCAAGCCGTCTATGACTGGCTGGCCGCTTTTCAGGCCGACGCGCCGCTTCCGGATGACTTTTCCATGATGGAATTCACCTTTTGACATCCGAGTTGAACACCTGGGCCGCAACGCCCACGCTGAACACCCCGGCATCACCCTGAACGGCGTCTCGGGCCCGGCCCGTGATCGCAGGCAGGCCTTCCGACCTTCCATTGCCAGTCCGTGGTTTCAGTCCGAGGTTTCAGTCTGCGGTATCGGCAGCCGCGCGCGAGACAAGGACGGTGATGCGGTTGATGTCCTCGATGCGCTCATAACAAACCTCCTCGGCAAGCTGATGCACGAGAAACAGGCCCAGGCCGCCAATTGCCTTGAGGTCGACAGTTTCCTGCGTATCCGGTCCGTCGGGTGCGACACTGCCGTCGAAGGGAGCCGCCTTGTCCTCCATGGTCAGTTCGACATGGTCGGATCCCAGGGAAGCGGTGACCGAGATCCGGTCCGCCTGTCCGTTGGCATATCCGTAGGAGACCGTGTTGCTGAAGAGCTCCTCGATAATCAGCAGCAGGCTCCGGCGGACGGTTTCCGGCAGGCCACCGCCCGCGCAGAACGCCTCGAGCGTGGCATAGACCACCGGCAGTTCCGCCAGATCGTTTCGAACACTTACTGTTTCGACATTTGCCACAATTCGCTGCCTTGCCAGTCGCTGCGTTGCCGGTTGATGGTGAGCACGCTGATCAGCGCGGCTGTCCAGCCAACTCCTTTGCCGAGGCCAATGTGTCAGCAACTGTCAGGATCTTCAGAAATCCGGAAATCTTGAGAACTTCGATCACGGACGGGTTCACCTGGAAAAGGACCAGCTTGCCGCCCGACGGCGCCAGCAGCTTGGCGATGATGAGGAGGGACCTCAATCCGAAGCTGGTGACGTAGTCGACCTTTTCCATGTCGATCAACAGCGGACCTGCATTGGCGTCGGCAAGGCCCTTCAGATAGGCCTCGAAGGTCCTGGCACTCAAGGTGTCCAGCTTGCCGGCGGGTCTGACGACGGTGACCCCGCCGTCTGTTTCATGCTCGATGGTAATTTCAGCGGCTTCTGCGGTCATTGCCTGTTCCCGGATGCGCACGGGCGGAACGGTTTCTCGCAAGGCCCGTGCATGTGTCGTGGCGCATGTGTCGTGGCCCGAATCGGGCGCTCACTGCCAATTTCGACCGGAACCTTGTAAATTTTATAAAGATGTAACACCTGAAACGCTACGAATTTACGAATCAGTTTAGGTTTTGGCACCTGCGAAGCCTGTCCCCTTGATCCGGAGTCCCGAATGGCCGGCGAAGATCCATTGGCAACACTTGACGATCCTCGCGCCGGGGTGGGCCTTGCAGCGCTGGAAAATCCGGCAACGCAGGAAGACTTCCGCGAATCGCCGGAATTCGAAGAGCTGGAATCCGAATTCCGCAAGATGGAAACCGGCGGCCCGAACGCGGTGAACTGGAAGCAGCTCAACGAGGAAACGGTCAAGGTCCTCCAGTCGAATTCCAAGGATCTGGTGCTCGCGACGCGTCTGGTCTTCGGGCTCTTTGCCGAAGAAGGCTATCCGGGACTGGCCACGGGCCTTGTCATCCTGCGGGACCTGTCGGAGGCCCACTGGGACACCATGGTCCCGCCGGTGCGCCGGGAACGCGGCCGGGCTGGCGCTTATGACTGGCTGGCGGAAAAGCTGGCGCCGATGGTCGAGGCCCAGGCCCCGGAAGGCAAATTCAACGCCGAAGTCTATATTGCACACGAGGCGCTGCTGGAGCTGGACACCGCCCTGGAGCAGAAAATGACCAAGTCGCAGGTCGCTCTGGGCCCTCTGGTCCGGGCCCTGCGGCCCTTGGCAAAGGAAGCCAGCAGCGCCCTGGAGGCGGAGCGCAAGGCCGCCGAAGCCGCCGCCGCGCCGCCACCGGAACCCGAAGCCTCTCCCGCCGAAACCCCGCCGGGCGCGGGTCCTGCCCCGGCAGCAGGCCCAGGCGCACCGGCGGCACCCGCTTCCACTCCGCCTTCCGCGCCGCCGGCGTCGCAACCGGCGCCCGCACCGGCTGTACCACCCGCGTCGGCTCCGGCCGCTGAAATCGCGGTGGACACCTCCAGCGTGACCGGTGCCATCCAGGCGGTTTTCAATGCGGCGACCAAGGCCGCCAGCGCCATCCGCCAGCAGGCACCGGCCGATGCAAGGGGCTATTACGCGGCGCGATTCGCCCTGTGGGGCCGGATCGAGGCCCTGCCGCCCAGCAAGGATGGCAAGACCGCGCTGCCGCCGCCGCAAAAGGCCAAGATTGCGGAACTGGCCGCGCTCAGGGGCGCGGGAAACCATGAGGGCCTTATCAAGTCCGCGGAATCCGCCTTTGTCGCGTCGCCGTTCTGGCTGGACACCCAGTGCCAGCTTGCGGCCGCCATGCAGGACGCAGGCAGCGCCTATGACGCGGCCCGCCGCCTGGTGATCGGCGAGCTCGCCGGTTTTCTTCAAAGGTTTCCCGATCTTCCCGGACTGGCCTTCAGTGACGGCACACCGTTTGCCAGCGTTGAAACCGGAGACTGGATCGCCCGGGAAGTGCAGGCTGGCAGCGCAGGTGGCGGCGCCACGAGTTCCGAACTGGACCGGGTCTCTTCCGAAGCCATGCAACTTGCCCTTGCCGGCAAGACCATGGAAGGTCTTGCGTCCCTGAAACAGCATCTGGCAACCCGCGGGTCCGGCCGGGACTGGTTCCGGACGCAACTCAAGATTGGTGAATTCTGCCTTCGATTCGAGCTGATGCAACCGCTTTTCGCGCTGCTGAGTTCGCTGCGCACTATCGCTGCCGAACGCGATCTGGCACACTGGGACCCGGAGCTTGCCGTCGCCCTCGCACGGTTGTCCTGGCAGAGCCTCGGGCACAAGAACATCAAGCAGTTCCTGCCGGATGCCGACGCCGTTCAGGTTCGCACCAGCGTCATGGAAACACTTTCGCTGCTGGATGTCGGCGCGGCAGCGGAGTTGACGGGCCGGAAGTAGTATTGCTTATGTGAATGTCGAAAATCAATTTTTCAGTCCGCTCAATAGAACTGACACATAGTCAAACTAGGAACTGAACAGGAATAAACAGATCTAGAGGAAAACCGGTGCCGGACCGCTTCGTTCCGTGCCCGATGGCTGCTCAGACTACGGGGAACATCATGTCAAAAGAATCTTCGGTCGCACCCAAGGAACGGGTGAATATCAAGTACAAGCCGGCCACCGGCGATGCCAAGGAAGAAGTCGAACTGCCGCTGAAAATGGTGATGCTTGGCGACTACACGCAGCGTCCCGATGATACGCCGATCGAAGACCGGACGCTTATCAACATCAACAAGGACAATTTCAACGAGGTCATGAAGAGCCATGATCTGTCGCTGGATCTGGCCACTGAAAACAAGCTGGTCGACGCTGAAGACGGCGAAGACGCCGGAAACCTCTCGGTATCCCTGAAGTTCCAGAACCTCAACGACTTCACTCCGGAATCGATCGTCCGCCAGACGCCGGAACTCAACCAGTTGCTTGAACTGCGCGAGGCGCTGGTGTCGCTCAAGGGTCCGCTCGGCAACGTTCCGGCCTTCCGCAAGGCCATTCAGGGCGTGCTGGGAGACGAGGCAGCGCGCGAGAAACTTCTGGCGGAATTGACCAACGTGGCCGGGGCCTCCGAAGACAAGTCCGAGTGACCCGTCCGGCCGTCAGACCGGCCGCCCCAAGCGTAATTCCGATTTTCTAGCTGACGAGATTGAATCATGACAGACACTGACGCACAGCAAGGCGCGGCCCAGACCGAGGAACTCGACTCGTCTCTTCTGGACCAGATCCTCCAGGAGACGAAACTCTCCCCCGCCGACGAAGGCTATGACGTCGCCCGCAAGGGTGTCGCCGCCTTCATTTCCGAATTGCTGAAACCGCAGGCCGGCGGCCAGGTGAACGGCGCCGCGGTCGACATGATGATCGCCGAGATTGACCAGAAACTGTCCAAGCAGACCGACCAGATCCTGCACCATGAAGAATTCAAGAAGCTCGAGTCTTCCTGGCGCAGCCTGAAATTCGTGATCGACCGGACTGATTTCCGCCAGAACATCAAGGTGGAAATGATGAGCGTCGCCAAGGACGAGCTTCTGGAGGATTTCGAAGACAGCCCGGAAGTCGTCAAATCCGGCCTCTACAAGCACATCTACACGGCTGAATACGGTCAGTTCGGCGGTCAGCCGGTCGGCGCGATCGTCAGCAACTACGACTTCGGACCGAACGCTCCGGACATCAAGCTCGCACAGTATTGCGCCAGCGTCGGCTCCATGTCCCATGCGCCGTTCATCGCAGCGGCGGCCCCGTCCATGTTCGGTGTCGACAGTTTCGAGGAAATTCCAAACCTCAAGGATATGGAATCCATCTTCGAGGGACCGAAATACGCCAAGTGGAATTCTTTCCGCGAATCCGAGGATTCCCGCTATTTCGCGCTGGCAATGCCGCGGTTCATGCTGCGCACGCCCTACGGTCCGGAAACATCTCCGGTCAAGGCCTTCAACTACGAAGAGGAAGCCTCCAGCGACAGCGACAACTATCTGTGGGGCAACGCGTCCTTCGCGCTGGCGACGAAACTGACGGACAGTTTCGCCAAATACCGCTGGTGCCCGAACATCATCGGTCCGCAGTCCGGTGGCGCTGTCGAGGATCTGCCGGTGCACAGCTTCGAGGCCATGGGACAGTTGCAGACCAAGATCCCGACCGAAGTGCTGGTGTCGGACCGCAAGGAATACGAGCTCGCCGAACAGGGCTTCATTTCGCTCACCATGCGCAAGGGCAGCGACAATGCGGCCTTCTTCTCCGCCAACTCCGTGCAGAAACCGAAGTTCTTCGGCAACTCGCCGGAAGGCAAGGACGCCGAACTCAACTACAAGCTCGGAACGCAACTGCCCTACATGATGATCATCAACCGCCTGGCACATTACATCAAGGTGCTGCAGCGTGAGAACATCGGCAGCTGGAAGGACCGGGGCGAGCTTCAGGGCGAGTTGAACAAGTGGATCCGGCAGTACGTTTCCGACCAGGACAACCCGTCCGCGGACGTGCGGTCCCGCCGGCCGCTGCGCAAGGCCGAGATCAGCGTTTCGGATGTCGAGGGGGAACCGGGCTGGTACAGCGTCTCCATGGCCGTGCAGCCGCACTTCAAATACATGGGTGCCGACTTCACGCTGTCTCTCAAGGGCAAGCTGGACAAATCCTGATCCCGTTCCGGATCACCAACATGACGTGCCGACAGGTGCCGACCTGAGACCAGTCTCGCGGTCGGCACCTGTTGCGTCAGGATGGGGAATTTCGCTGCATGGCTGTGAGTTTGTTTCAGCGGCTCGAGAGCGATACGACAGGGGCGCACTATCAGAACGCGGACCAGTTCGAGGCCGCCGTCCTGGAGAGTGTGCTGGAAGACCTGAGAATATTGCTGAACAGCACTGCCGGCTGCTGCGAGACCTGTCCTGATTTCGGGCTGACCGATTTCAACTCGATCTCGAGGTCCCACAAGGACACGGCGTCCGAAATCTGCCGGAACCTCGAGCGTCAGATCCGGGACTACGAACCGCGGCTGCGCAATCCGATCGTGCGTGCGGTCGAAGATCCCGAAAAGCCGCTCGACTTCATTTTCAACGTGGAAGCGGAACTCGATCTGGGAGGCAGCCGGAAGCGGATCCGGTTTGATTCCATTCTCGACAACAGCGGACAGATCCGGGTCACCGCTTAAAGACGGCCGAACGGCACCAGGGACACAACGCGGGCATGGCGATCAATTCCTACTATCGCGACGAACTGAACTACCTGAAGGAAATGGGCCGGGTGTTCGCCAAGGCCAATCCGCGCCTGTCGAAATTCCTGTCGGAAGACCCGATCGATCCGGACGTGGAACGCCTCATGGAGGGCTTTGCGTTTCTGGTGGGCCGGCTGCGCCAGCGGCTCGACGCGGAGATGCCGGAAGTCGCGCTGAACCTGCTCAAGCTCGTCTGGCCGCATTACCTGAGACCCGTTCCGCCGATCACCCACATCGCCTTCAAGCCGGTCGCGGAATCGTCTGACCTGTCGACCTCCGTGCCGCGCGGAACCTTTGTCCAGACCTCCCCTCTGGAGGGCACCGCGGTGCGCTTCCAGACCCGGTGCGACCTGACCGTGCTGCCGCTCATGCTGACGGCTGCGGATCTGGAGAACCGGCGGGACAGCGCGAAACTGACCCTCGGGTTCAAGAAGACGGCCGGCGCCGACCTGAAAGCCCTTGCCGAGGCACCCCTGCAGCTGTTCCTCGGCGCCAGCAACGACATCAATCTGTCCCGTCAGCTCTATCTTCAGCTTTGCAACCGGCTGGCTTCCGTGGATTTCGTGCCGGCCAGAAAACCCGCGGTCCGGGCCGATGTCCGTGTGGAACCGATCGGCTTCGCCCGCGACCAGGCAACCCTACCCTATCCGGATGGCTCCTTCGACGGGTTCCGCATCATGCAGGAGTATTTCGCCTGCCCGGACAAGTTCATGTATGTGCGTCTGCATGGCCTGGAGGTCTTTGCCGACGAGCCCGTTGACGAGTTCGAAATCATTTTCAATTTCCGGCAGAAATTCACCAATCAGGACCGCATTACCCGCGACGCCATCGCCTTGAACACCGTGCCGGCGATCAACCTGTTCGAGACGGAGGGACAGGCCCTTCACGTGGCGCATGACCGGACCGAATATCCGGTGCGGGCGTCCGGAAACCGGTCCGTCTTCAGCGTCCACCACGTGACCGGTGTGACCGGCTGGGTGCAGGGCAGCAGCCGCAAGGTCAATTATCAGGCCTTCGAATCGTTTTCCCACGACAGCGCCAGTCAGGATGAGGACAGGCTTTATTACCGGACGGGGATCCGTCCGTCGGTGCTCGGCAACGGCGTCGATCACTACATTTCCTTTGTCACCCGCCTGAACGAGAACGGTCTGCCGCCAACCGAGACAATCTCCCTCAGCCTGCTGTGCTCGAACGGAGACCACGCCGCGCGGTTCGGTCTGGGAGCGGTCAACCAGGCAACCTCGTCCACACCCGCCAAACTCGAGTTCCGCAACATCACGCCGATCCTGTCGGAAGTCCCACCGCCGCTGGACAATCAGGTGCTGTGGACGCTGATCGCCAATCTGTCGCGCAATTATGCGTCCCTGATTGACGTGGAAGCGCTGAAAACCGTGGTCGGAGCCTACGACTTCAGAGCCTATGTCGACAAACAGGCCGCCTTGCAGCGGGAGCTGCTGCTGCAGAATTTTCACAAGTTCGAACGGCGGGCGGTCGACATATTCCGTCACGGACGGCCGACACGCGCCTATGAAATCAGCCTGTCCCTGTCCGAAACGGCGATGGGCGGAGAAGCCGAGATCTATCTGTTCGGAACCGTTCTCGACCGTTTCCTGAAGTCCTATGCCAGCATCAACAGCCTGCACCAGCTGACCGTCATCGGCACCGATGCCAATGTCATCCATCGCTGGCAGCCGTCCTCGGGGGATGCACATCTGGTATGAGCGATCAGGAAACCCCAGAACCGGACCGGACGACCCCCGACGAGGCGCTTGTCGGCACGCTGTCGCACACCCACTTCTTCCAGGCGCTCTACCTGATCAGCCTGTTGCATCCCGAAATCCGCAAAATGGGCCCGGGTCAGGATCCGGAGCATGAAGTCCTGCGCTTCCGCTCCACCCGCTCGCTCAGCTTCGGCCCCAGCGACGTTTCCAGCATCGACTACGACGCGGACACCGGCCGCTACGACGTCCGGGTGAACTTTTTCGGGCTTTACGGCCCGGCTTCGCCGCTGCCGCCTTATGTGACGGAACGCATCATCGAGCGGGACGAGACCCCGTCCTCGCTCGAGGATCTGCTGGACCTGTTCAACCACCGCTTCATTTCGCTGCTCTACGGAATGTGGCAAAAGTCCCGGCATTTCGTGCGCTTCGAAGCCCAGGGCCTGGATGCGACCTCACAGTGTTTTCTGGCCCTGTGCGGGTTTCCGGTCGACGATCGCGCCGAGCTGGGCAATGTGCCCCGCACCGCGATCCTGCCGCATGTGGGCCTGATGTCCCACTATTCCAATTCGCCGGACGCCATTGCCTCGATGCTGTCCAGCTTTTTCGACCTGCCATTCGAGATCATCGAATTCATCTCCCGGATCGTGGACATCCCCACCGACTCGCGCATGGAACTGGGCATTTCAAGTACGCTACTGGGCGGCGATTTGGTGCTGGGTGAGCAGGTGGAGGACGATCTCGGCAAGTTCCGGCTGAGGATCGGGCCCGCGTCCTTCGAGGACTTGCAGGACTTCCTGCCCAGCGGCGCGAAACATCCGGTGCTGGTCGACCTGCTCGCCATGATCGTGCGGGATCCGATCGATTGGGATCTCGAGTTCTGCTACCAGGCCGACACCATGCAGGCCGGGCAGTTGGGTCTGGCAAGGCTGGGCAACAACCTCTGGCTTTCAGGGGACGATGACGGAGCGCTTGAAAACAATGTTCACTTGGCGCCGGCCTCTCCAAGCGGTACCGTTGGCGACGAACACCATGTATTTGTCGCACCGGCTGGAATGGACGGGCCGGCCGGCGATTTCCCCTTTCATCAGGCCTCGTCCTCAGACAAGATTTCAGTTACGGTATGACTGCTTCTCTCGTTCTTGTTTGTGACATGATCGGCTCCCGGCATCAGTTCGGGCCGGGCGGGGGCGCGTTCGGCCGTTCACGCAAGTGTGACTGGGTGCTACCGGACCAGGACAGGCACCTGTCTTCCGTGCATGCGCGCGTTCTCTATCAGAACGATACGTTCGTGCTCGTGGACGAAAGCACCAACGGAACCTTTCTGGACGGCCAAAAGGCTGCCATCGGCCGCGGCAAGGCCGTCAGCCTGTCCGTGGGCATGACCCTGCTCGCCGGCCCCTACCAGATCCGTGTCGAGAGCCTCCAGAGCGGACCGGCCACCCAGACCAATCCGTTCGCCAGCTTGCAGGCCAACACGGCCGGACGGCCAGCACCCTCCGCGGCCCCCCTGAGGATCGATACGTCTGGAGCAAGCCTGCCGCAGACCGCCTCCCTGGATCCGCTCGATCATCTCGGCGGCGGCACCGAGCTGCTGCAGCCGGTCGCCTCGGTGCAAGCCCCGGTCAATGCCATCCCTGAGCCCGTGGCCTTCTCCGCCCCGCTGGTGCCGGCCTCGCCGCATGAAACGACCCGGTTTCAGCCCGTTCAGCCACAACTCGACGCGCCACCCGCTGCCGCGCCTGCCGCTCTTCATCCGTCACCGGCCTCCCCCCTTCCGGGACTGCCGGTATCGCCCGCCGACATGGGCGGGTCCGCGCCGCCGGCACAGGCTCCGGCCCAGCCGATGATGCCATCACCGGCACATGCGCCTCCGCCGGCAACGCGCCCGGCGGCGCCTGTTTCCGCCGGTCCGGCCATTCCCGAGGACTTTCTGGCCGGACTGGCCGCCCCGGCAACGCCGGCCCCTCCGGGTTTTCAACAACCGGGCCTGCCAGACCTGGCAGCGCTGATGCCGGCGCAGGCGCCGGCCAGCGGTGCGGCCCCCCTCGCGCAGACAAGCACGATTCCGGAACATGTCGACTTCGGTTTCGGGGCTCCGGCGCCGGCCGCAGACCCGCCTGCCAGGATGCCTTCCGGCCCTGAACCTGCATTGCCACCCGCGTCCGGGGACGCGGCCCACCCACAAGCCGGCTCCGGTCAGGCCGGCGTCCCCCCTGCAGGGGCCATGCCTGCCGGAGTGATGCCAGCAGGAGTCATGCCCCCAGATGTCATGTCCTCAGGTGTCATGCCCGGTGGTGTCATGCCGGAACCTCCGGCACCTGCATCCGCCGGTTCCGATACGCCTCTGGATCCGCTCGACGCGCTGAAGAAGCGCCGGGCCCAGCGGGAAGCGGAGCTGGCGCAAAAGGCAAAGACACGCGTTGCACCGCAAATGCCGGCCAGGACCGGACAAATGCCGGCGCCGTCGCAGACCCCTGTGAGCCCGCTTGCCAATCCGCCATCTGGCCCGCCATCTGGCCCGCCGTCTGGCCCTCTTTCCAGCTCGCCGTCCAGCACCCGGCCTCCTGCCGTTCAGGACCCGGTCACGCCGGCGGCCGCATCTGGCTCCGGTCCCGATCCGGAAGTGTTTCAGGCGCTGCTTGCCGGTCTCGGCTTTGCCGATGCCGACGTGCCGAAGGAAGCGCAGGCCGAAATAGCGCGGGCAACAGGTGAGATGGTCCAGGAACTGGCGAACGGCCTGATTGCCCTGCTCGATGCGCGCAAGTCCCTGAAGACGGAATTCCGGATGTACGAAACGCGTATCCAGCCGGAGGAAAACAATCCGTTCAAGCATTTCAATGTCGGGGAACTCGCCATCGACGAGATGCTGTTCGCGCGCAAGGGCGGTTTCCTGGCACCGGCCGAGGCCGCGAAGGAGGCGTTCAAGGACCTGCAGAGCCATACGATGCTGACGGTCGCAGCCACCCAGAGAGCCATGCGGATCCTGTTCGAGAGCCTGTCGCCCGAAACACTCGCCGGAGAAGAAGACGACGGCGGCCTGCGCATCAGGGGCCTGGGTTCGCGGCGGGGCAAATGGGATGCGGCGAAGGAACGTCACGACCGTTTGCGCGGAGATTTCGACGCCGTGGTCCGGCAGACCATTGCCGAGGCCTTCGTCCAGGTCGAGGAAGACCAGGCGCGCCAGCAGTCAAAAACATTCTGGGAGAACAGAAACAAATGACACCATCCCGGCGGACATTTCTTGGATTTTCGGGTCTGAGCCTGTTTGCGGCACTGGCCGCCTGTTCAAGGGTTCCTCCGCCGACACCGATCAAGGTCGAGCTTCAGGCTGACGAATTCACCAATCCGAATGAAAACGGGGAGCCGTCGCCGGTGGTCGTGCGCGTCTACCAGCTGAAGGAAGTGACCGCGTTTCAGAACGCGGAATTCTTCGATCTGGCCGACAACGACAAGAAGGTACTCGGCGGCGACCTGATCGGTGTCCAGGAATATGAAATGACGCCCGGCAAAAGCCAGGACTACAACAGGGACGTCTCTTCGGAAGCCACCCACATCGGCGTGATTGCCAGTTTCCGGGACATTGAGTCCGCCCAGTGGCGCGATACGATCGAACTGCAGAAAGAAAAGAAAAACGAGTTTGTCATCTATCTGACAAGCCTTGCCGTGCGAATACAAAAACTGAGAAATCGGCGGCTTGGCGTTTTCTAAAAACATTACGTTCACAACAGCCTGCATGATTGATATTTGTGCTACCTATTGCGAAGCAATTGGTGGTTTGCGGTGGATCCCGAATGATGTCTTTTGCGAAACCGGCGGAGATGGGCCTTGAATGAAAGCCTGAAACCACTCTGGCTTGAGGGAATGTTTCTCAGGCCGCAGCATCTGCAGCAGCACGACCGCTGGTTCGAGTCCACGCTTGAGCAGCGCGTGCTCGATCTGAGCCCGTATTCCTGGGGACTTCGCGGCGTGGAAATCGATACCGACGCACTGGCCGTCGGACAGTTCCAGGTGACCACCGCCGATGCCGTCCTGCCGGACGGCAGTGTGTTCTCGACCGCCAAGAACGGCATGATCGCAAGTGCCCGGCAAATCACGGTCGACGATCAGGGCAAGAAGGTCTATCTCGCGCTGCCGCTCAGATCTTCCGGTCAGCTTGAGCTTGGCGAAAGCCACCAGGAAATGCGCCGCTACCTCAAGCGCGCGACCAATGTGCGCAATTCCAACGAAGCCGACAAGCCTGAGGCCAGCATCGCGGTCGGTGCGCTGACGGCGCGGCTGGTGCTGGAAGGCGAGAGCCTGGACGAAACGGCCCATCTTGCCATCGCGGAAATCGACACGGTCTCCACGCAGGGTGAAGTCACGCTGTCGGAAAGTTTCATTCCGCCGGTCCTGTCGGCGGGGGCGAGCGCACGTCTGATCTCCCAGATCGATCAGGTCCGCAGCCTTTTGCGCAAACGCGGTGAAATGCTCGCCTCCAACACCTCCGGCCAGGGTGAGAGCACCCGTTCCGGTATCGTCGATCTGATGGCGCTCAGCGTCACCAATCATTACGAAGTCCAGTTCGGACACATCACCGTATCCGGGCGGCACGCACCGGAACACGTCTACCGGGAATTCATCGGTCTGATCGGGTCCTTCTCGGCCTTCGGAGCGGACAACCGGCGGCCGCCGGAACTGCCCGCCTACGACCATCTCGACCTGCGCCTGACCTTTCAGAGACTGGTGAGCATTCTGGAGAGCCTGCTGAGTTTCGTGGTCCAGCAGAACGCAGTCAACATTCCTCTTTCCAAGCGCGACTACGGCGTCTGGCTTGGCGAAACGACCAACAAGATGGTCTTTTCGGAGGGCCGGTCCTTCATCCTGATCGCCCATGCCAATGTCAGTCTGGAAGTTCTGCGCACGCAGATGCCGATCCAGATCAAGATCGGTCCCGTCGAAAAAATCCGCGAGCTTGTCAACCTGCAGCTTCCCGGCGTCGCCATCAAGCCGCTCTCGGTCGCGCCCCGGCAGATCCCCTACGTTCAAAACGCCGTCTATTTCGAGCTCGACATCGAAAATGAACTCTGGCCTCAAATGCAGAGTACCGCCGCTTTTGCGTTGCATCTGAGCGGGGATTATCCAGGTCTTGGTCTTGAACTCTGGGCCGTTCAGAAGGGATAATAATCCGAATCATGACGGATGATGACCTCGATCAGCCGACCGTGGCTCAAAGACTGAGCCCCAGAGCCCGGACTTCGATGGCCGAGTCCCAGAGCGCGGCCGGTCACGAGGACGATGAACCGACGGTCGCGTTCATTTCGTCGCCCGGAGGCCCGGCGCACGCCTCCACACAGGCATCCGCTCCGGCACCCGGCGTCAGGACCGAGGGCGGCGGCCCGGGCGGGCTGCAGTCGGCCTCCTCGATCGTCCGTCAGCTGGAAACGGACCCGGAACGGGTCATCGTGCGGGCGGCGACACCGATTCTCCTGATCATTTCCCAGATCCGCAACTCGATCGAGCAGGCGGACGTGCATGCCCTGCGCCAGGAAGTCGTCGACGAGATCGACCGGTTCGAACAGCTTGCCCAGCGCACCGGCGTTCAGGCGGGAGACATCATTGCGGCGCGCTACATCCTGTGCGCAACGCTGGACGAAACCGTGCTGATGACCCCGTGGGGGAGCCGCAGCGAATGGAGCTCCAACAGCCTGCTCAACCAGTATCACAACGAAACCTGGGGCGGTGAGAAGGTGTTCAGCATTCTCGACCGCATCCGCGGCGACGCCAAGGCGAAACTGCCGCTGCTCGTGCTCGTGCACACCTGCCTGATGCTCGGCTTCGAAGGCCGCTACCGGGTGCTGGAAGGCGGCCGAAACCAGCTGGAAGATCTCAGAAACGAACTGTCGCGCCTTATCAGGCGCAACAGCAACCTGCAGCCGGACGAACCGCTGTCCAAAAACGCCAAGGGCGCGCAGAAGGGCAAGAATGTCAGCACCCTGCCGCCGTTCTGGATCCTCCTGGCGATCGGGTTTCTGCTGCTGATCGTCGTGCGCGGCTACAGCGATTTCGTTCTGGACGGTGAACTGGTGCCCACGCTCGGCGCCATTGAATCACTGAACAGGCCGTAGGGGAAAGAGATGCTTCGAACTTATCTCGCCTCCCTGTTGCGACCCGCAAGCCTGCTCGTGCTGCTGATCCTGATCGTCATTTCGGCGCTCGTGCTGATCTGGGGCGGCATCATCACGGTTGCCGGCGTAACCCCGTTCGCGGAGACAGCGCCACGGGTCATCGTGGCGGTCGCGCTGCTGCTGGGCTTTTTCCTGCTCACCTTCGTGCGCCACCTCCTGACCCGCAGGGCCAATGCCAGGCTCATCAATTCCATGCTGGCGAACGACGAACTCGTCTCCATGGGCAACGACATGTCGGCGGACGAGGTCGAGCTGATCCGGGAACGGTTCGAAAGCGCCCTGACGACATTGCGGGACAATCCGGTCGAAGGCTCCGGACCGAAGAACTACCTGTTCGAACTGCCCTGGTACGTCATCATCGGCCCTCCGGGCACGGGCAAGACCACGATTCTGCGCAACTCGGGACTCGATTTTCCGCTGGCCGAAGGTGGACACGAGGCCATCCAGGGCATCGGCGGCACCCGAAACTGCGACTGGTGGATCTCGAACGATTCCGTTCTGATCGACACCGCCGGGCGCTACACCACCCAGGATGTCAACAAGGGCATCGATTCCGCCGCCTGGAACGGCTTTCTCGAACTGCTGGTCAAACACCGTCAGCGCCGGCCGATCAACGGCGTTCTTCTGGCCGTCAGCATCGAGGAAGTCGCGCTTGCCGGCGAGGCCGAGCGCAAGCAGCAGGCGGAGATCCTGCGGCAGCGCCTGCGCGAATTGCACCGGGCTTTCGGCCTGCGCCTCCCGGTCTATCTGCTGTTCACGAAATGCGATCTGATTGCCGGTTTCGACGAATATTTCGACACCTTGCGGGAAGCCGATCGTCAGCAGGTCTGGGGCGTGACCTTCCCGTATGACGAACAGCAGATCACGGTCGGACCCGGCTTCGAAACCGGCTTTGTCGATCTGGTCGCCCGCCTGGAACGGCACCTGCCGGAGAAACTGGCCGAGGAGCGCAACAACGGCCGGCGCTGCCGCATCTTCGGATTTCCGCATGAATTCGGCAGCCTGGGCAATGTGTTGCGGGACTTTGTGACCGATGTGTTCCGGCCGACCCGCTACGAAGCCCAGCCCCTGCTGCGCGGGGTCTATTTCACTTCCGGGACGCAGGAAGGCACGCCGTTCGACCGCCTGCTCGGCGCCATGGGACGCAGTTTTTCGCTGTCCGCCAGCCAGCAGCCCGCGTTGAGTGGCCAGTCAAAGGCCTTTTTCATCAAGAAACTCCTGACCGACATTGTCTTCCCCGAACAGAATCTCGTCGGCAAGAACAGGCGCCTCGAACGCCGGCTGGCCGCGCTCTACGGCGGAGCCGTCGCCGCCTTCGCAGCTTTTGTGGTGTGCCTGTCCCTGTACTGGGTGGCCGGCCTCGGCCAGGGACTTGATGTTGCCGAGGTAACGACGAAAAACGCCGACCAGGTTCGCCTTCTGAAGACCGAGGCGGACCGGAACCGGTCTCTGATCAACCTGCTTCCAACGCTCAATGCGGCCCAGAAGATGCGTGACGAGATCAGCGAAAAGGCAAGCTGGGTGAGTGCGACCCCGATCAGCGTCGAGGCCCAGTCCGTGCTTTATCCGGCGGCCGAGCGCACTTACGACACCCTGCTGACGGATTATCTGCTGCCATCGATCAATTCGCGGCTGGAAGCGCAGATCCAGTTGATCTCGACGGCGTCGAACGGCAACAGCGCCCTGCTGAGAGACCAGCTCGAAACCTACCTGATGCTGACGACCGGCCAGAATTACGACGCCACCAAGGTGCGCAACGCCCTGCGCGCCCAGAACGAGTCGACCTTCCTGCTCAATCCGGAAGACCGGGCGCAGATGCAGGTCCACATGGACAACCTGATGAAGCTGCTGCCGATTCAGGGTGTGGCCTCGCCTTCCGAGCTGCCGATCCTGCAACAGGCCCGCAACCGGATCCAGAAAGTGCCGCAGGCCAGCGACATCTACAACCGCATGGTCCGGGACGCCGCACAGCGCTACCGGCTGCCGCCGATCAATGTCGTGCGCACGCTCGGCTCCACGTCGCTTTACGTGGACACCGCCACGGCCGGCGGACGGTCGATTATCCCCGGCCTCTACACCAAGAACGGCTTCTACAATTTCTTCCTGGAGCGCCTGCCGGAATATATCCGCAGTTCCATGGGCAGCGACTGGGTGCTCGGCAACACCGTGAGCCGGACCACCTACAACCAGGTCGCCAACCAGGTCGTCAAGCTTTACACGGAAGACTACATAAAGGCCTGGCGGGAAGGCACCGCCTATATCCGCGTGGTGGAAATCGGCTCGCTCGGCCGTGCGCAGACCGTGCTGGAACAGCTTTCGGCGCCGGATTCGCCGCTTACCAATATCCTCAACATCCTGCGGGACAACACCCAGCTTCCGCTGCCGGGCGACAAGGAAGATCCGGCCGCGGCAGCGGCCGGCGCGGCGGACCAGGCCGCCAATGCGCCGGCAAATCCGGCGGGTGGGCTGGTGGCTTCGGCACAGGAGGCCTCCGCAAAGGCCGCGGTGGAAGCCGCCTTCGGAGACAGCCCCTGGCCCGGCGTTGCCATCGAGGATGCCTTCCGGCCGCTCAACAATCTCGTCGATCCCAACAGCCAGAACTCCATCGACAAGGTGCTCCAGCTGTTCGGCGATCTCTACGGCAACATATCGGGCATCGTGTCGGCGCCCGACCCGAACAAGGCGGCCTTCGACTATGTCAAGGGGCGGGCCCAGAACCCGCAAACGGATTCCTTCACCGCGCTGCGGGCTGAAGCTGCCACCAAACCGGAACCGGTGCGGGCCCTGGTCATGTCGATCGTGAACCGCACAAGAGGCCTGCTCAACAAGTCGGCCTATCTCCACATCAACCGGACCTGGCAGAACGAAATCCTGCCGGTCTGCACCAGCATCATGTCCGGCCGCTACCCGTTCTTCCAGGAAGCGGACGACGACATTTCCCTGCAGGACTTCACCGACCTTCTCGGCCCGGCCGGGGTCGTCGACAGCTTTTTCACCGATTTTGTCTCGCCGTTCGTCAACATACGCGGCCGGCAGCTGATCGAAATCGAAAACCAGGGGTCCAATCTCGGTCTGGCGCCGGACGCACTGGCCCAGCTTGCCACGGCGCAGACCATCCGGGACGCGTTCTTTCCCAAGAACGCATCCAGCCCGGAAGCCAAGTTCACCATCCGGCCGAGCCTGCTCGATCCCGGTGCGCTCAAGTCGACCTTGAAAATCGATGATTCCATCATCACCTACCGCCACGGACCCGTGCGCGCGACGGACTTTTCCTGGCCGAGCCAGGCCGACGGCAGCAGTGCCGAGCTGTCCGTGACCCTGCTGGACAATTCCACCAACGTCTTGAAGAAAACCGGCACCTGGGCGATCTTCCGGCTGATGACCGCTTCCGGCCTGTCCTCCGTGCGAGGCCGCGACCAGTTCGTATTCTCGATCTCCAAGGACAAGGTGAGCGCCAGCTTCGCCCTCAATGCCGGAAGCATCACCAATCCCTTCAACCTGGGTCTTTATTCGGCCTTCCGCTGCCCGCCTTCGCTTTAGGTTGCAGACCCAGGGAGCCGGACATGAAAAACAGCGGGTACTTCGGAAAACGGCCTCTCGAGCGGGATTTTGTCTTCGATGGCCTGAGCGCGGGCCTGACCGATGCCTGGGCCGGCGTGATGTCCGACTGGCTGCACAGCGTCCAAAACGAATTGCCGCACAGCTGGCAGCGGCAGTATTTCGAAGCCCCCGCCTGGCGATTTGCCATCGAACCGGGTCTGCTGGGACCATCTTCCTGGTGCGGCCTGCTGCTGGCCTCCGCCGACGCCCTTGGCAGGTCGTTTCCCCTGACCGTCCTGATCCCTGTGACCGGAGCCGTTGATCACCTGGCCTTCGAGAGCGCCGTGGACGCGGTCCTCGATGCCCTGGAAGTCCGGACAATGGACTTTGTCGAGGGGACCCTGTCGCGCAAGGCCTTCGCCAGGATCCTGGCGCAGCAGGCCGCCCTGCTGTCGAGCGGTCCTCCACCCGTTGCCCCATCGCGCGCCCCCGTGCCTCTCGACGCGGCGGAGCAAGCGCTCAGGATCCGTTTTGCACGCACCGGCACAGACGCAATCATCGCCGAAGATGCGCTCGTGTTTTCCTTGGAGCGGCCGCCTGCGCCGGGCCTGCCCCTGTCCTACTGGTGGCAGGACGGCAGCGCCACGCGGCCGCCGGAACTGTGTATCTGGAAAGGCCTGCCAAGAGGGCGGGAAACCGGTGGGTTCTTTTCCGGGGAGTGGGCCCGCTTCGGCTGGACGCGCGGCCAGATCGATCCGGGCAGTCCAATTCGGCCATGGGCCAGGGGGAACTGACGCGATGCAAAACCGGCCCGAAGCGGATTGCTGTTTCACCACGCCGTATATCACACCGGGTCCGGCATCGGGCCGAGCGCCCCTTGCACGCATGCATTCGATACGCCGCTCTATCGGGCCGTAATCGGCACCGGTTGGTGTAAAACCAGCCGCATTTGATAGGAAACCGTTTGATGGCAATGTCCCGGTTCGCCGTCCAGGAGCGCTGCGCAGGGCGGCCTGGTTGGCCGTTCAAGCTGCGCAACGCTGCCCGGCGGGCCGGAACAAGCCACCGGAGGCCACGTTTGGAGACTGTTCTGCCGCGCCGCACGTCTTGGCCGATGATCCACATCGCACTGCGACGTGCTCCTTGCAGAACAGTCTCCAAACGCGGTCAAATGGGTTTCTATCAATTGCGGTTGGTTTAAGCCCTGTCAGGGAGAATACGCTTGGACACGATCACCACTTCCGTCTCGGGTCCGCTGTTGCGGACCGAGGCGGCCACACGGCAAGGGCCCAACCATCCCGTCAATCAGGACAGCCATTTTTCCGACCCCGCGACCGGCCTGTTCACCGTGGCCGACGGCATGGGCGGCCACCGGGATGGCGATCTCGCCAGCCAGGCGACGGTGCTGGCCGTGTCCCAGTTGGTCAGCCTTCCCGCAACAGGTCTCGACAACCGGCTGATTGCACTGGAATCGGCGATATCCCATGTCAACAAGGCGTTGTACGCGGATTATCTTTCGGCTCCGGAACAGGATGTCTCCGGCGCCACCAGTCTGAGCCTGATCGTGGACGGAACACATGCCAGCTGCATCTGGGCCGGCGACTCCCGCCTCTATCTGCTGCGCCAGCAGCACCTGTTCCTGATTTCCGAGGATCACGCGGACGCGGCCGGCCGGCTGACCTCCGCCATCGGCATCGGCGAGAACATCACCTTCGGTCGCAGGACCCTGGAACTGATGCCCGGCGACGTCTTCATTCTGTGCACCGACGGCCTGTTGAAGGGCATGGATGAAACCATGCTCGTCAACATGGCCGCCGAAGGCACATTCGGGCTTGCCGACCGACTGGTGGCGCGGTCCGTTGCCGGCGGTTCCTCCGACGATATCACGGTCATCACAGTCTGGGCGGACACCTATGGAAGAACCGGGTGAAGCGCGGGGCGACCGCCCCGAGACGCACGCACCGGCCGCCGGCGAGGTCAGGGCCGGGACCGTCCTCAAGGACCGGTTTCTGCTGCTCAAGGAAATCGGCAAGGGCGGCCTTTCGACCGTCTACAAGGCGCGCGACCTGGTCGCCGCGAAAGCCGGGCTTGCAGATCCGAATGTGGCCATCAAGATCATGCGCGCGGATCAGAATGTCGATCCGGATGTCGTTGCGCTCATGCACCGGGAAGCCCGCCGCCTGAGGGACCTTGTTCACCCCAACATCGTGCGTGTCTACGACATGGACCGGGAAGGTGACATCCACTTCATGGTGATGGAGCTTCTTGAGGGCCAGACGCTGTCGCAGCTTCTCAGGGCAGCTCCGGACCGGTGCCTTCAACCCGCACGGCTTTCCCGCCTGCTCGCCGACCTGACCACTGCGCTCAGCCATGCCCATGCCAACGGCGTCATCCACGCGGACCTCAAACCGGGAAACGTGTTCATTCTCAACAATGGCAGCACCAAGCTGATCGACTTCAACATCGCCTATCCGATCGCCAGACCGGTCAAGACCCGCGAGGAAGACACCATCGTCATTCTTGCGCGCTTCGGTGCGGTGACACCGGCCTACGCCTCGCCGCAACGCCTGGCCGGGGCCGAGCCCTGTGAAGCGGACGACGTGTTTTCGCTCGCGGTGATCGCCTATCTCGCCTTCGGCGGCACGCGGCCCTTCGGCAAGACGAATGCGCTCGACGCCCGGAGGGAGGGCCTTGCACCGGTCAGGCCCGAACAGCTTTCCTGGATGCGCTGGCGTGCCCTCAAGGCGGGGCTATGCCTGCACGACAACGGCAGAACCGCATCCGTCCAGCGGTTCGCAGAAGGATTCTGCCGGCCGACCCCGCTGACACTGGCGAGGCACATGGTCAGCGAGTTTCTGAACGCGCCGGAAGGCGGCAGGCCGGAACCCGGCGGACCGGGAGATCTGCCGCTGGAAGACCGGAAGCCAGAGATTCAGAAAACAGAAAACCCGGAAACAGCAGACAGCACGCCTGAAGAGCAGGCGCCGGAGCAGGAAACTTCCGCCGGTCCACAAACCAAAGAGGGTTGATCCTGACCCGTCTGAGGCCATTTCCGTCTGACGGCGCGGCGTATCGCTTGGCGCGTCTTGCCGGATAATCCTACGACACGCGTCTGGCCGACGGGCCGCCAAACGCGGTCGGATGAGGCATGATCAACGCGCGTTGGTATCAGCCGTGGTATCAGCTGTCGGAAGCCGGCAAATAGAACGAATGCTGCTGTCCCGTGGCCCAGCCCTCCCGGACGGTTGCCGAGACGCTGATCAGGTCCTGATCCTCAACAGACTGCCGTGCGACCTCGAAGACGACTTGACCGGCCAGCGCCGTGCTCAGATCGTCCAGGTTCCGTCTGACCGCCGTTTCCCGGTCCTGGGCGGTCTGTGCGCCGGTCACCGCTCCGCCAAGGGCTTCCTGAAACAGCGAAAACAGACGGGACACCAGCAGCGCCTGATCCAGCGATCCGCGGCCTTCCTTGCCCGGCTTGACGGTGACGCCCCTCCGGAACAGGAGATCGGTGCGATTGGCGACACCTTCCAGCACGTTGATCCCGCATTGGGCGAGCGACGGAGCCGTGCCCGGCCCCGCGACATACCGCGCCGCCGTTGCCACCGCACGTCCCTTAGCTTCGCCCTCGGCCACTTCCAGGGCGTCGAAGTCGACAGGCACGCCAACCGGAAGGCGCGGGAACACTCCCGAACCCAACTGGCCAAGGATCTGGGCGAGCGCGATCCAGGCTCCTTGCGCGAACACGGCCGGATGTCCAGGTCCCTCGGAAACGAGACGCGCCTCGTTCCAGAACAGCGCCAGATGGGAGGCGGCATCGCTGTCCCGCAGTCCCTTGAACCCTTCGTAACCGGGCTGATCCAGAAGCTGATGGGCGGCTTCAAGGGAGGCAAGTTCCGCGCCGGGCACGCCGGAAAATCCCGCTTCCAGACTGAGCAGGCCGACCGTGTCGGCGTCCTCGCATTCCCGGGCAAGGGTCTTGACCAGATCCGCATCCGCCGCCGCGAGACCGGTGAGGTTCGCGAACAGCACCACGTCGTAAAGGTCGGCCTGCAGCGCGCCGTCGGGACCTCCCAGAACATCGGCCAGATCCGGGCCGGTCAGGTCATGATCAAGCTGCAGCAGGTGCATTTCAAGCGTCAGGCCCAGCCGGATTTCGCTCAACAGAAGTTTGAGGCCGTGCCAGTTCTGCAGGACCGTGCGCAGCTTGCCCTGATCGAAGAACCGGCGCGCCTGCGCCTCCTGCAATGCCGTCACGGGCGATGCCACGGCCGGCGCCGGTTTTGCTTCCCCTTGCCGTTCCTCGCGCATCGTCTGCTGGACAAAGGCCTCGACAGCCGCCTTGGCCAGGCTGCCGCTGTCGGACGGCCGGCTCGTCTTGCCGGGCGTTTCGATCATGGAGAACAGGGCGTCAAGACCATCCTTGTCAGTGCCGGCACTGTCTGCCGACGCCGCATCCCTTTCGGAAGGTGCGGCCGAAGATGCGACCGGCGGCGCCTGCTCGGGAGATCTTGTGGCGCGGAGCATCTCCAGCACCTTGTCGTAGCGCTGACCCCGGGACGCCAGATTGTCCGGATCGCCGGCCGCGGTTTCCAGATCTCGGGCGAACTGAAACCGGCTGGCGATCCTTGCCGGCCGAAGGTCCTTCAGAGCGGCGAATGCAAGCCGTTCCTCCAGGCCGGACGGATGAGACCCGAGCAGGTTCCCGGCGCTCACACTGAAGGCGGGGGCATTCGCTTCCAGGATTTCGGCGACATCCAGCCCCGTCACATTCAGGGCCCCGGCCTGCGCGGGCAGGCCGAAGTCGCCGGCCATCAGCACCCGGAACGGCGGTGCCGGCGACACGGGTCTTGCCTGTGTGCCCGCATTTCCGAGACCTATCGAGAAACTTGCTATGCCCCCCGTGACGTCGTCCTGTCCGCTCATGCCGTCCCTCCCCTGTTGATCACGGTAAGGTCCGCATCGATCGCCAGGAAAGCCAGCGTGGCCCTGTCGATCACGACCTGGCCGGTCACCTCGTAGCCCATGCGTGTGTCTGCCGCGTGGCCGGTGACGGAAAACACGAGGGCACTGCGCGCATTGACCGTTGCGAGACCGACCGGCGTCACCACCAGATCGATCGTCAGGGGGGCACCGGTGCACATGGTTTCCTGGGTCCGGCCCAACCGTGTGGGGGCGTTGTTGCCTTCCTTGTAGACCTGCGGCGAACGCGTTCTGAGATAGTCGTAAACGCAGCTCCGCAGCGCGTCAGGTTCCCGTTGAGCCGGTTTCCAGGGTGCCATTCAAGTCCTCATCAATCCCAGGACCCGGTGGTCCTGTCAACGGTTTCTGTGCCGGGTGAACGGCTCCGGAAGACCTGCCGCCGGAGCCGCGACCCGCGCGTGCTTCAGGCGTCAGGGTGATCCGTCGCTGATCTGGAACACGATCCCCGACGCGCTTTTCGTGCGATGAGCGACATTCTGGTTGGTCGACGTCACCGGATTCATCTGCTCGCCGTTGGAGACCGCGCCCAGAACGACCGGACGATCGGGATCCCCCTGAAGGAAACCAAGCAACACCTCGGTGCCCTTGAGCAGCGTGGAATGTGAGCCGTAGCCGTCACCGCCGCCATAGGGCTCCATCTTGCGCACATGATGGCTGGCCTTGCCGTTCAGCAGACCGCTTTCCTCGTCCAGGATCCTGACCCTGTAGCGGCCAAAATCGTCCAGCTCCGCCCGGCTGCCATCCGATTCCCCGTCAATGGACGCGATCATGTAGCCGGCGATGACCGGCTTCGGCGTCACAACGGGCGGGCGGTAGCCCTTGTCGAACGGCACGCAGACGAACCGGTTGGTATAGGGGGCCGGCTCCTTGCCGGAGGAGCTGAAGCCGATGGGCGTCGAGACGGTGCAGGCGTGTTCAACGGAAATGACAATATAAAGGCCGTCGAGATCCGTGATCGGATGATCCTTGAGCTTGAAAAACAGCCCGGGCCGCACGTTGGGAACGTTGCTCTCGCCGACGAACTGGAGACGCTGGCCCTCGACCTGCTCGACCCTGCGCTTGGCAATGAACTGGCCATCGGACACGGCAGGATAGTTTTCGCCGTAGAGTGTTGTCACCCCCTGTCCGGCGAAGGACGCGTCTTCGGAGACCGACAGCGACACCTTGGGTGTTTCCTCGTTGTACTCGCGCAGCGCGATCGTGCCGCTGCGGGTCTTGTAGTCGGCGTTGAAGGACCAGACCCCGAAGTTGTCGGTGCCCATGACCTGGTTCTTGCTTCTGTATGGCAGCTCCTCGGTGATCCGGTTGCCGCTCAGCTTGGAGAAATGTTCCTTGCGGTCGCCGAAGATGACCTTCTCGCGGTCGCCGGAGTGATCGAAGGCGAAATAGATGCCGAACCGCTCGCACATCCGGCTCAGGAAGTTCAGATCGGTCTCGCGGTACTGGAAGACAAAATCGAGCTTCGGATAGTCCGATGCGGTCACGAGCAGCTCGGACTGGATCTGCCGCGCCACCCGGCTTGCCGAGGTGTTCGATCCGGATTTGTTGGCATCCGACAATTCGCCCTGGATGATGTCGACAACCGTGACATCCTTGTCCGTCCCGTAGACCTGGTTCTGGGCGCTGTGCCGCAGCATTGCCAGTTCCGGCTCGAGCACCACGTAATAATTGAATTCCCGGTTCGGCGTCGGATCGCCGGTGCGAGCCGCGCCCACCACGCCGGCGATGGCCAGGGATTCACCTGCCCGCTCCAGGGTAAGACGCGCGGTCTTTCCCATCAGGGCGTCCAGGTCGATCGTCTTCTTCGACAGAAGCGAGACTTCGAAACTGTAGGTCTGTCCCAGGGCTTCCCTGCCCGCCAGGCTTTCGACATAGATCTCTTCCCCGGGATCACCCGGCAATTCAATCGTCATATGACCTTGAGATGTATCAGCACTCATCGAGAATTCCTCCTGGGCTGGCCTGACCGGGCCTGCTGGTGGCAGTTTAGCCAATCTTGCCGGAGAAGTGTGACGCTTCGGCAAATCAGGCTTCCGGTCCTCCTGATACCGCATAGGTGGGCGAGGTCATCAGTGCGGTCAATTCCACAGTTTCTGCACAGCAGGCTCTTTTCTGTCACGGAATAGGTCGTTTTGCAGTGAAAAACAGCCGAATTTGCGTCGAACCGGCACGATTGCGGACGGCTCTTCACGGCATTTGTGACGCAGATCACATCTTCCGCGTGGATTATTTCGCGCACTCCCGGAGAAAGTGTGAAGATTCTCGCACAGTGTCACAATTGACAATCAGCGGCATTTACCATCTAAAGTTCTGTTTCCATTGAATTATGAAAATACTCGCCAAACTGGCATACCCCTTGCCAATGACAGGGCAGCCGGCGGCAGAACGCACCGGCAGGTCGGAATTCTCGAAGCTTACAAGTGAGGATATCATGTCCAACATCGCATACGTCACCGTCAAGGGCGCAACCCAGGGCGAAATCACGTCCGACGCAACCACCTCTGACAGCATCGGCAACCTGTGGCAGGAAGGCCATGAGGGCGAATCCCTCGTGTATCACTTCGAGCAGAACGCGATCGTTCCGCGGGATCCGCAGTCCGGTTCCATCATCGCGACCCGCCGCCACATGCCGACAACCTTCGTCAAGCCGGTCGACAAGGCCACGCCGCTGCTGTGGCAGGCGCTGGCCACCGGCGAGGCTCTGGAAATCGAAATCCATTTCTGGCGCACCTCCACTGCCGGCGTCCAGGAGCACTACTACACGATCGCTTTCGAGGATGCGGTGCTGGTCGAAGGCAAGACCATCCTGCCGGACGTCAACGATGAAGCCAATGCGTCGCGCGGCGACATCGACAAGTGGTCCTTCACCTACCGCAAGGCCGTTTGGACCCACGAAGTCGCCGGCACCAATGCGTCCGACGATTACCGCGCGCCGGTCACCTGATCCGTCCGGCCAGGATATCCAGGGCTCCTATGTTCATCGCCCTGTAATCCAAGGTCCAGGCATCAAGGGCCGTCCCGGTTTCCCGGGGCGGCTTTTTTACCCCCTTTCAATTTTTTAGGGGCCAGAATCGATTTAATCCGCATAGTATTCCTGTCATGAATTCATATTAGGCACGTGATGACAGGCAAAAATCAGTCATAGGGGTGGCACTTGATTGATCTCGATCTTCGCCGTTTGATCGGCCGTTTGAACACCTATTCCCGCCGATCGCTCGAAGGCGCCGCCGGACTTGCCGTCACGCGCGGGCATTTCGAAGTCACGATCGAGCATCTGCTTCATGTCTTCGCCGAAGACAGCCAGCACGACCTGCAAAGCGCCTGCCGTCATTTCGAGATTGACCCGGCGCCCCTGAAAAAGGCCCTGGATTCGACCCTTGAGAGCCTCAAGCGCGGCAATCAGGGCCGCCCGGCTTTCTCCCCGCTTCTGATCGAATGGATTTCGGATGCCTGGCTGGTCAGTTCCGTGGAACTGGACCTGGACCAGGTTCGCTCGGGCAGCCTGCTGGCGACCGTTTTCGCCAAGCCGAACCGGTTCGGTGACGACCGCTGGCTCAGCCATCTGGAGGCGATGTCCTTTGTCGAGCTGAAGAAGAATTTCAAGGACATCGTCAGCCAGTCGGAAGAAACGACCGCGGGCCTCAGTGCCCGTCCGGCCGGCGGCGATGCGCCGGCGGAAGGCCGGTCGGTCGCTCCCGGAATGGATCCGGACAGCGCCCTTGCCCGGTTCTGCACCAATTTCACCCAGCTCGCCCGGGACGGCAAGATCGACCAGGTGTTCTGCCGGGATCGCGAGATCCAGCAGATGATCGATGTGCTCGGACGGCGGCGGAAGAACAATCCGATCTGCGTCGGCGATCCGGGCGTCGGCAAGACCGCGGTGGTCGAGGGCCTGGCCTGCAAGATTGCCGAAAACGACGTTCCAGACATGCTCAAGAATGTCGAGCTGATCGGACTGGACCTCGGCATGCTGCAGGCAGGTGCCGGCGTCAAGGGTGAGTTCGAGAACCGGCTGAAGGGCATCATCGACGAGGTCAAGGCGTCCGCCAAACCGGTGATCCTGTTCATCGACGAGGCGCATATGCTGATCGGCGCGGGTGGATCCGCGGGCGGCGCGGATGCCGCGAACCTGCTGAAACCGGCGCTCGCGCGGGGTGAATTGCGCACCATCGCGGCCACCACCTGGAGCGAATACAAGAAATACATCGAAAAGGACCCGGCTCTCGAACGCCGCTTCCAGCTGATCAAGCTGGATGAACCGAGCCCGGACCAGGCCATCACGATCATGCGCGGCCTGCGCGGCGCCTACGAGAAGAACCACGGCGTCTATATTCGTGACGGCGCCGTGGTCGCGGCCGCGAAACTGGCGGCCCGCTACATTTCCGGCCGCCAGCTCCCGGACAAGGCCGTCGATGTGCTCGACACCGCCTGCGCCCGCGTGAAGCTGTCCCTGTCGTCCAAGCCGTTCGTGATCGAGCTGAAGGAAAAGCGCCTCGGCGAATTGCGGCGCGAGCTCGATTCCCTGAAACGGGATCATCAGGCCGATTTCTCCTCCCAGGATCTGGAAGTCACGGATATCGAGAAAGAAATATCCGACGAGGAAACCGCCATCGCGGACCTGACGGACCGCTGGAGCCGGGAAAAGGCGCTGGTTGATCAGCTCCTCAAGATTCGCCACGACCTTGGCCTCAGCCTTGAGGACGACCCGGCACCGGACACGGAAGTTCCTGCAGCCGACGGCGCGGAAGCGGATCCGGACGGCTCTGGTGAAGCAGCGAATCCCGCCGGGCAGGCCCCGGAAGGCGGCGTCATCTCTCCAGAAGACTATTCCCGGATCGCGGCCGACCTGAAGACGGTGCAGGCCGGCGACCCGCTGATCTCATTCGAAGTGACCGAGGAAGCCGTCGGGCAGGTCATTGCCGACTGGACCGGTGTGCCGCTCGGACGGATGGTCCAGGACGATGCGGATTCGATCCTGTCGCTCGGCACCCAGCTGAAGAGCCGGGTTATCGGCCAGGACCACGCCATCGATGCGGTCGACCAGGCGCTCAGAACCGCCAAGGCCGGGGTCCAGAACCCCGAAGCCCCCATGGGCGTGTTCCTGTTTGTCGGCCCGTCCGGGGTCGGCAAGACGGAACTTGCAACTGCAATCGCCGACCAGTTGTTCGGCGGCGAGCGGTTCCTGATCTCGATCAACATGTCCGAGTTCCAGGAAAAGCACACCGTTTCCAAGCTTGTGGGCTCGCCCCCGGGCTATGTGGGCTATGGCGAAGGCGGTGTCCTGACCGAAGCCGTGCGCCAGCGGCCCT
Source organism: Roseibium sp. AS2 (assembly GCF_038900065.1). Lineage (NCBI taxonomy): Bacteria > Pseudomonadati > Pseudomonadota > Alphaproteobacteria > Hyphomicrobiales > Stappiaceae > Roseibium > Roseibium sp. AS2. The sequence goes on from NZ_JBBMQN010000001.1 coordinate 1,000,565, forward strand.
ATTCGGTGGTTTTGCTGGACGAGGTCGAGAAAGCCGACCTGGAGGTCATGAACCTGTTCTACCAGGTGTTCGACAAAGGGGTGCTGTCGGATGGTGAAGGCCGTCAGATCGACTTCAAGAACACCATCGTCATCCTGACCAGCAACCTGGCAACGGATGTCCTTACCGAGATGGGCAGCCTGCCGGAACAACCCGGGGTCGACGAACTGATCGCCGGCTGCCGACCGACACTGAGCGCGCATTTCAAGCCCGCCCTTCTGGCGCGCATGCAGATCGTACCGTTCTATCCGTTGATCGGCGCTCCGCTTGAGAAGATCGTGCGGCTGAAGCTGAACAAGATCGGCAAACGCCTGCGCGAGAACCAGAAGCTGGAACTCGGCTACTCCGAAGAGGTGGTCCGGTCGATCGCCGCACGCTGTACCGAAGTCGAAACCGGCGCGCGCAACATCGATCACATCATCAACCGCACGGTCTTGCCGGAGCTGTCTACAGAGCTCCTGACCAAGATGGGTGCGGAAGACGCCGATTTCTCCAAGGTGGACATCGGTGTGGGAGAAGGCGGCGCATTCTGCTACGTCCTCTCCTGAACTGCACGAAACGCGAACGGAAGACGGCTGGCGCAGGACCCGGCCGGTTTTCGGGTAACGTCCACGAAAAACGACGGCGGACGCGATGATTTTGGGCGATTTGATAGAGCTGGCCGGCGCCATGACGGCGGGTGTCAAAGTTGAAGCGGTGATGGACCAGGTGGTGGAGGCAGCTCTCGACCTGACCGGTGCCGAGGAAGCATCCCTGTTCACCCTGGACACGTTCGGCCAGACGCTGCACCGGGCCTGTTCCCGGCACCGCGGCTACATCAAGGCGATGCCGACCGGCAAGCAGGTCATCCTGTACGGCGCCGACATGATGCCGAACCTGAAGGAGCCGGCCGCTTTTGTCGTGTCCACCGGAACGATGCTCAATCTGGAGGATATCGACAAGGTCATCGGATACGATTTCGACCGCATCCGCGAGGAGGACAAACTGGGCGGGCTGTCGACCCGGGCCCTGGTGATCCTGCCCCTGACGATCCAGTCCAACCGGACGATCGGCATCCTGCAGGTGATCAACCCGGGCTCGTCCAGCCACGCCATCCGGGCGCTGCCGGACCCTGTGCTGAAGGAACTGCAGAGCCTTGCCGGGCTTGCCGCGCTCTACATGTGGAATTCGCGTCTTGTGGAGGACAACATCCGCCTGAAGCGCCAGTTCGACCGCCACCTTGCGGAGTTGCCAAAACAGATCCGCAAGACGCCGCCGAAAAAGGAAGCCGAGCTGAAGCGGCCCAAGGGGCTGATCGGCGAAAGCCCGCCGATCGAACACGCCATCAAGCTGGTCGGCAAGGCGGCCTGGTCCAATGTGCCTATTCTGGTGCGCGGCGAAACCGGGACCGGCAAGGAGATGATGGCCAGCTTCGTCCACATGTCCAGCGACCGGGCCGGCAAGCCCTTCGTGGTCCAGAACTGCGCCGCGCTGCCGGAGGCGCTTCTGGAAAGCGAACTCTTCGGCCATGTGAAAGGCGCGTTCACAGGTGCCAACACCACCAAGTTCGGCCTTGCCCATGAGGCCAATGGCGGAACGCTGTTCCTCGACGAGATCGGCGACATGCCGCTTGCCCTCCAGGCCAAGGTCCTGCGCCTGCTTCAGGAAGGCGAGGTCCGGCGGGTGGGCTCGACCAAGACCGAAAAGGTGGACGTGCGCATCGTCGGCGCGACCAACATCAATCTCGAGGAAAAGATCGCCTGCGGGGAGTTCCGCCAGGACCTGTTCTACCGGCTGAATGTGTTTCCGATCAATCTGCCGCCTTTGCGGGAACGCCCGTCGGATATCCCCCTGCTCATCGATCACTTCCTGCGCTCGGCCGCTGCCAAGTCGGGACATCAGGTGCCCGTCATTGCCTCCGACGCGCTCGATGCGCTGATGTGCTGGGGTTATCCGGGCAATGTCCGGGAATTGAAGAACATTCTCGACCGCGGCAGACTGATGGCCGAGGACGGATATCCGATCGAACTGTCGCATCTGCCGCCGGAACTGGCGGGCGCCCGGCACGAGACCGGCAACCGTGTTCCGGGCCTGATCCCGGAAGGCGACCTGAAAACCATTGTCGGCCAGTACGAAGCGATGGTAATCGAGGCGAAAATGCGCGAAGCGAACTGGAACAAAACCAATGCAGCGCGCATACTGAATGTCAGCCGCCGGACCATTATTGACAAGCTCAACCGGTACAACATCACGCGGCCTGTTGGTTTGGAACGTCCTTGATCCGGTCTGGGGCTGCGACAGCCATCGGCTGAGATTAAACTTGGGGACCCGCAGGCTTGCCGACCGACATGTCTTCCGCCGCGCATGATCTGATTACCGGTTTCGTGTCCGGGCGGCTGTCCTATGACAGGCTGTCCAAAGACCTGCGGGAGGGGGCGCGGCAGTCCCTGGAAGCTTTGCAGGCCACGCGCCAGACCATCCGGGATTTTGTCGAGGAAGGCCGTCTGCCACCGGATCTGGGCCAAATTCTCCTGGGGCAGCTGCCCGCGACCGATGACGGTGCCGCGGCGCATCGCGGGCCTGCGTCCCCCATGACGTCAGCCGACGCGACCAAACCGCTCGCCACGCCTGCATCCGGGGCCGCCGGTGCGGAGGAGTTCGACGAACCGACCCTGCCGCATGCGGTGACAGCGGCCTTTCCGGGTGATCCCGGCGACCCGCCGGTTTCCGATCCGGCGGCGCTCCGGCCGGACGCTTCCGCGCAATCTGTCAAACTGCCGCCGCTGCCCTTTCTCGATCATCCGGCCACCGAAGCCGGCGATGACACCCGCAGCAAGGTCGACGATGCCATCCTGTCCTCGCTTGTTTCCGGATACACGGACTTCCGCAGCCGCAGGACAGACGCGGTGCCGGACGGGGCCGCCTCGGGCGATTCCGACAGCGGCAAGCTCGACAAGTTCCTGACCGACTTCCGAAGCGCCCGCTTTCGCTCCGATGCAAGGCGGGTTTCCAGCGGCGGCCAAAAGGACGGCCTCGATCTCAATTCGCTGACGGCGGCCCAGCACAAACGCGCCGGGGTCGGCTCGATCCTGCGCGACCGCTTCATTCTCGATTCGGAAATCGGCCGGGGCGGCATGGGATATGTCTATTCGGCCGTGGACCGGCGGCGCCTGGAGGCCGGTCATGACCAGCCCTATGTGGCCGTGAAGCTTCTGAACGAGAGTTTTCACAACGACTCCGAAGCGCTGCGGCTGCTGGAAGCCGAAGCACGCAAATCGCAGGCGCTCGCCCATCCCAACATCACCACGGTCTATGATTTCGACCGCGACAAGGCGGATGTCTTCATTGTCATGGAACTGCTGAAGGGCTCCGGCCTCGACCGCAGACTGGGACAGGCCATGGGCCAGCCGTTGCCGCCCGGCGAATGCGCGCGCATCCTGAAAGGCACCTGCGCAGGACTTGCCCATGCCCACAGCCGTGGCGTGGTGCATTCCGATCTGAAGCCAGGGAACATTTTCCAGCTTGAGGACGGGACCATCAAGCTGCTTGATTTCGGCCTCGCAGCGGCCGCCAGCGCCAGTTCCGACCATCCGATCCAGGACAGCCTCACCGCGGCCTATGCCAGCCCCGAGCAGTTCCGGAGAGCCGAGCGGGATCCGCGCGACGATATCTTCGCGCTCGGCTGCATCGCCTACCAGCTCCTGACGGGTCGGCATCCGTTCCTGTCCCGACCGATCGACGAAGTTGCCCGCGAGGGCGTTGCAGCCGAACCGATCGAAGGCCTCGACCCGCAGGGCTGGGAGACAGTCCGAAAAGCACTCGACTTCGACAGGGAGCAGCGCCTCGACACCGTGGACGGCTTTCTCGCGGGGCTTTTCGAGGATCAGGACTGATACCGGCGGGTTCGGCCGGGAGGTCAACTCACTCGCCCGCTCCTCACCCGCCAGGTCCTTATTCGATGGAGTCGACGATGGATTCGATGGCTCTTGTGAACATGTGTTCGGGCTGCAGCGTGCGGATCAGGCCGGTGCTGCCGATCTGGATGAGGTCTGTCGACAGGGGCAGGACAGCAGCCACGGGCGTGCGGTAGTTGGAGAAGATCCGCTGGGCAAGCTCGGTGAAGTCGAAGGTCTCCAGCGCCTTGTTGACGATCAGGAACAACTGCGGCACTTCGAGCTTGCGCGCCAGTTCAAGAGTGACCGCCGTGCCCTGGTAGTCCTGGATGTCGGGCCTGAGGATCAGCAGCAGCGTGTCCGAAATGGCGATGGACAGCAGCGTTTCCTCGTTGACCCCCGGATGTGTGTCGATCAGGAGATAATCCAGCTCGAGCCCCCGGCACAGATCGACAAAGCCCCGGTTGAGGTCCTCGACGTCGTATTTTTCCTTCAGGATCCGGGCGATTTCCCCCGTTTTGATGGAGGAAGGCACCAGAAAGACCTTGCCGCCGTCCGGCACCGTGGACTGGCCCTGCGCATCGACAACACTGGCCGTCACGTCGATGGCGGTATCGGTGATGGCGCAATGCCCCCACAGATAGTTGTTCAGGGTCTGGGTGACACCGTTGAGGTCAACCTTGAAAAGCGTGTGGATGCCGGGTGACTGGATGTCCGTGTCGACAATGGCGACCCGGTGTCCGCGCAGGGCCAGCGAAGAAGCAAGGTTTGCGGTGACATTGGATTTGCCTGTCCCGCCGCGATAGGAATGGGTAGAAATGATTTTTGTCACGGATCAACTCTGGTCGTGAGGTCAAGACTTCAGGATTTGTATCTGGATCTGAGATCCTTGGCGCGCGATTGCAAAGACCGGAAGTAGTCCGTGTCGCTGACCTGTTCGATCTCCATCTTGGCCTGTTCCTGATCGTAGCTGACGTCGAACTTGTCCAGACGGGTCTTCAGTTCCGCGTTTTCCTTGCGCAGTTTCGCTTCGGCGGCCTCAAGCTGACGCTTGGTTTCCGTCAATTCGGCGATCAGCTGACTGGAATGGAACTCGCGTGCCTCCACCTGCACAACCATGCCCGAAAACGTTTCCGCCAGTGCCCGGATGTCTTCTTCCACGGAGTTGTCCGTGATCACCTGATACAGATCCTCGACATCGTCGAAGCGGCCGAGGGCAATGGCCTCGCAGGTTCTCGCCAGACTGGCCAGTCCAGGTTTCATGGTGTCAGAAGAACTCATTGCCGGCCTCCGGATGCTGTCACATGGGTTCCTGTCTACCTTGGTTGTATTAACCACGCATTTTCCTGCAACCCAAGAGGTTTGTGCTTCCGGTGCCGGATTTTGGAGCCGTGGTCCGGACTGCCGGCGGCACTCAATTTGAGGACGCCGCCTGCATGGGATTGGTCGGCGTCAGATACTCGCCGGCAACCCAGCCCATCCGCCCGGTATCGACGTCGCGCACATGCACCCAGTCGCCGCTGACGTCGGTCTGCCGGAGGGTGCGGCCCTTGTCGAACCGTTCGATCACGGGTTTCTGCAGCCCCGGAGCCGAGCGGAACGCAACGCGATTGCCGCTGATATACAGCAGCGGCCCCTGAGCCTCCTGCGGCGGCGGAAGGATCACCCGGGAGGCCGGCGGCGGCGGATAGGCCGACCGCGCGATATCCTCCAGATAGGAACGATCCCTGAACTGGAGATACAAAAGGGCCAGCACAAACAGCCCGACCACGATCACATAGGGAAAGAACCTCGGCATCAGTCATGTTCCGGTTTCGAAGTCATCACAGGGCCGCCTCCGTAAGCGCTGGTGCCGCAAGGCCGGATCCGGTGAAACGGGTCCTGTCCGCGGCCCGGCTCCGTCCGAACAAAATGGCTGGATGACACATCACGTCCGTTCCTTCCGGCTGCCCGCATTTCGAGCTTGTATCAAAGCGTGTTGATTGTGACCCATCAGACCGTGTCTGAAGGCCCTTTGGCCAGACGCCAACAGATGAGACATGATTTACACTCTTCGGTACAAGACTGCGCTACGATATCACATGCCTGACGAAGATCCGTTAAGACCTGCGCGCAGGTTTTCAGAATATCGGAAAATCGATCACGCGGCCAAGGCCCGCAGACAATTCAACCGGTCGTCGTGTCCCTTGCGCACGCCGCCGGTCATGCCACCGCCACGCCTGCGAAATCCGCTGACATTTCGGCAAGCCTTTGCGTAAAATGATCCATCGGCTCTTCCCACGCCCGTTCCAGGACCCGGACGGACGGATACCAGTGGGAGCGGCCGTCCGGCGCGTACCAGTACCAGGGCTTGTCCGGCGTCACGAGAACGATGGCCGGAACCCCCATGGCGCCCGCGATATGGGTCACCAGACTGTCCGGGCCGACGACAAGATCAAGCTTGCCGATCAGATCGACAAGCATTTCCAGCGATTTCAGATGCGCGCCGGCGTCGATGATGCGTTTGTTGCCTTCAAGCTCGAACCTCTGATCGTCCCACATCAGGCTCAAGACAGTCCCCGGCCAGTCCGTGAGCGCCCGGTCCACGTCGTTCAGAAGCGGAGCCGGCTGGTATTTCGACCATCCAATGCCGCAAAGCGGCCGCTTGCACGGTTGCAGCGAGCCGCGCCAGAAATCATCGGCCCCGGGGTCCGCCTTGAGGTAAGGCCTGAACCGTTCAGGGTCATAGTCGGCAACTTCAGGCCGCGCGGCAAAGCCGGCCATGAACACGGAGCTTCCGGTTTCGGCCAGCTCGAACATGTTCTTTCCCTGAAGCGATTCAAGGCGGTAATCCAGGTCCATGCGCTGCAGCAGCGGCAGAAACGGCTCGTGGGCAAACACCACCCTGTCGCCCGCGTCATCCCCCTCTTCCGGTCCTGCGGACAGGAAACGGGAAAAGAGGATCGCTTCCAACGGCTTGGTTTCAAGCGGGATGATCACCCTTTCCACCGCTCCTGGAACAGCATTGTCGACCCCGCCGGCTTCAAGTCCAATTCGGGCAACGAGATTGCGCGCCTCGGCAAACTTTCCCTCATGGAACAAGCCCTGCCGGATCAGGGCCACGCCTGTTGCGCCGGTTGCAAGGTCCTGCAATGCCGGTTGCGCCAGCGTGACACTCTCCACATGCTTTCCGGCTCTGGCCATCGCTTGCGCCACGAGCAGGCAAATTTGCGGATTGTCCCTCTGTGTCTTCAGCAGACCCGCCAGTTTTGCAATGCCCTTGTCGGGCTCGCCCCGGAAAGCGCAGACCATTGCATACTCTTCAAGAGCGTTGACCATGTCCGGCGCGATCTTCAGTGCCATTTCAACAAGTTCGGCCGCCCGATCCAGTTCCCCGACCTGCGCCAGAGAATGCGCGAAAGCGGAGAGAATCATGGGATCGCGCGGGCGCTTCAGATACAAGGCCTCGGTCAGTTCAAGGGCCCTGGCATGATCCCCCAGATCATGGAGAATATGCGCCAGCTGAATTGCGACCGGACCGTTGTCCGGTTGTTTCTCCAGAACCTGCTCGTAGTATTTTCGCGCATCATAATACGCGCCGATCTGCGCGAGCAGCGATCCCAGATTGGCGAGGATGTTGGGATCATCCGGTTTGAGTTCCTGTGCGATCAGAAGATACCGCATGGCATTTTCAAGCTCGCCTCTGAGCGCGTGCACACTCGCCATGGCTTCATGAAAAGAAGGGTTTTGGGGCTCGAGACTGAGCGCCCTTTCGAAATTGAGCTGCGCAAGGTCCATTTTCCCCTGGGCGCTCTGAGCCAGCGCAAGATTGTAACAGGCAGTCGCGTCTTCGGGGTTCATTTGAAGAACGAAATCGAAACTCCTGATTGCGGCGTCCAGGTCCCCTGACGCAAGTTGGCACATGCCATAGGTCTTCAGGGCCCGAATGGATCGCGGGGCCCGGCTGAGCGCCTGGCGGCACAGCTCTTCGGCATCCTCGATCGCGCCGTTTTCAAGATGTTTGGTGGCCGCGTCGAGCAGGGCATTCAGGTTCGCCATGGTGTCCGTTCACTAAAAATACAGTCAAGGTCGTTGGGCAGGGGCATTGGGCAGCGGCATTGGGCAGCGGCGTCGGAATGGAGACATGACCGCCCTTGTTGCTCCGCGGAAGCAACACCGTCGAAACCCACCGTCAGCCGACATTGATCCGTTCCGCGTTCAGCCGGATGTCGGTCTTCGCGGTAACGACGGCTGTGTGCGCGCTCTGGGCCATCGCGCTTTCGATGTTCTGGCTGAACACGCCGGCCTTGTGCACGTCGGAGCCGGCAATCACCGAAACACGCTGATGTGCGCTGACCGACGTCGACTGCGCGATCGTCTCGTCCGTCCCGGCAATGCGTTTGGACGTCCTGAACAGGCTGTTGAAGGTATTGCCGACAAGGTTGGCCGTTTCAGCCACCATGTCGAAAACGCCGGTCTTGATCGATATCCGTCTGGCCGACAGCACAAGGCCACCCGCCGTTTCGATTTTCAGCGGCTCGTCCGCATTTTGCCGTTCCAGAACGGCCAGCACATAAAGCTGCCCATCGGCCTCGGCGGTCAGAACCCTGTCGCCCGGCACGGGCGAGATCAGGCAACTGACGGCGCACCTGGCGGCGACCCGGTCACCTCCGGGATCACGAAGAAAAAGGCCGGTCTCCTCAGACACTTCGACGGTGGAAACCCGCGAAGGTGTCTGCAAGCCGGCGGGCCGCACCGGCCGGGCAGGTTCTTCAGCCTGAATATCTGAATTACCGGGTCTGCTCATGATTACCGTCCATATCCGCCGATGGCTGAAAAGCCGGGGTCAACACTGTACTTCAAGGCCTGAATCCATCGCGGCCGCAGCGGTCCGCGTGCCGATCACCGCACCCTGGGCATCAACAATCTGCGCGTCAGAAGCCGCAAGCTTGGTTATTCTCTTGTAGACCTGCAGTTCGTTCTTCAGGAATTCGTATTCCTCGTGCAGCCAGACAACCTGCAGCGCGAAAATCGTGAATCCGAATTTCAGCCCCAGCACGTCCGTCGAGGAGTTGCCGTTCATCGACAGGGACACACCCGTTGCACTGGCCGTGACCTCCTTGATGCCGAAGGTCGCCGTTTTTATGCTCAGTCCAATATGCGAATACGTTCCGACACTTCCGCCAAGATAGAACTTCAGAACAACTCCGATGTTTGTCTTGTGCGTGTACCCCTTGACGGTCGTTTCCTTGTAGGTATCGACAAATTTTGCATATCCGGCCTGCTGGTAATACAGATCGTTGCTTTTCGCATCGATCAGGATCGAGGTGTCTGCGATGCCCTCATGCGCTGAACTCAGGACAACCTTGCCTTCAGCCTCGATCAGCACGTCACCGTTTTTTTGCGCGATCGTGTGGTTGCCTGTCGTGTTTGTATAGCTGTAGCCGCCTGACTTGACGGTCCGCTCAACGCCGGTACCGATCTCCTGGCAAACATCCCCGGTCGCAGTCGTCTTGAGCGTGTATTTCCCGTCGGAATAAAAGTAGATGCCCTGAGCGACGCCTGCTGGATCCTTGATATCCGCACTGCCCGGCTCCCACCTGCTTTCATAGGTACCCAGACGCAGATAGTGACCGTCGGTGAAATTGTTCGTGCCGCCGGCGGGACTCCAGTAAAAGAGGTTAGCCATTCGATCCTCCGCTAAGCGCCTGGCATCTTGGACTCGATGCCAATGTGGGCGGCGATGCTTGTCTTGTAATCCGATTGGGCCAGAGCGCTTTTCATGGACGCGGTGTTGAAGAGATCACCCCAGCCCTCGAGCTTGTTGCTCTTTGCGGCATATTCCAGCTGAATACCGCGCTTTTTGTAGTACAGGATCGAATAACCCATATCGTGGGTTATCACGTTGTTGCTGAGGTAGACGAAGCCGATTTTAACGCCGCCGGCCGAGACCTTCAGGTCCGTTTCACTCGCATCGGCAACCTTCAGGGACATGGAACAATACTTCGTGCTGACGGCACCTGAGAGATAGAGCGGTATCACCCAGGCAATGCTGACATTGGTGCTCGTTTTTTCGACGATTTTTTTCTGGGAGCCGACAACCTGCTTCAGGTACGCGCCAAAAGTGTGGTTGTAGATCGCGCTGCCCTTGCTGGACACCTTGCCGGCCGGCGCCTTGATGGTGATCCCGCCGGCATGGTGCGACTCCACCAGAAAGCTGGAGTTGTCGGTCGCCGAGAGCGAGAAGCCCTTGCTGTCCAGTGCAAGCGCGACATCGCCCGATTCGACGGTTGTCGTACAATCGCCTGTCTTGACTTTCTGCGTCAGGGTGCCACCGATCTCGATATTGGCGGTGCCGTTTGCCCCAATGATGTAGGACCCTGCCGTGGTGATGAATATGCCGTCACTGCCGGCAATTCCACCGGTATAGATGGCTGGAAAACGGCTCGCTTCATCCACCTCGGCGGGGTCGCCGACATGCGCGCCCAGGCGCATGTAAACGCCTTTTTCAATCCTCTGGGTGGCATCGCCGGCCGGTGAAACGCCCATGTAAACACTGGTCACAAGCTCCGCCTCCTGTCCGTCGCATGTCCACTCAGGAAACAAGCGCTGTCCCCGGCGCGGACCAGAGCACCGGCGTCGTGACGGCCAATGCCCGATGCACCGCATCGCATCGCCCGCCGCGCCCCTGGCATGAACTGATGTGTTTCCATCGACCGGCTCCGTCTCACCTGAACAAGCACTAGAATTTTATCCGCTGGAAGAACCCGCAGCCGGCCATCTTTTTGCGCATTTCCGCTGCATAGGTTTCACTGACACCGCCCGAGATCTGCTCCTTGACGATGCCGTTCTGACTCTTCAGCATCTCGACGTAAATCTGGAAAACCGTCATCTTGTTGTAAAGAACCATTGTCTTTCTGTAGTTCTGGGCGGCCTTGAACGACAGGAACTGAAAGAAATTTATACTGACATAATATCCGGAATACTTGGCAAAGATGATCTTCAGCGAAGTGATCGTGGCCTTTGCTTCGGCCAGCTTGAAATACGTGTCTCCCACGACATTCAGGCTGAACGAGAACGCCGTCCGGTCCGTCACGGAGCCGCCAATGACGGACGAGTATTCGAAAAGCTGAACGTAGGTGATCTTCTTCGAGGTGCTGTCCTTGATGTCCCGGCTGTCCGAAGTGGTGCTCTTGCCCCACCAGGCGTGCACATGAATGTCCGATCCTTCGGACTCGAGCTTTATATTGGCGTCCGATGACGTGTGTTTTGCCTCGATGGTGATCGCGCCGTCTTCCGCCTTGAGTTTCCAGTCACCGTTGTCCACCGTGACCGAGTGGTCGCCGCCCAGCACCTTTTCAGTCAGCGCACCGCCGAAAGTCTCGACCATTTTGAGATCCGCATCGAGCAGGTAGACGCCCTTGGCCGACATCGTGATTCCCGTCAGCCCCGACGTATCGACGCCCGTGGGCAGGTGGCTGTTCTCGCCGGAACCGGCATACTCCTCCAGGCGCAGATACTGCCCGCTGAACTCGTTCTGATTGTTGGCCAGCGGAACCGCAAAATAGATGTGTTTCGACGTGGTCTCGTCGGCGCGCGCTCTGGTCTTCGCCATGACAGTCCCTCTTCGCTATCCGACCGGATTGATCAGGGTGCACTGGCACGGGGACGTGATGCCGACGGAATTGACGGTCAGCCCGTTCTCAAGCGGCGGATCCATGAGAGACCTGCTGGCAGGCTGCCCCTGGATGAGAAGACGGGCCGATCCCTTGCCCGATTTGCTTGCGCTCATCGGCATCCCGGAAACGACGCCCGGCCCGGGACCCGCGACGCAGACCGGGATCATCGACAACATCGTGTGAAACCAGAAAGCGATGGAATAGAACGTGAATTGCGTCGGGATCGTCGTTGCCCGAAATCCGACGGCAGGCATGACCATCGGGACCGGCGGCACCGACGGCATGATGAACGGATCGACAGGCGAAAGATCGACGCCGGGAATTGGTCCCGAGGCATTCACTGTGGGCATGGTCTCTTCCTTCGGCTACCGTCGTTTTTCAAATCGTGTGATGCGCACGGTGCATATTGTCATTGTCACAATCAACAGTTTGACCTCGTCATATTTGCCGAGGAGACAAAACCCTACGTGTCTGTGTCGAGGATCACATTCCTGGGGTTATAGGCCTGCGCGACGAGGCGTTTTGCATCCGTCGGCACTGTCGATCCCGACGCGCCGTCCAGAAGCGCGCCCTTCAGGTTGGCCCCGTGGAACTTGGTGAGCCCGAAAGACGTCTTGACGAAATTCGCCGCCTGGCAGTCCGCGTTGGTGAAGTCACCGTGCTTGAGGTCGCAGCCCTCGAAACGCGCGGCACCGCAATTGGCGTTGTCGAACACGGCCATCTGCATTCGGGACCCGGCAAAAGAGACCGCCGAGACGTCCGCATTGGCAAAGACACCGTTGGTCAGGTTGGTGCGCTCGAATTTCGAGCCGGCGAGATTGGACCCGGCAAGCATGGCCAGCGGCATGTTCGCCTCGCTAAAATCACTGCGGCGCATGTTGCAGTTCACAAACGAGGTCTGGGTCATCTCCGATCCGCGGAACACCACCTTCTGAAGGTCGGCATCGACCATGGTGCATTCCTTGAACGTCTGGCCCGAGAGGTCACGGTTGGCGAGGCTGCCATCGACCAGCAGGACCTGGTGGAAGCTCGCGCTGGTCAATTCGGCGGCACGCAGATCCGCCCTGGAGATCATCGTCCGATAGATATGAGCCCCGGCAAAACTGACCCGTTCGAGAGTGTTTTCAAGAAGACCGACCCTTTCGAAATTCGCCCCGCAAAACCTGGCATCCGAAAGCTCGCAGCACAAAAAGCCGACATCGACATGTGACGTGCGCGAGAAATCCGCGCCTTGCAGCTTTGCCTCCAGAAACCCGACCGTATCGAAGTCGCACTCCGAAAAGACCGACCCTTCAAACGTGCCCATCATGAAGCGGCTGTCCAGGAAGGTGCAGCCCTCGAAGCGCGCACCGCGAAAGTCGCAGCGTATCAGCGTGTTCTTTTCGAAGGTGCACCGGACGAACCGCGCGCCGCTGAAATTGCATACGACGAAGTCCCCGTCCTTGAACGTCGCGTCTTCAAACGTTCGGCGGGTGAAATCCTGATCGGAAATCGCCCGGCTGTACTCGATCGCCAGATGGATCTCGTCAAGTGTCATTGGATGTCGGAAGCTCCAGGATTGTCTGAGCCAGATTGGCCTGGCTGAAGTCGGCGCATTTCATCACGGCGTTCATGAAGTTCGCGGCGTAGAGATTGGCGTCACGGAAACTCGTGTATCTGGTGTCACACTGGCTGAAATGCGCTTCCATGAGATCGGCGGCGAAGAAGTCCGAGTGCACCAGGGCGGAGTCGTTGAAGACCGCCTTGCGCGCGCGCGCCACCCGGAAATCCACGCCGTTCATCGCGCAGTTCAGGAACAGGCAGTCAGGCACTTCCGCCCGCACGAAGCAGGTCTCGTCCAGATTGGCCTCCAGGAAGCTCGAATAGTGCCCCTTCAGACCGTCGAAGAAACTGCCCTTCAGGTCGGATTGGCCGACGAAGGTCGACTTGCTGAAACTTGCGTTGCTCCAGCGGCTGCCCTGTGCCGTGATCTTGGTCATCAGTTGCCGGTCGAAATCCGCTCCCGACCAGTCGGATTTCGACAGGTCGCCCTCGACGATCATCGTCTTCTCGAATTTTGCATTCCGGAGCGCGGCGCCGGTAAAATCGCACTTCAGGAACAGGCAGTTCACAAAGCGCGCCGCTTCGAAATCGGCGCCGGAAAAGGAACATTCCAGGAAGGTCACCGTGTCGAAGGCCGCATTCCGGAATGTCGCGGCGTCGAAGTTCGATTTCGACCATGTGCGTTCCGCGAACCGGGCCTTGTCCAGACACGCCCGCTCTCCGCTGACGCCCGAAAGGGACGAGCGCGTGAAATCGGCTCCGGTCGCGTTCGCGTCCGTCAGCACCGCTTCGGTCAGGGCCGCGGCGGAGACATCGGAGCGCTGCAAACTGGCGCCGGCCAGGTTCGCCTTTTCAAGGAAAACGCCGTTCAGATCCAGGTGCGAGAGATCCGCTCCGGCAAGGTCGGCGTCCGCGATGTCCCTCCGGGCAAAGCTTTCGCCGTTTTGAATATGCTCGACAACAAGGTCGCCGAGTTTCTTGCGGACCGTCGGCGTATAGGTCTCCAGAGGATGAACCGCCTCCAGCATCGCGGAGCGCGCATGCTCCTTGTCCAGCATGAACGCCTTGGCCTCCTCATCGAGATCCCCGAAAAATGTTTCAGCGTCCATGGAGATCGCGTTTTCGGCCTTGGCGATGATGTCGTCGATGGATTTCAAATCCGATTCTGGAAGGGGGATCTTTTCGATCTCGCGGGCCAGTGCCAGGCTGGGCGGCAAGTCGTGCCCGGCCGCCTTGGGCAGCTTTTCGGCAAGCATCGCCTCGAGCCTGTCCAGGTTCGCCTTGTTCTTGTCCGGCATGGTCGCAAGCTCGGCCACGATCGCGTCGAAGTCGGTGGGTTTCGGGTCTTTGAACTTCGGATCGCCGAGCGCCTCTTCAACCGTGACCATCTCGCCGGATCTGGGCCGATCGGCGTCTTCCTTCAGGTCCCTGCCCAGGTATTCGAGATCCTGTTTCAACTGGTAGAACGGATCGGCTTCGGGCAGCGCCAGGGCTCTGGCCCTGACGAGCGGCCAAAGGTCGTCGTCGCCGGCCGCGGCCACTCCGTCGATCTTGCTGACAATCGCATCGATCCTGGCAAGTGCCTCGTCCACCGCTCCCGGAATGACGTCCTCGACCGGCGGCGACAGCCCGGCTGACTTCCGGTTGGCAATATCGAGCGCGGCCCTGGCATTTTTCGAGATGTCGGCTGCTGCCGACTTTCCCTTGGCAGCCGTCTTCAGCATGTTCGCCGCGCCGGGATCGCCTGATGTCATCGCGCTTTTCATCGCATCGCGAAACCCGAACACCTCGTCAGGCACCACGATCCCGTCGGCCTTGTGCCTTGCGATTGCGGCGGCCGGCCCCGCCATGATCTCCGTTTCATACGCGTCTGCGGCGGCTGACAGCTTCTTGAACATGCCCGCAAGATCGACATTGCCCGAGATCACATCCTCAGGTGCCGGAAACGGCAGTCTCGGGATTGGCGGCAGGCTTGTATCCGGACGCATCATGTCCGGCATCTTCGCGTTCTTGATCATTTCCGCATGTTCGAACTGGATCTTCTTTTCGAACTTCTGCGCGACCTCCTCGCTATAGGCCTGTGACCGCGCTTCCATCGCCTGCTTTTCGGTTTCCGGAATGTCGGGCATGAGCTGGCTGTCATTGAGCGTGTGCATCGGCCCTTCGGTCGGGTGCGTGCGCAGCCTGTAGATTTCCGCGTAATAGGAGCCGGGGCGCGGCGCGTCGCTCAGCCGCTCTGCCCCGAAGATCAGGGCGACCACGTCGGAGGCCTTTTCGTCGGCGACCTCGAGAATGCCGCGATGGTACATGCCGCCGATTTCCGAGCTGCCGAAGATCCAGACGGTCTCGATCCGGGTGCCGATCTCGGTGAGGCGCTCGGCCTTCATGTCGTGAACGGCGAACAGGCGGATCCGCAGACCCGGCAGTCTGGAGGTGATCACCGGATGCGCCGCGGACATGCCCCAGACGGACAACGGTTCGGTCCCTTTAAGGGAAACACCGATGCGCTGGTCCGCCGGTGCCATGTTGTGATACGCGCTGTCGAAGCCCGGGGGCGGCTCCGGAAACGAGGTCCTGATCCAGTCCCAGCTCGGCTGCCCGACCTTCGATTTGCGCAAGGGATGATCGTGCTCGAGCGGACCGAACAGCACCGGCTGCGGCCGGTCCGTCATGGTCTTGATGAGCGCGTCCGGATTCTCGATGTTCGGCAGGGGCGCATAGCCGAAATGGTCCAGGATATATTGCGGATCGCAGCCTTTACCAGCCGGGTTGACCGGATGGCTCTCACTGCCGAATGCCCGGTCCGGTGTCAGCGGCATGGTCTCGTAAGGGGCGGCATAGGACATCTTGACCGCGTCATTGTCCCTGACCCAGTGGCGGTCGCCGAAGATCGTCGCCCGCTTCCTGACAGGGCCGAGCGCGACACCGACCTCCTGTCCCTGGACCCTGGTTCCCTCAGGTGCGCGCGACTCGCCCGCGATCAGGACTTCCGGGCCCGATTTCGGGAATCCGGCGTCGAGGAACCCGCCCATGGGCAGATTCGACATGGCGATTTCCGTGTAGACCGCCTCGCTCAGGACCGCCTCGGGATCGGTCAGGTCAAAGCCGTAGAACACGGTCGCATAAAGATAGTTCCGGCCACCAATGGCCTGCATGTTCTGGATGCAGGAAAGTCGAAACGGCTTGTACAGATCAGGCATGTCGGTCCCCGCAATTCCGACAATATAGAAGTCCTTTTTGTTTCAGCAGGATGACACCACCCGATACCGGCCGCGCCCGCGGCGGCCGGCCGCCGCGGCCGGTGTCTCCGGTGTGTTCCGGGACCGCCGTCAAAACCGTTTCACGGCGCGAGTCAGGGCGCTCGGCCCAACCGGGCTTCAGGCGTTGATCTGTTTCAAATCATTGATGTTATTATCTATTTCGACGACTTTTACGTACCCGCGAGGCGGCCGGATGCGCCATCCCCCGCCGGAAGCCAAACGCGGCCCGGACCCGGTTGCGGCGGAGGGCGGACCGGCGACTGGTCGCCGGTCCGCAGCAGCGATGGCGGGCGATTTTTCGCCTCAGCGTTTCGCAATGATGTTGTGCTCCGGTCCGAAAGGAAAACCGGTGATGTTTTCCGCCCCGGTTTCCGTCACGATCAGGATGTCGTGCTCGCGGTAACCGCCCGCGCCCGCGTCCCCTTCCGGGATCATGATCATGGGCTCCATGGAGACGACCATGCCCGGCTGCAGGACGGTGTCGACATCCTCACGCAGTTCCACCGAGGCCTCGCGGCCATAGTAGTGGCTGAGCACGCCGAAGGAATGGCCGTAGCCGAAGCTGCGGTATTTGAGCAGGTCATGGCCGCGGTAGATGTCGTTGAGTTCCGTTGCAATGTCGCGGCAGCGCGCGCCCGGGCGGATCAGCTCCAGGCCCTTTCGATGGACATCGCAGTTGACCTGCCAGTACCGCAGATGCGTGTCGGAGGCGTGTTCGCAGAACAGGGTGCGTTCCAGCGCGGTGTAATAGCCGAAGATCATCGGGAAGCAATTGAGGCTGAGGATGTCGCCCGCTTCCACACGTTTGTTGGTGACCGGATTGTGCGCGCCATCCGTGTTGATGCCGGACTGGAACCAGGTCCAGGTGTCCATCAGCTCAACGAACGGAAACGATTTCGCGATTTCGCGGATCATCGCGTTGGTGGAGGCGATGGCCACTTCATGCTCCGGAACACCGGCCTGGACCGCATCCACCAGCGCCGCGCCGCCGACATCGCAGATGCGCGCGCCCTCGCGGATCAGCGTGTGTTCCTCGGCGCTCTTGATCGTGCGCTGGCCCATGGCGTCGGCAGCAATGTCGACGAATTCGACCCCCGGCAGAGCCGCCTCCAGAAGCTTCAGCAGGTCGAGGGAGACGTGATCGAACTCGATGCCGATGCACCGGATCTTCGGATTGGGCATATCCAGCAGCGACGAGATGGCGTGGAAATAATTGTCCCGCCGCCAGTCGGTGTAGATGACCGTGTCGCCATGGGTCCGGCGCCAGGGCTGGCCGCCGTCGATCCCGGCGGCGATGGTCGTCGCCTTGTCCGGCGTGACCAGGAAGCCGTACTTGCGGCCAAAATAGCAATAGAGGAAGCCGGAGTAATAACAGATGTTGTGATAGGAGGTGAACAGGGCGGCATCGATACCTCTTGCCGCCATGAGCTTTCTGAGGCCGTCCTGACGGCGGTCCATTTCGTCCGGCGAGAAGGGCGAAAAGGCCTTGTCACCATTGTTCATTTCATAGATGCGGATCATGTCGTCGCTCATTCCAGGCTCCTTCCTGTCTGTGGTGTTCACGGTCTTTTCCGGCCTGAAACGCAAAACGGGCCGGCTTCCCCAGGAGAAGCCGGCCCGCCAGGCCCGAAATCAGATTGTTTGCTGCCGGGAGATCCTGTCTTCAGACCTCCGCCCGGTGACTGGCGTTCCGCCACCGGCTCCCGTGGAATGCAGCGGGGCGATTCAGGCCCCGTACCGGGTCAGCCCGGTGACAGCCCCCTCAGCCGTTCCGACCGGCGCCGGAGCATCTCCAGAACCGTCAGGAGCACGATCGAAATCGCCACCATCAGGGAGGCCACCGCCAGAATGGTCGGCGAGATCTGCTCGCGCAGGCCGGTGAACATCTGCCAGGGCAGGGTCTTCTGGCCGGCGGAGCCCAGGAACAGCACCACCACCACCTCGTCGAAGGAGGTGATGAAGGCGAACAGGGCACCGGAGACGACACCGGGAATGATCAGGGGCATCTGCACCTTGAAGAAGGTCGTGACCGGGTTCGCGCCCAGGCTCGCGGAGGCCCGCACCAGCGACCGGTCGAAGCCGACCAGAGTCGCCGTCACCGTGATGATCACGAACGGCGTGCCGAGCGCGGCATGGGCCAGAACGACGCCCCAGTAAGTGCCCTGCAGGCCGATGCGCGAATAGAAGAAATACATGCCGGCGGCAGAAATGATCAGCGGCACGATCATCGGCGAAATCAGCACCGCCATGATCGCCGGCTTGTAGGGCACATGCGACTGTGACAGGCCAATGGCCGCCAGAGTGCCGAAGCTGGTCGCCAGGATAGTCGCCACCGGCGCGATCATTACCGAATTGGTTAGCGCCTGCTGCCAGTCCGGGTTGGTGAAGAAGTCGTGATAGTGCTTGAAGGAATAGCCGGCCGGGTCGAGCGCCAGCATTTCCTTGGTGAAGGTGAAGAAGTCCTGTGCGTTGAAGCTGAGCGGCAGGATGATCAGGATCGGAAAGATCAGGAAGAAGAAGATCAGCCCGCAGATGAACCGGAAACCGTAGAACCAGGTCCGCTGCAACGGGGATGCATAGGGGGGAAGTGCGCTCATGATCGTGCCTAGCCCAATTTCACGTTATCGATGCCGACGATCTTGTCGTAGACAACAAAGAGAACCATCACGGCGACGAGGAGCAGGGTCCCGAGCGCTGCCGCCAGACCCCAGTTCAGGGACGACGAGATGTGATAGGCAATCCGGTTGGAGATGAAGATCCCCGATGTGCCGCCCACCAGTTCCGGGGTGATGTAGTAGCCGATCGACAGGATGAAGACGAGCACGGCGCCCGCGCCGATCCCCGGCACCGATTGCGGGAAATAGACCCGCCAGAAGGCCGTCCAGTCATTGGCGCCAAGGCTCTTGGCCGCACGCACATAGGTCGGCGAGATGGTTTTCATCACCGAATAAAGCGGCAGGATCATGAACGGCAACAGAATATGCGTCATGGCGATGATCGTGCCGGTCTGGTTGTTGATCATCACCAGACGACTGGCATCACCGATCAGACCGGTCCAGACCAGGAAATCGTTGATCACCCCCTGTTGCTGCAGCAGCACCTTCCAGGCGGATGTGCGCACCAGGAGCGAGGTCCAGAAGGGCAGCAGCACCAGGATCATCAGCAGGTTCGACGAACGCAGCGGCAGGGCCGCGAGCAGGAATGCGATCGGATAGCCGAGAAGCAGGCAGGACACTGTGATGACGATCGACAGGAACAGGGTCCTGCCGAAGAGGAACATGTAGATCCGTTCGTCTTCCGGCTTCAGCTCGATGCCGTTGGCGGTCTGTTTCGCATCGAAGGAATTCAGAAAGTAGCCCGGCGTGTAGCGCGGCGAGAACCGTTTCAGCACCTGCCAGGTCTGAACGTCGCCCCATTTGTCGTCGGCATCGATGAACTGTGCCTTGAAGGGGGCATCCTCATCCATGCGCTTGATGCGCCGTCCGGTCTTGCGGAACAGGCTGGAGATGCCGCTTTGCTCGTAGTTCAGTCTTGAGCCCAGGCGTGTGTGGGTCTTCTGGCCGACCGCGATCGCCAGGTCGCCATGAAGCGCGACAAACACCTCTTCGTCCGGCACGGCGCCCGATTCCGGATCCCATTCCGCGAGGGCCACAACAGTCCGGGGAAGCGTCTCGGCGACGATGCCGTTCTCCACCGAGCGGAACAGCATGTCCGCGATGGGAGCGACAAAGGTGACCAGCACGAAAATCAGCAGAGGGGCAACCAGCAGGAAGGCGCGCAGCTTTTCGCGGCGCAGCGCCTTGGCCAGCGAGGCCTTAAGCGGCTTGCCGTCTTTTGTCGTGAGAACCTGATCGGCCGGGATATCGCTCATGAAACAGTTTTCCGCATTTTAAGGAGGAGGACCGGGTGGGGCAGTGCCCACCCGGTCCGGAGCGTGCCAAAAGGCTTACTGAGACAGCCACGCCTGGAATTTGGCGTCGATGTCGTCGCGGTAATCCGCCCACCATTCGTAGTTATAGAGGAAGGTGTTCTTGGCGTTGTTCGGATCGGTCGGCATGTGCGGAGCCATGTCGATGCCGAGATCGGCGTGCTTGCCGACCAGCGGAGCCGACGACTTGCGGGCCGGGCCGTAGGAGATGTACTTCGCCTGATCCGCCAGACGCTGGGTGTCGGTGGCGTATTTGGCGAATTCCTTCACCGCGGCAAGACGGTCGTCCGGAAGACCGGCCGGGATGATCCAGCCGTCAAGGTCGAACACCTGAGCGTCCCACAGCATCTTCACCGGCTGCTTCTGCTCTTCGATGAGGGCAAACAGGCGGCCGTTGTAGGTGGAACCGATCACGACTTCGCTGTCGGCCAGAAGCTGCGGAGTTTCCGCACCAGCGGACCACCAGACAACGTTGTCCTTAATGGTGGCGAGCTTGGCGAACGCACGGTCCTGACCTTCTTCGGTCTCCAGAACGTCGTAGACGTCCGCCTTGGCGACGCCGTCACACAGGAGGGCCCATTCCATGTTGTTGATCGGACGCTTTTCCAGGGCGCGTTTGCCCGGGAAGGTTTCCAGATCGAACACGTCGCAGATGTCATCCGGCTCCTTGCCGTTCCAGTCAGCAACGTCGGAGCGGTAACCGAAGGTGGTGGAATAGACGATCTGCGGAATGAAGCACTCCGACACGAGAAGATCGCCGAAGTCCTCGGAAGCGGACGTTCCGTCCGGCGCTGCGGCCAGGTCGGTGTCCGGATCGATTTCGATGGCGAGGCCTTCGTCGCACAGACGGATGGCGTCGGACGCAACCACGTCAACCAGGTCCCAGGTGACGTTGCCGGCTTCGTTCATGGCACGGAGCTTGGCCACGGCTTCCGCCGAAGACTCGTCCCAGATCACGTTGACGCCCGGGTTTTCAGCCATGTACGGATCGGTGTAGGCGTTTTTCTGGGACGCCTGATAGGCACCGCCCCAGGAAACGACTGTCATGTCGTCGGCGAGCACGGCGCTGCTGGCAAAAGCCACTGCGGTGCCTGCAAGGATTACGGTTTTGAGCTTCATTTGAGTTAGCTCCCTCTTTGTTGGATTTAACGGATTTGTTTCCGTTGTTGTCGCTGGCGGCCGCGAGCCGGCCGCCGGGCGATTTCAGACAACCGCGTCGAGCGCTTTGCAGTCGTTCAGCGCCCAGCCCACCTGGACTGTCTCGCCGACATTCAGCTTGCGCTTCTCTCCACGATTGCGAACTTTCACGATGAACTCGTCGTTGCCGGCCACATTCATGCGGACGCGGATATGGTCGCCCAGGTAAATGAGCTCCTCGATCCGGCCGCTGACCAGATTGTCCATCGAATCGTCTGTGTCGAATTCGACACGCTCCGGGCGCAGGGACAACGTGGTCTTGTCGCCGACGGCGCCGACATTGACCTTGTCCGCCTTGAGCCGGGTGCCGTCGTCGAGTTCAACGGCGCACTCCTCACCCTGGATCTCGACAACCTTGCCGTTCAGCTTGTTGTTTTCACCGATGAATTGCGCCACGAACGAGTTCTGCGGGTCTTCGTAAAGATCATCCGGCGTGGACAATTGCTGGATGATGCCGTCGTTGAACACGGCAACCCGGTCCGACATGGTCAGGGCTTCGGTCTGGTCATGGGTCACATAGACCACCGTGACGCCGAGATTTTCATGAATGTGCTTGATTTCATACTGCATCTGCTCACGCAGCTGCTTGTCGAGCGCACCCAGGGGTTCGTCCATCAGCACCAGTTCGGGATCGAACACCAGCGCACGGGCCACGGCCACGCGCTGCTGCTGTCCGCCTGACAGCTGCGCCGGCCGCCGGTTGCCGAAGGCCCCCAGCTCGACCATGTCCAGCGCGCGCTGGACCTTTTCCTGCTGCTCGGCCTTGCTGACGTTGCGGACCTGAAGTGGAAACGCCAGATTTTCAGCCACCGTCATATGCGGAAACAGCGCATAGTTCTGGAACACCATGCCGATGCCGCGCTTGTGCGGCGGCACATTGTTGATCGGACGATCGTTCAGGTAGATCTCGCCGTGGGTGGCGGGCTCGAAGCCGGCCAGCATCATCAGGCAGGTCGTCTTGCCGGACCCGGATGGTCCCAGCATGGTCAGGAATTCGCCAGGCGGGATGTCGAGATTGAGGTTCTTTACGACAAGGGTTTCCCCGTCATAGCTCTTTTGAACGCCATCATACTTAACGGCAGCGCCCCGTGTATTCGCCATAGTGTCCCCAAGTCCGGTTCATTATTATCAAGCACACAAATTCAAGCGACTCTGGAGGCCTGAACCCCATCGAGCAGCCGGTCAGTGCAATTGTGCATAGAAAAACAAAAATGCCGCTACAAGGAAAGGGGTCGATCAAAAAAAATGTATATTTTTTAATCAGCTATCGATCTAATATTTTGCAGCGTCGAAAAGGTGGGGGATTTTTACTCAAGGAAAACACTTGGGAAAAGAGTTTATCTTGCACTGCACTCAGTATCCGTGGTGCAAGGGTTCGATCACATTTCAAATCCGGAAACAGAGTGGACCGCCGCGGCCGGTTTCAACTGCGCAGGACCGTCGCGAACCGGTACCGTCGCCGCCTGCCGGACCGGCACGTGCCCGGGGATCTTGTGCCGGGAGCCGGTCCTCCGTTAAGTTTGCCGCGAACGGCAGGAAACATGTTGAAGCACCCAGATCTCCGGCAACCCCAGTTTCTGACCACCCGGGAAGTAGCCGACCTGTTGCGGGTCAAGGAACGCAAGGTCTATGACCTTGCCGCCGCGAACGAGATACCGCACCGCCGGATCACGGGCAAACTCCTGTTTCCCGCCGACCAGATCCGTGCCTGGATCGGGGGCAAGGACGGCAGCCCGGAGCGGCCGGATGTGCTTGCCGGTTCCCACGACCCGCTTCTGGACTGGGCGATACATGCGTCCGGCTGCGGTCTGGCCATGCTCTGCAACGGCAGCGCGGACGGGCTGATCAAGTTCCAGGACGGCGCTGCCTCGCTGGCCGGGCTGCATCTTCCCGAGGAGACCGGCTGGAACGTCGGCTCCGTCGGCAGCCTGGGCCTGCGCGATGCGGTCCTGATCGCCTGGGCCCGGCGCACGCGCGGGCTCCTGATCGCTGAGAACGCCGTCGGCACGATCACATCCGTTGCCGACCTCAAAGGCAGGCGGGTCGCTCTGCGCCAGAGCGGGGCGGGCGCGGCCCTGTTGCTGGCCAGGTTGCTCGGCGACGCCGGGCTTAGCGAGGCGGACCTGACCTGTTCCCCGACCCCGGCGCATTCGGAAAACGACGCCGCGGCCACCGTTGCCGCGGGCGAGGCCGATGCCGCGCTCGGCATAGAGGCCATGGCAAAACCCTTCCGGCTCGGCTTTCTTCCGCTGGTCGACGAGAATTTCGATCTGCTGATCGACCGCAAGGCCTACTTCTCGCAACCGGTGCAGCGCCTGTTCACATTTGCCCGCAGCGCCGACTTCAAGACCAGGGCGGCCGCGCTCGGCGGTTATGACCTGAGCGATCATGGCGTGGTCCGCTGGCTGTCCGATTGACCCAAGCGCCAAAGATACAGGACGAGACACGATGAGCGACATCCGCCCGCATGAGGTCATGATCCCGGTTTCGGAGCCGGACGACGCCAGACTTTATTTCATCGGCAGGATCCACACCCCCTGGACGGATCGCAAGGCGTGTCCGCGCCAGGGCAAGCACGACGGCCCGGACTGCCGGATCGAGATCTTCGAGCCCTGGGTGCCCGCCCTCCAGGGCATCGAGGACTATGACCGGGTCGAGGTTCTCTACTGGCTTGACCAGGCCCGGCGGGACCTTGTCGTCCAGAACCCCGCACACAGTGAAACCACATACGGCACTTTCGCGCTGCGCTCGCCTGTGCGCCCCAATCCGATCGGAACGTCGCTGGTCAAACTGGTCTCGGTGGAGGGTCCCAACCTGATCGTGCGCGGGCTCGACTGCCTCGACGGAACACCGCTGGTCGACCTCAAGCCGGACCGCTGTTCCTTCAGCCCCAAGGCCTCGCCAAAAGCCTGATCAGTGCCGGCTGCGCTTTTCGGACACCTTGACAAGGCCTTCCCAGAATTGACAATCCTGCCGCCACCACGCTGATCGGAGCGGCCCGGCTCGACCGGGCTTCCACGAGTTGACCTTTTTCAAATGTGGGCGCTTCCGGCGTGTTCGAACGAACGCGCCGGCGAGCTCCCGGGAGATTTGTATGCACCCTGAGCCTCTGACCGGCGAGACCTCCATCAATGACGCCGTCTCCTTCGAGCTGACCGGTGCGGCCGGCCTCATCGCCATCGACAATCCCCCGGTCAACGCCGCTTCCCATGCGGTCCGGACCGGGATCCGGCAGGCTGTTGAAGCCTTGCAGGACATGTCCGCGGTCAAGGTAATCGCGATTTACGGCAAGGGCCGCACCTTCATCGCCGGTGCCGACATCCGCGAATTCGGCAAGCCGCCGCTCGACCCGTGGCTGCCCGAGCTGTGCAATTTCCTGGAAGCTTCAGACACACCGATCGTCTGCGTTCTGCATGGAACGACCCTCGGGGGCGGCCTGGAAGTCGCCCTGGCCTGCCATGCCCGGGTGGCGCTGAAAGGCACCAGGGTCGGCCTGCCGGAAGTCACGCTCGGCATCCTGCCCGGTGCCGGCGGCACCCAGCGCGTGCCCCGTCTTGCCGGCATCCGCACCGCGCTCGACATGATCACCGGCGGCAAGCCGGTCTCTGCCGAAGACGCCCTTGCAAGCGGCCTGATCGACCGGATTTCGGAGGGCGATCCCCGCGCGGTGGCCCTCCAGAGCGCGCAAGACCTGCTTGACGGGACCCTGCCCAACCGCAGGACAGGTGCACTGGACACGGAGCCCGATCCGACGGCGCTTGACGAGATGCGCAAGAAACTGGCCCGGACGCAGCCGTTGCTGTTTTCGCCGCAGAAATGCGTCGATGCGGTCGCCGCCTCAAGCCTGCCCGTCACGGAGGGCATGAAGGAGGAACGCCGGCTTTACGAAGAGTGCATGGCGAGCCCGCAGCGCGCCGGTCTGATCCACGCGTTCTTTTCCGAACGGGCCGTTTCGAAGATCCCGGAAGCATCCGCGACACCGCGCGCGATCGATGCAATCGGCGTCATCGGCGGCGGCACCATGGGCTCGGGCATCGCCACGGCGCTGCTGCTGGCCGGTCTGCCCGTGACCCTGACCGAACGCGACCAGGCCGGGCTCGACCGGGGCATTGCGACAATCACCGGCAATCTGGACGGCGCGGTCAAGCGCGGCAAGCTGACCGCCGGCGCCCGCAACGACATTCTGTCGTCGAAACTCAAGACCTCCACAGATCTGGGCGCGCTGTCCGAAGTGGATCTGGTCATCGAGGCGGTTTTCGAGGAGATGAGCGTCAAGCGCGAGATCTTCGAAATGCTCGACAAGGTCTGCAGGAAAGGCGCCGTGCTGGCGTCCAACACCTCCTATCTCGACATCAACGACATCGCCGCGATCACCTCCCGGCCCGCAGATGTCATCGGCCTGCATTTCTTCTCGCCCGCCCATATCATGCGGCTTCTGGAAGTCGTCGTCGCCGACAAGACGGCGGACGATGTGGTGGCGACCGGGTTCGCCCTCGCCAAACGGCTGAAAAAGATCGCGGTCCGCTCGGGCGTCTGCGACGGCTTCATCGGCAACCGGATCATGACCTTCTACAAGAAGGCCGCCGACTACATGATGATGGATGGCGCATCGCCGGAAGAGATCGACACGGCCATGCGCGGTTTCGGTTTTGCCATGGGTCCCTACCAGGTGGCCGATCTCGCCGGGCTCGACATCAGTTGGGCGGCCAACAAGCGCCGCGCCGCCACCCGTCCGGCCGAGGAACGCTACATCCCGATCGCCGACCGTCTGTGCGAGAACGGCTGGTTCGGGCGCAAAACCGGTCAGGGCTTTTACATCTACGACGACACGGGGTCCCGGCCGAACCCGGAGGCGCTGGCGATCATCGATGCGGAACGGGACAAGGCCGGCATCGCGCCGCGCGCTTTCTCCGCGGAAGAGATCGTCAGCCGTTTCATGACGGCGATGATCCTGGAAGGCAGCCGCGTTCTGGAAGAAGGCATTGCGCTGCGTCCCATCGACATCGACGCGGTGTTCCTCAACGGTTACGGCTTTCCGCGTTTCCGCGGCGGCCCGATGCACACCGCCGATGTCATCGGTGCGGCCGAACTTGTCCGGCGGATCGAGGACTATGCGCGGGAAGACGCCTGGTACTGGCAGGTGCCCGCCCTGTTGCGGCAGATGGCGGAGAACGGCGGCAGTTTCGCGGAAACGAATGACCGGGGGTGACGGACGCCGGCCCCGGATCACGGATGATCAGGTAACCTTCGCCGCGTCCAGGCCACCTGCGGCATAGTCCGGCACGGTTGCCCCCAGCCTGAGACCCAGCTCCGGGTTGGAGGCATTGCCGTCCAGAGCGCGTTTTCCGACACCTTGCAGGATCGCACCCATGCGGAAGAAGGCGAAGGCAAGGTAGAAGCCGAAATCCGGGATGCCGGTGAGGCCCATGCGGGCGCAATAGGCGTCGATGAAGGCCTGATCCGCGGGAATTCCGAGCGGGCCACGATCGACGCCCGCAAGGCCCCGCCCCTCGCTGCCGGGCGGGCGCTGCCACTGCATGATCAGCGCGGCAAGGTCTGCAAACGGGTGACCGATGGTGGACAGTTCCCAGTCGAGCATCGCGACACAGGCCGTCCCCTCCCCTGCAAACAGCATGTTGTCGATCCGGTAGTCGCCGTGCACCAGCGTGCGCCGGCCGTCGTCTTCCGGCACGTTGCCACCCAGCCAGACGATCAACTCGTCCATTGCCGGAATGGTCTGCGTTTCGCTCGCCCGGTATTGCCGGGTCCAGCGGTCGATCTGGCGGCGGTAATAGTTTCCCGAAGGTCCGAAATCCGCCAGGCCGCATGCGTCCAGATCAACCGAATGGATTGCCGCCAGCACCCTGTTCATCTCGTCATAGAGGCCGCGCCGTGTTCCGGGATCGACACCGGGCAGTCGCGGGTCGTCGAAATTGCGGCCGCGCACGAACTCCATGATGTAGAAAACCGACCCGATGACGCTCTCGTCCTCGCACAGAGCCAGCATTGTGGCGACCGGCACGTCCGACCCGGCCAGTGCTTTCTGCACCCGGAATTCCCGGTCGACCGCATGAGCCGATTTCAACAGCACACCGGGCGGCTTGCGGCGCAGGACATAGTCCCCGGACGCCGCCATCAGCCGGTAGGTCGGGTTGGACTGGCCGCGGTCGAATTTTTCCGCCTCCAGCGGGCCTTTGAAACCGGGCAAGCGCGTTTCGAGCCAGGTGCTGAGTGCAGGAAGGTCAGGATCCGCCGCGCCCGTTGTCATGCGGGGACACACTGTGTGAAAGGCAAACTGAACACCCCCGTCACACCTTGCCGTTGCCATATTTGCGCAGCTCCGCGCGGGCGACCTGGCGGCGGTGCACGGCGTCGGGGCCGTCGGCAAAACGCAGCGTGCGCAAATGCGTCCACATGGCGGCGAGCGGAAAGTCCTGGGAAATCCCGGCCGCGCCATGGACCTGCATGGCCTCGTCGACCACCTTCAGGGCCATCAGCGGCGCGACCACCTTGATCTGGCTGATCCAGGACTGGGCGGCACGCGTTCCTTGCGTGTCCATCACCCAGGCGGCCTTCAGGCAGAGCAGCCGCGCCATCTCGATCTCCATGCGCGCATTGGCGATGATGTCGTGATTGGCGCCGAGATCGGTCAGTTTCCGGCCGAAGGCGTCGCGCTCCATGGCCCGCCGGCACAACAGCTCCAGTGCCTTTTCCGCCAGCCCGATGGCGCGCATGCAGTGGTGGATCCGGCCGGGGCCGAGGCGGCCCTGGGCGACCTCGAAGCCCCGGCCCTCGCCAAGCACCAGATCCTCGCCGGGCACCCGGACATTGGTGAAGCGGATATGCATGTGGCCGTGCGGCGCGTCGTCGGCGCCAAAGACCTGCATCGGCCGCAGCACCTCGATGCCGGCGGCATCAGCAGGCATGAGAAACATGGAATGACGGCTGTGCTTGTGGGCGTCCGGATCCGTGCAGGCCATGACGATGTAGAGCTTGCAGCGCGGGTCGCCCGCCCCGGTCGCCCACCATTTGTCACCGTTCAGAATCCAGGCATCGCCGTCCTTGACGGCGGTCAATGCAATGTTGGTGGCGTCCGAGGAGGCCACCTCCGGCTCGCTCATCAGATAGGCGGACCGGATGTCTCCGTTCAGCAGAGGCTTCAGCCAGCGCTGCTTGTGGGCCGCGGTGCCGTAGCGCTCCAGCACCTCCATGTTGCCGGTGTCGGGCGCATTGCAATTGAACACTTCCGCGGCGATCCCGACCTTGCCCATTTCCTCCGCCAGATAGGCGTATTCGACCGTGGTCAGGCCGAAGCCCTCTTCGCTGTCCGTCAGCCAGAAATTCCACAGGCCACGCTCCCTGGCCTGCGCCTTGAGGCCGTTCAGGATCTCCAGCTGACGGTCTGTCATGCGAAACCGGTCACCGGACGGATGGCGGCCGACTTCCTCATGATATTCCCTGTCGAGGGGGGCGATTTCCGTCTCCACCATCCGGCGAACCCGGTCGATGAGCGGGCGAACCCGGTCGGTTACTCCTAGATCCATGTTATCTCCTGACAGATCTGGTCACGCATCCGCTTTCGGCGGTACGGCATCCGGTTTGCGGACAGCCGAACACGGCCGTTTCCCGGACAGGGGCGAGGCTTTCTCATGGCCGGTCCGTCGCGCTGTCCAGATAGAACCGGTTCAGCCAATCGGCGACCAGCGCCGGCCGCTTTTCTCCCTCGATCTCCACCGTCGAGCGCCACGTGATATCGACTTCGCCGTCCTTCGGCCGTGCCAGACCGGCCAGCACGAACCGCCCGCGCACCCTGGCGCCGGTCGCGACCGGTGCGAGAAAGCGCACCTTGTCGAAGCCGTAATTCACGGCCATCACCGCACCCCGGATTTCCGGCTGGGCTTCCTGGCCCATGACCGAGAGCAGCGACAGGGTCAGAAAGCCGTGCGCGATGGTGCCCCCGAATGGCGTTCGGGAAGCGCGGAGCGGATCGACATGGATGAACTGGTGATCGCCGGTGACCTCCGCGAACGCATCGATCCGCGCCTGATCGATCGTTCGCCAGGACGACACGCCGACTTCCGTCCCCACCAGAGGCTCAAGGTCTTCCACACGAAGCGGTCCGGCCTGGAGATCCGCCGTCAATCAGTAGGCCTCCTGGAAGAGGTCGGGGCCCGTCTCGACATTGATGCCGCCGCTGATCGGCAGGACCGCGCCCGTCACATAGGCACCGCCCCAACCGCACAGGTATTGCATCGCCGCAGCGATGTCCCCGGGACGGCCGACCCGGCCCAGCGGCACCTGCGCCCCGACGCGGGAGCGCACGTCCTCGTCCGCCGTCGCGAAGGCTGTCATGTTGCTGATGAAGGGGCCGGGGGCCAGCGCATTTACGGTGATGCGCTTGTGCGCAAGTTCCTTGGCAAGGATGCGGGTCAGATGATGCACCGCCGCCTTGGATGCCGCGTAGCTGTAGGCCCGGTCGCCATGGGCGGTCTCCCCCATCACCGAGCCGACATTGACGACCCGCGCCGGATCGTCGTCATCGGCTGCCGCTTCCAGCAACGGCAACAGGCTCTGGGTCAGTTGGAACAGCCCGGTGACGTTGACCCGCATCACCCGCTCCCAGGCGGAATGGGGAAATTCACCGAGCGGTGCCCCCCAACTTGTCCCGGCATTGTTCATCAGGATCGGCAGGCTGTCCGTGCGGTCGGCGACTTCACGCGCGAGCGCGGCGACACCGTCCTCGCTCGACACGTCGCCGGCAAACCCTTCCGCCTTTCCGGACCAGCCCAACGCGTTGAGGTCCGCGGCGGCTGCCTGACAGGCTTCTTCCTTGCGGCTGGCGATCAGGACCCGGGCACCGGCCGCCATCAGGCCTTCGGCGGCCATACGGCCGATGCCGGTGGCCCCGCCCGTGACCAGGGCGGTCTTGCCGGCCAGACCGAACAGCTTTTCCGGCGTCACGCGCTGTCCTCCGCGTATTGTTGTCTGAGCATCAGTTTGGAGACCTTGCCCGTTGCCGTCATCGGCAGAGCCTCGACAAAGACAACCTCGTCGGGCACCTGCCACCGGGCGACCCGGTCCTGAAGAAGTCCGAGGATCTCCTCCTTTTGCGGCTGCGCATCCTCCCGCGCCTGAACGATCAGAAGCGGGCGTTCCTCCCATTTGGCATCGGGCACGGCGATCACCGCGCAACTGGCGACGCCCGGATGGGACATCACGATGTTTTCCAGGTCGAGCGAACTGATCCATTCGCCACCCGACTTGATCAGATCCTTGGAGCGGTCGGTGACCGCCAGAAAGCCGTCCGGGTCGATGGTGGCAATGTCACCGGTGCAGAACCAGCCCTCGGCGTCGAACACCGGTGCGGTCGCTTCCGGGTCCTCGTAATAGCCGCTGGTGACGGTGTTGCCGCGCACATAAAGATGTCCCGGCGTGGCGCCGTCATGAGGCAAACGCTTGCCGGCGTCGTCGACGAGCTTCAACTCGACGCCGAAGACGCGCCGTCCCTGGCTCTGTTTCCGGTCGACCCGCTTACCCAGGGGAAGATCCGCCATGGCGGGCGGCAGGTTGCACTGGGTGCCGAGCGGGCTCATTTCCGTCATGCCCCAGGCATGGCAGACATTGACGCCCTCCGTCTCGAACGCCTCGATCAATGCGCGCGATGCGGCCGACCCGCCGACGACGATATCGCCGAACCCTTCGGGCAGGCGGCCCCGCTGCCTGATCTCGTTCATCAGGCCCATCCAGACCGTGGGCACGCCCCAGGCGGAAAACACCTTTTCCCTGTCCATCAGCTCGAACAGGCTGGAGCCGTCCAGCGCAGCGCCCGGAAAGATCAGGCTGGCTCCGGACAGCGGAGCGCCATAAGGCAGGCCCCAGGCATTGACATGAAACAGCGGCACCACCGGCAGGATCCGGGAGCCTTCCTTCAGTGCCTGCGGAATGGTCACGCACATGCCCAGCGCGTGCAGCACCGTGGACCGGTGCGAATAAAGCGTTCCCTTGGGATTGCCTGTCGTGCCGGAGGTGTAACAAAGCCCCGCGGCCCGATCCTCCGGAAAGTCCGGCCAGTCGATTTCAGCAGGCTGGCCGTCCAGAATGTCCTCGTAGCACAGGACACCCTCAAGAGTGGTCTCGGGCATATGCGCCCGGTCTGTCATGATCACGATGCGCAGATCCGCCGGAAAATGCGGGCGCAGCTTTTCCAGAGCCGGAACAAAGGTCAGGTCGGCGAACAGGAGCCGGTCTTGCGCATGGTTGACGATATAGATCATCTGTTCCGCGGACAGGCGCGGGTTGATCGTGTGACAGACGGCGCCGATGCCGGAAACCGCATAATAGAGCTCGAAATGACGATAGCCGTTCCAGGCCAGCGTCGCGATCCGGTCGCCGTCGCCCACACCCAGACCGCGCAGGCCGTGGGCCAGCCGGGCGACCCGTCCGGCGGTTTCCCGGTAGGTGGTGCGGTGGATATCGCCTTCCGTGCGCACGGAGACAATTTCCCCGTCCGGATAGGTGTCGGCGGCAAAGGTGATGAGATCCGCGATTTTCAGCGGACGGTGCATCATCATGCCCTTCATGTGTTTCCTCCCAGAACACGGCCGCTTGTTGCGGTCCTTCAAAGGCTTGTACGCAAAGCCTAGCGCGGGCACCCCTGCGTTGAAAGGTCAATTTCCCGGAAACCCTTTGACAGGGACCGGCTCTTGCGCCAAACCCTGCCTCCAGCCGAATGGGATGGCCGCATGGAATGGCCGACTGGAACGATTGAGATCTCCGCATGACCCAGAAACTGGTCATTGCCGTTTGCACCGCGCAGCGGCCCAAGATGCTGCAGGCGTGCCTGGAAAGCCTCGACAGGCTGACCGAGCCCGACGCGATGGAAATGGCAATCGTCGTTGTGGAAAACGATGCCGAACCGCATTTCACCGGCACGGCGGCCACGGCGCTGAAGGAGCGGCTGTCGCTTCCCGTTTTCTTTCATCACGAGCCCCGCAAGGGCATTCCGTTTGCCCGGAACCGCGCGCTGGAAGCCGCGCTGGAGCACGCCCCGGACTGGATCGCGCTGATCGACGACGACGAGCGCGCCGAGCCGGACTGGATCGAGAAGCTGCTGCGCGCCTGCAAGGCCCACGGGGCCGAGGTCGGCAACGGACCTGTGCGGCGGATCTACGAGCAGCCGGCACCGCACTGGTGGAAATCCCAGCTTCTGAAACCGCGGCCGACCGGATCGGTGATCACCGAAGCCCCGACCAACAACGTCCTCCTGAGCGCGCGCATCGTCGCGAAGGACGGGCTTGGCCTCCGGTTCGACGAGCGCCTGACCTTCGGCAGCGAGGACATCGACTTCTTCCGCCGCACCCATGCGGCGGGCGCGAAGATGATCTGGGTGGATGATGCCTTCGTGGAAGAGGACATCCCGGCCTCGCGGGTGACCACCGGCCGCCTGCTCAGCCGCATGCACATGGCCGCGACCTCGGGCGCGTTCAACATCGTGCTCCGGGAAGGACGCCTCAAGGCGGCCCTGCATTTCATTCCCAAGAGCCTGCGACGGATGATCTTCGGCCTGCTGGCGACCGTCGCCGGTTTCGTGATCAAGCCTTTTTTCCGCAAACGCGGCGAGAAGCTCTATTATTACGGCCTCATCCGGCTGATGAAGGGCTCCGGCAACCTGCGCGGGCTTCTGGGCCGGGCCCATAACTACTACGACGTGATCGATGGCCACTGACCCGCCGGCGAACCTGAAGAAACTTGCCCATATCCACCTGGGCGTCGATGGCGGCGCGGAGCGGTTTCTGGTGCGGCTTTCCGGGGCGCTGGCCCGCAAGGGCGTCGACCAGATCGCCTTCATCCGGAAGGACCGGCCATGGCGGGACGAACTCGCACAGCATTGCGAGGTGCGTGAACTCAAGTTCAGCCGGTCGCATCTGAAGCGTCACTTCGTGCGCTGGGGTATTTCCCGGCAGATCCGCGCTTTCGGCGCCACCGCGACCCTCGGCTGGATGAGCCCGGCCAGCAAATGGCTGCCCAGGCCCGGCCCCTCCATGCGCACCTTCCTGCGCCTGGGTGACTGGCCGGACGGCTTTCACACCTACGGCAATGTCGAGGACCTGATCGGCAACACGCCGGAGATCGTCCGGCAGGCGGTCGAGATGGGCTGGCCCGAGGCGCGGGCGCATGTGATCAGCAATTTCGTCGACCCGCTGCCGGCGGAGCCCGGGCCGGTGTCGCGCGCGGATCACGACACGCCGGAAAACGCCACTGTGCTGATCCATCTGGGCCGTTTCGTCGAGCGCAAGCGCTTCGATCTGGCCATCCGGACAGTCGCGCGCCTGCCCGGGCATGTGCATGCCTGGCTGATCGGCGACGGCGACCTCCTGGACGACATGAAGGCACTCGCAAAGGCCGAAGGTGTCGAAAGCCGCGTCCATTTTCTCGGCTGGCAGCGCGATCCCGCGCCCTTCCTGAAAGCGGCCGACATTTTGCTCTGCCCGACCGACGCCGAACCGCTCGGCAACATCGTGCTGGAAGGCTGGAACGCCGGATTGCCCGTGGTGGCGACCGCCTCCCCCGGCCCGAGCTGGCTGATAGACGACGGCAAGAACGGCCTGCTGTCGCCCTGCGGCGATGCCGAGGCCCTGGCGGCCTCTATCGGCCGTGTTCTCGGCTCGCAGGAATTGCGGTCAACGCTGGCGCGCGGCGGACAGGCCAAACTGAGCGAACACTATTCGGAGGCCGGCGTCGTGGCGGCCTATGACAAGCTCCTTGGCGGACCGGCGCGGACCTGAAGCAGGCTGCTTTCAGGTCCCCGCTGCCTGCTTGCGCCAGCGCTTCATGGCGTCGCTCTCGCGCATCAGGCCGCAGGCGATCAGCGCGTCCGCACCGGTGAACCGGACACTGCCCGGATAGCGCAGCCCCTCTTCCATCAGCCCGTCCATCCGGGAGTTGTAATCGAGATAATGACCGGCATTGTCGGTATGCTGCTTGCGCGCGAGCGCCTCGGTCACCTTGCTCCTGAAATCGTCGAGATACTTGAAATGGAGCAGCACGCCCCAGTCCGGCGCCACCGTGACTTGCCTGTCGATGCCGTGAACGCCGCCGGAAAACACGGTGCCGCCCTGCCACTTCAGAAGCGGGACCTTGCTCTGGACCGCGGCCGGGCTCGGCAGCGCGTTCTTGATCAGCTTGAACAGGAGATGGTCGAGCTTGCGGCCCGGCCGGGTTTCGGGCACCCTGGCGTGCAGCGAAAACACGGTCGACAGGAGCAGCCGGTCCAGCGCGTTTGCCGGCCGCTTGGCCTGCTGGTGAAACAGGCGCTCGCGCGTGCCGCCAAAGACATGCCTTGCCGGTGTCCTGTAGCGCTTGCCGTGACTGCCTTTCAAGGGATTGTAGCGATAGCCGCCACCGTCGAACCACGGACAGGCGTCCTGAAAACTGTCGCCCGCCCGGTAGGACAGATCCTTCAGCGGTCCCTCCGGATACATGTCCACCATCGGCGTGAACAGAGCCTGGTAGCCGCCCTGGTCCAGATATCCGGCAAGCGCGTCGATCGACAGGTCCGGCCAGCCCGGATAGACGAGCAGTTCGTCGACATCGGGGAAGACCACCCAGCGGTCCTGAAGATAGCGGTCGCAGATCAGTTGCCGCCAGACGGACTTGTAGTCCCTGTAGGGGTTGGCCGTCCTTATGACGCTGATGTCGGCCTGCCCGTCCAGCAGCGCGGCGGTGCCGTCGTTTGACATGTTGTCGACCACGATGAAGTGCCGCACCCCCAAAGCCCTGTAGTGCTTCAGGAAATGGGGAAACCGCAAGGCTTCGTTGTAGGCCAGGATGACCGCGACGACGCCGTCTCCCGGCAGGGTCAACCGGTCCGCGGCGCGGGTGCCGAATGCTTCCGTGATCTGTTCACTGAGCGTCATCACCGCCACGCCGCCTTCGGTTCGAGGTTGAGTCCCATTCAGGTATCCGCAAAAAACACGTTCTTCGACGCCGGTGTGTCGAAGTCGAAACCGAACCGCTCGATGTCCGCCGCATACCAGTCGGCAACGATCCGGATGGTCCTGTCTGTGTAGAGATCGCGGTAATCCGCGCGCGAACTGGTGCTGGTATTGCGCCGTTCCAGCGCGCCGGAAAAACCGAGATAGGTCTGCATTTCCGAACTGAGCCGCTCCTGCCTCAGGATGTCGACGGCGATGCCGCCCGTCTCATCGGTTACATAATCCGTCTGCGGATACCAGCCGGAGACGGCCCGGTGCCAGAAATAGGGTTCCCCCGCCCATTTGAAGCGTTCTTCCAGGAAGAGCTCGAATTCGGCGGGCGAACAGTCCGGCCTTGCATCCTGGTAGGGCCGCGTCTGGAGGGCGAACTTGAAGCGCGAGACCGTGCGCGACCAGGGATTGCGGACAATCGCGAATGCATTCGTGGCCTTGCGGACCGACATGTCGACATCGCGCAGCCTGGCGTGCTCGTAGCCCGGGTTGCGGCCTGTTGCGCCCATATGCTGCTTGAGACCATCCGCATAGGCCTTGCTCCTGAGCCGGCGCCGGTTGGCGATCACCAGCCGGCCCTGCAACTGGGGGGCTTCCCGGATTGCCATGCCGCCATTCTTGGGGATGTGAATGAACAGATGTTTCCTTGGCGCAAGGCCAAGCCGCGCCGGCGCGAACTTGAGGAAGTTCCTGATCTGATATTCGTCCATGCTTTCCAGTCCGCACACAGCATCGCCCACCGGCGGTCCGCAGGTGCCTTAGCCGAAACCTTTCGGCCTGTCCAATCGGCGGCTCGCCGGTGCCCGCAAAGATACGCTGTGCCGGCCGGCGCTCTCCCGGCGAACCAGGACTGCGGGCCTCCAGTTCGATCTCATCATCCGGTCAGATCGTTCGAATATCCCAGCTGGGCGAAGTCGTCCCGATAGATCCGGCGCACGAGATCGACCGCTGCCGGGCCATAGAACATGTTCAGTTTTTCCTTTGCCGCCGTTATCTTGTTCTTCTGCCTGCGCTCGACGGGATGAGGGCTCTTGAAGCTTTCGCCGTCGACCTGGATTCCGCTGATTTTTCTGATGAACGGCGGCAGCTCTTCCGGCAGGTTTTCCAGCCTGGCAACCAGAGAAAAAGACTTTACCGGCTTGTACATCAACCGCGTCTGCGGCCAGAAATGCCGGTTCAGGTCCTCCCGGTTTTCGGCGACCTGCCGCAGGAAATGCACAAAGCCGTCCGGATTGGCCTGCCCATAACCGGCGTATCCGGCAAAGCGTGGCACGACACCGCCACCGACCTTGTCCAGAAAAGCCGAAAGCGCGCGTTCGAACGGATCCCTGACGACGACGAGGGAATGGTACGACCTCAACTCGACGAGCTGGGGAAGGGACATGAGGCCCGGCCTGAGCAGCCTGTCCTTCAAATCCTCCGGCGTGTCGAAGTCGCCATAGCCGCACAGTTTCGCGAAATACAGGCAGATGCTCGAGTTGCCGGATTTCTTGATGCGATTGAAAGACAGCTTCAATTCCGGAAAAACGGCAACGCTGTCCCGGTGGAAGAAATTCTTGGTGTTGTAGCCCTGGCCGGCAAAGATCACCCGCTTGGAAAGCGAGACCTTGATCCTTCGCCGTGTCGCCTCGGAAACCGGCAGCATCTGGCAGCACCCTCTTTCGCCCGGAACACTTGAACGGATACTGCCTTTTCACGCTCTACCTCAGTCGTCAACCCTCCGGCCGGCCGCAATCCCCCAGCGCCCGGTCCACGCCGCCGCTCCGCCTCACCGCGGCGATTGGCCGGGGCCGATTGTGCCCCGGAATTCAGCCGTTGACGGACGCACGGAGTCTGATCAAAGTAAAAAGAGACTCATTTCGAAAGGGAATCCAAATCACGATTCACACAAATTCAGCCAAGAGGCTTTTCAATTGATTAATCGTAACATATTGATTCTTTTCCCTATTTATAATGGCGAAGCAACGATGACAAAAAGTCTCGACTGTATCGCCAATCAGGATTTCAAAAATTTCAGGGCAGTGATCGTCGATAACAAATCGACAGATCGCACCGGCGATATTGCCCGAAATTATTGCGAGATGGACGACAGGTTCGAGGTCCTCACCCATGACGTGCATCTATCCGCCGTGGACAACTTCATCTTCTGCATGAGATACGGACGGGACCATGCGGACTACTTCTGCCTGCGGGCCTGCGACGACTTTTCGAGCCTGAACTACCTGTCGGCCCTTGTCGGGGCGCTGGACAATCATCCGGACAAGCTTCTGGCCGCGCCCACGGTGCGGCGGGTGAACAACGGCAAGGAGCGGGTGCTGCACCCGGATCCGATCATCTTCGGATACCCCGCAACGCTGCAAAAGGGCGTTGTTCCACGCAGCCTCGCCTTCCCCTCGGAGTGGTGTTACGGTCTCGTCCGCTCGGAAGGTGGCGCGGAAATCCTGATCCGGCGCTGGAGCGAATATCCGCACGCCTGGTGCGTGGCGTCTTACGTTGTCGCGGAATTCGTCATGCGCGACCTGGCGGTCTGGGTCGGGGACGCCGAATTCATCTTCATGGAAGGGTCCGGGTCGTTTGAAAAATACGGCGCGAAAACCTTTTTCGGCAAGTTCCGGCAACGGCTCAACTACAGCCTCGGCTGTTACCGTGTTGTCGAAAAGCTGCCGGAGGTTTCCCTGTCAACGCGGCTCAAGCTGTTCCGGCGGCTGTGGCGCGATTCCCGGATGAAGACCCGCTACGACCTGAAAGACCATCTGCTCCGGGTCCTGAGGCTGAGACGGTAGCATCATGATGACACTTCCACTCAAGGCACGCTTCGGGCAAGCCC
Organism: Roseibium sp. AS2; assembly: GCF_038900065.1. Classification (NCBI taxonomy): domain Bacteria; kingdom Pseudomonadati; phylum Pseudomonadota; class Alphaproteobacteria; order Hyphomicrobiales; family Stappiaceae; genus Roseibium; species Roseibium sp. AS2. Next base: position 1,038,873 of record NZ_JBBMQN010000001.1, read on the forward strand.
GTCACCGAACAATCAGGTCTGGTGCCGTCCGCACCGGCACGACGGAACTGGGGGAGACATGAAGGCAGTCATTCTGGCAGGCGGACTTGGCACACGGATCAGCGAGGAATCGCATCTGAAACCCAAGCCGATGATCGAGATCGGCGGCCGGCCCATCCTCTGGCACATCATGAAGATCTTTGCCGCGAACGGGATCTCCGATTTTGTCATCTGCTGCGGCTACAAGGGCTATGTGATCAAGGAATATTTCGCCAACTATTTCCTGCACATGTCCGACGTGACCTTCCACATGGACGAGAACCGGATGGAGGTTCACCGCCACCTGGCCGAACCGTGGAAGGTCACGCTTGTCGATACCGGCGAGGCCACGATGACGGGTGGCCGCGTCAAACGGGTGGCGGACCATATCGACGACACGTTCTGCCTGACCTACGGCGACGGCGTCGCCGATATCGACATCGGCGAGCTGGTGGCCCGGCACAGGGCGGGCGGCATTGAAGCCACCGTCACCGCGATCCAGCCGCCCGGCCGTTTCGGTTCCCTCGCGATCGACGACGACCGCGTCACCCGGTTCCTGGAAAAACCACAGGGAGACGGCCAATGGATCAACGGCGGTTTCTTCGTCTGCGAACCGTCCGTCCTGTCGCGGGTCGCCGGCGACGAGACCCCCTGGGAAGCCGGCCCGCTGGAAAGCCTCGCCCGGGACGGTCAGCTGGGGGTTTACCGGCATGCCGGTTTCTGGGCGGCCATGGACACGCTCCGGGACAAGAACCAGCTCGAGCGCCTTTGGCAATCCGGCAGCGCACCGTGGAAGGTCTGGTAGGCGGATGAGCTTCTGGAAAGACAAGAAAGTGCTGATCACGGGCCATACCGGCTTCAAGGGTGCCTGGCTCAGCGAATTGCTGATCGGCCGGGAAGCCGAGATTTCCGGCATTTCGCTGCCACCGGAGGGCACGGACAACCTGTTTTCCCAGCTTTCGCTCGGCACGCGGATGGCGGGGGCGTTTCTCGACATCCGGGACGCCGCGGCCCTGGAACGCGCGGTCACCGACTTCGCGCCCGACTTCGTCCTGCATCTCGCGGCGCAATCGCTGGTGCGCCGCTCGTACCGGGACCCGGCGGGCACCTGGGCCACCAATGTCATGGGAACCGTGCATCTGCTCGATGCCCTGCGCAGGCTGGAGCGGCCGGTAACGGCCGTGATCGTCACCACGGACAAGGTCTATGAGAACAACGAATGGGCCTATGCCTACCGGGAAAACGATCCTCTCGGTGGCCACGATCCCTATTCCGCCTCGAAAGCGGCGTGCGAGCTTGCCGCCGCAAGCTGGCGGCGTTCCTTCGGCAACGCGCAGTTCAAGATCGCCACAGCGCGGGCCGGCAATGTCATTGGGGGCGGCGACTGGGCCGAAGACCGCCTGGTTCCGGACATCATCCGGGCGCTCCGGTCGGGCGCTTCAATCGAAATCCGCAATCCGGCGTCGATCCGGCCGTGGCAGCACGTGCTCGACCCCCTGCATGGCTACCTGACACTGGCCGAACAGATGCACACGGCCTCCGGCGGCCGGTTCCAGACCGGCTACAATTTCGGACCGGAACCCGCCGACGTGCATTCGGTCGGCACCCTTGCCGAAACGATCCTCAAACACTGGTCGGGGTACTGGACCGATGCCTCGGACCCGGAGGCCCTTCACGAAGCCGGGCGCTTGTCGCTCTCGATCGACAAGGCGCGCTGCGACCTTGGCTGGGCACCCGTCTGGCGGTTCGAGGACGCGGTGGAAAAAACAATCGACTGGTACCGCCTTGTCGATGGCGGCGCCGATCCCGCCCGGCTAACCCGCGACCAGATCGCGACCTTCGAGGCCGCCGCATGAACTTCACGCCACTTCCCCTGACCGGTGCCTTCCGGATCGATCTGGAACGGCGCGGCGACAACCGCGGTTCGTTCGCCCGCATGTTCTGCCGCGAGGAATTCGGCCGGCTGGGCCTGAACGCGGTCTGGTCCCAGTGCAATGTCTCTCACAGCGTCCGGAAAGGCACGCTGCGCGGCCTGCATTTCCAGCGGCCTCCGAAAGCCGATGCCAAGCTGGTCAAATGCATGGCCGGTGCGGTGTTCGATGCGATCGTCGACCTCCGTGCCGGGTCGGACACCTTCGGACGCTGGACCTTCCAGACCCTAAGCGCTGAAAACGGCGAGATGATCTACATCCCCGCCGGATTTGCCCACGGCTTCCAGACGCTCACCGACAACGCCGAGCTGCTCTATTTTCATTCGCACAGCTACAGCCCTGAATGCGAAGGCGGCCTCCTTTTCAGCGATCCCGATATCGGCATCACCTGGCCACTGGAGGTCGCCAGCATATCGGACCGCGACCGGGACCTCCCGCCCCTTGCCGAGGTGGAGCCGATCTCATGACACAAGCCTGCCGCCATTGCGGGAACGCCCTGACACGGCAATTCCTGGATCTGGGCTTCGCACCGCCATCCAATGCCTATCTGGCGGCGGAGGATCTGTTTGCACCGGAAGTGACCTACCCGCTGCGCCTGATGGTCTGTGAGACCTGTTTTCTGGTCCAGACACAGGATTATGCAGACGCGGGCAGCCTGTTCGACAAGGACTATGCCTATTTCTCCTCGACCTCGAAGAGCTGGCTGGCCCATGCTGCCGCCTATGCGGACATGATTTCGCAGCGCCTGAACCTGACCGGCGCGAGCCACGTGGTCGAAGTGGCCTCCAACGACGGCTATCTCCTGAAGAATTTCGTCGAGGCGGGCATCCCCTGTCTCGGCATCGAACCGACGGCCTCCACCGCCGGAGCCGCCAGAACGCTTAGCATTCCCGTCGAACAGGCGTTTTTCGGGCAGCGTCTGGCGGACTCGCTGTCGGCTGCGGGAAAATCGGCCGATCTGATCGTCGGCAACAACGTCTATGCCCATGTCCCGGACATCAACGACTTTACCAACGGCCTCGCCGGGCTGCTGAAGCCGGAAGGCGTGATTACCCTGGAGTTTCCGCATCTGATGCGCCTGGTCGAATTCTGCCAGTTCGACACGGTCTATCACGAGCATTTTTCCTATCTTTCCTTCGGCACCGTGGTCCGTCTGTTCGACGCGGCCGGCCTCAGGATCTTCGACGTGGAGGAACTGGCGACCCATGGCGGCAGCCTGAGGATCTATGGCTGTCTGAAGGCGTCCGGTCACGAGGAAACCCCTGCGGTCATCGGCCTGCTGACCGAGGAAAAGCGCCGGGGCATGGAAACCGCGGCCTATTACGCCGGTTTCCAGCGCCGCGCCGAAGAGGTCAAGAACCGGTTCCTGGCGTTTATTCTGAAAGCCCGCAGGGACGGCAAGACCATCGCCGGCTATGGCGCTGCGGCCAAGGGCAACACGCTGCTGAATTTTTCCGGTGTGCGGCCCGACCTGCTGCCCTTTGTCTGTGACGCCGCGCTGTCGAAACAGGGAAAATTCCTGCCCGGCAGCCATATTCCGGTCTTGCCGCCCGAGACCCTCAAGGACCACAGACCGGACTATCTGATCATTCTGCCCTGGAACATCGCCGACGAGATCGGCAGGCAGAATGCGGAGCTTGCCGAGAAGGGCACACAGTTCGTAACCTTCATTCCCGAAACCCGTGTCCTGGGCGATCCTGCATGACCCTGGAGTTCGACGCGACCGCGCGTATTTCAAAGCTGGCCGACATCGAAGACAGCGTACGCGGTACGCTCATTCGCATCGGCGCACGCTCGGTCATCGACAGTTTCGTCAAGATCAAGCCGGCGGGCGGATCCGGCAATGTTGTCATCGGCGCCGACGTCACGCTCAATTCGGGCTGCGTGATCTACACCGGACACGGCCTGACAATCGGCGACAATGTCGCCATCGCGGCGAACTGCACCTTCGCCCCGGTCAACCACGCGTTTCAGGACCGGCACCGGCTGATCAGGGAGCAGGGCTTCCAGCCCAGCCGGGGCGGCATCCTCATCGGTGACGATGTCTGGATCGGTGCGAACTGCGTTTTCCTGGACGGCGCCGTCGTCAACACCGGTTGCGTCATCGCCGCGGGAAGCGTGGTGAAAGAAGAGGTGCCGGCCTATTCGGTCATGGCCGGCAATCCCCTGCGCAGGATCGGAACCCGGTCATGAAAGCCACGGTCTTCGGCTCAAGCGGCTTCATAGGCCGCAACCTTGCCGCCCATCTTCGTGACATCGGTTACGTGGTCGCCACCCCCGATCGCGAAGCCGCCGGCGATCCGCGCGGTAACCTGGGTCACGTCTTCTACTGCATCGGCATGACCGGCAACTTCCGTGACAGGCCCCTTGCCACCGTCGAAGCCCACGCCGGACTGCTGGCCCGGCTGCTGGAGCGTGCCGAGTTCAGTTCGTTCATCTATTTTTCCAGCACGCGGGTCTACGCGCAGGCCGGTCCGGAAGAGACAATCGAAGATGCCCCGATCAAGGTGCGGCCATCGGCCGACACCACCTACGACCTGTCCAAGCTGCTGGGCGAAGCGCTCTGCATGTCGCTTGAACAGCCCGCCGTCAAGGTGATCCGGCTGTCCAACGTCTATGGTCCGGACCAGAGCAAGGCCACCTTCCTGGGCTCGCTTGTCGAGGACCTTGCCAGGACCGGGTACGCGGTGATCCGCGAAGCTCCGGACTCCTCAAAGGACTATGTATCCATTTCCGATGTCGTCACCCTCGCGGAAAGGATCGCGCGCGGCGGCCGCCACCGGACCTACAATTTGGCAAGCGGGCAGCCGGTCCGGCATATCGACCTTGCCGAGGCCGCCGGCGCTGCGGGCGTCTCCTGCACATTCGCACCGGGCGGTGCCTGCAGGACCTTTCCGGCAATCAACATCACCAGGCTCCAGAACGAATTCGCATTCTCGCCGCGTTCCGTGCTCGACGACCTGCCGGCATTGCTGTGCGCGGCCGGACACAACGCGGCCAATTCAGAGGCACACACATGAGCAACACAAGCGACCCGATCCGCGGCTTCGAGGCGGAACGAACGGACCGGATTTCCGGCTATGGCGACCAGCGCGGCTGGCAGGCCTCGTCCCTGGACTGGCTGAAGACCGCGTTCGACCGGAAGTACATGTACAATTTTGCCTGGGGCGGACGGCCGATCATCCAGTTGCCGACCGACATGGCCGTGTTTCAGGAAATCGTCTGGGCCACCAGGCCGGACCTGATCATCGAGACCGGCATCGCCCATGGCGGCTCGCTGGTGATGAGCGCTTCGCTGCTGGCCATGCTCGACTATTGCGACGCGGTGGAAAGCGGCGGCGTGGTCGATCCGAAGACCGCCGGGCGGCGTGTTCTGGGGATCGACATCGACATCCGGGCGCACAACAGGCAGGCCATCGAGGCCCACCCGATGTCCACCAAGATCGACATGTTCGAAGGGTCCTCGATCGAAGAACCCATGATCCGCCGGGTCCATGACCACGCGCGCACCTTCGAACGCGTGCTGGTCTGCCTGGACAGCAACCACACCCACGATCATGTGCTGGCCGAATTGAACGCCTATGCGTCACTCGCCTCCCGGGACAGCTACTGCCTCGTCTTCGACACCGTGATCGAGGATCTGCCGGAAGGGACCTTCCCGGACCGGCCCTGGGCACCGGGCAACAATGCCAAGACCGCCGTGCATGAATTCCTGAAGACCCATCCGGAATTCGAGATCGATCAGGAGATCAACAACAAGCTGCTGATTTCCGCCGCTCCCGACGGCTGGCTGAAGCGGGTTAAATAACCGCCTGCCCCTGCCCGCCGGACAATCACAGCCGAAGTCAGCGCCTGAGGTCGATCTGGTTTTGGCGGATGCCGATCCGCCAGGACGTGCCGGTCATCGGTTCGCCATCCAGGTTGAACTGCACCGGTTCGGAGGTTTCGATGGTGATGTTGCGGACCCGCCGCTGGACCAGCCCCGCTTCCAGGCCTTCGACCCCGTTCTCCAGAAGCGTCGACAGAAGGTCGAGCACCGTTTCGCTGGCGGCGTAGGGAACGATGGTCAGGTCGAGAAAACCGTCGTCGAGCTTGGCACGGGGGCAGAGCCGGATGCCGCCGCCGGCCCGCCGGCCGTTGCCGATGGCAAGGGCCAGGAAGGACCCTTCCCATTCGAAATCCTCCGCTTCCACCCGCGCTTCACACGCGGCCAGTTCGGAAAACCGGTGCAGTCCGGTGAACAGATAGGCGGCCCCGCCAAGCACGCGCTTGAGATTCGGATCGGTCTGCGCGGTCACCTTTGTTCCGAAACCGCCCGTTGCCATGTTGACGAAAACCTGGCCGTTGACCTCGCCCACATCCGTCGGTTTCGCCGATGCCCTCGCGGCAAAGCGCAGACACCCGGGAATGTCCGAGGGATCAAGCTTGATGTGATGGGCAAAATCATTGGCGGTGCCGAGCGGCAGCACGGCAAAGGCAAAAGGCGGTTTTTCAGCGCCTGGCATCAGGCGCAGGACTTCGTCGACCACCTCGTGCACGGTGCCGTCGCCGCCGGCGGCGACCAGCGTGTCGATCCTGGTGTCGGCATGGTCGGCCAGGGCTTCTGCGGCGAGCCGGGCAACGTCACCGGCTTCATAGGTCACCCGGACGGACACGTCATGGCCCATGTCGCGGACCGCCGCAACGGCTGCGCGGACATCCTTCCTGTCGGAGGACTTGCCATTCAGGATCAGGCGCAAGTGCTGTTTTTCCAATACCTTCATCCTTGTTGCAGATCAGCCCGGCAGCATGGTTTCACGGCCGGCGCGGGCGGATCTTGCCTCTTCCATCAGCCACTTTCGAAAGGCCGACACGACGGGCCTCATGGTCCGTCCTTCCGGGTAAACGAAATAATAGGCAGTCTGTTGCGCAAGGGACAGATCAAATAGTCTGACCAGGCGGCCCGAGGCGAGTTCAGCCTCCACAAAGAAGCGTGGGATCAACGCCGCGCCCGCATGGTGGATCGCGGCTTCAGAGATCATGACAAACTGTTCGAAGCGCGCGCCCTGAAAGGCCGCATCCGTTTCGACGCCCGCCAGATCGAACCACTGCCGCCAGGAGAGCGGCCTGGTTGCGAGCTGAAGACGGGGCACCCGCGCAAGATCGGCCGGCTTGCGGATCTGGTGCCGGTCCCGGAACGCACGCGACGCCACCGGGATGACCTCCTCGTCGAACAGGCGTTCGGCGATCGCGCCCGCCCAGACGGGATCGCCATGGTGAATGGCACCGTCGAAGGGTTCCTCGTCAAAGTCGAAGGGCTGCAGGCGCACGCTCAGGTTCAGGCCCGCATCCGGAAACCGGCGTGCGAAATCGGCAAGCCTGGGCGCCAGCCAGCGGGTGCCGAAAGTCGGCAGTACGGCCAGATTCAGGACATCGGCACTGCCGGCGTAGGACATGACCTGGCGGGTCGCCGAAGTCATCTGCTCCAGCGCGCCCCGGATGTCGTGCAGATAGATCCGCCCCGCGTCGGTCAGGACGATGCGCTGACGCACGCGCCGGAACAGCTCGACCCCGAGCCGGTCCTCCAGATGGCGTACCTGCTTGGAGACTGCGCCTTGCGTCAGGTGCAGTTCTTCCGCCGCGCGCGTGAAACTCAGGTGCCGGGCGGCACATTCGAAAGCGATCAGAGTATCGGCAGGCGGGACAAAGGCGCGGCGCATGTTTTCCATCCAGTTCATTCCAATTTGGCATGAACGATGGCGGAGCTTTCGCTTTTCCGCAAATGAAATTACGGCAAGACTGGCGAAAACAGAATGACTGGCAGCCAGATACGGCTGCGATCCAAGAGCCTGGATTCAGAAGGCTTCGGGAGACACGATCATGAACGCACCCGCGAAAATCAAATCCTCGCCCGCAGGCGGCGGCACGTTCGACTGGCAGGATCCGTTCCATCTGCGCGACCAGTTGCAGGAAGACGAACAGCTCATCCAGGACACCGCCCGCGCCTATGCGCGGGACAAGCTGCTGCCGCGTGTCATCGAGGCCTACCGCGAGGAAAAGACCGACCGGACGATCTTCAACGAGATGGGCGAACTCGGCCTTCTGGGCATCACCCTGCCGGAAGACTATGGCTGCGCCGGCGCTTCCTACGTGTCCTATGGTGTGGTGGCCCGCGAGATCGAGCGGATCGACAGCGGCTACCGCTCCATGATGAGCGTGCAGTCCTCGCTGGTGATGTATCCGATCCATGCCTACGGCTCGGAAGAGCAGCGGATGAAATACCTGCCGAAACTGGCAAGCGGAGAGTTTGTCGGCTGCTTCGGCCTCACCGAACCGGATGCCGGCTCCGATCCGGCGGGCATGCGCACCCGCGCGGAAAAGATCGACGGCGGCTACCGGCTCACCGGCTCGAAAATGTGGATTTCCAACTCGCCGATCGCGGACGTGTTCGTGGTCTGGGCGAAATCGGAGGCCCATGACGGGGCCATCCGCGGTTTTGTGCTCGACAAGGGCATGAAGGGTCTCACGGCCCCGAAGATCGGCGGCAAGCTGTCGCTGCGCGCCTCGATCACGGGAGAGATCGTACTGGACCGCGTCGAAGTCGGAGAGGACGCGCTGCTGCCGAACGTGTCCGGCCTGAAAGGCCCGTTCGGCTGCCTCAACCGGGCGCGCTACGGCATCGCCTGGGGCGCCATGGGTGCCGCAGAGGACTGCTGGATGCGGTCCCGCCAATACGGCCTAGACCGGGAACAGTTCGGCCGCCCGCTGGCCCAGACCCAGTTGTTTCAGAAGAAACTCGCCGACATGCAGACCGACATCACGCTCGGCCTGCAGGCGGCGCTCCGGGTCGGACAGCTGTTCGACGCCGGCAAGGCGGCACCTGAAATGATCTCGATGATCAAGCGCAACAATTGCGGCAAGGCCCTGGACATCGCCCGGCAGGCCCGCGACATGCACGGCGGCAACGGCATCCAGGAGGAGTATCATGTCATGCGGCACGCCCAGAACCTGGAAACCGTCAACACCTACGAGGGCACCCACGACGTCCATGCGCTGATCCTCGGCCGCGCCCAGACCGGCCTGCAGGCGTTTTTCTAGAACGCCTCCGGCACGTCCTCACCGGCGGGCGGCACGGCCGCCCGTCCCGTCTTGCACTCAACAGCGAATCCGGCGCGGCGCCGGCGCCACCCAATCACCGGGCCAAGAGAGGTTTCATGACGGACCAGACTGCGGATGTCGTGATCGTCGGCGGAGCTGTGATGGGATCTTCCGTCGCCTGCCACCTGGCCATGAGCCCCGATTTCAACGGACGCGTCGTCGTCGCCGAGGCGGATCCGTCCTACGGGGTCTGCGCCTCCGCCCGCTCCGCCGCCTCGATCCGGCAACAGTTTTCCTGCGCGGTCAATATCGACATCTCGCTGTACGGGATCCGTTTCCTCAGGGAAATCGGCGTCCGGCTCGCGGTCAACGGCGACAGGCCCGAAATCGACCTTCACGAGGGCGGCTATCTGTTCCTGGCAACGCCCGACAAGCTGGATATCCTAACGGCAAACCACCGTCTGCAGCAGGAGCTTGGCGCCGATATCCGCTTTCTTGATGCCACTTGCCTGAAAACGCGGTTTCCCTGGCTGGAAACATCCGATCTCGCGGCCGGCTGCCACGGGCTGTCCGGTGAAGGCTGGTTCGACGGTTACGGTCTGATGCAGGCCTTTCGCAAGAAGGCCCGCTCTCTCGATGTCGATTATGTTTCCGCCGGCGCCACGGTGAGCGGCGACGGCAGCGGCGGCTGGCTTGTGCACCTGTCCACGGGCGAAACGGTGTCCACGCCCGTCGTCGTCAATTGCGCCGGAGCGTCAGGCGGCACCCGGATCTGCCGCCAGGCAGGACTGGACGTGCCGATCGTCTCCAAAAAGCGCTGTGTCTTCACCTTCGACTGCAAGGCACCGCTCGAGCGGTTTCCGCTGCTGGTCGATCCGTCGGGCACCTACGTCCGCCCGGAAGGCAGCGGCTATATCTGCGGATCGGCGCCAGCGGCGGATGCGGATCCGGAGTGCACCGATTTCGACGTCGATCATGGACTGTTCGAGGAGCATATCTGGCCGACACTGGCGGCCCGCGTGCCCGCGTTCGAAACGATCAGGCCGGGGGCGGCCTGGGCCGGCAGCTATGACATGAACCTGTTCGACCACAACGCCTTCGTGGGCGCCGTACCCGGTCTCGACGGATTTTTTCTCGCGCTCGGCTTTTCAGGCCACGGCCTGCAGCAGGCGCCGGCGGTCGGACGCGGCCTGGCCGAACTGATCACGACGGGATCCTACAGGACGCTCGACCTGTCGCCGCTGGCAATCGACAGGCTGAAGGACAACAGGCCGATCGTGGAGATCAACGTCGTGTGAAGCGCCCGGCGGCCGCTTCAATCCCCTTCACCGTCCCCTGTGCCGGCATTATTCGGCCACAAGCACCGACGTCACCGGCTTGTCCTCAACCTGGGCGGTTGTGGCCCTGCCCACCCTGGGAAGCGCGGGAGGATCGACCGGGTCGACCTCGGGGGTGCCGGTCTCTTGCGCATCGGCGGCAGGTTCGGTTGCGGCGGCTTGCCGGGCGGGCATCGCGGCCCAGTCGAGAAGGCGGGACACGGTGTCCGTCACGATGGCGCGGAGCCGTCCGGTCCGCGTCTTGTCCGGCTCGAAGGGCGGCGATTCATGACGCAGGTAGGACCGCTGCGCGAGCAGCAGCGTCATCACATGCAGGCCCTGCTCCGGCCGGCCGAAGGTGCTGGTGATGAACCCGCCCTGCGTCTGTTCGTCGACACTGACCGTGAAACCCTCCTGCCCGCTGAAGGACCCGACGAGCAGGTCGCGCAGGTCCGGGTCGCAGGAGACGCCGCCCCCGGTGCCGACGCTGACCAGCGGCAGGCCCTTGTCCGTGACCCCCTTGATGTGGGAGCGCATCGACTGGCAGTCGAGTACGATGACCTTGCCGTGGCGGCGCAACAGCCTGTCGATCTGGGCGCGCAAGGCCTTGTGAAACGGCGCGTAAAACAGCAGCGTGCGCTGCTCGGCCTCCGTCGGCCCGGGCTCCTCGCCCTCCTGATAGATGCGCTTGCCGTCGAGCGTGGTCGTCGGGCAGAGCGTGCGCGCGGGATCCGTAGCCGGCGCGGTGTGATCCGTGTCCACGTCGATGACATAGCGGGATATCGAGGATCGCAGAACCGTCACGTCGAGGTCGTCATGCAGATCGAAAATGCGCTCCAGCCGCCAGCCCAGATCCACCTGCAGCCGGCCCGTTGCATTGAGGCGTTTCTCGATAGCATCGGGGATCGCCGTGCCGCTGTGAGGCAGACAGAGAATGAGGGGACTTTGACCTTCTTCAACAAGGATCATGCTGTAGCGCCCGGAGCACTTTCAAAAATCACGAAACGGATTCCAGCTTGGATAATTTACTTAGCGGAAACAAGACATTTTCTTTACAATTCCAAGATATCGAACCCGATACCGACAAGAAAATACTCAGAAAACGCCTTTCCTTCCGGCGAATTGCCGGACAGGAACTCCCAGCCTGACTTGGCAAGGCCATGGTGTCTCACGCACACAATGTATGCGCAAGCCCCCATTTCAACGGGTCCACCACTTCCGGGCGCGGTCCCTTCAGGCCCCATTTCATTGCTGCCTCCACCGCCGGCTTCAATGGCTCCCCGGGGCCGTCTTTCGCTTGACGAATGCCCGCTGCCGGGCAACCTTGCAGGACACACATTCTGCTCCCGCCACCGATCCGCCATCACCGCCAAGATCCGAATTTTCAATACGAGGACCCGCCATGACGCTCCGCAATGGCAAGGAATTCCTGATGATCCCCGGCCCCACCAACGTGCCGGAAGAAGTTCTGAGAGCCATGCACCGGCCCGCCGTGGATATTTACGAAGGGCCGCTGCTGGCGACTACCGACTTTTGCCTGTCCAGCCTGAAACGTCTGTTCCGGACAGAAGGCAGGACCTATATCTACGCCGCCAATGGCCATGGCGCCTGGGACGCGGCCTTGTGCAACACCCTGAAGCGCGGCGACAAGGTTCTGGCGCTGGAATCCGGCCGTTTCGCGCTTGGGTGGGGCGAGGCCGCGAGCGTCGCCGGCCTCGACGTGGAAATCCTTCCGGGAAGCTGGGACCGGGGTGTCGATCCGGCGCGCCTGGAAGAACGGCTCCGGCAGGACACCGGTCACGAGATCGCGGCGATCCTGGTGGTGCAGGTGGACACGGCGTCGGGCGTCTGGAACGACATCGCAGCCCTGCGCAAGGCGATCGACGCCGCGCAACATCCCGCGCTTTTCATGGTCGACACCATCGCCTCGCTCGGCTGCATGCCGTTCGAAATGGACGCCTGGGGTGTCGATGTCGCCCTGACCGGGTCGCAAAAGGGACTGATGTGTCCGCCAGGACTGTCATTCGTCGCCGCCGGCCCCAAGGCCGACAAGGCGCATGAGAGCGCGACCCTGAGGACCAACTACACCGACTGGACCTTTCGTCAGGGCTCCGAGCACTATCAGAAATATTGCGGCACGCCGCCGGAGCATCTGCTCTACGCTTTCCAAAAGGCGCTGGAGATGCTGTTCGAGGAAGGTCTGGAACAGGTGTGGCACCGCCATGCGCTTCTCGCCGAAGCCACCCGGCACGCCGTTTCCGTATGGGCCGAAGCGGGCGCGATCGATTTCAACATCGCCGATCCGCACGCCCGCTCCAACTCCGTCACCGTGCTGCGCTTCAACGAGGGCGATGCGGCCGCGTTGCGCGCCTTCACCAGGGAGATCTGCGGTGTCACCGTCGGCGGCACCATCGGCGATCTCGCCGGCAAGGGCATCCGCATCGCCCACATGGGCCACGTCAACGCGGTGATGCTGCTGGGAACCCTGTCGGCGATCGAACTGGGCTTCAAGAAGCTGGACATTCCGCACGGAAACGGAGGCGTTCAGGCGGCGATGGAGTATCTGGCGGAGGCGCTGTGAGGTCAGTCCACCCTGGCAATGCCCGTGAACCGGACCCACCCGACCGGACCCACCCGACCGGACCCCGTTTGACCGCGTTCAGGGGTTGCCCGGTCGAGGCAATGGTCACTCGCCCGTCGCCCAGCGGATCAACCGGCGCCCCGTAAGATGCCGCAGGCTGCCCGGCAGCATCTGGGTCGTATACTCCTCACCGTTGGCCTTCACCACATAATAGGCGCCCTGGTTGAAATCTCCACCTTGCAGCGGTAACCAGTTGCTCTGCCAGTTCACGCCGGAAATGACGTTGCATTGCCACAGGTCACGGATCTGGCGCATCAGGACGTGGTACTGACCGCCGAAGCAGGCCCGGAAGAACACCCAGCCATCGGCGCGGAATCGCCCTGCCAGCTTGCGCAACAACGGCTCGTAATTATGGAAAGTGCCCTCACGCAACATGTCGTGAGAGCCGAAATCTATGCCGCTCCCCTCCGAGCTGCCATGCACCTGGACATGCAGCACCGACAGCGAGCGGGTCCCGAGCGCGCTGAGCACGCCGTCGACGAAGGTCGGCATGCTGTTGAACTGGACTTCCCCGAACGTGGTGACGGTTTCCAACAGTCCGGCAGCATCATCCCAGGAGTAGGTGGTTTCGATGGCGATGATTTCCGCCCCGGTGAAGAACGGCGCCTGGTCCGGTGGCAGTGTCACGGAGGTCCCCGAGCGGGGCCCGTTCATCTCTATGTAGTAGTCATATTGCGGCTTCCAGATGATTTTCTCGCCGATGCGGATCAGGTCTTTGTTGACGATCTCCTGCAGGCCACCGTTCTCGCCGGGTCGGTAGAACTCGTTGATATGGCTGAAGTTACCGTAGATCGCCTTGGAATAGTAGCTCAGGGAGTGACCGTGGTAAACGTCGATCTCACCCGTCTTCTGCACCCACATCCACGCGATGCCGGGAACACCATATCTCTTGTCGCTCAGTGGCAGTTGCATGTGTCCAGCAGCCTTTTTCCGTTAACGTGATATCTGCCACTTCGACACCCCAACCGCCCATGGTTGCAGAACGCTAGCATACGCTGACGCCCTCGCGGAAGGGGGAATGACGGGTCGACAGGATTCGCCGGCAAGGGTGTCGAGGCGGCGATGGATTATCCGGCGGGGGGGAGGTTGAGGGGCGTCATGGGTCAGAACACCAGACTTGCCTCGAAACCGGCGTTGAGGTTTCGGGAAAGACTTTCGCCTCAAAAGTCACGACTTTTGAGGCGCACCGACACGGTCACGGAGAAAAGACGTGGGCTCTGCCAAGCCCCCTCACAGCCGCTCCTCAAGCTTCTCGCATATCGTCTTCAGCACCTTGATGCGGGCGTGTTTCTTGTTTTCGGCGGAGACGAGCGTCCAGGGGGCGTAGTGGGTGGAGGTGCGGTCGACCATGTCACCGGCGGCGATGGCGTATTGATCCCATTTCAGGCGGTTGCGCCAGTCGTCGTCGGTGATCTTGTGCTGCTTGTAGGCCGTGTCCTCGCGGGCCTTGAACCGGCGCAGCTGTTCCTCCTCGGAGATCGCCAGCCAGAATTTGCAGACGATGTAGCCGAAGTTGGTGAGTTCCTGTTCAAACTCGTTGATCTCGTTGTAGGCCCGCAGCCAGTCGTCGTGACCGGCATAGCCTTCCACCCGCTCCACCAGAACCCGTTCGTACCAGGACCGGTCGAATATCGCGAAGTGCCCCTTGCGCGGCACCCGGCGCCAGAAGCGCCACAGATAGGGCCGGGCCTTTTCCTCGTCGCTCGGCGCGGAAATCGGATGGACCTTGTAGATGCGCGGATCGAGCGGGCGGATCACCCGCCGGATGGCCCCGCCCTTGCCGGCCGCGTCGTTGCCCTGAAACAGGAGCACGACGCCGGTCTTCGACATCGCCTTGCGGTCCGACAGATCGGACAACTGCTTCTGATACCTGTCACGCTGCTCCTCGTAGTCGGCCTTGTCCAGCTTCTCCGAGAGGTCGATCATGTCGACAGCGGTTTCGCGTTTCAGGCCGCCGATGACAGGCGGAGCGGCAACCGATCTCGGTTCGCCGTCCTTCAGTTTCAGCTTCATGGCGTTCGCCACCGTCTGGGCCAGGGCGGCATCGCGGTATTCCGGGTCCTGGGACGGGATCACGAACCAGGGGGCGTGCCCCTTGCTGGTTTCCAGGATGATCTTCTCGCCGGTCTCGCTCGCCTTCTTGTGATGCTTGAGCGCCGCCCAGTCCGCCAGCACGTGGCGGGCGGCGTTTTTCTTCTCGATCTTTTTCAGCCGCTCCTTCTGGACCTGCTTGGGCAGGAAGAACCAGAACTTGAGGATCAGCACATCCTCGTTGGCCAGCATTTCCTCAAACCGCTGGATACGCGCGAGTTCCTTCTCGAAGGCGTCCTCGTCGATCTTGTTGTAGATCCGGTCCCTGAGAACCTTCTGGTACCAGCTGCCGAACACGATCGCGGTCTCGCCCTTGGGCGGCAGGTCGCGCCAGTAGCGCCACAGCGGCGGGCGCAGGCGGGCCTCGTCCATCGGATCGCCATAGGCATTGCAGACCAGGTGGCGCGCGTCCATCCAGCCGTAGAGCCTGGCGACCGCTTCGCCCTTGCCCGCGCCGTCGAGACCGTCGACCAGGATCATGGTCGAAAACGGCTGCTTCTCTATGACCGGCAGCTGCGCGCCAAGCAAGGCCTCGCGAAGCTCAGGTTCAAGCTTCTTGAAGGTTTTCTTGGTCATCTTCTGCGGCAGGCGGGCGGATTCGAACACGAAGATCTCCTGTAAAAGACGCGCTGAATGCATCCTGACCCAGGCGCGCTTAAAAAACCATCTCTCGAACGGCATTGCGCTAATCCGGGAGAACCGGATTTTTCGCTGTTGGATGGAAGAGCGCGCGCCTATATGAAACGATACCCGAATCAGACGGCAGGGCCGCGACCCGGCCAGTGTTCCTTGTTCAACGTTTTCGAGACCGAACCCGACCGACATCCGTGACCGAATTTCTAGATCCCGTTCTGACCTTTATCGCGGACAACCCGTCGCTCGCGGGCCTGATCTGTTTTCTTGCCGCCATGGGCGAAGCGCTCTTTCTCGTCGGCCTTTTTGTCCCGAGCACGGTCGTGCTCGTCGGCGCGGGAACGCTGGTCGGTCTCGGCAAGCTCGATGTGGTGCCGATCTTCATCTGGACGACGCTCGGCGCGACCGCCGGCGATGCCATTTCCTACTGGGTCGGCTACACGTTCAAGGACAAGCTCAAGAACATGTGGCCGCTCAAACGGTATGCCCACATGGTGGAAAGCGGCGAGGCCTTCTTCAAGCGCCACGGCGGCAAGAGCGTTTTCATCGGCAGGTTCGTGCCGGGCGTAAAATCGGTCGTCCCGGGCATCGCCGGCATGGCGGGCATGAATTTCACACGTTTTTCGGTGGTCAATGTCACCTCGGCCATCGCCTGGACCATCGCCCATATGGGACCGGGGATCATCGCCGGATCGGCGCTCGGCGCCATCGGCCAGATCAGCGGCCGGCTGGCCCTGGTTCTGGGCGCCCTGCTCCTGGTCATCTTCCTGATCGTGATGCTGGGCCGCTGGCTGATCCTGATCATCCTGCCGCTGTTTCCCAACGCCCACGCAGCCATCGTCAAGGGCTTCGCCAGACGCCAGGGCCGGATTTCGCAGTGGATCGCGCGCAATTTCGATCCGGCGCACCCACGGTCCAGCGGCATGCTCGCCTCCGCGCTGCTGCTGCTGATCACCATGCCGAGCTTCTTCTGGCTCATGGGTGAAGTTGCCCCGGGCGAAACGATGGTGCGGGCGGATCTGGCCATCCTCAACCTGTTCGACAGCCTGCGCACGCCGGCCGGCGACCGGATCATGGTGTTCGTGACCTCGCTCGGCGACGGGATCGTGGTCACCGCCGTGACCCTTGTCGTCGGGGCCTATCTGTTCGCGCGCAAGGCCTGGCGGCGCGCCACCGGCTTCATCATCGCCATGACGGTCACGGCGCTGTTCGTGCCGCTGTTCAAGCTGCTTTTGCACCGCTCACGTCCGCTGGAGCTTTATTCGGACGCGCATGCCTACAGTTTCCCGAGCGGCCACGCGACGCTGAACGCCGTGCTGTTCGGCATCTGCGCGGTGCTCATCGTCCACGACCTCAGCCGGTGGGCCAAGGCCAGTGTCTTCACCGTCACGGCGGCCTATGTGATCACGATCGGATTTTCCCGCATCTATCTGGGAGCCCACTGGATGTCGGACGTGCTGGCCGGTCTTCTGTTCGGCACGGCCATGGTCTCGGCTTTCGCCTTCGTGTTCGGCCCGATCCACAACGAGAAAGTCGGCCGAAGAACATTGGCCGCCATTGTCGTCGCGACGCTTGCCGTCTTCGGTGGCTGGCATCTGTCCGGCACCTATGACAAGGCGCTGCTGACCTACGAGCCGCGTTCCGACAAGGAGGTGCTCACCGGCTCCGGCTGGCTGGACGGCGCCTGGCAGGCGCTGCCGGCCCGGCGGATCGAATTGAACGGCGACCGGGAAGAACCGCTGGTGGTCCAGTACAGCGGCTCACTCGACGGGTTTGCCGGCACCGCCGAAAAGGCCGGCTGGCAACGGCCGCCGAAATGGTCGCTGTCCACCGCGGGCGGCTTTGTCGAGGGCAAGACACCGCCCGACTCGCTGCCGATCCTGCCGCGCAGCCAGAACGGCCGCCAGCCGGATCTGGTCCTGATCCGGAAGGACGAGGCAGGCGGGCGCTGGGTGCTCAGGCTCTGGCCGAGCCGCTACCAGATCCTGGATACCGGCAGATTGCGGGCGCTCTATCTCGGCAGTGTCGTCCATGAGGACATCCTCAGGCCGATGGGCGAATTTTCCGGTCCGCGCACGGACCTTCAGGTTCCCCACCCGGAGGACAACCCGGCCCTGCTGCTGCCGGGTGCCGTCGTGCGCGAAAGAGCGGACGGGACACGTGTGGTTCTGGCGCTCGGGTCAAGGCCAGCGGTTCCGATGGCGGAAGCGGACAAGCCAAGGTCCCGGGCGCAGAGAAAACATCAGCAATGACCTGAGGCCAGGCGCGGCCCGGTGGCAATTCCTCCTCCGGTCGACCTTGCCGGCCTCGTCACCAGCCTTCCGTCGCCCGGATCAAATTGCCCGCAAATTACGTGAAGCCACCAGCTTGATCTTTTTTGCCAACCTGTCAGCCTGACGCCCGGGACAGGCCCCTTGAAAGTCCGTCTATATATTCATATATTCGAATATATAATAATTGAGAGCGCACCATGACCGAATTCACACCCCTACTCAGCTTCCTCGGAGGAACGCTGATCGGCCTGGCCACAGTCGCCCTGATGGCTGTTCACGGACGCATCGCCGGCATCAACGGCATCGTCAGCGGCTTCCTGACAACCCAGTTCAAGCAGGACTGGGCCTGGCGCGCCGCCTTTCTCGGCGGCATGATCGTCAGCCCGCTGGTCCTGCTCGGACTGACAGGACAGCTTCCGGCAATCAGCGTTCCGTCCTCGCCCGTACTTCTGCTGGTCGGCGGTTTTCTGACGGGCATCGGCACGACCTACGGGTCCGGCTGCACCAGCGGACACGGTGTCTGCGGCATGTCGCGGCTCTCGGCGCGCTCGATCGTCGCGACCCTGACCTTCATGGCAACCGCCGTCGTGACGGTGTTCCTCACCCGCCACGTGTTCGGAGGATAATGGTATGAGATTCCTGACAGCATTCGCCTTCGGCATCGTTTTCGGCTGCGGCATCCTGATTTCCGGCATGGGCAATCCGGCCAAGGTGCTGAATTTCTTCGACATCGCCGGAACCTGGGATCCGAGCCTTGCCTTCGTGATGGGCGGTGCCCTCCTCGTCACCGCCATCGGCTACCGCCTGGTGTTCCGGATGAACCAGCCGGTGCTGGCACAGGCTTTCACCCTGCCGACCAGGACGGACCTGGACCTGAAACTTGTCGGCGGGTCGGCAGTGTTCGGCATCGGCTGGGGCCTGAGCGGCTTCTGTCCCGGTGGCCTCATTCCGGTGATCGGCCTTGGAACGGACCCCCTGATCACGGCTTTTGCCATCGCCGCCGGCATCGTGACCGCCCGCTGGATGATGGCCCAGACCTATCGCGATACCCCGGCCAAGGCCTGAACGGACGGCCTTCGCCGGCAACACACATGGGAGATTCACATGAGCAGTTCAAATTACCCGGTCGACATGACCCTCAAGCCGGACGTCACCGCTTTCTTCGATCCGGCAACCAACACCATCAGTTACGTGGTCAAGGATCCGGCCTCGCAGTCCTGCGCTGTTGTCGACAGTGTCATGGACATCGACTACGCGGCCGGGCGGATCACCTATGATCACGCGGACAAGATCATCGATTTCATCCGCTCCAACGATCTGGAGCTGGAATGGCTGATCGAGACCCATGTCCATGCCGACCACCTGTCGGCCGCGCCCTATATCCAGCGGGCACTGGGCGGCAAGCTGGGCATCGGCGACAAGATCACCGTTGTGCAGGACACCTTCGGCAAGGTCTTCAACGAAGGCACCGAGTTTCAGCGCGACGGCAGCCAGTTCGACCAGCTTTTCCAGGACGGCGACACCTACCAGATCGGCGGCATGACGGCCTTCGCCATGTACACGCCGGGCCACACGCCGGCCTGCATGGTGCATGTCATCGGCAATGCCGCCTTTGTCGGCGATACGCTGTTCATGCCGGACGGCGGCTCGGCCCGGGCCGATTTCCCGGGCGGTGACGCGGCAACACTGTACGACTCGATCCAGAAGGTGCTCTCCCTGCCGGACGACATGCGCCTGTTCATGTGCCACGACTACGGCCCCAATGGCCGGGACATCCAGTGGGAAACCACGGTCGGCGCGGAAAAGGAACACAACATCCATGTCGGTGGCGGCAAGACAAAGGAGGACTTCGTCAAGTTCCGGACCGAGCGCGATGCCCAGCTCGACATGCCCAAGCTGATCATTCCGTCGCTGCAGGTGAACATGCGCGCCGGGAAACTGCCGCCCGCCGATGACAGCGGCAAGACCTTCCTGAAGGTGCCGGTCAACGGCCTCTAGAAGACCGGAACACAACCACCGGCCTGTCCGCCATCTCGGCGGACGGACCGCGGTCGGGTCCGGCCGGAACACATCAGCGCCGGCAAGCGGCGGGAGACAATCATGAAGGCAATCAACTCGCAGATCTCGGTGGCCCCGCAGATCCGTCCCGAAGATCTGGCGGACTATGCCCAGCAGGGCTTCCGGTCCGTGATCTGCAACCGCCCGGACGGCGAAGGCGCGGACCAGCCCGTGTTCGAGGAAATCGAGGCGGCAGCGAAACGCCTCGGGCTCGAGGTGCGCTATCTTCCCATCGTCGCGGGCAAGGTCCGCGACGCGGATGCCGACGCCTTCGGTGAGCTGATGGACACCCTGCCGAAGCCGGTGCTGGCCTATTGCCGGACCGGAACGCGGTCAGCCACGCTGTGGTCTCTCTCCCAGGCAGACAAACAGCCCCTGTCCGACATTCTGGCGCAGTCCAGGGCCGCCGGATACGACATGAGCGGGGTCGTGCGCCGGATTGCCAACGGCGGGCGCACACCGACGGAAACAGCCGAAGATGCGCGTTTCGACGTCGTGATCGTCGGCGGCGGCGCGGCCGGCATCTCCGTGGCCTCCAGCCTGTTGTCACGCAACAGCGATCTCGACATCGCCATCATCGATCCGGCGGACGTCCATTATTACCAGCCGGGCTGGACCATGGTCGGGGGCGGCATCTTCGAGGCCGCCGACACGGCCAAGACCATGGGCTCGCTCATCCCCAGGGGCGTGCACTGGATCAGATCCGCCGTTGCCGCCTTCGAGCCGAAGGACAACGCGGTCATCCTGGACGGATGCCGGGTGGTCAAATACGACCGGCTCGTGGTCTGCCCCGGCCTGAAACTGGACTGGCACCGGGTTGAAGGGCTGGTCGACACACTCGGCAAGAACGGTGTGACCTCCAACTACCGCTACGACCTGGCGCCCTATACCTGGGAGCTGGTTCAGAACATGAGGGAAGGCAGGGCCCTGTTCACCCAGCCGCCGATGCCGATCAAATGTGCCGGCGCGCCGCAAAAGGCGATGTATCTTTCGGGGGATCACTGGCTCAGGAGCGGACGCCTGGACAAGATCGACATTCAGTTCATGAATGCCGGCGGCGTGCTGTTCGGCGTCAAGGATTACGTTCCCGCGCTGATGGAATACGTGAAGCGCTACGACGCCGATCTCAATTATTTCCACAATCTGGTTTCGATCGACGGACCGGCCAGAAAGGCCGTGTTCGAGGTCAAGGAGCCGGACAAGGACGTGCGCCGGATCGAAACGGAGTTCGACATGATCCACGTGACGCCGCCGCAGACCGCGCCGGATTTCATCCGGGTCTCGCCGCTTGCGGATGCCGCAGGCTGGGTCGATGTCGACCAGGCGACCCTGCGCCACGCGACTTACGACAATGTCTGGTCGCTCGGCGACGTGATGAACGCCCCGAACGCCAAGACCGCCGCCGCGGCGCGCAAACAGGCGCCCGTTGTCGCCGCGAATATCGTTTCCGACATTCGCGGACACAGCGCGACGGCGCAATATGACGGCTACGGTTCCTGCCCGCTCACGGTTGAGCGTGGCAAGATCGTTCTGGCGGAATTCGGCTATGGCGGAACGCTGTTGCCGAGCTTTCCGCGTTGGCTGGTGGACGGGACCAGGCCAACGCGGACTGCATGGCTGCTGAAGGAGCGGATCCTGCCGCCCGTTTACTGGCGCGCCATGCTGCGCGGCAAGGAGTGGCTGGCCAAGCCGGAAAAAGTCTCGGCGGCATAAGCACTTCCTGAAAAGGGGTGCCATCAGTACCTGATACGCGAGCCGGATCCCCGGCTCGCGTTGTTCCAATCAGATCAAAAGGTCATGCAATGATCCGGCTGCAGCGCTACCTGCCCATTCTCGACTGGGGCAGAAGCTACGACAAGACAACCGCGACCAGCGATCTCGTCGCCGCGGTGATCGTCACAATCATGCTGATCCCGCAGTCGCTTGCGTATGCGCTGCTGGCCGGGCTGCCGCCAGAAGTCGGTCTTTACGCGTCGATCCTGCCGCTGGTGGCCTATGCCCTGTTCGGCACGAGCCGCGCGCTCGCAGTCGGTCCGGTCGCCGTGGTCTCGCTGATGACCGCCTCCGCCGTCGGCGAATTCGCCCGTCAGGGCACACCGGAATATCTCGGCGCGGCCATCGTGCTCGCCTTCCTGTCCGGACTGATGCTCGTCGCCATGGGGCTGTTCCGGCTCGGCTTTCTGGCCAATCTCCTCAGTCATCCGGTGATTTCCGGCTTCATCACGGCCTCCGGCCTGCTCATCGCCTCCAGCCAGCTGAAACATATTCTCGGCGTGCCCGCCAATGGCCACACGCTCTATGAAATCCTGCTGTCCATCGCCACGCATCTGACCGAGATCAACTGGATCACCCTTGCGATCGGCACCGCGGCAACCGGCTTTCTCTTCTGGGTGCGCAAGGGTTTGAAAAAACGGCTGCTTGCCCTGGGTTTCAAGCCGTTCCTGGCCGATATCCTGACCAAGGCAGGCCCCGTTGCCGCCGTCGCGGTCACGACCGTGATTTCCGCCGCTTTCGATCTCGGCGAGAAGGGTGTGCGGATCGTCGGCGACATTCCCTCCGGCCTGCCAATGCCCCACCTGCCCGCCTTCGACAGCGACTTGTGGCTGGCCCTGGCCGGGCCCGCCCTGCTGATATCCGTGATCGGCTTCGTGGAATCGGTCTCCGTCGCGCAGACCCTGGCGGCCAAGAAACGCCAGCGCATCGAACCCGACCAGGAGCTGATCGGCCTGGGCGCCTCCAACATCGCCTCGGCTGTCTCCGGCGGCTATCCCGTGACCGGCGGCTTTGCCCGGTCCGTGGTCAATTTCGATGCGGGCGCGGCGACGCCGGCAGCCGGTGCCTTCACCGCCGTCGGCATCGCGCTGGCGACCCTGTTCCTGACACCGCTGCTTACCTTTCTGCCGCAGGCGACACTTGCGGCGACCATCATCGTGGCCGTGTTGTCGCTGGTCGATCTGGGCGCGATCAAGCGGACCTTCGCCTATTCCAGGAGCGATTTCACCGCCATGGCCGCGACCATCGTGATCACCCTGTTTTTCGGGGTCGAGCCGGGCGTGGTCACCGGGGTGGCGCTGTCGATCGCGCTGTATCTCTACCGCAGCAGCCGGCCGCATATGGCGATCGTCGGCATCGTTCCGGGAACCGAGCATTTCCGCAATGTCGACCGGCACACGGCAGCGACGGGCGACAAGGTCCTGACGCTCCGCGTCGACGAAAGCCTGTTCTTCGCCAATTCCCGGTTTCTGGAAGACAAGGTCTATGCCCTGGTAGCGCAAAAACCGGAGATCGAGCATGTTGTACTGATGTGTCCGGCGGTCAACGAAATCGACGCCAGCGCCCTGGAGAGCCTTGAGGAAATCAACCACCGCCTGTCCGATTCCGGGGTGAACTTTCACCTGTCCGAGGTCAAGGGACCGGTGATGGACCGGCTGAAGCGAACCGATTTCCTGGAGCATCTGACCGGACAGGTGTTTCTCAGCCAGTACGAAGCCCTGTGCACGCTCGACCCGCAGACGGCGCATATTTCCGAGAGCCGCACCCCGAAGAAGGCGGCTCAGTCAAACATCTGGTCGGGACCGGAGATCTAGGGTCCGCACTGCCGGTTCCGGCCCGACGCCGGAAAAGCGCCGCGCTCCGCCGGTCACCGCGATTTCAAGCCGTCCCGGGCTGAAGCGGAGCGCCGGGATCATCTGCTGTGGGCAGACTGCAGGATCGGCACGATCTTCTCGCAGAACCGGAAGTGAACCGGTGGTTTTTCGCCCTCCTGAACCAGAAGCCCCTTGGAGCCGCGGGGCTGGACGGTGACCAGTTCGATAACCTCGGCGCCATCGGTCAACTGGCAGTTGATCGCCGCGCGCTGGGTGCGGATGCCGCTCTTTTCCGCGCCATAGACCTGACAGATCCGGCCCGGTGTCTCCAGCAGGCCCCGGTAGATGGCCAGCGCCGAGCCCGGTGGGCTTCGATCGATCTGCGGAGCCGGGCACTGCTCAAGATCCCGCACCCAGATCCCTTGCGCGAAATCAGCGAATCTCAGGTCGAGCGTTCTTCCCTGGAGCAGTGGCGCTGCCTTCGGAACCTGAAAGATCAGGTCCCCCTTGCCTGCAAGCGCCGGCCCGCCGACGAGCACGAAGAGAGCTGCCAGCAAGGCCCGTCCCTTGAAACCGTTCAACCGCATTCTCCTTCCCGATTGACATGTCACTTTCCAGATTATGCAATTTGAAGCGGGAACAGGCAAATCGTCTCGCAAAAAGCAACCTTGACGTTAGTGACGCTTGTATTTTCCGAACAAAAGTGGAACAAAAAAAGAATGAACGACGACAGCCAGCCACCTGCCGGAAGAATCCTGCTGGACGACCCGCTCAAGGACGGCCGCCAGTCCGAGACCGCGCTCAAGGTCTGGCGCGGCACGGCCCGGCTGCTGCGCCAGTTCGATTTCGCCTGCCTTGCGGAAGTGACCCTGGCCTCCGCCCGCCGCGCGGACCTGCTGGCGCTCGGCCCCAGGCACGAATTGTGGATCGTGGAAGTCAAATCGTCGATCGCGGATCTTCGGGCCGACAGCAAGTGGCCCGAGTACCGCCAGCATTGCGACCGGCTCTATTTCGCGACCCACCCGGATGTGCCCCTGGACATTTTTCCCGAAGAGGCCGGCCTGATCGTCTCGGACGGATTTGGCGCGGAAATCCTGCGCGAAGCCCCGGTTCACAAGCTGCCCCCCGCCACAAGGAAGGCCGTGACCCTCCGTTTCGCCCGCCATGCCGCCTACCGGCTGCACAACCTGACCGACCCGGACGGCACGCAGTTGTTCGACCGGCTCTAGAAACAGCTTCCAAAACCCGTCGCGGCCGTCCCGGCGCCAATGCCGGAACGGCCGCTGCTGGTCGGCAACAGGCTCAGACGAACAGGTTGACCAGGCTCTCCAGGTGTTCCTGCCTGCCGGATTTCGGCTGCGGTTCCAGGTTTTCGCCGTGAACCCGTTCGGCCAGGGCTTCCAGAGACGAGCCGCCATTCAGGATCGCCGCGTTTTCCGGTTTCTTCCAGCCTGCGTAGCGGTCATCGACAAAGCCCTTCAGGCGCCCGTCCTCGATCACGGCGGCGGCCGCCTTCAGACCACGGGCGATCGCGTCCGCAGAGCCGACGTGTGCCTGGATCAGGTCGGCCGGATCGATGGACTGCCGGCGCAGTTTGGCGTCGAAATTGGTGCCGCCCGTCGTAAAGCCGCCATCCATCAGGATCTCGTAATAGGCCAGTGCCAGTTCGGGTACGTTCATGGCGAAATGATCGGTGTCCCAGCCGCACTGGTAGTCGTTCCGGTTCATGTCGACGGAGCCCAGGATGCCGAGCGAGCGGGCCATGTGCAGTTCGTGCTCGAAGGAGTGGCCGGCCAGGATGGCGTGGCCCTGCTCGATGTTCATCTTGACCTCGTTCTCGAGACCATAGGCCTTGAGGAAGCCGAAGACGGTGCCGACGTCATAGTCGTACTGGTGCTTGCTGGGCTCCTGCGGCTTCGGTTCGATCAGGATCGTTCCCTTGAAGCCGATCTTGTGCTTGTACTCCACCACCATGTTGAGGAAGCGGCCGAGCTGGTCGAGTTCCTGTCCGATGCTGGTGTTGAGCAGCGTTTCGTAGCCTTCGCGCCCGCCCCACAGCACGTAGTTTTCACCGCCGAGCCGATACGTGACGTCCATGGCGTTTTTGACCTGGGCGGCGGCATAGGCGAAGACGTCCGGATCCGGATTGGTGGCAGCGCCGCTCATGAAGCGGCGGTTGGAGAACATGTTGGCGGTGCCCCAGAGCAGCTTCACGCCGGTCGCCGCCATTTTCTTTTCGAAGATGTCGGCAATGGCGTTCACGTTGGCGTTGCTTTCCGCCAGCGTGTTTCCTTCCGGCGCGATGTCGCGGTCGTGAAAGGTGAAGAACGGCATTCCGAGGATCTGGTACATTTCAAAGGCGACGTCCGCCTTCAGCCTGGCCTGTTCCATCGGGTCACCGCCCGCGGCCATCCAGGAGCGATTGAAGGTCTCGCCGCCGAACGGATCCGAACCCGGCCAGCAGAAGCTGTGCCAGTAACACACGGCCAGACGCAGGTGGTCTTCCATGCGCTTGCCCAGGATCACCTCGTCCTTGTTGTAGTGGCGGTAGGTCAGCGGATCACGGCTGTCGGGTCCAGCGTATCGGATCGGCTGCAGATCGCCAAAAAAACCAGTGCTCATCTTCTGTCTCCTCAAAAACCGGCTTGTTTGAGCGCCGGATAAAGTTTGCGCCATTGGCCATAGGCTTCGGCATAGGTTTCCGTCAGGGCCGGTACCGGGTCGATACTGGCCTTGAGCGCCGGCCTGGCGAAGATCGCTTCCGTCGTGCCGAGCGCCGCGGCCTGGCCGAGACGGGCAGCCCCGAGCGATGCGCCGAAATCGCCATCGACCGGCACGTCCACCGTGACGTTCAAGAGGCTGGCGATAATCTCCAGCCAGAGCCGTGACCGCGAGCCCCCGCCCACAGCAAGGACCCGGTCGAATTTCGTGCCCGCGACGCTCAAGGCCTGCATGCAGTCCATCAGCGCGAAGGCAACGCCGTCCAGCACGGCGTGGGTCAGCTCCGCTTCGCCGGTCTCGTGGGAAATGCCCAGGAAGCCGGCGCGGATATCGACATCGTTATGAGGCGTTCGCTCGCCGCCCAGATAAGGCAGGAAAGAGACCGGAGACGGGCCGGAGACCCGATCGAGCAGACCGGTCAGATCCGCCGGTGATTTGCGCAAGATTCCGGCGAGCCAGTTCAGACTGTCGGTCGCCGACAGGATGACCCCCATCTGGTGCCATGTGTCCGGCACCGCGTGACAAAAGGCATGAACGGCCCCCTCGACATTGGGCGAGAACCTGTCGTTGGTGACGAACAGAACACCGGATGTTCCAAGCGAGACGAAGGCCGATTCGGGATCGACGGCCCCGACACCACACGCCGAGGCGGCATTGTCTCCGCCGCCACCCGCGACAACAGGCGCCCCGTCGATACCCCAGCGGGCACACAGGTCCGGTTTCAATATGCCGGAAGCTTCAGAGCCTTCCACAAGGCGGGGCATGTTGCGACGGGTCAGTCCCGTCGCCCCCAGAAGGTCGTCGCTCCAGTCCCGCTTCGCGACATCCATCCAGAGCGTGCCCGCGCTGTCGGACATGTCGCCCGCATACTCGCCGGTCAGCCTGAAGCGGACATAGTCCTTGGGCAACAGTACCATGGCTGTCCGGGCGAAAATGTCGGGTTCGTTTTCGCGCACCCATTGCAGCTTCGGCGCCGTGAAGCCGGGCATCACCAGATTGCCGCCCAGCGTCAGGAACTTCGGCTCGACGGCCTGCAGCTCGGCGCATTGCCGTCCGGACCGGCCGTCGTTCCAGAGGATGCACGGCCGCAAGGTCCTGCCGGCATCGTCCAGCAGGGTGGCACCGTGCATATGTCCCGACAAGCCGATGCCCCTGACCGCGGCCATCGCCTGCGGGGCCCGGCTTTTCAACGCGTCCAGAACCGTTTCACACGCCGTCCACCAGCTGTCCGGATCCTGCTCGGACCAGCCCGGATGAGGGCGTTCCACCGTCAGCTCCGCAGTCGCGGAGGAGATCAGTGCCTGGTCCTCGTCGAGGAGAATGGCTTTGACCGAACTCGTGCCGATATCGAGACCGATGTACATGAGGTGCGTTCCTCAAGAAGAGTAAAAAAGAATGCCGAGGCCCGTTTTCCGAGATTTCGGCACAGGGTCTTGTTCCTGCCGAACAATGCCATCCGGCGTCGCCCGGACAGCCGAAGCTCCGCGGACAGCAGCCCGCGGAGCCATCCGGTTTAGCCGAGCACGGTGTCGTCCACAAGGGCGCCCGGTCCGGGTGTCGCGCCTTCCGGGCATTTGCCCAGAATGATCATGCCGAGCACATCGTCGTCGGTCACATCCGTGGTGCGGGCGGATCCCACAAGCTGGCCGTTCTTCATCACCGCGATCCGGTCGCAGAGCTGGAACACGTCATGAATGTCATGGCTGATCAGGAAAATGCCGAGGCCCTGTTTTTTCAGTTCCTGGACGAGTTCGGCCACCATCTGGGTCTCGTGAACCCCGAGCGCCGCCGTCGGCTCGTCCATGATCAGGATCTTGGCGTTGAAGTAGACCGCCCGGGCAATCGCGACCGACTGGCGCTGGCCGCCGGACAGGGCTTTCACGGGTGCGTGGAACTTGCTGAAATTCGGATTGAGCTTGCCCAGGATCTTGCGGGTTTCCGCTTCCATGGCATCGTCGTCGACAAAGCCGAGCGGCGAGGTCAGTTCCCGTCCGAGGAACAGATTGGACGCCGCATCGAGATTGTCCGCCAGCGCGAGCGTCTGGTAGATGGTCTCGATATTCTGTGCCCGCGCGTCGCGCGGCGAATGAATGTGCACTTCCTCGCCGTTGATGCGGATCTCGCCGCTGTCGGCCCGATAGGCACCGGACAGCATCTTGATCAACGTCGACTTGCCAGCGCCGTTGTGGCCCAGAAGTCCGACCACTTCGCCGGGGTAGAGATCCACGGAGACCCGGTCGACGGCCTGCACTCCGCCGAAGGAGATGCTCATGTCTTTCAGTTCTACGAGAGGTGTTGCCATCGCTCAGTCTCCCGTGCGCTTGCGGTAGATGATATCGACCAGAACGGCGAGGACCAGCACGGTGCCGACCACGATGTTCTGAAGCGGCGCGTCCACGCCGACCATGGCCATGCCCGATTGCAGGGACTGCATGATCAAGGCACCCAGGATCGCGCCATAGATCGTTCCGATCCCGCCGGCCAGGGCCGTGCCGCCGATGACCGCAGCCGCGATCACCCGAAGTTCGTCGAGGGTGCCGATGTCGTTGGTCGAAAAGCCGAGCCGGGCGGCGGCCACAGCCGCTGCCAGTGCCGCCAGCCCGCCCATGATGGCGAAGACCTTGACGGTCAGGAAACGGGTGTTGATGCCCGACAGTGCCGCCGCATCCGGGTTGCCGCCGGTCGCGAAAATATACCGGCCGAGGCGGGTTCTCTGGGCAACCACCGTCATGACGATGGCCACGACGATCAGGAGGACCACCGAATAGGGAATGCCGTAGCCCATTGTCAGGCCTTCCGGCAGGGTCTCGCCGCTGGCCTCGAAAATGCGCTTCAGCCGTGCCTTTGGAATGTCATAGGCGTTCAGGACCCAGACGAAACCGAGAATGGCACAGGCGGTGATCATCGCCATGGCCGCTTCGGCCCAGGCCGGCTTGACCGGAAATCCGTGGGAGGCCTTGCGGCGGCGCGAGGCGATCTGCAGCCACAATGCGGCCGCGACGGCCAGTACGCCGAAAATCCAGGAGCCGGTTTCGCCCATGGTGCCGCCGATGCCGCCGATCTTGGTGAAGGTCTCATCGAGCGGGCCGATCGTCTGACCGGATGTTATGAACCAGGCGACGTTCCGCCAGACCAGCAGGCCGCCGAGCGTGACGATGAACGCCGGAATGGCGAGATAGCCGATCATCCAGCCCTGAAACGCGCCGATGAGGACACCGACGACGACCCCGGCCAGGATCGCCAGGATCCAGTTGGCGGGGTGGCCGAGACCCAGGATTTCGGGCAGGAAATCGGTCTGGACGACCGCCATGACCGCCGCGATGGTGGCAAGGACCGAACCCACGGACAGATCGATATGGCGGGTGACGATGACGAACACCATTCCTGTCGCCATGATGGCGACGGACACGGTCTGGATCGTCAGGTTGAAGATGTTGCGCGGTGTCAGGAACCGGCCATCCGTGAACACATTGAACACCAGGCACAGAACGACGAACGCTCCGATCATGCCAAGAAACCGGGTGTCGAGCTGCAATGCGGCAAACAAGTTTCGTGCTGTCGGGCTTTTCTGCCCCGACAGTGCGGTGTCGGACATCGAGGTTACTCCTGCTTGGAGACCAGTACGCTTTCGCATCGGGTGGCCCATCCCGGAGAGCGGCTCTTGCGGCCGTCCCTGTTGGAGCGGCCCCGGTTCCATCAACCGGGGCCGTATTCAGTACGCGTTCTTATCAGTTACAGGGAGCCGGACCGTTTTCCACGCCCTGGCACAGGTCTTCCTTGGAGATCCAGCCCGCGTCGACGACGGCGGTCAGGTTGTCCTTGGTGACCGGAAGCGGCGCCAGGAACTTGGCGGTCAGCTCGGAGCCGGACGGAGACGTCCAGACGGCCGCGCCGTCAACACCGGACAACTCGCTGCCACCCGCCAGGGAGACCGCGATTTCACCGGCTGCCTTGCCGAGTTCGCGGGCGTCTTTCCACACGGACACGGTCTGGGTGCCGCGTGCAACGCGGTTCAGAGCGGCGTGGTCGCCGTCCTGGCCGGACACCGGAATGCCGTCCATGCCCTGCGCGGTCAGCGCGGCGACAACACCGCCGGCGGTGCCGTCGTTGGACGCCACGACCGCATCGACCTTGTTGTCGTTGGCCGTCAGGAGCTGTTCCATGTTGCGCTGTGCGTTCGCTGGCAGCCAGCCGTCGGTGTAGGCTTCGCCGACGATGGTGATGTCACCTGCATCAAGCGCGGACTGGAGCACTTCCTGCTGACCACCGCGGAGGAAATCCGCGTTCGGGTCGGTCGGCGAGCCCTTGATCATGACGTAATTGCCCTTCGGCGCGGCGGCCAGGACAGCGCGTGCCTGCATGCGGCCGACTTCGACGTTGTCGAAGGTCAGGTAGAATGCGCGCGGATCGTCGATCAGACGGTCGTAACCGACAACCGGAATGCCTTCGTCGGCTGCGGCCTGAACAGCCGGGCCGATGGCCTGCGAGTCCTGGGCCAGGATGATCAAAGCCGTCGCGCCCTGCGCGATCAGCGCTTCAACGTCGGACAGCTGTTTCGCGGACGAGCTCTGCGCATCGGCGGAGATGTACTTCGCACCGGCAGCTTCCAGCGCGCCCTTGATGGCGGCTTCGTCGGTCTTCCAGCGTTCTTCCTGGAAATTGGACCAGCTCACGCCGACGACAATGTCTTCCGCGCTGGCTACGGTTACTGCGGTTGCGGACAGCAGGGCGCCCGCCAGCAAAGTGGTGATTTTACGCATTGCGATGTTTCCTCCAGGTGGCGCAGCTCACGTCGATCGGCCGCACCGAAATATACTTGTATGTTGAAGCGACTTTTGGAGACGCCTTCAGATAGGACAACCTTGTTGCTATTTTTTTTGGTCCCCGAAAAAAAGTTGCAGGAAAGCGCTGCTCCTGTCAACATGGTTTTACAAAACTCTGCCCAGCGGGAGCGCGATCTTCCGAAAAAGGGCGGAAACGCCGGGAAAAACCCGGGACTGAGGAAACACCGAGGGAAGAGCTGAGCGAGCATGACACGCAAAGCGGACCGGGATCAGATCCGGCGCCAGAACCGCAGTATTGTTCTACAGGCCCTGCGCCGGAACGGCCCGATGGCACGCATCGACCTCGGGCAGGCAACCCGCCTGAGCCCCGCCACAGTGACGGCGATCACGTCGGACCTTCTGGAGCAGGGGCTGATCCTAAATCTGGAAAGCGAAGAGCCCAAGGCACCGCTGGCGCGCGGCCGGCCGCGCGCGCTGCTGAAGCTCAATCCGGAAGCGGTCTATACCGTCGGGGTTCGCCTTGCCGTCAACAGCATCGACCTGTCGCTGGTCGATTTTTCCGGTCAGGTGGTGACGGAAGAGCGCCTGCGGTTCGACACGGCATCCGCGGACGCGTCGAGCTTTCCGGACACGCTGACCGAAGCCATCAGGCTGTTCCTGCAGACAGCCGGCATCGGCCCGGACCGCGTCCGGGAGATCGGCGTCGCCGCCCAGGGGGTTGTCGAAACGGAAACCGGCATGGTCGCCTGGAGCCCGGCCTTTGCCGGCCGCAAGATCCCGATCGTCGGTCCGCTGCATGAGGCATTCGGTGCCGACTGTCATATCTCCAACGATACCAACATGATCACCGAGGCGCTGCACTGGTCGGACCCGAACCGCTACAGCGGCACTTTCGCGGTGATCATGCTCGATTACGGCGTCGGCATGGGTCTTTATCTCGACAACCGGCTTTTTTCCGGCGCCAGCGGCACCGCCGCCGAATTCGGCCACGCCAATCACCTGCCGGACGGCGCGCTGTGCCGGTGCGGCAAGAAAGGCTGCATCGAGGCCTACCTGTCCGACTATGCGCTGGTCCGGGCCGCCTCGCACCTGCCGGAAGACACCGATCCCGTCACCATCAAGGCCGGTGTCGACGGCCTGGCCCGGCTGATCGCGCTGGCCGGATCGGGCGACACGGATGCCTGCAACGCCTTTTACGAGGCCGGCCGGGTCCTCGGCTACGGTCTTGCACGGATGATCGCGATGATCGACCCGAAGCGGGTGGTGCTGACGGGCGCCGCGATGCGTGCCTTCGCCTTCATGGAAAAAGGCATGTGGGAAGGGCTCGAGGATGCTCTGGTCGCTGACCTGAGGCACAATTTCACCCTCGACGTGATGCCCTGGAACGAGAACCTCATCCGCAGCGGGCTGATCGCCCAGTCCATGGAACGGCTGGACATGGATTTTCTCGGACTGGAGACCGGTTCCCCCAGTTCCCCCGATCGTGAGGCGCCCAGCGACGGTCCGGAGACCCCGGCATGAGCCCGCGAAACTTCCTGCCAGGGGTCGTCTGGCTTGCGGTCGCATTGATGCCGGCCGGAGCGGCCGGCGCCGAACCTCCCGTTCTTCCCTGGAGTGAACGCGTCCTTGTCGAGGACGTCGACATCGAGGCTCTGGCAGCCTCCGGAGAAGATCCCGTCGCGGTGCTGCAGCCGATCGGCGAGCGGCTTTTCGAGGCCAAGTTCACCTCGCTGGACGGCGCGGGCCGGCCGGATGCGACCGGGGCCATCGTGCCGACAAAGGTGCGCCGCCGCTCCCACCTCGCCTTCCAGCGGCTTGCCGGCATGGATGCCAATGCCTGTGCGTCCTGCCACAATGAACCCGTCATCGGCGGTGCCGGCGCCTTCACGGCCAATGTCTTCGTCTCCGAAGGTTTCGAGAGCGCCGATTTCGACACGATCGATCCGCAGTTTTCCAACGAACGCAATACCAACGCCCTTCAGGGCGCGGGCCTGATCGAGCTGCTTGCCCGTGAAATGACGGCGGAGCTGAGAATCCAGCGGCAATCGGTCCTGGAAAAGACGCGCTCCAGCGGCCGGCCGGAGGAGATCGCTCTGGAAGCGAAAGGGGTTTCCTTCGGATCGCTGAAGGCCTTTCCGGACGGCACGCTCGACGTGTCCGGCCTGGACGGGATCGACGACGACCTGACCCTGCGCCCGTTCAGCCAGAAGGGGGTCTTTGCCTCCCTGCGCCAGTTCACAGTCAACGCCATGAACGCCCACCACGGCATTCAGCCACAGGAACGGTTCGGCGCGGCCTGGACCGGCACGGACGATTTCGACGGCGACGGCCACAGCAACGAAATGACACCGGGCCAGATCTCCGCGCTGGTCGCGTGGCAGGCCACCCTGCCCGCACCGGGGCGCAAACAGGACCTGCCGGATCTGTGGCAGAGCGCCGCCGGCCAGGGCGAGACCCTGTTCGGCGAGATCGGCTGCACGTCCTGCCACATTCCGGCCCTGCCGCTGGACTCCCTCAAATTTCAGGACCCGGGCCCGTACGACACTGCCGGCACCCTGCGCCAGAGCGATGTCGCCACGCCGCTGGTCTACGATCTCGGCACGCTGGACTGGGTCAAGGCCCTGCCGCGCGACGAACAGGGCCGGGTTCTGGTGCCGCTTTACGGCGATCTGAAGCGCCACAGGATCGCCGACGCACAGAACGACACCTTCGGCAACGAACTGCTGGCGCAGCGTTTTGTCGCCAGGGATGTCTTCATCACCTCGGAACTGTGGGGCATCGGCAGCACGGCGCCCTATGGCCACCGCGGCGACCTGACCACACTCAGTGAAGTGATCCTGGCCCATGGCGGCGAGGCAACGGAGAGCCGCAAGGCCTATGCGGCACTGCCGGAGACCGACCGCCAGTCCATCGTCGCCTTCCTGCGCAGTCTGGAGATTGCCGAATGAGCCGTGCGGCCTTCAAACTTTCCGTCATGCTGCCGGCACTGCTCGCAGCGTCCCCGGGTCTGGCTCAGGACAGCGTACCCGAAGCCTCCCTCGCACCGGTGCCTTCCTTCGTGGAGGAAGCTGGGAGCGCGGGCATCGAGCACAGGTATGACGGGGCCTGGGAATTCTTCGTCGGTGGCGGCGCGGCCATTTTCGACTGCAACGGCGACCGGCGACCGGACCTGTTCCTGGCCGGCGGCAGGAACCCGGCGCAGCTCTTTCAAAACGGCAGCCCGACGGCGGGACCGCTCACCTTCACGGCGCTGCCGACCGGCATGAACGAACGGCAGGCGGTTCGGGTCCTCGGCGCGTATCCGCTCGACTTCAACAATGACGACGTGCCTGATCTCGCGGTGTTACGCCTGGGTGAGAACCTGCTGCTCGAGGGCAAGGGGGACTGCCGCTTCGAGGTGGCCAACCGGGCTCTCGGCTTCGATGGCGGGCGTGACTGGACAACCGCGTTCTCGGCCACGTTCGAGCCGGACCTCGACTATCCGACACTGGCCTTCGGCAACTATGTCGACCGCTCCGCACCCGGTTCGCCCTGGGGCACCTGCCACGACAATTTCCTGTTCCGGCCGGACAAGACGGCGGAGGGCAGCGCCTCCTATCCGGAGCCGACGCGCCTGTCGCCCGGGTTCTGCACGCTGTCGATCCTGTTCACCGACTGGAACCGGTCCGGCGAAGCCGCGCTCCGGGTCTCGAACGACCGGCACTATTACCGCGGCGGCGAGGAACAGCTCTGGGCCGTGCCTGCGGGCCGCCCGCCCAGGCCATACCGCAAGTCCGACGGCTGGCAGCATCTCAAGATCTGGGGCATGGGCATCGCCTCGATCGATCTCGATGTCGACGGCTTTCCCGAATACGCCCTGACCAGCATGGGCGATACCAAGCTGCAGAAACTGGACGCGGAAACGGACGAAACCGTTCCGGTCTACCAGGACATCGCCTTCGATCTCGGGATTACCGCCCACCGCCCCTACAAGGGCGAGGACCTCAAGCCCTCGACCGGCTGGCATTCCGAATTCCAGGACGTCAACAATGACGGCCTGTGGGACCTGTTTATCGCCAAGGGCAATGTCGAGGCGATGCCGGATTTCGCCGCCGTCGATCCGGACAATCTTCTGATCGGCCAGTGGGACGGCCGGTTCACCGAAGCCGGCGGACTTGCCGGCATCGGCCTCGACCGGCGCGGCCGGGGTGCGGGCCTGGCTGATTTCAATTCGGACGGGCTGCTGGATCTGGTCGTCGTCAACCGGGCCGCGCCCGTCAGCCTGTTCCGGAACCTCGGGCAGGGAACGGCGGAAGCGCCGAAACCGCTCGGCAACTGGCTCGCGGTCGATATCCGCCAGCCGGGCCAGTCCAACCGACGCGCGGTCGGGGCACGGATCAGCGTCAAGACCGGCAATCACACACGGGTGAAGGACATCCAGATCGGCGCCGGGCATGCCTCCGGCCAGTTGGGGTTCGTCCATTTCGGCCTCGGGGTCGCCGAACGTGCCAACATCCGCATCAAATGGCCGGACGGGGACTGGAGCCACGCCTACCGTGTCTTCGCCAACAGTCACGTGATCATCGAACGCGGCGCGGAAAAGGCCAGGCTCTGGTATCCGGAATAGGCGTGGCCGGGCCGCGTTTCAAAGGGTGACATTGCGGCCAATCTGCCTGAAAATGCCGGGAACATTCAATGCTTTGGAGTTTTCGTGACCATGGCCGGTCCCCACGACAAAACCGTTTTCAATCCGCCTTCCGTGCGCACGCCCTTCGGGGACTATAACCACGGTCTTCTGGTGCCGGCAGGCGCCAGCCTGCTGGTCACGTCAGGCCAGCTCGGCATTCGGCCGGACGACACCATCCCTCCGGACGTCACGGCACAGGCCGAAATCTGCTTCGAGGCCATCGGCGCCATCCTGGAAGAGGCCGGCATGGGGTTCGAGGATGTCATCCGGATCTCCGGTTTCGTCACCAAGCGGGAAGATTTCCCGGCCTATATGGCCGTCCGCGACCGCTACACCGGTGCGCTCAAGCCGGTGTCGACCCTGCTCATCGTCGGCGGTTTCACCCGCGCGGAGTTTGTGGTCGAGGTGGAAGTGACGGCGGCGAAGGTTTTCTAGCCGGGTGAGACAAGCTTGCGGCTGGTGCAGAAAACTCATCCGGGACAGAGATCCGGCTGCGCAAAACGCGTCCCACCCCGGCCATGCTCACACAGATCCGGTCCCCGCGTTTCCAGTCACATCAAGTTGGCCCCCCCTCGTGGCCTTCCCCGACTTGATCGGGGATCCAATCTTTTCCAGAGCGGCAGGGCGCGGAGGAAGTGTCCATCGCAACAGGCTCCGAAGTGGATTGGATCCCCGCTCGGAGGCGGGGAAGGCCGATTCGGATTCGCTCAGACACCACGGCCTAACATTTTATCAGGGGTCGCTCTGATGACCGAGACGCAAGCTTCTGGCCAATCGGCGTTTTGCGGTCTTGCTGCGCTGGCGCGTTGAAGCAGAACCGCTCTCTCAGAACCGCTCCATCGTCTGCCCGACCTTGTCCAGAAACGCGCCGGTGGTCTGCGGTGTCGCGTTGTTCATGTCGTAATGGGCAAGGTACCTGACGGGGGCGCCGAGTTTGATCTGCGCCCGGACGACCCTTGTGACGATCTTGCGCGGCGGGTCGCCGACCAGGAAGGCCCGCCACCGGCTGCCGCCATAGGTCATGACCGCCGCGAGCTTGGTTATGTGGCGCAGGGTGGGCGTCAGCTTGCCGTCTTCCAGATCAAAGGACACGCCGGGCAGCCAGACCCGGTCGAAATAGCCTTTCAGCATGGCGGGGAAGCCGAAGTTCCACACCGGTGTGCAGATCACCAGACCTTCGGCGGCCTTGAGGCGCTCGCAATAGGCGTCGACCCGTTGCCGGTTTTCCGGAACGTCATGGTAGATGTCCCGGTCATGCGCCGACAGGACCGGATCGAAGCCTTCCTCATAGAGGTTGCAGCCGTCGACCTCATGGCCCGCCTTTTCAAGGCCTTCACAGGTCCTTTGATAAAGCGCCCGGCCGAAGCTTTGCTCCTGCGGGTGGGAGTGAACAACCAGTACACGCATGGATTATGCCTCGGCAAAGGCCTGAAGGCCCGGAAACAGGTAATTCTTGCCCGAATTGAAATCGAAATCCGGATTGTCCCAGGCGATCATCTTGCCCGGATTGAGCAGGCCCCTCGGATCGGTCTCCTTCTTGAAGGCGAGCTGCACCTGGTCGGTCTGCTTCATGCCGCCTTCCTCCAGCGTATAGCGGTGCGGATTGAAGATCCGGCAGCCGTTGTCCTCATGAAGGCGGATGATTTCCTCCAGCCGTTCCTCGGTGGTGTAGCGGACCAGCGGCAGGCCGGAGCACTGGACCTGGCCGTCGAAACGCAGGAATTCCAGGTGGCCGAAGATTTCGCCCGGGAACATTTCTGTCGTCTTGCGCACCAGCTCCACATGATCCGGACCCGGATACTGGGTCTGGAGATAGGTGAAGGAATTGTCGAACTTGAGCGCCCTGAGCGTGGTGTGGTTCCATGCCAGCTCATAGGCGTGGGGAATGCCCTTCATGCTCTCGACTTCGTCGGAGCGGAAGCGGACCTCGCCTTTCATCCGCTCGGCCAGGGCCAGCACCGAAGGCATGGAATGCGGTGCCACCATCAGCACGGTGACCGCCTCGCCTTCCTTCAGCCAGGGCTTGTGCCGCGTGAAATAGTCGAACGGAATCGGCGCTGAAATCGGAGCCACTTCCTTCAGCAACAGACCGTTGCTGCGTGCCAGCCTGTCGGAAAAGACCACCGCATCCATGAAGGTGTCATGGCCGACAATGACGTCGACCCAGTCGTAGGCGGTCGTCAGCGGCATCTCGACTTCCGTGATGATGCCGTTGGTGCCGTAGGCGTGGCTGACCTTCTGCAGGTCCCAGGCGGACAGCTCGATCACGCGGGGCTCCGCCTCCATCGTGACGATGCGCAAGCGCAGGATGTTGCCGAGATCCCGGAGGCCGCCCCAATGCACGGACCCGACACCGCCGGACCCGCCGGCAATAAAGCCGCCGATTGTTGCCGTCTGGGCCGTGGATGGATGAAACCGGAGCTCCTGACCGGAGTGTTCCTTCGTCTGCCTGTCGAGTTTCGCCAGCACGATGCCCGGTCCGCAGACCACGCGGCCCGGCGCAATTTCCCTGACCTCGTCCATCTTCGACATGTCGAGCACGATACCTCCGGAGAGCGGCATCGCCTGGCCGTAATTGCCGGTGCCTGCACCACGCGGCGTGACCGGAACGCCATGGGCGAAGGCGGTCCTGAGCACGCGGATCACCTCGCCCTCATCCTTCGGAGAGACCAGAAGATCGCCGGTGACATTGTCGAGCTGGTTCTTCAGGATCGGGGAATACCAGTAGAAATCCCGGCTTTTGGCCTGTACCAGCCGCGGATTGTCTTCCACGGCGATGCCGTCGAGTTCGGCCTTGATCTTCTCGTAGTCGGCCATGATCAGCCTCTCATCAGCGGGTCAAGTTCACAATAATCCGGCAGGCGGCGGTCGATGCCCATGCCATTCCGCATCACGATGCGGTCCGCCTGCGGACGGGACAGAAATTCGCTCCAGCTTCGGGCGTTGAAGATGACCAGATCGGCGGACAGCCCGGCCGCGATGCGCCCGGCCTCCGGCACCTTCAAGATATCGGCCGGCAGCGACGTGACAACCGTGGCCGCGTCATCGAGAGGATGGTCCAGATGCGCGATCCGGACGGCTTCGCGCAGCACTTCCACCATGTCGAGATCGCCGTAGGCATAGAACGGATCACGGGTGTTGTCGGAGGCGACGGCCACCGGCACGCCGGCCGCTTTCAACTCGTGCAGCAGGGTGATGCCGCGCGAGCGCGGCGTGCGTCCCGGCTGACGGTCCTGGAGATACATGTTGCACATCGGCAGCGAGACCACGGAAAGGCCGGCTTCTGCGACCTTGCCGATCGTGGCCTCCGCCGTGCTGTCGTCCTGGCGCGCCAGCGAACAGCAATGGCCGACGGTGACGGCGCCCTCAAACCTGTTGCGCAGCTTGGCCTCGGCGATCGCGCGCAGCGTCAGGACATTCCGATCCTGGGTTTCGTCGACATGGAGATCGAGATCGAGCCCGTTGTCCGATGCTGTCCGGAACAGGACATCCAGCCGCCGGTCGAGATCCGGCATCGGATAGGTGACGCCGCCCAGCAAGGCACCGCTCGCGGAAACCACCGAGACCAGGTCGGCGAAATAGGCTTCATCGTCCAGAGCGTCGATCGGAAACAGCGCCACCGCCTGCAGGGCAATCCGGTCTTTCCAGCGCGCGCGCATGTCACGGAACACCTCGAACGAGATCCGGTGCTGGGGCGCAAGACTGTCGATATGGGTGCGCAGCAGGCCGGTGCCATGGGCATAGGCGCAGCGCAGCGAGAACTCCATGCGCGTCTTGACATCGTCCGCCGTCCAGCTGGCTTCCCGGTCGGTCCGCACCGCCGCCAGCGCCCCTTCGAAATCACCGGTCCGGTTGGGCTCGCGGTCCCAGATATGACCCTTGTCGATATGGGTGTGCATGTCGGCAAAGCAGGGCCAGACCATCTTGTGCCGCAGGTCCGGGCCCTCGATCCCGGCAGGTGCCATGCCGGCGGCAAGCACCGCCTCGATCTTTCCTTGCGCAACGATGAGATCCGCGCTGCAGAGCCCGTTTGCCGTCGGACCGGAAAATCCGGGCACCACGGCTGCGGGAAGGGTCGCGGCGCGCAGCGCGAACCTGTCGCTTCTGGGAAGATCCAGCACCATCAGTTCTCCCGCTTCAGGCTGCTTTCGTGCCAGCGATGCAGCGTCCACCAGGAAATGAAGGACGTCATCGCGAAGATCACCACACCCAGACTGGCCAGGAGGAAGAGCGCGGCGAACAGGCGGGAAATATTGAGACGGAACTGGGACTCAAGAAGACGGAAGGCAAGACCCGAGCCCGCCCCGGCGGATCCGGCGGCGAATTCGGCAACGACGGCGGCGATCAGCGCGAGTCCGCCGCCGATCCTGAGCCCGGTCATGAAATAGGGCAGGGAGGCCGGCAGCTTCAGGTAGATCAGCGTCTGCCAGCGCGAAGCGCCATTGAGCTCGAACAGGTTGAGAAGATTGTGATCGACGCTTTTCAGGCCCTGGACCATGTTGGACAGGATCGGGAAGAAGGCGACCACGAACGCGCAGATCAGCAGCGCGGACTGGGTCGTCGGCGCATAGATCAGGATGAGCGGCGCGACCGCGATGATCGGCGTGACCTGCAGGATCACCGTGATGGGATAAAGCGCGGTCTCGATCCAGCGCGACTGGACGAGGAGGATCGCCATGCCGCCGCCGCCGATCAGCGCCAGGGCCAGGGAGGCCAGCGTGATTTTTGTCGTCACCCAAAGGGCGGGCAGAAGCACGGGCCAGTCGGTCAGCAGCGAATTCAGCACAAGCCCCGGACCCGGCAGGATGTAAGGCGGGATGTCATTGACCGTGACCATGACCTGCCAGAGCCCGATCAGTACACCGATCACACACAGAGGCACGAGAATGGTGAGGACGCGGTCCCGGCGTTTGGCCGCGGCGGCGCTCTCCTTCGTCGGCAGCTTGACGGCTGCCGGGATGCGGGCGCGGACCGGCTCCTGGCCGGTGCCGGCCGCCCCGCCTGCCGGCACGCGATCGGCCGTTTCAGTGGTGGAAGACATCGTCAATGCTCCTCGCCTCCCATGGCTTCGGACAGCATGCCGGAGACCTCTGCGCAAGCCTGACGGTATTCTTCGGAGACGCGGTATTCGGCATCCCTTTCAAGACTCGTGTGCAGCGGAAAATCCGCATGGACACGGCCCGGGCGGGCCTTCATCACCACGATCCTGTTGGCCAGATAGGCCGATTCGTAGACCGAATGGGTCACGAAGATCACCGTGATCCCGGTTGTCTTCCACAGATCCAGAACATCGTCGTTCAGTTTCTGGCGGGTAATCTCGTCGAGGGCCGCGAACGGTTCGTCCATCAGCAGCAGTTTGGGTTCCGTCACCAGGGCACGGGCGATGGACACGCGCATTTTCATGCCGCCCGACAGTTCCCGCGGATAGGCCTTGTGAAAATCCTTGAGGCCGACGCTTTCCAGCGCTGCGTCGATACGGCCGGCCGCCGCCTTTTTCGACATGCCATTGAGGCGCAGCGGCAGGTAGACGTTGCCGAAAACGGTCTGCCAGGGCATCAGCGTCGGTTCCTGGAACACAAAACCGATGTCTCCATCGGGCAGGCCGCGCGCATTTATCCTGAAACTCGGCCAGTCGATGGCGCCTTCGGAGATGCCGCCGAGACCGGCGATGATCCTGAGAGCGGTCGACTTGCCGCAGCCGGAGGGCCCCAGCAGGCTGATGAATTCTCCCGGACGGACGGTCATCGACATGCCCGAGAGCGCAACTGTGCCGTTGGAGAAGACCTTTGAAACAGTGTCCATGGCGACAAGTGGACGGGAAGATCTGGGACTGCGGGCCGCCGGTGCGCCGGCGTGTGTGCTGCCCTGTTCGGCTATGGCCATACTGAACTCTGTATCTGGAGGCGGCCGCCCCGCACGCAAGCGCGGAGCGGATTGTCTGTCGTCAGGGCTATCTTACTTCTTCAGGTCGAGACCGACACCCTTGCAGACGAATTCCGTCGTGTAGGACTTCGAATAATCCAGGGAAGCCTCCACGACACCGATCGACGCCAGCGTGTCGAAAAACTGCTTGAAATGCGCGTCGGTCATGCAGCCGATGCCTTTTTCGAGGGTGTCGCCGGAATCGACGATGCCGTATTCCTTCATCTTTTCCAGCGAATAGGCGAGCTGACCGTCGGTCATTTCCGGGTTATCCGCCTTGATCAGGTCGTTGGCGGCGGCGTTGTCGCCGTAGAGGTAGTTGTACCAGCCTTCGACGGAGGCATCGACGAACCGCTGCACCAGGTCCGGATTTTCCTCGACGAGGGACGTGGAGGTGGTGATCATCGTCGAATAGGGGGTCCACCCCGCATCTGCCAGGAGAAACACTTTCGGGGCCCAGCCGGCCTGTTTCTCGATCTCATAGGGTTCGGAGGTCAGGTAGCCCTGCTGCCCCGCCTTGGGATTGATGATGAATGGCGCCGGGTTGTATGTGTAGGGCTTGAACTGGGCATCGGAGAAGCCTTCGAAGTTCTTCTTCATCCATTCGAAGTAGGTGACGTACCCGTCCTTGCCCATGTAGATGGTTTCGAGCTTGGCAAGATCCTCGAACGTGTCGATGCCCTGATCCGGATGCGTGGTCAGGATCTGCGGATCCTTCTGGAACATGCTGGCGACATTGATCAGCGGAATGCCCTGCTTGACGTAGTCGAAGCCCTTCAGGGTTCCGCCCATGTAGAAATCGATCTTGCCCGAGATCAGCAGCGCGTCATTGGCGGCCTGCGGGCCGCCCGGCGCGATCGTCACCTTGAGACCGTATTTTTCATAGGTGCCGTCGGCGACGGCCTGGTAGAAACCGCCGTGTTCGGCCTGCGCCTGCCAGTTGGTGCCGTAGGTCACCTCGTCCAGGGCGACTGCGTGGGAAGCAGCGGTCCCGGTGAGAAGAACAGCCGCGAGAAGTGTCTTCGCGGATGGGAAAACTGTCATTTGATACCCTCCAGTAAAGCAAATTGCCTTGAAACCGCATATTTTCAGCTTTAGTTGAGCTCTTGTAGTGCGCGTTGAAAAGCATCAAAAT
Organism: Roseibium sp. AS2; assembly: GCF_038900065.1. Classification (NCBI taxonomy): domain Bacteria; kingdom Pseudomonadati; phylum Pseudomonadota; class Alphaproteobacteria; order Hyphomicrobiales; family Stappiaceae; genus Roseibium; species Roseibium sp. AS2. Next base: position 1,081,726 of record NZ_JBBMQN010000001.1, read on the forward strand.
TCGCCCGCAGCGATGCCTTTTTGTCATCTCTGCCTTTTCTGGCGTTCAATTATGCCACATGCCCAAAAAGGAGGCACGCCTTGGCCCTGCTCCACTCGCGCAAGCTGATCTACCTTGACGAGATTGCACGCGCCGGATCGATCCGCAAAGCGGCAGACCGTCTCAATGTGTCCTCCTCGGCCATCAACCGCCAGGTCCTTGCGCTGGAAGAGGAATTCGGGGTTCCGCTGTTCGAGCGGCTGCCGCGCGGACTGCGCCTCACCGCGGCGGGAGAGCTTTGCGTGGAACATATCCGCAGCGTCCTGAAAGACTATGCGCGGCTGGAAACCCGGATACGGGCGCTCAAGATGCCGCAGGCGGGGCAGGTGTCGCTGTCGACGACGGTCGGGCTCGCCTCGGGCCCGCTGCCGGAAATCATCTCCAAATTCATCGAGAAGAACCCGCGCGTGCACATCAAGCTGCGCAGCGACGGCGGCACGACGACGGTCAATCCGGTCCTCACCGGCGAGGTCGATATCGGTCTCGGCTTCAACATCGCAACGACGCCCGGTCTGCGCACGCTGGCGACCTTCGACATCCCGATCGGCGCGGTGTTCCCCCCCGACCACAGGCTGGCGCAGGAAACCGGGCCGGTCGACCTGGTCGACGTCGTTCAGGAACGTCTGGTTCTGGCCCAGTCGGGCACCAGCCTGCGCGACGTGATCAATCTCGTGCTGTCCTCCGTCCCGATCCCGGTGGAACCCGTCCTGGAGACGAATTCTTCGGAAACCGTCCGCCAGCTGGTCCGGCGCGGCATCGGCATCAGTCTGCTCAATCCACTCGACGTGATCGCGGAATGCCGGCGGGGCGAACTTGTGTTCCGCCCGCTGAACGCGGCGCGGGGCCAGCATCAGCCGATGAAGCTGTTCACCCGTGCACGCGCCTCGGCGGATGCGGCGACGAGCCTGTTCATCGAGTTTCTGATTCAGGAACTCGTCGCACAGGTGGAGGAACTGCAGAAAGAGGGCAGCCTGCCGGTTTGACACCTCCTCGCCGGCGGAACGCTTCCGGCACCGGCACTTCACGGATAGGCTGTGCAGCCAGAGACCAAACCGCTCCTCCGCGCCGTCCCGGACCTGCCCCAAGGCTTGCCCCTAGACCCCGGCGCAAGGCCGGGGAAACAAACTTTGGGGGCGCAAGGCCGGGGAAGCAAACTTCGGGGGCGCAAGGCCGGAGAAACCAAATGCCGGGGGAACAGAGAGGCGACGGCGCTGGACCGAGCCGTGTGCGCGCGCGAAAGATCAGTCCGGGCGGTAAAGGCCGGCGAGCGGGTAATTGGCGAAATCGCGCAGCATTTCCAGAAAGCGGCCTGCCTGATACGCGCTGATCACCGCCCCCTTCTCCGCCGTGCCCTTCGACGCATCGCCGACCACACCGGCCGGATTGAGGTCGTGGGCGATCCACGCCAGAGCGTGCGGAGGGGTCGGCTGAATGTAGTTCGACTGCTTCAGCATGTCTTCGGCCTTCGACACGAAGTTTTCCGCCTTGTCCATCCGCACCAGTTCCGGGCGGAAATGGAGCATCAGCGACGTCTCGACCTCGCCGCCGTGAATGCCGAATTTGGATTCGTGAGCAGAGATGAGACCCTCCGGATGGCCGAATCGTCCCCAATGGGTCACCAGGACCGCCATGTCGAACCGGACGCGCAGTTCCCGGGAGACAATGCTGATGATGTCCGTGTTGCCGCCATGCGAATTGACGATCACCATCTTGCGGATGCCCGCCTCGAAGACTTTCTGACCGATGGCGGTCCACATCGGAATCAGCAGCTCGGCACCGAAGGACAGAGTGCCCGGTCCGTATTTGTGCTCGTTCGCCTTGCCGATTTCCTGGACGGGCAGCACCAGAATGTCGAGGTCGTCCGGAAGCTGCCTGCGCGTTTCAGCCAGCATTCCGTCCGCAATGGCCACGTCGGTCGCGATCGGCAGGTGGGGCCCATGCTGTTCCGTCGAAGCGGTTGGCAGGATGGCAATGACACGCTCCGGATCGAGCCCGGCAAAATCCGCAGCATTCAGTTCGTTCCAGAAAAATTGCTTTGCCATCTGTTGCGCCCCACTCGTCATCCCGCGATCCGGTCTTGATGGCGTAGGCAAGTCAGCGGCACATGAAAAGCATCATTATGTCCGCAGGCCGATGCCTTTTTGTGTGCGGGCGAACGCACGCGTCAATGGCCGCGAGACCCTTCACCAGCGGAATTACCGTGTTATCCGGCGGCTCGGGACCCGCGGCAGGGGCGCCCCCTGCTGCTGGCGGGCGCGCTCCTGCCCCGGCCCGAAATTCCGGTCTTCGCCCGGCAGGCATGGCGGAACTTATCCCCATTCCTCCACAGCAGCGGATGCCTTGACCCGGTTTTTACAGGCGCGGGAGGGCAGCGGTCACAATTATTCCATAGATGTGCTGCGGGATAGACTGCGGGGCAAAGGACGCGACCCGGGAGATATGGGCCCGGGTACCATGAAGATGGGTGACTGACATGTTTTTGGCTTTCTTCGCCGGAGCCGTGATGTATGGCGCCGTCACGCTTGTCTATCTGATCGTGGCCTCGACCAGGGTCCGGGCCGGCCGCCCCGGCAACCCTTTCCAGCTGATGGGGGATCTGGTCGCCGCGGTATTCTGGCCGGCCACGCTTGTAGTGCTGAGCCTGTCCGCAATGCGCCCGAACCGCACGCATTCCCGGCGTTTGGCCTGATCCAGAGCCGGATTCCGCGCCATGGCGCTAATTTCATCAATTGCATGTTTTTCGATTAAGCTGCTGTTTTATCGGCATCTTTATTTATGACTATTTTTCTCAAGTTTATAATCATTCCAAAAAAAATTTGACTAACTGTTCAAATTTTCTTCCAATGACGGTGTGAGCTTCCTCGACCAACGAAGGCGGCCGCGCCAGAAAACGATCGCCAACCTTCCGGAGATCTCCATGACCCAGACCAAAGCCGGCTCCGATATTGCCGCCGGGCGCTTGCCTGAGGACGCATACGCTGACAATTTCAGCGACCTGCACCCGTTGCTGGAACCGCATGAGGCACGGGTCGAAGCCGACCGCTGCTACTTTTGCTACGATGCGCCCTGCATGCAGGCCTGCCCGACCAGCATCGACATTCCGCAATTCATCCGCCAGATCTCGACCGGCAACCCGACCGGGTCGGCGAAGACGATCTTCGAGCAGAACATCCTCGGGGGCATGTGCGCCCGCGTCTGTCCGACGGAGACCCTGTGCGAACAGGTCTGCGTGCGCGAAGTGGCGGAAGGCAAGCCGGTGAAGATCGGTGAACTCCAGCGCTACGCCACCGATCACTACATGGCCGGAAACGACACCACGCCGTTCACCCGCGCCGCGCCGACGGGCAGGAAGATCGCCGTTGTCGGCGCCGGTCCGGCCGGGCTTTCCTGTGCCCACCGCCTGGCGGTTCACGGCCACGATGTCACGTTGTTCGATGCCAGGGACAAGGCCGGCGGCCTCAATGAATTCGGCATCGCGTCCTACAAGTCGGTCGACGATTTCGCCGCCCGGGAAGCCGACTTCATTCTCTCCATCGGCGGCATCGAGCTGAAAACCGGGATGCGCCTGGGCGACACGCTCGATCTGGCCGGCCTGCGCGCCGAATACGACGCGGTCTTCCTCGGCATCGGCCTGGGCGGGGTCAACGCGCTCGGCATCGACGGCGAGGACATGAGCGGCGCGCTCGATGCAGTCGACTACATCGCCGACCTGCGTCAGGCCACCGATCTCTCCCGGCTGCCTGTCGGCCGCCGTGTCGTCGTGATCGGCGGCGGCATGACCGCTGTCGATATCGCGGTTCAGACAAGGTTTCTTGGCGCGGAGGATGTGACCATCGCCTACCGCCGCGGCCAGGACCGCATGAACGCCTCGGAATATGAGCAGCATCTGGCCCAGACCAATGGCGTCAGGATCGTGACCTGGGCACAGCCGAAGGCGCTGGTCAGCGCGAATGGCGCGGTCACCGCGGTCGAGCTGGAACGAACCGAGGACCGGAGCGGCATGCTGGCCGGGACGGGAGAAACCATCACGCTGCCCGCGGACATGGTGTTCAAGGCCGTCGGCCAGACGCTGGTGCAGACAGATCTCGGCGGGGCGCTGGACCTGGAAAAGGGCCGCATCGTGGTCGATGCCGACCGCAGGACCAGCCTTTCGGATGTGTGGGCCGGTGGCGATTGCGTGTCCGGCGGCGAGGACCTGACGGTCACCGCCGTCGAGGACGGAAAGATTGCCGCCGAAAGCATCAACGCCGCCCTGAGCGCCTGATACCACCAGGCGTTCGGCGCCCCGTATTTTGAGGGAGAGTTCCCATGGCTGACTTGCGTACTGATTTCATCGGCATCAAATCGCCGAACCCGTTCTGGCTGGCCTCCGCGCCGCCGACCGACAAGGAATACAATGTCGTCCGCGCCTTCAAGGCCGGCTGGGGCGGCGTCGTCTGGAAGACGCTGGGCGAGGACCCGGCGGTCGTCAATGTCAACGGACCGCGCTACGGCGCCATCCACGGCAAGGATCGGGAGTTGATCGGCCTCAACAACATCGAGCTGATCACGGACCGGCCGCTTGAGGTGAACCTGCGCGAAATCAAGCAGGTCAAGCGGGACTGGCCGGACCGGGCACTCGTCGTATCGCTGATGGTCCCGTGCGAGGAACAGAGCTGGATCGACATCCTGCGCAAGGTCGAGGACACCGGCGCGGACGGGGTCGAGCTCAATTTCGGCTGCCCGCACGGCATGAGCGAACGCGGCATGGGTTCCGCGGTCGGACAGGTACCCGAATACATCGAGATGGTCACACGCTGGGTCAAACAGCATTCGCGCATGCCCTGCATCGTCAAGCTGACCCCGAACATCACGGATGTCCGCAAGCCTGCCCAGGCCGCCCGTGCCGGCGGGGCGGACGCGGTCTCGCTGATCAACACCATCAATTCGATCGTCGGCGTCGATCTCGACATGATGGCTCCGGCGCCCACGGTCGACGGCAAGGGCGCCCATGGCGGCTATTGCGGTCCGGCCGTCAAGCCGATCGCGCTCAACATGGTGGCTGAAATCGCGCGTGATCCGGCAACCCACGGCCTGCCGATCTCCGGCATCGGCGGCGTCACGACCTGGCGCGACGCGGCGGAATTCATGGCGCTCGGCTCCGGTACCGTCCAGGTCTGCACAGCGGCCATGACCTACGGCTTCAAGGTCGTTCAGGACATGATCGACGGCCTCAGCGACTGGATGGACGAGAAGAACTACACCTCAGTCGACCAGTTCATCGGCTCCGCCGTGCCCAACGTGACCGACTGGCAGTATCTCAACCTCAACTATATCGCCAAGGCGAAGATCGATCAGGATCTGTGTATCCAGTGCGGCCGCTGTCACATTGCCTGCGAGGACACGTCCCACCAGGCGATCACCAGCATGGTCGACGGCGTCCGCAGATTCGAGGTCATCGACGAGGAATGCGTCGGCTGCAATCTCTGCGTCAACGTCTGCCCCGTGGAGAACTGCATCACCCTGGACCCCATGGCCGCCGGCAGCATCGATCCGCGCACGAAGAAGCCGGTCGAGAAAGACTACGCCAACTGGACATCCCATCCGAACAATCCGATGGCCGTCCGGCAAGCTGCCGAATAGGCGGTCAATCGGACCGGTCACAAGAAACGCAGGCAGGTTTGGAACTTGCCTGCGTTTTTCATTCCGAACACTCGCCGGAGGGATCACAGTCGGGGCACAGTTGAGGTCACAGGCCGGACCTTTGATCAAATCACCCGCAAGCCGGTCGCGACCTGCGTGTGGCGCCGGAGGTCCAGGTCATCGACCGGCTGCGGCCTGCTGAACAGGAAGCCCTGCAGATAGTCACAGCCCTCGTCGACCAGAAACGCCTTTTGCGCTTCGGTTTCGATGCCCTCTCCAACGGTCTCCATGCCCATCACCTTTGCCAGCCCCAGCAAGGACCGCACCAGCAGGTCGGCCTCTTCATCCTGACCGATGCGTGAGACAAAACTCCGGTCGATCTTCATCTTGTCGAACCTGAACTTGTGCAGATAGCTGAGGCTGCAATAGCCGGTTCCGAAATCGTCGATCGCCAGACCGACATTCAGGTCGCGCAGTTTCAGGAAGGTCTCCTGCGTGAGCGGATTTTCCTCCAGAAGCAGATCTTCGGTGATTTCCAGCACCAGCCGGTCCGGCGGAAACCCGTGTTTTCTCAGCAAGGCGCCGACCTGTTCGGCAAATTTCGGCGCCTGGATCTGGCTGGTGCAGACATTGACCGAAATACCCGCCGTTTGCCACTGGCCCGCATCGCGGAGCGCGCGGTCCAGGACCCAGGCGCCGATTTCCGGCATCAGCCCCGCTTCCTGGGCAACGGGCAGGAACAGGGCCGGCGAGACAAGCCCGCGCCGCGGATGACGCCATCGGATCAGGGCCTCGCACGACGCAACTTCGTCAGATCCGGCCGTCACGATCGGCTGGTAGAAGACCTCGAACTCCTCGTTCCTGAGGGCCGCATCGAGTTCGACACTGATTTCGCGTTGCTCGCGCAGGAAATCGTCCATCCGTTCATCGAACATCCGAAAGGTGTTTTTCTGTTCCTTCTTGCTGCGCTGAAGCGCAATATCAGCCGCGCGGACCATGCCGATCAGTGTCTCACCATGCTCGGGGAACCTTGCAACCCCCGCGCTTGCGGACGAGCCGATCCGCTTGCCCTCGACTTCCACCGGCCTGCGCAGAGCGCTGAACAGTTGTTCGATCTCGGCCAGGGCTTCCGCCTCGCTCTCCCACCGTTCCGTCAGGATCAGGAATTCGTCGCCACCGATGCGTCCGAGCAGATCATAGGGTCCAAGCGACTGCTGGATGCGTTCGACTTGCGCAATGATCAGACGGTCCCCAACGGAATGCCCGTGAATGTCATTCACCTGTTTCAGATTGTCGACGTCAATATAAACGAGCCACGCCCCCGTGCCCCTTTCGGCACACAGCGCCAGCCGTTTCGCAGCGACAGAGTGCAGGTACGCGCGGGAGGCGCAACCGGTCAGGGAATCGTGATTGGCCGCATATCGTGCCTCCCGTTCCCTTTGCGCGAGCCTGAGCTTGGCCCTGGCATTCTGCCGCAGCGCGATCATGGCCATCGCGAGGATGACGCCAAGGGAGATGGCCAGAATGGGGATCGAGGACACGATGATCGCCGATGCCCTGCTCACGGGATACCAGGCGAGGTATCCCAGAGCCGTGCCGCCGTCATTTGCGAGCGGAACACCGATCATTCCGTCCGGGATCTGTCTGTTGAAAGTCAGGTTGTCGAGCGACAGGTTGGCCAGCAACTGGTTCAGATGCGCTGCGTCGATCGCGAAAGTGGACACCAGGATGTTCGGCGGCGCCTCCACCATCTCGATCCCGCCCGGGTCGGGCACGATCGCGAACGCGGTGACGATGTGCGGCGTGCCATCAATTTCGACAATTTTCACACCGGAAACATCCGACAAATTTCCGGCAAACCGGATTCCGCCGGACGTGGACCTGACAAGAGTGGCCAGGTAATTGGCGCGTATCTTCGCAAGGATCCCTTCTATCCGCCCGCCGATCTTCTGGACGTAATAGTCCGGCATGTTCGCGGCCGAATGATCTGCTGCAAAAATGACCGCCCCGCCGCCATCGACGAGCACAGTCTGGTCCTGCACAAAATCCAGCGCCATGTCGACGCCGAAACGCTCCCTGATCCAGGCCTCCGAACGTCTGGTTTCGATATGCACATAGGCGGCATTGGACGCGGCATAGCGCTCCATTTCTTTCAGAAGCGCCAACTTGTGGTTTTCGAAGACACGACTGACCGAACTGATTTCACGTTGCGCTGCCGCACGTTCAGCCACGACGATCTTGAACAGAACCAGGCCAAAGGAAAAAATGACGGCGCAGAACATCAACAGAACCACGAGACTGGACGACAATCCGAAGATTGCGGATGCCGAACGGCCGGTTTCAAGATCGGCTTTCTTTTCGGAAACGAAATCCCGTTCCAGTTTTGCCGTCCCGGCAGACAGATCCCGCATGTCAGTTCCAAAGCCCGTCTGTGGTGCAAGCCATCTATTCTGCCCGAAAAACGCTTAATTTTCTGCCCTCGGCAATCTTGACGAGGGCATTGCCATTTATACGTGTATCAGAATCATTGCTATTTCTGGGTGAAGTTTTGTTCCGAAGGTTTCCGGACACGCCTTGCCGCAGGCTCAAACGGTTGGGATTGATTATGCGGGGACGAAGCGCGAAGGTGTACGGCCCTCACACCTGAACATCAGGACACGACATGCAATCGTCTCGAATACTGCTGACGGCCTCGATCAGCCTGTGCACCCTGATCGGCCTCTGGGGTGTCATCGACCCCGCAGGGCTGCTGGCGATCGCCAGTGCCATCGTCAGTCAGTATTTCCTCAGCAGAGGCTGGTTCGTGATGCTCTCCGTCACGATCATGCTGCTGTTCTGCCTCGCTCTGGTGTTCACCCGGGTGGGAGATATCCGCCTTGGCGAGGACTGGGACCGGCCGGAGTATTCCACGCCGACATGGATCGCGATGCTGTTCGCCGCCGGCATGGGCGTCGGCCTGCTGTTCTGGGCCGTCGCCGAGCCGCTGACCCATTTTCACGTCATACAGGAGGCGCTGCCCACACCGCTCGCCGCCGAACAGGCGCTGCTGGCCGCCAATTTCAACTGGGGCATTCACGCCTGGGCCGTCTATGGAACGACCGCCCTCACCATTGCCTATTTCAGCTTCAGGCGGCAGACGCCGATGCTGGTCAGCGCGCCGCTGAAGAACCTTTTCCCCGGCGAGATGTGGGCGGAAGTCGTTGGCTGGCTTTCCGATTTCATGGCGATTACCGCCATCGCGATCGGCGTTGCGGGATCCGTCGCCATGGGCGTCTACCAGGTCGCGGACGGTATCTCCGTTCTCACAGGCAGCGAGACAGCCGGACCGGTTCTGATCATCACCGTGTTTCTTCTGATGATCGCCGCCTATATCCCGCCGCTTCTGGTCGATCTCGGCAGCGGAATGGCCCGGCTCTCCAATATCGCCATGGCGCTTGCCATCGCGCTCGTGGCCTACGTCATCATCATGGGCCCGTCCGAATTCCTGATGAATTCGATCATCGGCGGCATCGGCAATTATGTCGCCGTCGTTATCCCGCGCGGCCTTGAGACCTTCACTTTCTATGGCACCGAAACCGGCAAGTGGTTTCAGGACTGGACATTGACCTACATGGTCTGGTGGATCGCCTGGGGGCCGTTCGTGGGCGTGTTTGTCGCCCGGATCTCCAAGGGTCGCACCATCCGGGAGTTCGTGCTCGGTGTCCTGGTCGGGCCGACATTGTTCTCCACGATCTGGTTCGGGGCCTTCGGCGGGATCGGCATCTTCGAGGCACTCGAAGGCCGGGGCGAATTGCTGGCCATGACGCAGACCAATGTCGAGCGCATGACCTTCGCTCTGCTCGAGCGGTTGCCGTTTTCCACCGTGACCACCCTTGCGACGATCGCCGCAGCGTTCCTGTTCATCGTGACCAGTGTCGTCAGTGCTGCCTTCGTGCTTGGCATGTTCTCCACCGGCGGCAATCAGAACCCGAGCGTCCGGGTGAAGGTCACCTGGGGCCTGCTGCTGGGTGTGCTGGGCGCGGCCATGATCCTGTCCGGATCCGCCAAGGCCATGAAAACCCTGATTTCTCTGGGAGCGCTGCCGTTCGTGTTCATCACGGTGCTCCTGCTTGCCTGTCTGGTCCGCGCGCTGATCGTGGACCTGCGAAAGGAGACCGTCCGTGCTAACAGGTGACTTTACAGATACGATCTTGAACCTGGGCACCTTCGCCTTTATCGGCGCCATGGTCTGGCTGGTCGTGCGCAAGGGGCCGGACGGCACGCCCTGATGAAAACCGGAGGTCTGTCCGGCAAAGGTGGACCGGAAAGCGTGAAGCCGCCCGATGGGGCGGCTTCGTGTTGCAGTCCTGAGGACAGGCTCAGAGCTTGTCGGTGACAGCCGTCGTGGTGGCGCCTTCCGGCTCTTTGGTGATGACCGGGTCGGAGCCGCCGGCCAGCAGCGACTTCACCGTGCGCTCATAGGCTTCCATGTCGAGTGTGCCGTCGGAGCCGTCGACCAGCTTGTTGATCTCGCCAACCATGCGGATCTGGTGCTTTTCGGTCTGGGCGCCGGTGGCGTCGTTTTCAAGGACGATTTCGGCGGCCTCTTCCGGGTGCTCGGCCGAATAGGCCCAGCCCTTCATCGACGCCTTGACGAACCGGGCCAGCTTGTCGACCATTTCCGGATCTTCAAGGCTGGACTCCAGCGCATACAGACCGTCTTCCAGTGTCGCGACACCCTGGTCTTCGTACTTGAAGACGATGAGGTCTTCCTCCGGAATGCCGGCATCGATCACCTGCCAGTATTCATTGTAGGTCATGGTGGAGATGCAGTCGGCCTGCTTCTGCAACAGCGGATCGACATTGAAGCCCTGCTTCAGAACGGTCACGCCACCATCGCTGCCGTCGGTCGCGATACCGAGCTGGCTCATCCAGGACAGGAACGGATATTCGTTGCCGAAGAACCAGACGCCGAGGGTTCTGCCCTTGAAATCATCCGGCGAGGTAATTCCGGATTCCTTGAGGCAGGTCAGCATCATGCCGGATTTCTTGAACGGCTGCGCGATGTTGACGAGCGGCACACCCTTTTCGCGCGACGCCAGTGCCGACGGCATCCAGTCGATGATCACGTCGGCGCCGCCGCCGGCGATCACCTGCGGCGGTGCGATGTCGGGACCGCCCGGCTTGATCGTGACATCAAGGCCTTCTTCGTCGTAAAAGCCCTTGTCCTTGGCCACATAGTAGCCTGCGAACTGACCCTGGGTTACCCATTTCAACTGCAGTGTCAGCTCGTCGGCGGCCTGTGCCGCGCCCGCGGTCAGGCTTGCGCCCAGAATCGATGCGAGCGCCAGACTTTTCAATGCCTTCATTGCCATTCCCCTACTGGTTATGGGCTGTGCCGGTCCGACGCAGCCCGTCTCTGGTATTTGAACCTTTTGCCGGAGCCGCGTCGAACGGTTTTCTTGCGTTCACGGCATCCTGGCGTCTTGGCCGGAACAGGGCGCCTGGGCATTTTTGCCTTCGCGACGGCCCGCACTGACCAAATGGTCAAGAAAATCTAGAAAGCTGCCATGTGATTGGTCAAGGTTATTTTTTCAGCAAGATGAATTGAGGCACTTTCACGTGGGGAAAGCCGTCCCAACTGACCGTGGACTCCCAAGACAATTCTTCCGGCTTTCCGATGTTCAGCCGTCGCGCCCAGTCTGGCGGCCTGATGCCGACCGGCCGAGCCGTCGTTGACTGACGCCAGAACAAAATCTTGCCGTTACCAATCATCGACATTCAATCTTCTTTGTCGATTTTCCGCATCTCCGGAAATTTTCCATTTATCGCAATTTACATGTATTTCATACAAGTTTTACTACTACTTTACGGAGAGTAAGTTTTTACGCCTGCCTTGATGCTCGAAGGCAGGTTCGATGCCCTTTGAATTTTGTCTTTTTGCTTCACTTTTTCTGAAAAATGCTATCTTGTTACTCTGCATTCAACTTGTATTAAATTTTCGAATGAATGTGGATCGCGAAGAACCGATCGCAAGGCGGGAGCCTGGAGGCCAAGTTGACGGACCAAGTGACTGATCGCACGATCGAGGTGACATCTTCGCCAGCCCCTGGCCAAAGCGGTCGCGACGGCTCCTCGAAATCCGCTCCCCCGAACAATGCCGCCAGACCCAGGGACCGGGCCTCCGGGGTCCGGAGCGATATCGGCACGATCGTGCTGCACTGGACGCTTGTGGTCGCGATCTTCGTCAGTCTTCTGACCGGCCTCAGACTGTCGAGCGACGCGGAAGGGGCCTGGTTTTCAACGCTCTTCGAACCGATCCTGCCCCAGGGCGAGATCTGGACCTGGCACTATGTGTCCGCGATCTTCGTGCTTGCACTCATTTTCGCCTATGCGGCCTACATGTCGCTGGCGCGCCTGAAACGGCGGGTGTCGTCGAAGAAAATTGTTGTCCTGACGCTGCCGGCGAACACCAGGCTGCGCCTCGCCGCGGTGAATGTCATCGCCTACTGGGTCCTGTTTGCCGCCGTTCTCACGCTGACGGTGACGGGTGTTTTGCTGTATCTCGGCCATGGCGGCCTCTGGATCACGGCCCACTACGTTTCCGCCCTGGTGGTGCTGACCTATATCGGCGCACACGTGATCCTGCACTATGCCTACGGCGGCCTGTCGCAGCTACTGCGCCTGTTCCGGCCGCAGAAATTGCGCCGTTTTCCGGGCATGGCCACACATCCGCTCGCGCTGTCCCTCCTGGTCGGAGCGGTCGTTCTCGCAGCGGCCGTGACCATCGATTTCGGCACGCGGGGCGATCTGACGGTTGCCCGGGCCGATGCATTGCCCGAGCTCGACGGCGAATTGAGCGACACGACCTGGGCCAATGCCAGGCCGGTGTTCGTCAGGACGCACCAGGGATCGAACCTCGACGGCGCGGGCACGTCGACGGTCGAGATCCGCGCGGTGCAGGTCGGCGACAAGATCGCCTTTGCCTTCCGCTGGCAGGACGCGACCCGGTCGCTGAAGCGGCATCCGCTGATCAAGCGCGAGGACGGCTGGCACATGCTCAACAACCGCGCTGACATTTCGGACGAAACCGCCTACTACGAAGACAAGTTTTCCGTCGCGTTTTCCAGGACCGACACCTTTGGTGGCGGCGGATCGACCCATATGGGCCCGAAACCGCTCGGCGACAAACCGGCGGCCCTTCACGACCGCGGCCTTCACTACACGACAGATGGCAGCCTGCTGGATGTGTGGCAGTGGAAAGCCTCGCGCGGCGGCATGCTGGGCCGTGTCGACGACATGCATTTCAGCACGCCACTGGCCCCGAACGAGGCTCAGGCCAAAGGCAAGGGCCGCTACAGCGCCGGCTACAGCGCGGACGAAGGCACCTCCTTTTACGTCTACAACTACATGAAAAAATCCGGCTCGGACTATCTTGGAACCGTGGGTGTCCGGCGCCTGCCGATCGACCACCAGAAAACCGCCGCGCGGATGGGAACCGTCGATCTGTCGGTCGAAGCGACCGACGATGAAGGCTCAGCATGGTGGATGTTCGAGGCCGACAGCGTTCCGTATTCGCCGGAAAAGGACGCCGAAATCCCGGTCGGGGCGGTGATTCCCGGCGTGCTGATCCAGGGGGAGTATTCCGGCAGCCGCGCTGATCTTCTGGGTGGATCGAAGTGGCGGGACGGCTACTGGACACTTGAAGTGATCCGCGACATGGACACCGGACACGCCCAGGATCTCGCCATGAAAACCGGGCTTTATGTCTGGCTGGCGGTGTTCGACCACAACCAGACCCGGCACACACGCCACTCGCGGCCGGTGCGGCTGACCTTCAACTGATCCCGCAAACACTCTTCTCGCACTGGACGCCCACTCATGTCGAACAGCACCTGTACGGTCACAATCAACGGCAAGAAGATCAAGGCCAATGTCGGCGACACGCTGATCGATGCCGGCCTCGGCGGCAGGCTTGTCATCCCCCATGACTGCTGTTCGGGCCAGTGCGAAACCTGCCGGGTACGGGTTCTCAGCGGCAAGGTGGACGATCTGGGAACGCGTGAAAAGAACACGGTGCTCGGGTGCCTCGCCGTTCTGGAAGGCGACGCGGAGATTTCCTATGACCCTGTTCCGGTCGTCAGGACCACGAAGGGAACCGTGGAAAGCATCCGCAAGATCAAGGATGATTATCTGGAAGTCCGGATTCGGACGGTGCGGCCGGTCACCTGGCTTGCCGGTCAGTATCTGCGGGCGACCTTCGCAGGCTGTCCGCCCCGCGACTACAGTCCGACGACCCCGCTCAGCCTGGATGCGGAACAGGACGTGATCGTGTTTCACATCAAGGTCTATCCGAACAGTACCGTTTCCTCGAAACTCGGTGCGGACATCACCAAGGGCCATGCCGTCAAGCTGCGCGGCCCCTTTGGCAACGCCTTCCTGCGCCGGCAGCCCGAACCGATCCTGCTGACGTCGACCGGAACGGGTTTCGCGCCGATCTGGTCGATCGCGGTTGCGGTCGGCATGGGCCAGCCGGGTCGCGAGATCCGCATGATCGCCGGTGCCCGCACGCGGGACGGACTTTACATGCGCGATGCGGTCCGCTGGCTGCAGGCACGCGGCATTCCGATCACGCTGACGGCGGGCGACGGCGACAACGAAACCGTCCGGACCGAACGGCCGCATGAGCTGGCCGGCCCGCTCACGCCCGCGCATGTGGTCTATTCGGCGGGCGCCCCCGCCCATGTCGAGGCCATGCGCGAGCTTGCACGCCAGGCCGGCGCGACCTTTTATGCAGATCCGTTCTACGTTGCCGAGGAAGACAGAGGCCTGCTGGCCATTGCAGGCACCCTCCTGAGAAAGGCTTCAGCGCCTTTTTCGGCCGCATCGGCTGGCTGAAACCACAAGCCACGGCCCGCCGGAAGGGCTACTGGGCAGCGGTGCTCAACGATGGATCGGCGTCGAGGATCAGTGCCTCCGCCTCGGCAATCGGCACGGGCCGCCCCAGAAAATACCCCTGGGCCTCGGTGCATCCGATTTCCGCGAGCATGTCGAGAAGTTCCCTGGTCTCGACGCCCTCGGCGGTCGTCGCCATGTTCAGATTTTTCGCCAGGTCGATGACGGCTTTCACGATCGAGACAGAATCCTCGGAATAGGCCATCGAGCGGACGAAGGACTGGTCGATCTTGATCTTGTCGAACGGGAAACGCCGCAGATAGCTGAGCGAGGAATATCCCGTACCGAAATCATCCATGGAAACCTTCACACCGAGGGTCTTTGCCTGGTGCAGCGCATCCAGAACCTCATCGGAATCGGTCAAAAGCACGGTTTCCGTTACTTCCAGTTCCAGTCTGTCCGGCCTCAGGTCGAATTTCGTAAGAGCGTTGACCAGAACCGGACCAAACGCATGTCCGCGCAACTGCCTGGGAGACAGGTTGACCGCGATGCGAAGGTGGTCCGGCCAGTCGGCGGCCAGCCTGCAGGCTTCATTCAACACCCATTCACCCACCTGCAGGATGACGCCGGTGTCCTCGGCGATCGGGATGAAATCCGCCGGTGAAACCAGCCCGCGCCTGGGATGGTTCCAGCGAAGCAGGGCTTCGAATCCAGAGATCTGATAGTCGGCGAGCGTATACTGAGGCTGGAAATAGAGCTCGAGTTCACCGTTTCCGACCGCGGTGCGCAGGTCGGTGATCAATTCGCGGCGTTCCTTGACCGCCGCGCCCATATCGGCCTGGAAATATCTGCGGGTGTTCCGGCCGTCTTCCTTGGCCCGGTAGAGCGCAAGATCCGCCTGCTTGAAGAGTTCGTCACCAGCACTGCCGTCCCCTGTGGAAACGGTAATGCCGATGCTGACACCGATGACGATTTCATGATCCGCGATCTGGAACGGCTGGGACAGTTCCCAGATCGCCGCCTCGGCAATCTCCTCAATGCTATCGGGGCGGACATGCAGCCGGGTCAGGATGGCGAATTCGTCCCCTCCCAGGCGGACCACGAGATCCTCCTCCCCGCCAAGCAGCCTGAGCCGGTCGGCGACGTGCCGCAACAGCTCGTCCCCGATCGGATGGCCGAGGGAGTCGTTGACGGTCTTGAACTCGTCCAGATCGAGACAAAGAATGGCAAATTCACCGCCCTCGGCCTTCTGCAACTGGAGCAGCCTGTCCATGTGATCACGAAACTCGACGCGGTTCGGCAGCCCCGTGAGCGTGTCGTGGCGCGCCAGAAACGCGAGCCGGTCGCGGGCTTCCTGACGTTCCGTGATGTCTTCGGAGATGGCCACCCAGCCGCCGTCGGCCAGGGGCTGGCGCGTGGTCAGCACAATCCGCCCCGACCGGGTTCTCTCCATCTTGGTGCTTTGCGCCCACGATCCGGGCTGTTGCGGCCCCTGCCGCGCCTCGTGCGGCAACAAGGCCTCGGAACCGAGCGCTTCGGTTTTCTGGAGATCGGAAAGCTGCGCCTCGTTCATGCCCGGTTTCAACGCGCCGCGCTCGAGTTCGAACAGTTCGGCGACCCGCAGATTGGAGACGATCAGCCTGCCGTCCCTGTCGAACATGCACAGACCATGCGACATGTTGTTGAGAGCCGCGTCAAACAGGATGTTCTGCTCGCGCAACTGCGCTTCCTGGGTCCGCAGAATGGTATTCTTTTCATGGACGCGCGCGCGCAGGGCGTCACGTTCCTTGACCGAATGCTGCAGCGACACCACCGAACGGGCGATGTCACCGACCTCGTCGTGCCGATCAGTGCCGACGACATGGTTCTCAAAATCGCCGGCGGCAATGCCGGAGAGGACGCGTGTGATGTTTGTCAGGGGCCGCGTGATCTGCCTGGACAGGAGAAAGGCCACTGCGGCGAAGGCGACGAGCGCCAGCATGCCGAACAGGAGCAGCCACCTGAGCATCTTGCGCTCCTCCTCGATGCCGATCCGGGTCAGTTCGGCCTGGGTCGCGGTCAGATCCTCGATGGGAACCATGGCGCATACGGTCATCGGAAACAGGGGAACACCGCACTCGACTACCCGGATGCCGTTGTAGGCGATGTTGGGCCTTGTCGGCGACAACTCGAGATCCGATATCAGGCCCTCGAAATTCGCACGCGAGATCACCTTATTGTCAAAAACGATGGCCAGCTCGAAGGAATTGATTTCGGCAAGGTCGGCCAGCAGGGGCTCCGTCTCCCGCAGCCAGCGTTGCGCCAGCAGTCCGCCGATGACGTAGCCGAATTCATCGAACACCGGCACGAAGATCACCTGCGACAGGGCATTGTCATTGCCGGAAGGCACAAAAATTCCGGTCTCCGAACGCGGCAGCACATCCGAAAACGTCTGCCTGTGCCCCGGGTAACTTTCCATCAGGGCGGCCGTGATGTCGCCGGAAAAACCGAACCGCTGGACCCTGTCATTAAGCGTGACCAGGTCAATCGAATTGGAAGAGGCACCGATCACGCGGCCCTTTTCGTCCAGAACGACCAGTCCGTCCACGTCGGCCAGTTGTGCGCCCGCGCCCAAAAGTTCCGACATGGCCACCACGTTGCGCGATTCGACCGCGGCGACGACATCCTGCCGCTCGGACAAGGTGCTGACGCGTCGCAGCCTGTCCTGAAACAGAAACTCCAGACGCGTTCCGGCAAGTTTCACATCAGCCGAAAGTGTCTCCAGCACGCGGGCGTGAGACAGTTTCAGCAGCTCCGTTTCCTGGCGCGCCATACTCCCTTCCAGCTGAAAGGCCACAAGCCCGATAAGGCCCGCGAAAGCACAGATGGCCGTAAACACGGCCCCGTAAGTATAGTGCCAGAGAAGGGAGGAATGACGTATCATGCTGATCTTACCCGCTAGTTCCTTACGGGAACGCCTCCGAAGTTGCGGATCGATGCACGCGCCTCACTTGAGCGGCTGTATGTGATAAAGGCCTCCATGTCGCTGTCCAGCGTGCCGTCCTTGTAGATCAGCGCGAGCGTCACGGCACTCGGATAAGCGTCATCTGTCGGATGACTGCCATCGATTTCCAGGACCGTCAGGCCGTCCTCGAGCGGACGCGAATAGGGCCCGAAGGCGATGGCGCCCTCGACGTCCCGCGCGCTGGCAATGGCATCCTGAGTCGTGTGCGCTGTTTTCGAACGGGGCGAAAACTCGAGATCCTGCCAACCGGGCATGGTTGCCTTCAAGACCTGAAGGGTGCTGTCGGTGTCTTCGCGGCGGACCAGGCGCACGCGCAAGTCGGCCCCTCCAAGAGTTGACCAGTTGGTGATCTCCCCCGAATAGAGCCTGACTAGATCAGCGCTGGTCAAGGCCTTGATCCCCGTGGAAGGGTGGGTGAACACCGCGCTCGGGATCTTGGCGAAGGGCAGGTAGACCAGTCCGTATTCGACCTCGTTTGCCGACAACGGCCGGGCGACCCGGCCCAGGCGTTCCGCTCCCGTGCCGACGGCAGCAATGCCACCGCCAGAGCCGATGCTCGGTGGAATTTCCAGGTTGATGTCCGGATGGGCGGCCGAAAAGCCCTTGCCGAGTTCCTGAAGCATCTCAAGCCCATCGCCGGTCCCGACCACGGTGAGGCCTGATTGCGCCTGTCCGGATTGCGGGAGAAGGAAAAGTGGGCAGAGCAGCACTGCCAAGCGGAAAGCAAAACCACGCATAATTACCACCATTGTACGGGTGTGTGGTATCCAGAATGGCATATTCAAGTTAATTAAACGCTAAATCATTGTGACAAATTACCATTAATATGTATTATTGTTCTAGTTTCGAAATAAAAATGAACAAATTCCGACCACAATTTGAACTATTTATCCGGCAATATTTACCTACCAGGTCTTTTTTGCCGACAAACAAACCCGATCACGCACAACCTACATTACTACCACAGCGATATATCAAGAATACGCCACATCTATACATATTCACCTGGACTATACGTCCCTCCGGCATTCGGACCGGCCGGCAGCCGATACCTGACCCAAAGGAAGATCCGCTCCTGCCCGGGAGCGCACTCAGGCCCCGGAAACGCGGGTCGCGCTGCTGCGGATAACAAGTTCAACATCCAAAATGACGGGATCCCGCCGGCAGGCGGCGCCTTCTTCGCCGACGTCAATGCAGTTGAGCAACAGCGACGCGGCCCTGGCGCCCAGCGCCCGCCTGTCCTGCCTGACCGTCGTCAGAGCCGGCACATAAAACTCGGACAGGTCAATATCGTCAAACCCGATCACCGACATGTCCTCGGGCACCCGCACACCGTTTGCCGTCAAGGTCGAGATCAGGCCGAAGGCCACCTGGTCGGAGGCGCAGAAGACGGCTGTCGGCCGGTCCGTCATCTCCAGGATCCGATGGGCCGCCAATCTGCCGGACGCCAGTGAAAAGTCTCCACGGATGATCCATTCCTCGCGCGCGGGCAGACCGAGCCGCGCCCTTTCCTCGAGCATGCCCGTTCGTCTTGCGTGGGTGAGCACATTGTCCTCGGGACCGGTGACATGGGCGATCTTCCGGTGCCCGAGATCATGGAGGTGCTGAACGGCGAGCCGGGCACCGCGGACGTTGTCGCTGCGCACGGAGGGCAGATCGAGTCCGTGGACCCACTCACAGGCAAACACAACTCTCCCGGACACGCCGTTGTCCCTGAACAGCTGGATCTCGCTGTGTGACAGTCCGCCGTCCAGACAGATCATGCCGTCGATCTGCGAGTCCAGGAAATAGTCCACCAGGGGCTTTTCCAAAGTCGCGCGGTCCCCGGTGTCCGCGATCAGAACGGATGTGTCCCTGTCACCGAGCGTTTCGCTGATGCCGGCCAGGATCTGGGAGAAAAACGGGTTGCCGAGATTGGGCACCATGACGAGAACCGCGCCGGCCCGGCGGGTCCGCAAATTGCGCGCAGCCCTGTTGACACGGTATCCGGTCGTCCGGATGGCCGCGAACACCTGTTCCCGTGTCGCTTCGGAAAGCAGTTCCGGATTGCTGAGCGCCCGGCTGACCGTTGCCGTGGAAACGCCCGCCTCCCTGGCGACATCCTGAATACGCGTGTTCTTGTGGTTCAAGACCCTCTCCGGAGCTTTGTTCGTCTTCTTCTTCGGGTCGAGATCGCCTGGCGAGACCTTTGACCTTACATTCCGGGTTGACACAAGCGCGTTTCCCGAGAATGATAAATGTAATCGATTACATAAAAAGATACAATTGAATGCGATCGATGCATAAATGCGGTGGAGGCCGCATAGTGAGGACAATCGGACGGATCCGTTCGACGGGAGGACATGATGAAAGCACTACGCGCAGTCTTCGCAGCAACCACCGCTCTGTGCGCGGCCAGCGCCGCCAATGCAACCGATCTGGAAGTCACCCACTGGTGGACATCCGGCGGTGAAGCCGCCGCCGTTGCCGAATTCGCAAAAGCCTTTAACGCAACCGGGAACAACTGGGTCGACGGCGCGATCGCCGGATCCGGCGGCACCGCCCGGCCGATCATCATCAGCCGGATCACCGGTGGCGACCCGATGGGCGCGACCCAGTTCAATCACGGCCGTCAGGCGGAAGAGCTGGTCGAAGCCGGCCTGATGCTCGATCTCACGGACATCGCCGAGGAAGGCAAGTGGCGCGACATCGTCCGCCCGACCAGCCTGCTCGACAGTTGCACGGTCGACGGACGGATCTATTGCGTGCCGGTCAACATTCATTCCCAGCAATGGCTCTGGCTCAACAATTCCGTCTTCGAGAACGCCGGCGTAGCGGTTCCGACCAACTGGGACGAATTCACCGCCGCCTCCGGCAAGCTGCAGGAAAGCGGCATTGTTCCGCTGGCAATGGGGCAGCAGCCGTGGCAGACCACCCTGGCCTTCCAGGTCATCCTGACGGCCCTTGCGGGTCCCGAAGCCTATACCAAGATCTTCGGTGACCAGGATGCCGAACTTGCCGCGGGACCGGAAACCGCAAAAGTGTTCGAGGCGGCCGCCGCTGCGCGCGAAATGGCCAAGGGCTCGAATGTCCAGAACTGGAACGACGCCACCACCATGGTCATCACCGGCAAGGCCGGCGGCCAGATCATGGGCGACTGGGCCCAGGGTGAATTCCAGGTGGCCGACCAGGTGGCCGGGGAAGACTATACCTGCCTGCCGGGTCTCGGCGTGAACGAGGTCATCATGACGGGCGGCGACGCGTTCTACTTCCCGAAAGTGGACGACCCGGAGACCACCAAGGCCCAGCTCGAGCTGGCAAAGGTCATGATGTCTCCGGAAACTCAGGTTGCCTTCAACCTGAAAAAGGGCTCGCTGCCGGTGCGCGGCGATGTGGATCTTGCCGCCGCCAATGATTGCATGCGCAAGGGTCTCGACATCCTTGCAAAGGGCAACATCATCCAGTCGCCGGACCAGCTCATGTCCGCCGACAGCCTGACCCAGGTGAACGACCTGTTCGTGGAGTTCTTCAACAACCCGGACATGTCGGCGGAAGACGCCCAGGCGCTGTTCGTCTCCATCGTCGGCAACGCCGACTGAGGCATCCCGGACACGGTCACCCGGCTTTCACGCGATCTGCGCGGAAGCCGGGTGGTCCGGGTCCGCACCTTCGCTCCGCACCCGGGCACCGGGAGTGCCCTTTCGGCATCCTCCGGTGCCGCCCTTCGGCCCTGAGCATGTTCGGCGTGCGCCAGGGCCGGAACAAATCCTTCCGGACACCGTATCGACAGGGAAGTGTGAAGCATGGCCGCAGCAACGGGCCCCGCACGATGGCACCGTAACATCAGCGCCAAGATCGCGGCGATCCCGATGATCGCCACGGCGCTGGTGGTGTTCATAGGAGGAACCGTCTGGACGGTCGTCTATTCCTTCACCAATTCCAAGCTTCTGCCCAGGGAGAAATTCGTCGGCCTGGCGCAATACGAGCGGCTTTGGAGCAGCAACAAGTGGCTGATCTCCATCGAGAACCTGGCCATCTACGGGTCTCTCTCGCTGATTTTTTCGCTGCTGATCGGATTTGTGCTGGCGGCGCTTCTTGATCAGAAAATCCGTTTCGAAGACACGTTCCGCACCATTCTGCTCTATCCGTTCGCGCTCAGTTTCATCGTCACCGGACTTGCCTGGCAGTGGATTCTCAACCCGGATTTCGGCATCCAGCAGGTGGTGCGCAATCTCGGTTGGGAGAGTTTCAGCTTCGATCCACTCTATGATCCGGACATTGTCATCTACGGCATCCTGATCGCCGGTCTCTGGCAGGGAACGGGGCTCATCATGTGCCTGATGCTGGCCGGCCTTCGCGGCATCGACGAGGACATCTGGAAGGCCTCCAAGATCGACGGCATACCGACGTGGAAGACCTATATCTTCATTGTCATGCCGATGATGCGCGGCATCTTCGTCACCGCGATCGTGCTGATCGCCTCGGGAATCATCAAGGTCTACGACCTCGTCGTCGCACAGACAGGCGGCGGACCGGGCATCGCCTCCGAGGTTCCCGCGAAATATGTCTATGACGCCATGTTCCTGTCCCAGAACCTCGGTCAGGGCTTTGCCGCCTCGACCATGATGCTGCTGACGGTCGTCATCATTGTTGTGCCATGGGCCTATCTCGAATTCGGGGGCAAACGGAAATGACCAAGGCGCCACACCTCCTCAAGGGATCTCTCAAATACGCCGGCGAACCGGCAGAAGCCGGTCCGGACCGCGCCCTGCGGCCCGGCAGCCCGGCGACCGAAACCCGGATGATGGACGGACCGGCCGGCCGGAAGCCGCGCAAGGTGCTGTCGCGGCGCAACATCATGATCTACGGCACGCTGATCGTCGTCAGCCTGTACTACCTGCTGCCGCTCTACGTGATGATCGTCACCTCGCTGAAAGGCATGCCAGAAATCCGGCTCGGCAACATCTTCGCACCGCCGGTGGACGTCACGTTCCAGCCCTGGGTGAAGGCCTGGGCGGAGGCCTGCACGGGGCTCAATTGCGACGGTCTCTCGCGGGGATTCTTCAACTCGGTGAAAATCCTGGTTCCCTCGGTGATCCTGTCGATCGCGATTGCCTCGGTGAACGGCTACGCCCTCGCCAACTGGCGTTTCAAGGGATCGGAAACGTTCTTCGCCATCCTGATCGTCGGCGCTTTCATCCCCTATCAGGTGATGATCTACCCGATCGTGATCCTGCTGCGCGAAATGGGTCTCTACGGCAGCCTGAGCGGTCTGGTCCTGGTGCACACCATCTTCGGCATGCCGATCCTCACCCTGCTGTTCCGCAACTATTTCGCTTCCGTGCCGCAGGAACTGTTCAAGGCGGCCCGGGTGGACGGAGCCGGATTCTGGTCGATCTATTTCCGCATCATGGTGCCCATGAGCCTGCCGATATTCGTTGTCGCCATGATCCTGCAGGTCACCGGCATCTGGAACGACTTCCTGTTCGGGGTCATCTACACCAAGCCGGACCTTTATCCGATGACCGTGCAGCTCAACAACATCGTCAACTCCACGCAAGGGGTGAAGGAGTACAACGTCAATATGGCCGCGACGGTTCTGACCGGTCTTGTTCCCCTCACCATCTACTTCATCTCAGGAAAACTCTTCGTCCGCGGCATCGCCGCAGGGGCAGTGAAAGGCTGAAGAAGGATCCCATGGAAGCAAGCATTGCCATCAACAACCTTTCCCTGAGCTTCGGAAGCCTCGAGGTCCTGAAGGATCTCAACCTGGATGTCGGACAGGGCGAATTCCTCGTGCTGCTCGGCTCTTCCGGCTGCGGCAAGTCGACCCTGCTCAACTGCATTGCCGGGCTGCTCGACGTGACCGGCGGGCAGATCTTCATCGGCGGGCGCAATGTCACCTGGGAGGAGCCGTCCAAACGCGGCATCGGGATGGTGTTCCAGAGCTACGCGCTGTATCCGCAGATGACCGTCGCGGGCAACCTGAGTTTCGGCCTGAAAAACGCCGGCCTGCCCAAACAGGAAATCAGGGAGCGGGTCGACCGGGCCGCCAAGGTCTTGCAGATCGAGCCGCTTTTGAACCGCAAGCCGGCGGCCCTGTCCGGAGGGCAGCGCCAGCGTGCCGCCATCGGCCGGGCCCTGGTGCGCGATGCCGACGTGTTCCTGTTCGACGAACCGCTTTCCAACCTGGACGCCAAACTGAGAGCGGATCTCAGGGTCGAGATCAAGCAGTTGCACCAGAAGCTGCACAACACCATGATCTACGTGACCCACGACCAGATCGAAGCCATGACCCTTGCCGACCGGATTGCCATCATGCGCGGCGGCCGGATCCTGCAACTGGCATCGCCGAAGGAAATCTACAACCGGCCGGCCAGCAAATATGTCGCCGAATTCATCGGCTCGCCCACCATGAATTTCTTCGCCGGCGAGATCGGCGAAGCCGGTGGAGGCCTGTGTTTCATGGCCAGCGACAACATCTTTCCGCTTGATGACTATGCCTTTCTGGACAGGCCGCCGGTCGCGGGGGCGGCATGGTTCGGGATCCGGCCGGAGCACATGGTCTGCGGCACGGACGCGGAAAATGTTCCGGTCCGGCTCCAGGGCCGCGTCGAGCTCGTGGAACCTCTCGGCTCCGACACGCTCGCGCGCATTTCCGCTTCCGGGCAGGTTCTCTGGATCCGGATGGATGGCCAGGCCAACGTGACGGCGGGCGACACCCTCCAGTTCGGCTTCGACCCGGCCCGCGGCAATATCTTCGACAAGGCAACCGAAGACCGGGTCTGATCCGGTCTGCCCCTCACTTTCAGGACACTGATCATGGATATCTCTTTCCAGCTCTATTCCGCGCGCGAATTCACACCGTGGGACGCCGTGCTCGAACGGCTTTCCGGCCTCGGCTACACCCAGGTGGAAGGCTTCGGCGGCACCTATGACGACCCGGCCGCCTTTCGCGCCCTGCTCGACGCCAACGGCCTGAGCATGCCTTCGGGCCATTTCTTTCCGATGGACCAGTTCGAGGACGATATCGGCAAGGTCATCAACACGGCCAGGACCCTCGGCATGAGCCGCCTTTTCGTTCCTGCCGTGCCGCCGGAACAGCGCGTGCCCGACGCGGCCCTTTGGCAGTCGATCGGCGTGCGCCTGGAAGCCATCGGCGCCAGACTTCGCGACGCCGGCTTGCGGTTCGGCTGGCACAATCACGACTTCGAATTCGCCGCATGCGCGGACGGCCGCCTGCCGATGGACATCCTGCTCGACGCGGCGCCCACGATCGAATGGGAGGCGGATATCGCCTGGATCGTGCGTGGCGGCCAGGACCCGCTGCAATGGATCGAGCGCTACGCCAGCCGCATCACCACCGCCCACGTGAAAGACATCGCGCCCGAGGGCGCGTGCCTCGACGAGGACGGATGGGCCGATGTCGGCCAGGGCACCATGGACTGGAAGACCCTCATGGACGCCCTGCGCGCAGCCGGCACCGACCTCTTCGTCATGGAGCACGACAAACCGTCCGACTACGAACGGTTCGCCCGCCGCTCCATCGACGCCTACCGCACCTATTGAGGATTTTTCATGAGCAAGTCACTCGGCATCGGCATCCTGGGATGCGGTAACATTTCGGCCGCCTACATGCGTCTCGCACCGCTCTTCAAGGGCATCGAAGTGCGCGCCTGCGCCGACATCAACGAGGCCGCGGCCAAGGCCCGCGCGGAAGAATTCAACCTGCGCGCTGAAACCATCGACGGACTTCTGGGGGCCGGCGACATCGACATCGTCGTCAACCTGACGGTGCCGGCAGCCCATTTCGAGGTCTCGAAAAGGGTCCTGGAAGCGGGCAAGCACGTCTATTCGGAAAAGCCCTTCGTGCTCAGTGTCGCCGAGGGTCAGGCACTGGCCGCGATCGCACAGACCAGGGGGCTTCGGGTCGGGTCCGCGCCCGACACCTTCATGGGCGGCGCGCACCAGCTCGCCCGGCACCTGATCGATGCGGGAGCGGTCGGCCAGGTCACCTCCGGAACCTGTTTCGTGCAGAGCCCGGGCATGGAAATGTGGCACCCGAACCCGGACTTCTTCTTCCAGGCAGGCGGCGGACCGATCCTCGATCTCGGACCCTATTACATTTCCAATCTGGTGCAGCTGCTCGGGCCGGTGAAACGGGTCTGTGCCATGAGTTCCTCCGGTTCCGAATACCGCACGATCACCTCCGAGCCGCGTTTCGGCGAAAAGATCAAGGTGGAAACACCGACCACGATCCACGCGGTGATGCAGTTCCATTCCGGTGCCCAGATCACCTATTGCGCGAGCTGGGATGTCTGGCAGCACGGCCATTCCAACATGGAGCTCTATGGGCGGGAGGGCACGCTGCACGTGCCGGATCCCAATTTCTTCGGCGGCGAGGTGCGCAGGACCGACAAGGCAAGCTTCGTCAGCCAGTCAGAAGCCTGGGATCATCCGTTCTCCAAGGCAAACGACCGCGGTCACGCCAATTACCGGACCGCCGGTCTCGCCGACATGGCGCAGGCGATCCTGGAAAACAGGCCGCACCGTTGCGCTTTGGAATTTGCTCTGCATGCTGTCGATGTGATGACGTCGATTCTCGCCTCCGGGGAGAGCGGCGCGTTCATCGATATCAAGACGACCTGCGAACGGCCCGCCGCCCTGGACCCACAGGCGGCCAGAGGTCTTCTAACCTGATTTGGAGTTCTCATGACCTGGACGGCAGCGGACACGCGCTACGACACGATGGAATACCGCCGGTGCGGAAAATCGGGGCTGAGGCTGCCCGTGATTTCGCTCGGTCTGTGGCACAACTTCGGCGACGACACGCCGCATGACCGCAAGCGCGAAATCGCACGGACCGCGTTCGATCTCGGTATTACCCACTTCGATCTCGCCAACAACTACGGCCCCCGGCCGGGTGCTGCGGAGCAGGCCTTCGGTGAGCTGATGCGCACCGATTTCGCGCCCTACCGGGACGAGATGATCATTTCCTCCAAGGCCGGCTACCTGATGTGGCCGGGTCCCTACGGCGAATGGGGCAGCCGCAAATACCTGATCGCGTCCTGCGACCAGTCCCTCAAGCGGATGGGGCTCGACTATGTGGACATTTTCTATTCGCACCGCTACGACCCGAACACGCCGCTGGAAGAGACCATGATGGCCCTCGACCACATCGTGCGCTCCGGACGGGCTCTCTATGCCGGCATCTCGTCGTATAACGCGAAACGCACGAGGGAAGCCGTTGCGATCCTGAAGGAGCTGGGCACACCCTGCCTGATCCACCAGCCGAGCTATTCCATGATCAACCGCTGGGTCGAGGAAGACGGCCTGCTCGACACGCTGGACGATCTCGGTGTCGGGTCGATCGCCTTCTCGCCTCTTGCCCAGGGCATGCTGACCAGCAAGTACCTGAAAGGTGTTCCGGAAGGCAGCCGCGCCACCCAGGGCAAATCCCTCAAGGAACAGTTCCTGAGCGACGACAACCTGGCCACGATCCGCGCCCTCAACGCGATTGCGGAGAAACGCGGCCAGACGCTCGCCCAGATGGCCATCGCCTGGGTGCTGCGAAAGGGCCGTGTCACGACCGCGCTGATCGGAGCCAGCCGCGCCGAGCAGGTTCGGGACTGTGTCGGCACGGTCGCGAACCTGGAGTTCACGGACGCGGAACTCGCAGAAATCGACGCTACCACCCACGAGGCCGACATCAACCTGTGGGCCGCCTCCGCCGAGCGGAAAGGCCCGGCGCGCTAGGCCGCATGTCAAGTCCGGCGGGGGGGGGGGCCGGGGCCGCGGGGGGCCCCCCCGGGCCCCCCCACCCCCCCGCCCCCCCCCGCCAGGGCGGGGGGGGGGGAAAGGCCGGGCCAGGAAA